>CAUPMJ010000002.1:0-440868 GCA_963512455.1 uncultured Hylemonella sp. | reverse complement strand
TCAGGGCGGGCGTTGTTTGAGCGCAGCGAGTTTAGCCCGACCCCGCTCGATGCGAGCAGCGCAAGGTACCCCGCAGGGGCCCTGACTTCGGCTCGCCTTCTCTTTGCTTACTTTCTCTTGGCGAAGCAAGAGAAAGTGAGTGCGCTGCCGGGCGCACATCCCGGCAATGCCACCCCCGCGGGGCATCACGCGAACACCAAAGGCCCGACATGCTGAATGTCAAAAATATCAATCAATATTACGGTGGCTCCCACATCCTCCGCGACGTCACCCTGAGCGCCGAAAAAGGCAAGGTCACCGTCGTCCTCGGCCGCAACGGCGTAGGCAAGACCACGCTGCTCAAGTCCCTCATGGGCCTGGTGCCCATCAAGAGCGGCAGCATCGAGTTCGAAGGCAAGGCCATCCAGAAAACCACGCCTTACGAGCGGGCCAGAGCCGGCATCGGCTTCGTGCCGCAAGGCCGCGAGATCTTTGCGCGCCTCACGGTGGAAGAGAACCTGCGCATGGGCCTGGCGAGCAAACCGGGGGGCACGCCGATCCCCGCCGAGCTTTATGAATTGTTCCCTGTGCTCAAGCAGATGCTGAACCGCCGTGGCGGTGACCTCTCGGGCGGGCAGCAGCAGCAGCTGGCGATTGCACGCGCACTTGCAGCAGGGCCCAAGCTGCTGGTGCTGGACGAGCCGACCGAGGGCATCCAGCCCAGCATCATCAAGGACATCGGCCGTGTCATCCGCATGCTGGCCGACCGCGGCGACATGGCCATCCTGCTGGTGGAGCAGTACTACGACTTTGCGCAGGAGCTGGCCGACGAGTACGTGGTCATGGAGCGCGGGGCAGTGATCGCGGCCGGCCAGGGCAAGAGCATGGAAGCCGACGGCGTGCGCAAGCTGGTGGCGATCTAGTCCCCGGGCACACGGCCCCAGAGGCGTTGCGGGCCTGGGCCGTTCGCTGCCAGCCGGTCCAGCGGATTGCGCAGGCGGCAGCTTTCCAGAGACAGGCAGCCGCAGGCGATGCAGTCGTCCAGCGTGTCGCGCAGTTGCCGCAGATGGGCGATGCGTGCGTCGAGGTCATCGCGCCAGATGGCTGACAGGCGTTGCCAATCATCCCGGCTGGGTGCCCGGTGGGCCGGCAGCGTGTCCAGCGCCGCGCGGATATCAGCCAGTGCGATGCCCACCTGCTGTGCTGCGCGGATGAAGGCGATGCGGCGCAGTACGTCACGCGCGTAACGGCGCTGGTTGCCCGCGCTGCGCTGGCTGGTGATCAGCGCCTTGCTTTCGTAGAAGTGCAGGGTGGAGACCGGCACGGCGCTGCGCCGGGCGACCTCGCCCACCGTCAGCAGCAGCGGCAATCCATGGGCAGCTTGGAGATTTTTCATGAAACCCCTTGACCTCAAGTTTAGTTGAGGTTTTAGAGTGGCGCCAGCACGGTCCATCGGCGGTGCGCCATTCCAGGAGTATTCACATGACTGATCTCGCAGATGCCCTCATTCCCGCCCCTCTGTTCCGCATCGACCGGTTCACCGTCCCGGCGCCGGCCGCCGCCGCCTTTTTGGACCGTGTGCACCGCATCCAGCTGCTGCTGGACCCGCAGCCGGGCTGTCGCCAGAACCTGGTCTTGACCCAGACCGGCGAGGCCGGCGCGATGCGGGTGATCACCGTGGTCGAGTGGGAGAGTGCCGCAGCCATGTCGGCGGCGCGGGCCTGGGTGCAGCAGCGTTATGCAGAAGAGGGCTTCGATCCGGCGGCCTTCATGCGGCAGCTGGGGGTGGAAGCCGACTTGGGCCTGTACAAGCCGGCCCGGCTTGACAGCAGGGCGGTGGATGCCGTCTAATAATAACAATTCTCATTCAACTACCGCCTGCAACCATGCTCGAAACCCTGGTCATTGCCCTGCGCGAAGGCATCGAAGCCTTCCTCATCGTTGCCATCACCCTGGCCTATCTGCGCAAGACCGGCCGCGCCGCGCTGGCGCCGGCTGTGTATGTCGGCACCGGCCTGGCCCTGGTGCTCAGCGTGGTGGCGGCCGTGCTGCTGCGCGAGATGGTGGTGACACCCTTGTACGAAGCCATCCTGGCCTTGGTGGCGGCCGCGCTGGTCATCACCATGATGGTCTATATGAGTAAGGCGGCCCGGCAGCTGAGCGGCGACATCCGCAACCGCATCGACGCGGCCGCTGCGCGCACCGGCGTCGGCGCCTACCTGGCTATCGCCGGTTTCACGCTGCTGATGATCACGCGCGAGGGCATGGAGACGGCCTTCATGGTCGCCTCGCTCATGGGGCAGACTGACACCATGGCCATGATCGCCGGCGCGCTGCTGGGCGTGCTGCTGGCGGCGGCCCTGGCCTGGGCCTGGTCGCGCTACGGCCAGCGCGTCAACCTGGGCCGTTTCTTCCAGGTCACGGCCATCTTCCTGGGCCTGTTCGTGTTGCAGCTGGCGCTCTACGCCTTCCACGAATTCACCGAAGCCGGTGTGCTGCCGCTGGACAACGCCTACTGGCACCTCGCCACCGAGCCCTACGGCCCCGAAGGCGAATACGGCGCCTGGCTGTCCTACGGCCTGGTGCTGGTGCCGCTGGGCTGGCTGGCACTCACACTCTGGCGTGACCGCAACGCGGTAGGTAGCACCACCTAAGCAAGGAACATCCGGCACGCTGGCTCGCCGGGGCTTATGATCGATCCGGGTTAACCCTGATCCGACGACGTCGCCCGACGTCCTGCCCCTACAAGGAGCTGACTTGGCCGAGAGTGAAACCACGCCCGCCGGCGCAGAGCCCGGCCCCCCGCCCGAGAGCGGCCTGCTCGCTTCATGGAAGCGGGCCCTGTCCGGCCCCCGTACGCCAGCTGCGGCACGCATCAACTTGGCCTTGCAGGGCGGGGGTGCGCACGGCGCCTTCACCTGGGGCGTGCTGGACGCGCTGCTCGAAGACCCGCGCATCGAATTCGAAGGCCTGAGCGGCAGCAGCGCCGGCGCCATGAACGCGGTGGTCTTCGCCCATGGCTGGTTGCAGGGCGGCCGCGCGGGTGCCAAAGATGCGCTCGCCAGATTCTGGACCGAGCTGGGCAAGCAGATGCCCTGGGGTCTGATGACCCGGCGCAAGGGCGACTCCATCGCCTTCTCGCCCGCGGGCAAGCTGTTCTCCAGCTGGGCCGGCCAGTTCTCGCCCACCCAGCTCAACCCCTTCGACCTCAACCCCCTGCGCGATCTGCTGGCCGAGCAGGTGGACTTTGAGCGGCTGCGCACGCACAGCCCCTTCAAGCTTTTCATCGGCACCACGCAGGTGAGCACCGGCAAGCTGCGCGTGTTCCGCGAAACCGAGCTCGACGTGGACGTGATGCTGGCCTCGGCCTGCCTGCCCAAGATCCACCGCAGCGTGGTGATCGACGGCGAAGCCTACTGGGACGGCGGCTACACCGCCAACCCGGCCGTGTTCCCGCTGTTCTATGAATGCGAGGCGCGCGACGTGCTGCTGGTGCTGCTCAACCCGCTGCGCCGCGAAGGCACGCCGGCCACGGTGCCCGAGATCGAGACCCGCATCGCCGAGCTGGGTTTCAGCGCCAACCTCCTGCGCGAGATGCGCATGTTCGCGCAGGCCACGCAGTTTGCCGCCGCATCGCGCTTCGGCCACGGCCGGCTGGAGCAGCGCCTGCTGGACATGTGCTTTCACATGATCGACACCAGCGAACTGGAAAGCCTGGACCGCAGCGACAGCAAGCTGCTGCCGCACGGCCCCTTCCTGCAACTGCTGCAACAGCAGGGCCGCGAGCGTGCCACCGCCTGGCTGGCCAAGGACGCCACGGCGCTCGGTCATCGTTCGTCCATCGACATGCACGCCCTGTTCGGCTGACCTGCAACCGAAGCTATGATGGCGCGCATCCGGGACACCCGTCCCCATCCGAACTCAGGGAGTTAGCCCTCATGCCTTACATGCTGTTGATGGTCGAGCCCACCGGCCAGCGCCGCACGCGCACCGAAGCCGAAGGCCGCGAAGTCTATGGCCGCATGCTCAAGTTCGCCGACGATCTGCGCGCGCGCGGCCAGCTGATCGCCGTGGAGTCCCTGGCCTCGCAGGAGCGCGCCGTGCGCGTGCAGGTGCGCGAAGGCCGCGCCCAGCTCACCGACGGCCCCTTTGCCGAAGCCAAGGAAATGGTGGGCGGCTTTTTCCTGATCGACTGCAAGACCCGGGCCGAGGCCGTGGCGCTGGCCCAGCAATGTCCGGCCGCCGAGTGGTGCACCGTGGAAGTGCGCGGCGTCGGGCCCTGTTACGAGGACTGAGGTCGCCGATCCCGGGTTTTCCCCGGTTCGGAATTGTCGAATTCGCCTGTCCCCGTTCGTCGTGGTTGTATCGGCTGGATGTTCCAGCCGTGTTGATCCCAAGGAGCGCAGACATGCGATACATGATCATCGTCAAGGCCACACCCACGACCGAGGCCGGCCAGTTTCCGCCCAATATGGCCGAACTCATGGCCGTGATGGGCACTTTCCATGAGGAGCTGGCGCGCGCCGGCGTGCTGCTCGACGCCTCGGGCCTGGCGCCCAGCTCGCAGGGCTGGCGCATCCGCTACGGCGCCAGGGACCGCCAGGTCATCGACGGGCCCTTCACCGAAAGCAAGGAGCTGATCGCCGGCTACACCCTGATCCAGGTGCGCTCGCGCGAAGAGGCGCTGGAGTGGACCCGGCGTTTCCCCAACCCCGTGGGCGAAGGCATGGCCGCCGAGATCGAGGTGCGCCGTCTCTACGAGATGGAAGATTTTGCCAGTGTGAGCCGCTGAAAGGAGCCAACATCATGACCAGGAGCATCCTCATCGTCGTCGCGCTGGCCATCGCCGGCCTGCTCGTGTTTGCCGCCACGCGGCCCGACACCTTCACCCTGCGCCGCAGCCTGCTGATCCAGGCGCCGCCCGACAAGCTGCATGCGCTCATCAACAACATGCGCGCCTTCAACACCTGGAACCCCTATGACAAGAAGGACCCCGCCATGCAGGGCAGCTACAGCGGCCCGGCCGCCGGCCCCGGCGCGCGGTATGCCTTCAAGGGCAACAAGGATGTGGGCGAGGGCAGCCTGGAGATCACGAGCAGCGCGCCCCACCAGGTCGGCATGCGCCTGGACATGAGCGCGCCCATGGAGGCGCACAACCAGATCACCTTCACCCTGGTGCCACGCGGCCAGGCGACCGAGGTGACCTGGGCCATGGAAGGCGCCTGCCCTTTCATCGCCAAACTCATGGGCGTCTTCATCAATATGGACGCCATGATCGGCCGCGATTTCGAGGCCGGCCTGGCCAGCCTCCAGCAAATCGCCGAACGCGGCTGAGCCCAGGCCAAGGAAAGGAGATCACCATGAACCAGCAGATCTACATCAACCTGCCCGTGCGCGACCTGCCGCGCTCCAAGGCCTTCTTCGGCGCCCTGGGCTACAGCTTCAACCCGCAGTTCACCGACGAGAAGGCGGCCTGTATGGTCATCAGCGAGGACATCTACGTCATGCTGCTGACAGAACCCTTCTGCCAGACCTTCACGAACAAGCCCCTGGCCGACGCGCGCAAGACCACGGAGGTGCTGATCTGCCTCTCGTGCAAAAGCCGTGACGAGGTGGACACGCAGGTGAAAAAGGCCTGGGCCGCCGGCGGCACGGTGCCGCGCACGGCGGTGGACCACGGCTTCATGTACCAGCACGGCTTCGAAGACCCGGACGGCCATGTCTGGGAACTGGCCTATATGGACATGGCGGCCTTCCCGGCCACGACCGCCTGAATCCGCAGGCATGCATTCCGCCACCCACGATGCCATCGCCGCCGTCTGGCGCATCGAGTCCGCGCGCATCGTGGCGGTCGTCGCGCGTTTGTTGCGCGACATCGGCCAGGCCGAAGAGGCCGCGCAGGACGCGCTGGTGGCGGCGCTGGAGCACTGGCCCCGTGACGGCGTGCCCCAGAACCCGGGAGCCTGGCTCATGACCACCGCCAAGCACCGCGCGCTCGACCTGCTGCGCCGCCACAAGGTGCAGGACAGCGCGCTGGAGCAGATTGGCCTGGATCTGGAGGCGCGCGAGGCGCTGGTGGTGCCCGACTTCGTCGATGCGCTCGATGCGGCGCGGCAGGACGACATCGGTGACGACCTGCTGCGCCTGATCTTCACGGCCTGCCACCCCGTGCTCAAGCCCGAGATGCGCGCCGCGCTCACGCTCAAGCTCATCGCGGGCCTGAGCACGCACGAGATCGCGCGCGCCTTCCTGGTGAGCGAGGCCACGCTCGCGCAGCGCATCGTGCGCGCCAAGCGCATCCTGCAGGAAGCACGCGTGCCCTACGAGCTGCCGCGCGGTGCCGCGCTGGGCGAACGCCTGGCCTCGGTGCTGGAGGTGGTTTACCTGGTCTTCAACGAAGGCTACACCGCGACGGCGGGCGAGGACTGGATGCGTCCCGCGCTGGTGGACGAAGCCCTGCGCCTGGGGCGCATGCTGGGCGAACTGGCGCAGCAGGAGCCCGAGGTGCAGGGCCTGTTGGCCCTGATGGAGCTGCAGGCCTCGCGCACGAAAGCACGCATCGATGCGCAGGGCCGCCCCGTGCTGCTGCTGGACCAGGACCGCACGCAGTGGGACCACCTGCTGATCAGCCGCGGCCTGGCCGCGCTGGCGCGCGCCGAGGCCCTGAGCGCGCAGCAGGGGCAGGCCCTGGGGCCCTATGCGCTGCAGTCCGCCATCGCCGCCTGCCACGCGCGCGCCGCACTGGCGGCCGACACCGACTGGCAGCGCATCGCCACCCTCTACGACGCGCTGGCCCAGGCCGCACCTTCGCCCGTGGTGGAGCTCAACCGCGCCGTCGCCGTGGCCATGGCCCAGGGTCCGGAGGCGGGGCTGGCCATCATCGACACGCTGCGCGACGACAAGGCCTTGCAGGGCTACCAGTGGCTGCCCAGCGTGCGCGGCGACCTGCTGGCCCGGCTGGGCCGTAGCGCCGAGGCGAAGGCCGAGTTCGAACGCGCCGCCGCGCTGACCCACAACCAGCGCGAGCGCGCTCTCTTGCTGGAGCGCGCGCTGGCCCTGGGCGATGGCGGCGCGCCCATGCACTGACCTTCTTTCTCCATCACCAGGAGTTACACCATGCTCAAGCATCACAAGTTCACCACCTGTCTCTGGTTCGACCAGCAGGCCGAGGAAGCTGCGCACCACTACTGCGGCATCTTTCCCCATTCCAGCATCGGCACCATCACGCGCTACACCGAGGTTGGCTTCGAACACCACGGCCGGGCGCCCGGCTCGGTGATGACGGTGAGCTTCGAGCTCGACGGGCAATCCTTCGTCGGGCTCAACGGCGGCCCGGTGTTCAAGTTCAGCGAGGCGGTCTCCTTCCAGATCGGCTGCGAGACCCAGGCCGAGGTGGACCACTACTGGAAGAAACTGGGCGCCGGCGGCGATCCCGCGGCCCGGCAATGCGGCTGGCTGAAAGACAAGTTCGGCGTGTCCTGGCAGGTGGTGCCGCACCTGCTGCTGGAACTGTTGCAGCACCCGGACCCGGCCACGGTGCGCCGGGTGAGCGAGGCCATGTTCCAGATGAAGAAGCTGGACATCGCCGCGCTGCGCCGCGCCGCCGGCTGAAGCGGCTTTTCTTCAGACCCCCATCCCCATCGAAAGGACAATCATGAACAACCCTGTCGGCTGGTTCGAGATTTACGTGGATGACATGGCCCGCGCCAAGGCCTTCTATCAGGGCATGCTGGGCGTGGAGCTCACATGCCTGGACAGCCCCGGCATCGAGATGTGGTCCTTCCCCATGGACCAGGCGGTCTACGGTGCCTCGGGTGCGCTGGTGCACATGTCCGGCTTTCCGGCCGGAGGCAACAGCACCCTGGTCTATTTCAGCTGTACGGACTGCGCTGTCGAGGCGGCACGGGCCGTGAAGCACGGCGGCAAGGTGCAGAAGGCCAAGACGTCCATAGGCCAGTATGGCCACATCGCCCTGCTGTTCGACACCGAGGGCAATATGATCGGCCTGCATTCCATGCAGTAGTCCGTTATCAGTCGCTCCAGGACCGCCCATAGGCATCGGACCCGGCCCCTCGGGTGTGCCAGGAGGCGGCGCGAGCCGGATACCATCGGGACAGGATGCCGGCTCCCATGTTCATAGGGGTCGCCAGGCCCCGAGGAGCGAACCCGTGACCCCGAGCGATCTTGAGAAGTACCTGCACGAACACATTCCCTTGTCCGCGGCCATGCAGGTCCGGGTCGAGGAAGCTTGCGAGGAACGGGTCGTGCTGGGCGCTCCGCTGCCTCCCAACATCAATCACAGGGACACGGTCTTTGGCGGCAGTGCCTCGGCCCTGGCCATACTCTCGGCCTGGTCGCTGTTGCACACCCGGCTCACGGCTGCTGGCTACCGGACCCGCCTGGTCATCCAGCGCAACACCATGAGTTATGAGCAGGCCATCGCGGGCGACTTCACGGCCCGCGCCCAGGCCCCCGGCCCCGAGGCGTGGCAGGCGTTCACGCGCATGCTGGAGCGCAAAGGCCGGGCCAGAATCACGGTCCGGTCTACGCTTTGGCACGAAGGCCATGAAGCGGGCCGGTTTGAAGGCGAATTCGTTGCGCTGGGGACGGCGGAGCCGGACCTTCCTGCCAAAAAAACGCAGGGACACCGCTTGGGCGCAAGCGCCGGCGCGGACACGACTGCAAGCCGTTTACAAGGAGCTTCATGATGATTCCCCCCGAAGATCTGCTGCTGTTTGCCGGCGCCGCCCTGCTCATGGTCCTGACGCCCGGGCCGAACATGATCTATCTGATCTCGCGTTCCATCTGCCAGGGCCGCAAGGCTGGCCTGATCTCCCTGTTCGGGGTGATGGCCGGATTTCTGGTGCACATGTTTGCGGCGGCCATCGGCCTCACGACGCTGTTCCTGGCGGTCCCCCTGGCCTACGAACTACTCAAATGGGCCGGCGCCGCCTATCTTCTGTATCTGGCTTGGCAGGCGGTGAAGCCGGGCGCCCGTTCGCCCTTCGAGGCCCGCCAGCTGCCCGACGATCCGCCGCGGAAGCTGTTTCTGATGGGTTTCTTCACCAATGTGCTCAACCCGAAGATCGCCGTCTTTTATCTGTCCATCTTTCCCCAGTTCGTTTCACCTGAACAAGGCTCGGTCTTTGCGCAGAGCGTCGTGCTGGGGCTGACGCAGATCACCGTCAGCTTCACGGTCAATCTGTTCATCGCGCTGTCGGCGGCCAGCCTGGCGGGCTGGTTCATGCGCCATCCCCGCTGGCTGGCGGCTCAGCGTTATGTCATGGGCTGCGTGCTGGCCGGCCTGGCCCTGCGCCTGGCGACAGAGCAACGCCGCAGTTCCTGAGCTTTCCCTTCCACGTACCCTGCCGATTGACACCGCGCCTTGCGTGGGCGTAAAGTGCAAGGGCCTAGAAAGAGCAGCCCGGCAGTGGTAAGTCCGGGCCCTCCGTGACACGGAGGATCTGTACCGACGCGTCGGACCCATGGCAAGCGTTCCGCATTCTTGCGGGGGGTTTGCTGGGTCATGGTCGAACGAAGGTTCTTCAGGCTCCAGCAGGCCTTTTTTCGGTCTGGTGACAGCTGGAGTCCAACAATGAAGTTCAACCATCTCGATCTGCCGGTGCACGACATCGGCGCCATGAAAACCTTCCTCGAGCAGCACTTTGCGCTGAGGTGCATCCAGGAGCGCGAAGGATTCGCTCTGCTCAGGGACGACGGCGGGTTCGCTCTCGTGCTGAGCGCGCTCAGGTCCGACGAAAATCCGGACTTTCCCTGCGGCTTTCACATCGGATTCAATCTGCCGCTTGCGAGCGAGGTGGAGGCGCTGCACGCCAGCCTGCACGATTCAGGTGTGGCGATCCTGCGTGCGCCGGGCATGCTGGGGGGTGCGCTCACGTTCCAGTGCCTCGCGCCGGGCGGCGTGGTGGTCGAGGTCGGCCACAGGGAGGTCTGACCCCACCCCTGAGTCCGTTCACTCGCCGTGCATGTGCACGGTGTTCTTGCCCGCGTGCTTGGCCTGGTACATGGCTTCGTCGGCCTGGCGCATGAGCATGTCCAGGTCGACTTCCTTGGCATTGAACATGGCGATGCCGATGCTGCCGCTGGACTGGTAGGCCAGGCCCTGCAGGTCATAGGGCTTGGCCATGGCGAGCAGAGCCTTGGCGGCGATCTGGCGGGCCTCGGTGCGGGCCAGTGCGGGCTCCTCATTGAGGTGCTCCAGCACGATCACGAACTCGTCGCCCCCGATACGGGCCACCGTGTCGGCCTCGCGCACCACGCGGCCCAGCCGGCTGGCAATCTCCTGCAGCAGCAGGTCGCCGGCGTGGTGGCCGTGTTCGTCGTTGATCTTCTTGAAATTGTCCACGTCCACGAAGAGCAGGGCACCGTGCTGGCCATTGCGGCGCGCCAGCGTCAGGGCGCGCTGCAGGCGCTCAAGCAGCAGGCGCCGGTTGGGCAGGGCGGTGAGCGGATCGTAGAAGGCGATGCTGCGGATCTGCTCTTCCTGCAGCTTGCGTTCGGAGATGTCGCTCATGGCGGCCACGTAGTGCGTCACGCTGCCCTGCCCGTCGCGGACCGCAGTGATCGTGGTCCACAGGGGGACGAGGTCGCCGCCCTTGCGCTGGTCCCAGATCTCGCCCTCCCACTTGCCCGTCTTGCGGATGGTGTTCCACAGCGCGTCGTAGAAGGCAGCATCGTGCCGGCCCGAGCGCAGCGAGCTGGTCTTGCGGCCGATCAGCTCTTCACGGCTGTAGCCCAGCAGGTCCAGAAAGGCCTGGTTGGCCCGCAGGATGACGGAGCCTGCGTCGCTCACCAGCATGGCCTGGCGTGATTCGAAGGCGACTGCAGCGACACGCCGGTCCTGCTCGGCCTTGACGCGTTCGGTGATGTCGCGGGCTACGAAAACCACGGCGCGTTTGCCCTCCACCCGCACCTCCAGTGTCTGGGCTCGCCCCTCGAACACGTGCCGCCCGCCCTGGGTGTCGAGCTCGTATTCGATCTTCTGCGGCGTGCCGGCGCTCAGCGTCTTGAGCAGGAAGTCGTGGAAGCGCTTGGCCTCGGAGGCAGGCAGCACTTCGTCCATGCGCCTGCCGATGGTTTCTGCAATCGGCGCGTAGAGCAGTCGCTCCTCGGGCGAGATGATCTCCAGGTAACGGCCGTCCTCGTCCACCACGAAGAGCAGGTCGGGTGAGGCCCGGGTGATGGCGCGGCGCAAGGCTTCGCTGCGCGCCAGCGCCTGCTTGGATTGCCGCTGTTCCTGCAGGTCGTGCAACAGCAGGGCCAGCAGGGCCGTGCTCGGGGCCAGCACCAAGAGGTAGGGCAGGGCCAGCGTCTCCAGCAACTTTTGCAGGTGCTGCATCGGCAGCAACAGGAACCAGCCCAGGCAGACGATGTGCAGCAGCACGCCGAACACCAGGAAGTCCAGCAGCTTGGGATGGGCCCAACCGCGGCGCAGGGCGTGGCGCATGGCCAGGCCGAAAAGCACCGAGGTGGTGATGACGGTCACGCCCACGATGGCGCCAGCGCCGCCCAGCCAGAGGCGGTAGGCCGCGGCGATGAGGCCGGCGATGATGGCGACCAGCGGGCCGCCGAAGATGCCAGCCACGCCCAGGATGGCCGAGCGGGCATCGAAGATCACACCGGGGGCCAGATTCGCCGGGTGCAGCATGCCGAAGATACAGATGGCACCGAAGACCAGGCCAGAGCAGATGCGGGCGGCGCCAACCCGGTCGCCCCAGACGCGGATATTGAATTCGTACAGCGCCGACAAGGCGAGCAAGAGCGCGGTGCTGTAGATGAGGTCAAGCGTCATGCGGTGGGTGCTTCCCTGATCTGTGGCTTGACCCATCATAGCCAGGCACCGCCTCCAGTGCCAGTGACGTCAGCGTGATATCCGTGCAGAAAGCACGGTCGCGCGCCCTGTGTGCGCAAAACGGGGCCGGCCGGGGCCGGTGCGCCGCGCTCAGGCCTTCTTGACGAACTCGCTTTTCAGCTGCATCGCGCCGATGCCGTCGATCTTGCAGTCGATGTCGTGGTCACCCTCCACGAGCCGGATGTTCTTGACCTTGGTGCCCACCTTCACCACCGTGGACGAGCCCTTGAGCTTGAGATCCTTGACCAAGGTCACGGTGTCGCCGTCCTGCAGCAGATTGCCGTGCGCATCCTTCCACACGCGCTGCTCCTGCGCCGCCACCGCGGCCGCCCGGGGCCATTCATGCGCACATTCGGGGCAGATGTAGTTGTCGCCGTCTTCGTAGGTGTATTCGGAGTGGCACTGGGGGCAGGGCGGGAAGGTGGACATGGGTTTTGAGTGCGATGGGTCTGGACATGCCGTCACTGGATAGGCGGATGTCGTGGTGCTGTTATTGTCTTCGATGATGGCGTGTGCCTGGAACGAGGCGCAGTCGAACACGATGCCGCAGAGATGGCGTGGAATTCCACAGCAGGTAAGCTACGGTGGATCGACAGGAGCGAACCACCATCATGAAGCGCCGTGATCTGCTGCAGACCCTGGCCTGCGCCCCCGCGTTGACGACGCCGATTTTTGCCAGGGCGGCCACGCCCCGCACCCTGAGCGCTGCCCCCGTCACGCTGGCCGCCGCTGGCCAGCCCGCTCTCCCGGTCTGGGCCTACGAAGGCCAGGTGCCCGGCCCGGTGCTGCGCTTCAAACGCGGCGCGGTGCTGGACCTGACGCTGCACAACCAGCTGCCCGACCCCAGCACCATCCACTGGCACGGCATCCGGCTGCCCAATGCCATGGACGGCGTGCCCGGCCTCACGCAGGCACCGGTGGCGCCGGGTGAACGTTTCCCCTACCGCTTCGCGCTGCCCGACGCCGGCACCTACTGGTACCACCCGCACCTGGGCACACCCGAGCAGGTGGACCGCGGCCTGGCCGGTGCGCTGATCGTCGAGGACGACGCGCCGCCGCCGGTGGACCTGGACCTGGTATGGCTGCTCGACGACTGGCGGCTCGATGCGCAGGGCCGCATTGCGGAGAACTTCTACAACTTCCACGACGTGGCGCACGCCGGCCGCCTGGGCCAGCGCCTCACGGTGAACGGGCAGGTGGACCTGGTGCAGGCGCTGCAGAGCGGCCAGCGCATCCGCCTGCGCCTGATCAATGCGGCCAATGCGCGCATCTTTGCGCTCAGCCTCGAAGGCCTGCCGGCCTGGCTGATCGCGCGCGACGGCATGCCCGCTGCCGCGGCCGTGCCCTGGGAGGGCGAGCTGCTGCTGGGCCCGGGCATGCGCACGGATTTCATCATCGACGCCACGCGTGCCGGCCGCTTCCAGCTCAAGGACAGTTATGGCCGCGGCGAACGCGTGCTGGCCACGCTGGAGGTGAAAGGCCAGGACAGCGCTGCGCGCCCCGCGCCCTTGCCCGCGCAGCGCGAGCCGCTGCCCGAGCCGGATCTGGCCTCCGCGCTGGTGCACACCCTGCAGCTGGGCGGCGGCGCCATGAGCCGCGATGGCTGGCCGCAGGAATCGACGGCCGACCGCGAGGCGCGGCGCCTGCGCCTGCTGGGTGGTGCGCGCGAAGCGGCCCCGGCCTGGACCATCAATGGCCAGGCCCACATGAGCCACGACAGGGCGCACGCCGAGCATGCGGCCGAGTTCCGCGTGCCGCAGGGCGGCAGCGTGCGTCTGGGTTTCGAGAACAACACGGCCTGGTGGCACCCCATGCACCTGCATGGCCACCACTTCCGTGTGCTGTCGCGCAACGGCCAGGCCCTGGCCGAACGCCCCTGGCGCGACACGGTGCTGCTGGCCCCGGGCGACCGGGTGGAAGTGGCTTTCGTCGCCGACAACCCGGGCCACTGGCTGATCCACTGCCATGTGCTGGAGCACCACGCCGGCGGCCTGGGCGCGCTGTTCGAGGTGCAGGGCTGAGGTCGGCGCGGTGCCTTAACATCACGGCATGAAAACGACCTACATCTTCGCCGCCATCCTCATCGCCAGCGTCATCGGTGCGCTGGTGCCCACCCGCCTGGTCAAGACCCTGATGCTGGTGCTCACCGGCGTGCTGGCCGCCTACGGCCTGTTCAAGTATCTGGGCTGAGCCCGGCCCGGCGGTCCACCCTCTGCGTTCAACGTGCCGCGCTCTCGCGCAGGCGCTGCACATCCAGCTCGCTTACCGGCGGGGCCTGGTGGCCCCACTGCGTGCGCAGGTACGTCAGGAGGGCGGCCACCTCGCGGTCGCTGAGCGTCAGCACAAAAGGCGGCATGCCGAAGGGGCGCGGGTGCGCCGTGGTGGCTGGCGCAAAGCCGCCGTTGAGGACCATCTGCACCAGGTTGGCGGGTGAGGCCAGGGTGACGGCGCGGTTGCCCGCCAGCGGCGGGTAGGCCCACTGGCCGTCCCGGCCACGGATGCCCTGGCCTTGTTCGCCATGGCACTGGGCGCAATGTTTCTCGTACAACTTGGCACCGAGCGGCGCTGGCGCCGCGGCCGGGGCAGCGGTGCGTGGCGTCTCGGTACGCGGCAGCTGCCGGAGGTGCAGCGCCACGGCGCGCAAGTCGGCAGCTTGCCAGTGCTGCGTGCTGTGCTGCACCACCTCGGCCATGGGGCCGGTCACCACCGCCGTGCCAGCGCGGCCGTCGCGCAACAGCGCCACGATGTCTTCCACGGGCCAGTCCTGCACACCCGCCTCGAGCGGGTTGGTGAGCGAGGGGGCATACCAGTTCTGTGAGGGGATCAGGCCGCCAGCCGGGTCCAGGCCGCTGGCGCCCAGCGCGTTGCGCGGCGCGTGGCAGGCGCTGCAATGTCCGAGGCCGCGCACCAGGTAGGCCCCGCGCTGCAGTTCCATGGCGTTGGCCGGCAAGCCGGCAGCCGCGACTTCCGCCTGGCCTTCCTCGAAGTACAGCGTGCGCCAGACCTTGAGCGCGGCTTGCGTGTTGAAGGGCCAGCGCAGCTGGTGCGCGGGCGCGGGGACATCCACCGGTGGGAGCTGCTGCAGGAAGGCGTAGAGCGCGTTGCTGTCGGCGCGTGTGATGTGCGTGGTGTTGTTGTACGGAAAGGCCGGCGACAGCCAGCGCCCGTCGCGCGACTGGCCGTGGTGCAGTGCGCGCCAGAAGTCGTCGCCACTCCAGCCGCCCAGGCCCGCGGGGCTGGGCGTGAGGTTGCTGCTGTAGACCGTGCCGAAGGGCGTGGTGATGGCGCGCCCACCGGCAAAGGGGGCACCGCCGCGCGCGGTGTGGCAGTGCTGGCAGTTGCCCAGCGTGGCCAGGTAGCGGCCGCGCTCGATGGTGCCGGCGTCTGCCGCCGGAGTGGAGTCGCTGTGCACGGCGATCGGCGCGGCCGGCCACAGCAGCCACGCGAGCACGGCCGCGAGCAGAAGGCACAGCGCCAGCACGGGGCGCAGCCAGTCTTGTTGCCTGCGGCGCGCGTCGTGATGCGGGGTGCTCATCGCTGGCCTCCCGGCACCTTGGCGTCGGCGGTGTGGCCATGTGCCGCGTCGCAGTCCAGCGGCAGCGGCTTGGCCAGGGCGCGCGCGGGCCGCGTGTTGGCAGGCAGGGCTTGGCTGGCCAGCCAGCCGCTCACGGCCGACACATCGCTCATGCTCAGGCGTTGCGTGATGGTGGCCATGCAGTCGGGCGCCTGGGTGCGGCGCAGGCCGTTGCGCCAGGCGCCGAGCTGCGAGTTCAGGTAGTCGCGTGGCAGGCCCAGCAGGCCGGGCGTGGCGGGCAACACGCCGGTGAGCGCGCTGCCGTGGCACTGCACGCAGGCCGGCAGCTGGCGCGTCGGGTCGCCGCGCAGGGCCAGCTGTTCACCGCGCTGGCGGTCTTGCGGCGTGAGGTCCACGGGGCTCGGGGCGGGGTAGGGCAGGTCCAGCGCGGCGAAGTGTTCGGCGATCTCGCGCAGGTAGGGTTCGCTGAGCGGCTCCACCAGCTGCGTCATCAAGCGGTAGTTGCGGTGGCCGTCCCGGAAGTGCAGCAGCTGCTGGTAGAGGTAGCCGGCCGGCTTGCCGGCGATGCGCGGGTAGTAGCCGTCGGGCCCGGCCCGGCCCTGCTCACCGTGGCAGGCCGTGCAGGCCTGCATGCGCTGCGCCATGCTGTCCTCGAATTTGGGCGGGGCCGCCGCGGCCGACAGCGTCAGCCCAAGGGCGGCGCCGAACAGCACGGTACGCAGGCGGAGAAGCGGGGACGGGCGCAAGAGGACAGGCATGGTGGGCCGGGGGGGTGGTGAAACACGTATGGGTATCAGGACTCTAGTGCAAACGCATCCATGGCCAGCATGCCGTACATGACCTCGCGGCTCAGGTAGTCGGGCCGCGCGCCTTCGGCGGCCGCGCCCAGCGCGAAGAACAGCGGCAGGAAGTGGTCTTCCGTCGGGTGCGCGCGCTGGGCGTGCGGGGCTTGTTGGCGGTAGTCCAGCAGGGCTGCGGTGTCGCCGCTGGCGATCTTGTTTTCCACCCAGCGGCTGAATTCGATGACGTAGGGCGCGGCCTCGGTCTGGCCGCCGAAGAACTCGCCCAGGTTGTGGGTCATGCTGCCCGTGCCCATGAGCAGCACGCTGCGTTCGCGCAGCGGGCGCAGTGCGCGGCCCAGCGCATAGACCTGGGCCGGGCCCCAGTTGGCGGGCAGGGCCACTTGCACCACGGGCACGTCGGCTTCGGGGTACATGTGCAGCAGCGGCACCCAGGTGCCGTGGTCGAAGGGCCGGCGCTTGTCCAGGCCGGCCTCGATGCCGGCGGCCTGCAGCAGCGCCACCATCTCCTGCGCCAGCGCAGGCTGGCCCGGTGCGGGGTATTGCAGCTGGTAGAGCTCGGGCGGGAAGCCCCCGAAGTCGTGCCAGGTCTGCGGTGCGGGCGTGCCCATCACCAGGGGCGTGCGCGCCATCCAGTGCGGCGACATCACCACGATGGCACTGGGCTGGTCGTGCGCCTGGGCCCAGGCACGCAGGGCCGGGCCGGTGCTGCCGGCGTCCACTGCGAAGAGGGGTGCGCCGTGCGAGACAAAAAGGCTGGGCAGGGTGTTCATACGGCGTCCTTGGCAGAGTTGTCCTCACCGGGCTGGAGCCACAGCCGTGCCGGCACGTGCTGCTGCAGTTTCTCTACCGCCAGCTCCACCAGATCGGGGTGCAGTTCGTGGCCGATGAAGGGCAGCACGTCGGCCGTGAAGTCCGTGCCCAGCGCCTTCAGGCGCAGGGCGCCATCGATGGCGTGGCTGTAGGGCATGACCGCGTCGGCCTTGCCGTGCAGCAGGTGCAGGGTGCTGCCTTCGTGTAGCGGCGTCTCGGGCAGGCGCGCAAAACGCCCGGCGATGGCGATCACGCGCGCAGCCACCGGTTCGGGGCGCAGCGCCGAGGCCAGCGCCATGATGGCGCCCTGCGAGAAGCCCACCAGGGCGGTGCCCGCGGTGTCCACGCCCGAGCGTTCCTGCCAGTGGCGCACGGCAAATTCAAAAGCGGGCAGGACGGCGTCCACGCGTTCCACGCGGTTCTCTTCCGTCACACCGGCCACGGAAAACCATTGCCGGCCGCCGGGGGCGAGTTCGCTGGCATGGGGTGCGTCAACCGCGACCACCATGGCCTGCGGGAAAGCCTGGGCATAGGCCTGGCCCAGGCCGGCGAGGGACTGCGCGTTCGAACCCACGCCGTGGAACAGCAGGATGAGCTGCGCCGCCTTGGGGCTGGGCTGCTGGAGGATGAGGGCCTGGGGCTGGTTCATAGGGTTTCCTGTCTGCACCGCTTGATGTGGCGATGGATGTACTTTATTGGACTGTTCTCATTTGATAAATAGCGTGTTGATTGACTCATTGATCAATAAAATGAAACAATCGGCTGAAGAACAGGCGAAATAACGGCATGGACCAGTTCAAAGAGATCGAATCCTTCGTGACGGTGGCGCAGCTGGGCAGCTTCGTGAAGGCGGCCGACAAGCTGGGCATGTCCAAGGCCATGGTCTCGCGTTATGTCAGCGAACTGGAGGCGCGCCTGGGTGTGCGGCTGATGCAGCGCACCACGCGCCGCCTCTCGCTGAGCGACGCCGGGGCCGACTACCTGCAGCGCTGTGTGCAGATCCTGGGTGAGCTGCACGACGCCAATGCTGCCGTCAGTGCCTCGGCCGTGCAGGCGCAGGGCCTGCTCAAGGTCACCGCACCGCTGACCTTCGGCATCCGCCACCTGGCGCCGCTGTGGGGCGAGTTCCTGCGCATCCATCCGCGCGTGGAGCTGGAGGTGAACCTCAACGACCGCATGGTGGACCTGATCGAGGAGGGTTACGACCTGGCCGTGCGCGTGGGCCAGCTGGCCAGTTCCTCGCTGATCGCGCGGCGCATCAGCGGCACGCGCCTGGTGCTGTGTGCCTCGCCGCGGTACCTGCAGCAGGCCGCGCCCATCCAGGACCTAGACGACATCGCCGACCACGACGTGATGGCCTACACCTACCTGGCCACCGGCGAACAGTGGCATTTCATGGGGCCCAACGGCGCGCGCAGCATCGAGGTGCACCCGCGCCTGCGCAGCAACAGCGGCGACACCTGCCGCGCCGCCGCGCTGGCCGACCAAGGCATCGTGTTCCAGCCCAGCTTCCTGGTGGGCGAAGACCTCAAGGCGGGCCGTCTGGTGGAAATATTGCCGCAGTACGCGGGGCCGGAACTGGACATCAGCGTGGTCTACCCCAGCCGGCACCACCTGTCGCACAAGGTGCGCGCCATGGTGGAGTTCCTCGGCACGGCCTTTGCGCAGGCCGGACGCATTTAGTCCTTGAGTTCTTTACATCGCCCAGATGCGCGGCGGCACGGCGTCCAGCTGCCAGAGTTGCTGGCGCCAGGCGGCGCGCAGGCTCTTGAGCAGTTCCATGGCCGGTTCCACCAGCGGGGCCAGCACGCGCACCACCAGCACCTGGGGGTGCGGACTGGTGGCGCCAGCGGTGGCGCGCAGGGCGTGTGCTTCGATCAGTTCACGCACGACTTCGAGTGCAGCTTCACGCCGCGCGCGCGCAATGGGTTCGCCCGCCACGAAAAACAGCGTGGCCATGCAGCGCTGGCCGGCCAGGCCCAGCGGGCCGTCCATCAGCCGCGTGTCGCTGGCGGCAATGCGGCCCTGCTCCAGCCAGACGCCGGGCACTTCCAGGTGTTGTGCGAAGGTGCCTTCGGTGAACGGCAGGTCTGCCGCCGGCAAGCCCAGGGCGGTCACGTCCCAGCCCATGAGTTCGGCACCGGGCGCCAGTTCGAACACAGCCCGGTTCTCGGCGCGGCACTGGTTGTAGGCCAGCGCCTCCAGCGGCAGCCATTCCAGGCGCGCACCGGCTTCCAGGCGCGCGTGCACCAGCTGGCGCGCGACCTCACCGCTGCTGCGGTAGAAGCGTGTGGCGCCGGGCGTGGTGACCAGGCCGTGCGCGCCGGGGCCGACGCTCACTCTGATGTCCAGCGTGTCGCCCCCCACCAGGCCGCCGGGCGGGTGCACCAGCACGTTGTGGCAGATGCTGTCGCCTTCGGGGTAGAGGCTTTGCAGGATGCGCAGCGGGCCTTCGTGGCGGTAGTGCGCCAGGCTGCGCGCGCCGTCGCGGGTGTAATCGAGTTGCAGCGAGGCGTGCCAGGTCATGCGACGAGTCTAGCAAGGGATGGGCCCGCCGCAGACGCGCGGGCCCGGGTGACGGACAATGTGGCCTTCTCCGAAATTCGACACCCATGACGACCAGTCCTACTCTGTCTTCCGAAACCCCGGCGCAAACGCCGGCTGCCCCCGAGGCTCCCGCTGTCAAATCCGAAGGCAAGACCAGCCTGGCCGATCGCAAGCAGTCCGCGCTGCCGGTGCTGGAGCAGCTCTTCGGTTTTTATCCCCACCTGTTCGGCGCCGAGTTCCTGCCGCTCAAGCGCGGCATCTTCCAGGACCTGCTGGCGCGGCACCCCGAGGTGTTCCAGCGCGACAGCCTCAAGGCCGCGCTGGCCGTGCACGCGCGCTCCACGCGCTACCTGCAATGTGTGGCGGCAGCCAAAGCGCGGCATGACCTGGACGGCGTGGCCGTAGAAGAAGTGGCGCCCGAGCATGTGTACCAGGCCGTGGTGGAGCTGCATCGCCGTCGCCAGGCCCGCACCCAGGACGATCTGTCCCCGAAGCTGCGCGCCCAGCTGTCGGCTGCCTTCGAAGCTTCGGGCCTGAGCCCCCAGGACTATCGGGAGCGCGTGCAGCCCGCCGACGAGGCGATCGCCGCCGTGCTGGACGAAGCGCTGAGTGAAAGCGCGGGGAGGATCGCCCGCCAGGAGGCCTTGAACAAGGCCTTCGAGGCCAGCGGCAAGAACCCGCGCGAGTTTGCCGAGATGTATGGCGTGCAGGAGCGCGACGTCATCAAGTCGGCGCTGGCCTGCAAGCGGCGCGCCCAGGCCGCCAGCGCGGCAACCTGAACCCGGACGGGCCGCCTGTGTCCACGCCAACGCTGCCGGCCCAGCCGCGCAACCCGTTGCACGGCCTGACGTTGGAGGCCATCGTCACGGCGCTGGTGGCGCACTACGGCTGGCCCGGCCTGGCCGAGCGCATCCCGGTGCGCTGCTTCAGCGCGGACCCGAGCATCAAGTCCAGCCTCACCTTCCTGCGCAAGACCCCCTGGGCGCGCGAGAAGGTGGAGGGGCTGTACCTCTACATGCAACGCGAACAGCGGCGCACCCTGCGGCCGTAACGTTCGAAACAAAGTATTTTTTTGCTGGGAGCCGAGGCCGAAGACGCTTAGTCTTCGGGCTTGTCTCTGATGCGCGGTGGCATGGACTCCACCTGGATGCTTTCCGGGCCCGTCTGCGGCCTGCGTGCACTGCACCACGCCACACAGCAGAACCTCCGTGCGGAACTGTCCCGGCCTGTACAGGCCAGCAAGCTATAGGAAGCAGCATGAAAAACGACGCCTTGTCCGTCACGATCCAGAAGGTGTTTGCCAAGGGCTTCACCTTCCTCTTCCTCGCTATTTCCGCGACCATCCTGCTCTCCACCCTGGGGACGGCGGTGGGCCAGCTTCTGCACGGGGAGGACCTCACGCAGATCGTCATCAAGATCGTCAACGCGGGGGTCATCGCCATGGCGGTGTTCGAGCTGGCCATGGTGATCAGCAAGGAGTACGGCGAAGAAGAGGGGCACGACGTGATCGTCATGCTCCGGCGTACGCTGCCGCGTTTCATCGGCACGGTCTGCGTGGCGCTGTCGCTGGAAGGCCTGATCATGGTCATCAAGTACAGCCAGCTGGACTTGGCGGGCAATCTGTATTACCCGGTGGCTATCATCGTCAGCGCAGCCCTGTTGCTGATCGCGCTGGGCGCGTTCCTGCGCCTGGCGCCGAGCCGGGGCATGGAGGTTCCCCTGCAGGCCCCAGAGGCAGCTCCCGTGGGTTCGCTGGCGGGAAGAACAGGCGCCGTTCCCGCCGTCGCTGCCGGATGCTGTTGAGCAGCAGCGCGGCAGCGGGAGTGGCGGTCTGCTTCAGGGACGGGCGAGTGCCGTGAGCTGACGTACGTCGCCGATGCTGCCCAGCTTCCAGCAGGCAGCGATCAGTTCGGCGGTCTTGCCCTTGCCGATCACCGGATCGGAGAGGTCGTGGAACTTGGTTTCCAGCATGGCGTCGGTCATGGGGTTTTCCAGCGAGCCGATGGCGTGCTTCACGAAGACGTGCACGCGACGGCCATCTTTCAGCACGGCGGTCACGTCGGCGCTGGCCTCGTCGATGCTGTCGTCCACCGTGGCCACTACCTTGCGGCGCAGGGCCACCATGTCGGGGCGGTTGACGATGTCGTCGGCGTACTGGTCTTCACCGGCCTTGCCGAAGATCAGGCCGCAGGCGCAGCCGTGGTAGACGCTGAACTTGCCCTGCAGGCCGTCGGCCGGTTCCTTCTTGCCCGTGAGTTCGAGCACCAGCGAGTGCACCTTGAGTTCGATGCGCTCCACGTCGTCTGCCTTCACGCCTTGTGCGCGCAGTTGCGAGCAGGCGTCGATGCTGGGGTGGATCACGATGCCGCAGGCGAAGGGCTTGTAGCTGTTGAAGGAGATCTCGAAGCGCTGGCCGAGGTCGTCACTGATCTCGTTCCAGGCGTATTTGGTGGAGATGGTCTGGATCATGCCGCGCGGTGCTTCCAGCGCCTTGGGGCTGGCGGTGAAACCCTGGCTGGCCAGCAGCGCGGACATCAGGCCGGCACGTGCCGCACCACCAGGATGGAAGGGTTTGGTCATGGTGCCGAACTGCTCGCGCATGCCCACGGGCTGCGACGCGGCGATGCCCAGCGCCATGGCGGTCTTGTGCTCGTCCAGGCCCAGCAGGCGCGCGCAGCCGGCGGCCGCGCCCAGCGTGCCGGTGGAGCCGGTGATGTGCCAGCCGCGGTCGTAGTGCTCGGGGTACATGGTGTTGCCCACGCGGCAGGACACGTCGATGCCCAGCACCAGCGCGTCGATCACGGCGCGGCCGGACAGGCCCTTGTGCTCGGCCAGCGCCAGCACGGCCGAGGCCACGGGGCCGGCTGGGTGGATGATGGTCTTGAGGTGGGTGTCATCAAAGTCGAAGGTGTGCGAGGTGATGCCGTTGACCAGCGCGGCGCTGGCCATGTCCACCTTGTCGGCGCGGCCCAGCACGCTGGCCTGTGGCGCCGGTTGCAGCATGGCGACAGCACCGAGTGCGGCGTGCGCCGACTCGTGCTGCGCAGCGCCCACGGCGCAACCCAGCCAGTTCATGAAAGTGCGGTGGGCTTCGTGGTCCACCGCGTCGCTCCAGCCGCGTGAGGGATGGCTGGCCACATGACGGGCCAGGGTTTGGGTGACGGCGGGGGCGTTGTGGTCGGCGGTGACCTGGGTATTGCGGGCCATGGAAGAATCTTCGTTTGCTATTAAAAAAGGAGCAACCCGGGGTCGCCGGGTCACAGTCGGGATGAAGTCTAGCTGTCGAGCTGGATGTTGCGGTCCTTGGCCAGCCTGGTCCAGCGTGCGATGTCCTCGCGCATGAACTTGCCGAAGGCCTCGGGGCTCATGGGCATGGGTTCTATGGCCTCGATGGAGAGCTTCTCGCGCATGTCCGGCGCCTTGAGCACGCCGCCCAGCGTGTCGTTGAGCTGCTTGACGACGGCCGCCGGCATATGGGCCGGGCCCACCACGCCGTACCACTGCATGGCGTCGAAGCCCTTGTAGCCCAGCTCGTCCAGCGTCGGCGTGTCCTTGAGCTGCGGGTGGCGCGCGCGGCCGGTCACGGCCAGGGCGCGTACCCGGCCCGAGCGGATGTGCGGCAGCGCCGCAGCCAGGCCGGGGAACATGGCCTGGGTCTGGCCGCCGATCAGGTCGGTGAAGGCCGGCGCCACGCCGCGGTAGGGGATGTGCACCATGAAGGAGTCGATCTGCTGCTTGAACAGCTCCATGGTCAGGTGGGTGAGCGAGCCCGCGCCGGCCGAGCCGTAGCTCACCTTGCCCATGTTGGCGCGCAGGTAGGCCACGAATTCTTTGACGTCCTTGGCGGGAATGGCCGCATTGACCACCAGCACATTGGGGGTGCCGCCGATCATGCCCACGGGGGTGAAGTCCTTGATGGGGTCGTAGGGCAGCTTGCGCGTGGCCGGGCTGGTGCCGTGCGTGGCCACATACCCCTGCATCAGCGTGTAGCCGTCAGGCGCGGCCTTGGCCGTGTTCTGGCTGGCGATGACGCCGCCGCCGCCGCCCTGGTTGTCGACCACGAAAGTCTGGCCCAGTGCCTTGCCCCAGCGCTCGGTCACGGTGCGACCCACCATGTCGCTGCCGCCGCCGGCGGCTACCGGCACGATGTAGCGGATGGGCTTGTTCGGGTAGCTTTGCGCGTGCAGCAGGGTCGGGGCCAGCAGCAGGGGGCTGGCGCTCAGCAGGGTGCGACGTTTCATGAGGGTCTCCTTTGAGGAATGCAGGGCGTGGAGCCGGCCCGCCGGTCTGTGGATGTCGTGATCGGTTCCAGGCTCGAATTGTCTACACTTTAGTGGCTAGTGTAAACAGCTAGACCGGGCATTGTGCGCCAGGATGGCCGGGGGCGCCAGCCGTGGAAACCACAATGCCTGCGGCGCCTGGTGCGGGGCGGCGCTGCTATATATTGGCCGCATGTCACCCACCGGGCTGCGCCAGCCGCGTTTCCTTCAGCTCCATCACGAAGACCGCGCGGCGCGGCGCCAGGAGCTGGCCCAGGGCCTGCTGGCCACGCCGGCACGGACCTCGCCCAAGTACCTTTACGACCCGCTGGGTTCGCGCCTGTTCGACGCCATCACCGAGCTGCCCGAGTACTACCCCACGCGTACCGAGGCTGCCTTGCTGGCCGTGCATGGGGCAGTCATCGCCGCGGCGGTGCCCCAGGGCGCCACGCTGGTGGACCTGGGCGCGGGCAATTGCGAGAAGGCGGCGCGCCTGTTCGGCCTGCTGCAACCGGCGCGTTATGTGGCGGTGGACATCTCGGTGGACTACCTGAACAACGCCTTGCAGTGCCTGCAGCGCCAGTTCCCCGCGCTGGACATGCTGGGCGTGGGGCTGGATTTTTCGTCGCAGCTGACGCTGCCGCCCGAGGTGGGCGAGGGCCCGCGCCTGCTGTTCTACCCGGGCTCCAGCATCGGCAACTTCACCCCCGAGGAGGCGCTGGGCTTCCTGCGCCAGGTGCGCGCGCAGGCACAGGGCGGCGGCCTGCTGATCGGGGTGGACCTGGTCAAGCCGCGGGAGCTGTTGGAGCCGGCCTACGACGACGCGCTGGGCGTGACGGCCGCCTTCAACAAGAACCTGTTGCTGCACCTCAACCGCCTGCTGGGCAGCGACTTTGCCGTGCACGACTGGTCGCACGTGGCTTTTTTCAACGAGACGGCATCGCGCATCGAGATGCACCTGCAGGCCCGGCGCGAACTCACCGTGCGCTGGCCCGGCGGCGAACGCCGATTTGCGCAGGGCGAGCGCATCCACACCGAGAACTCCTGCAAGTACGCCCTGGCCGATTTCCAGTCCCTGCTGGCCGCGGCCGGTTTTGCACGCGTGCAGGCCTGGACGGATGAGCGCGGCTGGTTTGCCGTCTACTGGGCGCAAGCCTGAAATGGCCACGCCGCTGGTCCTCATCGTCAGCCCGGCGCTGGCCGACGCCAACAACGGCAACTGGCAGACGGCCTGGCGCTGGTCGCGCCTGCTGGCGGGCCACTACCGCACACGGATCGTCAAGACATGGCAAGCGGGCGAGCACCCCGAGGCCGTGGCCCTGCTGGCGCTGCATGCGCGGCGCAGTGCGGCGTCCATCGCGGCCTGGGCGCAGGCCCAGCCGGGCCGCGGCCTGGCCGTGGTGCTGACGGGCACCGACCTCTACCGCGACATCCACGAGGACGAATCCGCGCGGCGTTCGCTGGCGCTGGCGCAGCGGCTGGTCGTGCTGCAGGAGCAGGGGCCGCAGGCCCTGCCCGCCGAGCACCGCGGCAAGACGCGCGTGATCTTCCAGTCCACCACCGCGCGCCGGCCGCTGGAGAAGACCGGTCGGCATCTGCGCGCCGTCATGGTGGGCCATCTGCGCGAAGAGAAGTCGCCGCAGACCCTGTTCGAGGCAGCGCAGCTG
Organism: uncultured Hylemonella sp.; assembly: GCA_963512455.1. Classification (GTDB taxonomy): domain Bacteria; phylum Pseudomonadota; class Gammaproteobacteria; order Burkholderiales; family Burkholderiaceae_C; genus Hylemonella. The sequence continues at coordinate 415,396 of CAUPMJ010000002.1, read as the reverse complement.
CTGCGCGTGCGGCACGACATCCACATCGACCACATCGGCGAGGCGCTCGATCCGGCGCTGGGCGCACAGGCACGCGCCACCATGGCTGCCTGCCCGTCGTACCGCTGGCTCGGCGGCCTGGCGCACGAGGTTACCCGCCGGCACATTCAGCGCGCGCACCTGCTGATCCACGCCAGTCGCATGGAAGGTGGTGCGCATGTGTTGATGGAAGCCATCTGCAGCGGCACGCCGGTGCTGGCCTCGCGCATCCCCGGTAACGTGGGCATGCTGGGCCCGGACTACCCCGGCTACTTCCCCTGGGGCGATGCGGCCGCGCTCGCGCAACAGCTCCAGGCTTGCCGTGCGGACATGGGGCAGGCGTCGAGCGCGCTTTCGGTCTTGCAGGCAAAATGTGCGCTTCGCGCGCCGCTGTTTGCGCCGGCTGCCGAACGTGCGGCACTGCTCGCGCTGCTCCAGGATCTCACATGAACAACATGACCCTCCCCAAGTCCGAACCCCGCCTGACCTCGCTTTCGCATGGCGGCGGTTGCGGCTGCAAGATCGCCCCCGGCGTGCTCTCCGAAATCCTCAAGAGCGGCAGTGGCATGCCGGTGCCGGCCGAACTGCTGGTGGGCATCGAGACCGCCGATGACGCGGCCGTCTACCAGCTCAACGACGAGCAGGCCCTGATCGCCACCACCGACTTCTTCATGCCCATCGTCGACGACCCCTTCGACTTCGGCCGCATCGCCGCCACCAACGCCATCTCGGATGTGTACGCCATGGGTGGCAAGCCCATCATGGCGCTGGCCCTGGTGGGCATGCCCATCAGCGTGCTCTCCACCGACACCATCGGCAAGATCCTGGCCGGCGGTCAGGCCGTGTGCAAGGCCGCGGGCATCCCGATTGCCGGTGGCCACACCATCGATTCCGTGGAGCCGATCTATGGCCTGGTGGCCATGGGCCTGGTGCATCCCAAACGCGTCAAGCGCAATGCCGATGCTCGTGTGGGCGATCGCCTCATCCTGGGCAAGCCGTTGGGCGTGGGCGTGCTCTCGGCCGCGTTGAAGAAGGAAAAGCTCGACGCGGCCGGTTACGCGCAGATGATCGCCACCACCACCCAGCTCAACACCCCGGGCCCCGAGCTGGCCGAGCTGGCCGGCGTGCACGCCCTGACCGATGTCACCGGTTTCGGCCTGGCCGGCCACAGCCTGGAGCTGGCGCGCGGCGCCAACTGCACCGTGCAGATCGATTGGAACAAGGTGCCGCTGCTGCGCGGTGTGCGCGAGCTGGCCACCCAGGGCATGGTGACCGGCGCTTCGGGCCGAAACTGGGCTGGCTACGGCAGCTCGGTCACGCTGCCCCAGGGCTTTGCCGAGGTCGACCAGGCCCTGCTGACCGACCCGCAGACCAGCGGTGGCCTGTTGGTGAGCTGCGCGCCCGAGAGCGTGGCGCAGGTGCTGGCCATCTTCCGCCAGCACGGCTTCGAGGCCGCGGCCGAGATCGGCGAGATCACGGGCGAGGCGCCGGGGCGGCTGATCGTCGGCTAAGACGCTGCGCCCTGAAGAGCCGTGCGTCTTCAGGCGCCGCAGTTGCTCTTGATCACGAGGTTGCGTTGGGCCGTGCCGCTCAGAGGAGCTGCACAGTTGTTGTCCACGCTGCCCTGGCTCAACTCTACGAGCTCGAAACGGTCCGTGTTCACGTAGTTGCCGCGGTTGTTGCGGGCGATGTAATCGCGCCGAACGACGGTGTTGAGCCCGGGCACCACCCAGAGCGTATGGCTCAGGCTGGTGCCGTAGGTCCGGTTCCAGCCCTGGGCTTCGATCACGAAGGTGTCGAAGGTTCCCGCCGGTACGGTGATGGTTTCCCGTTTCGTGATCTTGTAATCGAAATTGAAGTCCGACGTGGTGCCATTGACGGTAAGGCGGCCGACGCTGGGCCACTTCTTGCCAATCTGCAGTTCTGCCGGGAAGTTCTGCACCGGCGCATCGTATTGAACTTGTCCGAACTTGACCGGGTTGCCCATCAGGTCGGTCACAAACATGCCGTTGTTCAGCTCGACCCGGTCGGCGCCGAGGTCCACTTTCGTGACGCGCACCGTAACCATCCTTGCCTGCACTCCGGTCAGGGTATCGCTCTGGCGTATCGTGAAGGTATCGTTCACGGAGAAGCTGCGGCCCAGCGGGTAGCGCCCCGCCGAGTAGGGGTTGTCAGCGGGTGCCATGAAAACCGGAACCGGTAGCCCCGGGCCCAGCTTGATGGTGGGTGCGCCGTCAGCTGGGGGGGTGATGGTGGAGGTGACTTGCGAGCGTGTCTTCTCCATCTCTGCCAGCAGGCGGGACAGGCGTACCTGCACGATCTCGGCAAAGCGGCCATTGGGGAACTTGCGCAGGTAGCCTGCGTAGTCGTCTATCTTGCTCGATGACTTGATGCGACCCCATTCGGCCAGGTCTTCCTCGATCAGCTTCTCCTGCTCGGCCTCGCTGAGCTTGGACTTGCCGCCATCGAAGATGAAAACGTCATTCTCCAGCGACGTGGTCTCCCAGGGGATCTGAGCCCCATTGGAAGCCAGACGCACATTCAGCCGCACGCGCTTGAGCGCGTCCTCGATCCTGGTGCCCCGCACCGAGAGTTCACGCAGCAGGTTCTCGGTGTACAGACCGTTCTGGCCGCTGCCGTCGGACGCCACATTGCCCGGCGAGGTGGCATAGGCCAGCAGGCTGCCCACCGGCGCGTCGAACTGCGACAGGCCTTTCTGCTCGGGCCGGTAGCTGCTGCCGAAGGGGTTGTTGCGGCAGGCGTCCAGCATGATGATGAAGGTCTTGCCCCTGGACTTGCCGAACTCGCCGATCAGGTAGTTCAGGTCGATGCAGCTCTGGCGCAGCTGGTCGGCGCTGTCGGCCTTGGCGTCCACCGGCAACAGGTAGTTGCGCCAGTCGAGCTGGGCGCCGTGCCCAGCGAAATAGAACATCACGAGCTTGGTGTCGGACTTGCGCACTTCGGCCGTGAAGCGTTCGATGGCGGCCATCATGTCGGTGCGCCGCGCGTCCAGATGCGAGGCCACGGTGAACCCGGCCTGGCCCAGCAGGCCGGCCACGGCGCGGGCGTCGTTGACCGGGTTGGCCAGGGGCGCATCCAGATAGCTGCTGTTGCCGATCACCAGGGCCTGGCGGGACGGGTCGCTGCTGGCCCAGCCAGTGCCCAGCGTCAGGGCCGGGGGCAAGGCGCCCAGGGTCCTGATGAAATTGCGGCGCGTTGTCATGCCATGTCTCCAGATCTTGTGATGCCAAATTATTCAGGGTTTGACGGGGTGCGACAAGCTGCATGCACTGCGGTGTGTCGTAGATCGGCGAATTCAGGGGTGGTGTGGTTCCAGGATGGGCCAGCCGGGCTGTCGGGCCAACTGCTCAAAAGCCTCGATGGGCAGCGGGCGGCTGTAGAGATAACCCTGGTAGGCGTGGCAGCCCTGCGCGTGCAGGGCCTGCTGCTGTTCGGCCGTCTCCACCCCTTCGGCCATCACGTCCAGGCCCAGGCTTTCAGCCAGCACGATCACCATGCGTGCGATGGCCGCGTCGTTCGCATCGACCAGGATGTCGCGCACGAAACCCTGGTCGATCTTGAGCTGGTCCAGCGGCAGGCGCTTGAGGTAGGACAGCGAGGAATAGCCGGTACCGAAATCGTCCAGCGAGAAACCGACGCCGCGCGCCTTGAGCAGCGCCATCTTCGCGATCACCTCGTCCACATTGGCGATCAGCAGGTTCTCGGTGATTTCGAGCTTGAGGCGTTGCGGCGGCGCGCCGGTGCGCGCCAGCGCATCCAGCACCTGCTGCACGAAGTTGTCCTGCTGGAACTGACGCGGGCTCACGTTGACCGACAGCGTGAGATGGGCCACGCCCGGCTGCCCGGCCCAGCGCGCCAGCTGTTCGCAGGCCATGTCCAGGACGTGTTCACCCAGCGGGACGATGAGACCGGTTTCCTCGGCCAGCGCGATGAACTGAATCGGTGGTACCAGGCCGCGCTCGGGTTGATGCCAGCGCAGCAGCGCTTCCACCCCCGTGACCAGGCCGCCGCGCTGCACCTGGGGCTGGTAGTGCAACACGAACTGGTTCAGCTGCAAGGCCAGGCGCAGGTCGCGTTCCAGCGCCGCGCGCTCTGCCACCATGGCCTGCATGCGTGGGTCGTAGAAGCGGATGGTGTTGCGGCCGGCTGCTTTGGCCTGGTACATGGCGAGATCGGCGCGTTTGATCGGCTCCTCGATGTTCTCGTGCTGTGCGCCGAACAGCGTGATGCCCATGCTGGGTGTGCTCTGGACGCTGAGCGGCCGGATGTCGTAGCTCTCATTGAGCGCGGACATGATCTTGCGGCCCACCGTTTCGGCCTGGGTGGCCGCCTCCATGGCGTTGCCGCTGAGGTCTTCCAGCATCACCACGAACTCGTCACCCCCCAGCCGTGCCACGGTGTCGCCGTCGCGCACGCCCTCGACCAGGCGCGCGCCCACCTGCTTGAGCAGCAGGTCGCCCTTGTCGTGGCCGTAGCTGTCGTTGAGGGTCTTGAAGTTGTCCAGGTCGATGAAGAGCAGCGCGCCCAGGCGCTGGTGGCGTGTGCAGGAGGCGATGGCCTGTTCGAGCCGGTCCATCAGCAGGCGGCGGTTGGGCAGATGGGTGAGCGGATCGAAGAAGGCGAGCCGCTGGATCTGTTCCTCGGCGGCCTTGCGCGCCGTGATGTCGGTGGTGTAGGCCAGGATGCAAGGCACACCGTCGAGTTCGATGATCTCGCCCGCGATGCTCACATTACGCCGTTCGCCATTGCGGTGGTGCCAGATGGTTTCGTAGTTCACGGTGCGACCGTGACGGTTGAGGATTTCTGCAAACTGCTGGCGCCGCTGCCCATCGGGCCACAGACCCAGGCCCAAGGCGGTCCGTCCCTTGAGCTCAGCCATGGTCCAGCCGAAGTCACGCTCGAAATTGGCGTTGACTTCGATGATGAGGCCCTCGCTCAGAGTGGCGATGGACGCCGCCACCGGGCTGGAGGCGAAGGCCGTAGCGAACTTCAGCTCGGACTGCCGCAACACCGCGTTGGCGTGCGCTATCTCGTCGCTGGCACGTTGCATCTGCTCCAACCGCTCGCGGTAGGCCTGCACCAGGTAGATGACCAGGGCCGCGGAGAGCAGGAGCACGAAGACCTGCACGATGCCGTAAAGGAGTGGTGGTGTCGGTGCCGCAGGCGGCAGCCAGCCCAGGGCGTCGGCCACGATGAAGCCGATGGTGGTGGCCGAGGTCAGCACGACCGTGACGATGGCGGCGCGCGTGCTGACCACCCAGCCCAGGAAGATGACCACGATGGGGTGGGCGAAGTAGATCGGCGTGCGCACGCCGTCGTGGAACAGGGCGATGCCGGTGATCGTGACCCACACGCCGCTGGCCATCCAGATCACGGCGGCCTGGTACTGCTTGCGCCCCAGCAGCCAGGCGCCGACCAGCGCCACTGCGGACATCACCAGCTGGCCCCAGGCCAGGGTGCTGTATTGGGGCAGCAGGATGAAGATGACCGCCCCGAAGCAAAGGCTGCCCGAGAGGATCGTGACAATCGCGTAGTGCAGGAAGGTCAGCGTCGGCTGCCAGGATATCCGGTCGGCGACGAGTTCCTGCGCAGGGCGATCAATGGGGGATGGCTTGAAAATTTTCGGCCTCGCGTCCCCATCCTACAAGGTTTGTCACTCCTCGTGGACGCATGGACAGGCCGTTCTGCGCCAGCCGGCGCTGCGTACGTGCACCAAGCGTGAAGTAATGCTCAGTCCAGCAGCGCCTGCGCGAACTCGCGCGCCTTGAAGGTCTCCAGCTCGTCGAGTTGCTCGCCCACGCCGATGAAATAAACCGGGATGGGCTTTTCGCGTGCAATCGCCGCCAGCACGCCGCCCTTGGCCGTGCCATCGAGCTTGGTGACGATCAGCCCGGTCAGGCCCAGGGCCTCGTCGAAGGCGCGCACCTGGGCCAGTGCGTTCTGCCCGGTGTTGCCGTCGATCACCAGCAGCACCTCGTGCGGCGCGGTCGCGTCGGCCTTCTGCACCACACGCTTGATCTTGCGCAGCTCTTCCATCAGGTGCAGTTGCGTGGGCAGGCGGCCTGCTGTGTCCACCAGCACCACGTCCTTGCCACGGGCCTTGCCGGCGCTCACCGCATCGAAACAGACCGAGGCCGGGTCGCCGCCGGCCTGGTGCACGATCTCCACCGTGTTGCGCTCGGCCCAGACCATGAGCTGTTCGCGCGCCGCGGCGCGGAAGGTATCGGCCGCCGCCAGCAGCACCGTGGCCCCGTCGTTGGAGAGGTGGTGCGTGAGCTTGCCGATGGACGTGGTCTTGCCCGCGCCATTCACGCCGGCCACCATGATCACCGTGGGCTGGTGCGTGCCGATGGCCAGCGTCTTTTCCAGCGGCGCCAGCAGATCGGCCAGGGCATCGACCAGCAGGCCCTTGACGGCGGCCGGCTCGGTGGTCTTGCTTTCCTTGATGCGGCGCTTGAGGTCGTCCAGCAGGAACTGCGTGGCGGCCACGCCGGCGTCGGCCAGCAGCAGGGCTTCTTCGAGCTGCTCGTAGAGCGCATCGTCGATCTGCGTGCCCGTGAAAACGGTGCTGATGCTCGCGCCGGTCTTGCGCAGGCCCGCGCGCAACTTGCCCAGCCAGCCCTGGCGCGCCGGCTCCGTAGGGGCGGGAGTGGCTTCAGCAGGGGCTTTTTTCTTGAAAAAACTGAACATATCTTGGGTTCATAGAATCAGAGCATTCTATGAAACGCTACACACCCCTCCTTCTGGTCCTCTTTGCCCTGCTGGCGGCCCCAGTCCTGGCGCAGCCACGCGCTCAGCAATACACCCTGGAAAACGGCATGACGCTCATCGTCCAGCCCGACCGGCGCGCCCCCACGGCCGTGCACATGGTCTGGGTGCGTGTGGGCTCCATGGACGAGGTGGACGGCAGCAGCGGCGTGGCCCACGTACTGGAGCACATGCTGTTCAAGGGCACGCGCACGCTCAAGGCTGGCGAGTTCTCGCGCCGTGTGGCGGCGCTGGGCGGGCGCGAGAACGCCTTCACCAGCACGGACTACACCGGTTATTTCCAGCAGATCCCGGCCACCCGCCTGGAAGACGTGATGAAGCTGGAGGCCGACCGTTTTGCCAACAACCGCTGGGTCGACGCCGAGTTCAAGAAGGAAATCGAGGTGGTCAAGGAAGAGCGGCGCATGCGCACCGAAGACAACCCGCGCGCCCTGCTGTATGAAACGCTCAACGCCACGGCCTACACGGCCTCGCCCTACCGCCGCCCCATCGTCGGCTGGATGAGCGATCTGGAGAGCATGACCCCCGACGACGCACGCGAGTTCTACAGGAAGTGGTACGTGCCGGCCAATGCCGTGGTGGTGGTGGTGGGCGACGTGGACGCCGCCCAGGTCAGGCGTCTGGCCGAGAAACACTATGGCCGCATCGCGCCGCGTGCCGTGCCTGCGCGCAAGCCGCGCACCGAACCGCAGCAGGCCGGCCTGCGCCGTGTGGAGGTGAAGGCGCCGGCCGAGCAAGCCTATGTGAGCCTGGCCTACAAGGTACCGGGCCTGCGCTCGCTGAGCCAGTCCGACCCGGCCTATGACGATGCCCTGGCCCTGACCGTGCTGGCTGCCGTGCTCGACGGCTACAGCGGCGCGCGCCTGGAACGTGCACTCACCCAGGGCAGCGAACGCGTGGCCGACAGCGCGGGCGCCAGCAACGGCCTGATGGGCCGTGGCCCGCAGATGTTCGTGCTCGACGGTGTGCCCGCCCCGGGCAAGACGGCCGCCCAGGTGGAGGCTGCACTGCGCGAGCAGGTGGCCCGTGTGGCCCGCGAAGGCATCAGCGCCGCCGAGCTGGAGCGTGTGAAGACCCAATGGATCGCCAGCGAGGTCTACAAACGCGACTCGCTCTTCAACCAGGCGCGCGAGATTGGCACCTACTGGGTGCTGGGCCTGCCGCTGGACACCAACGACCAGCTGCTGGCGCGCCTGCGCGGTGTCACCGCAGCCCAGGTGCAGGCGGTGGCCGCGCGTTATTTCGGTGAGGACCAGCTCACCGTGGCGCATCTGCTGCCCCAGCCACCCGACCCCAACCGCCCGCGCCGCCAGCCCGCCGCCGGCAGCCGTCATTAATGTGGCAACCATGAAAGTTCAAATGATTGCTATCAAAAATGTAGCTGGTGCCTTGCTCTTCGGTCTGGCGGGCCTGGCCCAGGCCGGCATTCCCATCCAGCACTGGACCCAGCCCAGCGGCGCCGGTGTCTGGCTGGTGGAGAGCCCCACCGTGCCCATGGTGGACGTGCGCATCGAGTTCGACGCCGGCGGCCGCCGCGACCCGGCCGCCCAGGCCGGCCTGACGGCGGCGAGCGTGGGTCTGATGAGCAAGGGCATCCGCACCAACGGCAGCGATCCCGCACTGGATGAAAACGCCCTCGGCGAAGCCTGGGCCGATCTCGGCGCCTCCTTCGGTGGCAGCGATGGCGGTGACCGCGTGAGTTTCTCCCTGCGCTCGCTGACCTACCCCGACCTGCTGGCCCGCGCCGCGGCCCTGGCGGCACGCCAGCTGGCCGAGCCCGCTTACCCGGCAGCCGTGTGGACGCGCGAGCGCGAGCGCACTGTGGCCGCACTGCGCGAAGCCAACACCCGCCCGGCCACCATCGCCGGCCGCACCTTCAACCAGGCCGTGTACGGCAGCCATCCCTATGGGAATGACACCAACGAGCAGACCCTGGCACGCATCAGCGTGGCCGACATGCAGGCCTGGCACGCGCGTTACCTCAAGCCCTGCCGCGCCAGGGTGAGCATCGTGGGCGCCGTCACGCGCGCGCAGGCCGACGCACTGGTCACGCAGCTGCTCGCGCGCCTGCCCGCGGCTGCCTGCGAAGCGCTGCCCCCGGTGGCCGAGGTGCAGCCGCTGAGCGCCGCCGTGGAAAAGCACATTCCCTTCGATTCCGCGCAGGCCCACGTGCTGATCGGCCAGCCCGGCTTCAAACGCGACGACCCGGACTTCTTCACCCTGACCGTGGGCAACTACATCCTGGGCGGCGGCGGTTTTGTCTCGCGCCTCACGGAAGAGGTGCGCGAGAAACGCGGCCTGAGTTACAGCGTCTACAGCTACTTCGCCCCCGGCCTGCACGCCGGCGCTTTCACCATCGGCCTGCAGACCCGGCCCGACCAGGCCGCGCAGGCCGTGCAGGTGGCACGCGAGGTGCTGCGCCGTTTTGTCGCCGACGGGCCCACACCAGCCGAGCTGAAAGCCGCCAAGGACAACCTGATGGGCGGCTTCGCCCTGCGCATCGACAACAACCGCAAGCTGCTGGACAACGTGGCCAACATCGCCGCCCACAACCTGCCGCTCGACTACCTCGACACCTGGACTCAGCAGGTGGCCAAGGTGACGGTGGCCGACATCCGGGCCGCCTTTGCGCGCAAGCTGCAGCCCGAACGCATGGTGACCGTGGTGGTGGGAGGCCGTGATGGCAAGTAAAAAACCGGCTACCAAAACTGCCGCGAAGCCCGCACCCAAGACGCCCGCCCGCCCTGCCGGCGAGGTGCGCATCATCGGCGGCCAGTGGAAACGCAGCAAGCTACCCGTGGCCGATAAACCCGGCCTGCGTCCCACGCCCGACCGCGTGCGCGAAACCCTCTTCAACTGGCTGGGCCAGGACCTCATGGGCTGGCGCTGCGTCGATGTGTTTGCCGGCACTGGTGCCCTCGGCTTCGAAGCCGCCTCCCGCGGCGCGAAAGAGGTGACACTGGTGGAGCAGGACAGCACCCTGGCGGCGCAACTCCGCAAGAGCAAGGAGCAACTGCAGGCAGGCGCTGTGCAGGTACAGCGCGGCGAAGGCATCGCGACGCTGAAGGCTTGGCCCGCCGCCAGTGCCGACCTGGTTTTTCTCGACCCGCCCTTTGACGCGAACCTGTTCGAGCCGGCCTTGCAGGCCGCCGCGCGCGCCGTGGCGCCGGGTGGCTACATCTACCTGGAAGCGCCGAGTGCCTGGGGTGAAGAGCAGCTGGCGCCGCTGGGGCTCGTGCTGTACCGGCATCTGAAGGCGGGTGCGGTACACGCCCATCTGCTGCGCCGGGTTTGACGGCGCTGTTCATTCCCGGCATAAAAGAACATACGTCGGCAAGTCCTTGAATCGGTTGGACATTCTGCGAGGCACCGCAACCTTGTTCATACGACAGGTTTGCCGGGTTTGGTGGTTTTGTTCATGGTCTGGCTGACTGGGCGAAACCGGAGAAGGCTGATATAAATCAGCCACTTACAACGCAAGACGGGAGGAGCCATGAGCTTTGTTATGCCGACAGATTTGCGGCCTATATCAAGTTAGCGCGCACAAAGACATGAGGCTCCTGGCGAACGTTCGAAAACAAGGCACCGGCGTGGTTCGGTGCATCCTCTACTCATGCGAAGACGGCACATATGTTTTTCCCTGCGCGACAGATGAAGATGGCTCGGCGACCGGGGACGAGTGGTATGAATCTCCGGAAGACGCATTCGCGGCCTGCACGGAACAGTTTGGAATCGCGAGAGGAGACTGGAATGACATTGGCGATCCACTTCCAGGGTGCCAACATGACTGGATCGCGCCAGTCAGAATCGTGGGAAGACAGGACGGCTCTCCCGAATGGGGCGAGCTCGAGCGTCTGGAGGACGGCAAGTGGGTCAGAATCAGCGCACCTCCCCGTGCCCGCTAACAAGTCGTTCGACACGGACGCGCAACTGCATTGCGCCGCGAGCCGTGCGCGGAAGCATACGTCTCGCGGCGCAATGCAGCTGCGCGCCGGTCAACTCCAACGTTAGGCCGCTATGAACGAACTGGGCCACACGCGTGTATGGCGCTATATGAGCTTTGCCAAGTTTGTGTGGGCTATTCAGAATAAGTGCCTATGGCTTTGTCGCGCTGATTTGCTTGGTGATCCTTGGGAAATCAGTCTTTCTGGAGAGCAGCTTCAACACGTAATCGATCGCCATCCTATTTCTCTTAATGATGAAGCACCAAGGGAAACAGCAAAAGAGAGAGCGCAACGAATTATCGGGTTGTGGAGAAGAAAGACATTCATTAGTTGTTGGAATAGATCTCCGCATGAGTCGAATGCATTATGGAAAATCTACTGTGAGAATTCCGACGGCGTCGCACTACAAACGACGTATGAAAAATTGGAACAAATTGGTGGTCGATATCCGTTGCACCCGGTTACCTACCCGGCTCCCGGGAGCAACAGAACAACACCCACTCATATGGACTTAGTCACGAAGAAACGTCCGATGTTCGCATATGAGGAAGAGGTACGAATAGTCTTCCACGACGAGAATGATGAAGCAGGAGCGACACCTGGCGTGCGACTGGATTTCGATTTTGAACGGCTTATTGAGTCAGTTAGAGTTCACCCAGAAGCGAAGGACTCTTTCTTCGATACCGTTCAAACCACCATTAATAGCTATGCACCAAATTTCGCGGGCACCGTTGTATGGTCGGATATGGCATTGCGGCCACCGGTATAAGAAATGTATCAACATTGTGCCGTCGCGGCCTAACCCAGCGTTGCTGGGGACGCTCGGCCTATCGGCGACGCACCCCTGAACTTCGACGTTAGTCAGCGATGAAATCGCTTCACGTTATCGGAATTTCATGTCTTGTTGCCGCGGTGTTTTTTTATGTCATCGCTGCGGCAAGCATCGCGGGTGGAGTTTTTGCATTTCTCGGGTTTGTATTCGAGGGCATCGCATTCAGCGTAGCCAATCAGATACCCCACAGCGCCAAGAACAAGTCTGCACCGGTATCCATCAAGGTGCCCAGGCGTTGGCGATGATGAAGGCTGGCAATTCGGTCAAGCGCGGATTGCCTTCGGCGCCCACTGCCCTCCAACGTTAACCGCCGCTAGGCCCCGTGATGACGAAGATCGATTTGAAGAAGGAGCTGAAGCAGCTGTACCAGGCCTCAGCGAAGGACGTGGTGCAGGTGGATGTGCCGGCGCTTACCTACCTCATGGTCGATGGGCAGGGCGATCCAAATACTAGCCCGGAATACGCGCAAGCCATCGAGGCGCTGTATTCCGTGGCCTACACGGCCAAGTTCATGGTCAAGAAGGGGCCTCAAGCGACGGACTACGCGGTCATGCCGCTCGAAGGGCTGTGGTGGGCCGATGACATGTCGGCCTTCATCACCAACGATAGGTCCCGCTGGAAGTGGACCATGATGATCATGCAGCCAGCGTTTGTTTCCAGCGAACTCATTGCGGCGGCCATCGCCGAAGTCCGCAAGAAGAAATCTCCGCCCGCGATCGACCGGCTGCGCCTGGAAACCTACGCTGAGGGGGCTTGTGCGCAAATCCTGCACGTCGGCCCCTACACCGAAGAGGGGCCCACGATTGAACGCCTGCACGCCTTCATCAAGGCCCGGGCGGCCCTGGCCGGCAAGCACCATGAGATCTACCTGACGGACATGCGGCGCGCCGATCCCGCGAAGTGGAAAACCATCATCCGGCAGCCCATGCGATGACCGCGAGGTCGCTGCCGCGATTTCCTTTCGAGTTTGCCCTGTTGAACGGACACACATGAGCAAGAACACCTATCCGACCGCCATCCGTGCCTCTGACGCACCGGGGCGTGTGAAACCCTCCAACTATCCTGAGCCCTTTGCCTCGCGGATGGTCGGCCGGCAGAAACAGCCGCTCGGTGATCTTTTCGGCCTGGGCAACTTCGGCGTCAACCTCACGCGCCTGGCGCCCGGCGCCGTTTCGGCGCTGCGGCACGCGCATACCAGACAGGACGAGTTCATCTACATCCTGCAAGGGAACCCCACGCTGCACACCGATGAAGGGCTCACGCCCCTGTCGCCCGGCATGTGCGCGGGTTTCAAGGCGGGGACGGGTAATGGGCACCGCCTGATCAATGACACATCGGAAGAGGTGGTTTACCTTGAAGTCGGTGACCGGACACCCGGCGACCAGGGCAGCTACCCGGACGATGACCTCCAGGCCCTGCTGGTCGATGGGCAGTGGAAGTTCGTGCACAAGGACGGCACGCCCTATTAGGATGCAGGCTTACTGCAAGGATCAGCCGGAGGAGAGCCAGTCATGACCGTTCACATCGTCCGCCTGGGCAGTCCGCGCCTGCCCGATGAAGGCACCCGCATCGGCACCGTGCGCCGCCCGCCACGGGGGGTGCCCAAGACCGAGTTCGCGCGCCAGAACTGGTACGACGTCTGGTTCCCCAACCTGGCGCCCAGCGTGGAGACCATGAAGCTGGGGCAGGAAGCCGAGACCCCCGCGCAGTGGAAGGCGTTCACCCAGCGTTACCGCAAGGAGATGGGCGCACCCGAGGCCAGCCACGCGCTGAGCCTGCTGGCCGCGCTCTCGCAGCAGAGCCATTTCTCCGTGGGCTGTTATTGCGAGGACGAGGCGCATTGCCACCGCTCCGTGCTGCGCGAGCTGCTGGCCGAGCACGGCGCCCGGGTGGCCGCATGAGCACACGCGCCGACGCGATCTTCAAGACAGTGTTGCAGATCGTCGCCATCGGGCTGCTGGTGCTGATCATCGCCGTCATCCTGCACAAGGGTTATGCCGACGTGTCGGCGATTGCGCGTGAGCACTCGGGGGCGGATTTCTGGCGGGCGCTGGCGCGGCATATCTTCAAGAACCTGTCCGGTGCTTGACAGCGGGTAGGGGGCGTGGGGGCTAGACTGCCCCCAGCCCACTACCTCGACACTCTCCATGAAAATCATCCTGCGCATCCTGGCTTACATCGTCCTGGCTTTTGTCCTGCTGGTGGGTGCCTTCATCGCCTGGTCCTGGGCGCCCGACATTCCGGTGGAGCAGCTCAAGGCCCGCTGGGCCACGCCGCCTTCGCAGTTCATCGATGTGGACGGCCTGCAGGTGCATGTGCGCGACGAAGGCCCGCGCACCGATCTGCTGCCCATCGTGCTGGTGCACGGCACCGCGGCCAGCCTGCACACCTGGGAGGGCTGGGCCGGTGAGCTGAAGAAAACGCGCCGTGTGATCCGCTTCGACCTGCCGGGTTTCGGCCTGACCGGCCCGAACGCGGCCAACGACTATTCCATGGATGTCTATGTCCGCTTTGTCACGGCACTGATGGACAAGCTGGGCGTGCAGCGGTTTGTGATCGCCGGCAACTCCCTGGGGGGTGAGGTGGCCTGGGCCGTGGCGCATGCGCTGCCGCAGCGCGTGGACCGCCTGATCCTGGTGGACTCTGCGGGTTACCGCATCGAGTCCGTTTCCATCCCCCTGGGTTTCCGCGTGGCCGGCGCACCGGGCCTGCGCAGCCTTATGGCCAACGTGCTGCCGCCGGGCCTGATCGAGAAGTCGGTGCGCAACGTCTACGGCGACCCGGCACGCGTCACGCCCGAGCTGGTGGCGCTGTACACCGACATCGCCCGGCGCGAAGGCAACCGGGCCGCCCTGCGCAAGCGCCTGTCGCAGCGCGACACGGGGCGCGAGGCGGACATCAAGCCCCTCAAGCTGCCCACGCTCATCCTCTGGGGCGGGCAGGACCGGCTGATCCCGCCGGCCTACGCGCAGCGTTTTGCGGCCGACATCGCCGGTTCGAAGCTGGTGATGTTCGAGCAGCTGGGCCACGTGCCGCAGGAGGAAGACCCGGCGGCCACGCTGGCAGCAGCGCAGGCCTTTTTGCGATAGGCCGGGGCGCCGCCCCCCCGCCCTGAACAGGGTAGTGGATGCAAATGAGAATTATTCCTGATAAGATGTGGATTCTTATCAACCAGCCAGCAACCTAGGGAGGACCCAAGGCAGCCAGCCAGCGCTAACCGGAGTTATCCATGCGCCGCCGAGCTCACTGCCCGCAGTCCCTGCGACTGCACCCCCTTGCTTTCCTGATCAGTGCCCTGTGTGCTGCCAGCGCCTACGCGGCCGATGAGGCCACCACCCGGCCCCCCGAAGCCAGCCTGGACGCCGTTACCGTTCGGGGCGCGTCCGACTACCAGCCCAGCACCCAGGAGAGCGGGCTCTACACCACCCGCAAGAGCCGTTCGGCCACCGGCCTGAACCTGAGCCTGCGCGAGACGCCGCAGACCGTCTCGGTCATCACGCGGAGCCAGATGGACGACTTCAAGCTCAACAGCGTGAACGATGCGCTGGCTGCGACCTCGGGTGTGGTCGTCGAGAAGGTCGAGACCGACCGCACCTATTACACGGCGCGCGGTTTTGACGTGACCAACTTCATGGTCGATGGCGTGGGCATGCCCATGACCCATGGCCAGGTCGATGGCGACCTGGACACCGCCATCTACGACCGCATCGACGCGGTCTACGGCGCCAACGGCCTGGCCACGGGCACGGGCTACCCCTCGGCCAGCATCAACTTCGTGCGCAAGCGGCCCACGCGCGATTTCGCGGCCTCGGCCGGGGTCAAGGTCGGCTCGTGGAACCGCACCCGGCTCGACGGCGACATCTCGACGCCGCTCAATGCGGACGGGAGCGTGCGCGCCCGCCTGGTGGTGGCCCGCGACACCGGCAAGTCCTACGTCGATCGATACAGCCACGACAAGACGGTGTTCTACGGCGTCATCGAGGCCGACCTGAGCGACAGCACGCGCCTGGCTCTGGGGCACACGCAGCAGGAAAACAAGGCCCAGGGCGCCATGTGGGGGGCGCTGCCGCTGGCCTATTCGAACGGCACGCCGACCAGCTACCCGGTCTCCACCAGCACCGCGGCCAACTGGTCCTACTGGAACACCACGGTGCGCAGCAGTTTTGCCGAGCTGACCCAGGAGCTGGGCGGGGGCTGGACCGGCAAGGCCGTGTACACGCACACCGAGCGGCCCAACGAGGGCGCGCTCTTCTACGCCTATGGTCAGCCCAACGCGAGCACGGGCCTGGGGCTGTCCAGCTATCCCTCGCTTTACGCGATGAAAAACAAGCAGGACGTGCTGGACCTGTCGGCCAGCGGGCAGTACACGCTGGCGGGCCGCAAGCATGAGCTGAGCGTGGGCCTGGGCCAGGCGCGCGCCGACATCAGCGAGGTGTCCAACTACGGCGTGGGCATAGGCACGGCCCTGCCGGCGCTGGAGAACTGGACGGGTGAGTACCCGATCCCGAGCTTCACGGCTTCGGTCGATGGCAGCACCTTCAAGGAAGACCGCCGCAGTGCCTACGCTGCCACGCGCCTGAACATCAGCGACCGGCTCAAGTTGATCGGCGGCCTGCGCCACACGAGCTCGGAGGTGGCAGGCAAGGCCTACGGCGTCAGCCGCGCGGTCAACGCAAGCCGGACCACGCCCTATGCCGGCGCCGTCTATGACCTGACGCCCACGCTCTCGGCCTATGGCAGCTACGCCGAGATCTTCAACCCGCAGCACCAGGTGGATGCCGGTGGCGCGGCGCTCAAGCCGGTGGAGGGCAACAGCTTCGAAGTTGGCCTGAAGAGTGAGTTTTTCGACAGGAAGGCCAATGCCTCGGTGGCCCTGTTCCGCAGCGAGCAGCGCAACCTGGCCGAAGCGGCGGGCACCATCGGCGCGACCACCTACTACCGCGGCATCGATGCCATCTCCGAAGGTCTGCAGGCCGACGTCTCCGGCCAACTCAGCCCGCGTCTGCAGGCCGGCCTGAGTTACACGCAGCTCAGCCTGAAGGACACGCAGGGTAGGGAAGCCCGCAGCTACGTGCCGCGCCAGTTGCTGCGCCTGACCAGCACCTACCGCGTGCCCGGCATGGAGCAGCTCAAGGTGGGCGGCAACCTGAGCTGGCAGAGCGATATCTATGCCAGATACAACGGCGCCGAGATCCGTCAGCAGGCCTATGCGCTGCTCAACCTGATGGCGCGCTACGACTTCAGCAGGAAGCTCAACGCCAGCGTCAACCTGAACAACGTGGGCGACCAGAAGTACGTCGGCAGCCTGATGTGGGCCAGCTCCAACGGCCAGGGCACCTACGGCGCGCCGCGCAACGCCAGCGTGGCGCTGAACTGGACGTACTGACGGAGAAACAGGGATGCGTTCCGTACTGGTCTTGCTGCACCGCTGGTTCGGGCTGGCGACGGCCCTGTTCCTCTTCGTGGCCGGCGCGACCGGCGCCGTCATCTCCTGGGACCACGAGCTCGACGAATGGCTCAACCCGCAGCTCTACCAGGCGCGCAGCACGGCGGGCGAGGCGCGCGATCCGGTCGCCCTGGTCGCGGGCCTCGAGGCCGCGGAGCCCCGTCTGCGCGTGCGCTATTTCCCCTTGCGTACCGAGCCCGGCCACAGCCTGCTCGTGATGGTCGAGCCGCGTGTGGATCCGGCGACCGGGCGCCTGCAGGCGCTGGGCTACAACCAGGTGGCACTGGATCCCGTGAGCGGTGAGGTGCTGGGCCGGCGTGAGTGGGGCAAGGTGGCGCTGGACCGGGAAAACCTGCTGCCCTTCCTCTACAAGCTGCACTACAGCCTGCATCTTCCAGAGGCCTGGGGCGTGGAGCTGGGTGTGCTCTTCATGGGTATCGTGGCCATGGTCTGGGTGCTGGACACGCTGATCGCCCTCTGGATCTCCTTTCCCAGCTTCGCGGCCTGGCGACAGTCTTTCGCCTTCCGCTGGAAGGCCGGCGGCTACCGGCGCCTTTTCGACTTGCACCGTTCGGGCGGGGTCTGGATCTTCGGGCTGCTGCTCATGCTGGCCGTGACCTCGGTCTCCATGAATCTGAAAGAGCAGGTCATGCGCCCTGTCGTGTCCTGGTTCTGCGGACTGACGCCGTCACCGTTTGCCACGCGCGCGCCGGTCGCGCCGGAGCAAGTGGCGCAGCCGCGGCTCGCCATCCCCGTGCTGATCGAGCGTGCCCGGCAGCAGGCGCGGGTGCTGGGTCTGGAGGCACCGGCCGGCGCGGTCTTCCTTGCATCGTCCTTCGGCGTCTACGGCGTGGGCCTGTTCGAGGGCGACAACAGCCATGGCGACGGCGGCCTCGGCAATCCCTGGCTCTACTTCGACATGCACACGGGCGAGCCGGTCGGTGCCGACGTGCCGGGCCGGGGCAGCGCGGGCGACATCTTCCTGCAGGCGATGTTTCCCCTGCATTCAGGCCGCATCATCGGCATCCCCGGCCGCATCCTGGTTTCGCTCTGCGGCATCGCCGTGGCCGTGCTCAGCGCGACGGGCGTTCTGATCTGGATCAAGAAGCGCCGGGCGCGGCAGCGGCAGCCGTTACGGGGGCCGTCGTCCGCGCCGACGACGCAGCCGGCGGGTTGAACATCCAAGGGGCGCCGAGAGCCCCCTCGGCGCGCTCGGGTGTCAGTCTTTGCCAGCGCAAAAGGGAGTACCCTGCGCTGCAGGTGCGGGCCGCTGCGGCCGGCTTCCCTATCGCGAGGAGACAGCGATGCGCAAGGAGACACGACCCGGGGAACAGCCCGAGGACGACCATGCGGCGGCCCGCGCGCTGTATGGCTGGCGCGCCAGCAGTTACGAGTTGCAACTCGCCCCCTACGAGTTCATCCGCCGCATCGCGGTGGACCACCTGCAGCTGCGCCCGGGCGATTGCGTGCTGGATCTGGGCTGCGGCACGGGCATGAGCCTGCCGCTGCTGCGCGAGGCGGTGGGGCCGGGCGGGCGTGTGGTCGGCGTGGACCAGAGTTCGGAGATGCTGGCGCTTGCGCGCCTGCGCCTGCAGCGCGCGGGTTGGGGCAACGTGGCGCTCCAGTGTGCCGCCGCCGAGGTCGCGCTGCTGCCGCGGCAGGCCGATGCGGTGCTGCTGCACTTCACACACGACATCCTGCAAAGTCCGGTGGCACTGGACCACTTGTTGCGCCATCTGCGGCCCGGTGCGCGCATCGCGGTGACCGGGCTCAAATGGACTGCGCCTGGGCTGGCGCCCTGGAATGCGCTGGTCGGGCTGTACATGGCGCAGTCGGTCACGCACTACGAGGGACTGCAGGCGCCCTGGATGCCGTTGCAGGATCGCGGCGTGCCGCTGGAAGTGGACACGCTGGTCATGGGCACCATCTTCGTGGCGCATGGCAACTGTCCCGGGCGGCATCCCCGCCGACGGCCGGCGGGCGCGGGCTAGCCAAGCAACTGATCCGCCGGCACGCAGGCCAGGCCAAGCGCCTGGGCCACCGCAGCATGCGTGACCTGGCCCCGGGCGATATTCAGGCCGTGGCGCAGGTGCGGGTCCGCGCGCATGGCCTGCTGCCAGCCCTGGTCGGCCAGCGCCAGCGCGTGAGGCAGGGTGGCGTTGTTGAGCGCGAAGGTGGAGGTGCGCGCCACATTGCCCGGCATATTGGCCACGCAGTAGTGCACCACGCCGTCCACGACGTAGGTCGGCTCGGCGTGCGTGGTGGGGCGGGAGGTTTCGAAGCAGCCGCCCTGGTCGATGGCCACGTCCACGACCACCGAGCCCTTTTTCATGCGGCTCACGAGTGCGCGGCTCACGAGTTTGGGCGCGGAGGCGCCGGCCACCAGCGCGCTGCCGATGACGAGGTCGGCGTCGAGCACGGCCTGCTCGATGTTGTGCCCGCTGGCCTGCAGGGTCTGGATGCGGTTGCCGTATTGGTGGTCCAGCGCACGCAGTTTGTCCACACCGCGGTTGAGTACGGTGACACGCGCGCCCATGCCCACGGCAATCTGTGCGGCGTTGGCGCCCACGGCGCCGGCCCCGAGGATCACCACGTGCGCGGCCGGTACACCCGGTACCCCACCCAGCAGCACGCCCATGCCGCCTTGCGATTTCTCCAGGTGGTGCGCGCCCACCTGCACTGCCATGCGCCCGGCCACTTCGCTCATGGGCGCCAGCAGCGGCAGGGTGTGGCCGGGGCCGGTGATGGTCTCGTAGGCAATGCACACTGCGCCGGTCCTGAGCAGAGCCGCGGTGAGCGCCGGATCCGGCGCCAGGTGCAGGTAGGTGTAGAGGATCTGGCCTGGCCGCAGCAGGGCCACTTCAGAGGGCTGCGGCTCCTTGACCTTGACGATCATCTCGGCCTGCGCGTAAACGCTGGCCGCATCGGGCAGCAGCGTGGCGCCGGCGGCGCGGTAGTCCACGTCGGCGAGGCCGATGGCGGTGCCGGCGCCGCTCTGCACCAGGACCTGGTGTCCATGTGCGCACAACTCGCGCACGCTCGCCGGCGTCAGGCCGACGCGGTATTCGTGGTTCTTGATTTCCCGGGGGACACCGATGTGCATGACTGCCTCCTGCGCAATGGATGCGCCGGAGCAAGCTTATCGGATAGGCGGCGCCGGACCAAGCGTGGCCCGAGGCTGGAGATGCCGGGCCAGCCTGCGCTCTATTTCTCGCCCTTGGACTTGAGGAAGGCGACGCAGGCCTTGTCGTCCGCCTGGATGTGCCGGGTCAGGCCGTCCATCAAAGCCGACACGTTGGCCTGGCTGAAGCTTGCGGTACCGGCCTGGAGCTGGTCGAGGTGCTGGACGAGCGCGCTGCTGTAGGCGCTGTGCGCTTGCGTATGTTCGTCGGCATCGGCGTAACCATGGCGCTTGAGCAGGTCTTCCTCGGCGATGAAGTGATTCATGGTGGCATCCACCAGGTCTTCAAGGATGTCGCCGGCAGCCTTGGGATTTCCCAATAGGTCGTGCAGGAGGTTGACGCGGTCCAGCAAGTCGCGGTGCTGCGCGTCGATGGATGCGATCCCGAGTGCCAGTTCGTCATTCCAGGGCATGAGCGCCATGATATGTGTCTCCTTGTATGTGCTCTTGGTGATGCAGCGCTCCCAGCAGGCGCTGCCGCGTGCAGGGCAAATTCTGGCGTGGAAGGCCGGCAGTGTCCAGGCCGGGCCGCTGCCGCCGATGACATTGGTGTGAAAAGTGCACAACTCGCCGGTAGTACGCCGGCTCGGTCTGCGGCGCAATCTGGAAGTCTCAGACGATTGAGGCTTCGACTAAAAAACCCTGCGGGTTTGTTAGTCTGCGCCGCAACATCGAGGTTTACACCTCGATGTTGTCAATCAATCTGGTTGTACCCAGCTTGGCGGCGCCAAGCACGACGAGGCGGTCGGCGTGCGTCAGATCCTCAGCCTGCGGGGGCTGCAGGTCGTGACGGCGGCGCACGGTCAGGTAGTCGGGTTTCCAGCCGCGCTGGGCCAGGGTGTGCATGGCATGCTGTTCGATGGCGGCGATGTTGTGTTCGCCTGCGCGCAGCGTGGCGATCATGCTCTTGAGGGTGCGCGAGAGCTGCACGGCCTCGGCGCGTTCCGACGCGCTCAGGTAGCCGTTGCGCGAGGAGAGGGCCAGGCCGTCTTCGGCGCGCAGCGTCGCTCCGGTGACGATCTCAATGGGCAGGGCCAGCTGGACCACCATGCGACGAATCACCATCTGCTGCTGGTAATCCTTGGCGCCGAACAGGGCCACCCGCGGCTGCACGCAGTTGAAAAGCTTGAGCACCACGGTGCACACGCCGATGAAGAAGCCGGGGCGGAAGTGGCCTTCCAGGATGTCGGCCAGCTCGGCCGGCGGCTGCACCTTGTAGCCCTGCGGCTCGGGGTAGAGCTCGGCCTCGCTGGGCGCGAAGACCACGTCGCAACCGGCGGCCTCCAGCTTGGCGCAATCAGCGTCCAGCGTGCGCGGGTACGTACCGAAATCTTCGTGCGGCAGGAACTGCAGGCGGTTGACGAAGATGCTGACCACCGTGACATCGCCCAGGGGCTTGGCCTGCTTGACCAAGGCGATGTGGCCTTCGTGCAGGTTGCCCATGGTGGGCACGAAGGCCGGGCGCTTGTAGTTGGCGAGGTGCGCGCGCAGCTCGGCAATGGTATGGATGACTTTCATCGACACGTCTTCACCAGGCGTGCTGGGCGTTGACCGGGAAGCTGCCTTCCTTGACCGCCTTCACGTAGGCTTCCATGGCGCCGCGCACGCTGCCGGCATCGGCCATGAAGTTGTGCACGAACTTGGCCATCTTGCCCAGGTTCATGCCCAGCATGTCGTGCAGTACCAGCACCTGGCCCGCGCAATCCACGCCGGCACCGATGCCGATGGTGGCGCAGCGGGGCAGGGCTTGGGTGACGTCGGCCGAGAGGGCTGCGGGCACCATCTCCAGCACCAGCAGGCTGGCGCCGGCGTCCTGCAACTCTAGCGCGTGGCGCTTGAGCGTGGCGGCGGCTTCGTCGCCGCGGCCCTGTACACGGTAGCCGCCCAGGGCGTGCACGGTCTGCGGTGTCAGGCCCAGGTGGGCGCAGACGGGAATGCCGCGTTCCACCAGGAAGCGCACGATTTCGGCCGTCCAGCCACCGCCTTCGATCTTGACCATGTGGGCGCCGGCCTGCATCAGCACGGCGGCGTTGCGAAAGGCCTGCTCCTTCGATTCATGGAAGGTGCCGTAGGGCATGTCGCCGATGATCCACGCCGTGCCCTGCACACGCCGCACGCCGCGTGTGACGCTCTCCACGTGGTAGCGCATGGTCTCCAGCGACACGCCCACGGTGCTGCTCAGGCCCTGGCAGACCATGCCCAGCGAGTCGCCGATCAGGATGCACTCCACGCCAGCCGCGTCGGCCGTGGCCGCGAAGGTGGCGTCGTAGGCGGTCAGCATGGTGATCTTCTCGCCGCGCGCATGCATTTCCAGCAGGCGCGGCAGGCTGATGGGCTTGCGTGTGGCCGGCGCCGAGGCCGGGGGCAGCGTGCCGTAGGGGGAGGCGCCGCTGTTGGGGGTGGAGGTCGGGTCGCTCACGGTGGTCTCCAGAAGTCGCGGGGTGGGGTCAGGTCTTGCCGGGCGGCTGCTGGGCTGGGCTCATGCCCAGGCGCTGCAGCAGTTGCACGTCGGCTTCGGTGTCCGGATTGCCGGTCACCAGCAGCTTGTCGCCGTAGAAGATGGAATTGGCGCCGGCCAGAAAACACAGGGCCTGGATGGCCTCGCCCATCTGCTGGCGGCCGGCCGACAGGCGCACGCGCGCTTTCGGCATGGTGATGCGGGCCACGGCGATCATGCGCACGAACTCGAAGGGATCGAGCGGCGCCTGGTTGGCCAGGGGCGTGCCTTCCACGCGCACCAGGTTGTTGATGGGCACGGATTCGGGATAGGGGTTGAGGTTGGCCAACTCGGCGATGAGGCCGGCGCGCTGGCGGTGGTTCTCACCCATGCCGACGATGCCGCCGGAGCAGACCTTGACACCGGCGCCGCGCACGCGCGCCAGCGTGTCCAGGCGGTCCTGGTAGACGCGGGTGGTGATGATGTCGCCGTAGAAGTCGGGGGCGGTGTCGAGGTTGTGGTTGTAGAAGTCCAGCCCGGCCTCGGCCAGTTGTTCGGCGTGGCCTTCGTTCAACATGCCCAGGGTGGCGCAAGTCTCCAGCCCCAGGTCTTTCACGCCGCGCACCAGTTCGGCCACCTTCTCGATGTCGCGGTCCTTGGGCTCGCGCCAGGCCGCACCCATGCAGAAGCGGGTGGCGCCGGCGTCCTTGGCACGCTGTGCTGCAAACAGCACTTCTTCCAGTTCCATGAGCTTGGAAGCTTTCACGCCGGTCTCGAAGGACGCCGATTGCGGGCAGTAGCCGCAGTCTTCCGAGCAGCCGCCGGTCTTGACGGACAGCAAGGTGGCGAACTCGACCTGGGTCGGGTCGAAGTGCTCGCGGTGCACCGTCTGGGCGCGGAACAGCAGCTCGGGGAAGGGCAGCTTGAACAGGGCCTCGATGGCGTCCACGCTCCAGCGTTCGGCCTTGGGGGCTGCTGCGGGTGCTGCCGCCTTGGGGCGGTGCAGGGTGATGGTTTGTTCGGTGGTCATGCTCATGTCGGACTCCTTGCTTCAGGCGCTGTCGCCACCGTGGTGATCGGCGTGCACGGGTACATGCGAGGCTTCCTGCACGGGGATGTGGCTGCGCTGTTCCTTGATGCGGTTCTGGTCGTCGACGAAGACCAGCTTGGGCTGGAAACCCTTGCATTGTTCTTCCGGCACCTGGGCGAAGGCCGCGATGATCAGCAGGTCGCCCACGGCGGCGCGGCGTGCGGCCGAGCCGTTGACCGAGATGATGCCCGAGCCGCGTTCGCCGCGGATGGCGTAGGTGATGAAACGTTCGCCGTTGTTGATGTTCCAGATATGAACCTGTTCGTTCTCCATCATGTTGGCGGCTTCCAGCAGGTTCTCGTCGATGGCGCAGGAGCCTTCGTAGTGCAGCTCGCAGTCGGTGACGGTGGCGCGGTGGATCTTGGATTTGAGCAGGGTACGGTACATGGCGGCAATCTCCTCAGTGCGCGGGCGGCACCAGGATGGTGGGTTGGGCAGTGGCGTCGGTCTGCGGGTAATCGCGGCTGAAATGCAGGCCGCGGCTCTCATGGCGCGATTGTGCGCTGCGCACGATCAGGTCGGCAACCTGGACCAGGTTGCGCAACTCCAGCAGGTCGCGCGTGACGTGGAAGCTGGCGTAGTACTCCTGGATCTCCGAGCGCAGCAGCTCGATGCGGTGCGCGGCGCGCTCCAGGCGCTTGTTGGTTCGGACGATGCCCACGTAGTCCCACATGAAACGCCGCAGCTCGTCCCAGTTGTGGGAGATGACCACGGCCTCGTCGGCATCGGTCACGCGGCTGTCGTCCCAGGCCGGCAGGGGGGGCACGGCGACGGCTTGTTCCTGGCTGATGGCCTGGGACGCGGCACGCGCGTAGACCATGCACTCCACCAGCGAGTTGCTGGCCAGGCGGTTGGCACCGTGCAGGCCAGTGTAGGCGGTCTCGCCCACGGCGTACAGGCCGGGCAGGTCGGTGCGGCCGTCCAGGTCGGTGACCACGCCGCCGCAGGTGTAGTGGGCAGCCGGCACCACGGGGATGGGCTGCCTGGCCATGTCGATGCCCAGTTCCAGGCAGCGCGCATAGATGTTGGGGAAATGCTCCAGCAGGAAGGCCTTGGGCTGGTGCGAGATGTCCAGGTAGACACAGTCCAGCCCGTGCTTTTTCATCTCGAAGTCGATGGCGCGCGCCACCACGTCGCGCGGCGCCAGTTCTTCGCGCGCATCATGCGCGGGCATGAAGCGGGTGCCTCCGGCCGATGCCGGCAGCAGGAGCTTGCCGCCCTCGCCCCGCACCGCTTCGCTGATGAGGAAGGACTTGGCCTGAGGGTGGTAGAGGCAGGTGGGATGGAACTGGATGAATTCCATATTGCCCACGCGGCAGCCCGCGCGCCAGGCCGCGGCAATGCCGTCGCCGGTGGCGGTGTCGGGGTTGGTGGTGTAGACGTAGACCTTGCCGGCGCCGCCCGTGGCCAGGATGGTGTGCGGCGCGCTGAAGGTGTCCACCACGTCGGTGGTCTCGTTCAGTGCGTACAGGCCCAGGCAGCGCTGGCCGCCCAGGCCCAGCTTGGCGCTGGTGATCAGGTCCACCAGCATGTGGTGTTCGAACAGGGTGATGTTCGGGGTGGCGCGCACCTTCTTCATCAGCGTGTCCTGCACGGCCGCGCCGGTGGCGTCGGTCACGTGCACGATGCGGCGTTCGCTGTGGCCGCCCTCGCGCGTGAGGTGCAGGTGGCCGTCTTCTTGCGAGAAGGGCACGCCCAGGCCTTGCAGCCAGCGGATGCTCTCGGGGGCGTTTTCCACGACGAAGCGCGTGGCGACCGGGTCGCACAGGCCGGCGCCGGCCACCAGCGTGTCCTGCACGTGCGAGGCCAGCGTGTCGCCCTCGCCCATGACGGCGGCGATGCCGCCCTGGGCCCAGCGGCTGGAGCCGTCGTTGAGTTCGCGTTTGGTGATCACCGCCACGCGATGGGTGGCCGCCAGGTGCAGGGCGGCGCTCAGACCCGCCAGGCCGCTGCCGACGATGAGGACGTCAAAGGAATGGGAGGCCGGCGACACGGGAGTTCCGATGGGATAAGGGAAGTTCAGGCAGGCGAGTACGCCAGCCGTACGTAGATGGGGGCGAAGACCTCGGCCTGGGTGATGTCGATCAGGCTTTCCTTGGCCAGCTCCAGCAGGGCGATGAAGGTCACCACCAGCACAGGCACGCCCTTGGCGGGGTCGAACAGGTTCTCGAACTCGACGAACTTCTGGCCCTGCAGCTGGCGCAGCACGATGCTCATGTGCTCGCGCACCGAAAGCTCCTCGCGCGAGATCTTGTGGTGCTGCACGAGCCGGGCGCGCTTGAGGATGTCGGCCCAGGCGTCCTGCAGGTCGACCACGTGCACTTCGGGAAAACGCGGCTGCAGCGACTGCTCGATGTAGACCTGCGCCTTGAGGAAGTCGCGCCCGTATTGCGGCAGGTTGCCCAGCTGCGCGGCGGCGATCTTGATCTGCTCGTACTCGAGCAGGCGGCGCACCAGCTCGGCGCGCGGGTCCTCGGCCTCTTCACCCTCGGCCGCCTTCTTGGGCGGCAGCAGCATGCGCGACTTGATCTCGATCAGCATGGCCGCCATCAGCAGGTATTCGGCCGCCAGCTCCAGGTTGCGGTCGCGGACCTGGTCTACATACGTCAGGTACTGGCGCGTCACCGCCGCCATCGGGATGTCGAGGATGTTGAAGTTCTGCTTGCGGATCAGGTAGAGCAACAGGTCCAGCGGGCCTTCGAAGGCTTCGAGAAAGACTTCCAGCGCATCGGGCGGGATGTAGAGGTCCTGCGGCATCGTGAACAGCGGCTCGCCGTACAGGCGTGCCACGGCCACGTGGTCCACCACCTGGGGCATGGCCGCGGCGTGCGGGGCCTCGGCGGCCTGCAGGCCGGCGCTGTCGTGGGGGTCGCTCATCGCGTGCTTTGAGGCGGGCGTGGCCCGGCGATCACTTGGTGCCGCTGGTCTGGTAGACGTAGGGTTGCTGCTGCACGCGGGCGGACTGGTAGCCCTCCTGCGCCTGGCGGTCCACGGACGTGTCCCACAGCAGCTCGCGGCCCTGGCGCTGGCGGGCTTCCAGGTCGGGCTTCTCGGTCTTGAGCTGGTTGATGAACTGGGTGGCGTCGGACTGGTAGTCAGGGCGGCGGAAGAGATGCATGGGGCTAAACCTTCTGGTGGGACCGGAACGCAACAGGAACCGGCCATTTTAGCCACTCGGGGCCGGGGACCCTCCCGCCCCCCGGGTTCAGGACGCTGAAGCTGCCGCGAGTCCCCGGCCCAGGTCCGGGCAGACGTCGCTGGCCGGCAGCGCCGCCAGCAGGCCGCTGCGCCGGGCGATGTCCAGCGGCTGGTGCTGCAGGCCGCAGAGGATCAGGCGCACGCCGTGTTTCTGGCAGCCGCGTGCCAGGTCCAGCAGGGTGTCGGCGCCCGAGGAATCCACATAGATCAGGTTCTTGAGGTCCAGCACCAGGGCCCGGGCGGGCAACTGCTGCTCCATGTCCTCCACCAGCTTGACGGCGCCGAAAAACAGGGCGCCGTAGAGCCGCCAGGCTCTTACCTGCCCGTCCTGGCCGGCCAGCAGGGGCTGGTCCTGCGCGCTGACGGCCTCGGCGCGGGTCAGGCTGGAGATGCGGTAGATGAAGGTCAGGCAGGCGGCGATCAGGCCCACCTCCACGGCCACCGTCAGGTCCACGATGACGGTCAGGCCAAAAACGGCCAGCAGGGTGATGCGGTAGGGCAGGCGGTACTGGCGCAGCTGCACGAATTCGCGCCATTCGCCCATGTTCCAGGCCACGTAGACCAGGATGGCCGCCAGCGCCGCCAGCGGGATGTGCCGGGCCAGCGGGGCGGCCACCAGCACCACGGCCAGCAGGGTCAGCGCGTGCACCATGCCCGCCACCGGACTCACGGCGCCGCTCTTGGCGTTGGTGACGGTGCGCGCGATGGTGCCGGTGGCCGGCATGCCGCCGAAGAAGGGCGTGACGAAGTTGGCGATACCCTGGGCCATCAGTTCCTGGTTGGGGTCGTGGCGGTCTTCGGTCAGGCCGTCGGCAATGCGTGCGCACAGCAGGGATTCGATGGCCCCCAGCAGGGCCAGCGTGAGCGCTGGCATCAGCAGGAAGCGCACGGTGCTCCAGCTGAATTCGGGCCAGACGAAGGCCGGCAGCGCGGCCGGGATGCCGCCGAACTTGCTGCCGATGGTCTCCACCGGCAGGTCCAGCAGCAGGCTGGCTGCGGTGGCCGCCGCCAGCGCCACGATGGTGCCGGGCACGACGCTGAGCTTGCCCGAGAAAGGCAGTTTTTGCGGGGCCAGGCGGGGCGCGGCCTGCTGCCAGGCAATGAGCAGGACCAGCGTGCCCAGCGCCAGGGCCAGGGCCGCCAGGTTCACGGTGTGCAGCGCACGGCCCAGGGCCTCGAGCATGGCGAAGAAGCTGGCCGGCATGCTGGCCAGCTCCAGGCCCAGGAAGTCCTTGACCTGGGACAGCATGATGAGCACGGCGATGCCGTTGGTAAAGCCGATGACCACGGCGATGGGGATGAAGCGGATCAGAGTGCCCAGGCGGAACAGGCCCATGAGGAAGAGCAGCACGCCCGACATGGCGGTGGCGATGATCAGGTTGGCCAGGCCGTAGCGCTCCAGGATGCCGTAGACGATGACGATGAAGGCCCCGGCCGGCCCGCCGATCTGCACACGGCTGCCGCCGAGGGCGGAGATCAGGAAACCGGCAATGATGGCGGTGAACAGGCCCGCTTCGGGCTTGAGGCCGGAGGCGATGGCAAAGGCCATGGCCAGCGGCAGGGCCACCACCCCGACCGTGAGGCCGGCGCCCAGGTCCCGGCTGAAGTGGGCCCGCGTGTAGCCGGGCAGCGTGTCCAGCAGCTTGGGGCGGAAAGCGGCCAGTGTGCGGGCGGATTCGGCAGCGGGCATGGCGAATCAGTGTACGCCTGGGCCGCCGGCCCTCGCTCTTTCTCAGCCGGGTGTCGCGGGTGGCGCCAGCCGACCGTTGCGCAGGTCATACAGCAGCGGGCCCGAAACCAGCAGGCCCAGCAGCACCGCCAGCGGCACGGTGGTGACGTAACCCCAGAGCTTGAAGCCCAGCGCCCCCAGCACGCCCCCGGCAAAAAAGGCAGCGACCAGCGCAAGGTGGATGCGCAGCTTGCGCCGGTTGGCCTGCACCTTGACCGGGGCGGGCGAGCGGTTGAAATAGACCAGCTTGCCCAGCTCAATCCCGATGTCGGTCACCAGACCGGTCACGTGGGTGGTGCGGATCTCGGCGTTGGAGACCTTGGTGATCACCGCGTTCTGCAGGCCCATGATGTAACAGAGCAGCAGCACCGTCAGCGGCGCGAACAGTTCGGCGTGCAGGTTGATGGCCGCGCCGAAGAGGCCGAACACCAGCAGCAGCGCGGTTTCCAGCGCCAGCGGCCGGGCATAGGCACTGCGCAGCTGGCGCCGGTGGCCCCAGTTGACCATCAGGGCGGTGGTCATGGCGCCGCCCACGAAGGCGGCAATGGCCGCCAGGCTGGCCGCCACCAGGGCGAACTGGCCCAGCACCAGGTGGTCGGCCACTGCGGACAGCAGCCCCGTCATGTGCGAGGTGTATTGGCCGATGGCCAGGAAGCCGCCGGCATTGGTGGCCCCGGCAATGAAGCTCAGGCAGATGCCCAGGCGCAGGTTGGCCAGCGGGGAACGGTGGACATCGGTCCACCAGTGCGGGTGGGAGGGCGGCCGGGGACTGGGCATGTGTCCAGTTTAGCGGCAGCCCCAGCCCCCTTTTTTTCGCCTGGCGGAATGGAATGTGTTGCCCTATGACCCTTTTGGGGGATAGGCAGGCCGGTGCGGCGTGCCTACATTGGAGGGGCTGCTGTCACAGCCATCAAGCAAAAGGGGCACACCGGTTAAGAGGAACGCCGGTGTGCCCTCTTTTTTCTAGAGACACAAAACGCAGGCAGGCCCGTCCGGTTCCTTCATTCCATCAGGTTCTTCGGTGATGCATCTGGCAGATTTCGTACGCATGAAAAGCCATCGCTGGCTGACGGTGCTGGGCGTGCTCGTGCTGCTGGCGGCGATCGGACTGGCCGGCAGCCTAGTCCTGCTGGCCCCGGCCGGCTGGCCGACCGCCCTAGCGGCCGTGCTGGGCGGGGTGCTGGTGCTGGGCTTGCTGGTGCTGGGCCGCGCGGTCGTGCGCCATGTGCTCAACGATGAATACCAGCGCCAATCCCTGGAGATGAGCCACCAGTGCCTGCAGGAAGCCATCGAGGCCCTGCCCCTGGGCGTGGCCATCTATGACCAGCATGACCGGCTGGTGCTGTTCAACCGCTCGGCATCCGAGATGGCGCCCTACCGTTACGGGGGCGAGTTGATCGGCCAGACCTTCGAATCCATGATGCGCCGTGCGCTGGAGAACGGTGCCATACCCGAGGCGCTGGGCCGCGAGGAAGACTGGCTGCGCGAGCGCCTGGCCGGCCGCGGCCAGCTCAACCGGCCGCTGCTGCGTTCACGCCCCGACGGGCGATGGATGCACCTGTACGAAATCAGCACGCCCTCGGGTTGCCTGGTGATGGCGCGCCTGGACGTGACCGAGCTGGTGCAAAAGAGCATGGCACTGGAGCGCAGCAACCAGCAGCTGGAGCGGCTGTCGGCCACCGACGGCCTGACCGGCCTGGCCAACCGCCGCCAGTTCGACCAGCATCTCTACACCGAATGGCAGCGTAGCATGCGCAGCCGCCAGCCCATCTCGCTGCTGCTGATCGACATCGACCACTTCAAACGCTACAACGACCGCTATGGCCATCTGGCCGGCGACGCCTGCCTGCGTCAGGTGGCTGGCATCCTCTACGACTGCGCCCAGCGCTCGGGTGAATTGGTGGCGCGTTACGGCGGCGAGGAGTTTGCTCTGCTGCTGCCCGGGGCCGACGCCGAGGCGGCCATGGCGGTGGCCCAGCGCTGCATGGACGAGATCGTCCGGGCCGACATGCCACACGAGGACTCGCCGGTGGCGGAGCACCTGACGGTGAGCATCGGCGTGGCCACCGTGGTGGCCGTGCAGGACCTGGTGGCCGAGAGCCTGGTGCGTTGCGCCGACGAGGCGCTGTACCGGGTCAAGAGCAGCGGGCGGGCACACTACATCGTCGCCCCCTGCCCCGCCTGAAACTCACGCATCCAT
The DNA here is from genome assembly GCA_963512455.1 of uncultured Hylemonella sp. Classification (GTDB taxonomy): domain Bacteria; phylum Pseudomonadota; class Gammaproteobacteria; order Burkholderiales; family Burkholderiaceae_C; genus Hylemonella. Next base: position 384,532 of record CAUPMJ010000002.1, on the reverse strand, counting down.
CTACTGCGCAAACCGCATGCGGCGTTGGGCGGTGCGCGCCATCCTCATGGACCCAAGTCCATTCCGGTGGCTGTGCTCCGTCCGCCTTGCCTGCGGCTTGCTCGCTACGATGTCTGCGTGAGTTTTGTTTCGATGGCCGGTGCTGCTTGCGCATATCGCTGAGCCCGGGCATGAACATCACGACGGAGATCAAGACGGGGAAGATGAGAGGATCGTCTTCAAAAGTCCAGCTGCTCACTCTGGAGATTCAGCTATTGTCCGTATCTGTCGTAGATGGTGGCGAATGAATTCTGAAAAAATATCTCGATGGGAACGATCGATGCGCGCGCTGCGCCTCAATGGGCTTTGGAAGTTACGCTGGTATCACACAGCGTTGATCTGGTTGATGTTGGTGGTATATGCGTGGGGCGCGAGCCCATATTTGATGGTCTATGTGGTGGGCATGCCAGAACCTGGGACCGCTCCGCGTTTCGTCGGGACCATACGCGTGGAAGGTGAATTGGAGCGAAGCCATAACGGCTGGAAGCCACCTAGATATTTTTTGAATTCTGGGGCAGTGGAAATAGAGATCCACTGTGGATATTTGCCCTATCGAAGAGAGTGCTGGTATTTTTACGATTACGCCAAAACTGCGCCGGAGAATATCTACGTAGTTGGCTACGACAGATATTGGGGGGTCGACTACATCAAGTACCCCCGGGAATTGTCTAGGCTGGATGTAAATGGATCCGCAAAAATAGTCACGTTCGGGAGACTACTCAGCTTAAAGAGTCATAGCGTAAATGCACTCTGGTTCTGTCTCTGGCTGATGGCGTATCTATGGCTCATCTGGAAAACATACCAAGTGAACGCTTCAAAGCGTGAGCCCCCAGCTGTCCAGGTGACTTCAAGCACTGATTCTTAGAAATCATCGGTTTGAGTTTCACGGTGCGCTGTATCACCTGACGGCACGCGGAGATGGCCTTCCGGCCGATGCCAGTGGAGCGAACGAAAGGTTTCAGCGCACCCGCATGCCCGGCTGCGCGCCCGGCCAAGGGTTGAGCACGTAGATGCCGGGCTCAGTCTTCTCGTCGGCGTGGCTGGCGGCGAGCACCATGCCTTCGGACACACCGAACTTCATCTTGCGCGGCGCGAGGTTGGCCACCATCACCGTGAGCTTGCCGACCAGGTCTGCGGGCTGGTAGGCGCTGGCGATGCCGCTGAAGACGTTGCGCGTCTTGCCTTCACCCACGTCGAGCGTCAGGCGCAGCAGCTTGGTCGATCCTTCGACCGGCTCGCAGTTGACGATCTTCGCGATGCGCAGGTCGATCTTGGCGAAGTCGTCGATGCTGATGATCGGGGCTAGCTCTTCTCCGCCGGGCAGTACCTTCTCGGGCTCAGGGGCTGCCGGTGCTTCGAACAAGGCCTCCAGCTGCTTGATGTCCACGCGCTGCATCAGGTGCTTGTACTCGCCGATGACATGGCCTGCGCCCAGCGTCTTCGCGGCGTCGCTCCACATCAGGGGCTGGACCTGGAGGAAGGCCTCGACCTGGGTGGCCAGCGCCGGCAGCACCGGCTTGAGGTAGATGGTGAGCAGGCGGAACGCTTCGATGCAGACGGTGCAGACATCGTGCAGGTGGCTGTCCATGCCCTCCTGCTTGGCCAGTTCCCAGGGTTTGTTCTGGTCCACGTAAGCGTTGACGCGGTCGGCCAGTTGCATGATCTCGCGCAGGGCCTTGCCGTACTCGCGCTCGGCATACAGCTCGGCCAGGTTGGCGGCGCCGTCGCGCAGGTGCGCCAGCAGGGCGTCACCGTCACCCGAGATGTCGCTGCCCAGCTTGCCGCCGAAACGTTTGCTCAGGAAACCGGCCGCGCGCGAGGCGATGTTGATGTACTTGCCCACCAGGTCGCTGTTGGCGCGCGCCATGAAGTCGTCGGCGTTGAAGTCGATATCTTCGTTGCGGCCGCTGAGCTTGGCGGCCAGGTAATAACGCAGCCACTCGGGGTTCATGCCCAGGGCCAGGTACTTGAGCGGGTCCAGGCCGGTGCCGCGGCTCTTGCTCATCTTCTCGCCGTTGTTCACGGTCAGAAAGCCGTGCACGAAAACCTTGTCCGGCGTCTTGCGGCCGCTGAACTTCAGCATGGCGGGCCAGAACAGGGTGTGGAAGGTGACGATGTCCTTGCCGATGAAGTGATACTGCTCCAGCGCCGGGTCGGCCATATAGGCCTCATAGCTCTGGCCGCGTTTGTCCAGCAGGTTCTTGAGCGAGGCCAGGTAGCCCACGGGCGCGTCCAGCCACACGTAGAAGTACTTGCCCGGCGCGCCGGGGATTTCGATGCCGAAGTAGGGCGCATCGCGCGAGATGTCCCAGTCGCCCAGGCCTTCGCTGCTGCTGCCGTCCGGGTTGGTGCGCACGGTGAACCATTCCCGTACCTTGTTGGCCACTTCGGGCTGCAAGCGGCCGTCCTGCGTCCATTCTTCGAGGAAGGCCACGCAGCGCGGATCGGACAGCTTGAAGAAGAAGTGCTCGGAGCTCTTGAGCACCGGCTTGGCGCCCGACAGGGCCGAGTAAGGGTTCTTCAGGTCGGTGGGGGCGTAGACGGCACCGCAGACTTCGCAGTTGTCGCCATACTGGTCTTTCGCACCGCACTTGGGGCACTCGCCCTTGATGAAACGGTCCGGCAGGAACATGTTCTTCTCGGGATCGAAGAACTGCTCGACCACCTGGCTGGCGATCAGGCCGTTGGCCTTGAGGTCCAGGTAGATCTGCTGTGCCAGCTGGTGGTTCTCCGGGCTGTCGGTCGAGCTCCAGTTGTCGAACTGGATGTGAAAGCCGTTGAGGTACTGTGCGCGGCCGGCGGCGATGTCGGCCACGAACTGCTGCGGCGTCTTGCCGGCCTTTTCGGCGGCGATCATGATGGGCGCGCCGTGCGTGTCGTCGGCCCCGACGAAGTTCACCTCGTGCCCCAGCATGCGCTGCATCCGCACCCAGATATCGGCCTGGATGTATTCCATGATGTGGCCGATGTGGAAGTTGCCGTTGGCGTAGGGCAGGGCGGTGGTGACGAAGAGCTTGCGGGTCATGGGGGGTCTTCCGGAGGGAACCCGCAATTTTAGTCGCCCAGGCCGGGCACGGCCTGGGCTAGACGCGCAGCGGGTCGCGCCGGCGTTCTACGCGGGGTTCGGCCGGCACCAGATCCCAGCCGAAGAAACGGCAGACCTCGTCTTCCTGGCGCAGGGTGTCGGCGTGGCCCAGGGCCATGAGTTCACGCGTGTAGGCGGCTTCGAACAGCAGGTAGCTGGTGAGGGCGCCGCCCTTGATGTCGGCCTTCTTCGAGGACACCCCCAATCCGCCCAGCAGGCTGCGCACGGCGTGCGGCAGCGCGTCGGCATGCCGGGCGGCGATCTGGTCCAGCCGCTCGGAAGGCGAGATCACGAGCAGTTCCACGGGCTTCAGGGCGCTGGCCTGGCGGGCCTCGCGCGGGATCAGGTTGAGGGTCTGGTTGATGCGCCGGATGCGTTCGATGTCCACCGCCAGCGCGTCCAGGAAGATGCTGGACATGGCGTGACCGGCGATCTGCGCCAGCGAGGGGTAGGTGGACGGCGCCGCGCGGGTGAGGGTGTCGCGCGGCTCGCTCATGCGGCCGGCGCCCACCACCAGGATGCGCTCGGACCCCAGGTGGATGGCGGGTGCCACCGGCGCGGTCTGGCGCATGGAGCCGTCGCCGAAGTATTCGATGCCGCCGTTGATGGGCAGGGCCTTGGCCGGGAAGACGAAGGGAATGGCGGAGGAGGCCAGCAGGTGCTCGTGCGTGATGCGGTCGCGCACGGCCAGCCGCTGCGAGCGAACCCAGGGTTGCAGCGCCTCGTCGCCTTCGAAGAAGGTGACGTGGTGGCCCGAGCTGTAGCTGGAGGCGGTGATGGCCAGCGCCTGCAGGTGGCCCTGCGCGATCAGGCCGGGCAGGCGTTCCAGCGGCACCATGGTGCGCAGCAGTACTTCTAGGGGAGAGTTGTCCAGCAGCGAGCGCGGCTTGATGCGGCGCCAGCGCGCGATGAGCCAGCCCAGGGAGAGCAGGCTCATCCAGCGCGCGCCGCTGCGCAGCACGCTCAGCAGGTCGGCCTCGTAGACCTGGCTGGCCTCGAAGTTTTCCCAGACCGAGACGATGCGCCGCACGGCCTGGTCGAAGTCGTCGGCGCCGCAGGCCAGCGAGGCCGCGTTGATGGCGCCGGCCGAGGTGCCGGTGATGATGGAGAAGGGGCTGGAGGGGCGCGCGCCGGGAACGCGGGTACGGCGCAGTTCGGCCAGTGCCTGCAGCACGCCTACCTGGTAGGCGGCGCGCGCGCCTCCGCCGGTCAGCAGCAGACCGATGCGCGGCGGGTTCTTGTCGTCGGAGGCATCGCTGACCATGGGGGCATTATGCGGGGCGTGCCGGTGCCCAGGAGGCGAGGGATGCTGCGGGAAATCCCGGGGTGTGCAATTTGCCCGCTTCGGCGGGGTTATGTCTGCCAAGGCTAGACTACGCCCTCTTCAGGAGTATTCGAATGGCAGTGACAGAACAGGCGTTGCTGGACGCCCTCAAGGTGGTGGTGGACCCGAACACGGGCAAGGATTTCGTTTCCAGCAAGGCCGTCAAGAACCTGACTGTCCAGGACGGCGACGTCGCCTTCGACATCGAGCTGGGTTACCCGGCCAAGAGCCAGATCCCCGGTTTTCGCAAGGCGCTGATCGCCGCGGCCAAGGGTGTGGCGGGCGTCAACAACGTTTCGGTCAACCTCAATGTGAAGATCGTCGCGCATGCCGTGCAGCGCGGCGTGGCCTTGCTGCCCAAGGTCAAGAACATCGTCGCCGTGGCGTCGGGCAAGGGCGGCGTGGGCAAGAGCACCACGGCCGTCAACCTGGCCCTGGCCCTGGCGGCCGAGGGCGCCAGCGTGGGCATCCTGGACGCCGACATCTACGGCCCCAGCCAGCCCATGATGATGGGCATCGACGGCCGCCCCGAGAGCGACGACGGTAAGACCATGGAGCCGCTGGAGAACTACGGCGTGCAGGTCATGTCCATCGGTTTCCTGGTGGCCCAGGACGAGGCCATGATCTGGCGCGGCCCCATGGCCACCCAGGCGCTGGAGCAGTTGCTGCGCCAGACCAACTGGAAAGACCTGGACTACCTGATCGTCGACATGCCCCCGGGCACCGGCGACATCCAGCTCACGCTGAGCCAGCGCGTGCCCATGACGGGCGCGGTCATCGTCACCACGCCGCAGGACATCGCCCTGCTGGACGCCAAGAAGGGCATCAAGATGTTCGAGAAGGTGGGCGTGCCCATCCTGGGCATCGTGGAGAACATGGCAGTGCACGTCTGCAGCAACTGCGGCCACATCGAGCACATCTTCGGTGTCGACGGCGGCAAGAAGATGGCGGCCGAGTACGGCATGGACTACCTGGGCGCGCTGCCGCTGAACATGCAGATCCGCGTGCAGGCCGACAACGGCAAGCCCACCGTGGTGGCCGACCCGGACGGCGAGGTGGCTGGCATCTACAAGGCCGTCGCGCGGCAGGTGGCGGTTTCGATTGCGGCCAAGAACAAGGACTTCTCGAACAAGTTTCCGAGCATCAAGATTTCGAAAGAGACTTGAGGTTTTGTGGCGCCTTTTTGCCGTGAGGAGGGAGGCTTTGTCATTGCTTTATTCCCTGCGGGGCACCTCGTTCCCCCCACTCATCCCCCCGCCCTTCTCTACCCCCGCCGGGGTAGAGAAGGGGCCTCAATTTGGTTGCTTCGCGCCGGCTACGCTTCTAAGGCGCGCGAGGTCGCGGTCATCCTCGCTGGCCCAGAGTAGTGAGCCAACGGTCGTAGAGAACTCGTCCGGACCGGGGCGCCACCGCTGGCGGCTACGCCGGCCAGCAACGAGACAGACTTCCCAAACACCCCCGCGTTTTTCTCGCTCACGGCAGGCCGCACCCCGGCCGTCGTCGTTGGCGTGTAGACGTGAATCCCTTTACTACGACCGCAGGCCAGAAATCTCGGCCCACCATCCATGGTGGCGACTGTTCGTGCCGTAGAAGCCTGTCCAGAAAACCAGAAGCCAAATCCAGGCCCCCTTCTCTACCCCGGCGGGGGTAGAGAAGGGCGGGGGGATGAGTGGGGGGTACAAAAGCCAAGCAAGAAACATCCTGAGCGCGCCAGTCAGGGGGGCAGTGCTCAGTAGCGCAACTGTCCCGTGCTGTCCACGATTGCCAGCTCGACGTAGGACGAGCCATTGTGGGAACTGGGCGAATATTTGGCCGCAAAACGGCCGAAGCTGATCTCGCCGGCGTCCTCCATGGCCTTGATGAACGTTGCCGTGCTCAGATTGCGCCCCGCGCGACGCAGCCCCTCGACGAGCAGCTTGGCGTGGACAAAGCCCTCAAGCTGGAACGCCGATGGGACCGCCGACGGATTCTTCTCACGCAGGATTCGGTGGTACTCGGCCACCACCGGGATGGTGGTGTTGCGCAGAGGCGGCATGACCTGCGCCAGCACGATGCCGCGCGCCAGTTCTTTCAAGTCGCGGCGGATCGAATCCACGTTGGCGACCGAGAAGCCGTAGAAGGTCGGGCGCAGGCTGGTCTGCAAGGTCGCCTTGATGTAATTCGTCATCGTGCCGCCCGCGACGCCCAGCAGCACGGCCTGGGGCTGCGCGCGCTCGGTGGCTGCAGCGGCACCAGCGTAGTCCGGCGCCTTGGGGTCGAGCTTGACCTCGGCATTGAAACTGATTTTGGCGGCTGCGGCGGCCTGCTGCAGTTCGGCCAGCAGGGTCTTGCCCAGGCCGTCGTCCTGGTACACCACGGTAACGCGGCTGATGCCCGTCTCCTGCAGATGCGACACGATGCGGCGCGCCTCGTCGGCATAACTCGCCCTCACGTGGAAGAGATAGGGGTTGACTTTGTTGCGAAAGGCCGTTGCGCCGGTCACGGGGCCGAAGATGATGGTGCGGCTTTCTTCGGCCAGGGGCAGGATGGCCCCGGTCTGCGCCGTTCCCGTGTTGTTGTAGATCATGAAGACACCCTGCTCGTCGATCAGCTTTCGGGTGTTCTCGACGGCGCGTTTCACGTCGAAGCCGTCATCGAGTGTGGTGTAGGCAATCTTGCGGCCATGCACACCGCCCGCGGCGTTCACGGCTTCAAAGTACAGCCGCGAGCCTTCCCCGAACTCCACCGTTTGCGACCCTAGCGGGCCGCTCAGCACGGCGGACGCGCCAAGGCGGATTTCCGTGGGCGTGACACCGCGGTCTCCCGCAGCGGCCGCAACGCCGAATACCAATCCCAATGTCAGAACAATCAGATGAACCATGCAAATCTCCAGCCGTTTTTCCCTGTCCGGGGCGGGTGCCTGGGCAGCCCGTTTTCCCGTTCTTTTGTTATTTCGTATGTATAGATAGTTATTGGACTGAACTATTTGTCTTGCGGTGCTAGTGGTTTCCCCTGAGGGGCCGGCACCTTCGTGCATAAGTTCACGTTCTGGCAAGATGTCGGACCGATGAACCTGCTCGTCTCCATGCGTTACCTCGTCGCCCTCGACGAGCACAAGCACTTCGCCCGTGCGGCCCAGGCCTGCTTCGTCACGCAGCCTGCCCTGTCCAACGCCATCCGCGCGCTGGAGGAGGAGTTCGGTTCGTCCATCGTCAAGCGCGGTCGCACTTTCGTCGGTTTCACGCCCGAGGGCGACCGCCTGCTGGACAGCGCGCGTCGCATGCTGCGCGAGGAGGAACTGCTCAAGCAGGACCTCAGCAGCGTCAGCGGCCAGCCGCAGGGGCGCCTGTCCGTCGGCGTCGTGCCCTCGGCCGAGCCGGTGGCCGCGCGCTTTGCCGCCATGCTGCAGGCGCGCCACCCCGGCATCAAGCCCGTGGTGCGTTCCATGAGTTCGCAGGAGATCGAGGAGGGGCTCGAGCAGCTCACGCTGGACATGGGGCTGGGCTTCATCGAGCGCGTGCGCCCCGGCGTCGGCAAGCTGCAGACGGTGCCGCAATACACAGAACACTATTTCCTGGTGCGCAAGACCGCCCAGCCGGGTGAGCAGGGCATGCACTTCGGCCCGCCCATGGCCTGGCAGGAAGCCGCCACGCTGCCCCTTTGCCTGATGACCTCCGAGATGTACAACCGCCACATCGTGGACGGCGCCTTCGCCGAGGCGGGCGTCCAAGTTCGGCCCGCGCTGGAAACCAACTCTCTGCTGACCCTGGCGCTCAGCGCCGTGGGCGGCTCGGTGGGCTGTGTCATGCCGGGCGCCCTGGTCGGTGCCGTGCGCGCCTACCGCGAACTTGAAGCCCGGCCTTTGACGGGACCCGAGGTGCGTACGCCCATTGGCTTCATGGTGCAGACGGCTGAGCGGCATTCGCGCCCGCTGGAGGCAGCACTCACTCTGGCGCAGGACGCAGCCTGGCTGCGCCATGCGGCTGCCCACAGCGGTCTTTTGCACGTCTGACGCCGCCTTCCGGCGGTTTTTGATTGCCTTTACGGCAAATTGCCGCAATGCATCATTTAGTTTTTGAATGATTAGATGTTTCCATGCAATTTGACCCGGGATGGGGCCGGGCGGACACTGCGCCCATAGTTATGAACCGAGGGACATACCCATGAACCATCCAGGCCGCAAAGGCGAAGTCCAGGCCGTGGTCGTCGCCACCGTCGACGACCTGCGTGAACGCATCCGCCGCAAGAGCAAGCTCAAGGGCCGCCAGGCCGACGACAAGTCGCTGGCCGAAGTCATCACCCTCATCGGTGCCAAACCGGCCAACGGCCACCGCCGCGACCTGTTGATCGAGTACCTGCACAAACTCAACGACGCCTACCGCTGTCTGCACGACCGCCATCTGGTGGCGCTGGCCAAGGAGATGAACATCCCCATGGCCGAGGTTTACGAAGTGGCGACCTTCTATCACCACTTCGAAGTGGTCAAGGGTGACGAGAAGGCCCCGGGCCTGACCGTGCGCGTCTGCGACGGCCTGAGCTGCGAGATGGGTGGCGCCCAGAGCCTGATGCACAAGCTTCAGTCCAGCCTGGGCGACGATGTGCGCGTGATCCACGCGCCCTGCGTGGGCCGCTGCGAGCAGGCCCCGGTGGCCGTGGTGCACCAGAACCCGGTACTGCATGCCACGCCCGAGAGCGTGGCCAAGGCCGTGAAGGCCGCCGCCACGACCCAACCCAAGTCCAGCGCCAAAGCCAGCTTCGACCCGGCGGCCCTGGCGCTGAAATCCGTGTCCCCCGCACCGAGCCAGCAGCAGGTCTCGCCCGACTTCGTGGGTTTTGACGCCTACAAGGCCAAGGGCGGCTACCAGATGATCGCGGCCCTGCTGAGCGGCCAGCGTGAGGTCGAGCCCATCATCAAGGCCATGGAAGATTCGGGCCTGCGTGGCCTGGGCGGCGCCGGTTTCCCCGCCGGGCGCAAGTGGCGCATCGTGCGCGACCAGCCCGCGCCCAAGCTGATGGCCGTGAACATCGACGAAGGCGAACCCGGCACCTTCAAGGACCGTACGTATCTGGAACGCGACCCGCACCGTTTCCTGGAAGGCCTGCTGGTCGCTGCCTACGCCGTGGGCGTGGGCGCCTGCTACATCTACCTGCGCGACGAATACCATGGCGCCCGCGCCCTGCTGGAGGCCGAGCTGGCCAAGCTGCAGGCCAACCCGCCTTGCGCTCTGCCGCTGATAGAGCTGCGCCGCGGTGCCGGTGCCTACATCTGCGGCGAAGAGTCCGCCATGATCGAGAGCATCGAGGGCAAGCGCGGCGAACCGCGCATGCGCCCGCCCTACATCGCCCAGGTTGGCCTGTTCGGCCGCCCCACGCTGGAGCACAACTTCGAGACGCTGTACTGGGTGCGCGACATTGTCGAAAAAGGCCCGCAGTGGTTCAGCAGCTTCGGCGCCAACGGCCGCAAGGGCCTGCGTTCCTTCAGCGTCAGCGGTCGCGTGAAATACCCGGGTGTCAAGCTTGCGCCGGCCGGCATCACCATCCGCGAACTCGTGGATCAGTATTGCGGCGGCATGCTCGATGGCCATGAGCTCTACGCCTACCTGCCGGGTGGCGCTTCGGGCGGCATCCTGCCGGCCAGCATGGGCGACATCCCGCTGGACTTCGACACCCTGCAGCCCTACGGCTGTTTCATCGGTTCGGCTGCCGTCATCGTGCTGAGCCAGAAGGACACGGCGCGCGAAGCCGCCGTGAACATGATGCGTTTCTTCGCCGACGAGAGCTGCGGCCAGTGCACGCCCTGCCGCGTGGGCACGGCCAAGGCCGTCAAGCTCATGGAAGCCAAGACCTGGGACAACGAGACGCTGGAAGACCTGTGCCAGGTCATGGCCGACGCCTCCATCTGCGGCCTGGGTCAGGCTGCACCCAACCCCATCCGCTGTGTCCAGAAATACTTCCCGCAAGAACTGGGAGCCCAAGCATGAACGCACCCGCCAAGCTCAACGAAGTCACCCCGCAGGTCGTCGAGTTCACGCTCGACGGCAAAAAGGCCCAGGCCTACGCCGGTGAAACCATCCTGACCGTGGCCAAGCGCATGGGCATGGAGATTCCGCACCTTTGCTACAAGGAAGGCATGCGCCCGGACGGCAACTGCCGCGCCTGTGTGGTCGAGGTCAAGGGCGAACGCACCCTGGCCCCCAGTTGCTGCCGCAGCGCCACCGCCGGCATGGAAGTGCAGAGCAAGAGCGAACGCGCCGTCAAGAGCCAGAAGATGGTGCTGGAGATGCTGCTGTCCGACATGCCCGACACCGGCTACAAGTGGGACGAGCAGGACGAGGCGCTGCAGCATGGTGAGCTGTCGCTGTGGGCCGACCAGGTGGGCGTGACCGTGCGCCCCGCACTCAAGGCCCTGCGCCGCGAGCAGCCCAAGGCCGACATTTCGCACCCAGCCATGGCCGTGAACCTGGATGCCTGCATCCAGTGCAACCGCTGCGTGCGCGCCTGCCGCGAAGAGCAGGTCAACGACGTGATCGGCTACGCCATGCGCGGCAGCCACAGCGAGATCGTGTTCGACCTGAACGACCCCATGGGCGACAGCACCTGCGTGGCCTGCGGCGAGTGCGTGCAGGCATGCCCCACGGGTGCCCTCATGCCCAAGAGCCGTGTCGGTTCGCAGCAGGTCGACAAGAAGGTCGACTCGGTCTGCCCCTTCTGCGGTGTCGGTTGCCTGATCACCTACAACGTGAAGGACAACAAGATCATCAGCGTGGACGGACGCGACGGCCCGGCCAACCACAGCCGCCTGTGCGTCAAGGGCCGCTTCGGCTTCGACTATGCGCACAACCCGCAGCGCCTGACCAAGCCGCTGATCCGCAAAGCCGGCGTGCCCAAGGACCCGGAGGCCATCGACGATCTGAACCGCCAGATGAGCGAGGACCCGTCCATCATCTCCACCATGTTCCGCGAAGCCACGTGGGACGAGGCGCTGGACCTGGCGGGCGGTGGCCTCAAGGCCCTGCGCGACAAATACGGCCTCAAGGCCCTGGCCGGTTTCGGCTCGGCCAAGGGCAGCAATGAAGAGGCCTACCTCTTCCAGAAGCTGGTGCGCACCGGTTTCGGCAGCAACAACGTGGACCATTGCACCCGCCTGTGCCATGCTTCCAGCGTGGCCGCCCTGCTCGAAGGCGTGGGCTCGGGCGCCGTGTCTAACCAGGTCAATGACGTGGAGCACTCCGGTCTCATCTTCGTGATCGGCTCCAACCCCACGGCCAACCACCCGGTGGCCGCCACCTGGATGAAAAACGCCGCCAAGGCCGGCGCCAAGATCGTGCTGGCCGACCCGCGCATCACCGACATCGGCAAACACGCCTGGCGCACCCTGCAGTTCAAACCCGACACCGACGTGGCCATGCTCAACGCCATGATCTACATGGTGATCGAAGAGGGCCTGGTGGACAAGGACTTCGTGAAGAAGCGCGCCAGCAACTTCGAGGCGCTCAAGGCCAACGTCAAGGGCTACAGCCCCGAAGCCATGGAGCCCATCTGCGGCATTCCCGCGCAGCAGCTGCGCGAAGTGGCACGCGAGTTCGCCACCTCCAAGGCCTCCATGATCCTGTGGGGCATGGGCGTGAGCCAGCACGTGCACGGCACCGACAACGCCCGTTGCCTGATCGCCCTGTGCGCTGTGACCGGCCAGATCGGCAAGCCCGGTTCCGGCCTGCACCCGCTGCGCGGCCAGAACAATGTGCAGGGCGCCAGCGACGCCGGCCTGATCCCCATGATGTTCCCGAACTACCAGCGCGTGGACAACAAGGACGTGCACCAGTGGTTCGAGAAGTTCTGGAACACCAAGCTCGACGACCGCCCTGGTTACACCGTGGTGGAGATCATGCACAAGGCCCTGGTCGACGACAGCGATCCGCACAAAATCCATGGCATGTACGTGGAGGGCGAGAACCCCGCCATGAGCGATCCGGACCTGAACCACGCCCGCCACGCGCTGGCCGAGCTCAAGCATCTGGTGGTGCAGGACATTTTCATGACCGAGACCGCCTGGCTGGCCGACGTGATCCTGCCCGCCACGGCCTGGCCCGAAAAGACCGGCACCGTAAGCAACACCGACCGCATGGTGCAGATGGGCAAGCAGGCCGTCACGCCGCCCGGCGAGGCCAAGCCGGATCTCTGGATCATCCAGCAGATTGCCAAGCGCATGGGCCTGAATTGGAACTACCAGGGTGAACATGCCGGCGTGGCCGCGGTCTACGAAGAGATGCGTCAGGCCATGCACGCCGTCATCTCGGGCATCACCTGGGAGCGCCTGGAGAAGGAATCCAGCGTGACCTACCCCTGCTTGAGCGCCGAAGACCCGGGCCAGCCCACCGTGTTCATCGACAAGTTCGACACCAAGGACGGCAAGGTCAGGCTGGTGCCGGCCGACATCATCCCGGCCAACGAACGCCCCGACGCCGAGTTCCCCTTCGTGCTCATCACCGGCCGCCAGCTCGAACACTGGCACACCGGCAGCATGACGCGTCGTTCGGGCGTGCTCGATGCCATCGAGCCCATCGCCACCGCTTCCATGTGCGGTGACGACATGACCGAACTGGGCCTGGCGCCCGGCGACGTGGTGACCGTGGCCTCGCGCCGCGGCCAGGTGGCCATCCACCTGCGCCGTGACGACGGCACGCCGCGCGGGGCCGTGTTCATCCCGTTCGCCTACTACGAGGCGGCGGCCAACCTGATCACCAACGCCGCGCTCGACCCAACGGCGAAGATCCCGGAGTTCAAGTACTGCGCGGTGGCCATCCGCCGCGGCGGCACACCGGCCAAGACGCAGGGCTTCGGTGCGGCGGAGGCCATGCTGGGCTGAGCGCTCCCGACAGGACAAGACCAAGGCCTTGCGGCATACCGCAAGGCCTTTTTTATGCTCGGTGCTTTGAAGAGTCCGTTGCGACAAATTGTCGCAACGGACTCTTATGCAGGGTCTTTCCTATCCGCTACAGTGGTGGGCCTGTTCGCACTTGAGAAATTAGTGTGAGCAGGCCCTAGACATGAACACGAAACAGCCTACTCTTCAAGTCGCCGTCATCATGCGCAAGGTGCGCATAGCCGGCGCCATGAGCCGCTGGCAGACCTGGCGCTGGGAACTGGCGGACGTCGTGATGAACGAGCCCGCTTTCGGCACCGAACCCCGCCGGCTGCGTCAGGACGAGAACGGCGAGCACTGGTTGCACCCGAACTTCACGGTGGAGCTGTTCCGCGACGACGCCGAGGGCTACTACCTCAATGCCACGACGCCGGCGCCCTGCTGGTTCGTGCTCTGGCGCATGGACGAGGAAGCCACGGTGTCCGACGAACCGATTCCCCGCCCGGCCGCCGTGTCGGTGAGTTACCACGACGCCGGCCGCTGGCTCGACGCGCAGGAGACGGTGGAGCAGGTGCCGGCGCCGCCCGAGGTGGTGGCCTGGTTCCAGGCCTTTGCCGACGAGCACTACAAGATCGAACCCAAGAAGCGCAAGCGGCCTGACAGCTTCAAGCCGCTGACCGACCGCTTCGGCAACCCGGCCTCGGTGAGCACTGAGAAGAAATTCGGCGGGGGCGAGCATGGCTGACGGCTTCCTGGGCCGCTGGGCGCAACGCAAGCAGGCGGTGCGCGAGGGCAAGCCCATCGCAGAGCCGGTTGTGCCCGTCGCACCCCCGGCGCCTCCAGTGTCCCCGCGCAGCGAGTCCGTGGCCGCTGCACCGCAGGCCGTGCCCGTAGTCGAGCCGCCACCGCCGCCCACGCTGCAGGATGCGCAGGCCCTGACGCCGCAATCGGACTTCAGGCGTTTCGTTGCCGCCGACGTGAACCCCGAGGTCAGGAACGCGGCCATGAAGCAGCTGTTCACCGATCCGCACTTCAATGTGATGGACCGCATGGACGTCTACATCGACGACTACTCCATCCCTGACCCGCTGCCGGAATCCATGCTGCGCCAGATGGCCAGCGCGAAATTCCTGAACCTCTTCGATGACGAGGAAGAGAAAGAGAAAGACAAAAAGCCCGGGGCAGGGCTGACCCCTAGCCCCGCGCCTGCTGCGCAAACTGATAATCCACCCACGGTGGCAGCGAACACCGGTTTGCCGCCTCCTGCCGCCACGGCCCAACTGAACGATCAAGACCATGTCGACCCTGATTTGCGACTGCAACAAGACCATGCCGCTGGACCCCAAGGGTTTGGGCGCGGTCCTCAATGAAAACCTGACGCTGCACAGCACCCTGTGCCGGCGCGAGGCCGGCGCCTTCCAGCAGGCGCTGGGCCAGGGTGAGGACGTGGTGGTGGCCTGCACGCAGGAAGCCCGCCTCTTTGGCGAGATCGCCGAGCAGACCGAGGGCGCCAAGTCGGTGCCGATCCGCTTCGTCAACATCCGCGAGACCGGGGGCTGGAGCAAGGACGCAGCGAAGGCCATGCCGAAAATGGCCGCGCTGCTGGCCGCCGCGCGCCTGCCCGATCCCGAGCCCGTGCCCACCGTCACCTACAAGAGCGCCGGGCGCCTGCTCATCATCGGCGCTCTGGACGCGGCGGAGCGCGCGGCCGAGCTGCTGGCCGACACCCTGGACGTCAGCATCTTCAGCACCGGCCCCGGCACGGATGGTGGTCTGCAGGAGCGCCGTTATCCCGTGATGGCCGGCAGGATCGAGGCGCTCACCGGCTGGCTGGGGGCCTTCGACTTCAAGTGGCAACGCAACAACCCCATCGACCTGGACCTCTGCACACGCTGCAATGCCTGCATCGACGCCTGCCCGGAAGGTGCGATCGGCTTCTACTATCAAATTGATAGCGCTCTGTGCAAGTCGCACCGGGCTTGCGTCAAGGCCTGCGGTGTGGCTGGGGCCATCGACTTCACCCGCGAGCCGCAATCCGACAGCGAGACCTACGACCTGGTGCTGGACCTGCGCAGTACGCCGGCCTTCACCCAGCACGCCAAGCCCCAGGGTTATTTCCACAACCCCGCCAGTCTCGACGGCCAGAACCAGCGCGCCCTCATCGAATTGCGCGGTCTGGTGGGCGAGTTCGAGAAACCCAAGTTCTTCGTCTACAAGCAGAAGCTCTGCGCGCACAGCCGCAACGAGAAAGTGGGCTGCAGCGCCTGCATCGACGTCTGCTCGGCCTCGGCCATCAGTTCGGATTACGAGCACCAGCAGATCAAGGTGAGCCCCAACCTCTGCGTGGGTTGCGGTGCCTGCACCACGGTCTGCCCCAGCGGTGCGCTCACCTTTGCCTATCCGCGTGCGGGTGAGCAGGGTGTAAAACTCAAGACCCTGCTCTCCACCTACCTGCGTGCCGGCGGCAAGCAGCCTGCCCTGCTGCTGCACAGCCAGCAGGCGGGGACACGGATGATCGGCGACCTGGGCCGCGCCGCGCGCGTGGACCCGGACATGCTGGGCGTGCCGGCGCGTGTGCTGCCGGTGGCGGTCTGGCACACGGCCTCGCTGGGCCTGGACGTCTGGCTCTCGGCCGTGGCCTACGGTGCAACGAATGTCTGGGTGCTGATGACGGGAGAGGAAGCGCCCCAGTACCTGGAGGCCGTGCGTGCCCAGATGGACGTGGCGCAGGCCATCCTCACCGGTTTGGGCTACAAGGGCGAACATTTCCGCATCCTGCATGCTCGCGATGCGCGTGACCTGGCCGCGCTGGACGCCGACCTGCAACTGCCGGCCGCGCAGGGCGTGACCAAGCCCGCCGGTTTTGCTGTGCAGGCCGACAAGCGCGCTACGCTGGAACTGGCGCTGGACCATCTGCTGACGCACGCCACGCTGGCCGAACCCAGGCCCGAGCTGATCGCCTTGCCGGCCCAGGGCTCGCCGCTGGGCGCGCTGGCCATCAACAAGGACACTTGCACGATGTGCCTGAGCTGCGTGAACGCCTGCCCGGCCAGCGCACTGCAGGACAATCCGAACGCGCCGCAGCTCAAGTTCATCGAGAAGAACTGCGTGCAATGCGGCCTGTGCGTCCAGACCTGCCCGGAAAAGGCGCTGTCGCTGATTCCGCAACTGCGTCTGACGCCGCAGCGCAAGGAAGCCGTGGTGCTCAACGAGATGCAGCCCTACGCGTGTGTGCGCTGTGGCAAGCCCTTCGGCACGCTCAAGGCCATCGAGGGCATGCTGGGCAAGCTGGCCGGTCATTCCATGTTCCAGGGCGAGGCCCTGGAGCGGTTGAAGATGTGTGGCGACTGCCGCGTGATCGATATCTACAGCAACCCGAACGAATCCAAGATCACCGACCTTTGAGCCGACCATGAGCAATCAACCATCATCCACCGATGCCCTGCTGGCCCAAGGCGGCACGCTCGACGAGGAGACCGCACGCGCCGAGGTCTATGGCCTGCTGGCTGCGCTCTACTACGCGCCCCCCGGCGCCGAACTGCTCGAGCAGTTGCGGGTGGCCGCCACCGAAGCGCCCGCCGAGGGCGGTTTCCTGGAGGAACCCTGGCGCGGCCTGGTGAGTGCAGCCCGCGATCTGGACTTGCAGACGGTCACGAGGGAATACAACGCCCTGTTCGGCGGCGTCGGCAAGCCCGAGGTCTACCTTTTCGGCTCGCACTATCTGAGCGGTTTCCTCAACGAGAAGCCCCTGGCCAAGCTTCGCGATGACCTGGCCGCCCTGGGCCTGGCGCGCGACGAGACCATGCCCGAGACCGAGGACCACATCGCCTACCTTTGTGAGGTGATGCGCTACCTGATCGCCGGCGACGACGTGGCCGTGGCCAACCTGACGAAACAGCGCGAGTTTTTCGCTGCGCACCTGCAGACCTGGGTCAACCCCATGTGCGACGCGATCGAGGGCAACCCCTCGGCGCGCTTCTACGCGGCGCTGGCCGGTTTTACCCGTGCTTTCCTGAGCGTGGAGATGCAGGGCTTTGACATGCTGGCGTAAAGCCGGCCTCTTGTTCAGGCCCGTCGCGCCTCCATCGGGCCCGTCGGACCATCCTGCGGCGCCATGGGCTCGGTCAGCAGCCAGACGCGGAAGACCGCACCGTCGGCTTCTTCACCCAGTTCGCGCCGGTTCAGGCCTTCGATGCTGCCGCTATAACGCTCCACCAGGCCCACGCTGATCCACAGGCCCAGGCCGTTGCCGTCGTTCTTGGTGGTGAAGAAGGGGCGGAACAGGCGTTCCTTGACGCGGTCGGTCAAGCCCGGTCCGCTGTCGCTGATTTCCAGTAGCACGCCGGTTCTGCCGTCCTCCCGGTTGCGCGTGCGCAGGCGCAGGCGCCCGCCCTCGGGCATGGCCTGGAGGGCGTTGATCATCAGGTTGATCACCACCTGCTGCAGTTCCTGGCGGTTCACGCCGGCACGCGCCGTGGCCAACAGGTCGCGCTCCACCTCGATGCGCGTGCGTGCCAGCAGGTGGGCCACCAGCACCAGCGAGTTCTCCAGTGTCTGGTTCACGTCTACCGCTTCCACGTAACCCGCGTATTCGGTGGGGCGTGCGTATTGCAGCAGCTGGGTGACGATCAGACGCATGCGCTCGACCTGCTGGTCCAGCAGGGTGAGTTCAGCCCGGACCGGGGTGGCCTGCGCGCCCAGGGTTTCACGCATCAGGTCCAGGTTACCCTGGATCACGGCGATGGGGTTGTTGATCTCGTGGGCCACGCTGGCCGTGAGCTGGCCGATGGCGGCGAGCTTCTCCGACTTGACCAGCTGTTGCTGCGCCTGCTGCAGCGAGGCATTGCTTTGTGCCAGTTCCTGCGTGCGCTCGACCACCTTGGCGTCGAGCTCCTCGGCCCAGCGCTGCAGGGCGCGGGTCTTTTCGTCGATCACGTCCAGCAGCTCGTCCAGGTGGCCGGCCAACGCGCCGATCTCGTCGCGTGCGGTGACCAGGCCCACACGCGCGCCGGTGTCGCCGTCCTCCACACGCTGCATGGTCTGGTTCATCTGCTCCAGTGGGCGGAAGATGCTGCGCGCCCAACGCAAGGAGAACAGCGCGGCCAGCACCATTACCACCAGAAAGATACCGACGATCAGCGCCAGCATGCCGTACTTCACGTAGCGGAAGGGCTCTTCCAGGTAACCCACGTAGAGCATGCCGGTGCGCTCGCCGGCAGCATCCAGTAGCGGCTCGTAGGCGGAGACGTACCAGTCGTTGACGACGAAGGCGCGGTCCAGCCAGGTTTCGCCATGCGTGAGCACAGCCTCGCGCACGGCCTGCGAAACACGCGTGCCGATGGCGCGCTCGTCCTGGAACAGGCGCACATTGGTGGTGATGCGCACATCGTCCATGAACAGCGTGGCTGTGCCGTGACTGCCGAAGGGCAGAGAGCCGTCCGGGTAGACGATGCGGTTGATGTGGTCGATGAAGGGCAGATTCTGGTTCAGCAGCACGCCACCGCGCAGCAGCGCGACGATATTGCCGTCGGCACCGCGTATGGGCGTGGTGGCCAGCATCACCAGGGCGCGGTCTTCCACGCTGCGGGTGGTGGGGACCGCGCTGCGCGTCGGGATCAGCGGGATGTGGATGCGCGGCGCCAGGTGCGGGGCCAGCGCCAGCAGTTCGGCCGGCTCCAGCCGCGCCAGGCTGGCCTGGTCGGTGCTGACGCGGGCCTGGATGGCGGCCGCCCCATGCGCTGGCGCACGGATCTCGGTGGACGGGACGGCCGAGGGCAGCCAGTCGGCCGTGATCAGCCGGCCGTCGAGCTGGTAGAGGTTGATGAAGTCGAAGCCCAGGCGCTGGCTCTCGCGTGCCAGCAGGGCCTGGACAGCGGCCAGGTCGCGCCGTTGCAGCGGCTGGAACAGCGCGTGCGAGGCCGCCACTGCGTGTGTGCCGGAGCCCACCTCGGAGAGCACTTGCTCAAAGTAACCACGGGCCACCGCCAGATCGCTGCGCACCTTGGTGATCAGCAGCCGATCGTAGGCGGCATTGCCCCAGATGAGCAGCGCGCCGACCAGCAGGGGTAGCACCACCAGCAGCGGCAGCAGCGCCATGGCCAGCAGCTTGTTGCGGATGGAGTGCGTGAGCCAGCGCGGCGCCAGCGCAGCCGGCAAGCTGGCGGGGAACCTCACGACAGGGCCCACTCGGCGCAGCGCCGCTCCAGCGTGCGGCGCGAGATGCCCAGCAGCTGCGCGGCCTGCGTCTTGTCGCCGTGCACCGAATCGAGCACCGCGCGGATGTGCTGCTGCTCCAGGGTGTGCAGGTCGGTCACGGCACGCTCGGTGCCGCTGTCGGCGGGCGCCGTTGCGGCGCGCTGGCCCATGGTGTAGAGCGCCGAGACATTGAGCGTGCCCAGGATCAGCGAACGTTCGATCAGGTTGCGCAGCTCGCGCACATTGCCGGGCCAGTCGTACTGCATCAGGTAGTCCATCTCGGCCGGCGTGATCTGCAGCGGCGCGGCGCCCAGCACGGGGGCGAGCCGGGCGATGAAGTGCTGCACCAGGTCGGGGATGTCGTCCTTGTGTTCGCGCAGAGGCGGCAGCGCCAGTTCCACCACCTGCAGGCGGTAGTACAGGTCCTTGCGGAAGCGCCCTTCGGCCACGGCCTGCTGCAGCGAGCGGTTGGTGGCGGCGATGATGCGCACGTTCATGCTCACCAGCTGCTGGCTGCCGACCGGGCGGATCTTGAGGTCTTCCAGCGCGCGCAGCAAGGTGGCCTGCAGCGGCAGCGGCAGCTCGGCGACTTCATCCAGGAAGAGCGTGCCGCCTTGGGCGTAATAGAAGAGGCCATCGCGCGCGCGCGTGGCGCCGGCAAAGGCGCCCTTGGCATGGCCGAAGAGCTCGCTCTCCATGTGTTCGGGCGAGACCGACGCGCAGTTGACCGGCACGAAGGGCCCCTGCGCGCGTGGGCTCAGGGCATGCAGGGCACGTGCCACCAGCTCCTTGCCGGTGCCCGATTCGCCCTGCAGCAGCACGGTGCTGTTGACTGTGGCGATGCGGCGCACGGAGGCGGAAAGCTCGGTCATCTGCGGCGTATGCCCGACCAGGCCGTTGTCGGCGAACTGGCTGCGCGAAAGCGCATGGCGCAGCACGAAGTTTTCGCGCGCCAGCCGGGCGCTTTCGTAGCAGCGGCGCACCGCGTTGAGGATCTGCGGCACGCGAAAGGGCTTGAGGATGAAGTCCGAGGCGCCGGCACGCAGCGCCTCGATGGCGGTGTCCAGGTCGGCGAAGGCGGTGATCAGGATGACCTGGCCGGTGTAGCCGTGTTCGCGCAACTCCTTGAGCCAGGCCACGCCGTTCATGCCGGGCAGGGCGATGTCCAGGATGATCAGGTCGACGTGGTTGCCGCGCAGCAGCTCGGCGCCTTCTTCCGCACTGCCGGCTTCCATCACGGTCTGGCAGCGCGGCGCCAGCGTCTTGACCAGGAAGTTGCGCATGCCGGGTTCGTCGTCAACGACCAGGATGGACCAGTAAGGCCAGCCATCGGCCAGCTTGTTTGCGTCGGTAGTGGGGGGGGGTGTGGTCACAGCAAGGCGGGAGAGCTTGCGAGATTCTATCGATCACGGCTGAGTGATTTGGTCGGGTATCAAGGTTTTGATGCACTAACAACAATGCGCATTGCAGCAGGCTTGCGAACCATTCTTATCTGTGTGACTTGACCTGCGACAAGTTGTCGCAAAGCTGTCGTCAGCTTGTCGCGTCAATAGATGAATGTGGCGGTGCAGCAATCACACAAGCCCTTGATTCATGCGGTGTGCTGCAGATCCGCCCGATGGCAGAGGGTGCATCGCTATATCAGCGACCTGTGAATTAAAAATTTTCCTTGTGTACGTCGTGGCCGGGGTCGGCGCGTACCGAGGGAGACCTCGCTTGCTGAAACCCCGTGGCGTTGCTAAATTCCGGTGAGTTCAGTTATGTAGTTATGTTCCTAAGTGGAACCTTTCAGGAGACCCAGCATGAGCCAATCCCAAGGGAAATTGTCACGACGCACCCTCTTCGCGGGTGCAGGCACCGCCGGTGCTGTGGCCGCAGTGGCCAGCCTGATGCCGGCCGCCAAGCCGGTCGAGCAGGCTGCCCCCGAACCCAAGGCGGCTCCTGCCAAGGGCGGTGGCTACCACCTGTCCGAACACGTCAAGCACTACTACCAGACCACCCGCCTCTAATCAAAGCTGGAGAGAGACATGTTGCTCACCAAGAAATCCCCGGCGACCGAGTCCAGCGCTCGCTCGCCCTTCGTGCACAGCCTGCGCCGCGGCCTGTCACAAGCCCTGCCCACCATGGACCGTCGTGCCTTCCTGCGCCGCTCGGGCCTGGGTCTGGGCGTCGGCCTGGCCGCTTCGCAGCTCACGCTGGTGAAGAAGGCCAACGCCGCCAGCGGCGTCGCCGTCGGAGACGGCAAGATCGAAGTCAAGCGCACCGTCTGCACCCATTGCTCGGTGGGCTGCGCCATCGACGCCGTGGTGGAAAACGGCGTGTGGACCCGCCAGGAACCGGTGTTCGACTCGCCTATCAACCTGGGCGCCCACTGTGCCAAGGGCGCCTCGATCCGCGAGCACGGCCACGGCGAGTACCGCCTGCGCTACCCCATGAAGCTGGTCAACGGCAAGTACGAGCGCATCAGCTGGGACACGGCCCTCACCGAGATCACCGCCCGCATGATGGAGCTGCGCAAGGCCAGCGGCCCGGACAGCGTCTACTTCGTCGGCTCGTCCAAGCACAGCAACGAGCAGGCCTATCTGATGCGCAAGTTCGTCAGCTTCTGGGGCACCAACAACTGTGACCACCAGGCGCGCATCTGCCACTCCACCACGGTGGCCGGCGTGGCGAACACCTGGGGCTACGGCGCCATGACCAATTCGTACAACGACATGCAGAACAGCAAGGTCGCCCTGTACATCGGCTCCAACGCTGCTGAAGCGCACCCGGTCAGCCTGCTGCACATGCTGCACGCCAAGGAGACCGGCTGCAAGATGATCGTGGTCGATCCGCGCTTCACCCGCACGGCCGCCAAGGCCGACGAGTTCGTGCGCATCCGCTCCGGCACCGACATCCCCTTCCTGTTCGGCCTGCTGTACCACATCTTCAAGAACGGCTGGGAAGACAAGAAGTACATCAACGACCGTGTCTACGGCATGGAAGACGTCAAGAAGGACGTGCTGGCCAAGTGGAACCCGGCGGCCGTTGAAGAGGCCTGCGGCGTGGGCGAGGCCCAGATGGCCAAGGTCGCCAGGATGCTGCATGAGAGCCGCCCCGGCACCATCGTCTGGTGCATGGGCCAGACCCAGCACACCATCGGCAATGCCATGGTGCGCGCCTCCTGCATCCTGCAGCTGGCCCTGGGCAACGTCGGCAAGTCCGGTGGCGGCACCAACATCTTCCGCGGCCACGACAACGTGCAGGGTGCGACCGACGTCGGCCCCAACCCGGATTCGCTGCCGGGTTACTACGGTATCGTCGAAGGCTCCTGGAAGCACTTCGCCGGCGTCTGGGGCGTGGACTTCGAGTGGATCAAGAAGCAGTTCGCAACGCCCGCCATGATGACCAAGCCCGGCATCACCGTGTCGCGCTGGATCGACGGCGTTCTTGAGAAGAACGAGCTGATCGACCAGGACTCCAACCTGCGTGGCGTCTTCTACTGGGGCCATGCGCCCAACTCGCAGACCCGCGGTCTGGAGATGAAACGTGCCATGGACAAGCTGGACCTGCTGGTGGTGGTCGACCCCTACCCGTCGGCCACGGCTGCCATGGCCGCCATGCCCGGCAAGGCTGAAGACCTCAACCCCAACCGCGCGGTCTACCTGCTGCCGGCCGCCACCCAGTTCGAGACCAGCGGTTCTGCCACCGCTTCCAACCGCTCCATCCAGTGGCGCGAGAAGGTCATCGAGCCGCTGTGGGAGAGCCGCACCGACCACATGATCATGCACCAGCTGGCCGAGAAGCTCGGCTTCGCCAAGGAGCTGTCCAAGAACTACAAGATGCAGAAGGTCAAGGGCATGGACGAGCCCATGCCCGAGGACATCCTGCGCGAAATCAACCGCGGTGTGTGGACCATCGGCTACACCGGCCAGAGCCCGGAGCGCCTCAAGGCCCACATGCGCAACATGAACGCCTTCGACGTGAAGACGCTCAAGTGCAAGGGCAAGGTCGTGGACAAGGAAACCGGCTACGACATGTCGGGTGACTACTTCGGCCTGCCCTGGCCCTGCTACGGCACGCCCGAGCTCAAGCACCCGGGTTCGCCCAATCTCTACGACACCAGCAAGCACGTGATGGACGGCGGCGGTAACTTCCGCGCCAACTTCGGCGTGGAGAAGGACGGCAAGAACCTGCTGGCGGAGGACGGTTCCTACTCCAAGGGCGCCGACATCACCACCGGTTATCCGGAACTCGACCACGTGCTGCTCAAGAAGCTGGGCTGGTGGGGTGAGCTCACCGAAGCTGAAGCCAAGGCCGCCGAAGGCAAGAACTGGAAGACCGACTCCTCGGGCGGCATGATCCGTGTGTTCATGCAGAACCACGGTTGCCACCCCTTCGGCAACGCCAAGGCACGCGCCGTGGTCTGGAACTTCCCCGATCCGGTGCC
Source organism: uncultured Hylemonella sp. (assembly GCA_963512455.1). GTDB lineage: Bacteria > Pseudomonadota > Gammaproteobacteria > Burkholderiales > Burkholderiaceae_C > Hylemonella. The sequence continues at coordinate 360,618 of CAUPMJ010000002.1, read as the reverse complement.
CCAGCACCGCGAGCCCCTGTACGGCACCCGGCCCGACCTCATGGCCAAGTACCCGACGCACGACGACAAGAAGGCCTTCTGGCGCCTGCCCACGCTGTACAAGAGCGTGCAGCAGAAGAACATCGCCGACAAGGTGCACGAGAAGTTCCCGCTCATCCTGTCCTCCGGTCGTCTGGTCGAGTACGAAGGCGGCGGCGAGGAAACCCGCTCCAACCCCTGGCTGGCCGAACTGCAGCAGGAAGCCTTCGTGGAAATCAACCCGAAGACGGCGGCCGAGCGCGGTATCCGCAACGGCGAGCGTGTCTGGCTGCACAGCCCGACCGGCGCCAAGCTGAACGTGCAGGCCCTGGTGACCGAGCGCGTCGCCTCCGACACGGTCTGGATGCCTTTCCACTTCTCCGGTCGTTGGCAAGGTGCCGACATGCTGGCCTACTACCCCAAGGGTGCGGCGCCCATCGTGCGCGGCGAAGCGGTCAACACGGCAACTACATATGGTTACGACAGCGTGACCATGATGCAGGAAACCAAGACCACGATCTGCAACATCGAGAAAGCCTGAGGAGTAACGTCATGGCACGAATGAAATTTGTTTGTGACGCCGAGCGCTGCATCGAGTGCAACGGCTGCGTCACCGCCTGCAAGAACGAACACGAAGTTCCCTGGGGTGTGAACCGCCGCCGCGTGGTCACCCTCAACGACGGCGTGCCCGGCGAGAAATCCATCTCGGTGGCCTGCATGCACTGCAGCGATGCACCCTGCATGGCGGTCTGCCCGGTCAACTGCTTCTACCGCACTGACGAAGGTGTGGTGCTGCACGACAAGGACATCTGCATCGGCTGCGGCTACTGCTCCTACGCCTGCCCCTTCGGCGCACCGCAGTTCCCCTCGCAGGGCACCTTCGGCGTGCGCGGCAAGATGGACAAGTGCACCTTCTGCGCCGGTGGCCCCGAGGCCAACGGCAGCCAGTCCGAGTTCGAGAAATACGGGCGCAACCGCCTGGCCGAAGGCAAGCTGCCGGCCTGTGCCGAAATGTGCTCGACCAAGGCCCTGCTCGCCGGTGACGGCGACATGGTGGCCGACATCTTCCGCACCCGCGTGCTGCAACGTGGCAAGGGCGCCGAAGTCTGGGGCTGGGGCACCGCCTACGGCTCGCGCCAGGCCGGCCAGCCCGCACCCGCAGGAGCCAAGTCATGAAAAAAGCACTGATCATCGTTTCCGCTGCGTTCCTGCTGGCCGCTTGCGGCGAGTCGCCCCAGACCATCGGTGGAGCCAAGCAGGATGCAGGTGCTTACACCGGCACCGGCAAGGCCTATGTCGAGCCGGGCTGGAAGTCCGGCGACAAGGCCAGCTGGGAGTCCAAGCTCAAGGCGCGCGGCCAATACGGCCAGAACGAGTACAACCGGGTCAACTGAAGATCGGACGCCTCATGAAAAAAGCGCTTGCAGTGGCCATGCTCATGGCCCTGGGCTGGGCCGCACCGGTCCATGCCCAGCAGGACAAACTGAAGCTTGATGTTCCGCCTGAGAAGGCGGCACCGGCGCAGGCCGGTGGCATCAAGGGACAGAACATCTTCGAAGTGAAACCCGATGCCAGCGAGGAACCGGGTTACGCGACGCAGACCAATGCCGAGCGCACCCAGGTGCAGCCCGGCAACAACGCGCCCGTGTGGCGCCAGGTTGGCGGCGGCGTGACGGGTTACAGCAGCCTGCCCAAATCCGAAGCCCCCGAAGCCGGCAACCTGATCCAGCCCTTCGTGCAGTACCCGGGCTCTATGCTCACCAACGCCGGTGAAGCCTGGCGCCAGGTGCGCAACAAGTGGATCATTCCCTACGGCGGCGCGCTGATCCTGATCGCGCTGGGCGCGGTGGGCATCTTCTACTGGCGCAAGGGCACGCTGCAGCTGCACGGTGCCGAAACCGGTCGCAAGATCGAGCGTTTCACCGCCTTCGAGCGCTCGGCGCATTGGGCCAACGCCATCGCCTTCTCCATCCTGGCGATCTCCGGCATCGTCATGGCCTTCGGCAAGTACTTCCTGCACCCGGTCATCGGCGGCACGCTGTTCGGCTGGCTGACTTATGTCCTGAAGAACCTGCACAACTTCGCTGGCCCGGTGTTTGCCGTCTCGCTGGTGGTCGTCATCGGCACCTTCGTCAAGGACAACCTGCCGCGCAAGGAAGACATCACTTGGCTGGTCAAGGGCGGCGGCCTGCTGTCCGGGCACGAGGTCGCCTCGCACCGTTTCAACGCCGGTGAGAAGGTGCTGTTCTGGGGCGGCGTGTTCGTCCTGGGCCTGATCGTCGTGGCTTCCGGCCTGTTCCTGGACAAGCTGGTCCCGGGCATGATCTACGAGCGCGGCAGCATGCAGATTGCGCACATGGTCCACGGCGTGGCCACCGTGCTGATGATGGCCATGTTCATCGGCCACATCTACATGGGCACGCTCGGCATGGCCGGCGCCTACAGCGCCATGAAGACCGGTTATGTCGACGAGACCTGGGCCAAGGAACATCATGAGCTCTGGTACGACGACATCAAGGCCGGCAAGATCCCAGCGCAGCGTACCCAGCCGGCCGCACCCGGTGCTCCCCTCAAAGCCTGACCCTACAACAAGAGAGGCCCACATGAAATCCATCGCCGTATTCATCGCCGCTTGCGCCCTCAGCGTCTCCGCCCTGGCCAAGCTGCCCGCTCCGAACGACGAAGCCAAGGCCAAGGCCGCCGAGGCTGCTGCCAAGACGGCGCACGCCGGCAAGGTCGACGGCTACAAGCTGTGCAAGTCCCAGGACAAGGTCGCCGCCCAATACCGCAAGTCGGGCAAGGCTGGCAAGGATGCCAAGCCCGTGGCCACCGCACCGTGTGCCGACCCCGGCCCCTTTGTCTACAAGCCTGCCTCGGCTGCGGCACCCGCAGCAGCAGCGCCTGCGCCGGCCGCTGCAAAAGCCAAGAAATCCTGATCCCCGCGAACCTTGCGGTCTAACGGGCCGGGCTGTCAAGCCCGGCCCGTTTTGTTGTACGCTGCCATCCATGCCCCTGCCCCATCTCACCCGAGCCCAGGCGCCCCTGACGCGCGAGGTCACGGCCGTCAACGAGCACGGTGAGGCCACGCTCCTGTCCATCCCCGCAGAGCGGGCGCTCACCGTCTACGTCGACAAGCGCGAGCTGGTCACGCTCATGACCCTGGGCGGCCATCCCGAACTGCTGGTGTTGGGTTTCCTGCGCAACCAGCGCCTGGTGCGCTCGGTGGACGAGATCGAGTCCATCACCGTGGACTGGGACGTCGGCGCCGCCGCCGTCAAGACCCGCGAAGGCATCACCGACATCGAAGAGCGCACGTCCAAGCGTGTCGTCACCACCGGCTGCGGCCAGGGCAGCGTGTTCGGCGACATGATGGACGAGGTGGACCAGATCCAGCTGCCCGAAGCCACGCTCACCCAGGCCCAGCTCTACGGCATTGTCAACGCCATCCGCCTGCAGGAGAGCACCTACAAGTCGGCCGGCTCGGTGCACGGCTGTGCGCTGTTCCGCGGCGAGGAGATGCTGCTCTTCGTGGAAGATGTGGGGCGGCACAACGCCATCGACACCATTGCGGGGTGGATGTGGCTGCAGGACGCTTCTGCCATGAGCGGAGACGACAAGGTCTTCTACACGACGGGGCGGCTCACCAGCGAGATGGTGATCAAGTCGGCGCAGATGGGGGTGCCTATCGTTGTGTCCCGTAGCGGGATTACGCAAATGGGGCATGCGGTGGCGGAGCGGGTGGGGTTGTGTGCGATTGGGCGGGCTACGGGGCGGCATTTCTATTGCTATACGGCTCCGGAGCGGTTGGTGTTGCAGCCTGAGTTGGCTGGTCCCAAGCTGCGCGCTGCTGCTTGACTTCTTTCGTTTAGCGTTGCTTCTCGCGTGGCAAGCCGGGTCTCGCCCCGGCGGGCGAGTCACCTTTCTTTGCTTCGCCAAAGCAAGGTAACCGAAAGAAAGGCGACCCTGGTGTCTGTGACCCCGGCTACGCCGGGGCAACCTGCGATGCTCGCGCCAGGCGGGAGCCGCGCAAACTCGCTACGCTCAAACATGCGCGTCTCTTCATCCGCCTGCCGCTGCGCTTCTCGGCACAGACACAAGGGAGTGGGATACCAGAAGCCGAATGCACATACAACAAGGGCACGCGGTGGCGTGCCCTTGTTGTTCATGAAGAGATCCCGAGACTGCGATGTGCGTAAACGTCGAGGCCCGCTCTACTACCGGGTTAGCCCCGGGGGTCGGAGAGCGCATGAATAGTCCCAGAGCGACTCTCTACCGTGGCGACATAGCGTCGCTGCTCAGGCGACCAACTGAAAAAGACGGCCTTTTCGCGAGCAATCGTTGTACCGAAGACACCAGAAGGCATCTCAAGATCAATCCGCCACAACGATTCCAACGGTTCGCGACCGATGATCTTCGCAACAAGTTCAAGCGTGTAGGTGCCACCGGAAAACAAAAATAGGGTTTCAGTGTCGAGCGGATTGAAGTGGTGATTCGTGACAACGCCGGTATCGGGAACAAATAGACCGCTACCGCGAACAAGCTCCTTATCACCGTGGCCCCAAAACGAGAACTCTGCGCAACGTGAGCCCTCGCGGACCCGGAGAAAGAGGCTTTCCACGACTTGGCCGCGTTTGGCCGTACTGACCAGTAGCGTCCGCAAGAAGATCTTTGCCAGAGGTACCCTCGTTCCTACAAAGTCGTACCGGAAGGCGATGAACGAGGGGTGCGTGCTACGGACGGTGCCCCGGCGCAAGACGGTGAACCACAGCGTGAACAGCGAAACCGCTAGTGCGACTGCCGAGACGATGGGCGAAATGTCGGAGAGGGCCATAGATGGTTAGCGTGACACTGGCCGAAAAAGTTCGGAATAACATGGCGGTGCGATCATCAGTACGCCTTTCTTGGTACCTTGAACTGTTTGATTTATATCTGAAATCCTCGCTGCGGCCAACCAGCGCGCTGAGCTGAAAGAAAAGGCGCCGTTGCGGAATTCGGTATCCGGTTCCCACCGCCGTGTGCGGAGGCGAGTAGCGCAGGGGCGGGCGGAATAAGGGGCGCGCATGTTTGAGCGCAGCGAGTTTGCGCGCACCCCGCCCGGGCCGAGCAACGCAGTGTGCCCGTAGCGCAGCGGAGGGACGACGCACCCGGCTCGCCTTCTCTTTGCTTACTTTCTCTTGGCGAAGCAAGAGAAAGTGAGTCGCCCGCCGGGGCGAGACCCGGCTTGCAGGTGCGCCATGGCCGCTGGCAAGGCGAAAACCCCATCCGCGCACATAGACACAGAAATCCCCTAAGCTCGCACTTATGAACATCTCCTTCTGGCAACTCGCCTGGAAAACCCTCTGGCGTGACCTGCGTGCCGGTCAGTTGCGCCTGCTGATCCTGGCCGTCACCCTGGCGGTGGCAGCGCTCACCGCTGTGGGCTTTTTTGCCGACCGGCTCAAGGGCGGCATGCAGCGCGATGCGCGCCAGCTGCTGGGCGGGGATGCGGTGATCGTCAGCGACAACGCCACACCGGCTTCTCTGCTGGCGCTGGCCCAACAAAGTGGCCTGCAGGTCTCGGGCTCCCTGAGCTTCCCGACCATGGCACGTGCGGACGACAAGCACGGCGGCGCCACGCGCCTAGTTTCGCTCAAGGCGGTGGAGGCGGGTTACCCGCTGCGCGGCAAGCTGACCGTCAGTACCGAGCCGGGTACACCGGCGGCGGCCACGCGTGACATCCCGGCGCCGGGTGAGGTCTGGGCCGACCCGGCCCTGCTTGATGCCCTGGGCCTGCAACTGGGCGACAAGCTCTTGCTCGGCGAAGCGGCCCTGCGCATCACGCGCCTGATCGGCGTGGAGCCTGACCGTGGCGCTGGTTTCATCAACTTCGCGCCGCGCGCTCTCATCAATCAAGGTGATCTGGCTGCCACCCAGTTGGTGCAACCCGCCAGCCGCCTGGTCTACCGTCTGGCCGTGGCCGGTGAAGACAAGGTGGTCAACGCCTTTGTCAAACGCGCCAATGAGGCGGTCGAGCGCGAGCAGTTGCGCGGGGTGCGCATCGAGGCCCTGCAGGGCGGGCGGCCCGAGATGGCGCAGACGCTGGAGCGTGCCGAGAAATTCCTCAACCTGGTGGCCCTGCTGGCGGCGCTGCTGAGCGCCGTGGCCGTGGGCCTGGCCGCGCGTTCTTTTGCCAACCAGCATCTGGACGATTGCGCCATGTTGCGCGTGCTGGGCCTGTCGCAAGCCACCATTGCACGCAGCCATGCGCTGGAGTTCCTGCTGGTGGGTCTGGCTGGCGGTGCCCTGGGCGTGGCCCTGGGCTGGGCCGTGCACCATGTCTTTGTGCTCTTGCTGGCGGGCCTGGTGGACACGGCTTTGCCCGCGCCCGGCCTGTGGCCCGTTTTCTTCGGCCTGGGCATGGGCCTCACGCTCATGCTGGCCTTTGGCCTGCCGCCCGTGCTGCAACTGGCCCAGGTGCCGGCTCTGCGGGTGATCCGGCGCGACCTGGGCACGCTGCGCCCCATGTCCATCGGCGTGCTGGCGCTGGGGGTGCTCGGTTTTGCCGTGCTGCTGCTGGCGGCCAGCAGCGACCTGAAGCTGGGGTTGATCACCGTGGGTGGTTTTGGCGGCGCCGTGGCCATCTTTGCCCTGGCCAGCTGGGGCGCCGTGCTGCTGCTGCGCCGGGTGGTGCGCGAGAACACCGCGCCGCGCTGGCTGGTGCTGGCCACGCGCCAGCTCTCGGCCCGCCCGATCTATGCCGTGCTGCAGGTCAGCAGCCTGGCCGTGGGCCTGCTGGCCCTGCTGCTGCTGGTGCTGCTGCGCACCGACCTGATCCGTAGCTGGCGCCAGGCCACGCCGGCCGATGCGCCCAACCGTTTTGTCATCAACATCCAGCCCGACCAGGCCGAGGCCTTCCAGCGCCAGCTGCGCGAAGCGGGGGTCAGCGGCTACGACTGGTTCCCCATGATCCGCGGCCGCCTGGTGGCCATCAACGACCGCCCCGTGCAGGCGCAGGACTACGAGGACGACCGCGCCCAGCGCCTGGTCGAGCGCGAGTTCAACCTCTCGCACAGCGCGTTGCCGCCGGGCCACAACCCCATCGTCGCTGGCCGCTGGACGGCAGAGGATGCCAACGGCATCAGCATGGAAGAGGGCATCGCCAAAACCCTGAACCTCAAGCTCGGTGACAAGCTGCGCTTCGACATCGCCGGCCTGCAGAAGGACAGCACCATCACCTCGCTGCGCAAGGTGGACTGGGGTTCCATGCGCGCCAACTTCTTTGCGTTGTACCCGGTGAGCCGGATGCCGGAGCTGCCCGTCACCTACCTGGCAGCGCTGCGCGCGCCGGACAAGCCTGGCTTCGACAGCGCCCTGGTGCGCCAGTTTCCCAACATCACCGTGGTGGACCTCAGCGCCACATTGGCCCAGGTGCAGCGCGTGCTGGAGCAGGTGAGTCGTGCGGTGGAATTCCTCTTCGGTTTCACGCTGGCCGCCGGCCTGGTGGTGCTGTTTGCCGCCGTCACCGCCACGCGCGAAGAGCGCGCGCGCGAATACGCCATCATGCGCGCCGTGGGTGCCAGCAGCGGCCTGCTGCGCCAGGTGCAGCGCGCCGAACTGGCAGGCGTGGGCGCGCTGGCCGGTGCCCTGGCGGCCGTGGTCTCGGCCGCGGTGGGCTGGGCGCTGGCGCGTTATGCCTTCAATTTCGAGTGGACCGTTACCTGGTGGTTGCTGCCCGTGGGGGCCGTCAGCGGCGCGCTGCTGGCCTGGCTGGCCGGCTGGTGGGGCTTGCGCAGTGTGCTGCGCCGCCCGGTGGTGCAGACGCTTCGCCAGGCGGCCACTTGAACGCTATCGAAATGGTAGCAATCTCGCAGTCCGGCTCCGCTGGGATAATCCGGGCATGACATCCGAAGAGAACACCAAGCCCGCGACCGCCTTCGAATGGATCGGCGGCGAAGACAAGGTCCATGCCCTGGTTGAACGTTTCTACGACCTCATGGACCTAGAGCCGGGCTACAAGGAGTTGCGCGCCGTGCACGGCAGCGAGCTGACGGATGCACGGCAGAAACTGGCCTGGTTCCTCACCGGCTGGCTCGGCGGCCCCAATCACTACATCGAACGCTTCGGCCACCCGCGCCTGCGCGCGCGCCACATGCCCTTCAAGATCGGCCTGGTCGAACGCGACCAGTGGCTGGCTTGCATGGACCAGGCCATGGGGGAGGTGGGGGTGGATGAAGAACTTCGCGGCAAGCTGCGGGAGTCCTTCTTCGGGACGGCGGACTGGATGAGAAACACGCCTGGCTAATGCTTAGCGTAGTGTCCACTTAAGCTGGATACTGAGCGCGGAAGGCGTTCATGAAGAATTGCATTTGCTCTGCCTTTTCGGACGAGAGGCCAGGAAGTGACCAAGTGACTGACTGTCGCGCATTCATGAAACGTATTTCTGCACTCGGTATGTCTGCGATAGTGGCGCAGGAAACCAGTACCGAAAGAGTACGCCCGGGGGTTAAATAACGACGAAAATGTCGTTCTTGCCGATGCATAAACTTCATGACGAAGTTGGAAAGCATTTCAGTCATAACTGAAAAATTTCCTGCTTTTAACAAGGACTCGTCTGGAAGTAAGTCGTCAATGTTTAGAGCGACTATGCCGAACTCAACGTCGCGCTCGATTTGATGAACGGCTTGAGAAATGACTTTGGATACGTTGCCTTCCGAATAGAGTTTTTTGCAGGCGATTCCAAGTGACGGGCCGCTGAATGACAAAAGAATATCGGGTTCGCCTAGATGAGCTCTGATTCCATGCCGAGATAGCATCTGGAACAACTCCAGTTCCCAAAGAGTGTCCTTTGCTTTTGATTGTTCTCGTCCTAGTAGGTTAAGCGTGCCGTCAAGCAAGTCAGAAAGTACTCTCTTTGTCTGATCACTGATTGGCAGTTTAGAAGTTGCCTGGGCTATCCGATCTATCTGCAAGGCACCTAAGAGATGTTGAAAAGTAATGGACTCCATTTGATTGCACAGCCAAGCGTCGGATAGTTCAGTTGCGTGTTTTATATGTGAGAGCAATGAAGGGTTCTTGTATACGTCAAGACCGTTGGCTTCGATTAGTTCTTTTAGTTTCAGCGCTCTAGCTTTCACAAAAACATACGTGGATGAGTCTTGGTTCCATAGCTCCGTTGACGAACCCGCTGGAATCAAGAGTCCTGCGGGTGTTGCCTCGAAAATCGGCTTGTGATCGGAGCCGCGTGTCATGGGAGTAATTTGGTGTCGACAAGAAACTTGTTGTGCACAAGTCGAACCTTACTCTAGCCAGCCCCAGCTGGCTGCAACAGCACTACCAACGCGCCAGCCCCACCCTCCGCCGGCCGCGCCTGCACAAAAGCCAGCACCTCATTCTTCTGCGCCAGCCAGCTCTGCACCCGGCCCTTGAGCACCGGGGTCTTACCCGGTGAGCCCAGGCCCTTGCCGTGTACCACGCGCACGCAGCGTATGCCCTGCTGGTGCGCCTCGCGGATGAACTGGCCCAGGGTTTCGCGGGCGTCTTCGGTGCGCAGGCCGTGCAGATCGAGCTGGCGCTGGATGGCCCAGTCGCCGCGGCGCAGCTTGCGCGTGACGTCGGGGCCGATGCCGGGGCGGTGGTAGCTCAGGTGTTCGTCGGTCTCCAGCAGGGTGCTGATGTCGAATTCGTCGCTCAGGGTTTCCTGCAGCGCGGCCTGCTCGTCCAGCTGGTGCTGCAGGGGCCGTGCCGGGGGCTTGGCGCTCTTGAGCTGGGCCTTGGCCGGCTGGGCCAGGGGCTGCACCTTACCGGCGGCCTGCTGGAACAGGTCCTTGTCCGCCGTGGCCTGACGGGCTTTTTTCGCCGCCTCGATCTTGCGCTCGGCTTCCAGCTTGGCCTGCGCCTCAATCGCCTTTTTGACTTGCTTGAGGTCGGCCAGGGACTTCACGGTGACCATCAGATGAGTCCCTTTTCGGCCATGGACAGTGCCAGGCCCGGCGCCACGATCACGTGGTCCAGCACACGCACGTCGACCAGGGCCAGCGCGGCTTTGAGAGCCTGGGTCAGGGCCTCGTCGGCGCGCGAGGGCTGCACGGTGCCGCTGGGGTGGTTGTGCGCCAGCACCACGGCGGCAGCGTGGTGGTGCAGGGCGCGCAGCACCACTTCGCGCGGGTAGACGCTGGTCTGCGCTAGCGTGCCGCGAAACAGCTCTTCCAGCGCCAGCAGCTTGTGCTGGTTGTCCAGGAAAAGCACGGCAAAGCATTCGTGTTTCTTGTTGGCTAGGTGCAGCTGCAGATAATCTTTGACGGACTGCGGTGTGTCCAGCGCGGCGCGTTCGCGCAGCTGCTCGGCCAGGGCGCGGCGGGCCAGTTCCAGCACGGCCACCAGTTCGGCGCGTTTGGCCGGGCCCAGGCCCTTGATGCGTTTCAGGTCGTCGGCCGTGGCGTGCAGCAGGCCGGCCATGCCGCCAAAGCCGGTCTTGACGTCCAGCAACTCCTGCGCCAGCTGCAGCACGCCCTTGCCGGCCAGGCCGGTGCGCAGCAGCAGGGCCAGCAATTCGGCGTCAGACAGGGCTCCCGGGCCGCGGGCCAGCAGCTTTTCGCGCGGTCGCGCGTCGGGGGGAAGGTCTTTCAGGGGCATGACGGGGGTCAAGGGCTGGGGTTTTTACAATGGAGCCCAGTTTATCGGGACTTCCATGACCACCACCCCTGCCCGGGTCCAGCCCGGCTCCTTTCTCACGCTGCACTACCGCCTCTCGGGGCCGGCCGGCGACATCATCAATACCTTCGGCGGCAAGCCGGCCACGCTGACCCTGGGCACGGGCGAACTGGCCCCGGGCGTGGAGCAGGCGCTGCTGGGCTTGGCCGAGGGCGTGCACACCACCTTGCAGCTGCCCCCGGGCGCCTACGGCGAGCGCAACCCCGACATGCAGCAGTGGCTCTCGCGCAAGGAGCTGCGCGAACTGGGCGACCCCAACGAGCAGTACGCGGTGGGTGACGTGGTCCATTTCCCCACACCCGACCGTAAGGGGCAGTTCGGCGGCGTGGTGTGCCAGCTGGGCGAAGAGGCTGTATTGTTCGACTTCAACCACCCGCTGGCGGGCCAGCCGGTGAGCTTCGAAGTGCAACTGATCGGGGTGTTATGACCATGACGACGCAGGCTGAGATTTTCCTGGCCGAACCGCGCGGTTTTTGTGCCGGCGTGGACCGCGCCATCGAGATCGTCGAGCGCGCCCTGCAGAAGTTCGGCCGCCCGATCTACGTGCGCCATGAGATCGTGCACAACACCTATGTGGTGAACGACCTCAAGGCCAAGGGCGCCATCTTCATCGAGGAACTGTCCGACGTGCCGCCCGGCGCCACCCTGGTGTTCTCTGCCCACGGCGTGAGCAAGGCCGTGCAGCGCGAGGCCGAAGCCCGCGGCTTCCAGATATTCGACGCCACCTGTCCGCTGGTGACCAAGGTGCATGTGGAAGTGGCCAAGCTGCACAAGGAAGGCTACGAGTTCATCATGATCGGCCACAAGGGCCACCCCGAGGTGGAGGGCACCGTGGGCCAGCTCGATTCCGGCATCCACTTGGTGGAGGACGAGGCCGACGTGGCCCGCGTGCAGCTGGCCCAGACGGCCAAGCTGGCCGTGGTGACGCAGACCACGCTCTCCGTGGACGATGCGGCCAGCATCATGGCGGCGGTGAAGGCCAGGTTCCCGCAGGTGCGCGAGCCCAAGCAGCAGGACATCTGTTACGCCACGCAGAACCGGCAGGACGCCGTCAAGCTGCTGAGTCCGCAGGTGGACGTGGTCATCGTGGTGGGCAGCCCCACCAGTTCCAACAGCAATCGCCTGCGCGAAGTGGCCAAGAAGCTGGGCACCGATGCCTATATGGTGGACAGCGCCGACGAGCTGAAATCCGAATGGTTCGATGGTCGCAGCCGCGTGGGCCTGACCGCCGGCGCCTCGGCCCCGGAAATCCTGGTGCAGCAGGTGATCGAACGTATCCGGGCGCTGGGGGCGGTGTCGGTGCGGAAGATGGACGGGATAGAGGAGACGATCAAGTTTCCTTTGCCTAAGGGGTTGAAGCAGGAGGTTTAATTTTTTTGCTGAGGTTTTGCCTGGCGGCGCTTTTGTAATCCCCCCCTTTCCCCCCAGCCCCCTTCCCACCCCCGCCGGGGCGGGAAGGGGGAGCCCGATTTGACTTTTGGACTCCGGCCAAGCTTCTACGGAGCGAGCCGTCGCCACCGTCGCTTTGGGCGGAGACTCTCGAGGAGCCGGGCGTAGTGAATGGTGCGGAAGTTGTCTGCCAACGGCGGCGGTCGTTCCGACCTACCGCTTTCGAGTCCAGCCTCTGCCTTCCACTTTCTCGTCGCTGGCGCGCAGCTGCCAGCCAGAGCCGCGCTGACCCAGTGCCGTTTACTACGACCGGCTCCCAGAAATGCAGGCATCCAAACCCGGACCGTGGCCCCACCCCCGTAGAAGCGTAGCCAGACAACCAGAAGCCAAATCCAGGCTCCCCTTCCCGCCCCGGCGGGGGTGGGAAGGGGCGGGGGGGGATAGGGGGGGACTACAAAAGCCCGTGCAGCGAAAAAGCAGCGAAAAGAACAAAGAGAAGCGAAGAAAAACAGAGACAAGAAAACGAAAACTACAATACCCAAATGCTAGACCTCACCCTGCTCCGCAAAGACCTCGACGGCGTGCTCGCCCGTCTGCAGACGCGCAAGAACCCGCAGCCCTTCCTGGACGCCGACAAGTTCCGCGGCCTGGAGGCCGAGCGCAAGACCATTCAGACCCGTACCGAAGAACTGCAGAACAAACGCAACACCCTGAGCAAGCAGATCGGCGCGCTCATGGGCCAGGGCAAGAAGGACGAGGCCGAAGCGGCCAAGGCCGAGGTCAACGCGCTCAAGGGTGAACTCGAAAGCTCGGCTGCGCGCCTGGAGCAGATCCAGACCGATATGCAGGCCCTGCTGCTGGCCGTGCCCAACCTGCCGCACGAAAGCGTGCCCGTGGGCAGCGACGAGCACGGCAATGTGGTGGCCCGGACCTGGGGCACGCCGAAGAAATATGACTTTGCGGTCAAGGACCATGTGGACGTGGGCGAGCCCCTCGGCCTGGACTTCGACATGGGAGCCAAGTTGAGCGGGGCACGCTTTACGGTGATGAAGGGCCCCATCGCTCGCCTGCACCGCGCGCTGGCTCAGTTCATGCTGGACGTGCAGACCTTGGAGCATGGGTACACCGAGTGCTACACCCCCTACGTCGTCAATGCCGAAACGCTTCAGGGTACCGGTCAGCTGCCGAAATTTGAGCTTGATCTTTTCCGTGTAACGACTCAGCCTCTGCCGAACCGGCTGGTTACCCTGATTGCTCCAGAGCAGTCAAGGTTTGAACAGACCGGTTTCTACCTGATCCCCACCAGCGAAGTCACGCTGACCAACTTCGTGCGCGACGAGATCGTGGCGGAGGCGGACCTGCCCCTCAAACTCACCGCCCACACGCCCTGTTTCCGTTCCGAGGCGGGTTCCTACGGTCGCGATACCCGCGGCATGATCCGCCAGCACCAGTTCGACAAGGTCGAGATGGTGCAGATCGTGCACCCTGAGAAGAGCTACGCGGCGCTGGAAGAGATGACCGGCCACGCCGAGGCCATCCTGCAGAAGCTGGGCCTGCCCTACCGCGTGATGTCGCTCTGCACCGGCGACATGGGTTTCGGCGCCGCCAAGACCTACGACCTGGAAGTCTGGCTGCCGGCGCAGAACACCTACCGCGAGATCAGCTCGGTCTCCAACTGCGAGGCCTTCCAGGCCCGCCGCCTGCAGGCGCGTTTCAAGAACGCCCAGGGCAAGAACGAGCTGCTGCACACGCTCAATGGCTCGGGCTTGGCCGTGGGCCGCACCCTGGTGGCGGTCTTGGAGAACTACCAGCGTGCGGACGGCAGCGTGGAGATCCCTGCTGCCCTGCAGCCCTATATGGGCGGGCTCAAGGAGCTGCGTCCGTGAGCTTGCGCCGCCGCGCCCTGTGCCAGCTGCTGACCGGCAGTGTGGTGTTCGGCGTGGGTGCTGCGCAGGCGGCCGTGCTCGAGGCGGGCCAACCCGCGCCGGACTTTGCGTTGCCCGACCAGCAGGGCAAGACCCGCAAGCTGGCCGACTGGCGCGGCAAATGGCTGGTGCTCTACTTCTATCCCAAGAACGACACGCCCGGTTGCACTGAAGAGGCTTGCACCTTCCGCGACGACTGGCTGCAGCTGCAGGCCCTGGGCGCCGAGGTGGTGGGCATCAGCGTGGACAGCAGTGCTTCGCACGCGGCCTTTGCGCAGAAATACAAATTGCCCTTCCCCCTGCTGGCCGACGAAAAAGGCGAAGTGGCGGCGCGTTACGGCACCCTGTCGGACTGGGTGGTCTTCAAATACGCTCGGCGCTACACCTTCGTGATCGACCCACAGGGGCGTTTGGCCAAGGCCTACCGCTCGGTCGACACGGCCAAGCATTCCGCCGAGATCGTGGCTGATCTCAAACAGCTGCAGCAGCCCCGTTGAGCCCGGCCTGTCCGTCAGACCATGTCCGCCCAGCCCAGCGATCAGAACCAGCGGGACACGGCGCAGCCTGCCTCTGACAGATCGGATGAGCTGACCGGCGTGTTGAGCCGGGCCGGCTTCGACGAGCGGCTGGCGGTGGAATGGGGCCGCGCCCGGCGCGAGCAGACGCCGCTGTCTCTTTTGCTCATCGACATCGATCACTTCCGCGCCTATGTCGACACGCACCTCGCGACTCTGGGGCCGGACCGCCTGAAGAAGATTGCCGCGGCCCTGGGCCGCGCGGTGTTCCGCCCGGCCGACGTGGTGGCGCGTTATGGCGACGACGAGTTCGCCATCCTGCTGCCGGCCGTGCACGAAGTGGGTGCGCGCGTGGTGGCGGCGCGCGTGCGCATGCTCATCAACACCCTGGCCATGCCGCACAGCGGCGGCGAGGGCGGCATCGTCACCGTCAGCATCGGCGTGGCCGCGGTCACGCCGACGGGCGAGGCCGGCCCCGAGACGCTGGTGGACCTGTGCGTGGCAGCGCTGGAGCAGGCCAAGCGCATGGGGCGCGACAGCATCGTCTCGCAGGACTGGATGGCCTGACGTCTTTCCGGTGCGACGCTGATCGCGCTAGAATGCAGCCAGGCCCCACGTGGCCAGACCTGATCGGGAGAGACTGCCGCAACTGGCAGCGCCGAAGGAGCAACCGCCCCGGAAACTCTCAGGCAAAAGGACCGATCAGGTGATTTGAACTCTGAAGAGTTGCCGGGATTCGTCGTCCGGCACACCGCAGGAGCAAGCGCAGCCGACACGGCGGCGTGAATCTCTCAGGTACCAAACAGAGGGGGCGTGCATGGCACATGGTGTGTCGCGCACCCACCCCCATGACGTTTGGAGCCTGATCTCATGAAGTCGATCGCCATCATTGGCGCCGGTATTACCGGCGTCACCACTGCCTATGCCCTGGCCAAACGCGGTTTTGCCGTCACCCTGTTCGAGAAGCACCGTTATGCGGCGATGGAAACATCGTTCGCCAACGGCGGGCAGCTGTCTGCCTCCAATGCCGAGGTCTGGAACCATCCCGCAACCATCCTCAAGGGCCTCAAGTGGATGCTCAAGAGCGATGCGCCGCTGCTGGTCAACCCCAAGCCCGGCTGGCACAAGCTGAGCTGGTTTGCCGAGTTCATCGCCAGCATCCCGAACTACCGCAAGAACACCATCGCCACCGCGCAGCTGGCCGTGGCGGCGCGCGAGCACCTGTTTGCCTGGGCCGAGGCCGAGGGTGTGGACTTCGACCTGAAGCAGCGCGGCATCCTGCACATCTACCGCGACAAAAAAGGCTTTGACCACGCGGGCGAGGTTTCCAAGCTGCTGGCTGCCGGCGGCCTGCCCCGGTGTGCCGTGACGCCCGAGGAGATGCGCGCCATCGAGCCCACCCTGGCCGGCAGCTATTACGGCGGTTATTACACCGAGAGCGACGCCACCGGCGACATCCACAAGTTCACCGTAGGCCTGGCCGCCGCGGCCGAGCGCCTGGGCGTGCGCACGCTCTATGGGCAGGACGTGCAGCAACTCAGCAGCGACGGGCGCAGCGCCTGCGTCACCGCCAGCGTGGATGGCCTGCCGCAGACGCACCGCTTCGACGGCGTGGTGGTCTGCGCCGGTGTGCTTAGCCGCGCTTTCGCCGCGCAGCTGGGCGACCGCGTCAACGTCTATCCGGTCAAGGGCTACTCCATCACGGTCAGCCTGCCCGATGCGCAGAGCCAGGCCGCAGCGCCTATGGTCAGCCTGCTGGACGACGAGACCAAGCTGGTCACCAGCCGCCTGGGCCTGGACCGCTTCCGCGTGGCCGGCACGGCCGAATTCAACGGCTACAACAAGGACATCCGGGCTGACCGGATTCGCCCACTCATCGACTGGGTGCAGCAATGCTTCCCCGGCGTGAGCACGCGGCAGGTGGTGCCCTGGGCGGGCCTGCGTCCCATGATGCCGGACATGATGCCGCGCGTGGGCCGCGGCCATGCAGCCAACGTGTTCTACAACACGGGCCACGGCCACCTGGGCTGGACACTGTCGGCCGTGACGGCCGACATGGTGGCCGGGGTGGTGCAGCAGGCCTATATGGGCACGACGCCGGGAGTGCGTGTGTCGGCTGCGGTGCTACCGCAGCGGGGCTGAGTTACTTGCGTCCGACCAGGTAGCTCACGCCCTGCGGGCCGTAACGCTCGGTGTGCGGTTCGGCCATGGCGAGGTGAAACACCTCGCCGGGCTGGTACCGCTGCTCCCGTCCCTGGCAGACCAGGGTGATCTCGCCGCTGAGGATCAGCGCCTTGGCCTCGAAGGGATGGGTGTGGGTGTCGAGAAAACCGTTGGGCTCGCGCATGACGGTGGTGACCTGTTCGAAACCCTGCTCGCGCAGCTGCAGGGTGAAACGCTCGGGGTCCATGCCGCTTTCTCAGGTGCTTAAGGGCGCTGCTGCAGCGCCGCTTCGATGGCCGTCACCAGTGCCTTGCTGCCGGGCTCGACCGAGCTGGCAAAGCTGCTCACGGCCTTGCCATCACGCGCGACCAGATACTTGTGGAAGTTCCACTGCGGTACGGCTTTGGTCGCCTGGTAGAGCTGGGTGTAGAGGGCATTGCGCTTGGGGCCCACGACACCGGTCTTGTCGAACATGGGGAACTTGACGCCGTAGGTATTGAAGCAGAGGTCGGCGATCTGCTTCGCATCACCCGGTTCCTGCTGGCCGAAGTCGTTGGACGGAAAGCCCAGGATGACCAGGCCACGTTTCTCGTACCTGGCGTACAGCGCCTCCAGCCCTTCGTACTGCTTCGTGAAACCGCAGTAGCTCGCGGTGTTCACCACCAGCACCACCTTGCCCGCGTACTGGCAGAGGTTTTGCGGTGCGTCGTCCTGCAGGCGGGGGAACTGGTGTTGCAGCAGGGCAGGGCAACTGGTGCCGTTTGTGCTTTGCGCGGAAGACGTTATGGGCAGCAGGGCTGTGGCCAGGCTGGCCAGAGCCATTAAAAGGAATGGGCGCATGGATGTCATGCGCCCATTCTGCGGCCGGCGGCGTAACCCTGCTGCGCGGGTGGTCGGATCAGTCCACGACGCAACCCCTGGCCCTGGCAACGGCGCCTTTGCGTCAAGGCCATCTCAGGCGCTGCGACGCTTGCGGGTGCCACCCGGCGCCAGGGTCGTGCGCAGCGTGTCCAGGAAAACCTGGCAGGCCGCGGGCAGGGAGCGCCCTTTTTTGGTCACGACATAGAGGTCGCGCGAGACCTTGGGCGCGTGCAGGGGCTTGACCACCAGTTCCCGGTAATGCGAATAGCTGGCATACGCCGAGGGCATGATGCAGGGCGCCATGCCGCTGGCCGCCATCCACAGGCCGGTGGAGAGGAAGGAGACCTCGTTCACCACCTGCAGCGTGACCCCGGCCTGCGCGGCCGCCACATCCACCAGCTGGCGCACGCCGTAGCCAGGACGCCCGGCGATCACGCGGTGGCCTTGCAGGTGGCTCCAGCGCAAGGTCTTCACGGTCGCCAGCGCATGGTCGGGCGGGCAGACTAGGCAGAGCTGGTCGCGCATCAGGGTCTGCAGTTCCAGTTCACCGCCGGCGCGCTCGGGGGTGCCGATGCCGAAGTCCACATGCTCGCCCAGCACGCGCGATGAAAACTGCTCGGGCGCGCAGTCGTCCACCACCACCTGCACCTCGGGGTGCTGCTGGCTGAAGGCGCGTATCGCCTCGGGCAGCAGCATGCCGGCCAGGGTGGGTGTGATGGTCAGACTCACGCGGCCGCGGCGCAGGCCGCTGAGGTCGCCAAAGGTCGTGCTCAGCGCGTCCACGTCGCGCAGGATGCGCTCGGCCATCACGGCGACCTCGTGCGCCGCCTGGGTGGGCGCGAGGGAGCGTGTGGTGCGGTCGAACAGGCGGGTCTGCAAGCCGTTCTCGAGTTGGCGGATTAGCACGCTGATGGCCGACTGGGTGACGAACAGCTGGTCGGCCGCCGCCCTGAGCTTGCGCAGGCGGTATACCGAGAGGAAGGCGCGCAATTGCCGCAGCGTGGGCGAGAAGGCGTGCGTAGGGGTTTCTTGATTCATTCTGAAAAATCATAAATGATTCGGAAAGTTTCGATTTACAAACCAATCGACTTGCCCTCCAATCGTCTCCAGACCGACACAGGAGACCCCCACTTGAGCACCCCCCGTCCCTACAAACGCATCGCGACCGAAGAAGGCTGGGCGACACCCGAAATGATCCGGATGTACGGCAAGGTCCTGGAGAGCCGCACGCTGCAAGACCCGGGTTTTTACAGCCTGTGGGGCTTCTTCGGGCAGAGCCAGTCGCCGCGGGCACGTGATCTGTACGAGCGCATCCAGGACACCGGCGCGCGTCGCCTCGCCGACATGGACGCCTGCGGGATCGACATGCAGCTGCTGCTGCTGACCTCGCCCGGCGTGCAGATATTTGACGCGCCCACCGCCACGGCGCTGGCCATCTCGACCAATGACCATCTAGCCGCGACGATACGCCAGCACCCCACGCGTTTTGCCGGACTCGCTGCAGTGGCGCCGCAGGCGCCACAAGCCGCCGCGAAGGAGCTGGAGCGCGCCGTGCAGCAGCTGGGCCTCAAGGGCGTGGTGATCAACTCCCACACCCAGGGTGAGTACTTGGACGATGAGAAGTTCTGGGACATCTTTGCCGCCGCCGAGGCGCTTGATGTGCCGGTGTACCTCCATCCCAACACGCCGTCGCCGCAGATGGTGGAGCCCTTCCTGTCGCGCTGCCTGGACGCCGCCATCTATGGCTTTGCGGCCGAGACGGGCCTGCACGTGATGCGCCTCATCGTCAGCGGCGTGTTCGACCGCTTCCCCAGGCTCAAGTTCGTGCTCGGGCACCTGGGTGAAGGCCTGCCCTACTGGCTCTACCGCATGGATTTCATGCACGCCGGCATCGTGCGCTCCAACCGCAGCGAGGGTGTGCGGCCGCTGAGGAAAAAACCCAGCGACTACCTGCGCGAGAACTTCTACTACACCACCAGCGGCATGCCCTGGGAGCCGGCCATCCGCTTCGTGCAGGAGCAGATGGGGCACGACCGCGTGATGTACGCGATGGACTACCCTTACCAGTACGTGGCCGACGAGGTGACCGCCATGGACAGCATGGCGCTGAGCGACGAACACAAGAAGATGTTTTTCCAGACCAATGCCGAGACCATTTTCAAGCTGTAACCAGAGGAGCGAGACACCATGACATCCCGACTGAATCCGCTGCGTCGCCTGCTCGTGCTGGGCATGTCCACCCTGGGCCTGACCTGTGCCACCGGCATGGCCTGGGCGCAGACTGCCTGGCCGGCCAAACCCATCCGCCTGATCGTCACCTTCCCGGCCGGTGGCAGCAGCGATGCCGCGGCCCGCATCGTGGCCCCCAGGCTGGCCGAGCGCCTGGGCCAGCCCGTGGTGGTGGACAACAAGCCCGGGGCGGGCGGGGGCCTCGGCCTGGACCTGGTGGCCAAGTCACCCGCCGACGGTTACACCATCGTGCTGGCGTCGGCCGGCGGCCTGACCGCCAATCCCACGCTCTACGCCAACCTGCCCTACAACCCGGCGCGAGATTTTGCCCCCATCACCCTGTTCGGCACCAGCCCCTTTGTGCTGGTGGCCAACTCGGCCTTGCCGGTCAGCGATGTGAAAGACGTCATCAGCCTGGCACGGGCCCAGGTCGGCAAGCTCAGTTACGCATCGGGTGGCAATGGCACGGCCATGCACCTGTCGGGTGAGCTGCTCAAGGCCACCACCGGCAGCTTCATCCTGCACGTTCCCTACCGCGGCAGCGCGCCTGCGGTGATGGCCGTCATGTCTGGAGATACCCAGTTGGCTATCGCGGATATCGCGTCCATCCGGCCGCAACTCAAGAGCGGCCGCATCAAGGTGATCGGCGTGCTGAGCAAGGAGCGCTCGTCGCTCGCCCCCGAGATACCCACGCTGGCAGAAAGCGGTGTGCCGGGCTTCGAGGCCAACGGCTGGTTTGCCGTGGTGGCCCCAGCGGGCACACCGCCGGCCGTGGTGGCGCGACTCAATGCCGAGATCACCGCCGTGCTGCGCCTGCCCGAAACACGCGAGCGTTTTGCCGCAGCCGCCCTGGAGCCGCTGACCAGCACGCCGGAACAGCTGGCGCAGCTGATGCAGACCGAGACCGTCAAATGGGCCAAAGTCATCAAGGACTCGGGCGCCAAGCTCGATTAGGTCAACGCCGGTTGGGTCGATCGACGCCGCAAAAAACAAACCCCGCATGAGCGGGGTTGGCTTTTTGGCGGAGAGGGTGGGATTCGAACCCACGGTAGTGTTGCCACTACGCCTGATTTCGAGTCAGGTACATTCGACCACTCTGCCACCTCTCCGGCTTTGTGGAGCGCGTATTGTAGCAGCGTGCCAGAGGCTGTTTGTGGCGCCGGGGGCGCCCAAGCCGTTCAGGCCTGGGCCGAGGCGGTACGCAGCAGGCGGTGCGAGGGCACCTGGCGGGGCCGTGCTGCCGCTTGACCAAGTCCGCGGCGCTTGCGGATCCACGCCATGGGCGTGGTGCTCAGGAACTTGAAGAAGAGCGCGTTGAGCGTCTGATGGTCCAGGCCGCTCCTGGCCATGAGTTCCTGCCAGCCTATCGGTTCATCCAGATGGGCTTCGATCCAGGCGCACAGTT
This sequence comes from uncultured Hylemonella sp., assembly GCA_963512455.1. Classification (GTDB taxonomy): domain Bacteria; phylum Pseudomonadota; class Gammaproteobacteria; order Burkholderiales; family Burkholderiaceae_C; genus Hylemonella. The sequence goes on along the minus strand of CAUPMJ010000002.1, from coordinate 339,424 downwards.
CCTCGAAGGTCTGGCGGTGGTCCGACAGGGCGGTTTGCTTGCGCGTGACGGCGGGACGTACGAAAGACATGGCTACGGCACTCCTCTGAGCTGGGGTAGCCGCAGTTTGCAAGAACCGTACCCGCGCAGCTCAGAGGGTAGCGGTCGCGGGGCAGGGATCAGTCCCGGGCGGCCAGCAGCTGTTGTAGCGCAGACTCGAGCTCCTGAGTGGTAACCAATTGTTTCACTGGTATCTCTTGGAGCACGGAGGTCAGGGGTTCTGCCAGTTCCTGCAGCCGTTTGACCGTCTGCCCGGCCTCCTTGGGGCTGGCAAAACCGCCACTCTGCAGCAGCAGCCTGCCCTGGGCGTCCACAAGCTTGAAATAGAACTGGCCGTCGCTCTCGCGGTACTGCTTGAAGCTGGGCAGCGCGGCCTTGGCCGCCTTGTCCTTTTTCTCGCTCGCCTGGGCCCGCAGGTCGCGCAGTCCGACGGCGTGGCGCAGCTTGGTGGTGAAGGGCGTGGCGATCCTGCGGGCCTTGGCCGCGCCGGCTTGCAGCAGTTCTTCCAGGCGCTCGGGGTGGCGCATCAGGGATTCATAGGCCTCACGTTTGGGCGCGATCTCGTGGTCGATGCGCTCGAACAGGATGGTCTTGGCCTCGGCCCAGGCGATGCCGTCGGCATAGGCCTGCCGCAACTGGGCGGTCTCGGCCGGCGTGGCGAAGGCCTGGTAGATCTGGAACAGGGCCGAGCCTTCGGTGTCCTTGGGCTCGCCGGGCGCACGCGAATCGGTCTTGATGCCGGCGATCAGTTTTTTCAGCTGTTCGCGCGGGGCGAAGAGCGGGATGGTGTTGTCGTAGCTCTTGCTCATCTTGCGCCCGTCCAGGCCGGGCAGCGTGGCCACGCTTTCCTCGATCTGCGCCTCGGGCAGCACGAAGTGCTCACCGTAGAGATGGTTGAAGCTGGCGGCGATGTCGCGCGCCATCTCGATGTGCTGGATCTGGTCGCGCCCCACCGGCACGCGGTGCGCGTTGAACATCAGGATGTCGGCGGCCATCAGCACCGGGTACATGAAGAGACCAGCCGTCACGTCCGAATCCGGGTCCACGCCGGCGGCGTTGTTCTTGTCCACCGAGGCCTTGTAGGCGTGGGCACGGTTAAGCAGGCCCTTGCCGCAGACGCAGGTCAGGAACCAGGTGAGCTCGGGGATCTCGGGCACGTCGGACTGACGATAGAACGTCACGCGCTCGGGGTCCAGGCCGCAGGCGATCCAGCTGGCGGCGATCTCCAGCGTGCTGCGCTGGATGCGTGCGGGCTCGTCGACCTTGATGAGCGCGTGGTAGTCGGCCAGGAAGTAGAAGCTCTCCACCCCGGCGGCGCGGCTGGCGGTGATGGCCGGGCGGATGGCGCCGACGTAGTTGCCCAGGTGCGGGGTGCCCGAGGTGGTGATGCCGGTCAGGACGCGGACAGTGCTCATGGCGTGGTGTCAGTGTAGAAGAAGGGACAGGGGCGTGAGCAGGATATCCAGCAGGCCGTAGGTCAGGCCCATGACGGGCTGCATCCACAGCGTGCTGACGATGCCGGTCAGCACCAGGGCCATCACGATGAAAAAGCCCCAGGGCTCGACGCGCGAGACCATGGCCGCCTGTTTCCAGGGCAGCAGGCCGACCAGGATGCGCCCGCCGTCCAGCGGCGGCAGCGGGAAGAGGTTGAAGGCGAACATCACCACGTTGACCAGCACGCCGGCGCGGCCCATCTCCAGGAAGAAACGCTCCTGTACGCCGGCTGCCACCAGCAGGTACATCAGCGCGCCCCACAGCAGGGCCTGCAGCAGGTTGGCGCCCGGGCCGGCCAGGGCCACCCAGATCATGTCGCGCTTGGGGTGGCGCAATAGGTCGAAGCGTACCGGCACCGGCTTGGCGTAGCCGAACAGGAAGGCGCCGCTGGTGGCGAAGTACAGCAGCAGCGGCATCAGGATGGTGCCCACCGGGTCGATGTGCTTGATCGGGTTGAGCGTGATGCGGCCCATCATGGCGGCCGTGTTGTCACCGAAGTGGCGCGCGGCATACCCGTGGGCTGCCTCGTGCACGGTGATGGCGAACAGCACCGGCAGGGCGTAGATGAGGACGGTTTGAATCAGGTTGGCGGTTTCCACGGGGCAATTGTCTCAGAGTGCAAGGCGCTGGCGAGGCCGGCGCGGGGAAGGGACGCCTAGAGGCCCAGCTCGGCCGGGTCGCCGCGGCCGCGGCGCAGCACCTCGGGCTCGTCGCCACTGAGGTCGATCACCGTGGTGGGCTCGTGCGGGCAGGCCCCGGCGTCGATGACGGCGGCCAGCTGGTGCTCGTAGCGCTCGCGGATCTCGTGAGCGTCGTTCAGCGGGTCGGTCTCGCCGGCCGGGATCAGGGTGGTGGCCAGCAGGGGGCCACCGCTGTGCTGGGCCAGCAGTTCGTGCAGCACCCGGTGCTCGGGCACGCGCAGGCCGATGGTCTTGCGCGAGGGGTGGCTCACGCGGCGCGGCACCTCCTTGGTGGCCTCCAGGATGAAGGTCCAGGGGCCGGGGGTGGCGGCCTTGAGCAGGCGGTACTGGCGGTTGTCCACGCGGGCGTAGCTGGACAGCTCGGCCAGGTCGCGGCAGAGCAGGGTCAGGTGGTGCTTGTCGTCGACCTGGCGGATGCTGCGCATCTTGTCGGCCGCGGCCTTGTCGTCCAGGTGGCAGACCAGCGCGTAGCTGGAATCGGTGGGCACGGCCACCACGCCGCCTTTTTCCAGCAGGGCAGCGGCCTGCTTGAGCAGACGGATCTGCGGGTTCTCGGGGTGGACTTCGAAGTACTGGGCCATGGGCTTGTCTGCCGGTTCACACTTCCATCGGTTCGAGCTTGATGCGGCTTTCCCGCAGGGCCAGCCAGGCGCTGGCGGCGCCGCAGCCGGCGATCAGGATCATGCCCAGCAGGGACCAGCCGTCGGCCATGTGGCCGAAGACGACCCAACCTGCGAACATGGCAAAGGCGATCTGCACGTACATCAGCGGCATCAGTGTGGCGGCCGGCGCGCGCCGGTAGGCCATGATCAGCACGAAGTGCCCGATGGTGCCCATGAGGCCCATGAGGAAAAGCGCAGTCCATTCGGGCAGGGTCTGCGGCGTGACCCAGATGAAGGGCAGGGCCAGCGAGGCCAGGATGGCACCGACCCAGCCGGTGTAGAAATGCATGGTCACGCCGTCTTCGGTCTTCACCATCTTGCCGGTCAGGATCTGGAAGGTCGAGTGGGTGGCCACCTGGGCCAGCGGCAGCAGCACGTGCCAGCCGAAGAGGTCTCCACCGGGGCGGATGATGACGAGTGTGCCGACGAAGCCGCCCGCCACGAGGATCCAGCGTGTGCGCGAGACATGTTCGCCCAGCAGGGTGGCCGCCAGCAGCGTGACCACCAGCGGCGCGATCATGGCGATGGCCGTGAATTCGCCCACGGGCATGTAGGCCACGCTCAGGAAGGTCAGCAGGCTAGTGGTTGCGAGCAGGGCCCCGCGCAGGACATGCAGGCCAAGGTGCCGCGTATGGAAGATGGTACGCCCGCGCTGCGGCAGCATGACGGCCGTGGTCAGCACGGCCTGGAAGATATAGCGGAACCACAGGCCCAGCAGCACGGGCAGGGTGAGGGAGACGACCTTGGCCGAGGTGTCCAGCGTGGCAAAGCAGGCCAGGGCGGCAAGTGCGAACAGCATGCCGCTCAGGGTACGGGGATGTTTCATTGCTGGATACGATCTGCCAGCAGCTCCCACACCGGTGTGAGCTGGCCGGGCAGGAAGGGCAGGGCGCCCAGGTCGGTGTGGGATTCGTCGGGGCTATGGAAGTCGCTGCCGCGCGAGGCGGCCAGCCCGAATTCGCGCGCCATGTCGGCGTATCTGACGTACTCGGCTGCACTATGGCTGCCGGTGACCACTTCGACCGCGCGCCCGCCGTGCGTCTTGAACTCGGAGAACAGGGCGTATTCCTCGGTGGGGGTGAAGCCATAGCGCGCCGGGTGGGCGATCACGGCCATGCCGCCGGCGTCGGTGATCCAGGTGACGGCGTCGCGCAGCGTGGCCCAGCGATGCGGCACGAAGCCGGGTTTGCCTTCGGTCAGGTACTTGCGGAAGACTTCGTTGGTCTCGCGACAGATGCCGGCTTCGACCAGATAGCGCGCGAAATGCGTGCGCGAGATCAGCTCGGGATTGCCGGCGTATTTCAGCGCCCCTTCATAGGCGCCGTGGATGCCCACGGCCGCCAGGCTGGCCGACATTTCACGGGCACGTTCGCCGCGCCCGCCGCGCGTCTGGCGCAGGCCCTGCCGCATGCGCGGGTCTTCGGCGTCGAAGCCCAGGCCGACGATGTGCACCGTGTGCCCGGCGAAGGTGATGGAGATCTCGGCGCCCGTCAGGTAGGGCAGGCCGAGGGCGCGGGCCGCGGCCAGGGCGCGTTGCTGGCCGCCGATCTCGTCGTGGTCGGTCAGCGCCCAGAGTTCCACGCCGTTGGCGTGTGCCCGCGCCGCCAGTTCCTCGGGCGTGAGGGTGCCGTCGGAGACGACAGAATGGCAATGCAGGTCGGCGTTGAGGATGAAGCTCACCTGAGCATTTTAGGCGCAGGGTCGTTTTCCTGCCGGCCCCCGGGCTGCTGGCACAATAGAGACATGCGGTTTCCCACCGAACGTCGATGCTTCTTCTCAACCGGCATCCGGGATTCCGTCCAGCTTTCCAATTGATGTAGTTCACATGGTTTCGCTCGATCTGCGCTCCCTGATCATCATGAGCGGCATCATGGGCCTGTTGCTCGGCGGCATGATGTTCTTCCTGCGCCTGAGCTATCCACGCAGCATCCGCGGGCTCGGCCTGTGGGCGGGAGCACATGCGTGGGTCTTCCTGTCCGCCATCCTGTTTGCCGGTCGCGGTTTCCTGCCTGACTTCCTCACCATCGTGGTGGCCAATCTGGTCTTGCTGACCGGCATGGTCAGCTATCACGCGGGGATCGAGCAGTTCTTCGGCCGGCGCCTGGCCTGGGCGCGCTGGATCGCCGTCCTGGTGCTGCTTGCACCTCTGCTGTACTGGTACGCCCTGGTCGAGCCGAGCTACAACGCCCGCCTGATCCTGGTTTGCCTGGTATGGGCCAGCATCTTCCTGCACATGTCCTGGACGATCTGGCACCAGGGTCCCGAGAATTTCTCTACGCGCTTCACGGCCGTGGTCCTGCTGATCCATGCCACGGTGCTGCTGCTGCGCTTTTTCTCGGCCTGGATGCCGCTGGCCGAAGAGGGCCTGCTCACGCCCACGCGAGTGCAGAGCCTGTATGTGGGGTCCAATGCCATCATGCTTCTGGCCCTGGGCATGGGCCTCATCCTTATGGCGGGCGATCGGCTGCGCGCGGAGTTCGAGCACATGGCCTCGCACGACTCGCTCACCAATGTGCTGACGCGGCGTGTCTTCCTCGATGCCTGCGAGCAGGAGCTGGCGCGGTGCCGCCGGCATGGGCGCAGCATGGCCCTGCTGCTGCTGGACGTCGACCACTTCAAGGCCATCAACGACACCCACGGCCACCAGATGGGTGACCGCGTGCTGGTGGATATCGTGGAGCGCATCGCCTCCCTGCTGCGCCGGCCCGACCAGCTGGCACGTTTCGGCGGCGAGGAATTCGTGCTGCTGCTGCCGGAGACCAGCCAGGATGAGGCCGTCACCGTGGCCGAGCGCATCCTGGCCCATGTGGCCGAACAGCACGATGGCCTGCCGCCCATCACGGTGAGCATCGGCGTCGCCACCAACCGGCCCGACGAGGACCAGATCGATACCCTGCTGGCACGCGCCGACAAGGCGCTCTACAAGGCCAAGGACGAAGGGCGCAACCGCATCGCCTCGGCCTGAATTCACTCAGGCGCAGAACTTGCGAAGAAATCGTAGCGAGCGGCCAGCGCAGCAGATTTATTCGCAAGTTCTCAGAGTTGGGCGCCTTCGACGAGGAAGCGCACGCGCCGCAGCCCCTGCCATTCGTCGGCATCCAGTCGGAAGGCCAGCAGCACGCGCGCAGGCAGCGGCTCCGTGTGGCCGAACCAGATACCGTCCACGGGCTGGCCCTGGTGCTTGAGTTTCAGCGCCAAGTGCTTCTCTCCCACCAGGCGTTGCGAAATCACTTCCACCTCTTCGCTGAAGGTCGGCGGCGCAAAACCCTGGCCCCAGACCTCGCGTTGCAGGGTGTCCACCATGTCGGCGCGGCGGTACTCCACGGGCAGGGCGCCGTCGGTTTCCAGCCGACGTGTCAGTGTGGCGGCGTCCAGCCATTCCTGCGCCACCTGGGCCAGGCCCTGCTCGAAGGTGTCGAAGTGTTCCTCGGCGATGGTGCAGCCCGCCGCCATGGCGTGGCCGCCGAAACGCAGCAGCACACCGGGGTGGCGCTTGGCCACCAGGTCCAGCGCGTCGCGCAGATGAAAGCCCGGGATGGAGCGGCCCGAGCCCTTGAGCTCGTGTTCCTTGCCCGGCGCCTGGCTGGCCGCGAAGACGAAACTCGGCCGGTGCAGCTTGTCCTTGAGGCGCGAGGCCACGATACCCACCACACCCTCGTGAAAATCGGGGTCGAACACGCACAGCGCCGCCGGCGGCTCTTCGGATTCGTCGAACATGGATTCGACGATGTCCATGGCCTGCTCGCGCATCTCACCCTCGATCTCGCGGCGTTCACGGTTGATGCCGTCCAGGGTCTTGGCCAGCTCGGTCCCGCGCGCGGGGTCGTCGGTCAGCAGGCACTCGATGCCCAGCGTCATGTCGGCCAGGCGGCCGGCGGCGTTGATGCGCGGGCCCAGGGCAAAGCCGAAATCGAAGGTGGTGGCGGTGGCAGCCTTGCGTCCGGCCACTTCGAACAGCGCGGCCAGGCCCGGCGGCAGGGCACCGGCGCGCACGCGCTTGAGGCCTTGTGCGACCAGGCGGCGGTTGTTGGGGTCGAGCTTGACCACATCGGCCACCGTGCCCAGCGCCACCAATGGCAACAGGGTGTCGAGCTTGGGTTGGCTGGTCGCATCGAAGACGCCGCGCTGGCGCAACTCGGCGCGCAGCGCCAGCAGCACGTAGAACATCACGCCCACGCCGGCGATGGATTTGCTTTCGAAGGTGCAGCCGGGCTGGTTGGGGTTGACGATGACCTCGGCATCGGGCAGCGCGGGGCCGGGCAGGTGGTGGTCGGTCACCAGCACTTGCAAGCCCAGTTCGCGCGCCACGGCCACGCCGTCCACGCTGGCAATGCCGTTGTCCACGGTGATCAGGACGTCGGCGCCGCTGTCCTTCACCCGCCGGGAGATGGGCGGAGTGAGGCCATAGCCATCCACCACGCGGTCGGGCACCAGGTAGCTGACGTGCTGCGCGCCCAGCATGCGCAGGCCGCGCACGCCCACGGCGCAGGCGGTGGCGCCGTCGCAGTCGTAGTCGGCCACGATGCAGAGTTTCTTGTTCTGCGTAATCGCGTCGGCCAGCAGCACGGCGGCTTCCGCGGCGCCCTTGAGCAAGGTGAGTGGCAACAGGCGGGCCAGCCCGTCGTCCAGTTCCTCTTTGCTGGTCACGCCGCGCGCGGCGTACAGGCGTGCCAGCAGGGGGTGCACACCAGCTTGCTCCAGTGTCCAGGCGGCGCGCGGCGGAATGTCGCGGGTAACGATTTTCATGGGGTCACGAGTATGTCAGAGGCCTGCTGCGGCCTGAAACGCTGCACGAGGCGGGTCCAGGCGCTACGGGGCGCGGGCGTGTAGCGTCGCGCGATGAGCTCGCTACAGAGCGTGAGTGTGACGTCCTGGCCTGCGTCCAGCGCGGCGGCCAGTGGCGCGAGCTGGGCGTCCAGCACGTGCCAGGCGTGGGCCCAGGCGGCCCAGTCGCCGCGCAAGGCGGGCTGCACCAGCGCATCCAGCACGGTCAGCTTGTTCGCAGGGGCGGGCACCGCAGCCAGGGCACCGCAGCCGCTGAGCCAGAAGGAGTTGACGGCCAGGGCCCGGCGTTCGGCGCGTGCGTCGCTCACGGCGTGCGTATAGAGCAGCATCTGCATCTCGTTCTGCAGGCGGCGCAGTTGCGGCGAAGCCGGCAGCCAGGCTGCCACGTTGCGGCCGATCACCCGCTCGACGGCGGCGCCGACCAGGCCGCGCAGCGGCTCACCGCTGACCAGCCAGCGCAGGGGCTGGTCGTAATGCAAAGTGAGGCCGTCCTCGGCAAAAAAAGGCGCCATGGCTGCCAGCAGCGCGCGCGCTTCGTCCTCGCGCAGGTCCAGCTCCTGCGGGTCGCGCAGGCTCACGCGAGCCTGGCCCACTTCCCAGTGCACGGGGGTCAGGTAGCCCCAGGCCTCGGTGTCCGCGTCGGGCAACTGCAGCTCGTGTGCGCGCAGTGCGGCCCAGGCAGGTGCTTGCGGGTCCAGGCCGCGTGCGGCGGCGAGCAGTTGTCCGTGGGCGTCGAGCGGGCTGTCTTCAGGCAACCGCAGCAGGGTCTGCGGCGTCAGCCGCAGCAGCAGGCCCTGCAACTGCGGAAGCTGCAGCGCGCGCAGCGGTGCGCGTGCGGCCTCGTCGTCGCTCAGGGCGTGGGGGATCAGGAGGTGCATGGGGGTATTGTCGGTTTCTTTCTCGCTATTTCTTTGGCGTGGGTTGTTTGATCAGTTGCTTCTTCCCCCCCTATCCCCCCCGCCCCTTTCCACCCCCGCCGGGGCGGAAAGGGGAGCCTGGATTTTGCTTCTGCGCGCCGGCTACGCTTCTACGGCGCGGGAGGTCGCCGCCAGAGCTTGGGCGCCCACATTTCTCGGAGCCGGTCGTAGTCAACGGCGCCGGGTCAGCGCGGCTCTGGCTGGCTGCTGCGCGCCAGCGACGAGAAGAGCGCGCTTGGGTCAGAACGGACTCGAAAGCGGCAGGTCGGAACGACCGCTGCCGTTGGCAGGTTGCTCCTGCACCGTTTACTACGACCGCCGCCCCGAAGTCTTGGCGCGAGATGGTGGTGGTGACGGCTCGCTGCATAGGAGCCTAGCCGGAGTCAAAAGGTCAAATCGGGCTCCCCTTTCCGCCCCGGCGGGGGTGGAAAGGGGCGGGGGGATAGGGGGGGATTACAAAAGCCCGCGCAGCGAAAAATCAGAGTCAGAAAGAAACCAGGAGAAAAGAAGCAAAACAGGAAACCCACATAATCCACAACAACCAACATGCAAATCCCCTACGAACTCCTCCTAGGCTGGCGCTATACCCGCGCCGGCCGTGCTACCCGGCGCAACGGCTTCATCTCCTTCATCTCGGGCGTGTCCATGCTGGGCATCGCGCTGGGCGTGGCCGCGCTCATCATCGTGCTCAGCGTGATGAACGGCTTCCAGAAGGAAGTGCGCGACCGTATGCTGGGCGTGGTCTCGCACATCGAGATCTTCTCGCCCTACGGTACGGCCTTGCCTGACGTGGCCAGGACGTTGTCCGAGGTCCGGGCCAATCCGCAGGTCATCGGCGCGGCACCCTTCATCGGCACGCAGGCCCTGCTGGCGCGTGGTGAAGACATGAAAGGCGCCATCGTGCGCGGCATCGACCCTGCGTTGGAGGGTGAGGTGACCGATCTGGCCGCCGGCATGAAGAACGGCGCATTGGCGCGGCTCATTCCTGGCGAATTCGGCATCGTGCTGGGGCGCGACCTGGCGCGCCAGCTTGGCGTGCGCGAAGGCGACAAGGTGACCCTGGTGGCGCCCAGCGGGCAGGTCACGCCGGCCGGTGTGGTGCCGCGCATGAAGCAGATGACCGTGGTCGGCACCTTCGATTCCGGCCACTACGAATACGACGCGGGACTGGTCATGCTGCATGTGGAGGACGCCGCACGCATCTTCCGCCTGGAAGGCCCGACTGGCATCCGCCTCAAGCTCAAGGACCTGCACCAGGCGCGCGAGGTGGGTGCGCAGCTGGCCGGCACGCTTAGCGGTGAGTTGCTGATCCGCGACTGGACGCGCCAGAACCGCAACTGGTTCGCCGCCGTGCAGCTCGAAAAACGCATGATGTTCATCATCCTCACGCTCATCGTCGCCGTGGCCGCCTTCAACCTGGTGTCCACCTTGGTGATGACCGTGACCGACAAACGCGCCGACATCGCCATCCTGCGCACCCTGGGCGCGAGCCCGGGCAGCATCATGGGCATCTTCGTGGTGCAAGGTGCTGCGGTGGGCGTGATCGGCACGCTGTCCGGCCTGCTGCTGGGCCTGGGCGTGGCCTTCAACATCGACGTCATCGTGCCCGCGCTGGAAAGCCTTTTGCAGGCCAGCTTCCTGCCCAAGGACATCTACCTGATCAGCCGCATGCCCAGCGAACCCCTGGCCAGTGACATCGTGCCCATCGGTGTGATCTCCCTGGTGCTGGCTTTTATTGCCACCCTGTACCCGAGCTGGCGCGCCAGCCGCGTGAACCCGGCGGAGGCGCTGCGTTATGAATAATCAAGTTGTCTTGCAGGCCCATGGCCTGGACAAGCGTTACACCGAAGGCCGCCTGGACGTGCACGTGCTGCGCGGCGTGGACCTGCAGGTGCATGCCGGCGAGATCCTGGCGGTGGTCGGCGCCTCGGGCTCGGGCAAGAGCACGCTGCTGCACCTGCTGGGCGGGCTCGATGCGCCCACGAGCGGTCGTGTGCAGCTGATGGGGCAGGATTTCTCCACGCTCTCGCAGGCCGTACAGGGCCAGTTGCGCAACAAGCACCTGGGTTTTGTCTACCAGTTCCACCACCTGCTGCCCGAGTTCAGCGCGCTGGACAACGTGGCCATGCCGCTGTGGATACGCCGTCAGGACCGCGCCCAGGCGGGTGAGACGGCAGCCCGCATGCTCACCGCGGTGGGGCTGAAAGAGCGGCTGCACCATCGTCCAGCCGAACTCTCGGGCGGCGAACGCCAGCGTGTGGCGATTGCACGCGCCTTGGTAACGCAGCCGGCCTGCGTGCTGGCCGACGAACCCACCGGTAACCTGGACCGCGGTACCGCCGAGGGTGTGTTCGAACTCATGCTCAAGCTGGCGCGCGAGCAGGGCACGGCCTTCATCGTCGTCACGCATGACGAGACGCTGGCTGCGCGCTGCCAGCGCCAACTGAGGCTCGACGGGGGGCAGTTTGTCGAGCCGGAACGTTTCCGCCAGAAGCTAGAGGGTGCGATCTAGCGGCTGCGTCCGATCGGCGTCGGCACTCAGTCGTCGCCCATCATCCAGCCGCGGCGGTAGCTGCGCAATTGGTCCTTCTGCTCCTTGCTGAGCAGGGCTTCGATGCGGTTGTGGGATTCGATCGAGGCTTCCAGCAACTGACGGCGCAGGTCGGCCAATTTCATGGACTGCTTGCCGATGGCGGCCGGGTCGCGTTTCTCGGCGGCCAAGAGATCGCGCAGCCGGGCTTGTTCGTCCATCAGCTTGCCCATGGTGTCCCAGTTCTTGCGCCGGGTTTCGTCCCGGATCTGGTTGATGCGGGTCTGCTGCTGTTCATTCAGGTCCAGCGCCTGCAGGGGGCCGAGGCCCATGCCGCCCATCATGCCTCCGCTCATCATCCCGCCACCCATCATGCCGGGCCCGTAGCCGTAACTCTGGCCCTGGCCGCGCATCATGCCCTGGCCATAGGGGCCCTGTCCGGGACCGCCGTAGCCGCCCATCATGCCGGGGCCGTAGCCCTCCCGCGGGGATTCGCTGCGCGCGGGCTGCGCCTGCGCCAGCGGGACCGCGGCACTGAGCGCCGCCAGTGCGGTCAGCGTCATCAGAAAATGCCTGTACTTCATGAATCGCTCCTTGGAGGGTGGAATGCAGCGCATGCGCCCTGGGTGCGCGGAACCGCCACAAGACCAGCATAGGAAGGTCTCGCGCGGAATACCAATGAATTCGGCGCCTGAATGGGCCGGTATTGACGGATGTCAACGATCCGTGCCCACCGGCGGGTCTCAGGCGACGCGGTGGTACCAGAGCATCGAGAGGCCGGCGCCGGCCAGCATCAGCACCGCGGCCAGCAGGGCCAGCAGGGCCGAGACCTCGGTTTCCTTCTTCTCCACGCTCAGGCGCGAGCTCAGCGTCTCGTAGACCTTTTTCAGGTCCTCGGCTGTGGCGGCATGGAAGTACTCGCCCTGGGTGCGGTGGGCGATGGCCTTGAGGGTTTCCTCGTCCAGGCGCACGTGCATGGACCAGCCTTCGAAACCGATGGTCTCGCCGTTCACCGTGCCCACGCCCACGGTGTAGATGCGCACGCCGCGGTCGGCGGCCATCTTGGCCGCTTCCATGGAGTCGATGCCGGTGGTGCGCTGGCCGTCGGTCAGCAGGATGATGGCGGCCGAGCCGTAGGAGCCGGGCGCCACCGGGGTGAACTCCTTGACGGCCGCCGCCGGCTGGTCGATGGAGACACCACGCCAGCGCTCGCGCCCGTAGGTGAGGTTGCCGATGTCGATGCCGGCATCCGGGAACAGCGTGGCCAGCGAGAGCACGATGCCGTTGCCGATGGCGGTACCGCGCTGCAGCTGGAAGCGGTCGATGGCCGAGACCAGGTCTTCGCGGTTGTGCGTGGGGATCTGTGCCACCTGGGCCGAGCCGGCAAAGGCCACGATGCCCACCTTCACGTTACGCGGCAGCTCGGTCAGGAAGGCCCTGGCCGCGTTCTGAGAGGCGACCAGCCGATTAGGCAAGACGTCGGCGGCGCGCATGCTGCCCGAGACGTCCATGGCCAGCATGATGGTTTCCTGCTGCGTGGGCAGCACGATCACCGCCAGCGGCCGGGCCGCCGCCAGCAGCAGGGCGGTGACGGACAGCAGCAGCAGGGCTGGCGGCAGATGGCGCCGCCAGGTGGACTGCTGACCCATGGCCTGCCTGACCAGGCCCAGGCTGGCGTAGCGCAGCGCCAGCTTGTGCTTGCGCCGCAGCAGCCACAGGTAGAGCAGCACCAGCAGCGGCACGATCAGCAGCAGGAGCAGCATGTGGGGCCAGAGAAAGTTCATGGCGACACCTCCGCAGGGGTGCTGCGCACCAGCCGCAGGTGGGCCGGTGGCGGGGCCGAGCGCGCCCGGCTGCGTTGGCGGCGCAGCTCGGCAAAGCGCAACAGGGTGGACACCAGATCGTCGTCGGTGGCCAGCTCCAGCGTGTCCACACCAGCGCGTGAGAGCGTCTGGCGCAGGGCCTCCTCGCGCTGCGCGGCCAGCTGGGCGAAGCGCGCGCGAAAGCCCGGGTCGTGCGTGTCCACCAGCAGCTGCTCGCCGGTTTCGGCATCAATCATGGGCAGAAGGCCGAGGTCGGGCAGTTCCTGCTCCAGCGGGTCGTACAGGCGCACGGCCAGCACCTCGTGGCGCAGGGCCAGGCGCGCCAGTGCCTGTTCCCACCCGCCTTCACTGATGAAGTCCGAGAGCACGAAGACCGTGCTGCGCCGGCGCATCAGCGCGGCGCTGTGCTGCAGCAGGTCCTGCAGGCGGGTGACGCCTGGGTAGTTGTTGTCCTGCGCGGCCGGGGCTTGCAGGGCCTGGATCAGTTGCAAGACATGGCGCCGTCCACTGCCCGGCGGCAGCACAGCCTGGATGCCACCGTTGTAGAGCACGGCACCCACCCGGTTGCCGTGGCGCGTGAGCAGGCGCGCCAGCAAGGCCACGAAATCGGCCAGTACCTCGCGCTTGGCGCGTTCGCCCGAGCCGAAATCCACCGAGGGGCTGAGGTCCAGCAGGAACCAGGCGCTCATCTCGCGGTCTTCGGTGTAGACGCGCACATGCGGCACTTGCAGGCGGGCGGTGACGTTCCAGTCGATGTGGCGTACGTCGTCGCCGGGCTGGTATTCGCGCAGGTCGGCCAGGTCCAGGCCGGCGCCGCGCAGCAGCGTGCGGTAGTCGCCCTGCAAGAGACCGTCCAGTCGGCGCAGCACCGTCCACTCGAGCCGGCGCAGCGCCTGCTCGGCGGATTCGGGGGCGGGGCGGGCAGCGGTGGGCATGTTCAAGCTGCCATGGGTTCGTGTTCCAGCACCTTGGCGGGCAGGGCTACGTGGGCCATGAACTTGCTGATCAAGGCGTCGGCGTCCAGCCCTTCGGACAGGGCTTCGTAGGACAGCACCAGGCGGTGCCGCAGGACATCGTGCACGAGATCACCCACGTCCTCGGGCAAGGCGTAGCTGCGACCACGCAGCAGAGCCAGGGCGCGGGCGCCTTCGATCAAGCTGATGGTGGCGCGCGGGCTGGCGCCGTAGCTCAGGTAGCGCGTGAGGTCCTTGAGCCCGGCGCGTACGGGCTCGCGCGTGGCAGATACCAGCTTTACCGCGTACTGCACCAGGGCCGGGTCCACATAGACCTCGCGGCAATGGCGCTGCAGGGCAGCCAGCTGGTCCGTGGTGCTGACGGCTGTCACGGTCTGGGGTGCGCCGGTGACCCGTTGCACGATGACGAACTCTTCTTCTTCGCTGGGGTAGTCCACCTTCACCTTGAACATGAAACGGTCCACCTGGGCCTCGGGCAGGGGGTAGGTGCCCTCGGTCTCGATCGGGTTCTGCGTGGCCATGACCACAAAGGGCGCGGGCACCGGGTAGCTGGTGCCCGCGATGGTGACCTGGTGTTCCTGCATCACCTCCAGCAGCGCGCTCTGCACCTTGGCCGGCGCGCGGTTGATTTCGTCGGCCAGCAGCAGGTTGGCGAAGACCGGGCCCAGCGCGGTGCTGAACTCGCCGCTCTTCTGGTTGTAGATGCGCGTGCCCACCAGGTCCGCGGGCACCAGATCGGGCGTGAACTGGATGCGGCGGAACTGCCCCTGCACCACCTGGGCCAGGGTCTTGATGGTCAGCGTCTTGGCCAGGCCGGGTACGCCCTCGACCAACAGGTGGCCCTGGGCCAGCAGCGCCACCATGACGCGCTCCAGGAAACGGTCCTGCCCGACCACCACACGCTTGACCTCGTAGAGGATCTGTTCCATGAGGCGGGAGGTCTCGGCGGCGGTGTGGGAGCTCTTGTCCATGAGGGGCCTTTCCAGCGTCTGTTCAGAAGGGGTGCATGCCGACGGCCGACGCCGCGTTCTCGATGGGCACCGCAAAGCCGATGCCGATGAAGGTGCGCTGTTCCGACGGGTTGAGGATCGCGGTGACGATGCCCACCACCTCGCCGTCCATGGTGACCAGCGGCCCGCCCGAGTTGCCGGGGTTGGCCGCCGCGTCGAACTGGATCAGGTTGCCGATCTGCTGCTTGCCCTCATGCGAGCGGAAGCTGCGCCCGAGCCCGGAGACCACGCCGCTGGAGACCGAGGGGCCGATGCCGAAGGGAAAACCCACCGCCACCACGCCGTCGCCGGGCTGCAGATCGGCGGTGGACCGCAGGGTGGCGGCGTGCAGGTCGTCGGGCAGCTTCTGGGCCTGCAGCACGGCCAGGTCGTTGTGGATCTGCGCGCCCGTCATGTGGGCTCCCGAGCGCGTGCCGTCGTGGAAGGTGAGTTCGATGCGGTTGGCGCCGGCCACCACGTGCAGGTTGGTCAGGATGACGCCGCTGTCCACAATGACCACACCGCTGCCCAGGCCGTGTTCCTTTTCCTCCCCATCCTTGTCCGTGACAAAACCGGCGACGCGCACCACCGAGGGGGCCACGGCTGCAGCGGCACGGGCAGCCGGGGAGGGCAGGTTGGCCGTTTCCAGCGTCTTGAGCACGGCCGCGTCGATGTCCTTCTGGGTCAGACGGCGTTGCTGAGTGCCCGGAAAGAAGGCTTGCACCAGCAGTGCCAGCAGGGCGGCCAGGGCCAGCCAGCGCCAGTGCTGCTCCTGCCAGTGCGGCAGGCGTTCGCGCCAAGAGCGGGGGGGAGTGGGAGGGGCGTCGTCAGCAGCAGGCAAGGCCGGGTCCGGCGCGGCGCTGGGGCCACGCGGCGAACGGCTGTACAAGGCAGGCTGGCGCATGCGTACACCTGGGGTGTGAAACCGCCGAGGCGGCGTTGGTCAGACGGTAGCACGGCTGGCCGTTTTTTGCATGCGTACCGGCCCGGGGCGCACCCTGTTTGCGGCATCATCCGCTTATGACTGGATGGATCGACACCCATTGCCACCTGGACGCGCCTGAATTTGCCGCCGACGTGGCCGCCGTCCGTGCCCGTGCACGAGAACGGGGCGTGGTGCATTGCGTGCTGCCGGCTGTGCAGGTGAGCCATTTCGCCGACGTGCGCCGCCTGGCCCATGGATTCGGCGACAGCTACGCCCTGGGCATCCATCCGCTGTACGTGAAACAGGCACAGGACGAAGACCTGGCCCGGTTGGACGCGGCCCTGGCCGAGCACCGCGACGACCCGCACCTGGTGGCCGTGGGCGAGATCGGGCTGGACTATTTCGTGCCCGAGCTGTGTGAGAGCCCGCTGCGCGAGCGACAAGAGTTTTTCTACGTGGAGCAGCTCAGGCTGGCGCGCAAGCACCAGTTGCCGGTGATCCTGCACGTGCGCCGCTCCGCGGACATGCTGCTCAAGGGCCTGCGTGCTGTGGGCAACGGGGGCTGCCAGTGGCATGGCATTGCCCATGCCTTCAACGGCAGCCTGCAGCAGGCGCAGGCCTTCATCTCGCTGGGTCTCAAGCTGGGCTTCGGCGGGGCGCTGACCTACGAGCGCGCGCAGAACCTGCGCCGGCTGGCGGCCGAACTGCCGCTGGAGGCCATCGTGCTGGAGACCGATGCCCCCGACATGCCGCCGCACTGGTTGTACCAGACCGCCGAGCAGCGTGCGGCCGGCCAGGCGCAGGGGCGCAACGAGCCGGGCGAGTTGCCGCGCATTGCGCAGGTATTGGCGGATCTGCGAGGGATGGATGTTGAAGCGTTATCGAAGCAGACTAGTCGCAATGTTTGCGCTGCGTTATCACTGCTTTTTGGGGCGCCCCTAGATTGAAATAAGCGAGGTTGCCAGTGCTTCCATGCGAATTGCACAGATAGAGTTAAAGATGACGTCGTCTCTTCAATTTGCCCCTAACGTTATTACGCAAACATTGAGACACGACAATCAGGCCAATACCAAATCTGGTTTTCGGAGGCTTTCGTTAGTGCGCGAATAGGCCCATCTGACGAAGCAACAAATGCGACCGATCCATCAACACTTCCGACAAAGTTCAATGCAGAGTTGTGTCTTGTCCCAAGGCGAGAAAACTCTAGCTCTTGTCTCTCTGTGGCCTGAATGAGTGGCCCGTGCTGAATGTTCTCGCTCCATTTGGAGGATTTAAGCTTCATGCCAAATCCGATGACATCGAAAGAAGGCGTAAGTAATAAAGCCCCATCAATTCCGGCAAGATCGATAAGGCTGCGCAACCGATTTCGAAGGGCTTGATCAATCTTCAAGCGAAATAGTTGGTTGGAGCTGCTGCCGCCTTCCTGTGATCTCCTCTGGTAGTCTTGCCGGGCACGTTGTAGCAGATCTATTTCCAGTGAGCCACTGACTCTCCATGCGGTTTCTGTATTTCGAAGAGCATGATCTTTTTGGTGCGGAGGAATAACGATTACCGTTGCTCCTGTCCTACGCTGTGAAAGCACTTCAATTAGATAGTTCAAGCAGTTGAAAAATGAACGGGCTTTTTCGGCTTCAGCAGCGTTCTTGAATTGACGGCTTGTTGGGTCTATTTCGATATTGATTAGCCTGTATAGAAACGGGCCAAGCATGAGTGAGTGGAAGACGGTTGCATGCGCCAGTAAAAATTGACCGCCTTCTATTCGACCAATCACTGAGTCTCCTCTTGTGATCTGCATGGCGCCAATGCCGGTGATGGTGACCGTAGGGCAGTCGGGTCTGAAGTGTCGAACCTCCATCGTGCCGGCTGGTATTTCGCCAATTGCGCCACTCCCCGACATGAAGTAGCAGATTCCCCAGATATGTGGTGTTGATTCGTTTTGACAAGCTAGGAGTGAGCCAGTCTTCCCATTAACTATGCCGTTTAGCTTGGCAAGGTTGCGAGCTTCAAAGGGTATGGGCTCGGAAAATTCGAGCAGTAGACGAGACTCACGCGCGCGTTTTAGTTCGTGTTCATCGAAGTCTTCTCTGGATAGCCATGAAACTGACGTAATAACGTTCGTTCCCTCTTCACTTAGAAGGCTGCCACGAAACATGGTATCCAATAGAACCCCGAAGTCCTGCTCAGAGGGGATCGGGTGTTGCGCTCGCGATCGATGAGGGTGCTGTTGGTCTTGGATCCATGCGCTGAGTACGGCTTGAGTCAATTGATTGTTTATTAGCATGACAACGTGACTTCCGCTCGATGTTTATTTAGAGGAAAGCATTAATCATTTCATAGTGAGTAAAGTAGATATGTCAACGAAGAATGCCATTGAGGCAGTTCATCTAAAAGATAGATCTGAAGGGAGACTATATGGCCTGTCGCCCGTCGTGGGCAAGGAGACGCGCCTGCTCGTGCTCGGCAGCTTTCCCGGCGTGGCCTCACTGAAGGCGCAACAGTATTACGGTCATCCACAGAACCATTTCTGGAAGATCCTGCAGGCCCTGTGGCCGGCGCACCCCTTGCCTGGGCGTGAGCAGTACGCCGAGCGTTGCGCCTGGGTGCTGGCGCGTGGCTTGGGCATCTGGGACGTGTACGCCAGCTGCGAACGCAGCGGCAGCCTGGACAGTGCCATCCGCAACGCCGAGGTGAACGACTTTGCTGCGCTCAAGGCCCACTGCCCGCAGCTGCAGTTGATCGTGCACAACGGCGGTGAGAGTTTCAGGCACGCGAAGCTGGTGCGGGCCAGCCTCGGTGTGGAGCATTTCCCACTGGTGAAGCTGCCGTCTACCAGCCCGGCGAATGCTTCCTGGAGTTTCGAGCGCAAGCTGGAGGCCTGGCGGGAGGCGATGGGGCAGGCGGGTTTGTTGTGATTTCTGGTTGGCTGGGGGTCGACCAAGCGACGCAGTCAAAACCCGCAGCCATCATGTAAAAAGTCAAAGCGATAATCCCCCCACCTTGACCAAGAAGCACCCCCCCCTCCCCGAAGTCCAGTTCTCCGACGAGGGCCCCATCCGTCATCTCCACCTGGATTCGATCTGGATCCAGGGCTCCATGGACACCCGGGACCCGACGCGCCTGGTGCACGAATACATCCAGCGCATGATGGCCTGGTTGCTGTTCGTGGCGCCGGACACCGTGACGAAGCGCCAGGCCGTGCAGCTGGGCCTGGGGGCGGGTTCGCTGACCAAGTTCTGCGCCAAGGTTCTGCGCATGAAGACCACCGCCATCGAGCTCAACCCGCAGGTGCTGCACGCCTGCCGCGGCTGGTTCAAGTTGCCGGCCGATTCGACCCGCATGCAGGTCATCCTGGCCGACGCCGCGAAGGAAATCCAGAAACCCGAGTGGTTCGGAACGGTGGATGCGCTGCAGGTGGACCTGTACGACCGCGAGGCGGCCGCGCCGGTGCTCGACAGCGCCGAGTTCTACGCCCACTGCCGCCGCCTGTTGACGGAAGACGGCTGCATGACGGTGAACCTGTTTGGCCGCTCCTCCAGTTACACGAAGAGCGTGGACAAGATCGCTGCCGCCTTCGGCAAGGAGGCGGTCTGGGCCTTCAAGGCGACGCGCGAAGGCAACACCGTGGTGCTGGCCCAGCGTACGCCGTTGCGGCTGAAGCGCGCCGAGCTTGCCGAGCGGGCGGAAATCATCCAGACTCAGTGGGGCCTGCCGGCGCCCAAGTGGCTGCGCGGCTTCAAACCCGTTTTCGAACAATGAATCCATGAGCGCCCAGCCCAAACTCAAGAGCCTGTCCAAGTCCGAGCATGTGGGGCCGGTGGACTGGCGCCGCCTGGTGGAGTGGCTGCTAGCCGATGGCGTGATCGCTGAAGACGAGGCGCAGCGCACCATCGCGCGTTGTTCGCAGGCCGAAAGCGCCCAGCATCCGCTGCTGCGCCTGGCCAGCGTGTCGATCCGACGGGCCGTTGACCACAAGCCGCTGGACGTGGAGAGCCTCACGCAGTGGCTGGCGGGGCGCGCCGGGCTGGAGTACCTGCGCATCGACCCGCTCAAGGTGGACGTGGGCAAGGTGGCCGACACCATGAGCGCGGCCTATGCCGAGCGCCACCGCGTGCTGCCAGTACAGGTGCTGCCTAATGAGGTGGTGGTGGCCACAGCCGAGCCCTATATCACCGACTGGGTGGGCGAGGTGGAACGCCAGACCCGCCGCAGCGTGCGACGGGTGATCGCCAGCCCGGGCGAAATCACGCGCTACACGGCCGAGTTCTTCGCGCTGGCCAAGTCAGTGCGCTCGGCCATGAAGTCGGGCAGCGGCAACACCGGCGCCAGCTTCGAACAGCTGGTGGAGCTGGGCAAGAGCAACAAGCAGCTCGATGCCAACGACCAGAGTGTGGTACAGGTGGTGGACTGGCTGTGGCAATACGCCTTCGACCAGCGCGCCAGCGACATCCACCTGGAGCCGCGGCGCGAGCAGGGGGTGATCCGCTTCCGCATCGACGGTGTGCTGCACCCCGTTTACCAGATGCCTATGGGCGTACTCACCGCCATGACGGCGCGCATCAAGCTGCTGGGCCGCATGGATGTGATCGAGAAGCGCCGCCCGCAGGACGGCCGCATCAAGACGCGCAACCCCGGCGGTGACGAGGTGGAAATGCGGATTTCCACCCTGCCCACGGCCTTCGGCGAAAAGATGGTGATGCGTATCTTCGACCCGGACACCACGGTCAAGGACCTGGCCGAGCTGGGGTTCAGCCCGCACGACGCGCAGCGCTGGGAGTCTTTGGTCAAACGGCCGCACGGCATCATCCTCGTCACGGGTCCCACCGGCTCCGGCAAGACCACGACGCTGTACTCCACCCTGAAGCGCGTGGCCACGGAAGAGGTCAACGTCAGCACGGTCGAAGACCCGATCGAAATGATCGAGCCGGCCTTCAACCAGACCCAGGTGCAGCCGCAGCTGGACTTCGGTTTTCCCGAGGGCCTGCGCGCCCTGATGCGCCAGGACCCGGACATCATCATGGTGGGCGAAATCCGCGACCTGGAAACCGCCGAGATGGCGGTGCAGGCGGCGCTGACCGGCCATCTGGTCTTCTCCACCCTGCACACCAACGACGCGCCCTCGGCCATCACGCGCCTGATGGAGCTGGGCATCCCGCCCTACCTGCTCAACGCCACCGTGCTGGGCGTGCTGGCCCAGCGTCTGGTGCGCACCCTGTGCGCGCAATGCAAGGTGCGCGACGAGGCGGCCACCAAGGAGCACCTGGCCGAGATGGTGAAACCCTGGAACATCAGCGGCGGCTACAAGCCCTTCAAGCCGGTGGGCTGCGTGGACTGCCGCATGACGGGTTTCCAGGGGCGTATGGGCCTGTACGAGCTGATGGTCATTTCCGAAGCCTTCAAGGACAGGGTCAGCAAGGAGCCCAACATCGACTCTCTCAAGCGCCAGGCCGTGGCCGACGGCATGCGCCCGCTGCGTCTGGCCGGTGCCTTGCGCGTTGCTGAAGGCTTGACGGTGATCGACGAGGTGCTCGGCGCCACGCCGCCGCTCACCTGATGCGGGCGTCAGCCTGACCTCTGCCTGACCAGTGCACCGCCACGGCGCACGCCGTGGTGCGACCTAGGGTATTCCCTGCTGATTGCCCCGTGCTACCGGGGGAGGCATAGGTGTAATCCACATCCGGCATGAGTGTTATTCCGGGGCAGAATCCCGTGTGTTTCGGGCGCGGCCCGTAGGAGACAATTTCGTGCGATTCATCAAGAGTGAAAAAGATTTTTACTCCGGCCTGATGTTCACCATCGTGGGGGGTGCATTTGCCATCGGGGCAACCACCTACAACATCGGCACCGGCGCCCGCATGGGCCCCGGCTACTTCCCGCTGATGCTGGGCATCCTCCTCGCCATCCTGGGCGCGATGATCATGTTCAAGGGTGTCGTGACCAAGACGGAGACCGGCGACAAGCTGGGCAGCATGGCCTGGCGCCCGCTGCTTTACATCATCGGCGCCAACGTGCTGTTCGGCATCCTGCTCGGCGGCCTGCCCAAGTTCGGTATCCCCGCCATGGGCCTGATCGCCGCCATTTTCGGTCTGACCATCCTGGCCAGCCTGGCGGGCGAGAAGTTCAAGCTGCGCGAGGTGCTGGTTTTGGCCACCATCCTGGCCATCATCAGCTACGGTGCGTTCGTGAAACTGCTCAACCTGCAGTTCCAGGTCTGGCCTGCTTTCATCACGGGTTGAGGAGTACAAGAACATGGAACTAGATCTTTTCAACAACCTCTCGTTGGGTTTTGGCGTCGCCTTTACCTTCCAGAATCTGCTGTATTGCTTCATCGGTGTGCTGCTGGGCACGCTGATCGGTGTGCTGCCGGGCGTGGGCCCGATTGCCACCATCGCCATGCTGCTGCCGGCCACCTATGCGCTGCCGCCGGTGGCCGCTCTGATCATGCTGGCCGGTATCTACTACGGCGCCCAGTACGGCGGCTCCACCACCGCCATCCTGGTCAACCTGCCGGGCGAATCGTCCTCGGTGGTGACCGTGATCGACGGTTACCAGATGGCGCGCAAGGGCCGCGCCGGACCGGCGCTGGCCGCGGCCGGCATGGGTTCCTTCTTCGCCGGTTGCGTGGGCACGTTGATCCTGGCAGCCTTCGCAGCGCCGCTGACGGAAGTCGCCTTCAAGTTCGGACCGGCCGAGTACTTCTCGCTGATGGTGCTGGGCCTGATCGGCGCCGTGGTGCTGGCCTCGGGCTCGCTGCTCAAGGCGATCGCCATGATCATCCTGGGCCTGCTGCTGGGCCTGGTCGGTACCGATGTGAACTCGGGTGTGGCGCGCTACTCCTTCGACATCCCGGAGCTGACCGATGGCATCGGCTTCATCGTGATCGCCATGGGCGTGTTCGGCTACGGCGAAATCATCCAGAACCTCTCGCATGCGGAAGACAAGCGTGAGGTGTTTACCGGCAATGTCACCCACATCTATCCGTCCAAGGAAGACTTCAAGCGCATGATCCCGGCGGTGCTGCGCGGCACGGCCCTGGGCTCCATGCTGGGCATCCTGCCCGGTGGCGGTGCGCTGTTGTCGGCCTTTGCGGCCTACTCGATCGAGAAGAAGACCAAGCTCAAGCCGGGCGAGGTGCCTTTCGGACAGGGCAATATCCGCGGCGTGGCTGCGCCCGAGTCGGCCAACAACGCCGGTTCGCAGACCTCCTTCATCCCGCTGCTGACGCTGGGCATTCCGCCCAACCCGGTGATGGCGCTGATGGTCGGTGCCATGACCATCCACAACATCCAGCCCGGCCCGCAGGTGATGACCAGCAACCCCGAGCTGTTCTGGGGCCTGATCGCCTCCATGTGGATCGGCAACCTGATGCTGATCGTCCTGAACCTGCCGTTGATCGGCATCTGGATCAAGCTGCTGTCCGTTCCCTACCGCTGGTTGTTCCCGGCCATCGTGCTGTTCTGCGCCATCGGCGTGTACTCCACCAACAACAACACCTGGGACGTCTGGATGGTGGCCATCTTCGGTGTCATCGGCTACGGCTTCATCAAGCTGGGGGTCGAACCCGCGCCGCTGCTGCTGGGCCTCATCCTGGGCCCGATGATGGAAGAGAACCTGCGTCGTGCACTGCTGCTGTCGCGCGGTGACTGGAGCGTGCTGGTCACGCGCCCCCTGTCGGCTGGCCTGCTGGCTGCGGCGGCGCTGCTGCTGGTGATCGTGCTGCTGCCGTCGATCAAGTCCAAGCGCGAGGAAGCCTTCGTCGAGGAGTGAGTTCCTGCCCTTCCCCGTCAAGAACGGCACCCCTGGGTGCCGTTCTTGCCTTTTCGGAACCCTTTTCAGAGGAGTGACCCAGATGAAGTTCAAAACCCTGCTCGGCCTGCTGGCCGTCGGTCTGAGCCTGTCGGTATCGGCCCAGACCTGGCCGGCCAAGCCGGTGCGCCTGGTCGTGCCTTTCCCCGCGGGCGGCGCCACCGACATCCTGTCGCGTGCGCTTTCCCAGGAACTGGCGAAGAAGCTGGGTCAGTCCATCGTGGTCGACAACAAGCCCGGCGCCGGCGGCACCATCGGTGCGTTGGCCGCGGCGCAGGCCCCGGCCGATGGCTACACCCTGCTGCTCACCACCTCCAGCACGCACAGCATCGGCCCGGCCATCAACCCCAGGATGCCCTACAACGCCGAGGCGGACTTCACGCCCATCGTCTACGTGGCCAGTTCGCCGCAGGTGATCCTGGTGCCCATGAGCTCACCTGCCAAGACCCTGCGCGAGTTCATCGAGCATGCGCGCAAGAACCCGGGGCGGCTGAACTACGCCTCCAGCGGCAACGGCACCATTTCCAACCTCTCCACCGAGAACTTCAAGGCGCAGTCCGGCACCTTCCTCGTGCACATTCCCTACCGCGGCACCGGCCTGTCGATTGCCGATCTGATCAGCGGCAAGGTCGACGTGCTGTTCGACTCCGTGGTCTCGGGCATGCCGCATGTGCGCGACGGCAAACTGCGTGCCCTGGCCGTGACCAGCCCCAAGCGCAGCGCGCTGGCCCCCGAGCTGCCGGCGGTGTCCGAGCTGTTGCCGGGTTTCGAGTCCGTCACCTGGTTCGGCGTGTATGGTCCGCGCGGCCTGCCGCCCGAGATCGTGGCACGCGTCAACCAGGCGGTGAACGCCGCCCTGGCCGAGCCGGAGCTGAAGGAGCGTTTTGCCCGCCTGGGCGCCGAAACTACCGGTGGCACGCCGCAGGCCTTCTCGGCTGTGGTGAAGGCGGAGTCGGCCAAATGGAAAAAAGTCATCACCGAGCGAAAAATCACTGCGGACTAATGAAGCCCCCCCTGTGTCGCCCCTGAGGGCGTCTTCCCCCGGTGGGGGACAACGCCAGCAGCCCGGCGAAGCCGGTTCTGCGGCGTTCTCGAAAAAGCCCGTGCATTCATGCGAATGAGCGGAGTAGAACAGGACCCTGACATCATGAACTTCAACTACAGCAACCCCTATCCCAGCACGCGCCTGCCGGTCTTTGCACGCAACGTCGTCTCTACTTCGCACCCGCTGGCCGCGCAGGCCGGCCTGCGCATGATGCAAAAGGGCGGCAATGCGGTGGACGCCGCCATCGCTGCGGCGGCGGCCATGATGATCGTCGAGCCGGTCAGCAACGGCCTGGGCAGCGATGCCTTTGCCATCCTGTGGGACGGCAAGGAACTGCACGGTCTCAACGCTTCCGGCCGCGCGCCGCAGGGCTGGACACCGGAGTACTTCAAGAACAAGTACGGCGACGGCGCCAAGACCCCCCCGAAGCGCGGCATCGACGCCGTCACCGTGCCCGGTGCCGTGGCCGGCTGGGTGGCGCTGAGTGAGCGTTTCGGCAAGCTGCCCTTTGCCGACCTGCTGGAGCCGGCCATCGAGATCGCCGAGCGCGGTTACCTGCTGCCCGTGGTGGTGCAGCAGAAGTGGGCCGCCGCCACGCCCGAGCTGCAGGGTGTGCCGGGTTTTGCCCAGAGCTTCCTCCCATGGGGCCGTGCGCCCCAGGTGGGTGAGCTGTTCCAGTTCAAGGCTGCGGCGCGCGCCTTGCGCGCCATCGCGCAGAGCAAGGGCGAGGCCTATTACCGCGGTGAGATCGCCCAGGCCCTGGCGAAATTCGCCGCCGAGTGTGGTGGCGTGCTCAAGGCCAGCGACCTGGCCGCCTATCAGCCGGAGTGGGTGCAGCCCCTGGCCAAGAACTACCGTGCTTACACCCTGCACGAGATCCCGCCCAATGGCCAGGGCATCGCCGCGCAGATGGCGCTGGGCATCCTGGACAAGTTCGACCTGGGCAGCCTGCCGGTGGACAGCGTGGATTCTCAGCACCTGCAGATCGAGGCGATGAAGCTGGCCTTTGCCGACGTCTACCGCTATGTGGCCGAGCCCTCGGCCATGCAGGTGACGCCGGAGCAGATGCTGGACGACGCCTACCTGGCCAGCCGCGCCAAGCTGATCGACATGAAAAAGGCGCAGGACTTCAAGGCCGGCAACCCGGTCAAGGGTGGCACCATCTACCTGACGGCGGCCGACGAAAACGGCATGATGATCAGCTTCATCCAGAGCAACTTCATGGGCTTCGGCTCGGGTTGCGTGGAGCCGACCTTCGGCATCAGCCTGCAGAACCGCGGCCACGGCTTCAACGTGGACGCCAACGGCCTGAACACGGCCAACCTGGTGGCGCCGGGCAAGCGGCCCATCCACACCATCATCCCGGCCTTCCTCACCAAGGACGGCCAGCCGGTGATGAGCTTCGGCGTGATGGGCGGCAATATGCAGCCCCAGGGCCATCTGCAGACCCTGGTGCGCATGCTGGACTACGGGCAGAACCCGCAGACCGCCTGCGACGCGCCGCGCTGGCGCTACAACGCGGGCTTCGAGATCAACGTCGAGGCGACCATGAACCCGGCCACCGTGCAGGGCCTGTCGGCGCGCGGCCACCGCATGGAAGTCATCAACGACTCCTACCAGGACTTCGGTGCCGGCCAGTTCATCTGGCGTGCCGGCGACCCCAAGGTGCAGGGGTACGTGGCCGCCAGCGACGCGCGCCGCGACGGGCAGGCGGCCGGTTTCTGAGTTTTCCGACGTGCCGGCACAGAACGCTAGCAAAAACATAGCAACCGGTCTGATGCTGGCGATGGCGGGTGCCATCGCCTTCAGCGGCAAGGCGATCATCGTCAAGCTGGCCTACCGTTACGGGGTGGATGCAGTCACGCTCATCATGTACCGCATGCTGTTTGCACTGCCGCTGTTTGCGGTCATGGCCTGGTGGGCCAGCCGCGGCCAGGCCGCGCTCACACGGCGCGACTGGTTGGGCGTGCTGGGTCTGGGCTTTTGCGGGTATTACCTGGCCAGCTTCCTGGACTTTGCGGGCCTGGCCTACATCACAGCCTCACTCGAACGTCTGGTTCTGTACCTCACCCCCACCATCGTGCTGCTGATCGGCCTGCTGTTCTACGGCCGGCGCGTCAGCCGCGCGCAGCTGGGTGGGGTGCTGATCAGCTACGCGGGCGTGATGCTGGTGTTCGGGCGCGAGGTCACGCTGGCCGGGGCCGACGTAGCCTGGGGCACGCTGCTGGTCTTCCTGAGTGCCGTCAGTTATGCGCTCTACCTGAGCTACAGCGGGGAGCTCGTGCAGCGCCTGGGTTCGCTGCGCCTCGTGGGCCTGGCCACCAGCGCGGCCTGCCTGTTTTGCATCCTGCAGTTTCTGCTGCTGCGCCCCCTGTCGGCCGCGCAGGTAGCACCCGAGGTGCTTTGGCTCTCCCTGCTCAACGCCACGGCCTGCACGGCGGTGCCGGTGCTGCTGGTCATGATGGCCATCGAGCGCATCGGCGCCGGCGCGGCGGCGCAGGCCGGCATGGTGGGGCCGATGTCCACCATCCTCATGGGCGTGTGGCTGCTGGGCGAGCCCTTCACCGGCTGGGTGGTGGCCGGCACCGTGCTGGTGCTGGCCGGCATCTTCGTGTTCAGCCGCGCGGCGCGCCTGCCCGCAGACTGAAGGCCAAGCCACGGCGGGGACGCGACAGTCCACGTATCATTTCTTTCATTCGACTTTTACTCACAGGAAAACATCATGGATCTCGGAATCAAAGGCAAGTGGGCATTGGTTGGCGGTGCCAGCAAAGGCCTGGGCTACGGCTGCGCCCAGGCGCTGGCGCGTGAAGGCGTGAACGTGGTGATCGTGGCGCGCGGCGCCGAGGCGCTGAACGCGGCGGCTGCCAGCCTCAAGGCCGAAGCCCCCGGGGTGCAGGTCATCGCCGTGCCGGTGGACATCACCACCGTGGCCGGGCGTGAAGCCATCTTCGCCCAGCGCAAGGACTTCGACATCGTCGTCACCAACGCCGGCGGCCCGCCGCCTGGCGATTTCCGCGACTGGGACCGCGAGGCCTGGATCAAGGCGGTGGACGCCAACATGCTCACGCCTATCGAACTCATCAAGGCCACGGTGGATGGCATGGCCGCGCGCGGCTATGGCCGCATCGTCAACATCACCTCCAGCGCAGTGAAGGCACCGATCGACATTCTGGGCCTGTCCAACGGCGCGCGCAGCGGCCTGACCGG
This sequence comes from uncultured Hylemonella sp., assembly GCA_963512455.1. Lineage (GTDB taxonomy): Bacteria > Pseudomonadota > Gammaproteobacteria > Burkholderiales > Burkholderiaceae_C > Hylemonella. The sequence goes on along the minus strand of CAUPMJ010000002.1, from coordinate 311,527 downwards.
CTTCGTGGCCGGCGTGGCGCGCAATGCCCGGATTGCGGCCAAGGGTGTGACCATCAACAACCTGCTGCCCGGCGCCTTCGACACCGACCGCCTCAAGCACACCATGGAAGGTGCGGCGCAGAAGACCGGCAAGCCCATCGAAGACATCGCCGACGCCCGCCGCATGACCATCCCGGCCCAGCGCTTCGGCACGCCCGAGGAATTCGGCGCGATCTGCGCCTTCCTGTGCAGCCAGTACGGCGGCTACATCAACGGTCAGAACGTGCTGGCTGACGGTGGCGCCTATCCCGGAACGTATTGAGTGAGCACCCCCCGAGCGGCTTATGCCGCTCCCCCCTCTCTCGCCTGTGGCGGGAGGGGGGCGCACCCAGCGGCCTGGCGAAGCCAGTTCCGCGGGTGCCCTGGTTCTGACTCAAGCGTTCGATGCGTCCTGGGCTATCGCCGCGCCGATGACACCACGATGCCGCAGACGATGAGCACGAAGGCGGCGCCGTGGTACAGCTGCGGCAGTTCGCCCAGCAGGGCGGCGGACATCAGTGCCGCGAGCAGGGGCGTGAGGTTGCCGAAGAAGCTGGCGACCGTGGGGCCGGCGCGTTGCACGCCGATGCCCCAGGCGCGGTAGGCCAGCAAGGCCGGTCCCACGGCCACGAAGACCAGGGCTGCCACCAGGGGCCAGCCCCAGGTGATGGATTGGTCCACCACGGCCCATTCGCCAGCGGCAAAGAGGCCCGACCAGGCCAGGCCGAAAACGATCTGCGCCATCAGGAAAGCCGCCCAGTCGCCGCGGATGGTGCTCGGCTCGCCCCCCGGGCGCGCCAGCATCCAGCTGTAGAAAGCCCAGCAGATGGACGCGATCAGGATATAGATGTCGCCCGGCAGCAGCTGGACCTGCAGCAGCGTATCGAGGTGACCGCGACTGAGCACCAGCAGCACGCCGCTGATCGAGAGCAGGGCGCCCAGCAGCTGGCGCCTTGATACGGGCGCAGCGAAGAACAGGCGGCCGATGAGCTGCATCCAGATCGGCATGCTGGCGGCCACCAGGGTGACGTTGATGGGCGAGGAGGTCTTGAGGGCCAGGTACTGCAGGGCGTTGTAGGCGCCCACGCTGAGCAGGCCTAGCATGGAGAAGCGCCGCCAGTGCTGCCACATCCCGCTGTCGCGCTTGAGGACCCAGGCCGCCAGGGGCAGCAGGATCAGGCCGGCCAGTGCCCAGCGCAGCAGGTTGAGCATCATCGGCGGCACGAGTTCGCTCACCATGCGGCCCACCACGGCGTTGCCCGCCCACATCAGAGGCGGGACGGTCAGGAGCAGGGCGGTGGAGGGGCTGAGGCGGGTGTGCATGGGTTGGCACTTTAGCAAGACCCGGGCCGAGGCGCTGTCGCCCAGGTCGTTTGGCCCTGCTGCCGACGGGCACTCGTATGCTCACGTAGAATTTTGCGCAACACAAGGAGACAGACATGAGCCAGTTCACTTCCCGCGCGGTGCGCATTGCCCAGCACGGCGGCCCCGAAGAAATGAAGATCGCCGAGGTGACCGTGGGTGAACCCGGCCCCGGCGAGATCCGCATCCGCCACAAGGCCTGCGGCCTGAACTTCCTCGACGTCTACCAGCGCACCGGCGTCTACCAGCTGCCCATGCCGCTGCAGTTGGGCATGGAGGCCTCGGGCATCGTCGAGGCGGTGGGCGAGGGTGTGACGCACCTGAAGGTGGGCGACCGCGCCGCCTACGCCAGCCAGCCGCCCGGCGCCTATTGCGAGCTGCGCGTGATGCCGGCCAAGTGCGTCTGCAAGCTGCCCGACAACATCGACTTCGAGACCGGCGCGGCCATGATGCTCAAGGGCCTGACCGTGCAGTACCTGCTCAACAAGACACGCCCGGTCGAAGGGCTGCAGCCCGGCGATCACATCCTGTTCCATGCGGCCGCCGGCGGCGTCGGCCTGATCGCCTGCCAGTGGGCCAAGGCGCTGGGCCTGCAACTGATCGGCACTGCCGGTTCGCAGGCCAAGTGCGAACTCGCCCGGGCCAACGGCGCCGCCCACGTGATCAACTACGCGACCGAGGACTTCCAGGCGCGCGTGAAGGAGATCACCGGTGGCAAGGGCGTGAAGGTGGTGTACGACTCGGTGGGCAAGGACACCTGGGACAAGTCGCTGGACTGCCTGCGCCCCTTCGGCCTGATGGCCAGCTTCGGCAATTCCTCGGGCGTGGTGCCGCCCTTCGCCCCGGGCAGCCTGGCCGCCAAGGGCTCGATCTACGTGACGCGCCAGACCCTGTTCACCCATATCGCGACGCGCGAGAGCACGCAGGCCATGGCCGACGACCTGTTTGCCATGGTGGGGAGCGGCAAGGTGAAGATCAACATCGCACAGCGTTACCCGCTGGAGCAGGTGCAGCAGGCGCACCGCGACCTGGAAGCCCGCAAGACCACGGGCAGCACCATCCTGACGCTGTGAAGCGGGCGCTGCTGCGTCAGCGCAGCAGTGTCAGCACCATGCGCGGCATCTGGTTGGCCTGTGCCACCATGGCCGTGCCGGCGTTCTGCAGGATCTGGGCGCGCGACAGCGCAGCGGTTTCCTTCGCGAAGTCGGCGTCCATCACACGCGAGCGGCTGGCCGACATGTTCTCGCTGCTGAGCTGCAGGTTCTGGACGGTGGTGTCGAAACGCGACATCTGCGCTCCCAGCTTGGCGCGCGTGCCGCTGACGTAGTTCAGCGCCTTGTCGATCTGGCGCATGGCCAGGCTGGCGTTGTCCACCGAGGTGACGTCCACGTTCATCAGACCCAGCGAACCCAGGTTCATGCCGCCGATGGCGGTGTCGATGGTCTGGCCCGCATTCGCGCCGACCTGGAAGCTCAGGATGTTGCCGGTGCCGCCGGCCTTGCCCAGCTCTTCCCAGGTCTCGGTGAAGCCTGCGAGGACATCGGTGCCGCTGCGGTTGCCGAAGTCCTGCACCACGCTCTTGGCGGTCTGGGTCGTGCCGTTGTCGACATCCAGGCCGCCGATGGCCCCGGTATCGCTGTTGCTGAAGTCGAAGCCGGCCACGAAGCCCGCCTTGTTCGCATTGAAGTCGGCCACGAAGGCAGCTTGGCTGGCGTAAGCGCCGCCGCTGGCATTCGTGAAGGCGTCGTCCAGGGTCTGGCCCGCGGTGTTGTGCAGGTAGGTCAGCATGTCCTGCACACCGTTGCCGCCGGCCGCTTGGATCTTTTCATGCAGGTAGCGGATGGCCACATAGGCCGACGAATAGTCGACGCTGGCGCTGCCCCAGGCCGTGATGTCGTCGGCCAGTGTGGCCACAGTGCCGTCGGCCTGCACCCGCTCTTCAGCGCCGTGGATGAACTCGGCCGCGCCTTCGAGGAACCAGGTGGCGGTGCCGTCGTTGGCCAATTCGCCCCAGCTGGCACCGGTGGCCATGACAGCATGCACCATCTCGTGCGCGATGATGCGGTCGTTGTAGAAGGGAGCGTTGCCGCCGTTGGGCAGGTTGGGCGGCACGAAGTCCGCCATGTCGATCTGCATCTTGATGTCCGTGCCGGGCCCGCTGGCGCCCACGGACGAGACGACCCGCGCCGCCGTGTTGCCGGCAGCGTCGGTGAAGGTGGTGAGCTCGATGCTGATGGCATTGCCCTTGCCCGCGATGCCGTAGGCCTGGCTGATCATGTTCTCTGCCACTTCCAGCCAGCCGCCCTGCAGGCCTTCGATGACGGCATCCTGGTCGGTGTTGCTCAGGCCGGTCACCTTGTTGCGGCTCTGGTCGAAGACCTTGAGCGTATTGAATTCGGTGGTGCGGCCGATGCGGTCGATCTCGGCGGCCAACTGGTTGACTTCCTGCTGCAGGGACTGCCGGTCCGAGGCCGAGTTGGTGGCGTTGGCCGACTGCACCGCCAGTTCGCGGATGCGCTGGAGGTTGCCCGTGATGGTGGTGGCCGCGCCTTCGGCCGTCTGCAGCATGGAAATGCCGTCGTTGGCATTGCGGATGGCCTGGTTCTGGCCGCGGATCTGGCTGGTGAAACGCTCGGAAATGGCCAGGCCCGCCGAGTCGTCGCGGGCGCTGTTGATGCGCAGTCCGCTGGACAGCCGCTGGATGGACGTGGCAAAGGCCGACTGACTGGTCCCCAGATTTCTCTGGGCCGTCAGTGACAGCATGCCTGTGTTGATGACCATCCCCATGATGGAGCCTGTATTCCGTCTGCCTCGTCCAATGCTGGGCCCATGGCCCGACCGCGGTCTGCCCGGAGGAAAGACCGCCCCTGCACTGTTTTCGGCAACTGGCCCGGAAACTAGGGCCTTATTTTTGGATGGGGGGAAACACGGACAGGAGAGGGCTAAAGATCATCGTCCTCGTGCCGATGGCTGCGCCAGATCGAGCGGCCCAGCCAGAGCGCGCCGATGCCTGCACCCAGGAAACCCAGCAGGCCGAAGGCCGGCAGGCCCAGCAGGGTAGGGCCGCCGCCCACCGTCATGACGATGGAGGAGCCGATGATGAGTGCCGCAATGATCAGCGCCAGCGAGATCCGGTTGGCTGCGCGGTCGAGCTGCTTGCCGACGTGGCGCAGCGAGCGGCTCTCGATGTCCAGCCCCATGCGTCCCTGGCGCGCCTTGCGTAGTAGGCGCGAGAGGTCCTGCGGCAGTTGTTCGGCCACTTCCATCAGGCGCAGCCAGGAGCCCCAGACGCGCCCTGCCATCGCCCGGGGCCGATAGCGCGCGCGCACCACCTGCTTCAGTAGCGGCAGAGCCTCGCCGGCCATGTTGAAGTTCGGGTCCAGGCCACGGCCCAGGCCCTCCAGCGTGATGAAAGCCTTGATCAGCAGGGCCAGGTCGGCGGGCAGGGCGAGGTGGTTCTCGCGCAGGATGGCCGTCACGTCCACCAGCATGCGGCCCAGGCTCAGCTCGGCCAGCGGGATGCCGTGGTACTGGTCGAGGAAGGCTTCGATATCGCTTTCCAGCCGTTCCACCGGCACGGTCTGGCCATCGCGGGTCCAGTCCAGCAGCACGTCCACCACCGTTTGCGGCTCGCGCTGCACCAGGCCCAGCAGCAGCCTGAGCAGTTGCTGGCGCCGGCGCATGGAGAGGTGGCCCACCATGCCGAAATCGATGAAGGCCAGCCGGTTGTCTGGCAGGTAGAAGACATTGCCGGGGTGCGGGTCGGCGTGGAAGAAACCGTCTTCCACGATCATCTTGAGCACGGCCTGGGCACCACGCCGGGCCAGCAACTGGCGGTCCAGTCCGGTGGCGTCGAGTCGCTCCAGGTCGTGGCCGGCGATGCCCTCCACATAGTCCTGCACATTGACGCGTTCGCGCGTCCAGGTCCAGTGGATGCGGGGGATCTGCACAAAGGGCAGCACGGCCATGTTGCGGGCCAGGCGCTCGGCATGGCGGCATTCGCTGGCCAGGTCGAGTTCACGTTGCAGCGAGCGGCCGAACTCGCGCAGCAGCTGGCGTGGACGGTAGGGCGCGAGCGCCGGCAGCTCGATTTCAGCCAGCGCGGCCAGCCGGTCGAGCAGGCGCAAGTCGGCCTCGATCACTTCGCGGATGCCGGGGCGGCGGATCTTGACGACAACCTCGCTGCCGTCCTTGAGCTGGGCGCGGTGTACCTGGGCGATGGAGGCGGCCGCCAGCGGCTCGGTGTCGAAGCGGGCGAATACGGCCTCGGGCTCGTCGCCCAGGTCCTCGCGCAGCTGCGCACGCAGTGTCTCCAGCGGCAGGGCCGGCACATGGCTGTGCAGTTGCTCGAATTCGGCGATCCACTCGGGGCCGAACATATCGGCCCGGCCGGCCAGGATCTGGCCGAGTTTCACGAAGGTGGGGCCCAGTTCCTCCAGGGCCTTGCGCAGCTGCACCGGCGGGGACAGGTGGGCCAGGTCGGCGGCGTGGTCCCAGTGCAGGCGGTGGCCGGCCTTGTCCAGCACATCGGCCAGGCCCCAGCGGCGCACCAGCTCGCCCAAGCCGTGGCGTACCAGCACACCGGCGATCTCGTTGAGGCGGCCCAGATTGCTGCGCCTGACACCGTGGACCGCTGACGTGTTCATGGTCGGAGTGTCAGGCCGTTGGACTCAGGCGCGCGAGCGCCGTACCCGCAGGAGCTCGTCGAGCAGCAGGAAGATCACGCCGAAGGTGATGGCGGTGTCGGCCACGTTGAAGGCCGGGAAATGCCAGCGGCCGACGTGGAAGTCCACCATGTCCACCACATAACCGTGCAGCAGGCGGTCCAGAACATTGCCGATGGCGCCGCCCAGGATGCAGGTCAGCGCAAAGCAGAACAGGCGCTGGCCGGCATGGGTGCGCAGCAGGTAGATGATGAAAACTGCGGCCACTGCGCCGATACCCACGAAGAACCAGCGCTGCCAGCCGTCGGCGCCGGCGAGGAAGGAGAAGGCCGCGCCGCGGTTGTGCACGCGCACCATGTTCAGGAAATCGGTCAGCACGGTGACCTCGCCCGGGTGGTAATAGACCAGGATCAGCCCCTTGGTGATCTGGTCCACCACCAGGATGAGGAAGGCCAGGCCCAGCCACTTCAGCAGGCCGCCACCGGCGTTGGACTGGTGTGCCATCAGGCGTATTTCCTCGTTTCACCCTGGCCGTAGAGGTTGCTGGTACAACGGCCGCACAGGGTGGGGTGGGCGGCATCGGTGCCGACGTCGGCGCGGTAGTGCCAGCAGCGTTCGCATTTCTGCGCGGTGCTGGGGGCGACCTGCACGGTCAGCGCACTGCCGGGCTGCAGCGTCACGGCCGAGGTGATGAAGACGAATTTCAGGTCCTCGCCCAGGCTGGCCAGCAGCGCGTGGTCTTGCGGGTTCGCGGCCAGTGTCACGGTGGCCTGCAGCGAGGCGCCCACCTTGCCTTCGGCACGCAGGGCTTCGATGTCCTTGTTCACCGCATCGCGGATCTCGCGGATGCGGGCCCACTTGGCCAGCAGCGCAGCGTCGGGCTGGTCCAGATCGACATAGGTTTCCATGAAGATCGATTCGGACGAGCCGATCACCTGCCAGGCCTCCTCGGCCGTGAAGCTCAGGAAGGGCGCCATCCAGCGCAGCATGGCCTGGGTGATCTGGTACAGCGCGGTCTGGGCGCTGCGGCGCGCCAGCGATTTGGGCGCCGTGGTGTAGAGGCGGTCCTTGAGCACGTCCAGGTAGAAGGCGCCCAGGTCTTCCGAGCAGTAGACCTGCAGCTTGGCCACCACCGGGTGGAATTCGTAGACCTCGTAGTGCGCCAGGATCTCGGCCTGCAGCTCGGCGGCGCGGCTCAGCGCGTAGCGGTCGATCTCCAGCATTTGCTCCAGCGGCACCGCGTCCTTCTTAGGATCGAAGTCACTGACGTTGGCCAGCAGGAACTTGAGGGTGTTGCGGATGCGGCGGTAGGTGTCCACCACGCGCGCCAGGATCTTGTCGTCAATGCCCAGGTCGCCCGAGTAGTCGGTGGCGGCGCACCACAGGCGGATGATCTCGGCGCCCATCTTCTCGCTGACCTGCTGCGGGGCCACGACGTTGCCCACGCTCTTGCTCATCTTGCGGCCCTGGCCGTCCACGGTGAAGCCGTGGGTCAGCAGGCTGCGGTAGGGTGCGCGGCCGTACATGGCGCAGGCGGTCAGCAGCGAAGAGTGGAACCAGCCGCGGTGCTGGTCGTGGCCTTCGAGGTAGAGATCGGCCTCGGGGCCGCTCTCGTGGCCGGCGCCGGGGTGCGAGGTCTTGAGCACGGTGGTGTGCGTGGTGCCGGAGTCGAACCACACCTCGAGGATGTCGGTGCTCTTGCTCCATTGCGCCGCATTTGTCTTGTCGCCGATGCGCTGCAGGATCTCGACGGTGGAAAGCTTGCTCCAGGCTTCGATGCCGCCCTTTTCGACGACGTCAGCCGCCAGGTCGATGATCTCGGGCGTGCGCGGATGCGGCTCGCCGCTGTCGACGTCCAGGAGGAAGGGCAGGGGCACGCCCCAGCTGCGCTGGCGCGAGATGCACCAGTCGGGCCGGTTGGCGATCATGTCACGCAGGCGGGTACGGCCGTTCTCGGGATAGAAGCTCGTGTCGTCGATGGCGGCCAGCGCCATCTGGCGCAGGGTCTGCGGCGCCTTGTCCTTGGTGAAGATGCCTGTGCCTTCGTCCATGCGCACGAACCACTGGGCCGCGGCGCGGTAGATCACCGGCGTCTTGTGGCGCCAGCAGTGCGGGTAGCTGTGGGTGATGTCCTGGGTGGCGAACAGACGGCCAGCGTTCTTCAGTGCTTCGAGCACCACCGGCACGGCCTTCCAGATGTTGAGGCCGCCGAACAGGGGGAAGTCCGCGGCGTAGGCGCCATTGCCCTGCACCGGGTTGAGGATGTCGTCGTACTTCAGGCCGTGGGACACGCAGCTGTTGAAGTCGTCCACGCCATAGGCCGGGGCGGAGTGCACGATACCCGTGCCGTCCTCGGCGGTGGCGTAGTCGGCCAGGTAAACCGGCGAGAGCCGCTTGTAGCCGGCATCGACGTCGTAGAGCGGGTGCTTGAAGTTGATCATCCCCAGCTTCTTGCCCACGGTGGTGGCCAGCTCCTTGCCCGTGAGCTTGAAGCGCTCCATGCATTTCTCGACCAGTACGGCGGCCAGCACCAGCAGGCCGCGTTCGGTCTGCACCAGCGCGTACTCCAGCTCCGGGTTCAGGTTGAGCGCCTGGTTGGCGGGGATGGTCCAGGCGGTGGTGGTCCAGATCACGGCATAGGCCGGCTGCTCCAGCTTGTCCAGCCCGAAGGCGGCAGCCAGCTTCTCCGGCTCGGCGCATTCGAAGCCCACGTCCAGCGTGCTGCTCTTCTTGTCCTGGTACTCGATCTCGAATTCGGCCAGGGAGGAGCCGCAGTCGAAGCACCAGTAGACGGGCTTCAAGCCGCGGTAGACGAAACCACGCTCCATCACGCGCTTGAAAGCGCGGATCTCTGCGGCCTCGTTGACGAAGTCCATCGTCTTGTACGGGTTGTCCCACTGGCCCAGCACACCCAGGCGCTTGAAGTCGGCCATCTGGCCGGCGATCTGTTTGGTGGCGAAGGCGCGGCTCTTGGCCTGCATCTCGTCGCGCGGCAGGTTGCGGCCGTGCAGTTTCTCAATGGCGTTTTCGATGGGCAGGCCGTGGCAGTCCCAGCCCGGGATGTATTGCGCGTCCAGCCCCTTGAGCTGGCGCGCCTTGACGATCATGTCCTTGAGGATCTTGTTGACGGCGTGACCGATGTGGATGGAGCCGTTGGCGTAGGGCGGGCCGTCGTGCAGGATGAACTTCGGCTTGCCCTGGCGCACGTCGCGCAGCTTCTTGTACAGGCCCTGGTCTTCCCATTGCTTGACCCAGCCCGGCTCGCGCTTGGGCAGGTCGCCGCGCATGGGGAAGGGGGTGTCGGGCAGGTTCAGCGTGGCGCGGTAATCAACTTTGTCGGTCATGGCAAACTTTTCGAGAGACGTGGCGGCCCAGAGGGGGCTTGAGCTGGCGCGGGGCAAGGTGCGCCGGTAGTGCCCCGTCAAATTCGCCGGGCGAACCAGGCACGGGCAGCATCGCAGTCCTGGGCGATGCCTTGCGTGAGGGCATCCAGGCTGTCATATTTCAGTTCGTCGTGCAGTTTGTGCAGCAGTTCCACGCGGATGATTTTACCGTAGGCCCCCTCGGCGCCCAGGGCGGCCGGCCAGTCCAGGCAGTGGGTCTCCAGCAGCACCCGCCCGCCGTTGATATCGGTCGGGTCCAGCGAGGGCCGCACGCCCAGATTGGCCACCCCGCGCAGGGGCTGGGCATAGGCCCCCACGCTCGGCACTGACGTGTCCTCGCTGCCCCCCGAGGGGGCGCTCGCCGCCTTGGGGCGGCCCGGCGGCGGCTCGGTCAGGCCATGGACCAGCACGGCAAAGATGCCGCTGGCAGCCGGTTTCCAGTGGGTGAAGCGCAGGTTCAGGGTCTTGAAACCCAGCTCGCGCCCGAGCTTGCGCCCGTGCAGCACGTGGCCGGAGATGTGGTACGGGTGGCCCAGCAGGCGGGCCGCATCGGCCATGCGGCCCTCCGCCAGGGCGGCCCGCACGGCCGAGCTGGACACGCGCAGGTTATGCACCTCGTAGCTGTTCATGCGCGCCACGTCGAAGCCCCGGGCTGTGCCGGCGGCGTCCAGCAGGGCGTAGTCGCCGGCGCGTTTGGCGCCGAAACGGAAGTCGTCGCCCACCAGCACGTAGCGTGTGCCCAGGCCGCGCACCAGCACGTCGTCGATGAAGGCCTGAGGACTCAGCGAGGCCAGGCGGGCGTCGAAGGGCAGCACGATCACCTGGTCGATGCCGCAGCGCTGCAGGTCGGCCAGCTTGTCACGCAGGGTGGCGATGCGAGCGGGCGCCAGGGCGGCGTTGCCAGTGGCGCCGGCAAAGTAGTCGCGCGGGTGCGGCTCGAAGGTCATGGCGCAGCTGGGTACGCCGCGTTGCGCCGCCTCGCCGCGCAGCAGTGCCAGCATGGCCTGGTGGCCGCGGTGCACGCCATCGAAATTGCCGATGGTCAGCGCGCAGGCCGGGGCGATGCCGGGGTGGTGGAAGCCGCGGAATACCTTCATGGGTGGGGTCGCTGGTATCTTTTTGATAGCGGGCCAGGCTGTAAGCAAAAGCAAAGCCGTCAAATGGTCATCAAATCAGGGTATATTGTGTCTGAATAGCGAGGCGGCCTTTTCCGAGGAGTCGCCACAGACGCAAGCGTTTCGTTTGGATGGTTGTTTCAACCGGTCAGGAGGCGTGTTTTGAAGGTCTTGAAGCTGTCGGCCCAGGGGCTGCCCCAATCCTGGATTTCGCTCGAGGAAGCGGTGTTGCACTACGCCGCTGACGAAGTGCGCTGGGAAGCGGGTGGTGAGATCGCGGTGTTTCATGGCGGCCACAACGCCATCACCGGTGAGCAGTCCGTCATCACCGTCAACAGCATCATCGGCACCAAGGGCGTGCCCAGCATCAACCCCTTCGACCTGCGCCCCAGCCTCACCAACAGCAAGCTGTTCACGCGCGACCGCAACGTCTGCGCCTACTGCGGTGTCGACCACCACGAGACCGAGCTCACCCGCGAGCACATCATCCCCTTTGCACAGGACGGCCAGGACCACTGGATGAACGTGGTCACCGCCTGCCGCGCCTGTAACCACCGCAAGAGCAGCCGCACGCCAGAGCAGGCCGGCATGCCCCTGCTCTACGCCCCCTATATCCCCAGCCTCTGGGAAGACTTCATCCTGCGCAACCGGCGCATTTTGGCCGACCAGATGGAGTTCCTCATGGCCCACGTGCCGCGCTCCTCGCGCCTCTTGATCAACTGATCCGCGGGGATTGTCAGGCCGCCGGCAAGCCCCTCCTCCATCACCAGCGATCATGACAACCCAGCGTCCATTGCAGGTCCTGGTGGCCGACGATGATCCGATCCAGCTGCGCATCGCTGCGCGCCTGCTGCGCGAACTCGGGCATTCCGGCGCGCTGGCCAACAACGGCCAGATCGCCCTGGACATGCTGGAGCGCATGCCCTTCGACCTCATGCTGCTGGATCTGAACATGCCGGTGCATGACGGCCTGGCCACGCTGGCCAGCCTGCGCGAGCGCTGCGCCCGCGGGCAAGCGACCCTGCCGGTCATCCTGGTCAGCGGCAATGACCTGGCTGCGAACTGGTCCTACTACCGCGACGCCGGCGCCAGCGGCTACCTGGTCAAGCCGCTGGACATCAAAGCCCTGGAAGCCGCGTTGCAGCAGCTCTGAACTGCCATGGAATTGCAGCTGGCTGTTCGGCGCTACCTGCTGGTATCGTCCACGCTGTTCGTGGTGGGATTGCTGGGCCTGGCCTATGCGCTTGTGGGAGAACGGTTTGGCAACCTGCTCACTCGCGAGGTGTTGCTGGCGACCGGATTGAGCCTCTTTCTGGCCGGGGGCTGGCAGTTCTGGGCCCTGGCCATCACACAGTACCGTGCCGACCGGCAGTCGGATGCGCTGGCCAGCCAGCTGGAAATGATGGCCGCCGTGGCCCAGCACACGGGCAGCCGCCAGACCCGACACGCGGCAGCACAAGGAGACTGGGTTGCGGCTGCCGGCTGGGCACACCAGCTCAAAAGCAGCGCAGCCTCCGTGGGCACCGAAGAGCTGGCCCAGGCCAGTGCCGTCGCCGAGCAACACTGGCGCACGCCAGCGGCTGTCGCGGATGAGGCGAGGTCTGCCGAGCTGCTGGGTGCGCTTGATGCCGCCTGGGTGCGGGCGCAAGGTGCGCTGGGCCAGGTGCCCGCAGCCACGCCTGTGCCTGTCTCGCAGCAAGAGGAGATCAGCCATGAGAGCCTGCTGTATCGACTGGCGCAGCTCAAAACGCTGCTGGACCAGTCCGACATGGCGGCCATCGAGTTGCATGAGGAACTGCTGGCACAGCATGCGCAGGTGCCGGAACTCGCAACGCTGAATCTCGCGATGGACAGGCTGGACCTGTCGGTTGCGGCAGACGAGGCGGCCCGGCTGATCCAGCAACTGCAAGCGCGTGCCGCAGAAAATGGAAATGGGGCTTGAACCCGTGATTGTTCCCGGCTTGACAATTCAATCTGCCGGTTGAAAATGCCCACACGCAGTCGGCAGGGGTGGATATATCCGACTGACCCGATCAACCACCTGGTACCCACACCATGCGCAAGAACCTGCCTGTTACCCAGAACGGCTATGACTTCCCGGCCGACCAGACGCTGATCTCGGTAACGGACCTGAAGGGGCGCATGACCTACTGCAATACGAACTTCATTGCCGTCAGTGGTTACACGCGCGAGGAACTGATGGGGCAGCCGCACAACATGGTGCGCCACCCGGACATGCCCGAAGAAGCTTTCCGCGATCTATGGGACACCATCCAGGGTGGCCTGCCCTGGTCCGCGCTGGTGAAGAACCGGCGCAAGAATGGCGACTACTATTGGGTGCGCGCCAATGCCACGCCCATGCGCAAGGGCTCGCAGATCGTGGGTTTCCTGTCGGTACGCACCAAACCGACTGTGCAGGAGATGCAGGCCTGCGAAACACTGTACGCCACCATGCGCGCCGAGGCCGAATCCGGTCGCGTGGTGCACCGGCTGCAGCGCGGGGTCTTGATCCGCGATGATCTGCTCGGACGCGTTGGCCGCTGGTTGCGGCCCGGCCTGCGCAGCCAGCTGGTACTGCTCAGCGCCTGGGCGGCCCTGGGGCCCTTCGTCTGTGCCCAACTCGACGCCCCGCACTGGGTGACGGCGGTGGTGGCGGTTTTTACGGTGATCTCCGGCTCCTGGATGGCCATGCGCCTGACGCTCAAACCGATCAAGGACGTGGTGGATCTGGCCAACCTGGTGGCCAGTGGTGACCTGACCAGCTTCATCACGGTGAACGGCAAGGACGAAATCGGCCAGTTGCAGCTGGCCCTGGCCCAGCTGGTGGTGTCCGTGCGCACCGTGGTGCGCGATGTGCGGCATGAGGTGGCCAACCTGCGCGGCGGCACCCAGGAAATCGCCGCCGGCAACCAGGACATGTCCTCGCGCACCGAGTCGCAGGCCACCAACCTGGAGCAGACGGCTGCCTCGATGGAGGAGATCAACGGGACGACGCAACAGACCACGCAGCTGGCGCGCGATGGTGCCGCCGTGGCGCGCGAGACCTCGGCCGTGGCACATCGCAGCCACGAAGCGGTACTGGCCGTGGCCCAGACCATGCAGGAGATCTCGGACTCCTCGCGCCGTATCGGCGACATCATCCAGGTCATCGAGGGTGTGGCTTTCCAGACCAACATCCTGGCGCTCAATGCCGCCGTGGAGGCCGCGCGTGCGGGTGAACAGGGACGCGGTTTTGCCGTGGTGGCGGCCGAGGTGCGTGCCCTGGCCCAGCGCACCGCTTCCGCCGCCAAGGAAATCCGCACCCTGATCGAGGAATCACGCGAGCGCGTGGACGCGGGGACGACGCGTACGGCAGATGCCCGCGCTCGCATGGACGAGGCGATGGCCTCGGTCGAGAAGGTGGCGAATGTGCTGGAGAACATCAGCCATGCCACCGCCGAGCAATCCGTGGGGGTGTCCAAGGTCAGCACCGCCTTGGTCGAGATGGATGGCATCACGCAGCAGAACGCCGCCATGGTGGAGGAACTGGCCGCCGCCGCCCAGTCGCTCAACGGGCAGGTGCAACAGGTGCACGACTCCATCCGGGTGTTCCGCCTGACCGATGCTGACGTCACCCTGGCCGAGGTCGATGCCGTCAGCCTGCGCAAGGAGAATCGTGGCAGCACGGGAGAGTTTGACCATGACGAGGCACTCAAGACGCACCAGCAGTACAGCATCACGCTGCGCAACGCCATCCTGCGCAAGCTCACCCTGGACGCCGACAACCTGCGGCGGGACGACTGCTGCCAGCTCGGTGAATGGCTGCGCGGTCCTGGTGGACAGCATTCGGCGCACAAGACAGGCTTTACCGAACTGCTGCGCCATCACCGCGAGTTCCACCTGGAAGCGGGCAAGGTGGCCGACGCCATCAACAGCAAGCGCATGAGCGAGGCGCAATCCATGCTGGAGTCCGGTCAGTCTTTCTACCATGCCGCCCGTGGTTTCATGTCGGCCTTGCAGGCCATGCACAAGAACGGCTGAGTTCACACTCCGCGCAAAAAGCAGAAGGCCCGCGTTGCGGGCCTTCTGCTTAGTGAAGCGCCCGAGATCAGGCGAAGACGCCGGCCGTTTCCTGCATGCGGGCCGACACCTCGCCGAGTTGGTGCAGGCTGTCGCCATACGTCATTTCCAGCTGCGTCAGCTTCTTGAAGTAGTGGCTGACGATGTACTCGTCGGTCACGCCGATGCCGCCATGCAGCTGCACGGCCTGCTGGCCGACGAAACGCATGGACTGGCCCAGCTGGACCTTGGCGCGCGCCATGGCGCGACGGCGCTCGTCGGCCGGGGCGTTGAGCTTGAGGCTGGCGTAATAGCTCATGGAGCGCGCCAGTTCCAACTGCATCTTCATGTCGGCGGCGCGGTGGCGCAGCGCCTGGAAGCTGGCGATGGCCACGCCGAACTGCTTGCGCGTGTTCATGTAGTCCAGCGTCACGGCCAGGGTCTGGTCCATCACGCCCACCGCTTCGGCGCACAGCGACGCGATGCCGATGTCCACCGCATGCTCCAGAGCGGTGAGACCCTCGGCCGTGACGAGTTGTGCTGCGGCCTGGTCCAGCACCACGTCGGCGGCGCGGCCGCCATCCTGCGTGCCGTAGCCGCGCGTGCTCACCCCCTTGGCGCCGCGCTCGACCAGAAAGAGACCGAGTTTGCCGCTCGCCATGGCGGGCACCAGCCAGGCATCGGCCTGGTCGCCGGCCGGCACCATGTTCTTGGCTCCCGACACGGTCCAGCCGCTGCCCGCTTGTGTTGCCGCGGCTGCGCACATATCCAGGCGATAACGTGCCTTGCGCTCCTGCTGGGCCAGCACCACGAGTGCCTCACCCGCGGAGATGCGCGGCAGCCAGCTGCCCTTGAGTTCAGCGCCAGCGTAACCGGACAGCACGGCGCCGGCGATCAGGCTTTGCGCCAGCGGCTCCAGCACGATGCCGCGGCCCAGTTCCTCCATCACCACCATGCCCTCGATGGGGCCCATGCCCAGGCCACCCTCATCTTCGGGGATGTAGAGGCCGCACAGGCCTAGTTCTGCGAGTTCGGTGTAGGCTTCCCGCGAAAAACCGCCCGCAGCCTCGATGCTGCGGCGGCGCTCGAAGCCATAGCCTTTCTCTACCCATTTGTGCACGGCGTCGCGCAGTTGCTGCTGGTCGTCGGTGAAATCGAAATCCATGGTCTGTCTCCTGGCGCTCAGCCGAGAATCGTCTGAGCGACGATGTTGCGTTGAACTTCATTGCTGCCGCCGTAGATGGTGGTCTTGCGCATGTTGAAGTAGGTCGAGGCCAGCGGGGCGTTGGCCAGGATGCCGCCAGGGTAGTCGCCCTGCCAGCCGGCCTCCATGGCCTCGCGGATCAGGGGCAGGGCGTAGGGGCCGGCCGCCAGCATCATGAGTTCGGCATAACGCTGCTGGATCTCGCTGCCGCGGATCTTGAGCAGGCCGGCGATGTCCAGCGAGTTCTTGCCCGACTTCTCGGCCGAAAGCACACGCAGCACCAGCATTTCCAGTGCGACCACGTCCACCTCAAGCTTGGCGATCTCGTCGCGGAAGCGTACGTCCTCATAGACGCCTTCGGCTTTGGCGATGCGTTTGAGGCGCTCGAGCTCGCGCTTGGCGCGGTTCACGTCGGCGATGTTGGTGCGCTCGTGGCTCAGCAGGTGTTTGGCATAGGTCCAGCCCTTGTTCTCCTCGCCGATCAGATTCTCGGTCGGCACCTCGACGTTGTCGAAGAAGACCTCGTTCACTTCACACTCGCCGTCGAGCAGCTTGATGGGGCGCACGGTGACGCCCTTGGACTTCATGTCGATCAGCAGAAAGGAGATGCCGGTCTGCGGCTTGCCTTCATTGCTGGTGCGCACCAGGCAGAAGATCCACTCGCCGTACTGGCCCAGCGTGGTCCAGGTCTTCTGCCCGTTGACGATGTATTTGTCACCGCGGCGCTCGGCCCGTGTCTTGACGGAAGCCAGATCCGAGCCCGAGCCCGGTTCGCTGTAGCCCTGGCTCCACCAGACTTCGCCGCTGGCAATGCCGGGCAGGAAACGCTGCTGTTGTTCGGGGCTGCCGAAGGCCATGATGACCGGTGCCACCATCACCGGGCCGAAGGGGATGACCCGCGGCGCACCGGCCAGCGCGTTCTCTTCTTCGAACAGGTGTTTCTGGATGGCGTTCCAGCCCGGGCCGCCAAACTGCTTGGGCCAGCCCCAACCCAGCCAGCCCTTCTTGCCCAGGATCCTGGCCCAGCGCTGGTGATCGTCGCGGGTCAGCTGCAGGGCGTTATGCACCTTGTGCGAGATGTCGGCCGGGAGGTTCGCGCGCACCCAGGCGCGGATCTCCTCGCGGAATGTCTGTTCTTCGGGGGTGAATGCCAAATCCATCACGGGTCTCCAGGTAAACCTTCGAGTTAGGGCGCAGTGCCTCACGCCATCTCAATCCGAGTTTTTAGCACGGTCGTTCGTTTGCGGCTGTCCAGGTGGCGACATGCCAAGTTCCGCGCACAGTTTCTCGACAGTGGCCCGCAGTTGCACCACCTCCGCTTCCAGCCGCGCCAGGCGCTCCGCCGTAGGGCTGTTGGCGCTCTCGCCCATCGCCGGGCTTGCGGTTGTTGCCTGTTGCTCGTCGACAGGGCCGCACAGCAGGTGCGCCCAGCGTTGTTCACGCGTGCCTGGCGTGCGGGCCAGCTTGATGACGAGGGGGCCGCCTTTTTCGGCCGACCGGTCTTGCAGTTCCTCCAGGAAACCTTCCACGGACGAGATGTCGGCAAACTTGTACCAGCGCTCGGTGTTGAGTCGCAACTCGCCTGCCGTTTGCGGGCCACGCAGCATCAACAGGCCCAGCAGAACCGCCGACTGCTCCGGCACGCCAATGGCGCGCTGGACGTTGTGCTCATAACGCGCCGTGCGCCCGCCACTGACCTCGCGTACCAGCCCGAGCGGCTTCAAGGTGTCCAGCGCGGCGGCGACCTGCGTTTCCTCGAGCTCCATCAAGGGTTCGCGGCTGGTCTTCTGGTTGCAGCCCAGCAGCAGCGAGTTGAGCGTGAGCGGATAGCTGTCGGGCACGGTGCGGGCTTTTTCCATCAGGGTGCCCAGTACACGCGCCTCCACGGCGCTGAGGGTCGATGGCTGGGGCAGGGTGGGGGTGCTCAAGGTCATAATGCGTGCCGGTATGAAGAACATCGTCATTTTGATCTCAGGTGGCGGCTCCAATATGGCAGCCATCGTCCAGGCCGCCGAGCGCGAGCACTGGCAAGACCGATGGGGCGGGCGCGTGGCCGCGGTCCTGAGCAACAAGACTGATGCCAAGGGCCTGGTCTTTGCGCGTGAACAAGGCATCGCCACCGCGGTGCTGGACCACAAGGCCTTTGAGAGTCGCGAAGCGTTTGATGCCGCCATGATGGACGCCATTGACGCCCATCAGCCAGCCTTGGTGGTGCTCGCTGGTTTCATGCGCATCCTGACGCCGGGGTTTGTCGAGCATTACGCCGGGCGCCTGCTCAACATCCACCCCTCATTGCTGCCGGCTTTCACGGGCCTGCACACGCACCGCCGCGCCATCGAGGCCGGCTGCAAGTTCGCCGGCGCCACCGTGCACCAGGTCACGGCCGAACTGGACCACGGGCCCATCCTGGCGCAGGCCGTGGTGCCCGTGCTCCAGGACGACGACGAGCACATCCTGGCCGCCCGCGTGTTGACGCAGGAACACCTGATCTATCCCCGGGCCATCGCCGGGCTCCTGCAGAAGATCTGATCCTGACGCCGTGCGCACGGGCCACCCCGTGTCGCACGGTGCAGGGCGGCCCTCAGGCCACGGCGCTGAGGGCGGCTCCCCGTGACTGCCCAGCCCAGCCGCTGGCCACCTGGTCGTAAGCCAGTCGGGCCAGTCGTGCCAGATCCGAGTTGCCCTGCTTGGAGCTGGAACCGCTGTCCGAACCTTGTGAGGTTTCAGACAGGCGCTGCACCTGCTCGCTCAGCTGCTGGACGAAGGCGCCGGATTCGCTGGCGCTGATGGCGCCGTCGCCGTCGCTGTCGATGGACTTGAAAAGCGCCTGCAGCGGGTCGCTGGCCGAGTTGCCGGCCAGGCGTTCTTCCGCGGACACAACGCCGTCCTGGTTGGTGTCCAACGGGTCGTAGCTGGTGCTGCTACCGGCTTTCGCCGCGCCGCCGGCTGGAGGTGGGGGCGGCATGCCGCCAGCACCTTGCGGGCCCTGGCCGGGTTGGGGGCGGCCCGCTTCGAACTCGGTCTTGCTCAGGCTGCCGTTGCCGTCGGTGTCGAGCTGGCTGAACAGCTCGTCGTCACCGGAGGTGGCTGTGACGGCGTCGTCTTCCGAACTGGCCATCTTGTCCATCAGTTCGCGCAGGCTCGCCATTTCCTCGGTGCTGATCGAACCATCCCCATTGCTGTCGACCTTCGTGAACAAATCGTCGCTGCTGCTGCTGCCGGCACTACGGGACTGCGCAAAGTCCATGGTCGAAGGGGGTGGCGGCATGACGCTTTTCATGCCCTCGCCCAATTCGTCCTGGGACAGGTTGCCGTCGCTGTTGCTGTCCATCTTGCTGAACAGTTCGTCGGTGCTGCTGCCGCTGCTGACGCCGGTTTTCTTGCTGATGTCTTCAAGCAAGCCCTGCAGTTCGGCCTTGCTGACCGAGCCGTCGCTGTCCGTGTCGACCTTGGCGAACATCTCTTCGGGGCTGGGTGGGCGCTTGTTGCGCGAGGCGCTCATGGTGGACCAGGCGCTGCTGGCGCCGCTGATCCCGCTGATCGTGCTCATGATCGTTCCTTTCATTGCTGAGGTTGAGGGAATGCCACCGCCGGCCCGGGGGCAGATGCTGGCCAGATCATTCTTGGAATGCCGTGTTAAACAGGTTTGTCCCTTTTGTACCGGGCCTGATACCTGAGGCCTGGTTAAGGCGCGAAATGCGGGGCATCTCCGGTCCAGTTCGCGGCTTGCGAAGTGGGGGTGCTGACTACACTTTTGATTGAAACCGATCACCCACCCACGCCATGAACGCCCCTTTGCAGATCCTGATCGTCGACGACGATGAGGGCATCACCTCCCTGGTGTGCGCCTACCTGGCCGGCTTCGGCTATACCGCGCATTCGGCCGGCGATGGCATCTCGATGCGACAGCAACTGGCAGCCCACCCGATCGACCTGATCGTGCTGGACCTGATGCTGCCCGGCACGGATGGCCTGGCCCTGGCGCGCGAGGTACGCCAGCGTTCGCGTTTGCCCATCATCATGCTGACCGCCCGCTCCAGTCCCTATGACTGCGTGCTCGGCCTGGAAATGGGGGCCGACGACTACATGAGCAAGCCATTCGAGCCGCGCGAGCTGGTGGCGCGCATCCAGAGCGTGCTGCGCCGCATGGCAGCCGGCCGGTCCGCCACACAGGATGTCAGCGATAACGATGTCATCCACTTCGACGGCTGGGTGCTGGATCGCCATGAGCGCTGCCTGACCTCCCCAGGCGGGTTGGTGGTGCCACTGTCCAACGCGGAATACCGCCTGCTCAGCACCTTTTTGCGAACCCCGCGTCGCATCTTCAGCCGCGATCAGTTGATGGAGCAGGCCCGGGGGCGTTCCATGGACTCGTTCGACCGCAGCATCGACCTGTTGGTCTCCCGCCTGCGCCAGAAGCTGGCTGACGATCCGCAGGGCGCAGCGATGATCAAGACCGTGCGTGGCGCCGGTTACATGTTCAATGCCCGTTCGGTGCAGGGGCAGGTGGCATGGCAGGGCTGAGGGCCGCGCTCGCGCGTCTTTTGCCGGCCACCCTGTTCGGTCGCCTGGCGCTGCTGCTGTTCGTTGCCGTGCTGGCCAGCCATGTGCTGGCCCTGACGCTGATGTTCGAGTTGCGGCCTCCGCCGCCGCCCCATCCGCCGATGTTCCAGGTGGCACCCTTGCCGCCCCGGCCACCACCGTCGCTGTTGCACCCCGGCATGCTGCTGGACATCAGCGTGCGTTTGGGCGCGCTGATGCTGGTAGCCTGGATCGGTGCGCGCTGGCTCTCGCAGCCCATACGCCAACTCGTCAGCGCGGCGCGCGGCCTGGGCCAGGACATCCACCAGCCGCCCTTGCCCGAGGATGGCACCGTCGAGTGCCGCGAGGCCAGCCGCGTCTTCAACCAGATGCAGGCGCAGATCAGGCAGCAGCTTGACGAGCGCGACCGCTTCGTCGCGGCCGTCTCCCACGATCTGCGCACCCCCCTGACACGCTTGCGCCTGCGTGCTGAAGGGCTCAGCGACGCCGACGAACAGCAACGGTTCCGCCAGGACATTCACGAGATGGATGCCATGATCAGAGCCACCCTGGACTACCTGCGCGGCGCGGCTGACGCGGAGGCGACAGTGACGCTGGACCTGGAGGCGCTGGTGAGTAGCATGGTCGACGACCGCCAGGCCTGCGGACAGAAGGTGACGGTCGAAGGGCAGGTGCGCCCGCTGCGCGCCCAGGCCTCGGCCCTGCGCCGCTGTATCGACAACCTGGTGGACAACGCCGTGCGGTATGGCGACGTGGCGCACATCCGGCTGCTCGACGCACCAGACCGGGTGTGCATCGAGATCAGCGACCGGGGGCCGGGCATCCCCGAGGATGAGTTCGACAAGGTGCTGGCGCCGTTCTACCGGCTGGAAGGGTCCCGCAACCGCAGCACCGGCGGCGTGGGCCTGGGGCTGTCCATCGCGCATGACATCGCCCGGCGGCACCAGGGCCGGCTGCATTTGCGCAACGGCCCCGGCGGTGGCCTGGTGGCCACGCTGGAACTGCCGCGCTCGCTGGCGTCCTAGTCCGTGTGGTCCGGAGCCTTTGCAGCCGGACCCACCCAGGCGAAGCGCGGCTGGCGTACCCCACCGATCATGACCTCCTCGTTGAACATGGCCGCTGGCCGCACCCACAGGCCACGCTCGCCGTAGAGTGCGCGGTACAGGGTCATGGGCTCCAGGGTCTCGCTGTGGCGCACGGTGCCCAGCACCTCGTACATGAGATTCTTGTAATGCCGGTAGAGGCCGGGACGGGTTTCGATCAAAGGGGGGAGTTTTTCTTCTGCCATGGGACAATCCTAGGCCAAGTTCCAAACAACAAGATATGCATCCCCAAGCCCTGCTGGACGTCTGCACCGAACTGGTCCGGCTCACCCTCAAGTTCGACCACCCGGCCGATGCCATCGTTTCGCGTTTTTTCCGCGACCACCGTGGCCTGGGTCCGCGTGAGCGCGCCACCCTGGCCGAGACCGTCTACACCGTGCTGCGCAAGAAGCTGCTCTTCGAGAAGCTGGCGCTCTCGGGCAGCGGGCCCAGGGAGCGGCGCCTGGCCATCCTCGGTTTCTACGGCCCGCGCGACTTCATCAAGAGTGTGCTGACCGAGCAGGAAAAGCAGTGGCTGGACCAGTGCGACCGGGTCAAGCCTGAAGAATTGATGGATCTGCACCGCCACAACCTGCCCGAGTGGCTGGTGCAGCCGCTCAAGGATCAGCTGGGCAAAGGTTTCTGGCCCCTGGTCGAAAGCCTGAACCTGGGCGCTGGCCTGGACCTGCGTGTGAACACCCAATTGGCCAAGCGGGAGGCTGTGCAGAAGGAATTGCAGGCGGCTGGCATAAAGTCGGTGCCCACTCCGTTTTCACCCTGGGGCCTGCGCATCGAAGGCAAACCGGCCCTGAACAAGCTGGACGTCTTTACACGCGGCGCCATTGAAGTGCAGGACGAGGGTTCCCAACTGCTGGCCATGCTGCTCGATGCCCACCGTGGCGAGATGGTGGTGGACTTCTGTGCCGGTGCCGGCGGCAAGACCCTGGCCATCGGCGCGGCCATGCGCAGCACGGGCCGGCTCTACGCCTTCGACACCTCGGCCCACCGGCTCGATGCGCTCAAGCCCCGGCTGGCACGCAGCGGCCTGTCCAATGTGCACCCCGCCGCCATTGCCCATGAGCGCGACGAGCGCATCAAGCGCCTGGCCGGCAAGATCGACCGCGTGCTGGTCGACGCTCCCTGTTCCGGCCTGGGTACGCTGCGCCGCAACCCGGACCTGAAGTGGCGCCAGAGCCTGCAAGCCGTGGAGGAAATGACGGTCAAGCAAGCCGCCATCCTGGCCAGCGCCGCACGCCTGCTCAAGCCCGGCGGGCGCCTAGTCTATGCCACCTGCAGTGTGTTGCCCCAGGAAAACGAAGCGATTGCCGAGGCTTTCAGCGCGGCCCACCAGGATTTTGAGCCGCTTGACGCCGGTCAGCTCCTGGCCGATCTCAAGGTGCCCGGTGCCGAGCGTCTGTGCAACGGGGGTGAGAATGGTTTGCGTTATCTTCGGCTTTGGCCTCATTTGCATCAAACGGATGGCTTCTTCGCTGCAATTTGGCAAAAAAAGTAGTCATTTGACTTGAATTAAGGTTTTCCGCCTAAAGCTGGCCAGTGCTGGTCAAAAGAGGGTGGAGCCCTTAGAATCGATGCCACAGGCCCGGCCGCTTATTTAAGTCCGGACTTATTAATATTCACTACGTTGAGAGACTTCTATGTTCTTACCTGACTGGGCTGTGCTGAATGCGGCCATCGATTGGCTCGCGCACGGCCTGTTGGATCTGAGCTGGTGGCAGACCGTCCTGGTCGCCCTGGCCTTCACCCATATCACGATTGCCAGCGTCACCATTTTCCTGCACCGCCACCAGGCGCACCGCGCGCTGGACCTGCACGCCATCCCCTCGCACTTCTTCCGTTTCTGGCTGTGGCTGACCACGGGCATGGTGACCAAGGAATGGGCTGCCATCCACCGCAAGCACCACGCCAAGTGCGAGCAGGCCGAAGACCCGCACAGCCCGCAGGTCTACGGCATCAAGAAAGTCTTCTTTGAAGGCTCCGAGTTGTATCGTGCCGAAGCCAAGAACCAGGAAACCATGTCCCGCTACGGCCACGGCACCCCGGACGACTGGATCGAGCGCAACCTCTATACCCGCTATTCCTGGCAGGGCGTGGGCGTGATGATGATCATCGACCTGATGCTCTTCGGTGCCGCTGGTGCAGCCGTGTGGGCCCTGCAGATGGCCTGGATCCCGATCACCGCCGCCGGCATCATCAACGGCATCGGGCACTACTGGGGTTATCGCAACTTCGAGGCACCTGACGCCAGCACCAACATCTCGCCCTGGGGCATCATCATCGGTGGTGAGGAGTTGCATAACAACCACCACACCTATCCGACCTCGGCCAAGCTGTCCGTGAAGCCCTACGAGTTCGACATCGGCTGGATGTATATCAGCATCCTGAGCGCCATGGGCCTGGCCAAGGTCAAGAAGACCGCACCGAAGCTGGCCCTGGGTGACATCAAGCCCGTGGCCGACGACAAGACCCTCGAAGCCCTGATCGCCAACCGCTACGAGATCATGGCTGGCTACGCCGCTGGCATGCAGCGCGCCTTCCAGCAGGAAGTTGCTTCCCTCAAGGCCCGCAGCGCCGACACCGCCGTCATCAAGGCCGCCAGCCGCTGGCTGCACCGTGACGAAGACAAGGTGCCTGCCACCGTGGCGCCCGTGCTGGCCCAGGCCCGCGCC
This sequence comes from uncultured Hylemonella sp., assembly GCA_963512455.1. Taxonomy (GTDB): domain Bacteria; phylum Pseudomonadota; class Gammaproteobacteria; order Burkholderiales; family Burkholderiaceae_C; genus Hylemonella. The sequence goes on along the minus strand of CAUPMJ010000002.1, from coordinate 287,432 downwards.
GCTTCCCCGGTGCTGGACAAGATGGTCACCATGCGTGAAGAACTGCGCCAGCTCTGGCTCAACACCTCGCTGTCGCGCGAGCAACTGATCGCCGATCTGCAGGCCTGGTGCCATCGTGCTGAGGAAAGCGGTATTGCCGCGCTGCAGGAGTTCTCGATGAAGCTGCGGATGGCGCGCGCCTGAGACGCCTCGCCTGCTTCATGATCAAGCCCGCCGCGTGCGGGCTTTTTCTTTGGCTGGGCTAAGCATGAAAAAAGCCACCCGCAGATGGCTGATTCAGGAGGTGCGGAACTCGCGGAAGGCGTCGTCGTCGATCTGCGCCAAGGCGGCGTTCAGGCCTTCGGCCAAGGCGACGGCCTCAGACTGCAGGCCGCGCCGGTCCGAGGTGTGCGGGTCTGCGCCGTCGATGGTGTATTCCCAGCCGAAGGTTCCGTCGCTGCGCGCCACCGAGGTCACCACGATGGCCTTGTCGCGGTAGACCTCGGCGCGCGTGCTCACTTCTTGCTCTTGCCGATCGACAGCAGTTCAGCCCCTACACCCGCTGACAGCAGGCCGGTGCCGGAGTAGATGCCCAGCTTGGCACGTGTGTCCGTGATGTCCAGGTTGCGCATGGTCAGCTGGCCGATGCGGTCCAGGGGGCTGAAAGGCGCGTCTTCCACCTTCTCCATGCTCAGGCGCTCGGGCGCATAGGTGAGGTTGGGGCTGACCGTGTTGAGGATGGAGTAGTCGTTGCCGCGGCGCAGCTCGAGGGTGACCTCGCCGGTGACAGCGTGGGCAATCCAGCGCTGGGCGGCTTCGCGCAGCATGATGGCCTGCGGGTCGAACCAGCGGCCCTGGTAGAGGAGGCGGCCGAGCTTGCGGCCGTTGTCGCGGTACTGCTCGATGGTGTCCTCGTTGTGGATGCCGGTCACCAGGCGCTCGTAGGCGATGTGCAGTAGCGCCAGGCCGGGGGCTTCGTAGATACCGCGGCTCTTGGCCTCGATGATGCGGTTCTCGATCTGGTCGCTCATGCCCAGGCCATGGCGCCCGCCGATGCGGTTGGCTTCCAGGATCAGCTCGACGGGGTCGTTGAACTGCACGCCGTTCAGGGCGACCGGCTGGCCTTCCTCGAAGCGCACGGAGACTTCCTCGCGCTTGACGACCACGTCGTCCTTCCAGAACGCGACACCCATGATGGGGTTCACGATTTTCATGCCGGAGTTCAGGTGTTCGAGGTCTTTCGCCTCGTGGGTGGCGCCCAGCATGTTGGAGTCGGTGCTGTAGGCCTTCTCGGCGCTCATCTTGTAGCCGAAGCCGTGCTGCGTCATGAAGGCGCTCATTTCGGCGCGGCCGCCCAGCTCGTCGATGAAGAGCTGGTCCAGCCAGGGCTTGTAGATCTTCAGCGAGGGGTTGGTCAGCAGGCCGTAGCGGTAGAAACGCTCGATGTCGTTGCCCTTGAAGGTTGAGCCGTCGCCCCAGATGTTGACGTCGTCTTCCTTCATGGCGGCCACCAGCATGGTGCCGGTGACGGCACGGCCCAGGGGGGTGGTGTTGAAGTAGGTGGCGCCCGCCGTGGTGATGTGGAAGGCACCGGACTGCAGGGCGGCAATGCCTTCGTGCGCCAGCTGGCGGCGGCAGTCGATCAGGCGGGCCAGCTTGGCGCCATATTCCATGGCCTTGCGCGGGATGGCGTCGTAATCCGGTTCGTCGGGCTGGCCCAGATTGGCGGTGTAGGCATAGGGCTCTGCGCCCTTGAGCTTCATCCACAGCAGGGCGGCGCTGGTGTCCAGGCCGCCCGAGAAGGCGATGCCGACCTTCTGGCCGATGGGGAGGTTTTGCAGGATGGTGGCCATGAGGATCAACCGAAGTGGCAGATGTAGTGGTAGGGCTCAGTGACACGGATCTCGAAGCTCGAATTGCCGGGCACGCTGAACTTCTGGCCTGCGGCAGACTTGACCCAGGCGTCCGAGCCCTTGAGCTTGTACTCACAGCTGCCGGCCACGCATTCCATGATCTCGGGCGCGCCGGTGTTGAAGGTCAGGGTGGCGGGCAGGACCACGCCGACCGATTTCTTGGTGCCGTCGGGCAGGGTGATGCTGTGGCTGACGCATTTGCCGTCGAAATAGACATTGGCCTGGGTGGTGACGGTCACGCCGTTGTAGTGCTGGGTCATTGTGGTGCTCTGTTTGCAGGGGCGAATCCGCGATTTTAAGGCAGCGGCCTATTTCAGCCGGGCCAGCCAGTTGGTGGCGTCGAAGCCCACGCTCACATCCCGGGTGTTCCATTCAACGACGGGCCGTTTGATCACGCTGGCCTGGGCCAGCATCAGGGCGCGGGCGCTGCGGGCATCGGTGACGGCGGCCTGGGTGGCCGGCTCCAGCTTGCGCCAGGTTGTGCCCTGGCGGTTCAGCAGCTTTTCCCAGCCGGCGCAGGCCAGCCAGTGGTCCAGCCGGGCTTCGGGCACCCCCAGCTTCTTGAAATCGTGGAACTGCACCTCCACCTGCTGTTCAGCAAGCCAGGCGCGCGCCTTTTTCACCGTGTCGCAGTTGGAGATGCCGTAGAGCGTGATGGGATGCTTCATGGGGGACAATTGTCGGATATGTCGAGCTTGAACACACTATCCGACTGGCTGGCCCACTGCGAGCGCCTGCATCCCAAAACCATCGACATGGGGCTGGACCGCGTCAAGGCCGTGGCCCAGCGCATGGGCCTCAGCTTCGAGTGCCCCATCATCACCGTGGCTGGTACCAATGGCAAGGGCTCCACCTGCGCCATGCTGGAGTCCATCCTCGGCCAGGCGGGCTACCGCACCGGGGTCTACACCTCGCCGCACCTGGTGCATTTCGAGGAGCGTCTGCGCCTGCGGGGGGAGATGGTGAAGGCTGACGAACTGCTGCCCTGCTTCGCGCGCGTCGAGCAGGCGCGCACGGCCGGCGGCGACGAGATCTCGCTGAGTTATTTCGAATTCACCACCCTGGCCATCCTCGACTGCATCGCACAGGCTGGCGTGGACGTCGCCATCCTGGAAGTGGGTCTGGGCGGGCGGCTCGATGCCGTCAACATCCTGGACGCCGACTGCGCCATCATCACCAGCATCGATCTGGACCACATGGAGCTTCTCGGTCCCGACCGCGAGAGCATCGGTCGCGAGAAGGCCGGCATCATGCGCACCGGGCGCCCGGTGGTGGTGAGCGACCCCATCCCACCGCAAAGCGTGATCGACCACGCAGCCGCCATCGACGCCGAGCTCTGGCGCTTTGGCCGCGACTTCAATTATTCGGGCGACAAACAGCAGTGGAACTGGGCCGGCCGGGACCGCCGCTACAGCGGCCTGGCCTACCCGGCGCTGCGTGGCGCCAACCAGCTGGTCAATGCCTCGGGGGTGCTGGCTGCCCTCACGGCGCTGCGCGAGCAACTGCCGGTGACCGCCCAGGCCGTGCGCAACGGACTGGCCTTCGTGGAACTGCCGGGGCGCTTCCAGATCATCCCGGGCCAGCCTACCCTGGTGCTGGACGTGGCGCACAACCCGCATTCGGTGGCGGCGCTCACGGCCAACCTGGACGCCATGGGCTACTACCCTACCACCCATGCCGTTTTCGGCGCCATGGCCGACAAGAACCTGGCGCCCATGCTGGCGCGCATCATGCCCCTGGTGGACCGCTGGTATTTCACCGATCTGCCCACCCCGCGCGCGGCCCGTGCGGCCGATCTGCAGGCCAGGTGCCAGGCGCTGAATGCGCGCGTGGCCGGGGCGTCCGCGCTCTTTGCCGACCCCCTCTTGGCCCTGCGCGCCGCCATCGCCGCAGCGGACCCCGCTGATAGAATCGTGGTCTTCGGATCGTTCTACACGGTCGGTGGCGTTCTGAAGGAAGGCGTGCCGCGCCTTCAAGCCCAGCATCTCAAACCCTGAACCCGCAGCACATGGCCTTTTTCAAGTTCCGCAAGGGTGGCGACGATCAGACGGCCCCTGCCGCGCAGCCCGAGAGCGTGGAGGTGCTGCGCCGGCGCGCCAAGAACCGGCTGATCGGTTCGGCCATCCTGGTGCTCATCGGGGTCATCGGTTTTCCCCTGCTGGTGGACAAGCAACCGCGCCCGGTGTCGGTGGACCTGCCCATCGAGATCCCCGACAAGAACAAGGTGCTGCCGCTGACCACGCCCGCTGCGCCGTCGCCAGCCGCCGTGTCCGACGCCGCACCGGCGCCCTCGGCTGCCGCCTCGGGCCTCGTCACCGAGCCCACCCCGCCGCCGGCCAAACCAGCCGCCAAGTCGGCTCCGGCGGCCAAAGCCGAGACCAAACCAGAACCCAAGTCCTCCAAGTCCGAGCCGAAGGCCGAGGCCAAAAAAGCCGACACCAAGAGCGCCACCGACACCCGCTACGTGGTGCAGGTCGGCTCTTTTGCCGACGAAAACCGTGCGCGCGACGCGCGCAGCAAGATCGAGCGTGCCGGGCTCAAGAATTACACCCAGGCCGTCGAAACCAAGGACGGCAAACGCATCCGCGTGCGGGCCGGGCCCTTTGCCAGCAAGGCCGAGGCCGAGCGCGCTGCCGAGAAGCTCAAGAAACTCGACCTGCCGGGCACGGTGCTGAGCCTGTAAGGACATGGCCATCGCCGTACTCGACTGGATTTTCATTGCTGCCTTGCTGGCCTCGATCGGCCTGGGCGTCTGGCGCGGTTTTGTCTACGAGGTGATGTCGGTGCTGAACTGGCTGCTGGCCTTCGTGCTGGCCCAGTGGCTGGGGGCCGATGTCGGCCGCCAGTTGCCGATCGACAGCAGTTCGGAGGCCCTGGTCCAGATCATCGGTTTTGTGCTGGTTTTTGTGGTGTCCGTGTTCATTGGCGGGTTGATCGTGTGGGGCATCCCCAAACTGATCGAGCAGGCCGGCCTGCGCCCGGTGGATCGGGTGCTGGGCGGCGTGTTCGGCCTGTTGCGCGGGTTCATCCTGCTGCTGGCGCTGACCGTGCTGGTGCTGATGTCGCCCTTGAAAAACCAGACTTGGTGGCGTGAGGCCAAGGCCCCGAAAGTGTCGGTGGAAGCGCTGAAATGGCTCAAGCCGGTGCTGCCGCAGAGTGTGGGAAAGTATTTGCCTTGAATTGACAGGGCAGCGCGCGGACAGGCCGTGCGCACCCGACTGGAAGTGAAACTATGTGTGGAATCGTCGGCGTTGTCAGCAACGCACCCGTCAACCAGCTGATCTATGACTCGCTGCTGCTGTTGCAGCATCGCGGGCAGGATGCGGCCGGTATCGTCACCCAGCAGGACCGCAAGTTCTTCATGCACAAGGCCAAGGGCATGGTGAAGGATGTGTTCCGCACGCGCAATATGCGCGCGCTGCCGGGCAACTGCGGCCTGGGCCAGGCGCGTTACCCGACGGCGGGCAACGCGTACAGCGAAGAAGAGGCCCAGCCCTTCTACGTGAACGCGCCCTTCGGCATCGTGCTGGTGCACAACGGCAACCTCACCAATGCGCAGGCGCTCAAGGCCGAGCTGTTCAATACCGATCACCGCCACCTCAATACCGAGAGCGACTCCGAGGTGCTGCTCAACGTGCTGGCCGACGAGATGGACAAGGCCACTCGCGGCAAGCCGCTGCGCGTGGGTGATGTGTTCGTCGCCGTGCGCCAGATGCACAAGCGCCTGCGCGGCTCCTACGCCGTCATCGCCTTGATCGCCGGCCATGGCGTGCTGGCTTTCCGCGACCCCTATGGCATCCGTCCGCTGTGCATGGGCCGCAGCCCGGACGGCACCGTTATGCTGGCCAGTGAATCCGTGGTGCTCGAAGGCACGGGCCATGTGTTCGAGCGCGACATCGCTCCGGGCGAGGCAGTTTTCGTCGACCTGGAAGGCCGTGTCAGCGCCCTGCAGTGCGCCGACGTGCCCCAGCTGCACCCCTGCATCTTCGAGTACGTCTACCTGGCCCGTCCCGATTCGGTCATGGACGGCATCTCGGTCTACCAGGCGCGCCTGAACCTGGGCGAGACCCTGGCCAAGCGCGTGGTCTCCACCGTGCCGCCCAGCGAGATCGATGTGGTCATCCCCATCCCCGAATCCAGCCGACCCAGCGCCATGCAGCTGGCCCAGCTGCTGGGCCTGCCTTACCGCGAGGGCTTCGTGAAGAACCGCTACGTGGGCCGCACCTTCATCATGCCCGGCCAGGCCGTGCGCAAGAAGAGCGTGCGCCAGAAGCTCAACGTGATCGGCAGCGAGTTCAAGGGCCGCAATGTGCTGCTGGTGGACGACTCCATCGTGCGCGGCACCACCAGCCGCGAGATCGTGCAGATGGCCCGCGAGGCCGGTGCCAACAAGGTCTACATGGCCAGCGCCGCGCCGCCGGTGCGTTTCCCCAACGTCTATGGCATCGACATGCCCACGGTGGAAGAGCTGGTGGCGCACGGCCGTACCGTGGAAGAAGTGCGCCAGATCATCGGCGCCGATGCGCTGATCTACCAGGACGTGGACGCCATGAAGCATGCCATCGGCAAGCTCAATCAAAAGATCAATGGCTTCGACGCCTCGTGCTTCGATGGCGTCTACGTGACCGGTGACATCCAGGCCGAGGACATTGCGCGCATGAATGCCAGCCGCGTCAAGGGTGGCGAGGACGATGCCGACACCTCGCGCCTGGCCCTGCCCAACCACCAGGGGGACTGAGCGGATGAGCAGCAACTCCAACAGCGGCAAATCCCATCCCGAAGGCCTGCGCCTGCAAACCCTGGCGGTGCGTGCGGCCGTCGAGCGCAGCCAGTACGGCGAAAACTCCGAAGCCCTGTACCTGACCAGTGGTTATGTGCAGCCCAGTGCGGAGATCTCGGCCCGCCGTTTCGCGGGCGAAGAAGAGGGCTATACCTACGGCCGCTCGGGCAATCCGACGGTGAGCAGCATGGAGCAGCGCCTCGCGGCACTCGAAGGTACCGAGGCCTGCATGGCCACTTCGTCAGGCATGTCGGCGATCATGCTGATGTGCTTCAGCCTGCTCAAGGCCGGTGACCACGTGGTCTTCTCCCAGTCCATGTTTGGTTCGACCATCAAGCTCATCGGTTCGGAGTTCGCGCGCTTCGGCGTCGAATCTACCGCCGTGCCGCAGACGGATCTGGCCGCATGGAAGGCCGCGATCCGGCCCAACACGCGCCTGCTGTTTGCCGAGACGCCGACCAACCCGCTGACCGAGGTCTGCGACATCACGGCGCTGGCCGAGATGGCGCACAACGCCGGGGCCCTGCTGGCCGTGGACAACTGCTTTGCCACGCCTGCGCTGCAGCGCCCCGTCGACATGGGCGCGGACATCGTCATGCACTCGGGCACCAAATACCTCGACGGCCAGGGCCGTGTGATGGCCGGTGCCCTGTGCGCGAGCGAGAAGCTCGTGCTCGAGAAATTCCTGCCCGTGCAGAAAAACAGTGGCATGGTGCTCTCGCCCTTCAATGCGTGGGTCGTGCTCAAGGGGATGGAGACGCTGGACCTGCGCATGCGTGCGCAGAGTGCGCTCGCGCACGAACTCGCCGAGTGGCTGCAGTCGCATCCGTCGGTGGCCCGCGTCTATTACCCGGGCCTGGTCTCGCATCCCCAGCACGTCCTGGCCATGAAGCAGATGTCTGGCGGTGGCGCCGTGCTGTCTTTTGACGTCAAGGCCGGCAGCCCCGAGCAGGCGCGCGCGCGCGCCTTCCACGTGCTGGATGCGCTGCAGATACTTTCGCTCTGCACCAATCTGGGCGATACCAAGACCCTACTCACGCACCCGGCCAGCACCTCGCACGGCAAGCTGTCCGAAGCCCAGCGCCAGGCCGCCGGCATCGGCCAGGGCCTGATCCGTGTGGCCGTGGGCCTGGAGCATCCGCAGGACGTGCAGGACGACCTGCTGCGTGGCCTCGATACTCTGTCCTGATTTTTGTGAATTGATTCCGTGACTCAACGCGTACGCACCCGCTTTGCCCCGTCGCCGACGGGCTTCATCCACCTCGGCAACATCCGCTCGGCCCTCTACCCCTGGGCCTTTGCACGCGCTACGGGCGGCGACTTCATCCTGCGCATCGAGGACACCGACCTGGACCGCTCCACCCAGGCCGCGGTGGACGTCATCATCGAAGGCATGGCCTGGCTGGGTCTCACGTATGACGAAGGCCCGTTCTACCAGATGCAGCGCATGGAGCGCTACAAGGCGGTGCTGGCCGAGCTGCAGGCTGCCGGTCATGTCTACCCCTGCTACATGAGCGTGGAAGAGCTCGACGCCCTGCGCGAGCACCAGATGGCGAACAAGCTCAAGCCGCGCTACGACGGCACCTGGCGCCCCGAACCGGGCAAGGCCCTGCCGCCGGTGCCTGCGGGTGTGAAACCCGTTCTGCGCTTCAAGAACCCGCAGGGTGGTGCGGTGGTGTGGGACGACAAGGTCAAGGGCCGCATCGAGATCAGCAACGACGAGCTCGACGATTTGGTGATCGCACGCCCCGACGGCACGCCCACCTACAACTTCTGCGTGGTGGTGGACGACATCGACATGGCCATCACCCATGTGATCCGTGGCGACGACCACGTGAACAACACGCCGCGCCAGATCAACATCTTCAAGGCGCTGGGCAAGGAGCCGCCGGTCTACGCCCATCTGCCCACCGTGCTCAACGAGCAGGGCGAGAAGATGAGCAAGCGCAACGGCGCCAAGCCCGTCACCCAATACCGCGACGAAGGCTATCTGCCCGACGCCATGGTGAACTACCTGGCGCGCCTGGGCTGGAGCCACGGCGACGACGAGATCTTCAGCCGCGCGCAGTTCCTGGAATGGTTCGACCTGGACCATCTGGGCCGCAGCGCTGCGCAATTCGATGAGGCCAAGCTGCGCTGGGTCAACGCCCAGCACATGAAGGCCATGGCCGATGATGTCTTGGCGCCGCTGGTGGCTGCGCAACTACTGAAGCGCGGCATCACCGCCGACGCGCGCCTGCCACGCATCTGCGGCCTGTTCAAGGACCGCTGCGACACCACCGTGGTGCTGGCCGACTGGGCCCAGGCCTTCTATGGCGACGTGAGTCCAAAGACCGAAGACCTTAGCCAGCACGTGACGGATGCGGTGAAGCCGGCTTTGGTGCAACTCAAGGACAGGCTGGCCGCCTGTACCTGGGACAAGGCATCCATTGCTGCGGCCATCAAGGAAGTGCTCACCGTTACGGGCCTCAAGATGCCGCAACTGGCCATGCCGGTGCGTGTGCTCGTGCTGGGCACGCCCCAGACGCCGTCGCTGGACGCCGTGCTGGAGCTGCTGCCCCGCGAAAAAGTTCTGGCCCGTTTGCAAAGGGCCTGAATTTCAGTCTATAATTCGAGGCTCGACGCGATGGTCTTGAAAAATCATCGAAGCGAAATGGGGGTATAGCTCAGCTGGGAGAGCGCTTGCATGGCATGCAAGAGGTCATCGGTTCGATCCCGTTTACCTCCACCAATTTCACGTCGAGTCGGAAACAGTCCAGGTTTTGACCCTATCGTCTAGAGGCCTAGGACATCACCCTTTCACGGTGAGTACCGGGGTTCGAATCCCCGTAGGGTCGCCAAGTTTTGCCGCACTTGGCCTGCTTGTCTCTAGCAAGCAGGCAAAACGCAGCAACTGGAGTGGTAGTTCAGTTGGTTAGAATACCGGCCTGTCACGCCGGGGGTCGCGGGTTCGAGTCCCGTCCACTCCGCCAACAAAAATAGAAAAGCCGTTGCATGAAAGTGCAGCGGCTTTTTTCTTGTGGGTGTTCGGCTTTGCAGTTGACTCAAGTGCTGGCATTGCGGGCCAGCTCGGCCGCGCGTTGTTCGATGGCCAGCAGCAGGCGGCCTACGCTTTGCGCGCTTTTCAGGTCACCGGCATCCAGCAGCAGGGCTGCCGCGCGCGCCATCGCCTCGATTTCCTTCGCTGAGTCTTCGGTGGAGGGTCTGGTGGCTTGTTGCATGGTTGGATCCTGCTTCATGCTCGGGATGGAGCAGGGCAGACCCATTGTGCTGTGCCCACCGGGCAGGTCAACGGTGATCGCCTCTGATTCCAGCCATCTATGCGTCAAAGTTCACGCGAGCGACGGAGATCTTGCGAAATCATGCCCAGTTGGCGCAATGCACCGCGCGGCTGATGGACTGCGGCCCATGAAAAAAGCCCTGATCCACAAGAATCAGGGCTTTTAATTGGTGCCGGAGAAAGGAATCGAACCCTCGACCTTCTCATTACGAATGAGCTGCTCTACCAACTGAGCTACACCGGCGGCAAGCCCAAAATTATACCTTGCCATGGTAGGTCGTGACGCGCTCCACCTCGTTCTTCGAGCCCAGGATCACGCTGACACGTTCGTGCAGGCTGGTGGGCTGGATGTCGAGGATGCGCTGGCGGCCATTGGTGGCGGCGCCGCCGGCCTGCTCGATGAGCCAACTCATGGGGTTGGCCTCGTACATCAGGCGCAGCTTGCCGGGTTTGTTGGGTTCGCGCTTGTCCCAGGGGTACATGAAGACGCCACCGCGGGTCAGGATGCGGTGCACGTCGGCCACCATGCTGGCGATCCAGCGCATGTTGAAGTCTTTGCCGCGCGGGCCCGTCTGGCCCAGCAGGCATTCGTCGATGTAGCGCTTCACCGGTTCGTCCCAGTGGCGCATATTGCTCATGTTGATCGCGAATTCCTTGGTGTCTTCCGGGATCTTCACGTCCTCTTGCGTCAGCACGAAGGAGCCTTGCTCGCGGTCCAGCGTGAACATGGCCACGCCGTCACCTACGGTGAGCACCAATGTGGTCTGCGGTCCGTAGACGCAGTAGCCCGCGGCCACCTGCTGCTTGCCGGCCTGCAGGAAATCCTGCTCGCAGACGGGCTCGATCGCCGTGGGGTCATCGTTGCCCTTCTTGAGCACCGAGAAGATGGTGCCGATACTGACGTTGACGTCGATGTTGCTGGAGCCGTCCAGGGGATCGAACAGCAGCAGGTACTCACCCTTGGGGTAGCGGTTCGGCACGGCGTAGATGCTGTCCATCTCTTCGGAGGCCATGGCTGCCAGGTGACCGCCCCATTCATTGGCCTCGATCAGCACCTCGTTGGCGATGATGTCCAGCTTCTTCTGCACTTCGCCCTGCACGTTTTCGCTGCCGGCACTGCCCAGCACACCGCCCAGGGCGCCCTTGTTGACGGCTTGGCTGATGCTCTTGCAGGCGCGCGCCACCACTTCGAGCAGCAAGCGCAGCTCGGAGGGGATGTGGCCGTGGCTGCGTTGCTGCTCGACCAGGTAGCGCGTGAGGGAAATCTTGGAACTCATGTCGGTCCTCTTTGGGGTTCAATCGGCAAGCGCGCGGGTGACCACCTCGCGCACATCGTTGCTCAGGTCGGGCTTGGCGGCCACGCGGGCGATGGCTTCGCGGGCGGCGTGACGGTAGGGTTCGGCCAGTTTCTTCCAGCGGTCCAGCGCACGCGCCAGGCGGGCGGCAACCTGCGGGTTGATGCCGTCCAGCTCCAGCACGCGCTCGCTCCAGTACACATAACCAGCCGCGTCGGCGCGGTGGAAGGCGCCGGGGTTGGCGCTGCAGTAGCTGAAGATCAGGCTGCGCGCGCGGTTGGGGTTGCGCAGGTTGAAGTCCGGGTGCGTCATCAACTGGCGCACGGCCGGCAGCACCTGGCCGCCGCGGTCGCAGTTGCCGGCCTGCAGCGCGAACCACTTGTCCAGCACCAAGGCTTCGTCCTTGAACAGGGCGTGGAAACGCTCCAGCGCCGGGCCGGCCAGTTCGTGGCCGCTGTTGACCAGGGCGCCCAGGGCGTTGAAGCGGTCGGTCATGTTGCCGGCGTCCTTGAAACGCTGGTAGGTCTTGCCGGGCCAGATCACATCGCCGGTTTCGCGTGCAGCCAGACACAGCATGGTTAGCGCCAGGCCGGTGAGGGCGCGGCGGCCCGAGGAGACGGCGTCCGGGCGGTAGGCACCGGTGGCCTGGTGTTCCTCATAGGCCCAGGCCCAGTCGTGGCGCAACTCCAGCGCCAGCTGCTGGCGCATGGATTCGCGCACGGCGTGTACACGCTGCGGGTCCACCACGTCCAGCTGCTCGGCCATATAGGTCTCGGCGGGCAGGGTGAGCACCAGCTCCTTGAAGGCGGCGTCCAGCGTGGGGTGGCGCAGCACTTGGCGCATGGCGTCGATGTAGGCGGCATCCAGTACCTTGGCTTCGCCGGGCTGGGCGTGGCCGCGGATGAAAGCCAGTGCACGCTTGACAGCCAGGCGCTGGCCGGCTTCCCAGCGGTTGAAGGGGTCGGTGTCGTGGGCCAGCAGGGCCAGCAGCTGCGTGTCGCTGTACTCGTAGGCCAGCACCACGGGGGCACTGAAACCGCGTAGCAGGGAGGGGACGGGCTCGACATCGACATTGACGAAACGCAGCGTTTGCGAGGCTTCGGTCAGGACGATGGTGCGTGAGCTGGGACCGGGTTCGGCCTCGCCTTCCAACTGTAGCGGCAACGAGCGGCCGTCAGCGGTGATCAGGCCCAGGCTGACGGGGATGACAAAAGGCTCTTTCACGGCCTGGCCCGGCGTGGGGGCGCAGGACTGGCTCAGCGTCAGCGTGTAGCTGCGGCTGCTTGCGTCGTATTGCGCGCTGGCGCTCAGGCGCGGTGTGCCGGCCTGGCTGTACCAGCGCTTGAACTGCGGCAGCAGGCGGGCCAGTTCGGAGCCGGGGTTGGCGTCGGCGATGGCCTGGGCAAAGTCGTCGCAGGTGACGGCCTGGCCGTCATGGCGCTGGAAGTACAGGGCCATGCCCCTGGCAAAACCTTCACGGCTGGTCAGCGTCTGCTGCATGCGCACGACCTCGGCGCCCTTTTCGTAGACCGTGACGGTGTAGAAGTTGTTGATCTCGATGTAGGAGTCCGGACGCACCGGGTGCGCCATGGGGCCGGCGTCCTCTGGGAACTGGGCGGTGCGCAGCACGCGCACGTCCTCGATGCGCTTGACCGCCCGCGCCGAGAGGTCGCCCGCCAGGTCCTGGCTGAATTCCTGGTCGCGGAAGACGGTGAGGCCTTCTTTCAGACTCAGCTGGAACCAGTCGCGGCAGGTGACGCGGTTGCCGGTCCAGTTGTGGAAGTACTCGTGGCCCACCACGCTTTCAATGTTGGCGTAGTCGGCGTCGGTGGCGGTGGCCTGGTTGGCCAGAACGTACTTCGTGTTGAAGATGTTCAGGCCCTTGTTCTCCATGGCGCCCATGTTGAAGTCGCTGGTGGCGACGATCATGAAGCGTTCCAGGTCCAGCGGCAGATTGAAGCGCGCCTCGTCCCAGGCCACGGAGGCCATGAGGGAGTTCATGGCGTGTTCGGTCTTGTCCAGGTCGCCCGGACGCACGAAGACCTGCAAGAGATGGTCCTGGCCGTTGCGCGCGGTAATGCGCTGTTCACGCGCTACCAGCTTGCCGGCGACCAGGGCGAACAGGTAGCAGGGCTTGCGGTGCGGGTCCACCCACTTGGCGTAGTGCCGGCCTTCGTCAAGATCGCCCTGTTCGACCAGGTTGCCGTTGGACAGCAGCACCGGGTAGCGGGCCTTGTCGGCACGCAGGGTCACCGTGTAGCTGGCCATCACGTCAGGGCGGTCCAGGAAGTAGGTGATGCGGCGGAAGCCTTCGGCCTCGCACTGCGTGAAGAAGGAGTCGTTGCTCACGTACAGGCCCATGAGCTTGGTGTTTTTCACCGGGGCGCAGGTGGTGAAGATCTCCAGCTCGAAGGGTGCCTCGCCCTCGGGCAGGTTTTCCAGCACCAGCTGAGTGCCGTCCATCTTGAAGCTCGTGCCCTGGCCGTTGACCAGCACACGCGCCAGGTTCAGCTCTTCGCCGTCCAGGCGCAAGGGCTGGGCCGCCACGGCCGGGTTGCGACGCAGCGTCATCTTGTTGAGCACGCGGGTCTTGGCCGGGTCCAGGTCGAAGCTCAGGTCGACGGTGTCGATCCAGTAGGCCGGGGCGGCGTAGTCTTCGCGCCGGATGACGTGGGCTTGTCCTTCACGCATGGTGATTCCTTAAACGCCCTGCTTGAGCGAGGCTTCGATGAAGGGGTCGAGGTCGCCATCCAGCACTTTCTGGGTGGCCGAGGTCTCGTAGTTGGTGCGCAGGTCCTTGATGCGGCTCTGGTCCAGCACGTAGGAACGGATCTGGTGACCCCAGCCCACGTCGGTCTTGCTGTCTTCCAGCTTCTGCTGTTCTTCCTGGCGCTTGCGCATCTCGTGGTCGTACAGGCGGCTGCGCAGGCGTTTCCAGGCCACGTCTCGGTTGCTGTGCTGGCTGCGGCCGTCCTGGCACTGCACCACGATGCCGGTGGGGATGTGCGTCAGGCGCACGGCAGAGTCGGTCTTGTTGATGTGCTGGCCGCCGGCGCCGCTGGCGCGGAAGGTGTCGGTGCGCACATCGGCCGGGTTGATGTCGATCTCGATGGTGTCGTCGATCTCCGGGTAGACGAACACACTGGCAAAGCTGGTGTGGCGCCCGCCTGAGCTGTCGAAGGGCGACTTGCGCACCAGGCGGTGCACGCCGGTCTCGGTGCGTAGCAGGCCGAAGGCGTAGTCACCCTCGATCTTGATGGAGGCGCTCTTGATGCCGGCGGTGTCGCCCGGGGTTTCTTCTTCCACCGTGGCCTTGAAGCCCTTGCGTTCGGCGTACTTGAGGTATTGGCGCAGCAGCATGCTGGCCCAGTCGCAGGCCTCGGTGCCGCCGGCGCCGGCCTGGATGTCCAGGAAGGCGGGCAGGGGGTCGGCCGGGTTGTTGAACATGCGGCGGAACTCCAGCTCCTCCACGATCTCGGAGAGCTTGGTTTCTTCGGCCGAGATGGTCAACAGGCCGGCCTCGTCGCCTTCTTCCTTGCTCATCTCGTAGAGCTCGGAGTTGTCGGAGAGTTCGCTGGTGAGCTTGTCCAGTGTGACGACCACGTCGTCCAGCGCCTTCTTCTCGCGGCCGAGTTCCTGGGCGCGTTTGGGATCGTTCCAGACCGCGGGGTCTTCGAGCGAGGCGTTGACCGTCCTCAGCCGTTCAGCCTTGGCATCGTAGTCAAAGATACCTCCGGAGCTCGACCGTGCGCTGGCTCAGGTCTGCCAGTTTGGTACCGATGGCATTGATTTGTTCTGCGTCCATGATGGGGGATCCTGTCTGTGTTCTGCGGGGGCGGGTTGCCGGTGGGCCCTGTTGATGGCCCGTAACCCTCGATTTTAGGCCCTCCGCCCAAAGCCGGGCGGGCAGCTCATGGGCCGGCAAGCCCTTCGAAGCTGTGGCTATAGCCGATCACCACGCCGGCTGTGCCCAGCAGCATGAGGTTGACCGAGCCGTTGGCGCCGATCTTGTAGCCCAGCGACGGGATGATGCCGGGGGAAAAGCCTTCCCAGTTCAAAGGCACCTTGTCTGCGTACTCCCCCGTATAGCCGTAGATGATGCCGGCCGAGACCTTGAGTGAGAGCTTGGGCTGACCCAGAAAGTCGTGCCAGTGATAACCCGCGTAGGCGTAGGCCGACGGCTGGCCGAAGGAGTTGCGGAACAGGGCCAGCCCGACCAAGCGCTGACGGTCCAGATGCTGTTCCACCGAGATCACAAAGGCATATTTGTGCGCGGGGTCGTCACGCCAGTGGTAGACGACGGGCGCGATCGTGAGGGTGAGGGGCGTGGGGGCGGCCGCTTCGTCGATGGCGGGGGGCGGCGTGGCATCCGTCTGGGCCAGGCTGGTGCCGGCCCAGAGCAGGGTGCCAGCGAGGCTGAACGCGCGCGTCAGAGAGTACATGGGACGGGGACGCCCTAGCCGGCCAGGAAATTCTCGATGAGCCTGGCCAGCTGCTCGGGCTGGTCATGGTGCAGCATGTGGCCGGCGTCCTGGATCAGGGCCTGCTGCAGCTGGGGCACGCATTTCAGGCGCTCGTGGAATTCGGCCAGGGTGTACTTGCCCTCCCACCACTGCTCCATCTGGTTGTGGCTGGCTTCCACCGAAAGCACGGGCGCCGTGATGGCGGCAAAGGCGGCCAGCACCTCGTCCACGCGATAGAGCTGGGCATTGACGATCTTGTGCGCGGCGTCGCCCAGGATCTCCCATTTTCCCTGGGCATTGGGCCGTGCCCAGTGCTGCGCCAGCCACTGCGCCTTGTCCTCGCCCAGGCGCGGGTTGGTCTTCATGAGGCGGCGCGCCACCCCGGCGGCATCGTCATAGCTTTTCAGGGCCAGTTCGCCGCGGTGCAGGCTCTTGAGTTCGTCCATCCATTGGGCATAGCGTTTCGGGGCTTTCTCCGGCTTGCTGGCGGGCATGCCGAAGCCTTCCAGATTGACCAGACGGCGGATGCGCTGGGGGCGCGCGCCGGCGTAGAGCATGACCACGTTGCCGCCCATGCTGTGGCCCACCAGGTCCACGGGCCGGTCACCGGCGTAATGATCGAGCAAGCCATCCAGATCGGCCAGGTAATCGGGAAACCAGTAGTTGTCGTGCCCCGGGCACTCGGTCAGCCCGAAACCGCGCCAGTCGGCTGCGATGATGGTGCGGCCCTCCACAAAGGTCGGGCTGAAGGCGTCCACTACGAACTGGTAGGACGCGGCCACGTCCATCCAGCCGTGCATGAGCACCAGCGGCGGCAGGGCGGATTCGGCCTCGCCCCAGTGCAGGACGTGGTACTGGAGGTTGCGGACCCGGGTAAATTCGCTGCGGGCGGGACGTCGGACTTGGTACATTTGTCCAATCATACGGAGACACCATATGGCAAGCAGTCAAGACCGGGACAACTATGCGTCTTTGCACGGCCAGTTCCGCTGGCTGGTGCCGGATGAATTCAACATCGCCGAGGTTTGCAGCCGACGCTGGGCGCAGGCGGCCGATGCTGGCCAGCGCATTGCCGTCCATGCCGACGGGCCCGGCCTGCAGCCGCGCGCCCACAGCTACGCCGAGCTGCAGCACCAGGCCAACCGCCTGTCGAATGCATTGGCCCAACTGCGGGTGGGCCAGGGTGACCGCGTGGCCATCGTGCTGCCGCAACGCTTCGAGACCGCAGTGGCCTATATGGCCGTGTTCCAGCTGGGCGCGGTGGCCATGCCACTGTCCACGCTCTTCGGGCCCGAGGCACTGGAATTCCGCCTGAATGACAGCGCGGCCTCGGTCCTGATCTGCGACGATGCGGCCATCGTCAACATCCAGAACATCCGAGGCGATTGTGAAGCGCTGCGCCACGTGATCGGCGTGGGCTCCAGCGCCAGCGGTGACGCCGGTGGCGGCGCGGCCGGCATGGCCGACCTGGATTACGCGGCCTTGCTGGCCGAGCATCCCCCCGAGTACCACCCGGTGCGCACGCGCGCCGACGATCCGGCCGTGTTGATCTACACCAGCGGCACCACAGGCAACCCCAAGGGCGCGCTGTTGCCGCACCGCGCGCTGATCGGCAACCTGACGGGTTTCGTCTGCAGCCAGAACTGGTTTGGGTTCGATCCGCAGGCCCGAGGGCCATTGTCGAAACTGCCACAGCCCAAAACACCCAGTGTTTTCTGGTCACCGGCAGACTGGAGTTGGACGGGCGGTCTGATGGATGCACTCTTGCCCTCGCTGTATTTCGGTCGTCCCATCGTGGCCTGGAACGGCCGTTTCAGTCCGCAGACGGCCTTCGAACTGCTGCAGAAATACGAGGTGACGCACACCTTCCTATTTCCCACCGCCCTCAAGGCCATGATGAAGGCCTTTGCGCAGCCGAAAAAGTTCTTCAAGCTCAGGCTGCAGGCCATCATGAGTGCGGGTGAAGCGGTGGGCGACGCCGTGTTTGGCTACTGCCGCAAGGAACTGGGCGTGACGGTGAACGAGATGTTCGGCCAGACCGAGGTCAACTACATCGTCGGCAACTGTGCGATCTTCTACCCGGCCAAACCCGGCAGCATGGGCAAGGGCTACCCGGGCCACCGGGTGGCGGTGATCGATGAGCAGGGGTGCGAATGTGCCAGCGGTAAGCTGGGCGAGGTGGCGATCCACCGCCTGGACGTGCATGGTGATCCGGACCCGATCTTCTTCCTCGGCTACTGGAAAAACGATGCGGGTACGCGCGACAAGTACACCGGCGACTGGTGCCGCACCGGCGATCTGGCGCTGCAGGACAAGGATGGCTACCTCTGGTACCAGGGTCGCGCCGATGACATGTTCAAGGCCGCAGGCTACCGCATTGGCCCCGGCGAGATCGAGAACTGCCTGGTCAAGCACCCGGCTGTGGCCAATGCTGCCGTGGTGCCCAAGCCCGATGCCGAGCGTGGCGCGCTGGTGAAGGCGTATGTGGTGCTGACGGCGGAGGCCGCGACCGAGCGGGGGGACGAACCCGTCTCGCGCAACGAGTGGGAGCGGCGTCTGATGATCGACCTGCAGCGGCACGTGAAGGGCCAGCTGGCGCCCTACGAGTACCCCAAGGAGGTCGAGTTCCTCGATGCCCTGCCCATGACCACCACGGGCAAGGTGCAGCGCCGGGTGCTGCGCCTGCGCGAAGAGGAACGCGCGCGTCAGGCGGGGATATTGAAGACTCCGTAAACTCCCGCCTTTGCCGACACCAACCCAAGACCTGATGCCCATGAAAAACGTCCGACTCGGCCAGAGCGATCTGCACGTCTCCCCCATCTGCCTGGGCACCATGACCTTCGGCGAACAGGTCGGCGAAGCCGATGCCCACGCCATCCTGGACCAGGCGCTTGCGCGCGGCATCAACTTTCTGGACACGGCGGAGGTCTACTCGGTCCCCACGAAGGCCGAGACCTACAACGCCACCGAGAAGATCATCGGCAACTGGTTAGCCAGCCGCCCCGGTGCGCGCCAGAAAATGGTGGTGGCGACCAAGGTGGCTGGTCCTTCGCGCGGCATGCCCTGGGTGCGCGGCGGCAGCAGCAACCTGACGCCGGCCGACATCCTGGCCGCTTGCGACGACAGCCTCAAACGCCTGAAGACCGATGTCATCGATCTCTACCAGATCCACTGGCCAGTGCGTCATGTGCCCATGTTCGGTCTGATGTACTTCGACCCGACCAAGGACGACCCCACCGTCACGTCCATCCACGAGCAGCTGGAGGCCTTGGGCAAGCTGGTGAAGGCGGGCAAGGTGCGGGCGATCGGTCTGTCGAACGAGTCACCCTACGGTGTGCACGAGTTCGTGCGCCTTGCCGAGCAGCACGGCCTACCACGTGTGGCCACGGTGCAGAACCCCTACTGCCTGGTGAATCGTACGGTCGAAAACGCGCTGGACGAAACCCTGCACCGCCTGGGCGTCTCGCTGTTGGCCTATTCGCCTCTGGGTTTCGGCCTGCTGACCGGCAAGTACGACAGCAGCGGCTTCCTGGGTTCCGACGCGCCAGAGGGCCGCATCGCCAAGTTCGAGAGCGTGCGCAAGCAGCGCTGGGGCCGTACCGAGGCCCTGGACGCCGCGCGTCGTTACAACGCGCTGGCGCGCGAACATGGCCTGACACCGACGCAGATGGCCCTGGCCTTCTGCTACACGAAGTGGCAGGTCAGCAGCACCATCATCGGCGTGACCTCCCTCGCGCAGCTGGACGAGGACCTCAATGCCTGGGGTACCACGCTGAGCCCCGATCTGCTCAAGGCCATCGACGCCATCCGCAAGGAGATGCGCGATCCGGCGGTGTGAACTAGGACGCCGGAGCGTTCCTCGCCCCTCAGCTCTGGTTTACTTCAGCAAAAATTTCAGCAGCTTGTCCGTTAGCCGACCGTAGGGCGGTGCCAGCAGCCCGGCGGTGGAGAAGCGTGCTTGGTGGAACACCGGGCGCAGCTTGGAGAAGGTCAGGAAACCCTCATGGCCGTGGTAGTGGCCCATGCCCGATGCGCCGACGCCGCCGAAGGGCAGCTCCTCCTGGCCCACGTGGAAGAGCGCGTCGTTGATGGATACGCCGCCCGACATCACGCGTGTGAGCAACAGCGCCTGCACCGCCTTGTCGTTGGTGAAGGGGTAGAGTGCCAGCGGCCGCGCTCCGGCGTTGATGCGCTTGATCACATCGTCTTCCAGGTCCTCGTAGCTGATCACGGGCAGGATGGGGCCGAAGATCTCGCGCTGCATCAGCAGGCAGTCGGCCGGCGCGTCCAGCACGATATGCGGTGCGATCTTGCGCAGCTTGGCATCGAAGGGTTTGCCTGGGATCAGCGGGATCACCTGGGCGCCGCGCTGTTTGGCATCGTCCAGCGCATGCAGCAGGCGGGCGTAGGCGATGTCGTCGATGATGGATGTGTAGTCCGGAGAGTCCAGCTTTGGGTAGCGCTTGGGCATGATCTCCTGGGCCAGACGCACGAATTCCTTGATTTTCCGGTCCGGCACGTAGACATGGTCCACCGTGGTGCAGATCTGGCCAGCGTTGAGGTACTTGACGTAGAGCAGGCGTTCGGCCGCCGTGCGCAGCGGGAAGTCCTCGCACACGATGGCGGGCGACTTGCCGCCCAGCTCCAGCGTGACCGGGCAGAGGTTGCTTGCGGCCGCGGCCATCACAGCGCGGCCGGTGGTTCCCGAGCCGGTGAAGAGCAGGTGGTCGAAGGGCAGCTTGGAGAATTCCACGCCCACGCCGCCGATTTCGTCGAAGAACTGCAGCTTCTCCTCCGGGAAGTAGTCGGACATTTCCTTGATCAGCAGCTTGGCCAGATGGCGCGAGTTCTCGCTCATCTTGACCATGGCGCGGTTGCCCGCGGCGAAGACGGCGGCCAGCGGCAGCAGGCTGAGATTGAGCGGAAAGTTCCACGGCACGATGACCCCCACCACGCCCAGCGGCTGCGGGATCACGCGGTTGCTGGCCAAGCCGAAGGCCATGCGGTCGATGCCGCGGCGTTGCGGCTTCATCCAGCGCTTGAGCCGTTTGAGCGTGTGGTGGATGCCCTTGAGCACCGGCATGATTTCGGTCAGCAGGGTCTCGTGGCGTGAGCGGTTGCCGTAGTCGGCGCTGATGGCGTCGCAGATGGCGTCCTGGTGTTCGCGCACGAAACGTTCGAGCTTGCGCAGGTCGGCGCAGCGGCTTGCATAGTCAGGCTCCGGGTTGGCGAGGTAGGCGGCGCGCTGGCGCTTGAGAGCGGCTTCCAGCGTGGTGCGGACCAGGGCACTGGCGGAATCATTGACAGCGTTCATCGTCACTCTCCTTGTTTTTCTTCAGTTGGCCATGTAGCGGCCGGCGCGGTGGTTGATGGCCAGCGTGAGGTTCAGCACAACGGATCCGGCCACGGACAGGACCACCTGCAGCAGCGGTGCAGTGGCCAGCGCCACCAGAAGTATGAGCGAATCCACGGCCATTTGCACGTGGCCGGCACGCCAGCCCCTGGTTTCCTGCAGCCAGAAGGCCAGGATGCCCACGCCGCCCAGGCTGGCGCGGTGGCGGAACAGGATGAGAAAGCCCACGCCCAGCAGCACGCCGCCCACCAGGGCCGCGTAAAGCGGCTGAACCTGTTCGAAGGTGATGAAGTGGGGCGTGAGTTCGCTCAGCACCGAGAGCAAGGCCACGGCGATCATGGTCTTGACCAGGAAGGCCCGGTCCAGACGACGCCAGGCCAGCACATAAAAGGGCAGGTTGAGCACGAAGAACACCGGCCCGAAACCCCAGCCCGTGCCGTAGTGCAGCAGG
The DNA here is from genome assembly GCA_963512455.1 of uncultured Hylemonella sp. Lineage (GTDB taxonomy): Bacteria > Pseudomonadota > Gammaproteobacteria > Burkholderiales > Burkholderiaceae_C > Hylemonella. The sequence continues at coordinate 265,918 of CAUPMJ010000002.1, read as the reverse complement.
AAGGCGATGCCGGCCGTGCCGCCGCTGAGCAGCTGCGCATGCTGGAACAGCGCCACCGCCAGGGCGATCAGAGCGGTGCCTGAGAGCAGGGCTAGCGCATCCTCGGCCCTGCTGTGGCGCAGGGGAGGCGTGTCTTGGGGTGAGTTCATGCACTGGAATTGTGGCACTGCCCGGTGACGCCGGGTCCCTTTCCTTGAGGGAAAATTCACGCATGGCCAAGAAAGAACACGTCTCCGAAACCCCCGCCACCCAGCTGCTCAAAGCGCACAAGGTGGAGTACACCGAGCATCCTTACGAATACCTGGAGCACGGCGGGGCGCAACACAGCGCGCAGGTGCTGGGCTGGGACCCGTACACGGTGGTGAAGACGCTGATCATGCAGGACCAGGAGGCGAAACCGCTGGTGGTACTGATGCACGGTAACCGCAAGGTCTCGACCAAGAACCTGGCGCGACAGATCGGCGCCAAGTCGGTGGAGCCCTGCAAGCCCGAGGTGGCCAACCGCCACAGCGGCTATCTGGTGGGCGGCACCTCGCCCTTCGGCACGCGGCGCGAGATGCCGGTCTACATCGAAGAAACGATCCTGGCGCTGCCCCGCATCCTGATCAACGGCGGGCGGCGTGGTTACCTGGTGGGCATCGCCCCGCAGGTCTGCGTGCAGCTGCTGGGGGCCATACCGGTGCAGTGCGCGCTGGCCGAATAGCGTCGTGCTCAGGACCCCCTGACCTGAAGCCGACCCTGCGAGAATGAACGCGCAACCGGAGTTTGTGCCATGCGAGTCCCGAGTTTTGCATTTTTCTCCGGGCGTGCCGGGGCTTTGGCTGTTGCCGCGGTCGTCTTCGTCCTGTTGCTGGCCGGTGGTGAGGTGGTGCTGCGCTCCCAGCTGCAGGATCGCCTGAACAAGCGTCATATCGAGACGCTGTCCTATGCCACCACCCTGCGTGTGCGTCTGGAGCGCGAACTCAATTCCCTGCTCTACCTGAGCAGCGGCCTGGGGGCCTACCTGGTTGTGCGTAACAACAGCATGCAGACCCGCGAGATCCAGGACATCCTGGCCGTCTTGCATCGCAGCAACCGTCATGTCAGGAGCTTCGGTGTGGCCGTCGGCTACCGCGTGCTCTACGTCTATCCGGTCCAGGGCAATGAACGAGCCGTCGGTCTGCACTATCCCGACCAGCCGTCCCAGTGGCCCGTGATCCAGAAGATCGCCCAGAACGGCCTGGCCGCGCTGGCCGGGCCGACGGGGCTGGTGCAGGGGGGGCGTGGCCTGTTGTACCGCATGCCGCTGATGCTGCATGGCCGCTACTGGGGCCTGCTGACCACGGTGATCGATTCGGATTCGCTGTTCCAGGCGGTGCAGGCGGAGTCGGACGACGAGCGTTTCGAATTTGCCATCCGCGGCCATGATGCCCTGGGGCTGTCGGGCGATGCCGTCTGGGGGCCGCTGAAGTTGTTCGACCAGTCGGACGCCCTGATCCAGGAGATGGAGATCCCCGGCGGGCGCTGGGCCATCGCCGTGCGCAACCGCACCATCGACGACTCCCGGGGGCTGCGCTGGCTGATACGCACCGCCTTCCTGGCGGGCGGGCTGCTGGTCGCGTCCATGCTGTACATGCTCATCCGCAGCCGTGGCCTGATGGCGTACCGGGCCATGTACGACGACCTGACGGGATTGCCCAACCGTCGGCTGTTCGAGGACCGTGCCCAGATGGCGTTTTCCCGCCAGCAGCGTCAGCCGGCCCTGCTGTGCGCCTTGCTCTTCCTGGACCTGGACGACTTCAAGACCGTGAATGATCGGCATGGCCACAAGGCCGGCGATGCGGTGCTCGCAGCGGTGGCGCTTCGTGCCCTGGCGGCCGTGCGCCAGAACGATACGGTAGCCCGCTGGGGCGGTGACGAATTCATCGTGTTGCTGGAGAACATCTCCAGGGAGACGCTGGAGATCATCGCCCAGAGGCTGCGCAGCTCCATCGAGGAGCCGATCGTTTTCGAAGGGCGATCGCTGCAGGTGGGTGTCTCCATCGGGGTGGCGATCTATCCGGATGCCGGTACCGACTTGGACCAGCTGCTGCACGCGGCCGACAATCACATGTATGGCGACAAGACGATGCGCAAGAATGATCTGTCCCTGCCGGCCGCACTGGCAGAATAGCGGCACGCATTGAACAACAGGGCCCTGCGACATGCTGGGCCGTTTGAGGAGCAAGAGTCTTGGATTCCCTGTCTGTCGCCTATCCCGCTCTGGCCACCGTGGCCGCCTACCTGCTGGGCTCCTTGTCCTTCGCCGTCATCGTCAGCCATGTCATGGGCCTGAACGACCCGCGCACCTATGGCAGCAAGAACCCCGGGGCGACCAACGTGCTGCGCTCGGGCTCGAAAAAGGCCGCCGTGGTCACCTTGCTGCTCGACGCCGCCAAGGGCTGGCTGCCGGTGGCCCTGGTCCAGTGGTACGGCAAACCCTACGGGCTGGAGGCCGGCACGATGGCGCTGGTGGGGCTGGGCGCTTTCCTCGGCCACCTGTACCCGGTGTTCTTCCACTTCGAAGGGGGCAAGGGCGTGGCCACGGCCTTGGGCGTCTTGATGGGCGTGCACTGGGCGCTGGGCCTGGCCACCTTGCTGACCTGGATCCTGATTGCCTTCTTCTTCCGCTATTCCTCGCTGGCTGCGCTGGTGGCCTCTGTCTTCGCGCCGTTGTACTACGTCTTCGGTGATGGTCTGGCCTGGTACATGGACGGGGCCCTGCTGTTTTCCATCAGCCTGATGTCCTTGCTGCTGATCTATCGGCATGCCGAAAACATCGGCCGGCTGGCACGCGGTACCGAGTCCAGGCTCGGCAAGAAAAAAACCTGAGGGCGGCGCGACCCCGCAGGTGGGGTCAGGCCTGCATGGCGGCGTACGCGCCCAGCTGCAGAATCAGGTGATGGTTCAGGCGCAGGCGCACCATTGAGGTGGCCAGTGCCGCCTGGATGGTGGGGCGGCCGCTGATGGTGCGGTGCAGGCGGGGCTGCGGCAGCACCTGGCCGTCCGTGCCGGTGACCACGGCCACATGGGGCAGGTTGGGGCGCACACTGCGGCGCATCACGACGGCCAGCGTGTTGTCTTCCAGGCGCACATAGGTGCCCGGCGGGCACAGGCCCACGGCGCGCAACATGGCGTGGCCGACCTCATCGTTGTAGGCATTGGCGCCCGTCATGATGGTGCGCACGGACTCGGTGGCGCTGCGCCCTTCCCGTGACTTGCGCGGCGAGATCATGGCGGCGTAGCGGTCCACCACCCGCAGGATGCGGATCAGTCGCTTGTGGGCGGGCAGCAGGCGCAACTCGATCTTTTCGGTGTACTCGTCGTGGTGCGAGGACACGACCTCGATCCACAGCGGGTCGCTCACGCCCAGGCTGTTGGACAGCATCAGGCCGCCCTTGGGGGCGTGCAGGCGTATGGCTTCGAGCTGGGGCTGACTGAGCTTTTCCGTCTGCAGGGCCAGCTGGTCCTGCAGCTCGGTCATGGCGATGTTCATGGTCAGCGCGGCATGGACCAGGCTGTCGCGTTCCTTGACATCGAGCTTGAGCTCGGCGGCGAGCAGGTGGCACAGGGTGGCGCAGACCAGGCTGTGCGAAGCGCTGTAGCCGACCGATGAATTGGTGGCGAGCTGGAACAGCAGGTAGAGGCCGACGTCGGCGTCGCGCTGCAGCAGGGCCTGCATCCAGCGGTCGTATTGCCAGACGCGCTGTTCGAACTCCTGCACGCTCAGTGGGCTGCCCAGCAGGATGCCCAGGCCGGACTCCAGGTCCGACCACAAGCCCAACAGGTCTTCGTACTCGTTTTCGTTTTGGACAGACACGGCGCGCGATCCGGAATAGGAGCCTAGGATACCAGCAGCTTCAATACCGGCGCTCCAGCACCATCTGGTCGTTGGTGCGTGTCATCTGGAAGCGCGTGAGGTAGCTGTTGCCCAGCAGGACGTAGGGCATGGGGGCCGGGGTCACCAGGGCTTCGACGTTGTAGACGTCCACGCTGCCCAGGCGCACGCTGGACAGCATGATGCGCCAGCCGACGGTGACGCCGTTGGCGGTGCTGACCTGTACCGTCTGCCCAGACTTGTAGGGCAAGCCGATGGCATCGGCGTCAGTCACGCTGAGCGACACCACCGAAGCCCCGGTGTCGACGATGAAATTCACGGTGCGCCCGTTGATCTGCCCGGGGGTTCGGAAGTGGCCATTGCTGCCGGCGTGCAGCACGATGCGGCGCTGGTCTCCGGCTTCGCCCTCGGCAGGGGGCGCGCTGACCGGTCCCTCGCCCAGGCGTAGGGTCTGGCGCGTACCGCCGATTTCCACCAGGGCCTGGCCGTCCTGAACGCCGACGACCTTGACACCCTGGTGGCTCTGGCCGACGGCCACGCTCTTGGGTGGGCTGCCGTCAACCACCAGCAGGGCCTTGCTACCCAGGATGCCCGAGAGCACCACGGTCTGCGCCTGCGCCGCAGCCGTCAGGACGAGGGTACACAGCAGCAGGGGGAGGCGGCCTTTCATGTTGCCGGTCTCAGTCGCGGAAGTTGTTGAAGCTGATGGGCACGTCGGTGATGTCCTTGCGCAACAGTGCCATGACGGCCTGCAGGTCATCGCGTTTGGCGCCGGAAACCCGCAGTTTGTCTTCCTGGATCGCGGCCTGCACCTTGATCTTGCTGTCCTTGACCAGGCGCTGCATCTTCTTGGCGAGTTCGGCTTCGATGCCGTTGCGCACCTTGATGAGCTTCTTGACCTTGTCGCCGCCGATCTTCTGCAGGTCGCCGATGTCCAGGAAGCGCACGTCCACGGACTGCTTGGTCAACTTGTTGCGCAGTACTTCCAGAATCTGCTCGATCTGGAAGTCGGCGTCGCCGACCACGGTGATTTCCTTGTCCTTGATCTCGATGCTGGCCGAGGTTCCCTTGAAGTCGAAGCGCGTGGCAATCTCCTTGATGGAGTTCTCCACGCCGTTTTTCACCTTGACCATATCGGCTTCGCACACGGTGTCGAAAGAAGGCATGACGGTATTTTTCTGAGGCTGATGAATGAGAGAATCAGGGTCTGTTGCCGACCCCCCTGAGGGACTATGTTAGTCGAGAAAAACGTCCCGCTCCAGCCATACAACACCTTCAGCATCGTCGCCCGGGCCCATACCCTGGTCCGGGTGTTGCAGGAGGCCGACGTGCGTGCCGTGCTGGCCGACCCCGAACTCGGCCCGGCGCCCAAATTCGTACTCGGCGGGGGCAGCAACATCGTGCTGACCGGGGATGTGAAACCGGTGGTGCTCAAGGTCGAGATCCCGGGCCGCCACCTGGTCGGGGAGACGCCCAAGGCCTGGATCGTCGAGGCCGGCGCCGGCGAGAACTGGCATGATTTTGTGAGCTGGACCTTGGACCAGGGCTGGCCCGGCCTGGAGAACATGGCGCTGATCCCGGGCACCATGGGGGCTGCGCCGGTGCAGAACATCGGTGCCTACGGCGTGGAGTTGCAGGACCATTTCGAGTCGCTCGATGCCATCGACCTGGAAACCGGGCGCGCCTTCACGCTGGATGCCGCGCAGTGCGGCTTTGCCTACCGCGACTCGGTGTTCAAGCATGTCGCCGACGGCCGCGCCCCTGGCTTTGGCCTGGCGGGCCGCGCCCTCATCACCCGCGTGCGCCTGGCGCTGCCCAAGGCCTGGAGACCGGTACTGGGGTATCTGGACCTGGAACGCAAGATGGCCGAGACCGGCATCCACAAGCCCACACCCCGCCAGATCTACGACTGGGTCTGCGAAATCCGCCGCGCCAAGCTGCCCGATCCGGCGGTCATCGGCAATGCCGGCAGCTTCTTCAAGAACCCGACGGTGACGGCCGAGCAGTGTGCCGACATCATTGCGCGCGAGCCCAGGATCGTGCATTACCAGCTGGCTGACGGGACGGTGAAGCTGGCGGCCGGCTGGCTGATCGACGCCTGCGGCTGGAAGGGCAAGTCCATCGGCCAGGCCGGGGTCTACGAGAAGCAGGCGCTGGTGCTGGTCAACCGCGGCGGTGGCGAGCAGGGCGCCACGGGCGGCGAGGTCATGACCCTGGCCAAGGCCATCCAGACCAGCGTCTACGAGCGCTTCGGCATCCGGCTCGAACCCGAGCCGGTGGTGGTCTGAGCCGGTCCCTGCGCCTCAGTTTTCGCTCACATCGAGGCCGCTGAGCGCGCGCTCCAGTGCCGAGCGGCTGGGCGTTTCGATGAAGACGCACTGCTTGCCGGTGCGTTTGCAGTGATCCTTTACACGCCAGTAGGCGTTGTGGCTGATGCAGCCGCTCTGGCAGATCACCAGGTCGGCCGCGGCCAGGGTGGTATCCAGCAGATTGCTGTTGTCTTCGGTGCCGCCGTCATGGTGCAGGAAACGCGCGCCGGTGTGCTCGATCACCTGGCGGTAGATCGGCACGCTGGCCGTGCGGCCTCCCACACAGAGCACCGAGCGTTTGTCCAGATCCGGTGCACCAACAGGTGCTGCTTGCTGGGGCTTGTGGTCATGCGGTTTGGTCTCCAAGCGGGCCTGCAAGGCCTCTGCGCGTTGACGCTGCTGCTGCGCCTCCTGCCGGGCCTGTTGCAACAGGCGTTTGTGCGCCTGCAGCGCCTCTTCCTGCAAGCGGTTCTGCTGGCTCAGTTCCTGTCGGGTCCCGAGACCCGGGGCGCTGGACTGCAGTTGCACCAGCGTTTCTTCCTGCTGGTGCAGACGGGTCTGGGCCTGGACCAGCGCGGCACGCAGCCGCAGGGCCTCGGCCTGCTGCTGCTCTAAACGGCTGCTGTAGTGGCTGGTCTGCTGCTGGCTGCGTTTCTGGGCGCTGGCCAGCTCGCGCGCCAGGATGGCGTTTTCGTCAAGCAGGCCTTCCAGACGGTTCAGGTCGGCGCGTGTGGCCATGCCGACCTGGTGCTGCAGCATGTGGACTTCGCCCAGGATGCGCTGTTCCAGTTCGCTGTCGCAGCGCGGGTGGGTGAGCGCTGCCCACAAGGCGCCGGCCCAATCGGCGCTGGCGCGGCAGTCCTGCCACCAGGCGCCCAGGGCTTCGGTGCTCTTGAGCTGCTGGGCGGCCCGCAGCACCAGCGCATAGCGGTGCTCGAGTTCCTTGTGCAGGGCCTCCGACAGCGGTGAACGGCGCCGGCATTCTGTCACCACGGTGCAATGCACTTCGTAGTCGCTGTACAGGCCCAGTTTGCCCAGGGTTTTCTCGGCCAGCCGGCGTAGCTGGGGCAGCGGCAGACAGACCCCGATGACCGGGCAGTAGGCGTGGCCGTCGAGTTCCCACAGGCGGCGACGGCGTGAGCCATTGCCCGGGAGCAGGGGCGTCATGGCTGGTTCGAGGGCCTTGGGGCCGATCTGTGGGAGCTCCGGTGTGGTTTGCAGCTGGCACATGGGTGCTCCTGCTCAATGCAGCAGGCCGCCACCCGGCAGGGCGGCCTGTGGGTCCGATGTGCGGGTGACCACCGAGGCGTCGCCGGCCGATTCGAGCAGCATCACCCAGCGTTCGTGCGCGCGGGCCATGACCTGGCGCAGCCCGGGGCTGGCATGCGGATGGCTCTTGAGGAAGAAGAGATTGGAGACGATCTTGCGTGCCATGAGCGTGCGCTGGCGCTGGCTGGGCAGCTTGGCGTCGGCGGTCGGGGCAGCCCAGCAGGTCATCAGGGCGAAGGTGCCGGCTACCAGGGCCTCCAGGCAGGGCGGGTTCGGGTCGTTGTCGGCACAAGACATGGGCTCTCCAGACGGGGTTGACTAGGCTGCGGTGCAACCTTGAGTTCATTGTAATGAGAATCATTCTCAATACAATCATTAAACACCATCCCATCAGGGTCTTGTCCAGATCCTGGAAACAGAAAAGCCCGCACGGGGCGGGCTTTCGGGCAGGAAGCGGGCTGAATTACTTCAGCTTGGTTTCCTTGTATTCCACATGCTTGCGAGCCTTGGGATCAAACTTCATGATCGCCATTTTCTCGGGCATGGTCTTCTTGTTCTTGCTGGTCGTGTAGAAGTGACCGGTGCCGGCCGTGGATTCCAGCTTGATCTTTTCGCGTCCGCCTTTGGTTGCCATGATTCAGCTCCTTAAGCTTGGCCACGTGCGCGCAGGTCGGCGAGCACGGAGTCGATACCATTCTTGTCGATCAGACGCAGGGCGGCGCTGGAAACGCGCAGACGGACCCAGCGGTTTTCAGTCTCGACCCAGAAACGGCGGTATTGCAGGTTCGGCAGGAACCGGCGCTTGGTTTTGTTGTTGGCATGGGAAACATTGTTCCCGACCATCGGGCCTTTACCCGTTACTTCACATACGCGTGCCATGAGGACACTTCGCTTTCTTCAAACGGCCGCCACCTGGGCAGTGGGGGCCTCACCTCGCCAGTAGGGTGGCGGTAACCCATGATGGACCAGAAAGTCCAGCAAAGCTTGCAATTATAGCCAGATTGTGTAAGAGCCTGTTGGCGGGCCGGCTTATTCCTGTTGCTCCAGGAAGCGTTGGGCGTCCAGCGCGGCCATGCAGCCGGTACCGGCACTCGTGATGGCCTGGCGGTAGACGTGGTCCTGTACGTCGCCGGCGGCAAAGATGCCGGGCACCGAAGTCTGGGTGGCAAAACCCTTGAGCCCGCCCTGGGTGACGATGTAGCCGTTTTCCATGGCCAGCTGGCCCTGGAAGATCTCGGTGTTGGGCGCATGTCCGATCGCGATGAAGGCGCCCTTGAGTTCCAACTCTTCGGTGCTGCCGTCGATCGTGCTCTTGAGGCGGATGCCGGTGACGCCGCTGGCGTCGCCCAGGACTTCGTCCAGGGTCTTGAAGGTCTTGAGCACGATCTTGCCTGCCTTGACTTTGTCCATGACCTTGTCGATCAGGATGGGCTCGGCCTTGAACTTGTCGCGGCGGTGCACTAGGTAGACTTTGGAGGCGATGTTCGACAGGTACAGGGCCTCTTCCACGGCCGTGTTGCCGCCGCCCACTACGCAGCAGACCTGGTCGCGGTAGAAGAAGCCGTCGCAGGTGGCGCAGCCAGAGACGCCACGGCCCATGAAGGCCGTTTCGGACGGCAAGCCCAGGTACTTGGCCGAAGCGCCGGTGGCGATGATCAGCGAATCGCAGGTGTAGGTGCCGCTATCGCCCGTCAGGGTGTAGGGACGCTTGCTGAAATCAACCTGGTTGATATGGTCGTAGACGATCTCGGTCTTGAAGCGCTCGGCATGGGCCAGAAAACGCTGCATCAGCTCCGGGCCCTGCACGCCGTCGGTGTCGGCCGGCCAGTTGTCGACCTCGGTGGTCGTCATGAGCTGGCCGCCCTGGGCCATGCCGGTGACCAGCACGGGGTTGAGGTTGGCGCGTGCGGCATAAACGGCGGCGGTGTAGCCGGCCGGGCCGGAGCCCAGGATGAGGACCTTGGCGTGTTTGTTCTGCGACATTGTTTAAGCCTTCGTTTTTTGTGGTCTTTTGATCAATAATCGGTTGCGCCGTGTACCGTGCTGCGGTGCATGGCCAGGGAGGGGGCTGGAAAACCGGCCTGACTCGCCATTGTAAGAACTCAACAACGCACGCGCAGAATGACCGAACTATGTCAATGCTGACCAATCAGGATTTGTTGCGCCGGGTTCCATTGTTTTCCATGCTGTCGGACGACCAGCTCCATGCGCTCGCCGCCGCCGTGGTCAAGCGTCGTGTCAAGCGTGGTGAACGCATCGTCCAGCAGGGAGAGAAATCGGACGCCCTGTCCATCATCCTTTCGGGCCGGGCGCGCGTGCTTATGACCGATACGGGCAACGGTCGCGAAGTCATCCTGGCCACATTGCAGTCAGGCGACTATTTCGGCGAAATGAGCCTGATCGACAACGATGTCCACTCGGCCTCGGTCGAGGCCGAGACCCAGACCGATGTGCTGGAACTGGGCCGCACCGAGTTCCTGCGCAGCCTGGCCGACAGCGCGCCCATGGCCTACGGCATCATGCGCGGCCTGGTGCAGCGCTTGCGCCACGCCGATCGCAAGATCGGCTCGCTGGCCTTGATGAGCGTCTATGGCCGCGTGGCTAATGTGCTGCTCGATGCGGCCAAGGCCGCCCCGGCGGGCGACATGATCATCCGCGACAAGCTGTCGCGCCAGGACATCGCCAAGATGGTCGGTGCCTCGCGCGAGATGGTCAGCCGTGTCATGAAGGATTTCGAGGAGCAGGGTTTCGTGACCCCGCTCGAAGGCGGCGCCATGCACGTCAAGGAACGACGCTCCAAGCCGCGTTGAATGCGGCGTTTCGCACCGCGTGAAGGCGCCCTTTCCCTGTCTACATGACCTACCGACTCCACACGCTCAATTCCGAAGACCCCGGCGCTGCGGCGCCCACCCGTAGCGGGCGAGGCCGTTTCGCCGGAGAAGTGCTGCTTTTCGTCAGCTTGGTGCTGCTGGCCTACTGGCTGCTGGCCCTGACCAGCCACAACCTGCTCGACGCCGCCGGGTCCACCTCGGGCGACGGCGGCCCGGTGCGCAACCGCGGCGGCCAGCTCGGGGCCTGGCTGGCCGATGCGAGTTACTACCTTTTTGGCTTCTCGGTCTGGTGGTGTTTTGCGGCGGCCGTGCGCGGCTGGCTCTCGGCGTTGGCGCGCTGGCTGCGCGCCCATGAACTGCCCGAGACGCAGGAGGCCGCCCGTCCCGCACTGCTGGCTCGTTTCGTGGCCAGCCGCTGGAGCTTCTGGATCGGTCTGGCCTTGCTCATGCTGGCCAGCACGGCGATCGAGTGGGCGCGTTTCTACAGTCTGGAGCCGCGCCTGCCGGGGCATGCCGGTGGGGTGCTGGGTTATCTGGTGGGGCCGCTGGCCTTGCGCTGGCTGGGAGTCACCGGCTCGGCGCTGCTGGCGATCGGCCTGTGGGTGCTGGCCATGGGCCTGGTGTTCCGTTTCTCCTGGGGCCACGTGGCCGAGCGCATCGGCGGCTGGATCCACGATCTCATCGAGTCGCGTCGCGCCCGCCGCGAAATGGCGCAGGATCTGGCCCTGGGCCAGCGGGCCGCGCGCGAACGCGAAGAGGGGGTGCTGGAGGAGCGCGAGGAGATCATCGAGCACCATGCACCGCCCGTCTTGATCGAACCGGTGCTGGTCGAAGTGCCGCAGAGTACACGCGTGGCCAAGGAGCGCCAGAAGCCCCTGTTCAGCGACATGCCCGATTCCAAGCTGCCGCAGGTGGACCTGCTGGACGGCGCGCAGACACGCCAGGAAACCGTCGCCCCCGAGACGCTGGAGATGACCAGCCGCATGATCGAAAAGCGGCTCAAGGACTTCGGCGTGGACGTGCGGGTGGTGCTGGCCCAGCCCGGCCCGGTGATCACGCGCTACGAGATCGAGCCGGCCACCGGTGTGAAAGGCTCGCAGATCGTGGGCTTGGCCAAGGACCTGGCGCGTTCGCTCAGCCTGGTGTCGATCCGCGTGGTCGAGACCATCCCGGGCAAGACCACCATGGCTCTCGAATTGCCCAACGCGAAGCGCCAGTCCATCAAGCTCTCCGAGATCCTGGGCTCGCAGGTCTACAACGAGGCCAAGTCCATGCTGACCATGGGCTTGGGCAAGGACATCGTGGGCAATCCTGTGGTGGCCGACCTGGCCAAGATGCCGCACGTGCTGGTGGCGGGTACCACCGGTTCGGGCAAGTCGGTCGGTATCAACGCCATGATCCTGTCCCTGCTCTACAAGGCCGAGGCGCGCGACGTGCGCCTGCTCATGATCGACCCCAAGATGCTGGAGATGTCGGTCTACGAGGGCATACCGCACCTGCTGGCGCCCGTGGTCACCGACATGAAGCAGGCTGCGCATGGTCTGACTTGGTGCGTGGCCGAGATGGAGCGCCGTTACAAGCTCATGAGCAAGCTGGGCGTGCGCAATCTGGCGGGCTACAACCACAAGATCGACGAGGCCAAGGCCAAGGGCGAGTTTGTCTACAACCCCTTCAGCCTGACACCCGAAGCGCCTGAGCCGCTCGACCGCCTGCCGCACATCGTCGTCGTGATCGACGAGCTGGCCGACCTCATGATGGTGGTGGGCAAGAAGATCGAGGAGCTGATCGCGCGCCTGGCGCAGAAGGCGCGCGCCGCCGGCATCCACCTGATCCTGGCCACGCAGCGTCCCAGCGTGGACGTGATCACCGGCCTGATCAAGGCCAACATCCCCACCCGCATCGCATTCCAGGTCAGTAGCAAGATCGACAGCCGCACCATCCTCGACCAGATGGGCGCCGAAGCCCTGCTGGGCATGGGTGACATGCTCTACATGGCCAGCGGTACGGGCCTGCCCATCCGCGTGCACGGTGCCTTCGTCAGCGACGAGGAAGTTCACCGTGTGGTCAAGTACCTCAAGAGCCAGGGCGAACCCGACTACATCGAGGGTGTGCTCGAAGGCGGCACGGTCGATGGCGAGGACGGCCCCCTGGGCGAAGGCGGCCCCGGCGGCGAGAAGGACCCCATGTACGACCAGGCGGTGGAAATCGTCCTGAAGAACCGCAAGGCCAGCATCTCGCTGGTGCAGCGTCATTTGAAGATCGGCTACAACCGCGCGGCGCGCCTGGTGGAAGACATGGAGAAGGCAGGCCTGGTGAGTGCCATGAGCACCAACGGCCAGCGCGACATCCTGGTGCCGGCGCGCGCGGAGTGAATCCCATGAAAAAATTGATTGCTATTATTTCGATAGCGTCCTGTGCCATGACGGCGGAAGCCGATGGCCTGGGCGCGCTCGAACTCTTCCTCAAGACCGCGACCAGCGGACGCGCCGAATTCACCCAGGTGGTGACGGCGCCGCCGCGTGAGGGCCAGGTGGCACGCACGCGCATCTCCAGCGGCAGTTTCGAATTCCAGCGCCCGGGGCGCTTCCGTTTTGTGTACGGCAAGCCACTGGCCCAGACCATCGTGGCCGATGGCCAGACCTTGTGGCTGCATGACGTCGACCTGAACCAGGTGACGGCGCGCGCCCAGGCCAGTGCCTTGGGCAGCACGCCCGCGGCGCTGATCGCCGCGGCGCCCGACATGCGTGCCCTGCAGGCCGACTACCAGCTGGCCAACGGGCCCGAGCGCGAGGGCTTGCAGTGGGTGGTGGCGACGCCGCGCGCGCGCGACGGCCAAGTGCAGACCGTGCGCGTGGGCCTGCGCGAAGTCGAATTGGGTGGCAAAAAGACGGCCGAGCTGGCGGCGCTGGAGATCGTCGACAACTTCGGCCAACGCTCCTTGCTGACCTTCACCCGCGTGCAGCTCAATGTGAGCCTGCCGCCCGAAACCTTCCGCTTCAAGGCGCCGGCCGGCGCCGACGTGATCCGGCAGTAGATCCGGCGTCGCGGCGCCTCAAGGTTGCTGCTTTTTGGTCTCGCTCGTGTACTCAGCATGCAGGTGCACCGGTTTGGCGGAACGCTTGCGCATGCGGATGTTGAGCATCTCCACTGCCACAGAGAAGGCCATGGCAAAGTAGACGTAGCCCTTGGGCACGTGGTGGTCGAAACCTTCGGCCAGCAACACCACGCCGACCACGACCAGGAAGGACAGAGCCAGCATCTTGATGCTGGGGTGGTCCGACACGAAACGGCCGATGGCGCCGGCAAACACCATCATCAGGGCCACCGAGGCGATCACCGCAGCGACCATCACGGCGATTTCGTCCACCATGCCCACGGCCGTGATGATGGAGTCCAGAGAGAACACCAGGTCGACGACCATGATCTGCAGGATCACCGCGGTGAATGTGGCTTTCACGGCGCTGGAAGAGTGGCCCTCCTCGCCCTCCATGGACTGGTGTATCTCGCCGGTGCTCTTCCAGATCAGGAACAGGCCGCCGGCGATCAGGATCAGGTCACGCCCCGAGATCTCCTGGTTGAGCACCGTGAACAAGGGGGCCACCAGGCCGATGATCCAGGACAGCACCAGCAGCAGGCCGATGCGCATGAACATGGCCATGAACAGGCCGATCTTGCGCGCCAGCTCGCGTTTTTCGGGTGCCAGCTTGTCGACCAGGATGGAGATGAAGATGATGTTGTCGATGCCCAGCACCAGTTCCAGCGCGGTAAGTGTGGCGAAGGCGATCCAGGCCTCCGGGCTCATCAGTAATTCCAGCATGTTGTGTTCCTTGGGTTATCGGCAGTCAATTCGACGCAATGGCCTCGCGCACGGCGGCCAGCTGCCGGCGTGACACCGAAAGCAGCTCGTCCGTGCCACTCAGGCGCACGGCCCAGCCCTCGCCCTCTTCGGGATCGTAGTGCTTCTCCAATGCCCGCACGGCACGCCGGGCCACCAGGGCGTTGCGATGGACACGCATGAACCGGGCGGCATATTTTTCTTCGAGTTCGCTCAGGGCACCGTCCAGGATGTAGGTCTTGGCCGGCGTGCGCACCGTGATGTATTTGAGCTCGGCCTTGAAGTAGAGCACCTCGGCCAGCGGCACGCGTTCGGTACGGCCGCGTTCCTGGATCAGCAGCACCTCTTCGGGCGCTGCCGTGGTGGCATCCGGGCGGTTGCGCAGCAGGCGCTCCACTTTCTGCAGGGCCTGTTGCAGGCGTTCCAGGCGCACCGGCTTGGTCAGGTAGTCCGCCGCCTCCAGTTCGAAGGCCCGCACGGCGTGTTCGGCGTGGGCTGTCACGAAGACCACCGTCGGAGGGTGGGGCAGGGTGTGCAGGGTCTGCGCCAGCGTCAAACCGTCGGCGCCGGGCATATGGATGTCCAGCAAGGCCAGGTCATAGGGCTGGCGGCGCAGGAGTTCGATGGCCTGGGTAGCGTTGGCGGCTTCGCCTTCCACGCTGGCCGCGGGTGCCTTGCAGTCGCCCAGCAGGGTGCGCAGTCGACTGCGCGCCAGGGTCTCGTCGTCCACGATCAGGACCCGTAGCGTCGTCATGCCGGCACCTCCATGCGCACCTGGTAGATACCGTCCTTGTGCACCGTCTGGAAGCTGCACTGCACGTCGTGCAGCAGGCGCAGGCGGTCACGCACATTGTCCAGTGCCACGCCATGGCCTTGCGGGCCGGGGCCCGACGGCACGGTGTTGGTCACCTTGATCACTACCGTGGAGCCGCGGCGCTGGGTGGAGATGCGGATCTGCGCACCGGTCGGGCTGGGCTCCACGCCATGGCGCACCGCGTTTTCCAGCAAGGGTTGCAGCAGCAGCGGCGGGAGGCGGGCGCCGTCAGCCAGCGGGTCGAGCGCCCATTGGAGCTGCAGGCGCTCGCCAAAGCGCACCTGCTCGATGTCCAGGTAACGCCGGGCCAGCGCGATTTCGTCGCCCAGCGTGACCGACTCGCCCTGGTCCACCAGTGCGTGGCGGAACAGGTCGCTCAGGTCTTCCAGCAGGGCTTCGGCCTTGGCCGGTTCGGCGCGCACCAGGGCGATGGCGCTGTTGAGGGTGTTGAAGAGGAAGTGAGGCCGGATGCGCGACTGCAACTCGGACAGGCGAGCGGCCGTGTCGGCTGGCATGCGCCCGCGCGCGCGCAGGGCCAGCACGGCCACCAGCACGCCGGCCAGCAGGGCGCCACTGGCGGCACTGGCCAGCCAGGGGGCGGGGCTGAGCAGGCCGGCCAGCAAAAGCATGCTGCAGCCGTAAAGGCCGGCCAGGGCGCCCAGCAGCACGCCTGCGCCGTACTGGGCCGGGCGCGGCAGGCGCCCCAGCGGGCGCTTGAAGAGGCAGGCCATGACCAGCCAGAACACCGTGGCCGGCAGGGCGCTGCCGGTCAGCAGGGCCAGGCGCACGATCCAGTCCAGCGCGGTGTTGGTGCCGTACATGGCGCCTACGGCCACCACGGCCTCCACGAAAAGCACGGCACGCAGGGCCACGCCCACCTGGCAGGCGTCGTACAGGAGTACGGCAGGCGCGGCGCTGGCCGGGCTTTCCGGGGCCAGTTCCTGGAAGGCCGATAAAATCTGGGTGTCTCTCATAGATGCTGGGGGTTGGCCTTGGGGCCGGCTCCATTATTGGTGAATTGCCCGTGGTCGCACAATGGCCATCACGCCGGTTCCTCGCTCTCTCCTCTTTTACGCCCGCCCGCCATGTCCCAAAACCAATTCGACAAGAAATCCCAAGCCTGGTCGGCGCTGTTCTCCGAACCCATGAGCGATCTGGTCAAGCGCTACACGGCCAGCGTCTTTTTCGACAAGCGCCTGTGGCATGCCGACATCACCGGCAGCCTGGCGCACGCCGAGATGCTGGCAGCGCAGGGCATCATCGCCGCGGCCGACCTGGCCGCCATCCGTGATGGCATGGCCCAGATCATCGCCGAGATCGAGACCGGCAAGTTCGAGTGGAAGCTCGACCTGGAAGACGTGCACCTTAATATCGAAGCCCGCCTGACCCAGCTGGTGGGCGATGCCGGCAAACGCCTGCACACCGGTCGCAGCCGCAACGACCAGGTCGCCACCGATGTGCGCCTGTGGTTGCGCACCGAGATCGACCTCATCAGCAATCTGCTGGTGGACCTGCAAAAAGCCCTGGTCACGGTGGCCGAGCAGAACGTGGACGTGATCCTGCCCGGCTTCACCCACCTGCAGGTGGCCCAGCCCGTGAGCTTTGGCCACCACATGCTGGCTTATGTGGAGATGTTCGCGCGCGATGCCGAGCGCATGGCCGACGTGCGCAAGCGCGTGAACCGCCTGCCGCTGGGCAGCGCCGCGCTGGCGGGGACGAGCTACCCGCTGGACCGCGAGCGCGTGGCCCAAACCCTGGGCATGGTGGATGGGAACGGATCCCCCGTGGTCTGCCAGAACAGCCTGGACGCCGTGAGCGACCGCGACTTCGCCATCGAATTCACGGCCGCCGCCTCCCTGGTCATGGTGCACATTAGCCGCCTGAGCGAGGAGCTGATCCTGTGGATGAGCCAGAACTTCGGTTTCATCAAGATTGCAGACCGTTTCACCACCGGCAGTTCCATCATGCCGCAGAAGAAAAACCCGGACGTGCCCGAGCTCGCGCGCGGTAAGACCGGCCGTGTGGTGGGCCATCTCATGGGCCTGATCACCCTGATGAAGGGCCAACCCCTGGCCTACAACAAGGACAACCAGGAAGACAAGGAGCCGCTGTTCGACACGGTGGACACCTTGAAGGACACGCTGCGCATCTTCACCGAGATGGTGGGCGGCCAGCTCAATCCCACCAGCGGAAAGCTCGAAGGCGGCATCATGGTGAACGCGCAGGCCATGGAGCAGGCCGCCCTCAAGGGTTATGCCACGGCCACGGACCTTGCCGACTATCTGGTCAAGAAGGGTCTGCCTTTCCGCGACGCGCACGAGACCGTGGCGCATGCGGTCAAGGCGGCCATCACGCATGCCTGCGACCTGTCCGAGCTGCCGCTGACCGTGCTACAGCAGTTCAACAAGAGCATCGAGAAGGACGTCTACGACGTGCTCTCGCTGCGTGGCTCGCTCAACGCGCGGCACACCCTGGGCGGCACTGCGCCGGTCCAGGTGCGGGCGCAGATCGAACGCCATCGCGCCCGCCTCAACTGACACCCGAAAGATAAGCGATGTCCTCTGCCCACACCCTGAGCTGGACCGAAGAACTGCTGCTCGGCGACCCGCGTACCGACCACACCCACCAGGAGTTCATCGACCTCGTCAACGCCACCACGGCGGCAGCGGCCGACCAGAAGCTGGGCGTCTACCGTGAACTGGTGCAGCACACCATCGAGCACTTCGCCCAGGAAGAGCGCTGGATGCTCGCCTGCGGCATCCAGCCCGACTTCTGCCACTTCGGCCAGCATGCCAGCGTGCTGCAGGTGATGCAGGAAGTCGAGCGCCGAGCGCTTAATGGCGAGGTGGAATACATCACCAGCATGATCGAGGCCCTGGTCGAGTGGTTCCCTTCTCACGCCAGCGGCATGGATGCCGGCCTGGTGAGCTATCTGCAGGAAAAGGGTTACGACACCGCGACCGAGACGTTCAAGGAAGGGGCCGCGGCCGGCTCGGCAGCGCTGCCCTCCTGTGGTCACGCGCCGGATCAGTCCTGCGCCTGATCAGCCAACGCCCATGACGCAGCCCATCCGACGCATCGCCATCAGCACCGGGGGCGGTGACGCCCCAGGCCTGAACGCCGTCATCAGTTCGGTGGTCTGGGCTGCGGCCAACCGCGGCTGGGAATGCGTGGGCATCCGCGACGGCTTCAACGGCATCCTGTCTCCGCAGCACTATCCCCGGGGCGGTACCGAGTTGCTGAGCCGTGACCGCGTGCGCGGCATCGCTCACCTGGGTGGCACCATCCTGGGCACCACCAACAAGGGCGATCCTTTCCACTATCCCGTGCGCCAGGCCGACGGCAGCGTCGTTGAGGTGGACCGCTCCGGCGAGATCCTGGATTATTTCAAGCGCGAGGGCATCGATGCGCTGGTCATCGCGGGCGGGGATGGCACGCTGACTATAGGCAACGAACTGCACCGGCGCGGCCTGCGTGTGGTGGGTGTGCCCAAGACCATCGACAACGACCTGGACAAGACCCACACCACCTTCGGTTTCGACACCGCGGTGTCCTTTGCCACCGAGTGCCTGGACCGCCTGCACAGCACGGCCGAGAGCCACCAGCGCGTGATGGTGGTGGAGATGATGGGACGCTACGCGGGCTGGATTGCCCTGCACGCGGGCATCTCGGGCGGGGCGCATGCCATCCTGATGCCCGAGATCCCCTACGACATCGAGAAGGTGGCAGCCACGATCCGCGAACGCGATGTCCACGGCCGCCTGTATTCGCTGGTGGTGGTGGCCGAGGGCGCCCGGGCACAACAGGGCCAGCGTGCCCTGCTGGCCGGCGCTGAAGCCGGCCATGCCGAACGCCTGGGCGGCATCGGCGAGCAGGTGGCCAAGGAACTGGCCGAGCGCACCGGCAAGGACGCGCGCGTAGTGGTGCTGGGGCACCTGCTGCGCGGCGGCAGCCCGACCACTTTTGACCGGCTGGCGGCCAAGCGCTTCGGCACAGCGGCCGTGCGCGCGCTGGACGAAGGGCGTTCGGGTGTGATGGTGGCGCTGGCCCACCCCAACGTCATTTACGTGCCGCTGACGGAGGTGGCCGGTCGCATGAAGGCGGTGCCGCCCGACAGCGATACCCTGCAGACCGGGCGCGACCTGGGGATCTGCTTCGGGGACTGACGCCGGGCGCTGGCGCCACCCCTTACCATTACCGCCATATTTCCTGGAGACAAAACGATGACCGTCATCACCAACATCGAAGACCTGCGTGTCCTGGCCCAGAAGCGCGTGCCGCGCATGTTCTACGACTACGCCGACAGCGGTTCCTGGACCGAGAGCACCTACCGCGCCAACGAGAGCGATTTCCAGAAGATCAAGCTGCGCCAGCGCGTGGCCGTCAACATGGAAGGCCGCAGCACGCGCAGCACCATGATCGGCCAGCCGGTGGCCATGCCCGTGGCCATCGCCCCCGTGGGCCTGACGGGCATGCAGCACGCCGATGGTGAGATCCTGGCGGCGCGTGCGGCCAAGGCCTTCGGCATTCCCTTCACGCTCTCGACCATGAGCATCTGTTCCATCGAGGACGTGAGCAAGGGCACCGACGGCCATCCCTTCTGGTTCCAGCTCTACATGATGAAGGACCGTGACTTCATCGAGCGCCTGATCGAGCGGGCCAAGGCCGCCAACTGCTCGGCCCTGGTCATCACGCTGGACCTGCAGATCATCGGCCAGCGCCACAAGGACCTGAAGAACGGCCTGTCGGCGCCCCCGAAGCTCACCCTCCCCAATATTCTCAACATCGCCACCAAGCCGCGCTGGGCGCTGGGCATGCTGGGCACGCCGCGGCGCGAGTTCGGCAACATCGTCGGCCACGTCAAGGGCGTGGAGAACATGAGTTCGCTCTCGGCCTGGACCAACCAGCAGTTCGACCCGGCGCTGAACTGGGGCGATGTGGAGTGGATCAAGAAGCGCTGGGGCGGCAAGATCATCCTCAAGGGCATCCAGGACGTGGAAGACGCCAAACTCGCGGTCAACTCCGGTGCCGATGCGCTGATCGTCTCCAACCATGGCGGTCGCCAGCTCGACGGCGCGCAAAGCAGCATCGAGGCCCTGCCCGCTATCGTGGCAGCCGTCGGCAAGCAGATCGAAGTGCACATGGACGGCGGCATCCGCTCCGGCCAAGACGTGCTCAAGGCGCGGGCCCTGGGCGCGCGCGGTGTCTACATCGGCCGCGCCATGGCCTATGGCCTGGGCGCCATGGGTGGAGCCGGAGTGAGCAAGGCGCTGGAGATCCTCCACAAGGAACTGGACATCACCATGGCCTTCTGCGGCCACACCGACATCAACACGGTGGACCGCAGCATCCTGCTGCCCGGGACTTACCCGACGGCCTGAGTCGCCTGCACTTCCAGGTGGTACAGGCCCCAGGGGCATTGCGCATAACGCTCGGCCAGCGGCCGGGCCATCACATCCGCGTGCCGGTCGGCGTCGAACACCGCCCATAGCGGGCCCAGGCCGCCCAGGGGCATGGGCTGACCGTCCAGGTGGGTGGCGATGATGAAGCGGTAGCGGCGCGCCTGCGCCAAGGTCAACGTGACGTTGTAGCCGTCGATGGCACGCAGCACCAGCTTGAGTGTGTTGTCCAAACGTGCGCCCGTGGCTTCGATGACCTGCCCGAGCAGCGGACCCCGCAGGGTGTGGACCTTGGCATCGTACTCCAGGGTCGGTCGGATGGTGACGGCCGGCAGCGCGCGCAGGGCCTCGAAATCAAAGACGTGGGCCTTGTCGAAAGCCAGTTGCTGCTTGACCATCATCTGGTCCAGGGCCTTGTCCAACGGGCCGCGGTTGCCTTGGCCGATGGCGCCGGTCACGGTCAGCAGGGTAGGGCCGGTCCGCTGGGGGCGGTCCTGTGCGGCCGGCGCGGTGCCGGCCGGCGCGGTGCCGGCCAGGGTGGTGGCGCCGAGGGCGGCCAGAAAGTGACGTTTTTGCATGGTGTCTCCTGAACTGCAGAGGCGTTCCAATACCTATTCTGCCTCCGCCGGCGCGCTATGCTAGCCGGGTGATTCCCCTGCCTGCCGCCACCACTGGCACACCCACCTTGCGTCGCATCGCGCATCTGGACATGGATGCGTTCTACGCCTCGGTCGAGTTGCTGCGCTACCCGCAACTCCAGGGCCTGCCGGTGGTCATCGGCGGGCGCCGGCGGCGCGACGACGACGCGCTGCTGCAAGACCATGCGGGCCTGCCGCTGGCCGAGATTCCGGTGGCCGACTTCCCCCTGCTCAAGGACTACACCGGCCGCGGTGTCATCACCACCGCCACCTATGCGGCGCGCCAGTTCGGTGTGGGCTCGGCCATGGGGTTGATGAAGGCCGCGAAGTTGTGTCCGCAGGCCATCCTGCTGCCGGTGGATTTCGACGAATACCGCAAGTATTCGCGTCGTTTCAAGGAAGTCATCACCGAGATTGCACCGGTGATGGAGGACCGCGGCGTGGACGAGGTCTACATCGACTTCACCGACGTTCCCGGCGGCCAGCGCGATGGCGGGCGCAGCCTGGCGCGCCTGATCCAGAAAAGCATCTTCGACGCCACCGGCCTGACCTGCTCCATTGGCGTGGCGCCCAACAAGCTCATTGCCAAGATGGCCAGCGAGTTCAACAAGCCCAGGGGCATTTCCGTCGTATTGCCCGATGACTTGCAGGCGCTGATCTGGCCCTTGTCGTGTCGCAAGATCAACGGTGTGGGCCCCAAGACCGACGAGAAACTCAAGGCGCACGGCATCCAGACGATAGGCGAGCTGGCCGCACGCGAGCCCGGCTGGCTGATCGAGCACTTCGGCAGGAGCTATGGCGCCTGGTTGTACGAGGCGGCCTGGGGGCGTGACGAACGCCCCGTGGTGACCGAAAGCGAACCTGTGTCGCTGAGCCGCGAAACCACCTTCGAGCGTGATCTGCACGCCGTGCGCGACAAGGCGGAGCTCGGCGCCATCTTCACGAGCCTGTGCGAGCGCGTGGCGGCCGACCTGCAGCGCAAGGGTTACGAAGGCCGCACCATTGGCATCAAGCTGCGCTACGACGATTTCAAAAGCGTCACCCGAGATCAGACCCTGGAGCACTACACCGCGGACGCCAAGACCCTGCGCCAGGCCGCGGGCCTGTGCCTCAAGCGCGTGGACCTGAGCCGTCGCCTGCGCTTGCTGGGGGTGCGCGTCGGCTCGCTGCGTCGCCTGGGAACTGCGGATGCTGCGCCGCAGCAGAAAGATACGCAGGCCAATGCTTCATTGGTTGCTATGGATTCAGGAGCGGATACGTTTCCTCTGTTCTGATCCGCCGGCCAGCTTGGCCGGCATTGACAGGGGCTGACGTCAAACTTACAGTGGAGCCGTCCCCAGCGGAGGCCGCCATGCACCATCCCCTGACCCTGGCAGAAATCAAGCGTATCCGACTCTGGCATGTCGCGCACAGGGAGGATCATCCGTTGGAATACCAGCTCTGGGATGGTGTGCTGTGTTGCTGGCTCATGGGCTGGGTCGGCTGGATGCCGGTGCTGATGTTCGACCTGCTCTGGATCGGCCCGCTGTGCCTGCTGGGCAGCGCCGCTCCCAGGCTTTACGTGGCCTGGCGTGCCCACGCGCACCGCGCGCAACGCCTGCGTTGCGACTGGTTGTCCGGCCGGGCCTGAGCACAAGCTGGGTAAAGTAGGGGCATGAACACCCTGCACTGCTTTACCCTTTCCATCACCGACCACATCGCCCACCTGGTGCTCAATCGCCCCGAGGCGATGAACACCATGCACCCCCAGTTCTGGCGCGAGCTGGATCAGGTGCTCACGCAGCTGCATGCCGGCACCGAGGCGCGCGTGCTGGTGATCAGCAGTACCGGCAAGCATTTCAGCGCCGGCATGGCGCTGGAGACCTTCAGTGGCGCGATCACGCTGGACGACAAGAGCGCGGAAGGCCGTGCCGCCATCTTCGACCTGCTCACCGACATGCAGGCCACCTTCACCAAGCTGGAGACGCTGCGCATCCCCGTCATCGCGGCCATCCAGGGCGGCTGCATCGGCGGCGCGGTGGACATGGTCAGCGCCTGCTGCCTGCGCTACGCCACGGCCGATGCCTTCTTCTGCATCCAGGAGATCAATATCGGCATGGTGGCCGACGTCGGCACCCTGCAACGCCTGCCCAAACTCATGCCGCTGGGCGTCGTCAAGGAACTGGCCTACACGGGCCGGCGCCTGCCGGCGGCACAGGCCCAGGGCTACGGACTGGTCAACCAGGTGTTCGACACGCCGGAAGCCTTGCTGGCTGGCGCCTTGCAGACGGCCAAGGAAATCGCATCCAAGCCGCCGGTGGCCATCTGGGGCACCAAGCAGGCCCTGCACTATGCCCGCGACCATGGCGTGGACGACGCGCTCAAGCAGATGGGCTGGCTGCAAGGCGCGATCTGGAGCAACAAGCACGTGATGGAAGCCGTCACGGCCATGAAGGAAAAGCGGGCAGGCAAGTTCCCGGATCTGGCTCCGCTACGGTCGTTCCGCGATGCTGGCCAGTAAGGCTGGAGGGAGTCTGCTCCTCGTGCTTGCGTGTGGTCTGGCTCAGTCGGCCGAGAAGGACGACGCGTTGTATGCGAGTTACGCCTGCCAGCAATACGCCCTGGCAGCGCTCAAGACCCTGGGCAAACCCAGGATGGACGCAACACGGCCAGCGACACCAGCGAACGACAAGCGCTGGGCGGGGATGGCCGACGTCTGGCTGGCTTCAGGCGCACTCCATGCCCAGGCCCGCTTCGGGGCGCCCATGGTCCGCTCCGAGTACCAGTGCGCCGTGCAGAAGACGCCAGGGGCGGGCTGGAAACTGCTGGACCTGCAATGGCCCCAAGGTCGCCCTTGAGGCCGGGCCCCAGGATTGCGTTTACTGCCGTGCCGTGCGCACGTTGGCCGGCAAGGCCTGCGGGTGGCTGGTGCGCCAGGGGTTGATGTCCAGGCCGCCGCGGCGTGTGTAGCGTGCATAGACCGTCAGCTTGGACGGCTTGCAGCGCGTCCAGAGGTCCATGTAGATGCGTTCCACGCATTGCTCGTGGAATTCGTTGTGGTTGCGGAAACTCACCAGGTACTGCAGCAGGCCGGCCTGCTCGATCTGCGGGCCGCTGTAGCTGATCTGCAGGCTGGCCCAGTCGGGCTGGCCGGTCACCAGGCAGTTGCTCTTGAGCAGAGAACTGGTCAGCACCTCGGTCACGGGCTGCTCGTCGAAGGCGGCTGTCAGCAGTTCGGGCGCTGGCGTGTAGTGCGTGCACTCGATGTCCAGTCGGTCCAGGCTCAGGCCGTCGAGTTCATGGATGGGCTGCTGGTCGAACAGTTCGGGCGCGATGATCTTCACACCCACCGTGCCGCTCTGGCCGGAACCATGCCAGACCGCTGCGCTGATGTCGGCGCGGATACGCGCCTGCACCTCGGCCGCGTCGGAGAACTTCGTGTTGTTGTAGCTGTTGAGGTAGAGCTTGAAGGACTTGCTCTCGACGATGTTGGGCGTCTCGCAGGGCACGGTGATGTGGGCGATGGCCACTTGCGGCTTGCCGCGTGCGTTGAGCCAGCTCAGCTCGTAGGCTGTCCACAGGTCCGCCCCCATGAAGGGCAGGGTGGCCGGCACGCCGATCTCCTGGCGCTTCGGGGAACGCGGGATGGGAAAGAGCAGGCTGGCGTCGTACTGGTCCTTGTACGGCGTGGCCTTGCCCAGCAGGGAGTCTTCGGCTTGGCTCATCTCAGTCATGCACTTTCCGGCGGAAGACCAGGCGATCGGGTTGAGACGCCTGCGCGTCGTAAGCATAGCCTTCGAGATTGAACTTCTCCAGCTGCTTCGGTGTGCTCAGGTGTTTGGTTGCCGCGTAGCGTGCCATCAGGCCGCGCGCGCGTTTGGCCAGGAAGCTGATGACCTTGTACTTGCCGCCTTTCCAGTCCTCGAACACGCACTCGATCACGCGGGCCTTGAGCGCCTTGGTGTCCACGGCCTTGAAGTACTCCTGAGAGGCCAGGTTCACCACCATAGGCGTTTTGTCGGCCTGCAGGCGTTCGTTCAGGTACCCGGAGATTTTGCTGCCCCAGAACTTGTAGAGGTTCTTGCCCTGTGCGTTCTCCAGGGCGGTGCCCATCTCCAGCCGGTAGGGTTGCATCCAGTCGAGCGGGCGCAGCACGCCGTACAGGCCGCTGAGGATGCACACATGCTCCTGCGCCCAGGCGAGGTCATCGGCCGTGAGCGTCTTGGCGTCCAGCCCTTCGTAGACGTCGCCGTTGAAGGCCAGCACGGCCTGCTTGGCGTTCTTGGCGGTGAACTTCGGGCTCCAGGCCTGGTAGCGCGCCACGTTCAGGCCGGCGAGCGCATCGCTCAGGTCCATCAGTTCGGAAATCTGTTGCGGTGAGTAGCCGCGCAGGATCTGGATGAGTTCGGCCGATTGCTTGACGAACAGGGGCTGCGTGTGCGGCACGTCGCCAGCCGGTGTGTCGTAGTCCAGCGATTTCGCGGGGGATAATAAAAAGAGCATGTTCTTGCGTATCCTGTATCAGGACAATTATCTAGTAGCCGTGGACAAGCCGCCGGGGCTGCTGGTGCACCGCACGGGACTCGACGCCGGTGAGACCTTGTTTGCCCTGCAGCTGCTGCGCGATCAGCTCGGCCGCCCGGTCTGGCCCGCGCACCGACTGGACAAGGGCACCAGCGGAGCGTTGTTGTTTGCGCTGGATGCCGGCACGGCCCGTGTGCTGGGGACGGCCTTCGAGGCACCGGACCAGGTGCGCAAGACCTACCAGGCCGTGGTGCGCGGCTGGCCGCCCGCATCGGGCCTGATCGATCACCCGCTCCAACGCATGGACGACGATGCCCGCGCTGGCCGCATGCCCGTGCAGGACGCCCAGACGCGCTATCGCACGCTGGCGCGGTACGAACTGCCGCTGCCGCAGGGCGATTTCCCCACGACGCGTTGCGCGCTGGTGGAGCTGCAGCCCCTGAGCGGCCGGCGCCACCAGCTGCGCCGACATCTCAAGCACATCGCCCACCCCATCATCGGCGACGCCACGCATGGCAAGGGCCCCTTGAATCGCGCGCTGGCGGCACTGCTGGGGGCGCAGCGCCTCTGGCTGCATGCGCTGCGCCTGGAGTTGGTCCATCCGGTGCATGGCACGCCGCTACCGCTGGAGGCTCCGCTCGGGCCTGACTGGGCGTTGTGGCGCTGGAGCTTTGATATGCGTCAAGACGGCCGCAAGTCCGCCGACTAGACTGGTGCGCTGTTCCTGATCTGGAGATGCCATGAAACTCGTTGTCAAATTTTTCTTGATGCTCGGTCTGCTGGCTTGCCTCGGGGCCCGGGCGGCCGATCCGGTGACGGAGGCCATCAACCAGGCCTACGCGCCCTACCGTGCTGCCCTCTTCCGCACCAACAGCAAGGCGCAGGCCGAGTCGGAGCAGGCCATGGCCCAGGCCCGGCAGGCCTGGCAGGCTATCCTGGACAGGTTCGCGGCCCAGCCCGCCGTCCCTTACGACAGGGATCCTGAATTCCGTACGTCCCTGAACGCCGTGGCCAAGGTGTATGAGCAGGCTGCCGCTGAGGTTGGGCAGGGCAAGCTGGTGCAGGCCCACGAAACGCTGGAGCAGGCGCGCGACATCATGGCTGAACTGCGGCGGCGCAATGGGGTCGTCGTCTTCAGCGACCACATGAATGCCTACCACGCCGAGATGGAACATGTGCTGCAGCAAGGGCCTGCGATGACGAGCAATCCGCAGGCCATGCTGACGCTGGTGAAGCGGGTGGGCGTGCTGGAGTATCTGGCCCAACGGCTGCGCAGCGAAGCCCCGAAGGCCCTGCAGAGTGACGCTGAATTTGATGCCGCCCTGCAGGCGCTGGAGATCTCTGTGGCTGAGTTGCAGCGGGCCGCCATGAGCCAGGATGCGACCGCCGCGCGGGAGGCGCTGGGCCGACTCAAGGGACCCTACAGTCGCATGTTCCTGAAATTCGGCTGAGCATTCCAGTGGTCTGTAGCCTAACCGGGCTCAGGCCAAGGCGCGCAGCGCAGCCACCGTTTCCGCTTCGGTACGGTAGAGGCGGTGTGCCGGGTCGGCGAGTTTCCACCCCGCTTGGAGCAGGGTGCGCTCCACCGGCAGTTTCATGCCACTGATGTGCAGCAGCACATCCTGCTGGCGCAGCTGTCCGCTGAGTTTGAGCAGGGCATCCACGCCGGTGGCGTCAACGTGGCTGATGGGCTGGGCAAACAGGCAGACGTGGCGGGTCTGCGGATGCGCTGTCAGATACTCGACGATGGCGCGCTCGAACTCGGCCGCAGCGGCGAAGTCCAGCGCCGCATCCATGCGCAGGGCATAGGTGTCGGGCGCCAGCGGCGGCAGTTTCCAGAGATGGCGATCGCGCAGGCTGCCATCCGGATGCAGGCCCACTTCGATGATGCGCGGATGCAGGCGCTGGTAGAGGAAATAGCTCAGCGACATCAGCACACCGGCCAGCACGCCCCAGTAGAGCTGGGGCGACACCAGCAGGGTGATGAGGAAGGTGGCACCCGCAATCACCGCTTCGACCCGGGCGATGCGCCACAGGCGCAGGAACTCGCGTGGTTTGATCAGGCCCAGCACCGCGGCCACCACGATGGCGGCCAGCACGGCTTGCGGCACATGGCGCAGGACTGGGATGAACAGCCACAGCGCCAGCAGCACGACCGCGGCGGCGAACACCGTGGCCCAGCCGGTGCGCGCGCCGGCGTAGAGGTTGAGCGCCGAGCGCGCGAAGGAGGAACTGGTCGGGAAGGCGCCGCTGAGGCCGGCCGCCAGCTTGCCCAGGCCCTGGCCGATCAGATCTTGGTCCTGGTCCCAGCGCGTGCCGCGCCGTTCGTTGTCGACCTTGGCGCTGGAGGCCGTCTCCATAAAACTCACGAGGGTGATGACCAGGGTGGGCAGCAGCAACTGGCCCAGCACGGAGAACTCGGGCAGGGCCGGCAGGCTCAGCGCGGGCAGGCCCGCCGGCAGGGCACCGACCACCTGGCCGCCTGCCGCCTCGAAACCCAGCCCGCGGGACAGTCCCGCCGCAGCCAGCACGATCAGCAGCACCGAGGGAAAGGCCGGACGCCAGCGGCGTGCCGCCAGCAGCAGCACCAGCGTGCCGATGCCGAAGGCCAGGGAGGGCAGGTGCCAGGGCGGTAGAACGCCGGATCCCAAGCTGTGCCAGCCCGGCAGGCCCATCAGGTCGGGCAGCTGCGAGGCGATGATGAGCACGGCCGCTGCCTGGGTGAAGGCCGTGAGGACCGGCGCGTTGACCAGGTTGAGCAGCCAGCCGAAACGCATGAAACCCAGCACCAGCTGCAGCAGGCCGGTGAGCAGGGCCAGCCAGATGGCCAGTTGCACCCATTCAGCCGAGCCCGGCGGGGCCAGTCCCGTGAGGCCGGCACTCACCAGCAGGCAGGTCAACGCCGTGGGACCGACCGAGAGCCGGGTCGAGGCGCTGAACAGGACCGCCAGCAGGGCCGGCAGGATGGAGGCATAGATGCCGGTGACGGGCGGCATGCCCGCCAGCACAGCGTAGGCCACGCCTTGGGGAATCACCATGAGGCCGACGGCCAGGCCGGCCAGGGCCTCGCTGCGCAGCAGCGCGCCCGTGGGCCGCGGCCAGTTCAGAAAAGGCAGGAGTGAACGCAGGCGGGTCGCGGCAGAGGGCATGGTTCAGGTTGGCAGGTGGATGCGGCACGCCCGGGGGGGCCCGGGACGCTGCCGCTCAACAGTGCGGCATACCTTGCAAGGATAACTGAGACGGCCCCAGCCGCACCCGCGCGGTCGCGCAGGTGCGGCTGGGGCCGTGATGCAAGCAGGGCGAGCCTCCCGATCAGCGACACGCTGATCGGGAGGCCAGCAAACGTTCAGTAGCGGTAACGCACACCCAGCGACGTGACATTGATGCGGTCACGGTTGTTGCCGGCATATTTCACATAGTGTTCGTCGTACTGCAATACGGCGGACCACTGGCGGCTCATCGCATATTCAGCGCCCACGCCGTAGGACCAGTCGAAACTGGTCTCGCTGCCCGCCGTCACGCCCGAGCCGGCAGATGACGACACATCGGTGCGGGAATACGTGCCGCCGACCTTGCCCAGCAGACCGAAGGAGGTGCCCAGCGGCATGCGGCCGATCAGGCTGAGGTTGATGCCATCGGCCTTGGTGGTGCCGCCTGCACGGGTGACCCGCCCGAAGTCGGTGTAACCCAGCTCCATGCCCAGGTTGCTGTCCTTGAAGTAGCTGCCTGCATAGATGTTGTAGGCGGTGGTGCGCTTGTCGGAACCAAAGAGGCCGGTGCCATCGTTCAGCTTGTAGTCGGTCAAGCCGGCATTGAAGCCGATGTGGCTGGTGCCACGACCGTACAGGCCGTAAATGCCGTCGGATCCGCTGCCTTGCGCGTGTGCGCCTGTTGCTGCCAGCGCTGCGGCTGCCACGCACAGGCTTGAAACGAGATGGCGGTGCGATTTTTTCATATGAGTCCTTTGGATGGTGTCGGAATGGCCCTTGTGAGGTGCCCTGGCATGCATCCGAAATGTTCTAGATCAGATGGCATGAACTCCAACCTTACGGAATCGGGCACGGATTGACCGTTCGACAGCGCACATACAGCACAGTGTCCCGAGGCGGGTCTGTGCAGACCTGCCTCACCCGTTCTCGTAGGCAGGACATAGCGCGCGGCATGTGAGCCAGCACACAGACCGCATCGGCCGTGATGCGCAAACTCCCCCTGTACCACGCGAGCGCTGGTGCAAAGACTTTTTTCGGGAGCAAACGATGACTTTCCTGCCAGCCAGCGGTGCCCATGCACCGCAAGCCCTGCCTATGCCGCAACTGCATCTGAAAGTTGCAGAGTACCTGGAGCAGGCGTCCAGGCTGCACCGGGAGGCAGCCAAGCTGCACGAGGCAGGAGAGACCCGGGCCGCCGATCTGCAGGTCATGCTGGCCCACTATCAGCTGGCCAAGGTGGCTGCCCATGTGGTCGAGGCCGGTAAACCGATGCGCTTTCCGGCCGTCCTGCTGGACAGCACCTGGCACTCACCCGCTTATGCGCTGGGTCTGGGCGACGGTACCGCAGACACCCTCGCGCCCCTGGGCAACAAGGCTGTCATGGCGAGTGCCCGGGCTGCGTAAGGAAGGAAAGAGCAGCGCAGGCCCCTCGATGGTGGTGTGAGCAACTGTGAGGTTGCGCAGAAATGCTCAGGGCCAGCCTACTGGCTGGCCCCTTTCATAGGTTCCTGGTGACCGGGTGAAACGTTACTTCAGGTCGCCGGCAAGCGAGGCAAGGGTCTCGGCACTGACCGTGACGTGCGCCGGGTAGTTGGTGTGGTCGCAGCCCACCTTCACACCAGCACCTGCCTTGACGGCGGCGCACATGGCGGGGGTGAGCTCGAAGCGCACGAAGTGCACGGCCGAGGTCTTCTCCTCGTTCTCGCGGTCCAGGTCTTCGTCGGCGATGGCGTAGACGCGTGGGTAGCCTTCCACCTCGACGAACATGCGATCTTCCACGCCGATCAGGCGGGCCAGCTCGCGCTTGCGCTCGTTGATGTCGGGGTATTCGATCATCATCGTGGCCTTCCAGTTCGTGCCGTCCGGCACCAGCGGGGCGTAGGCGTGGATCTCGTCCAGGATGCCTTCCTCCTCGAAGATCTTTTCGATGCGCAGCATCTCCTGAATCTGGTAGCGGATGGTCAGCTCGGACTCGAACTGCAGGTTGATGTGTTCGCCCAGCAAAACGCTGCGCAGCTTGCGGTGGGCGATGACCTCGCCCTTGTGTGCCTTGCGCCACTTGCTGTAGGCCTCCAGCGACATGAGGTTGTCGGGGGTGATCTTGCCGGTGAGTTGCATGTCCATCTCCAATATCCTTACTTGAGTCCGTAGGCCATGCGCACCAAGGTCAGCGGGTGCTGCAGCTCGGGAGTGCCCAGGCCGTTGACCTCGAAACCCTGTGCGATGTGGTGGCCGCCCAGCGGGCAGTCGGAGCTGATGTAGTCGGGCTTGGTGCCGTCCTTCATGGTGGCCATGGCTTTGAACACGGGCTTGCCGATCTTCATGGCCTGTTGGTGGTAGGCCTTCTTCACACCGAAGGTGCCGGCGTGGCCCGAGCAGCGCTCGATCGTGTTGATCGTGGTGTCCGGGATCATCTTGAGCATCTCTTCGGTCTTCTTGCCGATGTTCTGCACGCGGCCGTGGCAGGGGATCTGGTAGCTCACATTGCCCAGTCTCTGAGGGAACTCGGTCTTGAGCAGGCCGTCGCGCTTGCGCGCCATCAGGTACTCGAAGGGGTCCCACATGGCTTCTTTCACTTCCTGTACCACGGTGTCGTCCGGATACATCAGCGGGATTTCCTGCTTGAACATCAGGGTGCAGCTGGGCACGGCCGACAGGATGGCGTAGCCTTCCTGCGCGTATTTGTGCAGCACCGGGATGTTGGCTTCCTTGCTGCTGTTGACCGAGTCGAGGTCACCGAGCTCCAGCTTGGGCATGCCGCAGCATTTTTCTTTCTCGACGAGCACGTAGGGAATCTCGTTGTGGTCGAGGATCTTGAGCAGATCGTGGCCGATGCCGGGTTCGTTGTAGTTGACGTAGCAGGTGGAATAGATGGCCACCTTGCCCGGCGTCTTGTCGCCGTTCTTCACCGCAAAGGACTGGCTGTCAGCGGCGCCCGAGCGGAACTTCTGCGTGGCCAGCGAGGGCAACCAGGCGTCCTTGTCGACGCCGGCCACACTTTCCATGACGCTGCGCGCGGCCTTGGTGTGGGTCACGGCGTTGGCGATCTGCACGACGATGGGGATGCCGGCAAAGGAGCCGTGCAGGTCGGTGGAGGCCAGCAGCTTCTCGCTGGTCTTGACCTCGCCCTTCTTGAACTTGATGGCCTTGGCGCGCAGCATGGTGTGCGGGAAGTCCAGATTCCATTCGTGCGGAGGCGTGTATGGACACTTGGTCATGTAGCACAGGTCGCACATATAGCACTGGTCCACGACTTTCCAGTAGTCGGGCTTGGCCACGCCGTCGACTTCACCGGTCGCGCTTTCGTCGACCAGGTCGAACAGGGTGGGGAAGGATCCGCACAGGCTGACACAGCGGCGGCAGCCATGGCAGATGTCGAAGATGCGTTCGAGTTCGTGGAAGGTGGCTTCCTCGTTGTAGAACTCGGGGTTTTTCCAGTCCAGCGGGTGTCGGGTCGGGGCTTCCAGGTTGCCTTCGCGCGCCATGGTGTGTCCTCTTTGTTGTGTTGGTTGGAAAAAGAACTCTTGAGGAAGAGTTCTTTCAGCAACCACTACGCCTCGCGGCGTAGCGGAAGAACAGCGGAATCAATCCACCAGTTCGTTCAGGGCTTTTTGATAGCGATTGGCGTGGGAACGCTCGGCCTTGGCCAGGGTCTCGAACCAGTCGGCGACTTCGTCGAAACCTTCCGAGCGTGCGGTCTTGGCCATGCCCGGGTACATGTCGGTGTACTCATGGGTTTCGCCGGCGACAGCGGACTTCAGGTTGTCGCGGGTGGAGCCGATGGGCATGCCGGTGGCGGGGTCGCCGGACTGCTCCAGGAACTCCAGGTGGCCGTGGGCGTGACCGGTCTCGCCTTCAGCGGTGGAGCGGAACAGCGCTGCCACGTCGTTCTGGCCTTCTACGTCGGCCTTGTTTGCGAAGTACAGGTAACGGCGGTTGGCCTGCGATTCGCCGGCGAAGGCGTCCTTCAGGCACTGTTCCGTTTTGGAACCTTTCAGTGCGGGCATGGTTATCTCCTTGTAGGGTTGAAAAACACGGAAACGCTTTGAACAGGTCAAAGACGAAACCTAGGGTAGTCCTGCGGCTTGCCTGCGTCTAATTGGCAGTTTCAATATGACGAATTACCCTTGCCTATTGAATATCGCTATTGATATTCATTCGCAATAACTATCGAGGGCCCCGGCTCGACGACGGTCGGCAGGGGCGGGGAGTTACGTTAAAGTGAACGAATTACGTATAAGTGAATTGTCTGCCCGAGGAGCACACATGAGCAACAGCCCCCCAGAGGCGACGGCCCTGCCGGCGCCGCCACCGATCCAGCAGCTGCACCACTACGCCTATCGCGCGCGCGACGCCGAGGAAACGCGGCACTTCTATGAAGACATCCTGGGCCTGCCGCTGTACCACATCATCCAGAGCGATCACGTGCCCAGCACGGGCGAGTACTGCCCCTACACACACTTCTTCTTTCGCCTGCAGGACGGTTCCTTCATCGCCTTCTTCGACCTGGGCGACGACGTGGCCGCCGAGCCCAGCCCGAACACGCCGCGCTGGGTCAACCACATTGCCTTTCGCGTGGACAGCATCGCGCAGCTGGAAGCCATGAAGGCGCGGCTGCAGGCGCATGGCATCGAGGTGATCGGCGTGACCGACCACCACATCTTCAAGAGCATCTACTTCTTCGATCCCAATGGCATCCGGCTCGAACTCTCGGCGCAGGTGGCCGACGAGTTCCAGATGCTCAAGGAAAGCACCACCGCCCACGACCGCCTCAACGAATGGACCGCGCGCAAGCAGGTCTGGCGCCAGGAGCGCGCGGCCGGCAAGGTGGCCGCACCGCTCAAGCCGCAACAGAACGATCGGCCCGAAGTGGCCGCGCGCGCCGCGCAGAAGGGCCGCGCATGAATGCTGCCTACCGCGACGTGGCCTATACCAACGGTTACGAATTCACCCAAGGCAAGGGCTACGAACTGCCTGAGTACCCCTTCGTCGAGCCGCGGGAGCTCAAGAGCGGCGAGGTGCACCGGCACAAGGTCGTCATCGTGGGGGCCGGCATCACCGGCCTGACGCTGGCCTGCTGCCTGGCCCGGCTGGGCGTGGAGGCCGTGCTGCTGGACGAAGACAACACCGTGGGCGTCAAGGGTGCCTCCTCGCGCGGCATCTGCTACACGCAGAAGTCCCTGGAGATCTTCCAGCGCCTGGGTGTGTACGAGCGCATCGCCGCCAAGGGCATCCAGTGGAGCGTGGGGCGTACCTTTGCCGGCCAGGACGAAGTCTATTCCTTCGACCTGCGCCAGCAGAGCAGCTTTGGCCTTTCGAGCCAGCCTGCCTTCATCAACATCCAGCAGTTCTATATCGAAGGCTATCTGGTCGAGCGCATCTACGGGCTGGGCCATGTCGACCTGCGCTGGAAATCCCGCGTGACGGGCTTCCATCAGCACGAGGGCTACGGCTCCCTGACCGTGGACACGCCGGCCGGCACCTACAAGCTCGAGGCGGAGCACGTGATCGACGCCAGCGGCTCGCATACGCCTTTCCACGCCTGGACCGGCGCGACCATGACCTCGCGCCGCGGGGACGACCGCTGGTGCATTGCCGACGTGCGTTTCAAGCACCGTCCACCGCAGGAGCGCCACACATGGATAGAGGCCCCCTTCAACGGCAACCGCGCGGTCTGGCAGCACCTGATGGGCGACGAGGTCTGGCGCATCGACTACCAGATGGAGCCCAACGCGGATCCAGAACACGTGAGCCGTGAGGATGTGGTGCGCGAGAGGTTAAGACTTCAGTTCGGCCCGGACGTGGAGGCTGAGATCGTCTGGGTCGGCCCCTACGCCTACCGCAGCCAGTGCCTGGACAAGCTGCGCATCGGCAGCGTCTATTTCATGGGCGACACGGCCAAGATCGTCAGCCCCTTCGGTGCGCGCGGCGGCAACACCGGCGTGGCCGACGCCGACAACCTGGCCTGGAAGCTGGCCGCAGTGCTGCGCGGCCAGGCGCCTGCCACCTTGCTGGACAGCTACAACGAGGAGCGGCACGAGGCCGCGGCCCAGAACGTGCAGGTCACCAACCGCACGGCGCGTTTCCTGCGCCCGGCCGACGGTATGGAGCGCACCTTCCGGACGGCCGCCATCAGCCTGGCGCGCCAGCATCCGTTCGCGCGCGCGCTGATCAATACGGGCCGCATGGCGGTGGCCAACAGCTACACCCGTTCCGGCATCTGCGACCGCAGTGGCGGCCTGTCGGTGCAGAACGTGAACTTTCGCTGGGCCGACCACAGCGCTGGATGCGTCAACAACCTGATCGAATGGGCCGGCGGCCAATTGCTGGTGCTGGTCTTTGGCGACATCTCGGTGGCCGCGGCACAGCGTCTGCGCCACCTGGGCAGCGCGGCCCCGGTGCGCTGCGTGCAGGTGGTGGGGCCGGATACCCGGCCCCAGGCGCGTGAGTTCGTGATCGATCCGCAGGGCCATTTGCAGGGCGCCTGCCACGTCTTCGGCCACGCCTGGGCCCTGGTGCGGCCCGACGCCTACATCGCCGCCACGGGCGAAAGCGTGGACGCCGGCCTGATCCAGGCTATCGAGCGCGCGATCGGCATCAAGGAGTAATGGATGAAAACCACCCCCCACTTCCAGGACGCCGACACCTTCTACGAGCAACTGCTGGACGCCCACACCGGCCTGAGCCGCGAACAATCAGAACTGCTGAACGCCCGGCTGATCCTGTTGCTGGCCAACCAGATCGGCAGCAAGGATGTGCTGGCCGAGTGCATCCAGGCGGCCAGGGAACTGCCCCGGTAAAATCGGGGCAGTTCCCAAACACCCCATGGAACGGCGCCCTCGCGGGCGCCGTTCTTCATTCCCTGTCTGCACCATGACCGACACCGTCCAGCAACCGGGCCTCAACAGCCTGTCCAAGTCCTTCGAACCCGCCGCCCTGGAGGCGCATTGGGGCCCCGAATGGGAAAAACGCGGCTACGGCAAGGCGGGCTTCCGCGGCACGGGCCAGGCGAAGGCGGGCGCACCGTCCTTCGCCATCCAGCTGCCGCCACCCAATGTGACGGGTACGCTGCACATGGGCCATGCCTTCAACCAGACCATCATGGACTCGCTCACGCGCTACCACCGCATGGCCGGGGCCAACACGGTCTGGGTGCCGGGCACCGACCACGCGGGCATTGCCACCCAGATCGTGGTGGAGCGCCAGCTGCAGGAGCAGAAGATCAGCCGCCACGACCTGGGGCGCAAGAACTTCGTGGCGCGTGTCTGGGAGTGGAAGGAACAGAGCGGCAACACCATCACCACGCAGATGCGCCGCATGGGCGACAGCGTGGACTGGAGCCGCGAGTACTTCACCATGGATGACAAGCTCTCCAAGGTGGTGACCGAGACCTTCGTGCGCCTGTACGAGCAGGGCCTGATCTACCGCGGCAAGCGCCTGGTGAACTGGGACCCAGTGCTGCAGTCCGCCGTGTCGGACCTGGAGGTAGAGAGCGAGGAAAAAGACGGTTCGCTCTGGCACATCGCCTATCCCCTGGCCGATGGTTCGGGCAGCCTGACCGTGGCCACCACCCGCCCCGAGACCATGCTGGGCGACGTGGCCGTGATGGTGCACCCCGAGGACGAGCGCTACATGCACCTGATCGGCAAGATGGTCACCCTGCCCCTGGTGGGGCGCCAGATCCCGGTGATCGCTGACGCCTACGTGGACAAGGAATTCGGCACGGGTGTGGTCAAAGTCACGCCGGCCCATGACCCCAACGACTACCAGGTGGGCCAGCGCCACAAGCTGGAGCTAATTTGCGTGCTCACGCTGCAGGCCACCGTCAACGACAACGCGCCCGAGAAATACCGTGGCCTGGACCGCTTCGTGGCGCGCAAGGCCATCGTGAAAGACCTGGAAGCCATCGGCGCCCTGGTGGAGACCAAGAAGCACAAGCTCATGGTGCCCATCTGCACGCGCACGGGCCAGATCGTCGAGCCCATGCTGACCGACCAGTGGTTTGTCGCGATGTCGAAAGTGTCCGACAAAGACCCGACAGGCAAGAGCATTGCGCAGAAAGCCATCGATGCGGTGGACAGCGGTGCGGTCAAGTTCGTGCCCGAGAACTGGGTCAACACCTACAACCAGTGGATGAACAACATCCAGGACTGGTGCATCTCGCGCCAGCTCTGGTGGGGGCATCAGATCCCAGCCTGGTACGACGAGGCCGGCAACGTCATCGTGGCACGCAACGAGGCCGAAGCGCAGGCCAAGGCCGGCGCGGGCAAGAAGCTCGTGCGTGACGAGGACGTGCTGGACACCTGGTACTCCTCGGCCCTCGTGCCCTTCAGCACCATGGGCTGGCCCGAGCAGACAGAGGACTTTGATCTCTACCTGCCCTCCAGCGTGCTGGTCACGGGCTACGACATCATCTTCTTCTGGGTCGCCCGCATGATCATGATGACGACCCACTTCACGGGCAAGGTGCCGTTCAAGCATGTCTACATCCACGGCCTGGTGCGTGACGCGCAGGGCCAGAAGATGAGCAAGAGCGAGGGCAATGTGCTGGACCCAGTGGATCTGATCGACGGCATCGCACTTGGTCCCCTCCTGGACAAGCGCGTCGTCGGTCTGCGCAAGCCCGAGACCGCGCCCCAGGTGCGCAAGAACACCGAGAAGGAATTCCCCGCAGGCATTCCGGCCTTTGGCGCCGATGCGCTGCGTTTCACCTTTGCCTCGCTGGCCTCGCTGGGACGTAACATCAACTTCGACAGCAAACGCTGCGAGGGCTACCGCAACTTCTGCAACAAGCTCTGGAACGCCACGCGTTTCGTGCTCATGAACTGCGAAGGCCATGACTGCGGCCTGGAGGAGCACACCAAGGAACAGTGTGTGCCTGGCGGCCCCTTCCACGGTTACCTGAGCTTCAGTGCCGCCGACCGCTGGATCGTCTCGCTGCTGCAGCAGGTCGAAGCCGAAGTGGCCCAGGGTTTTGCCGACTACCGGCTGGACAACGTGGCCAACACCATCTACGACTTCGTCTGGAACGAGTTCTGCGACTGGTACCTGGAAATCGCCAAGGTGCAGATCAACACCGGCGACGATGCGCAAAAGCGCGGCACACGCCGCACCCTGATTCGCACGCTGGAGACCATCCAGCGCCTGGCGCACCCGCTGATCCCCTTCATCACCGAAGAGTTGTGGCAGAAGGTGGCGCCCGTGGCCGGCCGGGCTGGTGAGTCGGTGAGCGTGGCCGCCTACCCGGTGAGCCAGCCCGATCGCATCGACGCTGCTGCCATGGCCGAAGTCGCCCGCCTGCGCCAGTTGGTCGATGCCTGTCGCAACCTGCGTGGCGAGATGAATGTGTCGCCGTCCACGCGCCTGCCGCTGTACGCCGTGGCCAGCAGCGCCAGCGAGACGGCTTTTCTGGAGCAGTGGGCGCCGGTGCTGCAGGCTCTGGCCAAGCTCAGCGAAGTCAAGGTCTTCAAGTCCGAGACCGAGTGGGCGGCGGCCGCCCAGGCCGCGCCCGTGGCCGTGGTCGGCGAAGCCCGTCTGTGCCTGCACATGGAAGTCGACGTGGCCGCCGAAAAGCTGCGCCTGGGCAAGGAAGCTGCGCGCCTGGAAGGCGAGATCGCCAAGGCCAAGAACAAGCTCTCCAACGAGGCCTTCGTGGCCAAGGCGCCGCCGGCCGTGATCGAGCAGGAGAACAAGCGCATGGCCGATTTCACGGCCACGTTGGCCAAGATACGGGACCAGCTGGCCCGCTTGAACTGACATATTTCGCAGGGAGAATCGGGGCATGACGCAAAAAATCAAAACCGCCGTTTTCCCTGTCGCTGGCCTGGGCACGCGTTTCCTGCCCGCCACCAAGGCAGCACCCAAGGAGATGCTGCCTGTCGTCGACAAGCCGCTGATCCAGTACGCGGTGGAAGAGGCTTACGCGGCCGGCATCCGCCACATGGTGTTCGTGACCGGGCGCAACAAACGCGCCATCGAGGACCATTTCGATACCGCCTACGAGCTGGAGAACGAACTTGAGCAGGCCGGCAAGCAGGCCCTGCTGGATCTGGTGCGTTCGGTGCAGCCCGAGGACATGCTGTGCTCCTATGTGCGCCAGCCGCGCGCCCTGGGCCTGGGCCATGCGGTGCTGTGTGCAGAGCACCTGACCGAAGGTGCGCCCTTTGCCGTGCTGCTGGCCGATGACCTGATGATGGGCCCGCTGGGTGGCCAGCCTGTGCTGGCGCAGATGGCCGATCAATTTCAAAAGCTGAACAACTCCGTGATCGCCGTACAGGAGGTGCCGCAGGAGCAGGTGCGCCGTTACGGCATCGTCGCCGGGACGGCCGATGGCGAGCGCCTGCTCAAGATCAGCCAGATCGTGGAAAAGCCGGCGCCGGAGCAGGCGCCTTCACGCCTGGCCGTGGCCGGTCGTTACATCCTCACGCCCGCAGTGTTTGACCAGATCCGCCAGCAGCCGCGCGGCGCCGGTGGCGAGATCCAGCTGACCGACGGCATTGCCGGCTTGCTCAGGCACGAAGCCGTGCACGCCTACACCTATGCGGGCAAGCGCTACGACTGCGGCAGCAAGGAAGGTTTTCTGGAGGCCACGGTGGAGCTGGCCCTAGCGCACCCCGAGGTGGGGGCGAGCTTTCGCGCGTATCTGAAGTCGCTCAAGGTCTGAGACCTGAGCTTGGAACTTGCGAAGAAATCGTAGCGAGCGGCCTCAGCGCAAGGCGGACGGAGCGCAGGAACCGGAACGTACTTGATGTACGTGAGGATTCCAAGCACCGCCCAACGCGGCGATCAGGCCGCGCAGTAGATTTATCCGCAAGTTCTCAGCGGCGCTTGAGGACGTGGATGTAATCCTTGCCCTCGGTGGTCTGTTCCAGCAACTCGTTACCGGTCTGCTTGGCAAAAGCCACGAAATCACGGACCGAACCTGCGTCGGTGGCCACGACCTTGAGAGTCTGGCCGCTGGTCATTTCCGACAAAGCCTTCTTCGCCTTGAGGATGGGCAGGGGGCAGTTCAGGCCGCGGGTGTCGAGTTCTCGGTCAGCGTTCATCACAAGTCCAGATTGGCTAATACCAGCGATTTTAAGCAATCCTGGATTCAGGCGGGCGCTGAGGGGTCTGGCGCA
The DNA here is from genome assembly GCA_963512455.1 of uncultured Hylemonella sp. Lineage (GTDB taxonomy): Bacteria > Pseudomonadota > Gammaproteobacteria > Burkholderiales > Burkholderiaceae_C > Hylemonella. Next base: position 226,135 of record CAUPMJ010000002.1, on the reverse strand, counting down.
GGGCGGGACCACTCGATGAACTGGGGCTCATGGCCGCGTGAGCGCAGCCAGTCGGCCAGGGCGTAACCAGTGCCGGCGGGCCAGCATTTGACCTTGTCGGGCGTGAAGAGCCGGTAGTCCGCCAGCTCGGGCGAGAGCTTCACCTCACCTTCGCAGCGCGCGTGGTAGGCAATGATCACCTGGTTCATGCGCTGGAAATCATAGACGCCGATCAGGTGGATTTCCCGGGCCTGAAGATTCGTTTCCTCCAGGATCTCGCGGGCGATACCGTCCTGCGGTGTCTCGCCGGCCTCCATGAAGCCGGTGATCAGCGCATACATCTTGCCTTCCCAGGCGGCGTTACGTGCCAGCAGGATCTGGCCCTGGTACTCGACCACGGCGGCGAGTACTGGCGTGGGGTTGTTCCAGTGGGTCCAGGCACAGGCCGTACAGCGCAGGCGCTCCTTCGGCCCCCCATCTTCCAACAGGGTGATGGTCGCCAACGGCATGGCACAGACCGGGCAGTAGCGATAGGCCTCGCTCATGGCCGGGCGCGTCAGGCTGGAAAGACGCCCGTTGAAAGATATCGATCGCCGCGGTCGCAGACGATGAAGGCGATGGTGGCGTTGGTCTCGCGCGCGGCGATCTGCTGCGCGACCCAGCAGGCCCCAGCGGCCGAGATGCCGGCAAAGATGCCTTCCTCTCGCGCCAGGCGTCGGCACATCTCCTCGGCGTCGCTCTGGCTCACATAGGCCAGTTCATCCACAGACTTGGGATCGTAGATCTTGGGCAGGTATTCCTCGGGCCACTTGCGGATGCCCGGGATGCGCGAGCCCTCGCTGGGCTGGGCGCCGATGATCCGAACAGCCGGGTTCTTTTCCTTCAGGAAACGCGACACGCCGGTGATGGTGCCTGTGGTGCCCATGGCGCTGACGAAGTGCGTGATGCGTCCATCGGTCTGCTCCCACAGCTCGGGGCCGGTGGTTTCGTAGTGAATGCGCGGGTTGTCGGCATTGGCGAACTGGTCCAGCACGCGGCCCTTGCCGCCTTTCTCCATCTGCTCGGCCAGGTCACGGGCGTATTCCATGCCACCGCTCTTCGGGGTGAGGATGAGCTCGGCGCCGAAGGCTTTCATGGTCTGGGCCCGTTCGATGGACAGGTCCTCCGGCATGATCAGCACCATGCGGTAGCCCTTGATGGCTGCGGCCATGGCCAGGGCGATGCCGGTGTTGCCCGAGGTGGCTTCGATCAGCGTGTCGCCGGGCTTGATCTCGCCGCGCTCCTCGGCGCGTTTGATCATGGACAGGGCCGGGCGGTCCTTGACCGAGCCGGCCGGGTTGTTGCCCTCGAGCTTGCCGAGGATGACGTTGCCGCGGGTTGCATTTTCGGCCGCGCCGATGCGCTGCAGGGCGACCAGCGGTGTCTTGCCAATGGCGTCTTCGATGGTGGGGTACTTCATGACCGCCACTGTGCCATAATTTCTGCCTTCTCTCCCTCTTGCCCGGGTGGTGAAATTGGTAGACGCAGGGGACTCAAAATCCCCCGCCGCAAGGCGTGCCGGTTCGATTCCGGCCCCGGGCACCACCTCCTCTGAGTACCAGTGGGTTTGCAAGCGCGAACCGGCACGCCCAAGGCGGTAGAGTTGAAGCGCGCTTCCCACGCAGGTTCGACTCTGCATGTGTTTTCCTGATGGGTGCAGCTTTGCGTGCCCAATGTGCGCGCTTGCTCAGTAGCGTTCGCGCAGGTAGATGTAGGGGGCTCTGGGGTTGCCGAAACGGATGCGGGCGGCGGGCGCGCGGTCGGCGTTGCTGCCGCACCATTGCGCGGTGAGGAAACTCAGGTCGGGGCTGGGGGTCGTGCCGGTGCCGGCGGCCGGGCCGCTGGTCCAGTTGCCGCACCAGTTGACGCTGGAGGTCAGGCCAGGGCCGAGGTTGAGCACCAGATCGACGCTACCGGCACCCCGGACAGTTGGGCTGATGCGGAAGTTGGTGAGGCCGCCCGTCATCGTGGCCAACGGGTTCATGGCCAGGCTCCCGTTCGTGACGCTCAGGCCGGAGCCGCTGGCCGGGACAACGTTGCCGACGCCCAAGGTCGTCGCGCCCAGTGTGGTGCATCGGTCGTCGGTGTTGAGCTGCCAGATTGCGCCATTCCAGTATTCGGCGCGCACCGGCACCAGCAGGGGCAGGGCGTCGGAACCATAGGCATTGAGCAGGTTCAGGCGGCCCAGCACGATGCCCGTGCTGCCCACGCGCCTGGCATTGCAGCCGGCACCGCTGCAGACGCCCGCGCTGTCCGCATTCATGTCGGCGGCAGCCATCGTGACCAGACCATCAGTGATTTGGATTCCAAAATCCATGTTCCAGAAAGGCCCCCCCGCATTTGCACGCGTGGCCGCGCACTGCACCGGGGTCGAGGCGTCCAACGCACCCGGCGTGGCAGTGGCGGGGCGGCTGAAGCTCGCATTGAATGCCGCGGCTGGTGTCGTGGCGTCGTAGACGCCGGCAACCCAACTGGCCGTGGAGCTTCCGCTCACGCGGGAAGCAAGGTTGCAACCTTGGTTGCCGGTCGTCGGGTCTTCGGCGACCAGGTTGGGCAAGGGGAGCGTGGCGCCGCTGAGAGCGAACAGGCCCGCATCGTAGTTCAGCGTCCGGGACGGGGATGCCAGGCCATTCTGGGCTTCGATTCTGTAGGCGATCTTGAACCCGGTTTGACCCATGTAGGTGAAATTGCGCGTGGTGCCCGTGCAAGCCGAGGTGATGGCTGGCGTCACGGGGGCCGGGCTGACGGTTGGTACCACCGCGAACTGAGCCGGGGTGAAGCGGCCGAACAGCGTGCTATTGGTCGTGATGCCGAACAGGCAGCCGTACTTGCCGTAGTTGCTGTTGGAGGCGAAGCTGCCGCTGGTGTCGCGTGTGTTCGCGTAGCTGCCGGAAATGCAGTCCTGCTGGGTCCCCTGGTCCACTGCGGTCCAGGTGCTGTCGTAGATTCCGCGCGGGGAAGTGGTGTTGCTCGCCGGGTCGTAGCCCAGGAAACGGAAGTGGCCGACCTCGCTGTAGGTGAAGGTGTTGCCGGTGGAGCTGGAGCTGGTGGCCGTGGGGAAACTGCCGGGGCTGATGCTGCCCACGGTCCAGCCCGCGGCATTGGCACTCATCGCAGTCGGGTTGATGGTGGGGACCGCGGCTGCGCCGGCGTAACCGGCCGTGCCGGTGCCCACCGTCATGCTGAATGTGTCGGACCCGGCGCGCAGGGCCGGTGTGCCGGTCAATGCACTGTTGTTGGCGGTGCTGCTCAGCGTATTGAAGTTCAGGGGGCGCACCGAGAAGGCATCCGTGGAGCAGGCTGTGGTGGTGCCGTCGCTGACGATGACCGCCAGGTTGCTCCACGCATTGGGTATGGTGAAGTCTGTACTTTGCTTCTGGCCGGCGTTGGCCGAGGCGAAAACCAGGGTCTGGCTGCCGCCGCTCACCGCCGCCTTGGCCTGACAAGCTGCGCTGCAGTAGTTGGCCTGCGCGCTGTTGAGCACGCAGACGCCGTCGCTATTGTCCACGAGCTTGACGTTGACGTTCTTCGTGCCGGAGAGTGCGTAACCCGTCAGGATCTGGTTGTTGTTGATGGCCGCGACATTGAGCTTGAAGGGCGTACCCGCGAGTTTGGTGTAGATGCGGCCGGTCAGATAGTTCTGCACGGCGATGGCTGGCGTGCCATAGGCTTCGTCGATCACGGCGAAGCCCGAGGCCACGCCGCCCGAGGGCGGCACCACGGTCTGCGCGCAGATGCGCAGGCTGCTGATTTCGTGGATATTGGTCGAGCCACCGGTGGAACCCGTGAAGGATATCTGCCAGTTGGCCGGCACGGGTGCCTGGGTGAAGCCCCGGGTGATGGCCATGGTAAAGGCGTCGAAAGAGGAGATCAGCGAGGTATAGCCTGAGCCGGTGTCACGGTTCACGGCGACGAAGGTCTGCGGGGTAGGGGCGCCGGCATTGCGGGCGTCGACGACGATCTGGTAGCGGTAACCGGGTGAGCGCGTGGCGGAGCCGGCGTTGTCGATGCCTGGCGACAGATTGGCGGCTGTGCCCTGCAGCCAGCGGTAGCCCGTGGTGCCGCTGCCCGAGCCTCGTATGCCCACCGAGTCGACAAGGAAGCCCGGGCCGCCCAGACGTCCTTCGGTGGGGTTCTGGTAGTTGCCATATTCGTCCAGCGCCACGCCGATCCAGCCGCCGGCGAAACCGTTGATGGCGGTTTGCTGCGCATAACCCAGCGAGCCGCCATAGGCACCGGGCACGGCCGGCACGTTGTAGTCCGAGAGCGTGACGGCGATGCCGTCGGCTCCGGTGCCGTTGTAGGCGTAGTGAAGAAACTCGACCGAGATGTAGTTTCCCGCTGCCGGAAAGGCCGAAGGGACAGTGGCCGCTTTGGCGTTGTTGCCCGTGCTGTTGGTCAGGCGCAGGTAGTTGCTGTTGACGATGCTGGGCTGGATGCCGGAGGCATCGCTGATGGAGGTGATCCAGTTCTGCCCAAAGATGGGCGAAGGGTTCAGGTTGGTCCGGTTGAAATTGTCACAGACACAAGCGACGGTGACACCGACCGGTATGTTGGCGGGCGGATTGCAGGGGGCCGCCGTGACGGTGTAGACCTCGCCCGTGAAATTGCCGTTGCCCGCGCCGGTGCCGCCCAGGCGATTGCCGACTGAGTCCTGGACGCTGTCATCGTCCACCAGGTTCAGACCCAGGGTGCCGGTGTTCACGCCCAGGTCGGCCGTGACGGTCCACGTCGCGCCACTGCCGGTGACCGAGGTGATGCTGGCACCGCTCATGCCTCCGCCCTGAACCAGCACAAAGTCAGCCGCGTTCACGCCGGTGACGGGTTCGCTGAACGTGACCGTCCAGGATGCGCTGCTGATTCCGTTGGTGGGGGTGGCGTCCGCCCGGACGATGGAGGTCACCGTGGGCGCCGTATTGTCGGTGTAGGTGACCGCCACGCTGATGACGTCGACGCTCACGGTGCGGTTGCCGCCGGTCGTGCCTGGCTTGGTGATGACGAAGGAGACGCCGAAGTTGGCGTTGTTGATGTCCGCCACAGTCCAGGTCGTCCCCCAAAGGTTGGCCGTGCCGCCGTAGCTCACGGTGGTCAGCGCGGTGGGGTAAGTGGTGCCGGTGTCGGCATAGTTGGTGGCTTGCAGGGTGCCTGCCTTGAGCAGCTGTACCGCGTAGTCGCGCGGATTGCCGCCCGTGTTGTCCACGCTGCGGCGGATCGAAACGGTGATGCCGCTGATGGTGACGCCAGCCGGTATCGCAAAGCCGTAGTCGGTACAGCGCAGGTAACGGCTGATTTCGCCGTCGTTCACGGCGACCGTGGCCGACGTGCCGTTCTGCGTTGTCGCGTTGCCGGCATTGTTCCAGTTGTCCGTGCCGATGCCCGTGACGTTGGCGCAGGTGCTTGGCGTGGCCGTGACGGTGGCGGTCTGGGCCCAGAGAGCGCTGGCCGAAAGACCGAGCAGAACGGCAGTCAGCAGCAGGCGTGGCAGTCGCATCACGGGCATCTCCGCATCAGGGGTTCTGGTTGAAAGTCACGTCCAGGCGCCGTTCGAGGTACAGGTTGCCGGGGGTGGGGTTGGGGCAGGCGCCGCCGCTGGGTTGGTTGCAGGCGGTGGACTGCACCGTGTAGGTGACGGGTCCGCCGTTGGTGCCGGGCGTGGCCGTGCAGGTCACCGTGACGGTATACGCCGCGAGCGTGGGGGCCGTGGGGGTCATGTTGGCGCTAGCGGCGCAGCTGCCGGCACGCAGCTGGCGGTACAGGCCCCATTCGACGCCGCTGCGTGCGGCTTCATAGACGCGCACGCCCTGCACATCCAGTGCGGAGCCGATCTGCTGGCCGGTGGAGACGCTCAGGATGAAGGCGCCCAGCGCCGTCAGCACCACCAGGATGAAGATGGCCGAGACGGCGGTGAAACCGTGCTGGCGCGAAAGGCGAGGTGCGTGGATGGGCCTCATGGTGAGTTGTCCACGCGGATCTGTTGGGACAGGACAACCGTTTCGCCGCCCGAGGCCAGGGTGAGTTCCACTTCGAGCAGGCCGTTGCGTCCGCCGACGCTGGGAGCATAGGCCACAGTACAGGTCAAGCCGCCGGAGACCAACAGGGCCTGGTTGCCGCTGGCGAACAGCGCCGGGTTGAAACCGTAGTTCCAGAAACGGGTCAGATTGCCTGGTGCGGCTGCCGGGCAGCTGTAGGTCACGGCGGACGTGGCGGCAGGCACCACCTGAAAGCGGCCGCTGGGCGAGGGCAGGGGCGGAGCCTGCATTGCATAGGGGTTGCCGGTCAGGGTGACGGTATTGCCGGCGACGCCGGCGATGGTGGCGCGGTTGCCGCCCGTATAGGCGTCGGCCGGGGCATTGCCCGGGCCGAGGTTGTAGACCACGATGAAGTCGCCTGCGGCCATGGCTGGCATGGGGCCATGCACGTCGAAGGTCACATCGGCAGCGTTCGTGAAGCTTAGGAAATCGCCGCCGGTGGAGCCGTCGGTCGAATCGCGGTAGCGGCCGCCGGCGCTGGTCATGATGAAGGTGATGAAATTGACGCCTCCCGCGTTGCTGACCACCAGGCTGTTGGGCAGGGCCAGGCGTACGTCGCGCGTGATGCGGCGCAGCGCCACGTCGGCCGCATCCGTGAGCTCGGCCCGGCGCACCGAATCGAAGTAGCCCTGCACCGGGGCGCGGATGAAGACCGCCACTACGGCCGCCAGGATGCCGGTGATGACAATCACCATCAGCGCTTCGATCAGCGTGAACCCTAGCTGACGCCGTGCGGTGGAGCGATTTGGCGTGTTCATGGCAGCGAGTTGGGCGCGTAGCGCGTGCGATAGCCTTCGAGCACTACGTTGTCGCCGCCACGTGTGACGGTGACGCTGATGCGCAGCGCCTCGCCGGCGGGCACGAGACCGGCCGCCGGACCCAGCGCCTCCTGCGTTACTGCGACCGTGGCGGTGTAGCCGGGCGGAAAGGCGGTGCCGGCCAGACTGGTGAGTATGACCGCACCGTTGTAGTCCATGACATGGTCAAAAGGGGTGAGGGCGTTGCCGCGCACCTCGCCGGCCGTTGGTGCCGTCGCTAACTGGTCATTGGCGCCGCCGGCACCGCCGGTGCAGCCGGCTGCACCGATGGCGGTGGCGGCATTGGGGTCGTCGGGGTCGCACCAGGTGTGGGCTTGCAGGCGCACCTCCTCCAGCACGCTCTCGGCGATGGCCAGCATCTGCTTGCGGATCATGGGGTCGGCACTGCGGCTGCTGGTCTGGTCCATCACCACCAGCACGCCGGCCAGGCCTACCGTGACGACGATCATGAAAAAGACCAGCTCGATGAAGGTCAGGCCGCGCTGGCGCGCCAGGCCGCGGTGCGGGCGAGGATTAATGCACATGACCGGTCTCCGCCTCGACCGTGATGGTCCAGGGTGCATCGCCTGTCACGCTGTAGTTGGCCGCGGCCGAGGGCCGGCCCAGGGGGCTGAACGTCAGCGTGGCCGGGCCGCCCAGCGTGACGCCGGGCGGTGCGCACAACTGGTTGGCAGGGCCGCCGCAGCGCGGGTCGGGGGTCGGCAGACTCAGGTTGCGCGGGTAGCTTCCGGCCCCCGGGTCTCCCGGGCCGACGTTGTCTATATCCAGGATCAGGTTATTGCCGGCGAGCGAGACCCGCACACTGCGCCGCTGCGCCACGGCGCTCTTGCGCGCGAATTCGAGGGTGGCGCGTACCGCGTCGCGGTAGCCGACTTCGTCGAAACCTCGCACCAGGTCCGGCCGCGGGATCACGAAGATGGCCAGGATGCCCAGCAGCACCAGCACCATGACCAGCTCGATCAGGGTGAAGCCGGGCGCACCGCGTCGCGTCGCCAGAGGATGCCGGAAGGGGGACATGCGGGGATTATCCGGGCGATCTCAACCGGATCGCAAGCCGGCCCCGCTGTAGCGTAACGCAATGTGAGACGCAATTCACGCTTCAGGCGCGTGTTTTGTCTCGATACGAACAGCCGTTCTTACCAAGAACGGCCGCAGCCCCGCGTTATCCTCAGAATTGGAAGCCAATCTCCGACCCCGCGCGGGTCGTGTCTGGATTCCTGACGAGTTCCGATTTCGGCCCGATGGGCGTGGCAATGTATGTCCGGACTCTCCACTGGCTTTGCCCAGTCCAGTTGAAGCCTATGCCTGCGCCACTGAGGGTGGCGCTGTTCGTACCCGTGGTCCAGGGGGACTGATTGACGGTCACGTGCGCACTGTCAAGAAATGCCACCGTCTCGAACCTTCCCTGCCAGAGCGGCCCCAGGTCGTACCGGAACTCCAGAGTGCCCCGGTAGCCGGCGTCGCCTGACAAGGCCCCGATTTCATAGGCACGGACCGAATAGGGGCCCCCAATGGATATTTTTTGCGACGAGTCCAGATTGTTGCCCGCCCATTGACCTGAGAAGGCGAGATAGAGCGCCTTGTCCCGCCCCAGGCCCTGCAGGCGGGAAAGACTCAGATTCCATTTCGAAAATTCGCCTTCGGTTTTCGCCGTTGCCGCGTCGACGGACTGCGCCGAGGCATCGTCGTAAGCCACACGCCCTTTGGTCCAACCCAGACTCCAGGTGTTGATGCCCTCGGACAGCAAGCTGTCGCGCGAGTCTCCCGTCAGGCTCCAGGTCCAGCTGTTGACACGCCGGTCGGTCTGAATGGCTGCTGCGCCGATGCGCTCACGCAGCTGCACGGCGTCGTACTGGATCTGACCGTAAAGGTTGGCATCCTGGCTGCGCAAGAGCGGCTGTCGTAACCAAGTGCTTACGGTCTCGGACGAGCCGCGCGCATCCAGGTTCGTCAGGGACCCGCCGAGGCCGTAGTTCATCGAGGAGTAGGCCGCGCCCGCGCGGGTGCCCCGGCCGGTCAGCAACGAGTCGTAGCCGGCACGTCCGTAATTCAGCCCCGATCCGGCGCTCAGCCCTCCCAGACTCAGGACATCTCCATGGCGCAGCGGATTGTTGACGTACAAGTTCGCCCCCAGGCGCGCGCGCCCGGTGTAGCTATTGCCGTAGTCGTCCAGCGTGAGATTCCCCGAATAGGCGGGGCCAGGGCTGGCTTCGACCAGCAGATCCGCCGTCCCCGCCGATCTGCCGGGCTTCAGCGTCGCGTTTACTACCACACCGGGTGTGTCCGACAGCAGCAGTAGCGCCTCGTCGAGCTCGGGCTGATCGACGGGCTGCCCGGTCTTGATCGGCGACAGCGTCGCCTGCACAAGCTGGTCGTCCACACGGGTCTGGTTGTTGATCTCTACCTTGTCATAGCGCGCCTCGATCACCAGGAGGTGCACCACGCCCGACTGGATGACCTGTGCCGGCACCACCGCCCGTGCGTACGGGTATCCCTTGCTGCGGTAGTAGTCGTTGATGCGCGCGGCCAGTCCATCCAGCTGGGCCAAGCTCAGGTCTTTTCCCTCGCCATCGGCCACGAGGGCATGCAGCGTGGCCTCGTCGAACGTGGTGTTGCCCATGATCCTGAGCGCCTTGACCCCCATGGTCGAGGTCGCGCTTTCCGGCGCCGGCTTGAGGCTCGCCTTGTCGTCGGCGCGCGGCCTGACTGCGGCGGATGCCGCCAATCCTTGCAGAAGCAGATCGTTCAGGCGCACTTGGCTGTCGATGCCGACCCTCCCGTACGGGGCCTCGATGACCAGGATGCGCACGACACCCTCTCGGATGATCTGCGCCGGCGTCACGACGCGGGCCTGCCTGTACCCCCGGCCGTGGTAGTAGTTGCGGATGCGCACGGCCAGCTCGTCCAGCTGATCGTAGCTCTGACGTTTTCCCTCGGCATCGGCGATCAGGGGATGCAGGGTCGCAGTGTCGAACAAGGTATTGCCCAGGATCTTGAGTGCCTTGACGTCGATCAGAACGCTTGAACTCAGCGGTGGCGAGGTTTCGCCCTTGTCACCTGGCGACGCGGTCGCCTCGGGCGGCAGGTCGTAGGAAAGATCCTGCAGCAGCAAATCATTCAGACGGGGGCGCTTGTCATTGCCGGTTCTGCTCTGTGGGGCCTCGATGACCAGGATGCGCACGATGCCGGCATAGAACCTCTGTGCGGGTGTGACGACCCGCACCAGCTTATGCCCCTGGCTGCGATAGTGGTTGCGAATGCGCGCAGCCAGCTCATCCAGCTGGGCCAGGTTCAAGCGCTTGCCCACGGCGTCGCCCACCAGGGCTTGCAAGGTTGCGGTGTCGAACAGGGTATTGCCCAGGATCTTGATCACCTTCACCTCAACCATGACCGAGGAGCTGGGCGGCGGTGCATGAGCATCCATCTCGTCCTCGACGGACAGGACTGCTGAACGAGAAGGGGAGGGGGCTGGTGCGGCCGGCAGTGCTTGCTGCAAGATGGGATCGATTCCTGTCGGCGCGGCTTGCACCACCAGCAAGGGCGCCGTCACCAGCAGACCTGTGCATACCCGTCTCATGCCGGCGGCCTCCGTGGCGAAATGCAGTAACCTGGACCTGATCTCGCATAAGGTCGGCAAATCAGGCGGAACAAGGAGGGCTCGGCGGGAACCTGGGGCCAGAGCAAGGCGAGTTGGATTGTTGTTGTATCCATCGTTTCGCGCTCCTGGGTATGTGTAGGTTGACTCAACAGAGAAGAACTTCTGCCGGTATGAATTCCCCGGGATGGCGCTCTGATCATGTCTATATTTTAGTAACAAATGTTACATATGGTTACTTTCTGGACGAAGATGGTTGATAAATCTCCTTGGACGTTGGCGACTGTGATGTGCAAAGCAGACACTTCTAGACCATGGGGAAGTCATGCCGTTGAGGGGGCCCTTCCCGGTGGCAGGTCTTGCCTCAGCATCGGGTTTCTTAATTGGTAAATGCTTATTTATTTGCGTAGAGTGGTCGATTCGCCGTGCAAACACCGCCATCGACGACCTGCAGCAAAGGGTTGCGGCCGGCGCTGGTTGCGCCGGCGGTCGCCGGTGCTGCTTGCGCGCACAGGGTCGGATCGGCAACTTGGCCTGCCGCCATTGCGTCCTGGGGGCTGCTGCCATGTCTGATTACTAGGATGGATGAGGCCTCAACCGCGTCCGTGGAGGGCAGAAGCGCGTCCCGGATTGGTGGCGACACAGAGGATTGCTGGACAGGCACGGCAGTGATGCTGGCGGTCAGCCCGCTGGGCTGCACGATGATGTAGTTGCCGGCATCCGCGCCGGCCAGGATGTAACCGGTCACGGTCACCGGCTTGTTGGTGCCCACACCGGCGTCGGCGAAGGTGGCGCTGGCGGTGCCGCCGACCGTGGCGGTGTCGCTGCCCAGGGCGGTCACGGTGGCCGTGCCATTGAGGATGGCGGTCGTGGTGGCGTCGTAGACCTTGTTGGCCGCGCTCACGCCGCTGACCGTGAGACTGGCCGGAGTGATGTTGGCGGTGGTGGTGCCGCTGGCGCTTTGCAGCACGTAGTTGCCGGCCAGGCCGCCGTTGCCGCCGTCGGCCAGGGCAAAGGTCAGCGTGACGGTCTTGCCCGTGCCCACGTTTTTGGTGTCGAAGCTGCCGTTCTGGGTGAGGGTGAGTGTCTCGGAGCCCACCAAGCCGCTTACGGTGCCGCCGCTGACGGCAGCGCTGGTGTTGGCGTCGTAGACCTTGTTGGCCGCGCTGGCGCCGGTGACGGTGACGGTCTTGGGGGTGATGTTCAGCGTGCCGCTGGCGTAACTGAGGTCATAGCCCAGCTGGCTGGAGTACAGGCCCGACCCGCTCAGGGTGTAGGTGCCAGCGTTGACCGCGCCCTGGGCCGTGCCGCCGTAGGTCATGCTCCCCAGGAGCAGGCCGTTGTTGCAGATGCCTATGCCCGTGGCGCAGGTGTAGCTGCCGCCGCTCCAGGCCTGGGCGTCGTAGTCCTTGCTGGCGTTGGTGGTAACGGTGGCGGCCTTCATGAAGGCTTTGAGCAGGGGGTAGGTGTAGCCGTCATACATGCGCCAGACGGTGGAGAAGTTCCAGCCCGGGTTCACATTGCCGTTGTCCACCGTGGCCGAGGTGAAGTTGGCCTGCTGCTGCATCTGGGCCGTGGTCATGCCCAGACCGCCCCCGGAGCTGCTGGCTTGTCCGGTCGTCGTCGTATTCCAGAAGCTGTTGTTGATGGCCGTTCCGGCGGACCACAAGCCGACCAGACCGCCAAGGTTGCTGGTGCCGCTGATCGCGCCCGTTGCATAACTATTCGCAATGGTGCCGCCAGCAGTCGCGTCTTTGTAGCCTACCAAGCCGCCAATATTGCTAGTGCCGCTTACAGTGCCGGAGGCGTAGCTATTGCTGATCGAGGCGGCCACACCATTGCTGTTCCAGAACCCTACAAGCCCTCCGACCTGCTGATTGGTGCTGCTGACGTTCCCGCTAGCGTAGCTATTGCTGATGGAGCCGCCGTTGAGCATATCGCCCACCAGTCCGCCAACCCGCTGGCTAGTGGCGGTGACGGTACCGGTCGCATAGCTGTTGCTGATCGTGGTTTGGTTCCATCCAACCAGTCCGCCGACGGAAAAGTTGCCGCTAACCGTCCCGCTGGCATGGCTGTTGCGAATGCTGCCTTGGTGGCTCAGCCCTACCAGTCCGCCTGTTTCAGACGCTGTGCCGACCACATTAGTGGTGGCATAGACATTGTCGATCAGGCCCTGACTCCATCCCACCAAGGCGCCGGTCTTTGTTTGCCCACGTACGCTGCCGCCAAGTAGCCCGACATTGGCTATCAGACTGCTCGTTCCAGTGTTGCCGAACAGGCCCACTCCGGCTGACGTGGAGCGATTGATGGTGAGGCCGGAGATAGTGTGGCCGAGCCCATCGAAGGTGCCGGTGAACCTGGTCGTGCTGGTCCCCAATGGCACGAAGCCGGCTCCGCTATTCCAACTGCTGGTGGCTGAGGCATCGATGTCGGCGCCCAGTGCGTAACGTGCGCCCAAGGCGCCATTGATGCCCTGCAGATCCGTGCCGGTGGTGCTGCCTGCAGTCCCCAGGCTGGTGATGACGGTGTAGTCGTAGACCGGGCCGCCGCTGCCTTGTTTGGTGCTGAAGTTGTTGCCCGCCTGCAGATTGATCTTGGCACCATTGCTTACAGCGTAGCTGCTGCCGGAGCCACCAGCGGTGCTCTGCCCATACTCCAGCGCGACCTTGCCCGAGGCCCCGGAGGCAGTAATGTCGGCATTGATGTTGATGTTGTTCTGGGCGTTGAGCGTGAGCGTGGTGTTGGCGCCCCAGCTCACCGCATCGTTGACGAAGATGTCACCATTGCCCCCGCTGGTGCCCATGGTGGCGGTGGTGATCACCTGATCCGTGGTGGCCAGGGTGCTGGAGAGCTGGGCCCCGGTCATATTCCCGCCGCTGGCGGCGATGATGAAGTCGTTCGGATCGATCAGCCAGGTGCCCGTCTTGCCGGCCGGAGCCAGGGTGGTGACTCTGGTGCCGTCGGCCACCCTGACATGCGCCGCACTGGTCTCGATGAAGCCACCGTTGCCCCCCTCGGGCGCGGAGGCATCCAGCGTGCCGCCCACCAGGGTCGTGCCCGCGGCCATGCCCCCCAGCAGCACGATGGTGCCGTTTCTGTTCTCCACCGTGCGCGCCTGCACCACCCCGGAGTTGCTGACCACGCTGGCCAGCAAGGAGTCCCTGGCGCCCGCGCTCATGAACACCGCCCCGCCATCGGCGCGGATCAGCCCGCCGTTGTCGGCCAGGCTGTTGAGCACGCTCTGGTCCACCACGACCTTGAGCAACTGGTTGTTCTGGAAGGTCAGGGTCACGGTATTGCCCGCGCCCAGCGCGGCCGTACCCTGAGGGGTGTTGATCGTGCCCTGGTTGCTTGCTGTGTTGCCGATCAGCGCCACATAGCCCCCGGCAGGGGTGTTGATCGTGCCCTGGTTGACCACGCTGCCTGCGCCGCTGCCGCTGAAGGTGCGCTGGCTGGCGTTGAGTTCGGCATCATTGGGGTTCAGGGTGGAGGCCACCAGGCCGCCCACATTGACCTGGGCGCCTGCGCCGAAGAGCACCCCGTTGGGGTTGATCAGGTAGACCTGTCCGTTGGCGTTGAGCTGGCCCAGGAACTGTGTGCCGTTGGTATCGAGGATGCGGTTGACGGCGATGGCGCTGGCCGAAGGCTGGACGAAGTTGACCTTTTCCTGGGGCAGGGTGTTGAAGCTTTTCCAGGTCAGCGAGACGTTCTGGCTCGATTGGGTGATGGTGGTGGTGGAGCCGGCCTGGGTGATGCTGGCCGAGCCGGCGGTGACCTGACCGTCCTGTGGGCCGGCCTGAGACAGCTGCGGCGTCAGGGCGCCGGCCAGGACCAGTACCGTGCCCACGGCCGCGCTGGCACAGCCGCGGCAGGTGCCGCGCGCCGTCTCCGCCGTCACGACCCAGCCGCCGCGCACGGTACTCCACACCAGCCGGTAGCGGCGATTCATCGAACCATGACGTTTCATGATCGGGCTCCTTCGACGACGTACCAAGGGCAGGTATTGGCGCGTCGTCGCCGGGGAGCCGAGAGGGGGATTGCTGACGTGCAGGCCGTGCCGGCTAACGCAGCCGGCAGGGTGAGACTATGGCAATCCCGCTATCGTAGGGTGGGTGAACCTTCACCCCTTAGACCGGAGACTTTGCGCCCCCGTCTTTCGACGGGTTTGCCTTTTTCACGTGTGAAATATTGCACATTAATTACAAAAATGCAAGCCTGTTCGCGACAAGGCCTGATTGCGCAACTCATGTTTCGGTGTTAGCGCCATTGCGCGAGCCCATCGCGCACGGTCGGGTAGCGCAGCCGCAGACGCAATTCCCGCTTCAGTCGGGTGTTGTCCATGCGACGCGATTCGCCCATGAAGCTCAGCTGCGTGGAGGAGAGTAGTCGCATTGCGGCAGCACGTGAGATGCGCTGTGGGCGGGGCAAGTCGTACAGTTCAGCCGCAAGATCGTAATAATCCCCCATCCTGAGTTCCGAGTCGTCGCTGGCGTGATAGGTCCGCTGCGCGGCCCCGCGCCAAAGTGCCGCCACGCAGGCGCGCGCCAGGTCGTCGGCATGGATGTGGTTGGTGTAGACGTCGTCTTCGGCGTGCAGGACGGGTGTGCCCTTGAGCAGCCGTTCTCGTGGGGTGCCGCCTTCGCGATCGGGGGCGTAGATGCCCGGAATGCGCAGGACGCTGGCACGCACGGAGGCGCTGCGGCCATAAAAATGCACCAGCCGTTCGGCTTCGACACGCCGCTGCGCACGTGCGGTACCCGGATTGAGCGGGCGGGTTTCCGTAACCCATGCGCCGGCGCAGTCGCCGTAGACGCCGCTGGTGGAGCCGTAGACGAAGGCGGCCGGTGGCGTGCGACGTCGCAGGGCACTCAGCAGGGCGCGAGTGCGCGGATCGCCCGAGCCCTCACCCGGCGGCGGCGCCAGATGCAGAACCCGCGTGGCCAGGCCGGCCAGGCGGCGCAGCGTGGCCGCTTCGTCCAGATTGCCTGACAGCGGCGTGATGCCACGTGCGCGTAGTTCAGCGCGTCGTCCCGGTGTCGATGTGAGGGCTAGCACCCGAACGCGGGCGGGCAAGGCGGCTACGGCGCGCAGGCCCACGTCGCCGCAGCCGATGATCAGCATACGCTGGCGCTTGAAGCGCATGGGCAGCGCGCCGTGGGGGCTTGTTAACACTGGCAAAATTCCTGTTTTTCCGTCGACGAAGCATTCAAGGATAACGAAAAGATGATGCCCAGTGAAACTGCGTTCCAGGTCAGTGTCTTGCCCAGCGGGCGCAGTTTCCAGGTTTTGCCCGGTGAAGCCATGCTGGCCGCGGGCATCCGCGCCGGCATCGGCCTGCCCTACGGTTGCAAGGACGGCGCCTGCGGCTCCTGCAAATGCAAGAAGATTTCCGGTACCGTGGTGCACGGTCCGCACCAGAGCAAGGCCCTGAGCGAGGCTGAGGAAGCCGCCGGTTACGTGCTGACCTGCTGCGGCATGCCGCAGAGCGACGTGGTGCTGGAGTCGCGCCAGGTGACGGAGGCCGGCGCCTTCCCGATCCGCAAGATGCCAGTGCGCGTGAACGAGATGCAGATGGTCTCGCCCGATGTGATGCGCCTGGTGTTGCAACTGCCGGCCAACGACAGCTTCCAGTTCCACGCAGGGCAGTACGTCGAGTTCCTGCTGCGCGACGGTGCGCGGCGCAGCTATTCCATGGCCAATGCACCGCACAGCCGCGCCGGCCAGCCCACGGCCACGCCGCCCGTGGGCGCCACCATGGAACTGCACATCCGCCACATGCCCGGCGGCAAGTTCACCGACCATGTGTTCGGTGCCATGAAGGAAAAGGAAATCCTGCGCATCGAAGGCCCCTACGGCAGCTTTTACCTGCGCGAGGACAGCGACAAGCCTCTGGTGCTGCTGGCCTCGGGCACGGGCTTTGCGCCTATCAAGGCGCTGATCGAGCAGATGCAGCACAAGAACATCACCCGTGCGGCCACGCTTTACTGGGGTGGCCGCCGCCCGGCCGATCTCTACATGCACGACTGGATGCTGCAGAAATTGCGGGAGATGCCCAACCTGAAGTACGTGCCCGTGGTGTCCGATGCCCTGCCCGAAGACCACTGGGCCGGCCGCACGGGTTTCGTGCACCAGGCCGTGCTGCAGGACTTGCCCGATCTGTCGGGCCACCAGGTCTACGCCTGCGGTGCGCCCATCGTGGTGGATTCGGCCCGGCGCGACTACGTGGCCCGTGCCGGCCTGCCCGAGGAGGAGTTCTACGCCGATGCCTTCACCAGCGAAGCGGACAAGCACGGCGCGTAGCGCCGTGCTTGCGGCGTAGACTAACTTCGCGCAGCGAAGTTAAGGTGCGTCAGCACCGGGTCGGAACCACAAGATACCAAAGCAAAAGGCCCGCCGTCGGAAAACGGCGGGCCTTTTCCCTGGAGCGGTGTCAGTGGCGCTTGCCCTGCTGTCGTTCGGTGTTTCCGCGATCCGCATGCTGGCGGTCGTGCTTTTCGCGGGCGATGTCATGGCTGGCACGGTCCTGCATATTGCCCAGGTGGGCCCGTTCCTTGGCGGAGACCTTGCCGTCGGCCTTGGCCTTGTCTTCGGCGCGGTCGATGCGGCCCTGCTGGTTCTCCAGGCGTGCGGTTTCGCGCTGCGTCAGCTGGCCCGAGTTCACACCCTGCTGGATGCGGCGTTCCTGGTTCGCTTCGCGCTGGTCCACACGCGGCGTGGCCGTGGGGTTGGGTGCGCTACCCATATTGGCGGATTGGGCGTGGACACCAGCAGCGGCCAGCGCCAGGATACCGAGCAACATCTTGGTCTTCATGCGGAACTCCTTCTGGGTTGAAGCATGGAAGAAATAGCTTCCATGGACCTGCAACGCGGTCGACCGGGCGGTCGGTCGACGTTCTTTCTGCAAAGTCTTGTAAAGGGTTGTGACGGATGACCGGTGCGCCGAATTTTGCACAATGCGGGCATGAAACGACGCGCCCTTCCTCTCCTCGTCCTGGCCGCGCTGGCACTGGCCAGCCTTCCGGTCCTGTCCCAGACCAGGCCCCTCCGCCTGATCGTGCCCTATGCGGCAGGGGGGCCCATCGACATCACGGCGCGTGCGCTTGCTGAGCGCGTCCGGGACACCCTGGGCCCGGTCATCATCGAAAACCGCGCAGGTGCTGGCGGCAATATCGGTGCCGACGCCGTGGCGAAGGCCGCACCTGATGGCCTGACCATCGGCATTGCCGCCACGGCCACGCACGCCGTCAATCCCTGGCTCTACAGCAGGATGCCTTACCGGGCCGAAGCCGACTTCGCGCCCATCACGCAGATGCTGCGCGTGCCCAATGTGCTGGTCATCAACGCCGAAACTGCGCTGCGCCTTCATATCAACAGCCTGCAGGACCTGATCGCCTATGCCCGGGCCCATCCCGGCAAGCTCAACTACGGCAGCGGTGGCAACGGCAGTGCCGGGCATCTGGCGGGTGAGCTGTTCAAGTCGCAGGCGGGCATCTTTGCCGTGCACATCCCCTACAACGGTGGCAACCCGGCGCAGCTGGCCCTGCTCAGCGGGCAGGTGGATTTCAACTTCGACAACCTGGCCACGGCTTCCGCCAACATCCGTGCCGGCAAGCTCAAGGCCCTGGCGGTCACCACGCTGAAACGCTCGCCCGCCTTGCCGCAGGTCCCGGCGGTGGCCGAGATGCTGCCAGGCTTTGCGGTGGATACCTGGTGGGGGCTGGTGGCCCCGGCCGCCACGCCCAAAGAGGTGCTGGCCCGCCTGAACCAGGCTTTCGTGTCCGCGCTCCAGGCGCCTGAAACGCAGACCCGCTTTGCCGCGCTCATGGCTGAACCCGTGCCGACCACGCCCGAGGAATTCGGCGCCTTCATGAAAGCCGAACTCGCCAAGTACGAGAAGGTCGTCAAGGCCTCCGGCGCAAGGGTCGACTGATTCGCCCCTGCTTCAGAGCCGGTTCGAGACTTCGATGAGGTTGAGGTCCGGGTCGCGGAAATAGACCGAGAGGATGGGCCCCTGGGCACCGGTGCGCTGCACCGGGCCTTCGCTCACCGTCACGCCGCAGGCCGCCAGGTGCGCCTGCACCTGGGGCAGCGGGACCGAGGTGAGAAAGCAGAGATCCGCCGAGCCCGGCGTAGGCCGCTGGGCCTTGGGCTCGAACTCGCGGCTGGCCTGGTGCAGGTTGACCTTCTGCGCGCCAAAGGCCAGGGCCTTGCGGCCGGCACCGAAGGTCACCACCTCCATCCCCAGCACGCGCTGGTAGAAGGTGCAGGTGGCCTCCACGTCGGCCACCGTCAGTACCAGGTGGTCAAGGCTGTCGATGCGCATCAGTTCAGAGTTCGAGCGCGTCGGCGATGGCTTTGATGCCGGCCTTGGCGCAAGCCTCGTCGGCTTCGCCGCCGGGGCCGCCCGAGATGCCGATGGCGCCCACCAGTGTGCCGCCGGCTTCAATGGGAAGGCCGCCACCGGCCGCGACGACACGCGGTACCTGGCGGATGCCGCTCATGGACTTGCCGGCTTGCGTGTCCTTGCCGAACTCGAGCGTGGAGGTCTTGAAGCTGGCCGCCGTCCAGGCCTTGTCGGTGGCGACCGTGACCGTGTGCGCACCGGCAAAGCGGTCGCGCAGCAGCACCTGCAGCAGGCCCGTGCGGTCGGTCACGGCCACGGCGATCTGGTAGCCCTGCTTGCGGCAGGACTCCAGGGCCGCCTGGGCTGCTTTGAGGGCAGCCTCGGGTGTCAGTGATTTGGTCTGGAATACGGCCTCCTGGGCCGTGGCGTGGCCCGTGAGAAGCACGGCCACCAGGGGGAGGAACCTGAGTTTCATGATGCAGCCTTTCAGATCAAACACAGAGCTTGTCATCGTAGCCTGACAGCGGCAGCCGGTCCAGAGGCGCACGCACTGGAGATAGCCAGCCAAGGCTTCAGGGCCGCTGAAGATCCTCGGCGAGCTTGCGTGCCTGCGCCGCACCGGCCGGGTCGCCCTGGGCGATGCGCGCATCGGCAATGAGGTGCCAGTTCAGGGCTTGCAGGGTGCGCTCCCGGACCGCCAGGCTGTTCGACTTCTGCGACAAGGAGACGGCCTGCGCATACTGGCCCTGGGTCAGGCGCAGCCGTGCCAGCTCATGCCACAGCCAGGCATTGCGCGGCTCGATGCGCAGGGCGCGCTCCAGCGAAGCGCCGGCGGACTCACGCCGGCCGCTGCCGGCCTCCTGGCGTGCGCGTTCCAGCAGGGCGACCACGGCGCGGTTGCTGGAGACCGGTGGCGGTGGCGCCACCGTTTCGCTGCCGGCCTCGGCCGGCAGGGGTGTGGCGGTGTCGGACGGCTGGGCCACCGCGGACGGGACAGCGGACGGGGGTGCACTGCCCGCTGTCGCCTGTTCCTGCGGACTGCCCGGCTCCGCCGGCTGCGAGGTCGGGGTGCCTGGCGGCGACACGCTGGCACAGCCGGTCAGCCAGACGACGATGGACCCGGCCAGGGCCAGGCGCAGAAGAGGCAGGAAGCTGAGGTGACGCATGAGGTGATCGGGGTCTCTGGGTGCTCTGGCGCGTGCAGGCGCCGGACGTTAGGGGCTGTTGAGTATGGGGGCGCTCAGGCAGGCCGTCTCGG
This sequence comes from uncultured Hylemonella sp., assembly GCA_963512455.1. Lineage (GTDB taxonomy): Bacteria > Pseudomonadota > Gammaproteobacteria > Burkholderiales > Burkholderiaceae_C > Hylemonella. Next base: position 206,073 of record CAUPMJ010000002.1, on the reverse strand, counting down.
GTGGCAGCGAGCTTTTGATGAAGGGCACGGACACGGCGCCCTTGCACTCTTCCTTGTAACGCTGGCCGCTGGCCGGGTCGATGAAGGCCATCTCGATGTCTTCCGGCACTTCGGGCAACAGGGGCTCGGGCTGTAGGTTCTTCATCATCTCGCCCCAGATGGTCATGGCACCCGTGGCACCCGTGAGGCCGGTGGACTTGGCGTCGTCGCGGCCGACCCAGACCACCGCCACCATGTCGCCCGTGTAGCCGGCGAACCAGTTGTCGCGCAGGTCATCGGTGGTGCCGGTCTTGCCGGCCACGCGGACTTCGGGTGCGACCCAGGTGCTCAGGCCCTGGGCCGTGCCATCGCGCACCGCGCCCTGCAGGGCCGTGGTCAGCAGATAGACCGGGGCCGGGCTGGCCACAGCTTCGACGCTCAGCGGATAACGCTGCAGCGGCCTGCCGTCGGCCGTGACGATCTCGCGGATGGCACGCAGGGGGGTGCGAAAGCCGCCGTCGGCCAGGGTCTGGTAGACCTGCGCCACTTCAATGGGCGACAACTCGAACGCGCCCAGCAGGCTGGACGGATAGGGCGGCGGCCGCCCAACGCCAAAGCGCGGCAGCTTGTCCAGGATGCGTTCGACTCCCAGGTCGATGCCCAGGCGCGCCGTGGAGACGTTCAGCGAGCGTGCGAGTGCCGTGCCCAGCGGGACCAGGCCGTTGAACTTGCGGTCGTAGTTCATCGGCTTCCAGTCCGGCGCACCGCGCTGGCGCCAGACCAGCGGCGAGTCGTCCAGCGGCGTGAGCAGCGTGTACTTGGAAGGTTGTTCCAGCGCCGTCAGGAACACGAGGGGCTTGGCCAGGGAGCCGATCTGCCGCTTGGCATCGATGGCGCGGTTGTAGCCCGCGTAGCGCGCCTGGCGCCCGCCCACCAGCGCCAGTACCTCGCCCTGCTGCGTGCTGCTGACGACCACCGAGCCTTCCAGGGAATTGACCTGGATCTTGCGCGAGGTCTCCAGCTGCGTCAGGCGCTGCGCCAGGGCCTGCTCGGCCTCGCGCTGCACGCGCGGGTCCAGCGTGGTGAAGATGCGCAGGCCTTCGCTGCGCAGGTCTTCCTCGCGGTAATCGCGCTGCAACTGCCGCTGCACGTACTGCAGGAAGGCCGGGTAGGGCGAGGTGCCCGTGGGTGCGCGACGGATCACGCCCAGAGGCTTGTCGCGCGCCTGCACGAACTGGGCCTGCGTGATGACGCCGAGTTTCACCATCTCCTGCAGCACCACGTTGCGCCGCTGCAGCGCCTGCTCGGGCTTGTTGCGCGGATCGTAGACGCCCGGCCCCTTGATCATGCCGACCAGCAGCGCGATCTCCTGCAGCTCCAGCCGCTCCAGCGGGCGGTCGAAATAGAAGTGGCTGGCCAGCCCCACGCCGTGGATCGCGCGGCTGGCGTCCTGCCCCAGGTAGACCTCGTTGAGATAGGTCTCGAGAATCTCATCCTTGCCGTAGTGCATCTCCAGCAGCAGGGACATGAGCACTTCCGTGCCCTTGCGCGTGAGCGTTCGTTCCGAGCTGAGGAAGAAATTCTTGACGAGCTGCTGGGTCAGCGTGCTGCCCCCTTCCACACGCTGGCCGCTGAGCGTGCGGTACAGCGCGCGCGCGATGCCGCGCGGATCGATGCCCCAGTGCGTCTGGAACTTGCGGTCCTCGACGGCCATCAGCGTATCCACCAGCACACGCGGCACCTGGTCCAGCCGCAGCAGCGCGCGGTCTTCGTTGTGCCCGGGGTAGATGCCGCCGATCAGGGGCGGCTCGATGCGCAGCAGCGGCATCTCCTTGTCCTCGGTGCCGCGCTCCTGCAACTGGGCGACCTTGCCCTCGGCAAACACCGCGCGCAGGCGCTGGCTGGGCTGCGGCCCGTCCCAGAACACGAAGTCGCGGGTCGTGAACTCCACGCCGTCCAGGACGTGGCGGTAGGTGGCCGCCTCCTGCGGTTCGGGGTTCTCGCGGTAACCAAGGGCACGCAGCTCTTCCACCAGTCGCGCGGGTGTGAGCTTGAGGCCGGGGTACACCTCCAGCGCACGGCCGTAGACGCGCGCGGGCAGGGCGAACTTGCGGCCCTCGAAGGCCTCGCGGATGGTGATGTCCAGGTACAGGGTAAAACCCGCCAGGACCAGCAGCAGCGACCAGGCGACGAGCCGCAAGGCCAGCCCCGGTTTTTTCCAGGGCAGGCGGGGCAGTGCACGCAGACGATTCAGGAGCGGTGACAGCCAATTCATGGGGAGGTCCGTGAGGGGCGGGTGAGCGGCTTGCGCGCCCGCTGGGTGAGCTGCTGGGATTGTAGGGGCCGGCGCGGCCGGCGCGCCGGCCTGTACGGCCTGTTACGCGCGTTCGCGCCCTATTCGCCCAGGTAGGCGGCGCGCACGGCCGGGTCGTGCAGCAGATCCTGGGCTGGGCCGGACAGCGTGATGAGCCCGGATTCCATGACGTAGCCCCGGTCGGCCAAGGCCAGGGCGCGGCTGGCGTTCTGCTCCACGAGCAGCACGGTCATGCCCTGGCTGGAGACCTCGCGCACCACCTCGAAGATCTTGTCCACCATGATGGGGCTCAGGCCCATGGAGGGCTCGTCCAGCAGCAGCAGTTGGGGCCGGCTCATCAGGGCGCGGCCCATGGCCAGCATCTGCTGTTCGCCACCGCTCAGGGTGCCGGCCAGCTGGGTGTGGCGTTCCTTGAGGCGCGGGAACAGGGTGTACATGCGCTCCAGGTCGACCGCGATGCCGTCCTTGTCGTCGCGCGTGTAGGCGCCCATGAGCAGGTTCTCGGCGATGCTCATGCGCGTGAACACGCCGCGGCCCTCGGGCACCATGGCCAGGCCCTGGCGCACCAGGTCCCAGGGCCCCTGGCCGCGCAGGGCCTTGCCCAGGTAGTGCAGCTGGCCGACACAGGGCAGGGTGCCGGTGACGGCCTTCATGGTGCTGGTCTTGCCCGCGCCGTTGGAGCCGATCAGGCAGACCAGTTCGCCGCGTTTCACCTCGAAGTCCACGCCCTTGACGGCCTGGATGCCGCCGTAGGCCACCTTCAGGCCGTGGACCTGCAACAGCACTTCTTGGTCTTGGCTCATGATGCGGTGGCCTCCGCGGCCGCCTTGGCGCCGGCGTGGCCCAGATAGGCCTCGATCACCTTCTCGTTCTTCTGCACTTCGGCCGGTGTGCCCTCGGCGATCTGGCGGCCATAGTCCAGCACGGTGACGCGGTCGCACAGGCCCAGGACCAGCTTGACGTCGTGTTCGATCAGCAGCACGCTGACACCATCGGCGCGGATGCGCTCGATCAGGGCGCGCAGCTCCACCTTCTCGGTGGCGTTCATGCCGGCGGCCGGTTCGTCCAGGGCCAGCAGTTGCGGCTCGGTGGCCAGGGCCCGCGCGATCTCCAGGCGGCGCTGGTCGCCGTAGCTCAGGGTGCGCGCCTTGTAGTCGCCCAGGTGGCCGATGCCCACGTAGTCCAGCAGCTCGTTGGCGCGCCAGGTGATGTTCACTTCCTCACGCTCGAAGCCGCGGGTGCGGAAGATGGCGCCCAGCAGGCCCGAGCCCGAGCGGATGTGCCGCCCCACCATCACGTTTTCGAGCGCCGTCATGTCGGCGAAGAGGCGGATGTTCTGGAAGGTCCGCGCGATGCCGGCACGCGCCACCTCGTGTACGGCCGTGGGTCTATAGGCCAGGCCGGCCAGTTCGAAGGTGCCGCCGTCGGGCGTGTACAGGCCGGTGATGACGTTGAAGAAGGTGGTCTTGCCCGCGCCATTGGGGCCGATCAGGCCGTAGACCTGGCCGCGCTGGATGCGCAGGTGCACATCGTTGAGCGCCTGCAGGCCGCCGAAGCGTTTGGAGACGCCGCTGACATGCAGCAGGGTGTCGGCGTGGTGGGAGCTCATTGGGTAGCCTCCATGCTGCGCATTGCGGTGCGAGCGCCTGCTGGCGGCCGTGCGGCGCTCATGCCGGTCCCCCCTTGGTGCGACGGACCTTGCCGTGCTCAGGCGAGGGCCACAGGCCACGCGGACGCAACAGCATGACGATGATCATGGCCAGGGCGATCAGCAATTGGCGCAGGATGGAGGCGTCGAGCCGCCCGTCCGTCATGGACTGCAGCGGGCCGGCCACGTAACGCAGCACCTCGGGCAGCGAGGCCAGCAGCACCGCGCCCAGGATCACGCCCGGCAGATGGCCGATGCCGCCCAGCACCACCATGGCCACGATCATCACGGACTCCATGAGGCTGAAGGACTCGGGCGAGATGAAACCCTGGAAGGCCGCGAACATGGCGCCTGAGACCCCGCCGAAGGTGGCACCCATGCCAAAGGCCAGCAGCTTCATGTTGCGCGTATTGATGCCCATGGCCTTGGCGGCGATCTCGTCCTCGCGGATCGCCATCCAGGCGCGCCCGATGCGCGAGAACTCGATGCGGTGACAGATCACCACGCTCACCACCACCAGCGCCAGGAAGAGGTAGTAATACATCGTGACCGGCGCCACGTCGAAACCGAAGACGTTGAGCTTTTTACCCAGGTCGAAGCCGAAGAACTTGATCGAGTCGATCTGGCCTATGCCCTTGGGGCCATTGGTGATGTTGACCGGATGGTCCAGGTTGTTCAGGAAGACGCGGATGATCTCGCCGAAGCCCAGGGTCACGATGGCCAGGTAGTCGCCGCGCAGCCGCAAGGTGGGAGCCCCCAGCAGCACGCCAAAAGCGCCGGCCAGCAGCGCGCCGAGCGGGATCACCAGCCACAGCGGCGTGTGCAGGCCATTGGGGAACATGGCGGCGAAGGCGGGGAAGTGGTCGCTCAGGTGCGGCGAGGCCAGCAGACCGAACATATAGGCGCCGATGGCGAAGAAGGCCACGAAACCCAGATCCAGCAGGCCGGCGTAGCCCACCACGATGTTCAGGCCCAGGGCCAGCAAGACGAAGAGCAGGGCCATGTCCAGGATGCGCACCCAGGCGTTGCCGTAACCCTGCAGGATCAGCGGCAGCACCAGCAGGCCGATGGCCGCGACCAGGATGACGACGAGGCGGTGACGGGAATTCATCTGCAAGTGTTTCATCTCAAGCCCGATCTGCTACACGCTCACCCAGCAGGCCCGAAGGCCGCAGCGTCAGCACCACGATCAGCACGATGAAGGCAAAGATGTCGGCGTAGTGGCTGCCCAGCACGCCACCGGTCAGGTCGCCGATGTAACCCGCGCCTATGGATTCGATCAGGCCCAGCAGCACACCGCCCACCACGGCCCCGGCCAGGTTGCCGATGCCGCCAAAGACTGCGGCCGTGAAGGCCTTGAGCCCGGGCAGGAACCCCATGGTGTGTTGCACCGTGCCGTAGTTGCTGGCCCACATCACACCGGCAATCGCGGCCAGCACGGCGCCGATGATGAAGGTGGCCGAGATCACGCGATCCGGTTGCACGCCCATGAGGGCGGCCACACGCGGGTTCTCGGCGGTGGCGCGCATGGCGCGGCCGAGTTTGGTGGCGTGCACCAGCCACATCAGCGCGGTGAGCGTCAGCGCCGTGACGACCAGGATCATGATCTGGGTGGGCGTGATGCTGGCGCCGCCGAGCTGGATGGGCGTGCTGGGCAGGAGCGTGGGGTAGGACTTGAAGTTGGGCTTCCAGATGATCATGGCCATGGTCTGCAGCAGGATGGACATGCCGATGGCGGTGATCAGCGGCGCTAGGCGCGGGCTGTTGCGCAGCGGCCGGTAGGCCACCTTCTCGATGCTGTAGTTCAGCGCGGCGGCCAGCACACAGGCCACGATGAGGGCGATGATCAGCACCAGCCAGGGCGGCAGCAGGGGCTGCAGCAGGCCGATGACGCTCCAGCTCACCAGCGCGCCGACCATGAGCACCTCGCCATGCGCGAAGTTGATCAGGCCGATGATGCCGTACACCATGGTGTAACCCAGCGCCACCAGTGCGTACATGCTGCCCAGCACCAGTCCGTTGATGATTTGCTGCAGGAAGATGTCCATAGATTCCCATCTGCAAGCTTCATGCCACTTGCATCCGGTCCCGTTTTTATGGCTGGTTCCGACTCTTTTCGTTCAGCGCGCGCAGCGCACGCATCTTCTCGGCGATTTTGATCTCCAGGCCACGCTCCACGGGTCGGTAGAAACCCGGCTCGGCCATGCCCTCGGGCAGATAACTCTCACCGGCCGCAAAACCGCCAGCTTCGTCATGCGCGTAGCGGTAGCCCTTGCCGTAGTCCAGCTCCTTCATGAGCTTGGTCGGTGCATTGCGCAGGTGCATGGGCACCGGGCGGGTGCCGTCCTTCTTGATGAAGGCCTTGGCCTCGTTGTAGGCCTTGTAGACGGCATTGCTCTTGGGGGCGATGGCCAGATACACCACGCACTCGGCCAGGGCCAGTTCACCCTCGGGCGAACCCAGGCGTTCGTAGACCTCGGCCGCGTCCAGCGCCAGACGCAGCGCGCGCGGATCGGCCAAGCCCACGTCTTCACTCGCCATGCGCACCAGGCGGCGCGCCATGTAACGCGGGTCGGCCCCGCCGTCGAGCATACGCATGAACCAGTAGAGCGAGGCGTCGGGGTCTGAGCCGCGCACCGACTTGTGCAGCGCGCTGATGGTGTCGTAGAACTGCTCGCCGCCCTTGTCGTAGCGGCGCATGCGCTCGCCCAGCACCTTGAGCAGCCACTCGTCGCTGATGTGTGCCTGCTTCTGCTGCTTGGCCGCCACGGCCAGCGTCTCCAGCGTGTTGAGCAGTCGGCGAGCGTCGCCGTCGGAATAGGCAATGAGCCGGTCGCGCGCGGCATCGTCCATGGGCGGCACGGCCTGGATATCCAGTGCACGCTGCACGATCTGCTTGAGGTCTTCTTCACTCAGCGACTGCAGCACGTAGACCGCCGCGCGCGAGAGCAGGGCCGAGTTGACCTCGAAAGACGGGTTCTCGGTGGTGGCACCGATGAAGGTGAACAGGCCGGACTCCACGTGCGGCAAAAAGGCGTCCTGCTGGCTCTTGTTGAAGCGGTGCACCTCGTCGACAAAGACGATGGTGCGTTTGTCCTGGCCCAGCGCCACCTGCGCCATCTCCACCGCCTCGCGGATGTCCTTCACGCCACCCAGCACCGCGCTGATGCTGATGAACTGCGCGCCAAAGGCATCGGCCATGAGCCGGGCGATCGTGGTCTTGCCCGTGCCTGGCGGGCCCCAGAGGATGCAGCTGTGCGGCTGGCCGGACTCGAAGGCAATGCGCAGGGGCATGCCTTCGCCCAGCAACTGCTGCTGGCCGATGACTTCACCCAGGGTTTTGGGGCGGAGGCGTTCGGCGAGGGGTTGATGCGGGGTGGCGCTGGGGGGCATGCGGGGGATTCTAGGGCTTCGGGTCTTTTATCTTCCTGTGCCCAGGCGCGCCTGTATGTCGGGATATGCGCCCGACAGCGCAGTAACTTTCTCTTGCGTGCCCAAGAGAAAGTTACCAAAGAGAAGGGCAGCCGAAGTCAGGGCCCCTGCGGGGTACCTTGCGCTGCTCGCATCGCGCGGGGTCGGGCTAAACTCGCTGCGCTCAAACAACGCCCGCCCTGATCCGCCCGCTGCTGCGCTGCTCAGCCCTGCCACACGGCATAGGGAACCAGACAGCCGGGAGCCAACAGCCCAAGACAAACAAGGACGCGCCATGGCGCGTCCTTGTGGGATTCGGTGTTCGGACTCCACCGCCGTCATGAGGAGGCGAGTAGCGCAGGGAGCGGCGGATCAAGAAGCGCAGATGTTTGAGCGCAGCGAGTTTCTGCGCTTCCCGCCGGTCCCGAGCAACGCAGCGTGCCCGTAGCGCAGCGGAGGGTCGACGAATCCGGCTCGCCTTCTTTTGCTTACTTTTCTTGGCGAAGCAAGAAAAGTGAGTGCGCTGTCGGGCGCATCACCCGACACCAAGCCAACCACCGGGGCGAGACCCGGCAAGCCACGCAAGCAGCCGCCTATCCAGATAGAAGATGCCAAGCCGTCTCAGCGACAATCTCTCCTTAATTCCAAACACGAAAGAAAATCCCCCGCCATGGCCGTCCAGTGGTTCCCAGGTCACATGCACCTGACCAAGAAGACCATCGAAGAGCGCATCAAGCACATTGATGTGGTCATCGAGATGGTCGACGCGCGCCTGCCGGGCTCCAGTGCCAACCCCATGCTGGCCTCGCTGACCGCCAAGCGTCCCAGCCTCAAGGTTCTGAACAAGCAGGACCTGGCCGATCCGACCTGCACCGCCCTCTGGCTGGCGCATTACAACGGCCGCGAGGGCACGCGCGCCATCGCCCTGGACACCACCGACGGCAATGCCGCCAAGCGGCTGATCGCGCCCTGCCGCGAACTGGCGCCCACACGCGGCAACAGCATGGCGCGCCCGCTGCGCGTGATGATCTGCGGCATCCCCAACGTGGGCAAGTCCACGCTGATCAACCGGCTGGTGGGCAAGAGCGCGGCCAAGGCGGCCGACGAAGCTGGCGTCACGCGCAACGAACAACGCATCGTGCTCGAAGACGGCTTCTACCTGTTCGATACACCGGGCATGCTGTGGCCGCGCATCATCGTGGCGCAAAGCGGCTACAACCTGGCCGCCAGCGGCGCCGTGGGGCGTAACGCCTTTGACGACCAGGAGGTGGCGCTCGAATTGCTGGACTACCTCAAGCCGCACTACGCCGCCGAGCTGGCCGCGCGTTACGCGCTCAAGGACATCGCGGCCCAGGAGAGTGATGCCCTGCTCGAAGCCATCGGCCGCAACCGCGGCGCGCTGCAGGCTGGCAACAAGGTGAACCTGCAGAAGGCGGCCGAGTTGCTGATCCACGACTTCCGCTCCGGCGCGCTGGGTCGCATCTCGCTGGAGACCCCGCAGGAATACGCGCGCTGGCTGGCCGAAGGCAAACAGCTCGACGCCGAGCGCCAGCTGCGCAAGGAAGAGCTCCAGAACGCCGGCCATATCCGTACCAAACCCGCCGCCAAGAAATCTGCGCCTCCCAAGGCCGTCCCTCGTCCCAGGAAACCTGCCCGATGAAAACCCTGCTGCCCCAGCAACTGCTGGTCCATCCCGACCGCCACGATCCCTCGCCGCTGATCCTCTACCACGCACGCTGTGCCGACGGCTTCGGTGCTGCGCTGGCGGCCTGGCTGTATTACGAAGGCCGGGCCGAGTTCCGTCCCTGCGACCATGGTGACGTCAAGACCGTGGACGACCTGCCGGCGCTCGACGGCCGTGCGGTCTACATCCTCGATTTTTCCTTTCCACCGGAGATCATGTCGGCCATCGAGCAGCGTGCGGCCAAGCTCGTGATGCTGGACCACCACAAGAGCGCCGCCGAGAAACTCACGGGTTTTGCCTGCCGCTGCGGCGTGGTGCATTTCGACATGAGCAAGTCAGGCGCCCGCCTGGCCTGGGAGTTCTTCCAGTCCGACCGCGCGCTGCCCGCCCTGGTGCGTTACATCGAAGACCGCGACATCTGGGCCTGGAAATTTCCCGAGAGCGCGGGTTTCCTCGCTGCGCTGGACATGGAAACCATGGACTTCGAACGCTGGGCGCAGATCGCGTCCTATGACGAAGACGAACTGGCGAACTTCATGCTGCGCGGCCAGGCCATGGACGAGAAGTTCCGCAAGCTCTGCGAGGACATCGCTGCCGGCGCCGAGCCCGTCGTCTTCAACGGCCAGGCCGGCCTGATGGTCAATGCCCCCGGCATGTTCCACAGCCTGGTGGGCGAGATGCTTTCGAAGCAGAGCGGCACCTTTGCCCTGATGTGGAGTGCCAGCAAGGGCGGGCTCATCAAGGTCGGCCTGCGTTCGCAGCGCAGTTTCGACTGCATCCCCCTGGCCGAGAGCATGGGCGGCGGCGGCCATGCCCAGGCCTGCGGTTTCCGCATGGGGGCCGAGCGCCTGCCCGAACTGCTGCGCGGCACGCTCAAGGCCTGATTGCCGGCGCCGGGCTCAAGTTCCCGGCGGGCCTGCCGATAAAGGGTTGAACTACCCGATATCGAGCATGGACGGCATCAGCAACCAGATCATCGCCATCGCCGGCCAGCTGCAATCGGCGCGGCTGGCGCAGAACGTGCAGGTCTACGTCCTGCGCCAGGCCATGGACATGCAGCAGAGCAGCATGCAGATCCTGCTGCAGCCCGCTACGGGACCGCAGCCCCTGGCCACCTCGGGTACCCTGGGCACGCGGCTCAATGTGCTGGCTTAAGGCCGGTTTCAGTAGCCCTCTTTGAGCACCACGTCCGAGCAGGGGTGGGCCACGCAGGGCAGCACATACCCTTCTTCCTTCTCTTCCTTCGTCAGGCCGGGCCATTCGATCTCGTAGCGCACCGTGCCGCTGACGAGCTGGCCGATGCAGGTGCGACAGTTGCCGTTGCGGCAGGAGCTGGGCCAGTCCACACCGCCTTCTTCCATGGAGAGCAGCAGCGGGCGGTCGGCCCAGGCGTCGAAGGTCTGGTCGAAAGCTTCGGTGCGGCCGGTGTAGAGGAGGGGGGTGTCGTTCGGGTTCATGGCGGGGGGAGGGAGGGGCCTCCATTCTAGGCAGGACCGGATAGGCCCGCTGCGGCTCGGGGCAAGTTCTGTTTGCTATGAAAAACAGAGCATTTGCGTCAGATCATGGAAGCTTGTAGGCTGTCGTGTGAGCATCACGCTCTCCGCATCGCAGGAGCCTTCCATGAACAGCCGCCGCATCCTCATCCTCCAGGGGCACCCCGACGCCTCGGCACCGCACCTCGGCCACGCCCTGGCCGCGGCTTATGCCGAGGGGGCGCGCGGCGCCGGCCACGAGGTGCACGTCGTCGAGATCGCGAAGCTGGACTTTCCCCTGCTGCGCAGCCAGCAGGAGTGGGAACACACGGCGTTGCCCGCCGGCCTGCAGGCCGCGCAGGACGAGATCGCCTGGGCCCAGCACCTGGTCATCCTCTTCCCGCTCTGGCTGGGCGACATGCCGGCCCTGGTGAAAGGCTTTCTGGAGCAGGTGGCGCGCCCGGGGTTTGCCTTCAAGGGCGACGCGGCCGAGCGCGCGAGCAACCCTTTCATCTTCAAGGGCCTCAAGGGCCGCAGTGCGCGCATCATCGTCACCATGGGCATGCCGGCCCTGGTCTACCGCTGGTATTTCCGCGCCCGCGGTGTGGGCCTGCTCAAGCGCAACATCCTGGGTTTCGTCGGCATCTCGCCGGTGCGCGACACGCTGGTCGGCATGGTGGACAAGCTGGGCGAAGCCGGCGTACGCAAGTGGCAGGACAAGTTGCGCGCGCTGGGTGCGCGGGCCGTTTGAGGCCTCCGGATCAGGCGGGCGCGCCGAAGTGCTCTGCCACCAGTTCGCGCAGCGTCTTGGCGACGAAGCGGCTCAGGCGCGTGGCCGGGCGGGCGGTGGGCACGGCCAGCACCAGCTGGTTGCGCATGGCCGGCGTATGGATGGCCGCCACGTTCAGGGCCTGGGGGTAGGTCCAGGCGCGGATGGCGCCCAGCGGCAGCACGGTATCGCCCACGCCGCGTGCCACCAGGCTCAGCACGGTCTGCACCGAATCCACCTCGGCCACCAGCTGCAGCGGCAGGCCGCGCGGGCGGGTGTGCTGCTCGAGCAGCTGGCGCAGGGCGTTGGGGCCGCTGGGCATGACCAGCGGGCGCAGCGCCACGTCGGCCAGCCGCATGCGTTTGGGCAGGGGCTGCACGCTGATGAGCACCAGCGGTTCGCGCAGCAGCGTCTCCTGCTGCATCTGGGGTGAGGCCGGTGGGTCGAAGACCAGGGCCACGTCTATGCGGCCGGCCACCAGCCATTCGCGCAGCCGGATGCTCAGCCCTTCCACCACCGTCATGGTGGCCTCGGGAAACCGGGCGTGGAAGCGTTCGACCAGATCGGCCGTCAGCACGTGGGCCAGGCGTGGCGGCAGGCCTACGGTCACGCGGCCGCGCGGGCTGGCCTGGCGCTCGCGCATGTCCGCGCGGGCCTGTTCGGCCAGGTCGAAGATGCCGCGCGCATGCGCCAGCAGGGCCGTGCCGGATTCGGTGGCCTGCACGCCGCGACCGGTGCGCTCGAACAGGCGCTGCCCCAGTTCCTCCTCCAGCAGCAGCACCTGGCGGCTCAGCGCGGGCTGCGACATATGCAGGGCGGCGGCGGCGCGGCTGACGCTGCCGGCCTCCGCCACGGCCACGAAATACTGCAGGCGGGTCAGGTCCATGTCATGCATTCTACGGATAGCTGGTATTGATTTATGGTTGAGCCGAAGGTGGCCAGCCCGCACCACAATCAGCGACATGCCCGATCTCCAGACGCCCGTCCAGACCTACCAGACCCCGCCCACCCGGCCCATGCTGCAACTTCCGCCCGGCGCCTGTGATGCCCATGTGCACGTGTTCGGTCCGGCCGCGCGCTTTCCCTACGCGCCGGGCCGCAACTTCACGCCGGTGGATGCGCCCAAGGAAACGCTGTTTGCGTTGCACCGGCAACTGGGCATCAGCCGCTGCGTGATCGTGCAGTCAGCCGTGCACGGTTTCGACAACCGCGTGGTCGAAGATGCGATCCAGGCCGGGCAGGGGGCCTACCTGGGCGTGGCCCTGGTGCCCGTCAACGTGGCCGACGCCGAGCTGCAGCGCCTGGCCGCCGCGGGTTTTCGCGGCGTGCGTTTCAACTTCATGAAACACCTGAATGCTGCGGCCAGCGTGGACGAAGTGGTGGCGCTCACCCCCAGGCTCAAGGCCGCCGGCCTGCACCTGCAGGTGCACTTCGAGAGCAGCCTGGTGCACGCCCTGGGGCCGGTGCTGGCGCGCAGTGCCGTGACCGTGGTGATCGACCACATGGGCCGGGTTGACGCCACGCTCGGTGCGGAACATGCCGACTTCGCGGCCCTGCATGCGCTGCTGGCGAACCCGCTGTTCCATGTGAAGCTCAGCGGCATCGACCGCATCGATTCGAAACCGGCCGCCGCACCGGCCTATGCGCAGGGCGTGGCCCTGGCGCGTTTGCTGCTGGAAAGTTATCCCGAGCGCTGCCTCTGGGGCACGGACTGGCCGCACCCCAACCACACCCACGTGCCCGACGACGGCGCGCTGGTCGATGCACTCGCACGCATCGCCCCCGACACCGCGCAGCGCGAGTTGCTGCTGGTGCGCAACCCGCAGAATTTCTACCGCTTCGAGCAATGAACGTATGAGCACTCCCTCCACATCCCCCCAGGGCCGTCTGGCCGGCAAGGTCGCCTTCGTCACCGGCGCCGGCTCGGTCGGCCCCGGCTGGGGCAATGGCCGCGCCATCGCCGTGCGTTTTGCCGAAGAGGGCGCCAGCATCTTCGGCCTGGACCGCGACCTGGAGCGCATGGCCGAGACCGAGCGCCTGGTCAACGCTGCGGGCGGACGTTTCATCGGCGTCAGCTGCGACGTCACCCGCGGCGAGGCCATGGCCGATGCCGTGGCGCGTTGTTTGAGCGCGTTCGGCCGCATCGACGTGCTGGTCAACAACGTGGGCGGCTCGGCCAAGGGCGGCCCCGTGGAGATGAGCGAAGAGGTCTGGGACGCGCAGATCGACCACAACCTCAAGAGCGTGTTCCTGAGCTGCAAGCACGTGCTGCCGCACATGCTGGCGCAGGGGGCCGGCGCCATCGTCAACATCTCGTCCACCTCGGGCCTGCGCTGGACGGGTGCCGCGCAGATCGCCTACGCGGCCACCAAGGCCGGCGTGATCCAGTTCTCGCGCGTGCTGGCCGTGCAGTACGCCAAGCAGGGCATCCGCGTGAACACCGTGGTGCCCGGGCAGCTGCACACGCCCATGGTCGAGGTACGGCTGGCCGGCCAGCGCGCCGGCGGTGACGTCGAGGCCCTGCTGCAGCAGCGCCAGTCGCGCATCCCGCTGCCTTTCATGGGCGACGGGCGCGACACGGCCAACGCCGCGCTCTTCCTGGCCTGCGATGAATCGCGTTTCGTCACCGGCACCGAAATCGTGGTCGACGGCGGCATGTCCGTGCGCTGCGACTGATACCGACAACAAGGAGACTGACATGACGACCCAGAACCCCATCCGCCGCGCCGGCTTGCTCGCCCTGGCCTGCGCGTCCCTGCTGCTGGCCACGACGGCGCTGGCCCAGCAGGCCAAGATCACCCGCATCATCGTGGCCTTCCCGCCCGGTGGCCCGGTGGATTTCGTCGCGCGCACCCTGGGTGAGCAGCTGGGCAAGGAGCTGGGCCACCAGGTCATCATCGAGAACAAGGCCGGCGCCAACGGGGCCATCGCGGCCGAGTACGTGGCACGTTCGGCCCCCGACGCTCAGACCCTGTGGCTGACCAGCGTGGGCGCGGTGGCCATCAACCCAGCGCTCTACGGCAAGCTCTCCTACGACCCGCAGCGCGACCTGAGCCCGGTGTCCCTGGTGGTCAACAACGTCGAGGTGCTGGTCGTGGGGGCCAACGCGCCCTACAACAGCGGTGCCGAGTTCGTGGCCGCCAGCCGTCAGAACCCGAGCCAGCCGCTGACCATGGCGTCCTCCGGCACCGGCAGCGTGCCGCACCTGGCCATGGAGCTGCTCAACGACGCCGCGAAGATCAACCTCATGCACATCCCCTACAAGGGCGCCGCACCGGCCATCACCGATGTGATCGCCGGCCACGTCAACGGCTTCTTCGGCGACATTCCCGGTCTCATCTCGCACATCAAGTCGGGCCGCCTCAAGGCCATAGCCCTGGCGGCGACCAAGCGCCATCCGCTGCTGCCCGAGGTCAAGACTTTCGAGGAGATGGGCGTGAGCGGCGTGGACTCCGACAACTGGTACGCTCTGTTCGCCGCCAAGGGCACCCCCGCGGCCGAGATCGACCGCGTGAACCAGGCGGTACGGCGCACACTGGGCCACGAGGCCGTGAAAGCCAGGCTGCAGGCCTCCGGCGCCGAGGTCGCGCCGTCCACACCGGCCGCACTGGCCGCGCTGCTGAAGAACGACACGGCCAAGTGGACCCGCGTGGTCAAGGCCAAGAACATCCAACCCGACTGACATTTCACACCCCATGCGCATCACCCCCATCACGCCCGGCACCCGGCCCGAACTCGCCGCCCAGGAGGCGCAGATCCAGGCTGAACGCGGCCGCATCTCGCCGCTGTACCAGGTGCTGCTCAACAGCCCGCCCATCGCCCACGGCTGGGAGCAGATGCTCTCGGCCGTGCGCAACCGCAACAGCATCCCTGCCGGCCTGCGCGAGATGGTCATCCTGCGGGTGGCCGTGCTCAACCGCGCGCCCTACGAGTTCGACGCCCATGTGCCGCACGCGCTGAAGGCCGGTGTCTCGCAGGTGGTCATCGACGGCTTGCGCGCCGTGCCGCTGGCGGCCGAGCTGCCCCTGTCGCCGGCCGAGCGGGTGGCGCTGCGCCTGACCGATGCGATGACCCGCGACATCGATGTCCCCGAAGCGCTGTATGACGAGGTGAAACAGCACTTCGATGCCCAGGGCCAGATCGACCTGGTCGCCACCGCGGCGGCCTACAATATGGTGTCGCGTTTCCTGGTGGCACTGCAGATCGGGCACTGAGCGTGGAGCAGCCTACCGACTTTCTGCTGCTGCAGTTCGGCGTGAATCCGGCGGCGGTGCCGGAACTGGGGCCGGCCGTGGCGCGCCTGTGCGCCGACAGCCGGGTGCCACTGCAACTGCACCGCTTGGCCGGTACGCCGTCGGGTGAGTTCTATCTCTACCTGCGCGCGCCGGCTGGCAGCCGGCTGCCCGCGCAGGCATTGTCGCCGCTGGCCGCACTGCTGCAACGCCATGTCGCGGCGGCGCGCGATGTCCGCGTCTCGCGGCTGCAACTGGTCTTCGAGGCGCCGGGCCATTCGTCCGCGCAGGTGCCGAGCTGCCACTACGTGGTCGAGACGGATCCTGAAGAGGGCTGGATGGACGAGATCGCGCGCTGGTACGACACCGAGCACATGCCGGGCCTGGCGGCGGTGCCCGGTTGCATCCTGGCGCTGCGCTGTCTGAATCACGACCATGGCCCGGTCTCGCTGGCCTGCTACGACCTGGTGAGCGACGAGGTGCTGGGCTCACCACCCTGGCTGGCCGTGCGCCACACCGCCTGGAGCAACATCGCGCGCCCGCACTTCACCAACACCAAGCGCACCATGTTTCGTGCGCTGGGCTGATCGGGGTCGTTCCTAGCGCGCCCGGCGCAGGCAGTCCGCGCGGGCATCCAGGATGCGGTCCTCCGCCTCACGGTAGGCGCGTTGTTGCTCCATGGTCGGCCGGCCCTGTGCCTGCATGCTCGCCCTGGCCTGATCAATCTCCCGGTTCGCCGTGTCCGTGCACTGCTGTGCGCGGGCTGCGGCGGCCTGTGCGGCCGGGCTGCCGGGTTTGGGCCGGCTGGCTGCTTCGCAGGCCTCGGCGCGGTCCGCGGCGGCTTTCAGTTGCGTGTGGATGCCCTGCATGAACTGCCGTTGTGTCGCCTGATCGCTGCCGGGGGCCGGGGCGCGGGCCATGGCCTCGCGCTGGATACGCTCAGCCTCGGCATCGTATTGGCTCATGCAGCGCGGATCCTTGGCCTGGGCTGTCGAGGCCAGCAGTAGAAAACAGCAGAGCGTCAGCAGGTGCTTCATCGTCCAGGCTCCCGTGGGGGTGGTTCTGTCGGCATTGTGCAGCATGCGTACCCTCCCACATTCAGGGGATGACGGCGCAGGCCCGAGCGGCTAAAGTCGCGCGATCGTTCAACAGGGAGGCTTCATGAAACGACTCGGTCCCGTCCTGCAATTTCTCGGCTGCGAACAAGGCCAGTGGCGCATCAGCGCCCTGTGGGTGCAGGACAGCGCCGACCCTGCGCCTGTCCTCATGGCCGGTGGCCGCCCCGTGCAGGTGGCGCAGGCGAGTGTGCCCGGCAGCACCTGCACGGCCTGGCGTTTCGAGTTCGCCGTCGCGCAGACGGCCGCCGCGCAGGACGTGGCCTACAGCATAGGCGGCGAGCAGCACGGCTTCTGCGTGCCGGCGCGCGACACCATGCCCTCGATGGCCTACGCCTCGTGCAACGGCTTTTCCGATCCGACCCTGATGAAGAAGGTCAAGGAACCCAACGCGCTGTGGGCGCGCCTGGGCCGGCTGCACGCGGGCACGGACCGCATCGACAGCCAGGCCTACGGGCCCTTGCACCTGCTGCTGCTCGGCGGCGACCAGGTCTACAGCGACGCCATGTGGGCCGTGATCCCCGAGCTCAAGGCCTGGTGCGCGCTGCCGCGCGACAAGCGTTTCAAGGCCGCTTTCACCGCCACCTTGCGCCGCAAGGTCGAGGCCCATTTCAGCAGCATCTACCTGGACCGCTGGTCCCAGCCCGAGGTGGCGAGCATGCTGGCCCGCCTGCCCACCGTGATGATGTGGGACGACCACGACATCATGGACGGCTGGGGCTCCTACCCGGACGAGCAGCACCAGTGCCCCGTCTACCAGGGCATCTTCGAGGTGGCGTGCAATGCCTTCGCCCTGTTCCAGCGGCAGGCCATGGGCGCGCTGCCGCCGGCCACGCTGCCAGGGCAGGACCAGCACAACAGCGCCTGGCGCATCGGCGAACTGGGCCTGCTGGTGCTGGACATGCGCAGCGAGCGCCGCCCGCGCTCGGGCGATGCACAGGCCACCGGTGGCGTGCTGCAAGCCGAGCAGGTGCTCAGCCCGAAGAGCTGGGCGGCCGTCTACCAGTGGCTGGCGGCACAGGAGGCCGCAGGTGGTTTGAAGCACCTCTTCGTCATGAGCAGCATCCCCGTGGTGCACCCGGGGCTCGATCTGATCGAGAAGGTGCTGGGTGTGCTGCCGGGCCAGCAGGAGATGGAGGACGATCTGCGCGACCACTGGGCCAGTACGCCGCACAAGGCCGAGCGCCTGCGCCTCATCCACCGCCTGCTGCAGGTTGCGGCCCGGGGCGTGCGCGTCACCATCCTCTCAGGGGACGTGCATGTGGCCGCGCTGGGCGTGATCGAATCCACGCGCGAGGGCGGCAAGGCCTGTGTCATCAACCAGCTCACCAGCAGCGGCATCGTGCACCCGACCTCTTCAGCGACGGAGGTGTTCGTGCTGGAGCACGTGGCCCGCCACGAGGAGCAGGTCGACCGCGGCATCACCACCCGCATGCTGGAGTTTCCCGCCACCGGCCGCTGCATCAAGGCCAGCCGCAACTTCCTCACCCTGCAGCCCGACGCTGCGGGTGGTGAAGGCCGCTACTGGGCCAACTGGTGGGTCGAAGGCGAGCCGCACCCCTATACCAAGGTGGTCCACACCACCACCGCGTCGGCCTAGCTTCGGCGCTCAACGCCGGCCTATGTTCCCGGGGTTGTGGCCATGACCGTGGCCGTGGTGGCGTGAGGCGCCGTGTCGCGGGTAGCCGCCACCGAAGTACAGTTGAACCCCCGCAGACGGGTAACGGTAGTACGGGTAGGGATAGGCATAAGGATAAGGGCGCACATAGTAGACCGGTGGTGCGACGACCACGGGCGGCGCATACACCGGCGCCGTCACGATGGGTTCGGGCGGGGGCGCGCCGGGCTCGCCCAGGTCTGCCGGCGAGACGCGCAGCGCGATGGTCTGGCCCGGGTCGTAGGGCAGTTGCACCGTGTATTCCTTGTCGGCGTAGATATAGACCACGCGGTAGCCCACCGTGCGGTTTTCGTAGAAGGTCTGCACGCCGCAGCGTTGCACCTCGTGCAGCTCGGTGGGTGGGGTGCCTTCGATGCGGTCGCCGATCACCGCGCCACCGATGGCGCCCAGCACCGTGGCCGCCCCTGAGCCTTGCCCGGCCGCGTTGCCGACGATGCCGCCCGCGATCGCGCCGATGGCCGCTCCCGCGCCGCTGCGGGGTGGCTGCACCGCAAGCTGCTCGGTGCTGCACACCCGGCGCGGCACCGGCACCTGCTGCACCACCGGGGTGGAAGACAGTACCAGCCCCTGCTCCTGCGCGGCGCACAGGCCGGTGGCGAGCAGGGCGCCGGCCAGAACCAGCGTTCTTTTCATGGTCTTGCTCCTCGTCATGCCCTGTCTAACGCGGCCGGCCGGCGCTCAGCCGACGGGTCAGCCCGTCTTTTACCTGTCGCTTGTGTAAAGACGGTCGGGGCGGGGCGGCGGTGACGGCTCGCCATCTGCAGACCGTGGCCTGGGGGACCGTGCAGGCCTACCACCAGCCCTGAGACGGATCGCCCCCCGTTCGCGGGACGTCCGCCCGCCGCGGATGGCACGGGGCCGGCGTGCGGTTCTTGTTCTCTCGCCTGCGCGACCGTTAAGATCGCCCGTCAGGGAGGAACATCAAGATGACTGAAGTCATTGGCCGCTTTTTCAAATACCTGCTCGTGCTCATGCTGGGCGCCGGTGGGCTGGTGCTGGCACTCAGCTATGACCGTCTCCATGTCTACCAGAGTGCTTTGCGCGAAACCTCGCCGCAGATCACCATGCGCTACGAACAACTGTCCGTGGACATGGACGAAGCCGCTACGCGCCGGCACTTCACGGGCGTCAATCTGGATTGTTTTGGCCAGCCCAAGGAATTTAATGGGCTGGGCGATCGCGTCTGCTATGCCCCGATAGACGCGGTGGACGGCAATGCAGCACTGACGCTGGCACTCTTTTTCAACAAGGGCCGCCTCAGCGTGGCCGTGGTGCATGTGCCCTGGTGGCGCCATGTGGGCATGAAGAAGCGACTGCTGGCCCGTTATGGGGAGCCCGGTTCCGGCGGGGCGACCGACAAGGGCAACCCGGTCCTGCGCTGGAAGCTTCCCAGCGGCGACCTGGACTTTGCCCGGGACCGCGACCTCAACCCCTTGAACTGGAGCGGTGTGGTCTGGCTCGGCAAGGACAGCAGCCGCTGAGGCGCGACTTACTTCTTTGCCGCGCGGTTGCGTTCCAGCTGCGCGTCCACCAGCGCCACCACTTCGTCCACGGCGGGGTGGCGTTGGCCCTTCTGGGTGGCGATGGCCTGCACCAGGCGGTCCACGCGTTCAATGTTGGGCGCGCCGGCATACAGCGCGCGCGCGGCGGACGACGGGCTGGCCAGTCCCTGCGCGGCCGCGGCGTATTTCTCGAAAGGCACCAGGTCTTCGTCCTTCGCGCCGAGCGACTTGCACAAATCACCGACCCAGTTGTAGACCGCACGCGAAGCGGCCAGATCGCTGTGCACCGCTTCCTTGATGGGGCGCACGCCTTGCGGCGTCACGCAGCGGTAGTTGCCGGCCAGCAGCATGCTCCACTTGGCCAGCGGCACGAAGACCGAATCGTGCACCTTGAGCTTCACCGGCAGTTCGACGGGCTGGCCGTCCACCTCGAAGCGGATCGCCTCGATGTCGGCCTGCAGGCGGCGCAGCATGGCGGTGTGTGCGTCGGAGACGAAACGCGCCGCCTTGAAGTTGGTGGGCAGGCGCACCTGCAGCACGTTGACCTGTTCCTCCGGCGGGCGGAAGGCCTGCGGGTCGGGGCTGCACAGCGTCATGCAGGCCGGGTCGAAACTGTCCCACACCGTGGGGTCGGTGTAGGCGCCGCGGCAGGCTTCGGTGGCCACGCCGGGCAGGCGTGCCAGATAGGGCAGGGGCGGCATGTTCATGATGGACATGCACGGCACCTTCGACCTGGCCACAGCATCGAGCAGTTCGCGCACGCCGGGGCTGCGGTACTGCGGCTCCTGCATGGCCAGGCCCACCAGGTCGTAGTCGGCAGGTTTCACATCGGCCGGGCCCGCAGCCAGGAGCTGTCCCGGGTAACGGCGCGAATCCAGTTCCACCAGGCCTTCGCGGCCCTTGAGGGGCAGGCGCACGCGGATGCCTTCGCGGTTGATCAGCTCCACCTCATGGGGCAGGCACACCAGGGTGACCTGGTGGCCGGCCATGACCAGCTTGATGCCCAGCAGCGAACCGTAGGACGCGCCGAGGATGAGGATCTTGCAGGGCGGCTGGCTCATGATGTCTCCTGGTGGGCGTTAGCCCTGTCGTCACTCGTCCGCTGCGCTGGCGGACACCGGCTGGCCGGTCTTATTTGTTCTTTTCCTTGCCGCGCGGAATGACGGCGGTGACCGGCGGCATCGGGCGGTCGGAGGTCGATGTCTTGGGTGGCGAAGTGTCTTTCTTCGGTTTCTTTGCCATCTTGTTGCTGCGTTGTTCACCTTTGGCCATAAGTCCTCCATGGGTTGCGGTCCCGGAACGGCACCTGACCCGCATGGTAAGCCAGAAAACCGGCCGCATTACAAATCGACACGCACATCTCTTGGAGCCGCCATGACGTGGTGCTAGCATGACCGTCCCGCAACCCTGCATCGGCGTGCGTCCATGAACAGAAGCAGCAGAATCGCCCTGGCCTTCCTCGTCACCGCCGTGCTGGTCGGCCTCATCGCCTGGCTGCTCTGGCCGCAGCCGGCACCGCCCGTGCCCAAGCCGGTGCCCGTCACCCAGCCCGTCAGCGGCGGTGCGGAGCTCACGGTCTCGCCCGTGCCATCCAACGATCCCATCCGCCATCCGGTGCAGGCCATCGAGACCACCGAGGCGCCCCCGCGGCCGCTGCCCGCCCTGGGCCAGTCCGACGCGCGCCTGCAGCAGGACCTCAACGCCCTGGTAGGCCGCAAGAACGTGCAGACCTTCGTGCTGCTGGAGAGTTTCGTGCGCCGCGCCGTGGCCACGGTGGACAACCTGGGGCGCGAACACGCCGCGCCCAGCATGTGGCCCGTGCACCCGACCGCCGGGCGTTTCACCACGCTCAAGCAGGGCGAAGGCGACATCATCAACCCCGACAACGGGCAGCGCTACGTGCCCCTGGTGCAGTTCATCGAATCGGTGGACAGCAAGAAGGCCGTGCAACTCTACGTTTCGCTCTACCCGCTGTTCCAGCAGGCCTATGTGGAGCTGGGTTACCCCAAGGCCTATTTCAACGACCGCCTGGTCGCCGTCATCGACCAGCTGCTCAGCACCCCGGTGATCGAAGGCCCGCTGGCCGTGACCCTGGTGGAGGTGAAGGGCCCCATCGCCTCCGAGCGCCCCTGGACCCGCTACGAGTTCTCCGACGAGAAGCTGCAGGCACTCAGCGCCGGGCAGAAGATGCTGTTGCGCACCGGCCCGGTCAACCAGCGCCGTCTCAAGGCCAAGCTGCTCGACATCCGCAAGCTGCTGACCAAGGCCGAGCTGCCGGCCAGCGTCACGCCTTAGCAGGGCCTCAGAAGGCCAGCATCAGCCCGACACGCGGATCGCTGCGCCCGGCCAGCAGTTGCTGGTAGGCCGCGCTCACGGCCTCGGCGCCCCGGTCTGCGTGGATCACGAGCCAGGGCTGCGCGGGGTCGTTCACCTTCTGCATGAAAGCCGACCAGGCCTCACCCAGGCGCTCTTCGAAACCCGCCGCTCCCCAACCTTCGGGCGGCGGTGCACTGCGTTTCTTCCCCTGGGCCGGGGCAAAGAACAGCTCGGGCCGCGGCCCGGGCAGGCCGCCGGCGCCGCCCAGCGCTTCCCAGTGGCTGCCGCCCACCGAACAGCTGTACTTCAAGGCCGCGCCGAAATGGCCGTGGATGGTGCGGCGCAGGCCGGCATCGCCGGCGAAGTCGATGTAGACCGTGGGCAGACCCGGGTCCAGGGTTGTCACCTCCTCGTAGCGCGTCAGGGCGCCATAACAACCCAGCCCGCGTGTGAAGTCCAGGTTGCCGGCCGAGGTGAGCCCGTGCACCGTCGGGCCACCGGCGCGGCGCGCCAGGCAGAAGGCCGTGCCGTAGGCGGTCTTGCTCGATGCGCTGGACAGCAGCAGCTGGCGCGCGCCGAAGAAATCGTTCTCCGCCATGAAGTCGTCGATCAGGAAGGAGGTGGTGAACAGCGGGCGCAGCACCGCCTGTTGGCCTTCGCGTGCGGGGTCGTAGGCCGGGTCGGCCGCGCAGAACACCAGCTGGTTGTAGATCGCGGCCAGCTCGCGCCGGTGCGCCGAGGCGTCGACGAACCCACGCCGGTTCACGCGCGCGGGCTGCACCACCAGGTAGCGGCCCATGGGCAGGTAACCATAGACACGCTGGCCGGTGGCCACCTCTGCGTTGCGCGACTCCACCACCTCGGCGTAACCCCAGACCGGGATGCAGCCCCAGCCCTCGGCGCCGCTGGGGAAGAACTGCCAGTACTTCATCTTGTCGCCAAAGGCGGCGTAGGTGATGTTGTTGGCCGTCAGCGCGAAGGACAACACCTGCAGGCGCAACTCGCCCTCGGCCAGGGTCCGCGCGGTGGGGGCGTCGGGGTCGGGCAGCAGGCGGGTGGCGTGCAGGTCGGCGCGGTTGACGCAGAAGCGGCTGGCGGTGGCATCCATGGAGGTTCCTTCCCAATTTGGACAGAGCATGCCTGCGCCCGGCCCGGGCCGCTGTCACCCAGGTGATGGGTGCGAGTTCAGCCGCGCGCGCGCAAGCCCTGCACCAGCGCGCCCAGGGCGATGCCGCCCAGCGCCCACAGCAGGTCCCAGTTGCCCGTGCCCAGGCCGGCGATGGCCGGGCCGGGACACACGCCGCACAAGCCCCAGCCCACCCCGAACAGCGCGGCGCCGACAGCGGTGTCGCGGTTCCAGTTGCTGGGATGGGTGTGGAAGTAGCCGCCCAGCAGCGGGCGGTTGATGAAGCGGGGCAGCACCTTGTAGGCCAGCAGGGTCACCAGCACCGCGCCGCCCATCACCAGCATCAAGCCCCAGTCTTCAAAGCGCAGGAAGCTCAGCACCACCTCGGGCCTGACCATGGTGGCGTAGGAGAGGCCGAAGCCGAACAGGGCGCCTGCGGCCAGCGTGGCCAGCGCGCTCTTGGCGTTGTTGTGTGTGCTCATCGGGCAACCTCCGTGCTGTGCACTGCGGTACGAGCGCCTTCGGGCGGCCGTGCGGCGCTCATGCCAGCCACCTCGCGGCCAGGTTCGCCGTCAGGAAGGCCGTGGCCATGAAGGTCAGCACCGCGCCCAGCGAAGGCAGTTGCAGCGAGCCCAGGCCGCAGATGCCGTGGCCCGAGGTGCAGCCATTGCCCAGGCGTGCGCCGTAGCCCACGAAGAAGCCGCCCACCGCCAGCTGCCAGGCCGGCACCTGCGTGCCCTGCGCGGCACCGCCGGCAAAACCCAGCCACCACACCAGCGCACCGACGATCAGCCCGGCCGCGTAGACCAGGCGCCAGCCGCGGCTGTCCACGAAACGCGGCTGCTGGAAAAACGGCCGGCGCACCAGGTACGACCAGCTGCTGGAAAACACCGTGCTCATGCCGCCGATGCGGCCGGTGAAGACGAAGAGCAGGGCCGTGCCCAGCCCGATCAGCAGGCCGCCCAGCAGGTAGTGCTGCCAGCCCAGGGGAAAGAGGGTGGTGAGGAGGTTCATGGCACGGCATTATCCGCGCCGCGGCCCCTGGGAGACCCTGAACAGCCTTTTACCAGGCGGTGTCGATCGCGTCCTGCGACGGGCGCACCGAAGGCGGCGAGGAGACGTTGCCGCCGTCCGAGCCCAGGGACAGGCGCTCGGCCTCGTTGAGTATGTCCAGCGGCACGGCCTCGCCCGGCTGCTCCAGCGTGACGATGCCCACGCCCAGCTGCGGCGTGTAATCGTGCCGGCTCTGGTCACGGCCCACCACCATCAGCGGTCGGCCCACCGTGGCGCGCAGCCGCGCGATCGTCTCGC
The DNA here is from genome assembly GCA_963512455.1 of uncultured Hylemonella sp. Taxonomy (GTDB): domain Bacteria; phylum Pseudomonadota; class Gammaproteobacteria; order Burkholderiales; family Burkholderiaceae_C; genus Hylemonella. The sequence goes on along the minus strand of CAUPMJ010000002.1, from coordinate 181,516 downwards.
TGACAAACTCGTGGCGCGAGTCGGTGGAGATCACCACCACGAAGCAGCGCGGGTGGTACAGGCCCACCACGCAGCGAAAGCCCGCCGCGCGGCGGATGCGTGCGGCCATCGCGGCCAGGATCTGGTGTTCCACGCCGTGGCCGGCCGCCTGGCCCAGCTCGTAGAGATTGCGCAGGTGCAGGCTTACCACGGTACAGGTGCCGTGCAGGCGCGCCGTGCGCCAGAAGGCGTGTTCCACCTCGGACAGCAGCAGCGAGCCGGTGGGCAGGCCGGTGGCCGGGTCGGCGCCGACCTGCAGGCGCGACAACCGCGTGAGCTGGCGCTGCTGGCGGTTGCGCACGAAGACCAGCACGCTGCAGGCCAGGAAATACACCACGGCGATCGTCGCCGTGAAGATCCAGGTGCCCAGGCCGAAGCCCGGCACGTTCAACCCGCGCAGGTACATGCCGGTCACCAGGGCGGCCAGCAACACGCAGGCCAGCACCATCCAGCGCGCCAGCGGGTCCCCTAGCGTGGCGGCGCGCAGCGTGGCCACCAGGCCCATTACCGCAGCGGCCATGTTGACTGCGGCTGTGAGCAGCAGCAACTGCTGGAATTCCTCGGGGCTGGCCCCTGTCACCATGGCGGCCAGCACCACGGACGCCAGGAACAGCGCGCCGGCACCCCAGGTGGTGATGCGGTAGACCGTGCGATCCTCGCGGCTGCCGCCCAGCCAGATGCCCAGGTAATGCAGGGCCATGGCGCCGGCCAGCGGCCCCAGGCTGCCCTTGAGGAGCTGCAGCAGCCACTGCGGCAGGCCGGGCCAGAGCACCTCGGGCAGGCCGCTCATCACGACGCAGCTCGCGCCGGCGATCACCACGAAAACCAGGTTGCGCGCCGAGCCACGCTTGCGGTTGAACAGCGCGTCGGCCATGGCCAGCGCCGTGAGGGTCAGCAGACCCCCGAGCATGGAAGACCAGACGGCGACTTCGGAAACGGGCATGCGGCATTATGAATGAAGCGATACCCGCGGGGTTCGACGAACTTGTTGCTCGTTTTTATGGGGGTGTCTCACCCCGGGGTGGCGCAGCGGCGGGGGGCGCTGCCGCTGCGGCCTACCAGGTCGTGTCGATCCGGTCGGCAGGCAGCGGGCGACGAACCTGCTGCATGGCCTCGTGCTCCACCTCGTCGATCACCTCCTGCGGCACGGAGTGGTCGGGCTGCACCGTGCGCAAGGCAATGCCCACCTGGGGAACGAAGGGCTGGCGCTGGTCCTTGCTGCCCACCACCTGCAGCGGCTGCGTCAGCAGGCCCAGCAGGCGGGTGATGTAGTTATCGTTGAAGGTGCGCTTGCGGTCGACGGAGAACACCACGATGAAACAGCGCGGGTGGTAGATGCCCACCACGCAGCGAAAGCCCGCCGCGCGACGGATGCGTGCGGCCGTGGCGGCCAGGATCTGGTTGTCGCTGGTGCGGCCCAGGGAGTCGCCCAGCTCGTACAGATTGCTCAGGTAGATGCCCACCACGACGCAATGGCCGTGCAGCCGGCCGGTGCGCCAGAAGGCGTGCTCCACCTCGCTCAGCAGCTTGGCGCCGGTGGGCAGGCCGGTGGCCGGGTCCCAGCCCATCTCCAGGCGCGACAGCCGTACCAGCTGGCGCTGCTGGCGGTTGCGCACGACGATCAGCACCATCACGATCAGCAGGAAGAGCACCGCGCTGGCCGCGGTGAGGGCCTGCAGGCCCAGGCCGATGCCCGGGACCTTCAGGGCATGCAGGTACAGGCCGGCCATCAGGCCCGCCAGGATCAGGCAGGCCAGCACCAGCCAGCGCGCCAGCGGGTCACCCAGCACGGCGGCGCGCACGGCGATCACCATGCACAGCACCACCGCAATGGCGTTGAGCCCCGCCGTCAGCATCAGCAGGCCGTGGAAGTCCTGGGGCGCTACCAGCGTGGCCAGTAAGGTCATCACCAGCGACGCGATCAGCATGCCGTAGGCACCCCAGACCGTGAGCCGGTGGACCAGGTGGTCCTCGCGGTCGCCGCCGGCCCAGATGCCCAGGAAGCGCAGGCCCAGCGCACTGCTCAGCAGGCCAAAGCCCGTCTTGAGCACCATCATGAGGCGTTCGGGCAGGCCGGGAAAAACCGCCTCGGGCAGGCCGGAGAGAAAGATGCAGGTGCTGCCGATCACGAAGATCAGCAGCATGTTGCGCGCAGCGCCCAGGCTGCGTGTCACCACGGTGTCGGCGGCGGCCAGCAGGACCAGCGACAACACGCCGCCGGCCATGATGGCCCAGATGGTGTTCTCTGCCATATCCATGCCGCAATTATCCCCGTCTTGTCGGGGCGACACGCGCTTGCAGCGTGACGAAGTTGGCAGTGAGCAACGATTTAGTTGCTATAAAAAATGAAGCACTCTAGGAGAGCCCGGCCTGGACCTCGCGGTCGACATCCCGGTGCGTTTCCGGCGTCTACAGCGCGGCGTTGTCCGTGGTGGCCAGGCTGTCGCTGGGCCGGGTCGCAATATCGTCTTCCGAGCGGCCGTGCCGCAGGGGCGGGCCCAGGGCCTGGCGTTCGGCCTCGTCGATGACCACCATGGGATGGGCGCGCTGCGGATCGAGCGTGACGACACCCACGCCCACCCGGGGCCAGAAATCCTGTTGGGTGCCGTCCTTGCTGGTCACGGTCAGGGGCTCCGCGGCCAGGCTCCGCAGCCGCGCCACCGTCAATCCGACGTACTGGCGGCGCTTGTCTGCGGAGATCACCACGACAAAGCAGCGCGAGTGATAGAGCCCCACGATGCAGCGAAACCCGGCGGCGCGCCGGATGCGCGCCGCCATGGTCGCCAGAATCTGCGGCTCGGCGGTACGGCTGTCGGCTTCACCGAGCCCATACAGATTGTTCAGGCGCAGACAGACCACCGTGCATTCGCCGCGCAGGCGGGCCGTGCGCCAGAAGGCATGCGCCACCTCGGACAGCAGCATGGAGCCGGTGGGCAGGCCCGTGGCCGGATCGTTCCCCGTGGGCAGCGTGGCCAGGTGTTCGAGCTCGCGGGTTTTGCGGATGCGCTTGATGACCACCACGGAGCCGACCAGAAAATAGGCCACCGTGCACACCGCCGTCAGGATCCAGGTGCCCAGGCCGAAGCCTTCCAGTTCCAGGCTGCGTACCCACAGCCCCAGTACCTCCAGGGCCAGGCAGATGCCGGCCAGTACCACCCAGGGCGCCAGCGGGTCGCCCAGCAGCGCCGCGCGCACCGACGTGGCCAGGCCCAGCATCACGGCGATCACCGTGATGACCGCGGTGGCGTTCAGCAGCTGATGAAAATGCTCGGCGGGCGTCAGCGGCACCAGCAGGCCCAGCACCAGGGCGGCCGTCAGCATGAGCCCGGAGCCCCAGCGCGTGATGCGGTGGGTGACCGGGTCCACATCCGGGCCGCCCAGCCAGATGCCCAGGTAGTGCAGCACCAGGGCGGCGCTCAGCGGCCCGGTGCAGACCTTGAGCAGGTCCATGGCGCCTTGTGGCGCCCCGGGAAAGAGCGCTTCGGGCAGGCCGGTGCGCATCAGGCTGCTGGCGCCGGTGACGACCACGAAGATCAGATAACGCAGGGAATTGGCGTTGCGCGTGGCCAGGGCATTGACCATGGCGATCGCCGCCAGGGTCAACAGACCCCCCAGCATGGAAGACCAAACGACAAATTCTGTGATGTCCACGGGCGCATTATCAGGTGGCGCGCTTACGCCGAACGGACACCCCGTCGCCCAGGGCTCAGGCCGCCCGGTTCCAGACCAGCAGCAGGTTGTTGGCCGGCAGGGCATGGCGCGCGGCCAGCTTCAGGCCGGCGGCGCGGGCCACGCTCTCCACGTCCTCGCGCCGGCGGATACCCCAGTCCGTGTTTTCGGCGCGCAGCGCGGCGTCGAACTTCAGGTTGCCCTCCGCGGTGGGCACCTCGTCTTCCAGGTAGGGCCCGTAGGTCACCAGGTATCCGTCCTTGGCGAGATGCTCGGCGGCGCCGCGCATCAGGCCCGCGCAACAGGCCCAGGGTGCGATGTGCAGCATGTTGGCGCAGTAGATCAGGTCATGGCGTTCGTACTCGGTGGGCCAGGAACCGGTCAGCACATTGAGCAGCTGCGGTGGCTGCACGTTGAACAACCTCGCCTCACCGATGCGCACCATGATGTCCGGAAAGAGATCGGCCGTCACGTCCGTGGGCTGCCACGTCCACTGCGGCAGGTTGGCGGCGAACCAGACCACGTGCTGTCCCGTGCCGCAAGCGATCTCCAGCGCGCGGCCCTTTGCGGGTATCAGCGTGCGCAGCACATCGAGGATGGGTTTCTTGTTGCGCTCGGCGGGCGCGCTGAAGGCGAGTTCGTTCATGCCATGGTTGTACCGCAGCTTCGCGCTTCGGACCACATTCCGCATACGCGATCGCCTCCCATGAACATGGGGGACCCCCATGTTCATGGGGTATGGAAAGCAGCAACACACTCCTAGAGTGCAGACAGCGCAAGGACGAGGCGCCGCGCACCGCACGGTGTGCCGCGCCGCCGTGCGCTAGCATGGGCCCATGAGTGTCCAATACGAGAGCGTTCAAACCGCTGCGCTGTACCCCGATGTTTTCCGTGTGGCCGCGCCCACCGCCCCCGTGGAGCGGCAGGTGTGGCCGCGCAAACCCGGGGTGTTCATCCGCCTGGCGCCAGCCGGCGAAACGGGCGCCGGGGAGGCTCCCGCGGTGCGCGAGCTGGTGGCCGGGCAGCTGGGCCTGGTGCCGCGCTGGGTCAAATCGGCCTCGGACGCCAAGTTGCGCTCGACCAAACTGGACGTGGCGCGCACGGAGATCGTCACCACCTCCAACAACTTCCGCGATGCCTGGCTGGCCGGCCAGTACTGCATCGTGCCCATGATGGCCTTCCTGGAGGACGACTGGCGCAGCGGCAAGGCCGTGCCCACCCGCATCGCCCGGGTGGACGGCCAGCCCATGGGCGTGGCGGGCCTGTGGGAGCGTTGGGTGGGGGCAGACGGTGAGGTCATCGTCAGCTACACCCTGCTCACGGTGAACGCCAACAGCCACGCGCTGATGCACCGCTACCAGCAGCCCGGCAGCGAAAAACGCATGCCGGCCATCCTGAACGAAGGTGCCTATGAGGCCTGGCTCGGCGCGCGCCCCGAGAAGGCCAGGGAATTCATGCGGGCCTATCCGGCCAGCGCGCTGACGGCCAACCCGGTCGAGAAAACCCGCTGAGCGGCATGCCCGCGTCGGGGCAGGTGTCTCAGTGCGTCACGAACTCGTAGACGATCTCTTCGCTCTCCACCATGTCCAGGATGTCGTTGAGCGCGTCGTCGCTGTCCGTGCTGCTCCAGGTCTCCTCGGGGTCGCTGGCAAACAGCGGCTCGATGGCCAGGTCCATGAACTGACCGTTGGGCAGCCGCAGGACGGGCGTGCCTTCGGAGGTCTGGACCAGCTCCCAGTCGTCGGGGACGGTCATCTCCAGATGGATCTGGACCTTGAGTTTTTTCATGGTGTTTCCTTGTGGGTCAACCCCAAGCTTAGCCCAGGGGCGTGACACCCAGCCCGGCGCTCACCTCGGCGGCGTCCGGCCTGGCAAAGGGGGTGTTGTGCTTGTCGGTCAGCGGGCCGCCCCCGGGGATCACCTGGCCCGTGGCGTCGAACCCGATGGCCTTGAATTTCCAGACCGTGCCGATGCGCTTGAGATAGCCCAGGTGCGTGCCGTCAGGCCCGTGCACGCTGCGCACATCGGGGTTCACCGGGCGCAGGGTGAGTGCCGCCATGCCTCAGCTCGCCTGTGTCTCGGCTGACACCATGTGGCCGCGGCCGGCGTGCTTGGCGCCGTAGAGCGCCGCATCGGCGCGGGCCATGAGCGACTCCAGCGACTCGTGCCGGTCGCGGCACAGCGCTTGGCCGGTGCTGAAGTCCAGCTTGAAGTGGATGGCCTGCGGCGCGGCCTTGGCCAGCTCGGCGCGCAGGCGCTGGTCAAAAGCCTGCGCGGCCGCGGTGTCGGCGTGCGCCAGCAGCACACAGAACTCCTCGCCGCCCAGGCGCGCGTTCACGTCGCCCGCGCGCTGGCACTGCCTGAGCAGGCCGCCGAAGAAGGCCAGCGCCGCGTCGCCGGCTTCGTGGCCGTGGGTGTCGTTGATGCGCTTGAAGTGGTCCAGGTCGATCATCAGCAGCGACAGCGGATAGCCGTGGCGCTGTGCATAACGCAGGGCCCGGTCCGCCTGCTCGGCCCAGCCGTTGCGGTTGAGCAGGCCGGTGAGCGCATCCGTGATGACCAGGGTGCGCAGCTGGCGCTGCGCCTCCTCGCGCCAGGCCGCCAGGATGGCGATATTGCCCAGCACCAGCGTCACGTTGGCCGCCACCAGCGCCGTCAGGTTGACGGGCGTGGGCGCGCGGAAAAAGGGGTAGAGCTCGGTGAACCAGGCGCCCAGGATGCCGCGCAGCGCGGTGAGGATGGCCATCAGGCCGACACAGCCGAACATCAGGAAGCGCCAGTTGCCTTTGCCGAACTCGCGGTCCACCGGCAGCAGCGTGGCGCGCGCCAGAATCAGCAACTGCCCCGCGATCAGCAGATTGGCCCAGCCCACCCGCACCGGGTAGCTGCCAAAGCTCAGCGCATAACCCAGCGGCGTGGCCAGCACCAGCACCAGCAACAAGCGGCCCAGCGGGCGCGGCCCCAGCCAGTGGCTCAGCGCCTGGTAGACCAGCCAGTTGCTGAAGCTCAGCAGGCCCATGGCCACGCTGGAGAGCAGCCAGTCCGGCCACCGCTCGCGCCAGAAGCCGGCCAGGATCAATGCCAGCCAGGCGGCCCCGTTGATCATCAGCGAGGCGCGCGCGCTGCGCGCCGCCGGGCTCAGGTTCTGCCCCATCACCAAGGGCAGGGCCAGTGACATCGCCAGCAGGTTGGCGACGTTCAGAAAAATCAGGGTGGTGGGATCGAGTTGCACGGAGGTCGAGAGATATGTGGCCGCTGAATTTTATGCCCCGGGTTTGACCGTTACGCCCGCCGGGCAGCCGTTTCCCGCAGTCTTTCAGGCCGTGGCCGTTCCGGGCGCCACGTCGACCGGCGACAGCGGTGCCCGCTCGGCCGAGACCATCTGGCTGCGGCCGGCGTACTTGGCGCGGTAGAGGGCCGCATCCGCACGTGCCATGAGCGACTCCAGTGTCTCGTCCCGGCCGCTGCCCAGCGCATGGCCGGTGCTGAAGTCCAGCGCGTCGCGCAGTGCCTCGGGCACCGTGCGGGCCAGCTCGGTGCGCAGGCGCCGGTCAAAGGCCTGGGCGGCCTCCGTGTCGGCATGCGCCAGCAGCACGCAGAACTCCTCGCCGCCCAGGCGGGCGATCACGTCGCCGCCGCGCTGGCAACGCCGCAACAGGCCGCCGAAGAACACCAGCGCCGCGTCGCCGGTCTCGTGACCGTAGGTGTCGTTGACGCGCTTGAAGTGGTCCAGGTCGATCATCAGCAGCGACAGGGGCTGGCCGTAACGCTGCGCGTAGCGCAGCGCGCGCCCGGCCTGCTCGGACCAGCCGTTGCGGTTGAACAGGCCCGTGAGCGCATCCGTGATGACCAGGGTGCGCAGCTGTTGCTGCGCCTCCTCGCGCCAGGCCGCCAGGATGGCGATATTGCCCAGCACCAGTGTCACATTGGTGGCCACCAGCGTCAGCAGCAGCAGGGGCGAGGGTGTGTGGAAGGCGGGGCTGATCTCCGGGTTGAACACCCCCAGGATGCCGCGCGTGGCCGTCAGCACCGCCATCACGCTCAGGCAGCCCAGCAGCAGGAAACGCCAGCCGCCTTCGCTGTTGCTGTCCGGCGCGGGCAGCAGCACGGCACGCGCCATGATCAGCAACTGCCCCGTCAGCAGCAGGCTGAACCAGCCCACGCGCACCGGGTAGTTGTCGAAGCTCAGCGCAAAACCCAGGGGCATGAGCACGGCCAGCGCCACCAGCAGCCGGCCCAGCGGGCGCGGCCCCAGCCAATGGTCGAGCGCCCGGAAGATCAGCACATTGCTCAGCCCCATGAGCGCCAGCGCCAGGGTGGACAGCAGCCGGTCGGGCCACAGGCCGGCCCAGCGGCTGGTCAAGGCCAGCGCCACCCAGATCCCGGCCTTGAGCATCAGCGAGGTGCGGGCCAGGCGCGCGGCCGGGCTCAGGTTCTGCCCCATGACGAGCGGCAGGGCCAGCGACATCGCCAACAGGTTGACGACGTTCAGAAAAATCAGGGTGGTGGGATCGAGTTGCACGGGCGGGGAGGGGCGCGAAACGCGCGCCGTACCCAGCAGTTTAGTCGACATCCTGCACACGGACAGGGGTGTACATACCGCCTGGGCGATGGGGCAGGCGCCCCGGTGGGCCTCAGGCCTGCCAGACGCCAAAACCCGCCGAGCGCAGGTCGATGCCGATCTCGATCTCCTTGTCCACGGCGTCGTCGTAGCGCATGGGGTTGAAGCCCTCGTACAGATCGGGCAGCAGGCGCAGGCCGTACTTCGTCACATAGCGGTTGGCCTGGATGCCGGCCATGTGCTTGTCGAAGCGCACGTCCGGGTCCAGGCCCGTCATGCCCACGTAGACGCAGGGCTTGCCGTCCACGTAGTTGGGGTTGTTCTTCCTGAACCTGGCGTCATACAGCACGTCCTTCGACAGCTCGATGACGTAGACGTGGTAGTGGGGACGGCGGGCCATGGGGGAAGGGCGGGGGATGCCCGCCATTATTCATGCGGGCCGTCAGCCACGGCAGCGCCTGGTCTGCGGCCGCTTTTGTGCAGGAAACCACGGCACCTTGCCAAAGCGGTAATAGTTCGCAGCGCTTTCGTGGCCGGGTGTGAATTACGCACGGGCGGGGGGATGCCAGATGGGCGCCGCTTCTCCATACTGCCCCCACTGGTATCTGGAGGAGCACAACATGAAGTTCGCCGCCTTGTTTGTTTTCGTCACCGCGCTGGCCGCGGGTGGGCCCGCGTGGTCCGATCCGGCGCACCAGCCAACGCCGGCCGAAAGCTGGCTGGCCCAGCGCCAGGCGCAGGAGCAGCAGGACGATACCCGCTACCGCGTCTGCGACGCGCAGCGTGCCGACAACCCGGCCGCCCGCAGCGTCGACTTCACCGCTGCCGGCCGTCGTTGCCTGATCGACGCGTTGGGCCAGGCCGCCTCGGTGCAGGGCACGCTGGTGCTGCTGCGCAATGCCTCGGTGGCCCTGCGCAAGAACCCCAAGGACCAAACGCTGCGCAAGGCGGCGCTAGGCGCCGTGGGCCGGGCCCGCGTCAAGCTGGCCGCCGATCTGCCGGGCCTGCGTGAGCGTTTCAAGGAAGATGCCGCCGCCCTGGACCTGGCCGAGTTCTCCATCCACCTGCCGCAGCTGCATGAGCAGCAGCAACAGTGGCGGCTGAAGACCTACCTGGCAGCGTCGCAGGCGCCGGGGCAGGACTGAATCCGCACACAGCGCGCGAGGTCACTTGCGGCGCAGCGTGCCCGCTAGGTCCGTGTCCAGCGCGATCTCGGCGCTCTTGCAGCGCGCCAGGCTGCCGTGCGCGTCCACGCGGCGGGTTTCCACGTGGAAGGTCATCTTGGTGGGTGCGGTGGGGCTCATAGGATTCCTTGCAGTTATGGATCAGAAGTCGTGCACGGGGTTCGTTCCTTGGACCTGATTCAGCCCACTGGCCTGTAGTGGGTCATTTGGCGGGCTGAGCGAGCTGACGCAGGAAGGTGATGCGTTCGTCCATCATCTGGTGCTGTTGCTGGCTCGTCAGGCCTGCAGCGCCTTCCGTGACGTCCTTGCGGCTTTCGTCCAGCACCTTGACCGCTTTCCCAGCCCACGCGTAAAACGCTGCCTGTTGAGCGCCGGTATAGCGTCGGGATGCTTCCAGGACATAGGTCTTGAAGTGATCGAACTCCACCATGCCGCCTGCGCCTTCGTCCCAGGGCGGACTCAGATTTTCGAGCGCCCTGTCCAGGAAAAACAAGCGGATGCGCCAGGCTTCACCAGACTCACCCATGGCCTCAGCCTCCAAGAGTCGCTCGAAGCTGGGTGCGCAGAAGATCGGCTCCTTGCTCACCCAGGCGACCGCCCATGGATCGCCATGGAAATCGACGCCCAGCATCATGTACTTTTCATGGCTCAGGAAGTACGCCACTTCGGGCGAGCGTGCGACGGCCGATTTGCGCAGCAGCGCTTCGACGGGCTGCGCGCTTCGGACTTGGGCTGACTGAAAAGACTCCACGAAAGCGCGATCCGATTCAAGGACGCGAACGAGGGAGGTGCATGCTTTCACGTCCGCTTCGAACCGAGCGAGCAGGTCCGCAGCTGTCTTGGCCGGAGGGTCCGGAGGCACTTCGGGCTCGGCCGGCTGGCAGGCCGTGAGCCACAGGGCGGACAGGCCCAGCAGGGCCGGGGTGGCGAGGCCGAGGCGGGGCAGGGTTTGCATGGGGCCCAGTGTAGTGGGGCCGGGTGCTGCTGCGCTTACGGCGCTCACTCCGAGGCACCGGACGCTTGCGTTGGCGAGGTACTCTTCAGTGCGCGCAGGCCTGCGGGGTGCCACTTTCCGAGTGCCACACGCTCGCGTACGCGGGCGGCATAAGTGGTCGCATCGGGTGCGCGATTTGGGCGGCCCTGATGGCGACGCTTATTGCACAAGAAACAGGCCGCAACGATGTTGTCGGCGGTGTCGCGCCCTCCGTCCTGCCGGGCGCGGAGATGTTCGGCCGTGCATCGCAACGACATAGCCTGCCTTGCGGTGATGCCGAGCTTCTGCGCGAAGAGAGGCGTGTCGTCTGTGCACATGAGCTGGCGGCAATAGAAACAGCGACCGCCCTGTCGAATTAGGGCCAGCTGACGGAGATGTTGGAGTCTGGAAGAAGACATGGGAACTCACTTGGGTTACAAGCAAATCCCCGGGACGAATCACTCGTCTGACGGGCGCCGGCGGGTATCCGATTCGGCTAGACATGGGCGTATGCCCAATGAGGTCAGGTGTTGCGGTTCCTGAGCAGGGTTGAATTTACCGTCACTGAAGAATTTTCGCAAGCAGCGTGTTGCCGCTTCGCTACTCACTCCTCGATCTTCACGCCCTTCCAGAAGGCCACGCGGCCCTGGATGAGGTGGGCCTCGGGCTTGGGCTCGGGGTAGTACCAGACGGCGTCGGGCAGCATGTCGCCGTTGACCATGAGCGCGTAGTAATGCGCCTCGCCCTTCCAGGGGCAGGTGGTCTTGTGATTCGAAAAGGTGACGTACTCGCGCTTGAGCGTGTGCTCGGGGAAGTAGTGGTTGCCTTCCACCAGCACGGTGTCGTCACTCTCGGCGATGACGGTGTTGTTCCAGGTGGCTTTCATATTTTTGTCTCTTGCCCCGCAATAGGAGTTGGTTGGACAACCGATATATGAGTGTCTAAGACCTCGTCTAGGACAATACAAAGCTCCCGAACAAATGCCAAGTCATCTGCGACTGCATCACTGGCAGGGAATGTGGTTGAGGCGGCAGGATGAGCAATTGAATTCCGTGTGTCCATTATCTTGTTTAGCCTGGACTTCGCGCTGCTTTTTACCTCGTCGGAATTCCTGGTGCCAAAGTACTTCTTCATCGATGCTTGTGAAGAAATGTCTGTCCACACGTCGCTCAAGCCAATCCTGTCACAGAGGTCGCTCAATACATCAGGGCGCATGTTTGACTCCGTGATTGAAATGCATTCGTAGTTCACGGGTGTTTCATCGGTAATGCTCTCAAACCCAGCAGAGAGACGATTGATGAAACTCTTAACGCCCCGGTCTGCATGGCCGAATTTTCGGGGTTCCTTCATTACCGCTGCCGTGGTCTCAAGCAGACTTACTTTCATTTTTTTTGGGAGTGCATCGAAACGCTGACACTTGTTGCCTATCTCTCGGGCAGCAACTTCTACAATCTCCCGAACATATGACTCAAAACGGCCTGCGATATACAGAATTAGCGTGCCAGTCATCACTTGCAGTCCTTGCTTGGCAAGCTGACTCTTCGAGATCTCGTTGCCTTCTGAGATGAGATTGTGAAATGTACGTTCAACCAATCCGTGGCTCTGAAGGTTGGCAAACTGATCAGGAATATGAGTGGTTGAAAATCTGCCCAGAAAGTTATCAAGCTCAAGGTATTTCTCAACATACTTGAGGTCGGCCTGAAGCTGCTCCAACGCTTCGCTCATGACTGAGCTCCGAAGAGAATCTCTGTCATGAGTGCAACGCGGTCGCGAATTGCCTGAACCGTGTTGCCCTTACCGACTAACAAAGGCTGCTTCGTTGAATCCGAGAAAGCCGTGACCAAGTCCAGTACTGCTTTTTCCCTCCCGGAAGTTGGAGGCTTTTCCTGCAGGGCAATTGCAACCATAGTCGAGTCATACATCGACTTGCTAAGGCGTAATGTAGAGGGAAGCCGAAAAGCCGCTCCTCCAAAGAGATCGTAGGAAATCTTTAGCGCCCTATAGAAGTCGGCGCGCATCTGCTCTACCGTTTCTTGATCAATAAACTGGTAGTCGCGTGCGCAGCCATCCATTAGCTGACGAAGCGAGCCACTTCGAACGCCAAGCACAGCATCTTTGACTGCGAAAAATCTTGTAACGAGATCGCAGTCTCCCATCGATGAATATGCGGAGTTCGTCTGCAATTCATCGTCGTTGTCCGTGGGTATTTCCCACACTTCGCGAAAAAGTCTGTCCGAAGATAGCTCAATGACTAGATCGTTGAACGGACCTTGATAGAGAGCATTGCGGAGTTCTTGAGGGTTGAGGCGTACGCCCCCGGTATTCAGGCGTTCGAATAGCACTAGACGTATGTCGTTCACCTCGTCCATCTTGCTCATCGTCTCGGCGAGCAAGATGATCGCCCCAACTGATCGGCGACGAAGTCCAAGCTGAAGTAGTCGCGGAAGCTCTGAGTATCGGAAGCCTTCAATTTCCGTCCAATATTCAAGCCCCTTCAGCGCAAACTTTCCCGCGAGAAAGTCATGAAGAGCTTCGAGTCTTTGTCTGCCATCCATGACCTCGTAGCTGCCGTACTCAGATTCATATAAAAAGAGCGGCGGGATAGGAATATTGAGTAAAAGCGACTCAATTAATCGCGACTTCTTCTTTTGATCCCAACGGTTTCGCCTCTGATATAGAGGCGACAAGTTGATTTGCCCATCATTGATCATGAGGGCTAGGTGGTCTGTGGAATAGTCGACTGAAGATCGAACGATTCGAAGTTGAGAATCTTTGTATTTTGCGGAGATTAGTTCTTCAGATGGGCGTTGAGATGGGAATAGTGACGATTCATCATCTTCCCATTCCTCTTCTATGTTGTTGTTCATGAGGCTCCCTTTGGTTAGATTTCTGGCGCTCAATCTGATGTCGTAGACACTGAAGGAGGAGCGTTTACTTCCCCCAACTATCCTTCAAACCGGTGACACGGTTAAAGACGGGCTTACCCTTGCTGTGGTCCTTTCGGTCCGCCACAAAGTAGCCATGCCGCTCGAACTGGAACTTGTCGTCCGCTGCGGCCTGGGCCAGTGAAGGCTCCACATAGGCCGTGACGGTCTTCAGGCTGTCCGGGTTCAGGCTGGCCAGGAAGTCCTTGTCGCCGGCACTGACGTAGATCATGCGGTTTTCTTCAGTGACAGCTTGACTGAATAGCCCAGACTGGCGGCCACGTTCACCAGGGCGTCCAGGGTGAACTTCTGGGTGCGGCCCTTGACCAGGTCGTTCATGCGGGGCTGGGTGATGCCGGCGCGCTTGGCGGCCTCGGCTTGGGTCAGGCCCAGTTTTTCGATGACCTTGCGAATATGGACGACCAGGTCCGTGCGCAGCAGCAGGTTTTGCGCCTCGGCTTCAGGAAAGCCGAGATCGCGGAAGACGTTATCGCTGCCGACGACGGTGCGCAGTTTCTCGTTCATTTCTTTCTCTCCTTCAGCAGGGCGGCGTAACGGCTCTTCGCCAGGTCCAGGTCGGCTTGTGCTGTCTTCTGGGTCTTCTTCACAAAGCCATGGAGCACATAAACGGAATCCGAAAACTTCGCCACATAAATCACGCGGTACTGATTGCCCGCACGGACACGTATCTCGTATGCGCCGGAACCTACGGTGGGCATGGGCTTGAAGTCGCTGGGCATCAGGCCGTTTTGCACCAGTCGCAGTTCCTGACCGACCAGGGCACGCGCATCGGCTGGGAACTCACGCACTTCGTTGAGTGACGTTCCCAGCCATTGGATGCGCTTCATTTTATATCAGTTCTGATAATTTGCCAATTTACTTGGCCCAGCTGTCCTTGAGCCCGGTGACACGGTTGAAGACGGGCTTACCCTTGCTGTGATCCTTCAGGTCCGCCACAAAATAACCATGCCGCTCGAACTGGAACTTGTCGTCCTTGTCCGCCTGGGCCAGTGAGGGCTCCACATAGGCGGTGACGGTCTTCAGGCTGTCCGGGTTCAGGCTGGCCAGGAAGTCCTTGCCGCCCGCATCGGGCTGCGCATCCATAAACAGGCGGTCATACAGGCGCACTTCGGCGGCCACGCCGTCCGCCACGGCCACCCAGGTGATGGCGGCCTTGGCCTTGACGCTGTCGGCGCCCGGCGTGCCGCTCTTGGTGCCGGGGATGACCTTGGCGTGTACTTCGGTCACCTTGCCTGCCGCATCACGCGCACAGCCCGTGCACTCGATCACATAACCGCCCTTGAGGCGCACCACATTGCCGGGGAACAAGCGCTTGTAGCCCTTGGGCGCCACTTCTTCAAAGTCTTCGCGTTCGATCCAGACCTCGCGGCCGATCAGGAAGCGGCGCAGGGCGGGGGCCACCTGGCCTTCCGCCACGTGGGGCAGGGCGGGTTGGCTGCACTCTTCCGTGTAGCTGTCGCTGCCAAAGGCCTCGGCCCAGTTGGTGAGCACCAGTTTCACCGGGTCCAGCACGGCCATGCCGCGGTGGGCCTTGCTCTCCAGGTCTTCGCGCAGGCAGCCTTCGAGCGTGGAGTAATCAATCCAGGAATAGTCTTTGGTGACGCCGATGCGCTCGGCAAAGAGCTGGATGCTCTCGGGCGTGTAGCCGCGGCGGCGCAGGCCGACGATGGTGGGCATGCGCGGGTCGTCCCAGCCGCTCACGCGCTTTTCGCTCACCAGCTGGGCCAGCTTGCGTTTGCTGGTGATCACATAGGTGAGGTTCAGGCGGGCAAATTCGTGCTGGTGCGGCAGCAGGAAAACGTTGGGGCGCTGGCCATCCAGGGCGTGGGCCAGCAGGGGGGTGAACTGCGCGGTGTCCTTCTTGAGCAGGGTGAAGAAGGCGGGCAGGTCGTGCAGCACGGCGTCGCGGTTGTGTTCCCACTTGGCGAACATCGTGCGCAGCTTGCCTTCGGCCTCGCTGGCAAAGAGCTTGTCCGCATGGTTGTGGCAGTGCAGGGCAAATTCCTTGCCGGCTTCCAGGCCCTGGCCTTCGATCTTCTCGATCAGCTCTTTGGCATGCGCAAACTGCGGCGCGCGCAGGATGGGGACGATGCGCTCCAGCGTCCAGTCGTAAAAGGGGCGCTGGTCTTCGAACTCCAGCGTGCAGATGCTGTGGGTGATGTTCTCCAGCGCGTCCTCGATGGGGTGGGCGTAGGAGTACATGGGGTAGATGCACCAGGCGTCACCCGTGTTGTGGTGGGTGGCGCGGCGGATGCGGTAGATGGCCGGGTCGCGCAGGTTGATGTTGGGGCTGGCCATGCTGATCTTGGCGCGCAGCACCATGCTGCCGTCGGCGTGCTGGCCGGCGCGCATTTCGCGAAAGCGCGCCAGGTTCTCGGCGGGCGTGCGGCTGCGAAACGGGCTGTCGGTGCCGGGTTTGCCGAAGTCGCCGCGGTTGGCGCGCATCTCCTCGGGGGTCTGCTCGTCCACATAGGCGTGGCCAGTTTCCACCAGGTACTCGGCGGCGCGGTACATGAAGTCGAAGTAGTTGCTGGCGTAGTACAGGTGGCTGTCGCCGTGCGCGTCCCAGCCAAAGCCCAGCCACTTCACCGCGTCGGTGATGGCGTCGACGTACTCCTGCTCTTCCTTCTCGGGGTTGGTGTCGTCGAAGCGCATGTGGCAGACGCCGCCGTAGTCGCGCGCCAGGCCGAAGTTCAGGCAGATGCTCTTGGCGTGGCCCACGTGCAGGTAGCCGTTGGGTTCGGGCGGGAAGCGGGTGCGGATGCGGGCCGGGTCGGCCACGCTGCCGGCGGCCTGCTCATGCTCGGTGGCGGTGCCGGGCTTGTGGCCCCAGGTGCGGCCGCTGTAGGTGCCGGCGGCCAGGTCGTGCTCGATGATCTGGCGCAGGAAGTTGCTGGCTTTGGCGGGTTCTTTGTTATCGGGGGTGCTGGGCTTGCTCATGCAGCCATTTTAGAGGCCGCTTCCCGGACTGTGCGGGCTTGCTACCATGGGCCATACAGGAGGGCTCTTCATGTCCGAGGAAACGCAGAACGCCAGCGTTGCCGTCTCGCAGGCCGATCTGCAGGCCGCCGTGCACGACGGGTTGATCACCGGCCAGCAGTCCCAGCAGCTCTGGGAGCGCTGGGTGGCCAAGGTCCGGGGGCAGACCACGGCGCCGGGCGGGCTGGCGCCGGGGCCGCGTTTCGGCTTCACCAATGTGCTGTATTACTTTGGCGGCATGCTGGCCATCGGGGCCATGACGCTGTTCATGACGCTGGGCTGGCAGCAGTTCGGCGACTGGGGCCTGCTGGCCATTGCCCTGGCCTATCTGGTGGCCAGCCTGCTGGTGGCCGACAACCTCAAGGGTCGGGGGCTGGGTACGCCGGCGGGCATCCTGGCCACGCTGGCGGTGTGTCTGGTGCCGCTGGCGCTGTGGGCGCTGCAAAGCGGCCTGGGCCTGTGGCCGCCGGGCGGGCCCAGCAGCTACCGGGCCTATCACACGCACATCGACTGGCGCTGGCTGACGCTGGAGTTCGGCACCCTGGCCGCCGGGGTGGTGATGCTGTGGCGCTACCGCCTGCCTTTCATGGTGATGCCCATCGCGGTGACGGTCTGGTACATGTACATGGACGTGGCCAGCCTGCTGATGCAGCAGGCCGGCTTTGAATACAAGTTCATGCGCGATATGTCCCTGCTCTTCGGCATCGGCACCTGCCTGGTCGCCATGTGGGTGGACACGCGCAGCCGCCTGGCCCAGGCGGCCGAGTGGCGGCAGGATTACGCCTTCTGGCTCTATATCTTCGGCGCCCTCATGTTCTGGGGTGGCCTGAGCCTGCAGAATTCGGGCTCGGAGCTGGGCAAGGCGCTGTACGCGCTGATCAACGTGGGCCTGATCTTCGGCGGCGCGGCCATCGGGCGGCGGGTGTTCACGGTGCTCGGTGCCCTGGGGGTGGCGGGCTACCTGGGGTATCTGTCGCACCGGATCTTCCGGGACAGCATGCTGTTTCCGTTTGCGCTCACTCTCCTGGGGCTGGCCGTGATCGCTCTGGGGATCTGGTGGCAGCGCAATGAGCGCATGATCGAGGCGCGGCTCAGCACCTGGCTGCCGGCGGGGCTGCGGCCGCGCCAGGGCTGATGGACGTGGATCAAATGCCTGGATTGGAGAAGTTATGACGCGAATTGCCTGCCGTGCCCTGTTGCTGGCCCTGAGTTGTCTGTCAGCGGCGTGGGCGCAGGCGCCGTCCGCGCCGGCCAGCCGGCCCACCGTCTCCGCACCGACCCCATGGAACGGGCTGCCGCGGCGGCCCTTCCTGGCCATTGACGGCCAGGCGCACTCGGACGAGGCTTTCTACATCGTCTTGACGCCGGACGATCGGCGGGCCGTGACGGCCGCCTACGACGGCAGCGTGCGGGTGTGGGACGTGCAGACCGGTGAGATGCTGCAGCGCTTCTTCCTGCCCAAGGGGGCGCCCATCGGCCCCCTGTTGCGCGGGCTGGCCATGGCGCCAGACGGGCAGCGCATTGCCGTGACGGGCCACAACATGCGGCGCGCCGTCATCATCCTTTCGCTGCAGACGGGGAAGATCGAACGTGTCATCGGGGGCACAGAGGATTCGTCCATCCTGGCGTGGTCGCCGGATGGGCGCTTGCTGGCCGTGGGCAAACCGGGCGCCCAGCAGGGCGTGCGCGTCTACTCGGTGGCCGATGGCAAGGAAGTGTTCCGTGACATGGACTTTCCCCACGCCGTGACCGGGCTTGAGTTCCGCGCCGACGGCGCGTTCTACGCTGCCAGCTGGGACAACCGCAGCCAGACGACGGTCAGGATCTACAAGCCGGCCGGCGGGAGTTTTCGCGAGGCGGCGCGCAAGACACCTCGTTATGGGGACTACCGCAGCCACTGGGATGCGGCGGGCAAGACCATACTGCTCGGTGCGCATTCCCGCCTGGACGGTGAGACGCTGGAAGAGCTGCAGCACGGGCTGAACCGCGGTGGCCTGCCGCCCAATGTGGGGTTCTCCCGCGTGGTGCAGGCGCCTGATGGCGGCCCCTTCTTCGGCACGACCTGGTCCATGCACAGCCCGCAGGGTTTCCTGCGCCGCTGGGCCGGCACGCATATCTCGGACAAGACCGACCAGCTGCGCCTGCCCGATGCCAAGGTGACCGATTTCGCCGTCACGCGCAAGGGCGAGGTGGTCTACCTGACGGACCAGGGCGCGGTGGCCATGGTCGACGCGGACCTCAAGCTGGCCTGGCGCGTGGCGGCCGATGTGGCGGACTTCCAGCGCCGCTCGCAGGCGCTGAAGGTGACCGAATCGGGCCTGGTGTATCTGCCGGTGCCCGGCGACGACGGCAAACGCGATGTGGCCTTCAATCTGGCCGAGCCGGGCTATACCCCGGTGCAGCGCCTGAAAGTGACCTGGAAAGAGCCCTCGGCCAGTGGCCGCGATGTCGGGGTGCTGGCCTGGGAAGGAACGGCGAACGCCTCGGTCAATGGCCTGCCCCTGCCGATGGTCGGCAAGACCGAACGCTCGCTCAGCGTGGCGGCGCATTCGACCGACGGTTCCGTGGCCGTGGGCAGCAACTGGGAGCGGCTCTACAAAGTCTCCGGCAAGGGTGAGCGGCAGTGGCTCAAGTACCTGGGCTCGGATGTGCTGGCGGTGAACCTGATCGAATCACGCGACCTGGTCGTGGCGGCAACGGCCAACGGGATGCTGTGGGTGTTCCGCTGGTCGACCGGGGAGCAGGTGATGACCTACTACCTGCAGCCGGCCAGCAAACGCTGGATTGCCATCAGCAGCCAGGGCTACTACGAGGCCAGTGTGGGGGCCGAAGATTCGGCCGGCTGGATTCTGAACCCCACGGCAGCGCGCGCCGCAGACTTCATGCCCATGTCGCGTTTTCGCGGGACGCTGAGGTTGGAGGGGCTGGCGGGCAAGGCCTGGAGCCAGCGCAGCGAACGGGAGGCCGTGGAGGGCCTGAAGCCGCAGAAGCCTGCGGCGCCCGCCGCGCCCGTCTTGGCGACAGCGCCGACGCCCGCTGTGGCGGCGGCCGCACCGCCTGCGCCGCCGATCGCACCCGAGGGCGCCGCTGTACAACCCGCGCCCGAAACCGTGGTCATGTCGGCCTCTGCCGTGTCTTTGGAGGCCCTGCCGCCGCGCATCGAGATCGTCGCGCCGGGTTACCAGGTGCGCTCCGACACCCGTCAGATCAGCATTCGCTTCCGCGTCATCTCGGCACCGGAGGCGCCGGTGACCCAGGTGCGCACCCTGCTGGCCTCGGGCTCGAGCGCGCAGCGCAATCTGGTGGTGGGGGCGCGGCCCCAGGACAACGGCGAGCGCGAGGTGACGCTGGAGATTCCGCCCGAGGATACGGATATCCGGCTGATTGCGGAGAACCGTTACGGTGCGTCGGTGCCGACGGTGATCCGCGTGAGCTACACCGGCCCCAAGCCGGGCAGCGGGCAGGGTGACCTGTATGTGCTGGCTGCGGGTGTGTCGCGCTACGACAACCCGGACTACAACCTGGGTCTGGCGGCCAAGGACGCGCGCGACTTCGTGGACACGCTGCGCAAGCAGCGCGGCGCGCAGTATGGCGAGGTGCATGTGCGCCAGCTGCTGGACAAGGAGGCGTCACGCCCGGCGCTGGAAGCCGGGCTGGAGTGGCTGCGACTGAGCATGAAACCGCGTGACACGGCGATCGTTTTCCTGGCCGGACACGGCTTCAACGAGGGGCCCACGTACTACTTCATGACACGCGAAGCGAACCTGCAGAATTTGTCGCAGACGGCGCTGCCGTTCACGGCCTTGCGCTCCACGCTGACGTCCCTGCAAGGGCGGGTGATGCTGTTTGTGGACACCTGCCACGCGGGCAATGCGATCGGCCGCGCGACCACCCGCCAGGCGCGCGATTCGACCGGCGCGGTCAACGAAATGGCCAGTTCGGAAAACGGATTGGTGGTCTTTGCCTCGTCCACGGGCGGGCAGTTCTCGCAGGAGAACGCGGACTGGGGGAACGGGGCCTTCACCAAGGCCGTGGTCGAGGGGCTGCAGGGCGCGGCCGACTTCAAGAAGCGCGGGCGCATCACCTACAAGGGGCTGGACGCCTATGTGTCGGACCGGGTGGACGAACTGACCCGCGGCGAACAGACCCCGGTGACGCCGGTGCTGGCCGGCGTGCCGGATTTCGTCATCGCGCTGTTCAGGCGCTAGGCACGGCGTGGGCAGGGGGTTACGTCTTGTAACCTCCTTCACCGGGGCTTCGCAGCCGGACCGGGGGTGGCGGCGTTGAGGGTACAGGGCAGCCCACCGGCGGCCCCATCAAGGAGAACCCTCATGACGAAACAAGCCAAATCTTCCGCTGCTGCCCTGGCCCTGGTGGCCGCACTGGGTCTGGGCGCCAGCGCCGCCGCCCAGGCCGGGCACAACGATGTGGATGTGTTCTGGTCCATCGCCATGTCGCAGCCGGGCATCCATGTCGGCGTGAGCAATATGCCGGCGGCCCCGGTGGTGGTGCACGAACGCCCCCATGTGCATGCGCGGCCGGTGTATGTGCCGCCGCCCCGCGTGGTCTACCTGCCCCCGCATCCGGTGCACCGCGTGCACCCGGGCTACTACGGCCACGGCTATGGCCACTGGAATGACCGTCACGACCGCCGCGGCGATGATCGCCACGCCCGCTACGACAGGCATGACCGACACGATGGCCGCGGCGATGATCGCCACGCCCGCTACGACAGGCATGACCGACACGATGGCCGCGGCCAGGGCGGCGGCAACGGCCCGCGCCCCGGCACGGAAGGCCATATGGGAAATCGCCGATAAGGAGTAATATGCCATTGCGCTGCGGTCCTCCCCCGCAGCTGATCGTGCCTTTGCACGGTCATTACACGGCGCTCTTCGGGGCGCCGTTTTTTATGGCGCGGCCGTTTCTCTGGCCTGCAACACCCTGAACAACGCCCGGATCCCGGGCGTTTCACATCGTCTCGCGCCGCCAAGTCGGCGTTTCACACCAGCGCCTGGCGTTTCGTCGCAATGGGGGTGCAGGGGACCAGGGGTCTGAATACGCTTCAACCCGGTCCCACTTCTTACCCATTGAAAGGAATGCCCCATGCGTTACCCATCCATTCTTCGTTTTTCCGGCCGCCTGATGATGACGGCTGCAGCCGTTCTGCTGGCCGGCGCTGCCCATGCCGTGCCGGATGCCGAGTTTCAAGAGGCTGCGGCGCTGTTCACGCAGGCGGCTTCTGGCGACAAGGCCGCCATCGGCAAGGCCGCTGAGGTGTTCACCGCCATGTCGCGCGCCGAGCCCGGCAACCCGGTGCTCCTGGCCTATGCCGGCGCTTCCACGTCCAGGCTGGCGGGCACCACCATGCTGCCCTGGAAGAAGATCTCCTATGCCGAAGACGGCATGGCCTTGATCGACAAGGCGCTGGCCATGCTGACGCCCGCGCACAACGCGGTGGTGCAGCAGGGCACGCCGGGCGTGCTGTCCGTGCGCTTTGTGGCGGCCAATACGTTTCTGGCGGTGCCGGGTTTCATGAACCGGGGTGCGCGCGGCGCGAAGCTGCTGACAGAGGTGCTGGACAGCCCCCTGTTCGCACAGGCGCCGCTGGGTTTCCAGGGGGCCGTGTGGGTGCGGGCCGCCAATTTCGCCGAGGCTGAAAAGCGCCCGGAGGATGCCCGCAAGTACCTCAACGAGGTGATCAGCCGCAACGCACCGCAGGCCGATGCGGCCCGCGCCCAGCTCAAGGAACTGGCGCCATGAACGCAACCCACGACACAGTGATCGAGTTGCGGGGCGTGCACAAGACCTACCGCCTGGGCCAGCATGTGGTGCCGGCGCTGCAGGGTATCGACCTGGCCGTGCGGCGCGGCGAACTGCTGGCGCTGACCGGACCCTCGGGCAGCGGCAAGAGCACGATCCTCAACCTGTGCGGGCTGATTGACACGCCGGATTCGGGCGACATCGTGCTGGGCGGCCGCTCGGTCACGGGGCAGGACGAAAACCAGCGCACGTTGCTGCGGCGCGACGCGATGGGCTTTGTGTTTCAGAGCTTCAATCTGGTGCCGGTGATGACGGTGGCCGAAAACGTGGACTATCCGCTGTTCATCTCCGGGGTGCCCGCGGCCGAGCGGCGTGAACGCGTGGCCGCGCAGCTGCTGGCCGTGGGTCTGCAAGACCACGCCCAGCACCGGCCCGACGCCCTGTCGGGCGGGCAGCGTCAGCGGGTGGCGATAGCACGCGCGCTGGTCAAGCGCCCCCGGCTGGTGATTGCCGACGAACCCACGGCGAGCCTGGATTCGCACACGGCGGACCAGGTGCTGGATCTGATGCGGGAACTGGGACACGCCGAGGGCGCGGCGTTTGTGATTGCCACGCACGACAACCGCCTGACGCGACGTTGCGACCGCATCGTGGCGCTGCTGGACGGGAGACTGCAATGAACATCCGCACCTGGCTGCCCATGGATTTCATGTGGCTCAAATTCGCCTGGCAGAACACGCTGCGCAACCGCAGGCGTTCGCTGGTCACGGTGTCGATTGCGGCGCTCGGCACGGCGGCGATTCTGCTGGCCGGAGGTTTTGCCCTGTTTACCTACGAGGCGCTGGCGCAGGCGGCGGCGCGGACGACCGGGCACCTGATTCTGGGCAAACCCGACCAGTTCACGCATGACGAAGACACGCCGCTGCAGCACGGGCTGGACAATGCCGCCGAACTGCGGGCCAGCCTGCTGGCGGACCCGGAGGTGCGCAGCGTGCTGCCCCGGGTGGAGTTCAGCGGGCTGATCAGCAACGGCGACAAGTCCACGGTGATGATGGCCACCGGCATCGACCCGGACGCCGAGTTTTCCGTGAAGGGCCCGTTTCTGACGGTGACCCAGGGGGCGGTTCTGACGTCGGACACCCGCGAGCCGGAGGTGATGCTGGGCGACGCGCTGGCACGCAGCCTCAAAGCCAGGCCGGGCAGCAGCCTGACGCTGCTGGCCAGCACCACCGATGGTGCGCTCAATGCCCTGGACGTGCAGGTCAAAGGTGTGTTCACCACCGGGGTGCCCGATGTGGACCGGCGCCTGGTCTACACCGACATTGCCACCGCGCAAAAGCTGCTCAACACGCAGCGTGTGTCCAGCCTGGGCGTGTTCCTGAGCCGCATGGGCTTCACTGACGGCGCGCAACAGCGGCTGGCGGCAGCCCACCCGACGCTGACGGTGCAGACCTGGATGGACCAGGCCTTCTTCTACCGCTCGGTGCGCGATCTGTACAACCGCATCTTCGGCGCGCTGGGGCTGATCATCGGCGTGATCGTGGTGTTTGTGGTGACCAACGCCATGGCCATGGCCATCATCGAGCGCACCCGCGAGATCGGCACCTTGCGGGCCCTGGGCACCTTGCCTGGACAGCTGATGCGCACGCTGGCGCTCGAGGGCATGGTGCTGGGTGGTGTGGGCGGCCTGGTCGGCGCACTGCTGTCGCTGGCCGTGTCGCTGCTGCTGTACGTGGTGCCGGTCGAGATGCCGCCGCCGCCCGGGCGCTCGGTGGGCTACCCGCTCAACGTCACGATCGACCCCGTTCTTTATCTGGCGACGGTCGCGGTCATGGTGACGCTCACCATGCTGGCCTCGGCCTGGGTGGCACGCAAGACCGTGCACATGCCGGTGGTCGATGCCCTAGCCCATACCTGAGTGCTGCCTTCACTGATTGGATTCGCCATGAAAACTCTTACCCATTGGATGCTTGCGGCCATGCTGGCTGCGCCGGCCCTGCAGGCGCAGGCGCAGGACGTGGCCTCGCTGCTCAAGGCCGCCGACCGCTTCCGCATGAGCTCGGACAACCTGCAGGTGGAGACGCTGATCAGCGTGTTCAACGCCGACGGAACGCCCGACAAGGAGCGGCGTTACACCGTGTTTGCGCAGGCCGGACACCAGTCGCTGGTGCTGATGCAAAGTCCGGCGGAAAAAGGCCAGAAGGTGCTGATGCTGGGGGACGATTTCTGGCTGTTGATGCCCGGCAGCCAGCGCCCCTTGCGCATCACGCCCATGCAGAAGTTGCTGGGCGATGCGTCCACCGGCGACGTGGCCACCCTGAGCTGGGCCGATGACTACAGCGCAACGCTGGTCGGCGAGGAGCGCTGCGCCGAGGACGGTGCCGGGACTGCGCCGCCGGCCTGTCTGCACCTGAGCCTGAAAGCCAGCCGCAAGGGGGTGACCTACCAGCGCATTGAGCTGTGGATCGGCAAGGTTCACCACGAGCCTGTGCGGGCGGATCTGTACGTGCAGTCGGACAAGCAGGCCAAGCAGGCCCGCTTTGTGATGGACAAGCCCGGCGCGCCGACGATGGTGAGCGAGATGGTGCTGCTCGACCGCCTGAGCAACCACAAGCAGACCCGCGTGCGCTACCTCAGCCGCAAGGAGCGCACGGTGCCCCAGATCTGGCTCAATCCCATGTTTCTGGCCAAAAACCCGGCACTGGAGTGAACCATGCGTGGTTTCTGGTTCAGTGCGCTGGCACTGGCGCTCCATGCGTCGTGTCTGGCGCAAACCGACGTGGGCGGCCAGGTGCGGCTGCAGTGGGTCGGGCCGCAGGCGTCCACGTCCGGGCCGCTGGCGCAGGCCGAGGCCCTGCGCAGCGGCACGGTCGCCCCGCCCGCCAGCGGCGCCGCGCTGGAGACCGAGCTGCGCGCCAGCGGCCGTGGCTTGACGGGGATCGTGACCCTGCAACAGCAACGCCAGGAGCACAGCGAATTTGAGAGCCGGGCCTGGGTGAACGAGTTGTACGCGTCGCACGACGGCGGTGCCTGGCAGTTCAGCGCGGGCAAGAAGATCGTGGCCTGGGACGTGGGCTACGGCTTTCGCCCCAACGACATGGTGCAGCAGGAGGAGCGCCGACCACTGATCAGCCGGACGCTGGAAGGCCGGCCGCTGCTGATGGCCGAGCATTTCAGCGCCGACACGGCGTGGTCCTGGGTCTGGGTCAACACCACGGCGTCGGACGAGCAGCTGGGGGCGCAGGAGCCGGCGCTGGCGGCCCGCGTCTACCTGCGTGACGGCGCCGTGGATTGGCACGGTTTTGCCCGCGTGGGCTCCCGCACGGGCGCCAGCGTGGGCGGGGCGCTGGCCTGGGTCGCCAGCGACGCCCTGGAGCTGCACAGCTCGCTGCGTTATTCCGGGCGGGTAGACAGCAAGGCGATCGATCCGGATGCCACGGGGCTGGTGGCCAACAACCCCTGGCAGCGTCGCACCGCGTACGACGTTGCGCAGTTCCTGCTGGGCGGCACCTGGACCCACACGAGTCAGCTCAGCCTGCTGATGGAGGCCTGGTGGGATGGCACGGCGCCTTCCGATGCCCAGTGGGACGCCTGGGCGCAGCGCAACACCCAACTCGTCACGCTGGCGAGCCTGGGCGCGCCGGCCGCCGCGGTGGCGGGCAATCTGGCCTGGCAGGCCGAGGCTTTCGGCGTATCGCCCAGCCTGCGGCGCGAGAACGTCTTTTTGCGCCTGAGCTGGCAGATGGATGCCTGGTTACCGGCACTGGACATGCTCTACACGCCGGCGGACCAGGGGCGGGTGATGACGGCCTCGCTCAGCTGGCAGGGCGACCGGGTGCAGGTGCAAGGCGGGCTGCGTGTCCATGCCGGACCCGCGGATGCCGTGCTGATGCAGTTGCCCGCGCGAAGCACGGCGTATGTCGCGAGCACCTGGGCGTTTTGAGGCGCGGGCGCCTTACGATCCGGCTCATATGAGAAGAATGTCAGGCATAGCTCACCGCTATGATGGCGCACTAAAACTCGGGGAGGCGTTTCATGTCTTTCACGCGAATTCCAGCGGGCCTGGGGCTCGCGTTGGTCTTGTTGATCAATGCGGTCAGTTTGACGGTCCCCGCGCAGGCACAGCCTGCCCCTGCGCAGCAGGGTGAACCCTTGCCGGAACTGGTTCCGGTACGCCGCTTTGTCGCCAACATTGATTTTGCCGGTGGTTATGTGCTGTCGCCTGACGGGCAGCGCCTGCTGTGGCAGCAAACCGTGGGGACGGACATTGGGCTGGCGGTGCGCAACGTGGCGCCGGGCAGTCCGGTCGCCACCTACGCCACGGGCAACCAGGGGCGAGGGTCGGCAAGCACCCGCACCTGGCTGGCTGACAGCCGTCACCTGCTCTACAGCAAAGATCCAAGTGGTGACGAAAACATCCAGTTGCTGGTGCAGGACGCGCAATCCGAGGCGCTCGATCCCTGGGTGGTGACGCCGTGGCGCGGGGCACGCGCGGAGTACCTGGGGCGTTCGGGCACCAGCGGCGCGAAGTTCTTCTTTGGCAGCAATCAGCGCGACAAAACCACCATGGACCTGTACGAAGGCGATGCGCTGACGCATACCGTGCGTGAGGTGGCGCGCAGCGATGGCAAGGTGACTGGCTGGTTGATTGGTGCCAACCGCGAGCTGGTTGGACGTGCGCGTCAACTCGGGCGGGAGGATGGGGCTGATCGCACCATCGAGTTGCTGCAACCAGATGGCAGCTGGCGGGCGTTCAAGACCATCAGCGGCTTTGACTCCTACGGGATGCACCGGCTCGACCCCGTGGCGGGCAAGGCCTGGGTCACCTCCAATATCGGGCGGGACAAGATCGTGCTGCTGGAGGTGGATCTGGCCAGTGGGCAGGAACGCGTGCTCGCCAGCCATGAACAGGTGGATTTGAGCTACGCGGTGTTTGGCGCCGGCGCTGCGGGCCCGGTGGGCTATGTGGTGGAGCCGGACCTGCCGCGCATCACCTACGTGGACGAGGCACTGGGCCGCGACGTGCAGGCTGCCGTGCAGAAGGCGCTGGCTGCCGGCATGCTGCCGTCCGAGCCGGTGATCACCCGGCCGCAGAGTTTTTCCGAGAACAACCAGCGGGTAGTGCTGCGCAGTGTGGGCCACTTCGACTCGGCTGAGCTGTTGCTGGACCGTGCCACAGGGCAGGTAACACGGCTGAACCCCATTCAGAATGAAGCCGCCGCCGTGTTGTCGCCCATGCAGCCTTTTTCGTTCAAGGCCTCCGACGGGCGCATGGTTCACGGTTACATCATCCGGCCGCGCGGCAGCATCGGTCCGGCACCGCTGGTGGTGAATATCCATGGTGGTCCGTGGGCGAGAGACAGCTGGAGTGCGGCCGGTTTCAACACCAACCAGCTGCTGGCCAACCGCGGCTATGCCGTGATGACCCTCAACTACCGCGGCTCCACAGGCTATGGGCGTGAGCACATGTGGGCGGGCGAACGCGAGTACGCGGGGCGCCTGCAGAAGGACATCGCCGAAGGCGTGCAGTGGGCGGTGGACCAGCAGATGGCGGACCCCAAGCGCCTGGCGGTATTGGGGGGCAGCTTTGGGGGCTTCTCGGTGCTGATGCAGTTGATCCAGAAGCCGCACGATTACCGCTGCGGGGTTGATGTGGTGGGCGTGGCCAACTGGCCTCGTACGCTGGAGAGCTGGCCGCCTTACTGGCGCAGCCGCCACTACGTTGCGCGTTTCTACGGCGATGTGAGCAAGCCCGATGAGCGCGCCCGGATGCTGGCCAACTCACCGATCTCGCAGATTGAAAAGATCACCGTGCCCTTGCTGGTGATCCAGGGCGCCAACGACGTGCGCGTGCAGCGTCAGGATTCGGATGACGTCGTCGACGCCCTGAAGAAACTGGAGCGCCCGGTGGAGTACCTGCTGTTCAAGGATGAAGGCCACAGCATCTCGAAATGGCGCAATCGGCTGGCCATGTGGCGCAAGATCGAGGACACCCTGGCCAGTTGTCTGGGTGGACGCACGGCAGGGTTTGATATGTACGAACTCATGCCGCGATAGGCGCTGGACGGCCCGCAGGCCCGGAAGGTGGCAACCTACATGGCCTTGAACAGGTGGGCGTAGAGCCGGCTGACGGCCAGCTTGTCGGGGCTGGCGTGCAACTGCAGCCAGAGCTTGCCGGCTTCGTCGCGCGTGACCTGCTCGATGGCGCCGGCGCGCACCACGGTGCCGCGGTGGACCTGCCAGAAGACCTGGGCGTCGAGCTGGGGCAGCAGCTCCTTGAGCGGGGTGCGGATCAGGGCCTCCTGGCCGGGTGTGATGACCCGCACGTATTTGTCGGCCGCCTCGAAGTAGATCACCTCTTCCACCCGCACCATGCGGATGGCCGTGCCCACGCCGGCCTGGATGAGCTTGAGCGGCGTGGCCGCGGGTGCCGCGCCGGCGTGCAGCAGGCCCCGCAGCTGGGCCAGCGTTGCTTCAAAATTGATAGCGCCTTGTGAACGGCCGGCCAGCGCCTGCTGCGCACGGACCACGGTCTTTTGCAGGCGGGCCGGTTCTACAGGCTTGAGCAGGTAGTCCACGGCCTGGGCGTCGAAGGCCTGCATGGCGTACTGGTCGTAGGCGGTGACGAAGACCAGGGCGGGGAAGGGGCGGTTCGGCGGCCATTCGTCGGCCAGCTGGGTGGCGGCGTCCAGGCCACTTTGCCCGGGCATGCGCACGTCGAAGAAAAGCACATCGGGTTGCTGGGCCAGGGCCTGGACCACGGCGGAGGCGCCGTCGCCCACCACGCCCAGCACTTGCAGCTCGGGCCAGGCGCGTGCCAGTTCGGCCTGCAGGGCCTGGGCCAGCAGGGGCTCGTCTTCGGCGATGAGGGCGGTGGGTTGCTTCATGCAGCGGGAAAGCTCAGGGTGACGACGGTGCCGCCACCGGGTGGGGTGGCGAGATCCAGCGCTGCCTGCTCGCCATAGGTGGTGAGCAGGCGTTCGCGCACCTGGGCCAGGCCGAAGCCGGAGCCCGCGGGGGTGGCAGCCGTGTAGCCCAGGCCGGTGTCGCTGACTTCCAGCGTGAGCAGGGCACCGTTGCGGCGGGCGGCCACGCGGATGCTGCCGCCCTCCACCTTGGGTTCCAGCCCGTGCAGGATGCAGTTTTCCACCAGGGGTTGCAACAGCAGGGCCGGCAGGGGCTGGGCGGCGAGTTCGGGGGGCAGCTCCAGGCTGTAGCGCAGGCGCGGGCCCATGCGCACGGCCATGAGTTCGAGGTAGTCGTGCAGGCGGTCGAACTCGGCCTGCAGGGTATGGCTGCTCGCGCGCGAGGCGGCCAGCGTGGCGCGCAGGTAGGCGATCATGCGGTCGAGCATGGCGGTGGCGCGCGGCGGGTCGGTGGCGATGAGCGCGCGCAGATTGGCCAGGGTGTTGAACAGCATGTGCGGTTCAAGCTGCGACTCCAGCAGGCGCAGGCGCGCTTCATCGGCCTGGCGGCTGACCTCGCCCATCTTGCGCTCCAGGTACGCGCTTTTCCCTTTGCTATAAAAATAGTAGCTGCCAACCATGCCGGCGAGGATGGTGATGAGGATGGAAGTGCGCGTCAGGCTGGCGCGGTTGGTGACGCCCACCGCTTGCCAGCCAAAGACTGTGCACAGGCGGTCGGCGATGCTGCTGCCCAGCAGGTAACCCATGGCGATGCCGGCCACCACCAGCACGATACCGCGCCAGCCATGGGGCCAGCCGGTCTCGTCACCGGAAGTGAGGAAGTCGCGCCCGATGTCGATGACGGCCCAGGTGATGCTGGAGATGAAGAAGGAGTACACCAGTGGCGGACCGAAGGAGCGTTCCGGCAGGAAGGCGTATTGCAGGACGGCAATGAAAAGCGCAAAGGCCAGCACCTGCAGGTAGGTGCGGCCCTTGTCGGCCCAGTCAATCTTTTTCATGGTGTGTCGGGGCTGGCGTTCAGCGCCATGGCGCGCGGCATTGGGTTGTTGCCGTGGCCGTGGCGTGGGTCATGCGCAAACATTCTAGGGCAGCAGGTGCTGGCGGAAGAAGCCGGCGATGCGCTGGTAGAGCGCAGGCAGCTCGCTGCGGTCGAAGCCCGGTGGGTCGGCCAGCAGGCGCGCAATGCGCTCGGGCAGCTTGTCGGCCGGGGGCAGGGGTGCGAGCAGGGCGCCGTGGCCGCCCGTGGGCAGCAGGGCCAGTTGCACGCAGCTGCTGCAGGCGGCCAGCACGGGGCCGCTGTGGAAAGCGGGCAACAGCCAGCGGTCCTGCCCGGCTTCGATCAGGGCCAGGGGGACGACCGGCCGGGCCAGGCTGCCCAGGTCGAAGTCCACCGCGAAGGGCACGGCCGCGACGGCGGCGCGGATGCGCGGGTCGGTGTGCCCGTAGAGGGTGTCGTCCTGCAGTTTGTGGCGGATGATGAAACCGGCGATGCCCTGCTTGAGGCCGTCGAGCCAGCCACCGGTGAGCACGCTGGCTGCACCGGTGCAGCCCACGAAATCTTCGGCCAGGTGCGCTTCGCAATGGTCGCGCAGGCGCGCGGGTGACCAGCGCCCGCCGGCCAGGGTGAGGGTGGTGTGGCCGCCGGCGGACATGCCGTAGACGCCCACACGCTGAAGGTCCAGCAGGGGGGCGAAGCGTGCGTCGCGGCCCAGCACGTCGATGGCGCGCGAGACTTCCAGCGGGCGCAGCTTCCAGCTTTCGGGGCCAATCTTGCCGTGGTCGTGCCAGTTGTCGCCCGCGTGTTCGGGCAGGGCGACGACAAAACCGGCGCTGGCCAAGGACAGGGCCAGCTCGCTCTGCGACCAGGGTTCGCCGCCCGAGCCGTGCGAGATCACGATGAGGCGGCCGTTGCCGCGCTCGGGCGTACCCTGCGGCGCGACAGCCAGCGTGACGTTGGAGCGTTGCACGGACTGGGCCGGGCTGCTGGAGGGGTAGAAGACGGTGACGGGGCCGTCGCCTTCGCTGCCGGGCAGTTCGTCCAGGCCCTCCTCGGCCTGGGCGGCCAGGCCGAGGAGGGCACTGGCGGCGAAGGTGGCGAGGCGCAGCAGGCGGTGCAGGGTGGGCTTGTTCATGGGATGGCTCCGCTAGTGTCGTCGTTTACCAGGGATCACGCTGGGTCATGAGGCGCTGGCGCTCGCGCTCCACCAGGCGCTCGTGCAGTTGGTAGCCGTGGGTGGCCAGCAGCACCGCGAAGCCGTGGATGGCCAGGCCCAGGCCCCAGCCCAGGGCGGGGTAGACGGCCCAGTGACGGTCACCCAGGGCAGACAGGCCGCTGAGTAGCAGATTCACAAGGAGGTAGACGCAGGCGTGGAAGTACCAGCCGAGCTTGGCCTTGGCGTGGCGGCGGGCCAGGCGGTCGAGGTCGGCTTCAGAGTGCGCAGGGTGCATGGTGGGCTCCAGGGGTGAAGAAGGGGATGAAGGACGGGGTTCAGGCCAGGGCCAGCCATTGTTTCCAGAGCAGGTTGCCCAGGTAGCGGTTGGGCAGCAGGGTGAAGCTGCCGGCCACGATGCAGGCGACGACGTAGGTGATGCGCATGACCCGGCGGTGGCCGGCGATGTCGCGCTGGGCGAGGTACCAGAAGGCGCCGAACAGCGCGAAGAAGACGACGGGGATCAGCAGGTGGATGGGCGTGTAGCCCTTGATGTTCACGATGGTGGTGCTGCGGATGAAGAGGGCGGAGAGGGCGGTGACGATCATCAGCGTGACCCAGGCGTAGCCGAAGGCGCGGTGCAGGCGCGGGCGCTGGGTGCGGCTTTGGCGGGCCCACAGGGCCAGCGGGCCGATGGCGGTGGCCGCCAGCGCGGCGCTGAGGTGGATGGCGATGGTGGGGGTCATGTCCAGGGCCATGGGGCTCTCCTTGGGTGTTCGGTTAGCCGGACTGTGCAACGGCCTCGGCCGCCGGGCCAGCGTTGTGCGACGGGCTGCGCCGGGCGTGGCGCCAGATGCCGCCAGACGGCGTGAATGGCGGGAGGGTTTGCCGGGTCTTTACACAAGCGACACCTGTCGACGGCACGGGATATGGCCTTCTTCCTACAATGGGCCACATGAAAAAGACATATCTCGCGGCGGGCGCAGTGGCTCTGGTGCTGGTGGGGGCGCTGGGCTGGTGGTGGACGCAGCGCGGCGGCAGCACCGAGGTGCAGTACCGCACGGGCAAGATCGAGCGCGGCCCGCTGCAGTCGGCGGTGTCGGCCAGCGGCTCGGTGAGCCCGGTGACGCAGGTGACGGTGGGCACCCAGGTGTCGGGCCAGATCAAGGACCTGTACGTGGATTTCAACTCGGAGGTCAAGGCCGGCCAGCTGCTGGCCGTGATCGACCCGGAGACCTTCGAGTACCGTGTGCGCTCGGCCCAGGCCGATGTGGACGCCGCGCGCGCCGTGGTGCTGACCGCCCAGGCCAATGTGGTGGCCAGCCAGGCCCAGGTGTCGCGCGCCAAGACCGACCTGGCCGAGGCGCGCCGCACGCATGACCGCAACCTTATGCTGGTGGGCAAGGGTTTCATCGCGCAGAGCACGGCGGACCAGTCCAACGCCCTGGTGAACACCAGCGCGGAATCGGTGAAGGCGGCCGAAGCCCAGCTGGGCGTGACCGACGCGCAGGTGAAAAGCGCGCAGGCCAGCGTGGCCCAGCGCGAGGCGGCACTGGCGCAGGCCCGCATCGACCTGGCGCGCACGCGCATCACCTCGCCGGTGAACGGCATCGTGATCAAGCGCGCCATCGAGAAAGGGCAGACCGTGGCGGCCAGCCTGCAGGCACCCGAACTCTTCGTGATTG
This sequence comes from uncultured Hylemonella sp., assembly GCA_963512455.1. Lineage (GTDB taxonomy): Bacteria > Pseudomonadota > Gammaproteobacteria > Burkholderiales > Burkholderiaceae_C > Hylemonella. Next base: position 148,642 of record CAUPMJ010000002.1, on the reverse strand, counting down.
CACGCAACCTGCGCGACATGCAGGTGGAGGCCAGCATCGACGAGGCCGACGTGGGCCGCATCCGCAACGGGCAGAAGGCCAGCTTCACGGTGGACGCCTTCCCGGGCCAGACTTTCGAGGGCGCGATCTCGCAGGTGCGCAAGGCCGCGCTCAACGTTTCCAACGTGGTGACCTATGTGGCCGTCGTGACCTTCTCCAACACCGACGGGCGCCTGCTGCCGGGCATGACGGCCAATGTGCGCGTGGTGACCGACATGCGCGACAACGTGCTCAAGATGCCCAATGCCGCGCTGCGTGTGCGCATCACCGGGGTGGAACCCGCTGCGGCTTCCTCAGCTTCGCCCGCGCCGATGGACGCGGCTTCGGCCCCCGCGGCCGCAACGGCTGCGCCTGCCGCTGGCGCCAGCAACGCCCTGACGGAATTCCGCAACCGCCTGGTGCGCGAGCTGCAGCTCGACGCTGCGCAGACCGGCAAGGTGGATGCCATCTACGCCAGCGCCCGGCCGAAGTTCATGGCGCTGCGCGAGCTGCCCGAGGCCGATCGCAGCAAGGCGCGCGAGCGCATCACCGCTGACATCCGTGCACGCATCGCCGAGGTGCTGACGCCCGAGCAGAAAAAGCGGTACGCCGAGATGCAGGCCGAGCTGGCGGGCCGCACCATCACCCGCGGACGCATCTACGTGCTGGGTTCCGATGGCAAACCGAAGGCGCTGAACGTGCGCCTGGGGATCACCGACGGCAGCCAGACCGAGCTGGTCGTGGGGCCCAACTCGCCGGAGGCGGCCGAGCTGAAGGAGGGCGCCAGCGTGATCACCGGCGTCAGCAGCGCGGCCGGCGGCACGGCGCGCCCGGGCACCACCGGCCCGCGGATGATGTTTTGACATGACCCTCATTGAAGCGCGCGCGCTCAGCAAGACCTACACCATGGGCAACACCACCGTGCACGCGTTGCGCGAGGTGTCGCTGGACATCGCCGAGGGCGAGTTCGTGGCCATCATGGGGGCGTCCGGCTCGGGCAAGTCGACACTGATGAACATCCTGGGCTGCCTGGACCAGCCCAGCAGCGGCGAATACCGCCTGGCCGGCGAAGAGGTGGAGACCATGACGCCGGAGCAGTTGGCCTCCATCCGCAACCGGCGCATCGGTTTTGTCTTCCAGCAGTTCAACCTGCTGCCGCGCACCAGCGCGCAGGAGAACGTGGAGCTGCCCATGGTCTATGCGGGCGTGAAGTCGGCCGAGCGCCGCGCGCGTGCGCTGGCTGCGCTGCAGACCGTGGGCTTGGGCGAGCGCTGGCAGCACACACCGTCTGAACTCTCGGGCGGGCAGCAGCAGCGCGTGGCGATTGCACGCGCGCTGGTCAACAACCCGCAACTGATCCTGGCCGACGAGCCCACGGGCGCGCTGGACACCAAGACCAGCGAAGACATCATGCGCATCCTGGCCGACCTGAACGCCCGCGGCATGACGGTGGTGTTGGTCACGCACGAGGCCGACATCGCCGCCTGGGCGCGCCGGCGCCTGGTGTTCCGCGACGGGCAGATCGTGGAAGATGTGCGCCAGCCCGGGCACAAGGCTGAAGCGCCCGCGGAGGCCGCGGCATGAACTGGTTCGCCGCCTTCCGTACGGCCTGGCGCGCGCTGGCCGCCAACACGCTGCGCAGCATCCTGACCATGCTGGGCATCATCATCGGCGTGGCAGCGGTGATCACCATGATCGCCGTGGGCAGCGGCGCCACCGAGCGCGTGCAGGAACAGATGAAGGGCCTGGGCTCCAACGTGATGCTGGTGCTGCCCGGCAGCCTTTCCGCAGCCGGTGTGCGTCAGGCGGCGCAGACGCGCTCGCGCTTTACGGAAGAGGATGCCGAGGCGATTGCCATCGAGATTCCCGAGGTGCAGGCGGTGGCGCCGTCCTCGCGCACCACGGCGCAGGCGGTGGCGCAGAACGCCAACTGGAACACCAACATCTTCGGCACCACCAACGACTACCTGGAGGTGCGCGACTGGTCGCTGGAGAGCGGGCGCCTGTTCGAGGCGGCCGAGCAGTCGGGCTCGGCCAAGGTGGCCTGGCTGGGGCAGACGGTGGTGCGTGAGCTCTTCGGCGACGACGACCCGATCGACCAGGTGATTCGCGTGCGCGGCGTGCCCTTCACCGTGGTGGGCGTGCTGGCGCGCAAGGGCCAGAACAGCATGGGGCAGGACCAGGACGACGTGGTGATCATCCCCATGTCGACTTTCCGCAACCGCATCTGGAACGCGGGCGGCAACGTCAAGCGCATCTGGACCATCACCATCAAGGTTCGCGAGGGCCAGAGCATGAAGCTGGCCGAGGAGAGCGTGCGCGAGCTGCTGCGCCAGCGCCTGAAGGTGCCGCCCGGCGGTGACGACACCTTCAATGTGCGCAACCTGTCGGAGATCCTGCAGGCGCAGGAGGAGGCCAGCCGCATCATGACGCTGCTGCTGGCGGCGGTGGCCGGCATCAGCCTGGTGATCGGCGGCATCGGCATCATGAACATCATGCTGGTCAGTGTGACCGAGCGCACGCGCGAGATCGGCCTGCGCATGGCGGTGGGCGCGCGACCCAAGGACATCCTGGCGCAGTTCCTGATCGAGGCGGTGACGCTCTCGCTCTTCGGCGGCGCCCTGGGCGTGCTGCTGGGCGGGCTGGCGACCTGGGGCGTGGGCGTGCTGGCCGGCTGGAACGTGAACATGTCGCTCGGCGCCATCGCACTGGCCGTGGGCTTCTCGGCGCTGGTGGGTGTGTTCTTCGGTTTCTACCCGGCGCGCCGCGCTGCACACCTGCTGCCGATCCAGGCGCTGCGTTACGAGTGATCGGAAGGCCAGTGCCGAGGCGTTGTCTCAGCGGCAGAACCGCACGGTGTCGGCTTCTGCCGTCTTGCGCTCGTGTTCGTCCATGGCCTCACCGTTGGCCAACCTGAGCTTGCCGCTCAACACATCACGCGCATATTCGCAACGTGCTGCATCGTCCGTGCCGTCGTAGCGCTTTTCGGCAGCGACGGGCGTGCCAGCGGGGTTGGCTGGACCACTGGACTCCTGGTCATCGGCTGATGCCTCCGTACGCCGTTGTCGTTTGCTCTTGTCTGTGACGTAGTCCCAGTAGTCGCGAGATTCCACATGGGCTGGCGCATGCTTGCGGATATCGACTTGCGTGCCCTTGGCTCTCTCGGCGTCGGCCTTGTTCTGAGAATAGTGGGTACGGCCCTGTTCATCGACCCACTTGTAGATTTCGGCGTGAGCGGCTCCGCATGAAAAAAGCAGCGCTAGCTTGCAGGCCCATAGCGGGGTATGTAGTACGCGGTGGCGCATGGTTCAGTTCCTCCCGGATGGCGTGCGGTCGGCCTTGTGTTTGATTTGTAACCGACGGTGCAAGACTAACCCATTCATCCTACGCATGAGCTTCCATGGTCTGGCTCGGTGTCACGGCTTCCATAGGACTTCCTGCTGCCCGTCCAGGCGCTGCGCTGGGGGTGATCTGGGCGAGAATGCGTCCATAGGGGGGACAGGTATGGCGCATCAGACCAGACCCGAAGATATTCAGCAGACGTATCTGCATGTGCGGGACGGTGGCACGACCTTGCCACTGCCTGTGTCTGAAACTTTCTGGCAGGAACTGGGCAGCGGCGCCTATCCGCAGCTGGAGCAGGGGCGGCTCATGTCGGCCTACACCTTCTCCGAGCCTTGGGCCGTCTGGGAACGTCATCCGGCCGGCGAAGAACTCGTTCTGCTGCTGTCGGGCGCGGCCACGCTGGTCTTGCAGGAGCCGCGGGGCGAACGCGAGGTCTTGCTGGACGCGGTGGGGGCCTATGTGCTGGTGCCCGCGGGTGTGTGGCACACGGCGCGGACCTCGGTGGCCACCACCATGCTCTTCCTCACACCGGGCGCAGGCACCGAGCACCGGCCGGTGTGAACCAGGTCTGAAGTCCGGGGAGAATCTGTGCTGCGTTACATCCTCACGATGGGGGGCCTTCTGGCAGCGGCCTATCTGGCGCTGTGTGCCCTGCTGTTTTTCTTCCAGCGCTCCCTGATCTATTTCCCGCAGCCGCGCACGCCCATGTCGGGCACGGAGACGCTGCAGCTGGAGACCGAGGCGGGCCCGGTGCTGGTGACGGTGCTGCGGCGCCCCGGGGGCCTGGCCCTGATCTATTTCGGCGGCAATGCCGAAGACGTGTCCTGGAGCCTGCCCACCCTGGCTGCGGCCTTTCCGCAGCACAGCGTCTATCTATTGCACTACCGGGGCTATGGCGGCAGCGCCGGCCAGCCCTCGGAGGCGGCCTTGTTTGCCGATGCGCTGGCCCTGTACGAGCATGTGCGTCAGGTGCAGCCGCAGCTCACGGTGGTCGGGCGCAGCCTGGGCAGTGGGGTGGCGGTGTATCTGGCGAGCCAGCGGCCAGTGGCCCGGCTCGTGCTGGTCACGCCCTATGAGAGCATCCAGGCACTGGCCGCGCAGCGTTTCCCCTGGTTCCCGATCCGCTGGCTCTTGCAGGAAAAGTTCGAGTCCTGGCGCTATGCCGCTCAGGTCTCGGCCCCCACGCTCTTGCTGGCAGCTGAACAGGACGAGGTCATACCGATGGACAGCACCCGGGCCCTGTTGACCCATTTCCCGCCAGGTGTGGCCAGGCTGGAGGTCGTCCCGGGCCGTGACCACAACTCGATTTCGGAGAGTGAGGCCTATCTTCCTCTGCTCCGGGGCGGGGGCTGAGGCCGGCGTACAGGGCTCCGGTAGACTTGCCCCCCTGCGGCCTTGCGCGGCAGCGTCCCTATCCTCCCGTGCCCGAATCTTGAAAACACCTCCACGCCCTGCATCCCTGTGCCGCTGGCTGACGGTCCTGTCGCTGGTCCTGGTCGGGATGCTGCCTGCGCGGGCGGCCGAACCGGTGGTGGATGCTGCGGTGCCGGCGACCAGTCCGCTGGTGCTGACACGCTTTGTGGGCCTGCTGGAAGATCCTGGTGCCGAGCTGACGCTGGAGCAGGTGCAGACCCCGGAGGTGGCGGCGCGTTTTGCGGCTGGGCAGCCCGCGACGGCGGCGCTGGCCCTGGGCTTCACCCGCTCGGCCTACTGGTTGCGCCTGACGCTGCGCAACCCGGGCCAGGCACCGCTGCAACGCATGCTGGTGGTGGACAACCCGCGCATCTCCCATGTGCATGCCTATCTGCCGCAGGGCCGGGGCGTTTATCGCAGCATCCTCACGGGCAGCGACACCTCTTTTGAAACCCGGGTCTACCGCAACCGGTCCTTTGTGTTCCCGCTCACGCTGCCGGCCGGTGCCGAGCAGGTGGTCTATCTGCGCGTGCAGTCCAACATCGGCCTGCTGGTGCCGGTGCAGCTCTGGAGCCCGGAGGCCTTCCACGCCCACGAGCGCAGCGACTACAGCCGGCAGGCCTGGTACTTCGGCATCGCCACGGCGATGTTCCTCTTCAACCTGATGCTCTTCGCCACCCTGCGCGACCGGGTCTACGGGCTCTACCTGGCCTTTCTGGTCTTTGCGGTGGCCACGGTGGGCACAAAAAACGGCCTGACGGGGGAGTTCCTTTGGGCGGGCAACGGGCTCGGCTCCAACGTGGCCTACTGGAGCTGCGCCTCGCTGGCGCTGGCCGCCTTGCTGCTCTTCACGCGGCGCATGCTGGACACCCCGCGGATCCTGCCGCGTACCGACCGCGCCCTGCTGGGCCTGGTGGTGTTGTACCTGTGCACCTTGCCGGTCTATATGCTGGCGCTGCAGTCGGTGGCGCGTGCGGCCATTCTGCTCAACCTCCTGACGGTGCCGGTGATCCTGGGCGTGGCGATTGCCGCCGCCGTGCAACGCCAGCGCAGCGCCTATTTCTTCCTGGTCGCCTTCGCCCTGCTCATGCTCGGCGGCGCCGTGACGACGTTGCGCGCCATGGGGATGCTGCCGACGAATGCTTTCACGGTGGATGGCCTGCAGCTGGGCTCGGCCCTGGACATGCTGTTGCTGGCCTTTGCCCTGGCCGACCGTTACAACACCTTGCGTCGCGACAAGGGCAAGGCACAGAAGGCCTTGCTGGAGACGCAGCAACAGCTGGTGGAGACGCTGCGCAGTTCGGAGCGCGAGCTCGAACTGCGCGTCGGCCAGCGCACCGACGAGCTGCAGGTCCTCAACCGCAGGCTGGCAGCGCTCAGTCTCACCGACGACCTGACGGGCATTGCCAACCGCCGCCGTTTCGAAGAGGTGCTGGTGCAGGAGTGGCGGCGCGCCCAGCGCCAGGGGCAGCCGCTGGCGCTGGCCGTGATCGACGTGGACTGGTTCAAGCCCTACAACGACCACTACGGCCATTTGGCCGGTGACGAGTGCCTGCGCCACATCGCCCGTGCGCTGGCCGACCTGGTGGGCCGCAGCGGCGATCTGGTGGCGCGGTATGGCGGCGAGGAGTTCGTCTTCCTGGCGCCGGTCACCGATTCGGCCGGGGCGCTGCGCATGGCCAGCCGGGTGGTGCGCGCGGTGCATGCCCTGGCGCTGCCGCACGCTCAGTCGCCGTTGGGGCGGGTGACGGTCAGCATCGGCGTGGCCTGCTTGCAGCCCGGCCCGCTGGACGAGCCCGAAGCTCTGCTGCGAAGCGCCGATGCGGCGCTCTACCAGGCCAAGGCGCAAGGCCGCAACCGCGCTGAACTCGCATCGGTCTCGGGGGTGTGAGCCGCTGGCGTCAGGGCGGCGCGGCCGATCCGGCTCGCCGTGCCTGGCGCGTTGTCTGACAAAACCCTACCGTCGTTGAACATATTGATACAGGGCCTGTGGCTGGCCACGGCAGAATAGGCTGGTCAGCAGATGAGGAAATCAAAGTGCCCAGGTTCAGACCCAGCGGCTGCGGATTCGAGCAGTCCATGCAGCAAGTCCAGCGAGTGGAGGACTTCCGCCAATTGCTCCAGGTCATCTCGTCCTACGTGGGCCGCAAGGTCAACCCCGAGGAGATCAAGATGGACCCCTACGGCATGGACCCCCGCAACCGATGGGACACCTGGGCGGTGATCCTGGTGGACGTCGGCCCGATCGGTTTCACCAACGCCTGCCTGGACCCGAACTTCAGCCCGGAGCAGAGTCAGTTCTCGGGGCTCGCGCCGCTGTAGGGCCTGCCGCTCGCTGCTGCCTCTTCGGCGGGGGTAACCGGGCCGCACGCGGCCTGGATGAGCGGCCGGCGCGCCAGTCACGCGCCAGGCCCATGCCGATTGGATGGAGAATCGGGCTCCATGAGCAACACCCACTCGACCGCCGCACCGCCAGCTTCGCTGGGGTTCTCCTGGCTCGTGGGGCTGGGCTACGTGGTGTTGTTCGTGATGCTCGACTGGGCGAGCTACATCCGGCCGTTCCAGGGACTCAACATCACGCCCTGGAATCCACAGGCGGCGCTCGCTGTCGGCTTGCTCCTGTGGAACCGGCGCTGGATCTGGATGGTCTGGGTGGGGTTGCTGGCCGCTGAAGTGGTGGTGCGTGGCCAGCCCGCGGACTGGTTGGCACTGCTGACCTCAAGCGGCGCGCTCAGCCTGGTCTACGCCGCCATGTCCCAGGGGCTGACGACCACGCTGGGACGTCCGCCTGCGCTGGCCACACGGCGCGACCTCCTCTGGTTCACAGGCATCCTGGTGGTCGGCGCGCTACTCAATGGGGTGGTCTATGTCACGACCTTGTCGGCAGCCGGTCTGGGGCCCACTGGCCCGATCTACGAAGCCATCATGAGGTTCTGGGTTGGCGATGCCGTGGGTCTTGTTGTCGTGCTGCCGATGCTGCTCGTCATGATGAATCCATCGCGCCGTGCCGCCCTCGTTGCATCCCTCAGAAGTCCGCGCTGGTGGGGCGTCACGGTTCTGCTGTGCCTGCTCCTGTGGATCGGTTTTGGCCGATCCGGGCCGGAACACTACAGATACTTCTACCTGCTTTTCCTGCCGGTGGTATGGATGTCTGCACAGCTTGGGGTGGTAGGGGCCGTGCTTGCCTCCGGCCTCACGCAGATCGGATTGATCATCGCCGTCCAGTCGCTGCCTCACCAGGACCTGGCGGTTTTCGAGCTCCAGGTGCTGATGGCGGCCGTTTCCATGACCGGCCTGCTGCTGGGGGTCGTGGTGGACGAGAGGGCCCGGGCCGCCGTGGAACTTCAGAGCAGTCTGCGGCTGGCCGCGGCCGGTCAGATGACGGCGTCGCTCGCGCATGAATTGAGCCAGCCGCTCACGGCCTTGAGCAACTACGCGCACGCATGTCAGATGCTGGCGGCCGAATCGCGCGGGCTGCAGGCGGAGGAGCGCGATCGCCTGGTCGAGGTGACCCGGCGCATGGTGGAGGATGCGGCGCGTGCGGGGGCGGTGGTCAAGCGCCTGCGCGACTTTTTCAGAACCGGCTCCACCCATCTGGAGGCTGTATCGCCGGCCGCTCTCCTCGGTGAGGCGATCGATGCGCATACGCGTCGCGCCGATGTGCTTCAGATCCGGATGGAAAGCCGGATAGAGGAAAGATTGCCTGCGGTATGGATCGACCCGATCCAGATTGCCGTCGTGTTGCGAAACCTGATTGCAAATGCCATAGACTCCGCCTCTGCTGCGGGCAAGAGCGGGCACATCCTGATCAGTGCCGCGATCGCTGATGACGAATTGCGGATCGAAGTACAGGATAGCGGCCCTGGCGTTGACACCGCCCGCGTGCAGACGCTGTTTGAGCCCGGCGCATCGGACAAGCCGGGTGGCATGGGCATCGGTTTGAGCATCTGCCGCGCGATCGTCGAGGCCCATGGCGGCAGACTCTGGGTGGAAACCGGGTCTGGCGGGCGTTTCTGCTTGACGCTGCCCATGGATAAGGAAGGTCATTCCGGAGTGACAAATGCATAAAGAGACGGTGTTCATTGTCGATGACGATGCATCGGTTCGAGATTCCCTCTCGCTCCTGCTCAGCCTGCAGGGATATGTCTCGGCGTCGTTCGCCAGCGCTGAAGATTTCCTGAGTGCGCTTCAGCCGGATTGGCGGGGCTGTCTGGTGGTTGACGTCCGGATGTCCGGCATGTCCGGCCTGGAGCTTCAGCGCTGTCTGCGGGAACGCGCGCCGACCTTGCCTGTCATCGTCATCACGGCCCACGGGGATGTGGCTGCGGCCCGGCAGGCATTTCTGGCAGACGCGGTTGATTTCATCGAAAAACCTTTCGATGGAAAACAGATCCTCGATGCACTCGCGAAGGCCTTCACCGGCTTGCGGGCGGCGGCCAGCGCTCAGGAGGAGATCGCGGAAGCGACCCCGGTACGAGGCCAGCTCTCGACACGTGAACGCGAGGTCATGAAGCTGATCGTCGAGGGCCTCCACAACCGCCATATCGCCGACAAGCTGGGCATCAGCCCCCGAACGGTGGAGGTCCACAAGGCGCGTGTGATGGAAAAGCTGGGGGTGCAAAACATCGTTGAGCTCGTCCGCCTGGCCGACAAGGGCCTGATCTGAGAACCCGGTCAAACCGCCGCTGCGTCAGAGGTCTGCGTGATTCCCGTACGTGATGCGCGTACGGTGGCGCCCGAATTTCCTTTTGTGCTGCTGATTGATAACCTCAACCCGTTCCGAGGTTCAAGGTGAAGATCTGACAACCTCTTATCCAACGGAGGTTCAGCGTGTTCGGCAGGCAAGGTGTATTCAACCGGGATGGCAGGCACTTGCGTGTCTCGGTCGGCCTATGAACCGCCTGTGGTTGGCGCTGTTGCCCGAGCTTCGGCAGTTTCCCCAGGAAAAGCAGGACAAGGCACTGCAACTTGCGCGCGGCTGCGAACTTGAGCCCCTGGAACTCATCGGCATCGCGGTCTGGCTGGTGCCGGTGATGACACTCGCCAAGTACATCCTCAGCCAGGCCTCCCTCGGCGAGGACGCCTTTGCGACGCTGGTGATGAACGTCTTTGTCGTTGTGCCGCTGCTGGCCGCAGTGTTCGCACCCATCCACATCCGCCGCCTGCGCCGCGGCCTTCGCAAGCAACTGACGCAGCAGGGACGGACGTGAGTGTGATCGAGTGGGTTGGCGCAGGGCTGTTCGCCCTGGCTCTGGTGCATACGTTTTCAACGAAATTCTTCGAACGAATGGCGCATCGCCGGCCGGATCATGCCGGCATCTGGCACCTGCTCGGCGAAGTGGAGGTCGTCTTCGGTTTCTGGGCCATGGTGCTGGTGCTGGCCATGGCGGCCCTGCAGGGCACCGAGGCGGCCACCCGCTATCTTGATTCGCGGAACTTCACCGAGCCCATGTTCGTATTCGCGATCATGGTCGTTGCCGGCAGCCGGGCCGTCTTGCAGCTGGCCCGAAGCAGTGTGAACGCCATCGCCCGGTTCGTCCCGCTGCGAGGCGGGATGGCGTTCTATTTCGTCGGGCTGTCGTTCGTGCCGCTGCTCGGTTCGCTGATCACGGAGCCCGCGGCGATGACCTTGGCGGCACTGATGCTGCGGGAGAGGATCTTTGGGGCCAACGCTTCAACCAAGCTGAAGTACGCCACGCTGGGTGTCCTGTTCGTCAACATCTCCATCGGGGGCACACTGACCTCCTTTGCCGCTCCGCCGGTCCTGATGGTGGCTGCCAAGTGGAATTGGGACAGCTGGTACATGTTCGCGCACTTCGGCTGGAAGGCGGCACTCGCCGTCGTGATCAATGCCCTGGTCACGACACTCATCTTCAGGGGCGAGCTTTCCCGTCTGCTGCGGACCGTGCCGGCGACCGAGAAGAATCTGCCCCTGTGGGTCGGCGGGCTGCACATCCTGTTTCTGGCGGGTGTGATTGCATTTGCCCACCACCCGGCCGTTTTCATGGGGCTCTTCCTGTTCTTCATGGGTTTTGCCGCGGCGTACCCGCAATTCCAGGACCGCCTCATGCTGCGCGAAGGGCTGCTCGTGGCCTTTTTCCTGGCCGGTCTGGTCGTGCTGGGCGGGCAGCAGCAGTGGTGGCTTGAACCGCTCCTGCGGGGCATGGACTCCACGACCGTGTACTTTGGCGCCACGGTCTTGACGGCCGTGACCGACAATGCCGCGCTCACCTATCTCGGCTCCCTGGTCGAGGGCCTGAGCGACAGCTTCAAATATGCGCTCGTGGCCGGTGCCGTGACAGGGGGGGGCTTGACGGTCATCGCCAATGCCCCGAACCCTGCCGGCTTTGCCATCCTGCGCGGCAGCTTTGAAGACGAGGCCATCCACCCGTTGGGGCTGCTCGTGGCGGCGCTGCCGGCGACATTCACGGCGATCCTGGCCTTCCAGCTGCTGTGACGCGTACGGGGCGCTGACGCGCCTTGCGCTGCGCCGCCGGGCCGCGCGCGAACGCCAGCGATAATCCACGGTCTTCATTGGAGTCCCCGTGGATATCACCCTGCTGATCAAGGCCGCCCTGATGGGCATCGTCGAAGGCCTGACCGAATTCCTTCCCATTTCCAGCACCGGTCACCTGATCCTGGCCGGCGCGCTGCTGGGCTTCGATGACGAGAAGGCCAAGGTCTTCGACATCGCCATCCAGACCGGCGCCATTCTGGCCGTGATCCTGGTCTACTGGCAGAAGCTGCGCGCCACCGTGGTGGCCCTGCCCACCAGCCGGCAAGCGCAGCAGTTCACGCTCAATGTGCTGATCGCCTTCGTGCCGGCCGTGGTGCTGGGCCTGCTCTTCGGCAAGGCCATCAAGGCCCACCTGTTCACGGCCGAGGTGGTGGCCACCACCTTCATCATCGGCGGTTTCATCATCCTCTGGGCCGAGCGGCGCCAGGCGCGCGCCGAAACCGCGCCGCGCATTCTCGACGTGGACCAGATGGGCTGGAAGGACGCCGTGAAGGTGGGCCTGGTGCAGTGTCTGGCCATGATCCCGGGCACCAGCCGCAGCGGCGCCACCATCATCGGCGGCATGCTGCTGGGACTGTCGCGCAAGGCGGCCACCGATTTCTCCTTCTATCTGGCCATCCCTACGCTGATCGGTGCGGGCGCCTACAGCCTGGTCAAGGAGCGCGCGCTGCTGTCTGTGGCCGACCTGCCCATGTTCGGCGTGGGCCTGCTGTTCTCCTTCATCAGCGCCTGGTTGTGCGTGCGCTGGCTGCTGCGTTTCATTTCCACGCACAGCTTCAACGGCTTCGCCTGGTACCGCATCGTCTTCGGTGTCGTGGTGCTGGCCACGGCTTGGAGCGGCGTGGTGCGCTGGAGCGCCTGAGCCCCGGGCTGGCGTTGATGCAAAAGGCCGCAATCGCGGCCTTTTTTATGCGCTGTGGTTCTTGAGTTCGCGCACGCGGTGCAGGTTGAGCAGCGCGGCCTCCATGGCGGCGGCCGTGGTGACGGGCTGCTCCATGGGGAAGAGGTGCGAGCCGTCGAGCATGCTGATGCGGCCCTTGGTGACCTTCTCGGTCATGGCCATGCCGACCTGCTTCATTTCCACCGAGTGGCGCCCGCCGATGAAGGCGGCCGGGCATTTGAGCGGGTGGCGCTTGAGCAGGTTGTCCAGGTGGTGGGGGATGGTGTTGTAGATGGCGGTCTCGACCTCGCGCGTGAAGCTCAGCACGCGCTTGCCGTCTTCGTCATGCATGCCGTGCTCCACGTAGTCGCGCAGCACTTGCTCGTCCCAGTGGGTGAAGGCCTTCTTGTGGCGCAGGTGTTCGAAGGCGGTGTCGGTGTCGGGCCAGCTGTTGCGGCGCGCCTTGCTGATGGCGCCGGGCGAGACCGCGCCGATGAGCTGGGTGCGCTTGGCCACGTTCACACTGGTGGCGCGCCAGCCGCCCAGGATGGGCGAGTCGATCAGCAGCACGCCGCAGGCGAGTTCCGGGTGGCGTGCCGCCGCCATCAGGCTGAGGAAACCGCCCAGCGAATGGCCGACCAGGAAGGCGGGCTCGCCGCTCTTGTCCACTTCGGCGCGGGCAAAGTCGGCCAGCTGCTGAACCAGATGCGGCCAGTTGCTGGTGACGGGGTAGCGCTCGTCGTGGCCGAACTTGTCCACGGCCTTGACCTTGAAGCCGCGCCGGCGCAGCTCGGCGAAGAGCACGCGGTAGGTGCTGGCCGGAAAGCTGTTGGCGTGCGAGAAGACGATGGGGGGCAGGTGGGAGTTCATTTGCGGAGGGCCAGTTTCTTCAGGGCGTAGAGCGCATCGAGCGCATCACGCGGGCTCAGCTCGTCGGGATTGATCTCGCCCAGGCGTGATTCGACCGCGCTGGGCGCAGTGTGCTCCTCTGCGGGCGGCGCGGCAAACAGGTCGACCTGGGCCTGGCTTTGCGAGGCGGATGTCTCCAGCGCTTCCAGCGCGTGGCGCGCATGGTTGACCACGGCCGCCGGCATGCCGGCCAGGCGCGCGACCTGGATGCCGTAGCTGCGGCTGGCCGGGCCGGGCTGGATCTCGTGCAGGAAGACGATGTCATGTCCGGACTCGGTGGCGCTCACGTGCACGTTGATGGCGGCGTGGTGTTTGGCCGGGAACTCGGTGAGCTCGAAGTAGTGCGTGGCGAACAGGGCGTAGGCCTGCGTCTTGTCGTGCAGCTGGGTGGCAATCGCGCCGGCCAGGGCCAGGCCGTCGAAGGTGGAGGTGCCGCGGCCGATTTCGTCCATCAGCACCAGGGACTGCGGCGTGGCCGCGTGCAGGATCTGCGCGGCCTCGGTCATCTCCAGCATGAAGGTGGACTGGGCGTTGGCCAGGTCGTCGGCGGCGCCGATGCGCGTGTGGATGGCGTCAATCGGCCCGAGGCGGCAGGCGCTGGCCGGCACGTAGCTGCCCATGGAGGCCAGCAGCACGATGAGCGCGACCTGGCGCATGTACGTCGATTTACCGCCCATGTTCGGGCCGGTGATGATCTGCATGCGCTGCTTCGGCCCCAGGCGCGTGTCGTTGGCGATGAAGGCGCCCGAACTGGTCTCGGCCAGGCGGGCCTGCACCACGGGGTGACGGCCGGCCGTGATCTCGATGCAGGGCTCGTTGGCAAAGCTGGGTGCGCACCACTCCAGCGTGAGTGAGCGTTCGGTCAGGGTGCACAACACGTCCAGCGTGGCCAGGGCGCGCGCCGTGCGCGTGAGCGCGGGGATGTGCGGCGCCAGCTGGTCCAGCAGCTGTTCGTACAGCCACTTCTCGCGCGCCAGGGCGCGTTCCTGGGCACTCAGGGCCTTGTCTTCGAAAGCCTTCAGCTCGGGCGTGATGAAACGCTCGGCGTTCTTCAGCGTCTGGCGCCGGCGGTAGTCCTCGGGCACGCGGTCCAGGTTGCTGCTGGTGATCTCGATGTAGAAACCGTGCACCTTGTTGAACTGCACCCGCAGGTTGGTGATGCCGGTGCGCGCCCGTTCGCGGGTTTCCAGCTCCAGCAGGAAACCGTCGCAGTTGTTCTGGATGGCGCGCAGTTCGTCGAGCTCGGCGTCCAGGCCGTCGTTGATGACACCGCCGTCGCGCACCAGGGCGGCCGGCTCGGGCAGGATGGCGCGGGCCAGCAGCTCGGCGCAGCCCGCGGGCGGCAGCAGCTGCTCGGCCACCTGGGCCAGCAGGCCGGCCTGGCCCTGCAGCACTGGCGCCAGCTGCTCTGTTTTTTGTAGCGTCTGTTGCAGCGCCACCAGTTCGCGCGGGCGTACCTGACGCAGCGCGATGCGCGCGGTGATGCGCTCCACGTCGCTGCAACCCTTGAGCTGCTCGCGCAGTTTGGGCCAGGGGCCGCCTCTGAGCGCGCCAAGGGCGTCGAGCCGCTGCTGGGCCGGGGCGCGGTCGCGCGCGGGCTCCAGCAGCCAGCTTTTGAGCAGGCGGCTGCCCATGCCGGTCATGCAGGTGTCGAGCAGGGAGAACAGCGTCGGCGCGTCTTCGCCGCGCAGGGTCTGGACCAGTTCGAGGTTGCGGCGCGTGGTCTGCGGCAGGTCGATGAGCTGGTCGTTGCGCTGCACGCGCAGGTTGTGCACGTGGCTCAGGGCGCGGCCCTGGGTGTGTTCGGCGTAGGCCAGCAGGGCGGCGGCGGCGGCGTGGGCCTGCGGCAGTTCCTGCGCGCCCCAGCTGGCCAGGCTGGCGGCCTTGAGCCGTTCGAGCAGCTTGTTCTGGCCCAGGGCGCTGTCGAACTGCCATTCGGGGCGCAGCGCCAGGGCCATGCCGCTGGCCTGTTTGAGCGCCTGCAGGCGCTGCTCGAAAGCCGGCGTGCAGCCCGCGCTGTAGATCAGCTCGCCCGGGGCGATGCGCGCCAGCCATTCGGGCAACTCGTCGGGGCTGCATTCGGCCAGGTTCACCTCGCCCTGGGTGACGCTGAGCCAGGCCAGGCCCAGGCTGTTGCGCGGGCCCTGATGCACGGCCAGCAGCAGGGATTCACTCTTGTCGCTGAGCAGGGCGCTGTCGGTCAGGGTGCCGGGGGTGACCACGCGCACCACCTTGCGCTCGACCGGGCCCTTGGCCGTGGCCACGTCGCCCACCTGTTCGCAGATGGCGACCGATTCGCCCAGCTTGATGAGGCGGGCAAGATACGTTTCAACCGAATGGAAGGGCACACCGGCCATGACCACGGGCTGCCCGCCGGACTGGCCGCGCTGGGTGAGGGTGATGTCGAGCAGGCGCGCGGCCTTCTCGGCGTCGGCGTAGAACAGCTCGTAGAAGTCGCCCATGCGGTAGAACAGCAGGGTCTGCGGGTACCCGGCCTTGAGGCCGAGGTACTGCTGCATCATGGGGGTGTGGAGGGCGAGGTCGGCCGGGGTGGACATCCGGGCGAGTCTATCAACACCGGGCGGGTCTGCCCCGGCCGCGGCGGCGGTTCGGGCCGAGGGCCTGCCGGCGCCGCTACACTGTGAGCCAACTAAAAAATGCAAGTGTTCATTCACATACGGGTGGGGGTTCCATGGGCTTGAGACTCAAATTCAATCTGGTGCTGATCGCGGTTTTCCTGATCGGCTTTGCCGCGGCAGGCGTGATCTCGCGCCAGCTCCTGCAGGACAACGCACGCGACGAGGTGGTGCGCAACGCGCGGCTCATGATGGAGACGGCCCTGTCGGCCCGGTCCTACACGATCGGGCAGATCAAGCCGCTGCTCGACCCCCGGCTGGACGAAGTCTTCCTGCCGCAGAGCGTCTCGGCCTATGCCGCGACGGAGATCCTTTCGGCCGTGCAGAAGAAGCACCCGGGCTACAGCTACAAGGAAGCCACGCTCAACCCCACCAACCCGCGCGACCGCGTGACCGACTGGGAAGCCGACATCGTGCAGCAGTTCCGGCAGGACGGCGCGGTCAAGGAACTGATCTCCGAGCGCTCCGGCGCCACCGGGCGGCTGCTCTACATTGCCCATCCCATCCAGATCACCAATGCCGCCTGCCTGGCCTGCCACAGCGTGCCGGCCGCCGCGCCGGCGAGCATGCTCAAGATCTATGGCGAGGCCAACGGTTTCGGCTGGAAGCACAACGAGATCGTCGGCGCGCAGGTGGTCACCGTGCCGATGGAGGTGCCCGTCCAGAACGCCGACCGCGCACTCAAGGCCTTCCTGATGTCGCTGGCCGCCGTCTTTTTGCTGGTCTTCGTGGTGCTCAACATCATGCTGAGCTGGATGATCGTGCGCCCGATCCGCAGGATGTCGCAGGCGGCCGACCAGGTTAGCACGGGTGACTTCAACGTGCCTGAGTTCGCCGAGGGCGGACGGGACGAGGTGGCGGTGCTGGGCGGTGCCTTCAACCGCATGCGCCGCAGCCTGGACAAGGCCATGCAGATGATCGACCGCGGCGAGTGAGCCCGGATCGGGGCACGGACATGGAAGACGGTGTGAAACCCGGCGACGCGGCGCCCAGGACCTCGGATGTCGCGGCCCTGGAGCCGGGCCAGACCGTCTACGAATACCGCATCGACAAAGTGCTGGGCGGTGGCGGCTTCGGCATCACCTACCTGGCGCAGGACGTGAACCTGCAGCTGCCCGTGGCCATCAAGGAATATTTCCCGGCCGACGTGGCGGTGCGCGGCGAGGACCGATCGGTGCGCGTGCGCACGCCCGAGGGCGCCTCGCGCTTCGACTGGGGCCTGGAGCGTTTTGTGGACGAGGCGCGGGCGCTGGCCTCCTTCCGCCACCCCAATATCGTGAAGGTGCTGCGTTACTTCAAGGAGAACGGCACTGCCTACATCGTCATGGACTACGAGTCGGGCGATCCGCTCAAGCACTGGGTGATGCAGCAACGCGGGCTGGACCAGGCGGCCCTGCTGCAGCTGGTCTTCCCCCTGCTCGACGGCCTGGAGGCGGTGCACAAGCTGAACTTCCTGCACCGCGACATCAAGCCCGACAACATCTACATTCGCGCCGACGGCAGCCCTGTGCTGCTGGATTTCGGGGCTGCGCGTCGTGTCAGCGCCGACCACGACATGACCAACATCGTGAGCCCTGGTTTCGCGCCTTTCGAGCAGTACCACAGCAAGGGCAACCAGGGGCCGTGGACCGATCTGTACTCGCTGGGCGCGGTGCTCTACTGGATGACCACGGGGCGCAAGCCGCTGGAGGCCGCCGCGCGCGTGCGCGAAGACACCATGCCCAAGGCCGTCGATGTGGCCAGCCGTGCGGCCTTCGGCGAGCCGCTGTTGCAGGCCATCGACTGGGCGCTGCAGCCCCATGAGAAGGACCGTCCGCAAAGCGTGGCGGCGCTGCGCGAGGCGCTGCGCAAGACCGAGTTTGCGCCCACCGAGCTCAGGACGCAGCTGAACACGCAGCTCCACACCCAGGTCCAGACCCAGGTGATGGACGGTGCGCCCAGCACGTCGCGAACCGGCGGCGAGGACCATTCGCGCAAGAACGTGATGGGCACCATCATGTTCCTGGACTTGGTGGGCTACTCCAAGCGCAGCGTGGACCAGCAGGTGGCGCTCAAGACCCAGTTCAACGAGCTGGTGAGCAAGGCCATCGACGGGGTGGACGCATCCTCGCGCATCATGCTGGACACCGGCGACGGTGCGGCCATCTGCTTCCTCGGCGACCCGGAGGAGGCGCTGGTCTCGGCCCGGCTGCTGCGCGACCTGCTGCGGCAGAAGTACAACGAGAAGCTGTCCATGCGCGTGGGCCTGCACCTGGGGCCGCTGCGCATGCTCAAGGACATCAACGACCGCGTGAACGTGGTGGGCGACGGCATCAACGTGGCCCAGCGCATCATGGATTTCTCCACCGCGAACCAGATCATGGTCTCGCGTGCCTACTACGACGTGATCTCGCGCATCAGCGACGGCGCCGACGAGCTGTTCGAGTTCCTGGGCGAGCGCTACGACAAGCACGACCGTGCCCACGAGGTCTACCGCCTGCTGGACCAGCGCGGCGCCCGCCTGAGCCCGGTCAACGACGAGGCCACCACGTTGCTGCTGGCCGATGTGCAGCCCATCGCCGCCGAGGTGGTGCAGGCCATCGAGACCGAACTGACCCGGGCCATCGGCCCGCTGGCGCACGTGCTGATGAAAAAGAGCGTGTCCCGTGCCGCCGACGCCCAGGGCCTGCGCGAGCTGCTCTCGGTCTCCATCCAGGACCCGGCCGTGCGCGAGGCTTTCGTGTCGGGCAGCAGCGGCAGCCGCACGGGCGCGAACACCACCTTGCCGCCCGGCGGCCGCAGCAATCCGTCGGTGCGCAGCCAGCCGCTGACGCAGCCGATCACGCGCCCCTACTCCGGCAGCAGCACCAGTGGCCGCAGCATTACGCGCAGCAGCGCCAGCGGAGTGTCGAACTTCGAACCGGCGCAGCTGGAGCCGCTGGAGCGCGCACTGAGCCAGCACATCGGGCCGCTGGCGCGCACCCTGGTGCGGCGCGAGGCCGCGAAGCATCGGGAGTGGGCGGCGCTGTTGCAGGCCCTGGCCCAGCAGATCGACAAGCCCGAGGACCGCCAGCGCTTCATGGCAGCCGGGGTCAAGCTCGCGCGCTGAGGTGGCATGTCCGCCCTGACTGGAACCTATCAAGCATGAACATGGAAATCAACCGTCCGGAGATACTGGCCGAAGTCACCGCGGCCTTTGCGCGTTACGAGGACGCGCTGGTGCACAACAAGGTGGAGGTGCTGGACGAGCTGTTCTGGGACAGCCCGCATACGCTGCGTTACGGCGTGACCGAGAACCTCTACGGTGCTGCCGAAATCCAGGCCTTCCGCGCGGGGCGGCCGTCGACCGGTCTGATGCGCGAGCTCACGCGCACGGTGATCACCACCTATGGGTCCGACTACGCCACGGCCAACACCGAGTTCCGCCGCGCCGGCAGCACGGCTATCGGCCGCCAGAGCCAGACCTGGCTGCGCACGCCCGAAGGCTGGCGCGTGGTGGCCGCGCACGTCAGCCTGCTGGCTGCGCCGGCGCGCTGATCAGCGCGCGGCGTAGGGGACGGCGGCCAGGCACAGGCAGGCCACGCTGACCGGCAGGCGCGGCTTGGCCGCACTCATGGTTGGCGCTGGCTGCGCGCCAGTTCGTGGGCCCGCAGCTGGTCCAGCGTGACGTAGTCCAGCGCGCGCAGGTGTGTGCATTCGAGTACCACGGGCGGCGCCACACCGGCCTCCAGCGCCTCTTTCCAGCGCAGGGCGCACAGGCACCAGCGGTCCCCGGCTTTCAGGCCGGGGAAGCGGTACTCGGGGCGCGGGGTGACGAGGTCGTTACCGCTGGCCACGGAGAAATCGAGGAAGGCCTGGGTCAGTCGCGCACAGATCACGTGCGAGCCCAGGTCGTGCGCGTCGGTCTTGCAACAGCCGTCACGGTAGAAGCCGGTGAGCGGATCGTAGGAGCAGGGCATGAGCTCGGAGCCCAGGACGTTCAAGGTGGTCATGGCCGGAGCTTATGGCAAAACGCTGCGCCTGGCATGGGTCCGGGTATCGTGCCCTCAGGCCGGAGTGCCGACCTCACCGCGGCCGATGGCCCCCGCACGGTCCTGGATCGCGCCGCGCTCGGCTCCGTCCAGCCGGGCCAGGTTCCTGACCTGCAGGGCCGTGCGCGGGTTGCGTGCCAGCAGGGTCTCGTGGTGCAGCAGGAAATGCGTGCGCAGCGTGCTCATGGGGCGGGCCGGGCGCGGCGGCAGGCGTCAGAGCAGTACTTGACCTGCTCCCAGTTCTTCTCCCACTTCTTGCGCCAGCTCATGGGGCGGCCGCAGACGCAACAGGGTTTGCTGGGCAGGGCCTGCCTGTTGCCTTTGAAGTCTTTGGACGGGGTCATGGCCTGCGGTGGATGCGGTGTGCAGCGCCGAATGTAGCGTTTGCCCGGTTTTCCCGCTCCCGGCCCACGCATGACCATGTGCCGCCGCCGGTGGATGCGGCAGGAATACCGGCTTTCAGGACTTATTCCCGCGGTTCCGAGGGGGTCTTTGGCCCCAACTCGATTAACATCGTCCAACACTTCAGGGCAGCATCCAGGGGCAGCGCCGTCAGGCTCTGCGCGGGGGCGCTGCCGACCGGCACGTTTCATGGGTTCTGCTGACGACAAGGACGAGATCACGCGAGTGCGCGCTCAACTGCGCGAGGCTGAACTGCGCTTGCAGGAGCGCGAGCGGGACTGGGCCTTGCTGGAGAACCAGCGCCACCATACCGAGGCGCTGTTCACCGCCGCCTTCGAGGAAAGCCCGGAGGCCATCGGCCTGTCCCGGCTGAGAGACGGCCTGATCATCGATGTCAACCAGGAGTGGTTAGCCCTCACTGGCTACAGCCGCGAAGAGGTGATCGGGCATACGGTGGTGGAGATCGGCCACTGGCCGGACCAGGCCAGCCGCGAAGGCGCCATGGCAGCCTTGCGCGTCATCGGCCGCCTGCAGGACTACGAGGCCATCGTCCATCTCAAGGGCAAGGGCAAGCGCCTCGTGCGCCTCAACGGCACGCTGATCGACGTGCGTGGCGAAAAGCACATCCTGATGTACATCAAGGACATCACGACCGAGCGCATGGCGGAGGAGTCCTTGCGTTCGGGTGAGCTGGCGCTGGCGCAGGCGGTGGACAAGCTCAACCAGCAGCTCGCGCTGTACGAGCTGACCGAGAACCTGGCGCGCGTAGGCTCCTGGCTGTCTAGCGCCGACGGCCAGACCATCACCTTTTCCCCCGGCCTGCGCCAGATCGCCGGCCTGCCGCCGGGCCCGCCGCTGACCAGTGCGCAGGCGCGCTCTTATATCCATCCCGACGACCTGCCGTATTTCGTCGAGATCCGCCAGCGCATGGATGGCACCAAGCTGGAATATCGCGTGCTGCGCACCGACGGTACGATCCGCTGGGTCCGATCCAGCCTGCATCGCTACACCGGCCAGCAAGGCCAGACGCTGGATTTCGGTCTGGTGCAGGACATCACTGCCGAGCGGGCGGTGACCGAAGCGCTGAAGGAAAAACTGGATTTCATCGAAAAGCTCACCAGCCGTGTGCCCGATGTGCTGTTCCAGTACCGGTACACCAAGGACGGGCGGCTCTCCTTTCCTTTCATCAACGAGAGCGTGCGCATTCTGTTTGGCCTGGACCCGGAGGAGGTGCGCCAGGACGCTCGCAAGATGTTGGAGGTCATCGAGAAGGAGGACATCCCGGCGCTGTTCGAATCCATGCGCGCGGCGTTCAAGGACGGCGCGTCGTGGCAGCACGAGTTCAGGGTGCGCTCGCCCGATGGCAGCACGCACTGGTTGCGCGGCAACGCGATCACGATGCGCGAGCCGGATGGCGAACTGTCCTCCTACGGGGTGATGCGCGAGTTCACCCAGAGAAAGATGGCCGAGAACCAGCTGCAGGCCAGCGAAGAGCGCTTCCGCAGCCTGACCGACCTGTCGTCCGACTGGTACTGGGAGATCGACGAACACTTCCGTTTCACGAATTTCGTCGGTTACCGCGACGGCAAGTCCATCCTGACCCAGGAGGACAGCCTGGGCAAGACACGCTGGGAGCTGGGTGCGCTGAACCTGAGCCCCGAAGACTGGGATGCCCACCGCCGCGCGCTCGAGTCGCACCTGCCGTTTCGCGACCTGGAGCTGCAGCGGCTCGATGCCGATGGCAAGCCCTATTGGGTGGCCGTCAGCGGCACGCCCATCTTCGATGGCAAGGGCCGGTTCTGTGGTTACCGCGGCATCGGGCGCGACATCAGCAAGCGCAAGAACGCCGAGGACGAGACCCAGCGCCTGGCTTTCTACGACACCCTGACCGGCCTGCCCAACCGCCGCCTGCTGATGGACCGGCTCTCGCACGCCCAGGTCACCAGCGCGCGCAACAAGCGCCACGGGGCCCTGCTGTTCATCGACCTGGACAATTTCAAGGATCTCAACGACACGCTGGGCCACGACGTTGGCGACCTGCTGCTGGAACAGGTTGCCTTGCGCTTGGTCTCCTGCCTGCGCGAAGGCGACACCGCGGCGCGTTTCGGCGGCGACGAGTTCGTGGTGATGCTTGAAGACCTGAACGAGAGCGACACCGACGCCGCGAGCCAGGCCGAGCTGGTGGCCGAGAAGATCATCAACCGGCTCAACGCTCCCTACGAGCTGGTGGGGCGCCAGCACAACAGCTCGCCCAGCATCGGCATCACCCTGTTCTGCGGTTCATCGCTGGGCGTGGACGAACTGCTCAAGCGCGCCGATGTGGCCATGTACCAGGCCAAGGCGGCTGGTCGCAACACGATGCGTTTCTTCGATCCCGGCATGCAGGCCGCGGTGCTGGCGCGCGCTGCGCTGGACGCCGACCTGCGCCTGGGCCTGCAACGCGAGGAACTGCTGCTGCATTACCAGCCGGTGGTGGACGGGCGTAACCGCATCGTCGGTTACGAGGCCTTGCTGCGTTGGCGCCATCCCGGGCGCGGTATGGTGCAGCCCGGCGAGTTCATCGCCGTGGCAGAGCAGACCGGCCTGATCCTGCCGATCGGCCAGTGGGTGCTGCGTTCGGCGTGCCGCCAGCTGGTGGCTTGGGGCCAGCAACCGGCCACCAGCAAGCTGAGCCTGGCGGTCAACGTCAGCGCGCGACAGTTCCGCCAGGCCGATTTCGTCAACCAGGTGCAGTCCGTTCTCGAGGAAACCGGGGTCGACCCGCAATACCTGAAGCTGGAGCTGACCGAGAGCGTGCTGATCAGTGATGTGGAAGACGCCATCCGCAAGATGGGCATGCTGCGTGAACGCGGCGTGCGTTTTGCGCTGGACGATTTCGGCACCGGCTATTCATCGCTGAGTTACCTCAAGCGCCTGCCACTGGACCAGCTCAAGATCGACCAGAGTTTCGTGCGCGATGTGCTGACCGATCCCAACGACGCGGCCATCGTGCGCACCATCCTGGCCCTGGCGCAGAGCATGGACCTGCAGGCCGTGGCCGAGGGAGTGGAAACCGAGGGCCAGCGCCAGTTCCTGCTGGACAACGGCTGCACCGTGTTCCAGGGCTATCTGTTCGGCCGCCCCGGGCCGTTGGGCCACACCATTCTGCCGGCATAAATCGGCGCTCTCGCGAATTATTCGAAAGCGCCCTGGTCGCGCTCGTCGCCGTTGCCGTTACCCGACGATAGGCTGAGCTTCTCGGCGTTCTGGCGCGCTTCGGCCTTCTCGCCGGCACCGGCGAACTTGCTGTACTTGTGCAGCAGGGGCACCAGCTGGCCGTAGATGCGCGGGGCACCGGCCAGGCATTCCTTCTGTTCCAGGAAGTCGGACTCGCCGGTGAAGTTGCCCACCAGGCCACCGGCTTCGGTGACCAGCAGCGAGCCGGCGGCGACGTCCCAGGGACTGAGGCCGGTCTCGAAGAAACCATCGGTGAAGCCGGCGGCTACATAGGCCAGGTCCAGCGCGGCCGCGCCCGGGCGGCGCAGGCCGGCGGTACGTTGCATCACGTCGCTCATCATGGCCAGGTAGGCCGGGAAGTTGTCGCCCTGGCGGAAGGGGAAACCGGTGGAGATCAGGCACTGCGAGAGCTGGGTGCGCTTGCTCACGCGGATGCGGCGCTCGTTCATGTAGGCGCCGCGGCCCTTGGTGGCGGTGAAGAGGTCGTTGCGAGAGGGGTCATAGATGACGGCCTGCTCGACCTTGCCCTTGACGGCCAGCGCGATGCTCACGCAATAGACCGGGAAGCCGTGGATGAAGTTGGTGGTGCCGTCCAGCGGGTCGATGATCCAGACGTGGTCCGAATCCTGGGCGCCGCGCGTGCGACCGGTCTCCTCGCCCCAGATGGCGTGGCCCGGGTAGGCGGTGAGCAGGGTCTCGATGATGATCTCTTCGCTGGCGTGGTCCACCTCGGTCACAAAGTCGTTCACCTGCTTCTGCGAGACACGCACGGCCTCGACGTCGAGCGCAGCGCGGTTGATGATGGCGCCGGCGGCGCGGGCGGCCTTGATGGCCACGTTGAGCATGGGGTGCAGATTGGGGGACGACATAAATTGTGGAGGCGTTGGGGGCGCGGCCGATGGCGCGGGCCCTGGAAGCTGAAGAGCAGAAAGCCGTTCCGGCGATGCGGGCGGCGACAATAGGGCCAGATTTTACCCGCACTGCCCGTTTTCCATGCAAACCACCCCTTTCCGTACCCGTTTCGTGCTGATCCAGACCAGCCACGCCGGCAATGTGGGCGCAGCCGCTCGCGCCATCAAGGTCATGGGCTTCGACGAAATGGTGCTGGTGGCACCGCGCTGGGCCAATGTGCTGCGGCGCGAGGAAACGATCCAGCGCGCCAGCGGGGCGCTGGACGTGCTGGAAAACGCCCGCATCGTCGAAACCCTGGACGAGGCCCTGGAGGGCATGACCCACCTGTGCGCCACCGCCATGACCCCGCGCGACTTCGGCCCACCCACGCGCGCGCCGCGCGAGCATTTCGCCCAGCTGGTGCAGTCGGCCACGTCCGAGGCCGGTACCCAGGGCGTGGCCTTTCTCTTCGGCTCCGAGCGCTTTGGCATGCGCAACGAGGATGTCTACCGTTGCCACGTGGCCCTGAGCATCCCGACCAACCCCAAGTTCGGCTCGCTCAACCTGGCCTCGGCCTTGCAGGTCATCGCCTATGAATGGCGCCTGGCGCTGGGCGGGTTCGCGGTCCAGGAGGCCACGGCGCCGGTCGTGCGAGCCGATGCGCCCCAGGTGGCCGGCCTGCTGGCCCACCTGGAACAGGCGCTGGTGGCCGTGAATTTTCTCGACCCCGAGGCGCCCAAGAAGCTGATGCCGCGCCTCAACAGCCTGTTCAACCGCGCGGACCTCACGCAGGAGGAAATCCATATCCTCAGAGGTGTCGCCAAGGCCATGCTGGAGACGGCCGAGCGGGCCAAGAAGTAAACTGCCCATATGTTTGCCCGCCTCCGCTCCGACATCCAGTGCATCCTCGACCGCGACCCGGCTGCCCGCAGCGCCTGGGAGGTGCTGACCTGCTACCCCGGCCTGCACGCCATCGTGATGCACCGCTGGGGCCACTGGTGCTGGACGCACGGCCTCAAGTGGCTGGGGCGTTTCATCTCGCACATCGGTCGCTGGCTCACCGGCATCGAGATCCACCCGGGCGCCAAGATCGGCCAGCGTGTGTTCATCGACCACGGCATGGGTGTGGTGATCGGCGAGACCGCCGAAGTGGGCGACGGCTGCACCATCTACCACGGCGTCACGCTGGGTGGCACCTCGCTCTACAAGGGCACCAAGCGCCACCCTACCCTGGGGCGTGACGTGGTGGTGAGCGCGGGCGCCAAGGTGTTGGGCGGTTTTGAAGTGGGCGACGGCGCCAAGATCGGCAGCAATGCGGTGGTGATCAAGCCGGTGCCGGCGGGCGCCACGGCGGTGGGCATCCCGGCGCGCATCATCCCGTCCAAGGCCGGCGAGAGCGCCGACGTGACCGCACCCGAGAAGAAGTTCACGGCCTACGGCATCACGCAGGACGACGATCCGTTGAGTCAGGCCATGAAGGGCCTGATCGACAACGCGGGCTCGCAGGAGCACCAGATCGCCCTGCTGTGGCAGGCCATCGAGAAGCTGTCCTCGGGCAAGGCTCAATCCGACTGCGTGCCCGGTGACGCCGCGCGTACCGAGCATTTCGAGAAAGACAAGCTCAACCAGCTGGTCGGCAAGTAGCCCGCTGCTTCAGGTCTTGCTGCCCGTGCGTGCGCCCAGCACGTTGATCGCCAGCCCGCCCATCACCAGGGCCGCGGCGCCGAGTTTCCAGGCCTGCAGAGGTTCCCCCAGCAACAGGGCCGATGAGCCCATGCCGAAGACCGGAATCAGCAGCGCCATGGGCGTGATGGTGGCGGCCGGGTGGCGTGCCAGCAGCCAGCCCCAGGCACCGAAGCCGAACAGGGTGTTGCCCACCGCCTGCCAGACGATGGCGGCCCAGGCCGCTACGCTGGCGCGCGGCAGCGCCTCTGTGATGGCGGCCGGTCCTTCGAACCACAGGCTCAGTACCAGCAGAGGCGGTACGGCAAAGACCGAACTCCAGACCATGAAGCCCAGCATGTCGACCTTGCCGATGCTGCGCGCCAGCACGTTGCCGCAGGCCCAGCACAGGGCGCCGCCCAGGGCCAGGGTCAGGCCCAGCGGCGTGACGTCTGTATGGGTCTGGTGGAAGCTTTGCCAGGCGATCAGCGCAAAACCCAGGGTGGCCAGGGCCAGGCCGCTGAACTGCACACGCGGCATGCGCTCGTGCTGCAGCCAGGCCACCAGCAGCAGGGTCATGAAGACCTGCGACTGCATCAGCAGCGAGGCTAGGCCCGGCGATACGTCGTTGCGCATGGCCAGGAAGAGCAGGCCGAACATGAAGCCGATGAAGACTCCGTAGCTCACCAGATAGCGCCAGGCTACGGCCGGGCGCTTGATGAAAAGCAGCCAGGGCAGGGCGCTGAGTGCAAAGCGCAGGGTGGCCAGCAGCAGCGGCGGCAGCTCGGTCAGGCCGAACTTGATGACGACGAAGTTGGTACCCCAGACCGCGACCACGGCCAACGCGAGCAGGAGGTGCGAGATGGGCACGGGCTCAGCCGTTTTTTGGCGGGCGGATGGCCGACTTGGGGCGGAAGGCCTTGCAGACCTCGTCGTTCGTTTCCATGTAGGGGCCGCCGATCAGGTCCACGCAGTAGGGCACGGCGGCAAAGATGCCGGCCACGATGGACTGGCCTGAGGCATCCTTCAGCCCTTCCAGCGTCTCCTGGATGGACTTGGGCTGGCCCGGCAGGTTGATGACCAGCGATTGGTCGCGGATCACCGCGACCTGGCGCGAAAGGATGGCCGTGGGCACGAACTTCAGGCTGATCTGGCGCATCTGCTCGCCAAAACCCGGCATCTCCTTGTGCGCCACGGCCAGCGTGGCCTCGGGTGTGACGTCGCGCAGCGCCGGGCCGGTGCCGCCGGTGGTCAGCACCAGGGCGCAGCCGGCGTTCACCAGTTCGATCAGCGTGGCGCTGATGCGCGCCTGCTCGTCGGGGATCAGGCGCGGCTCGAAGCTGATGGGGTTCTTCAGCGCACGCGTCAGCCAGTCCTGCAGCGCGGGCAGGCCCTTGTCTTCGTAGACGCCGGTCGAGGCACGGTCGCTGATGGAGACGATGCCGATCTTGACAGCATCGCAAGTGGGATCACTCATCGTTTTCTCCGTCCTCGTCGACCGAGGCGAGCAGTTCACGCACCAGTTGGAAGACCTCGCGGTAGGCACGGCCCTGGCGCGGGGCCAGGCCTTGCGAGACGGCGGCCTTGTCTGCGGGGATGGCGTCCTTGCGGGCCTGGCGCACCAGGGCGCGCAGCTGCTGGGTGTCGGTCTGCGGGAAATCCTTGATCCAGGCGGCCACCGCGTCGTCGTCGGCGATCAGGCGATCGCGCCATTGCTCGGCGGTGTGCAGCAGGGCGGTTTCGCGGGCCGAGGGCATGTGCTGTTCGACCAGGGCGGCGCGCGCGGCGTCCAGCACGGCGGGGTCGAGCTGGCGCATGAGCTTGCCGACGAACTGCATCTGGCGGCGCTTGCCCTCGAAGTTGGTGATGCGCTTGGCCTCGGCCATGGCCTCCAGCAGCTTGTCCGGCAGTTCCAGCTTGGCCAGCAGATCGGCGCGCAGGTTCAGCAGGGATTCGCCCAGCTTCTGCAGCTCGGTGCTCTCACGCTTGAGGTCGGTGCGGCTGACGTCGGTGTCGCCCCGGAGCTCGCGCTTGAGCTCCAGGTCGAGTTCGCTGCCTTCGGCGACGAACTGGCCTTTGACGTAATAGCCTTTTTTGGGTTTGCGGGACATGTGTGGGGTGAATTCGTTATGCCGCAATGCCTGCGTACACGGGCAAGTATCATAGCCTTGCCATGAATAAACCCGATCCTCGTGCCGAAAGCGGCTTCAGCTACAGCCGCGCCTATTTCGAAGAACTCGTGGACGCCGCGCTGGCGCACGCCAAAAAGCTCGGCGCCACCGACGCGGGGGCCGAGGCCTCCGAGGGCTGTGGCCTGAGCGTCTCGGTGCGCAAGGGCGAGCTGGAGAACGTGGAGCGCAACCGCGACAAGTCGCTGGGCGTCACCGTCTACCTGGGCCAGCGCCGCGGCAATGCCAGCACCTCCGATTTCTCGCGCGCCGCCATCGAGCAGACCGTGCAGGCGGCCTACGACATCGCGCGCTTCACGGCCGAAGACCCGGTGGCCGGCCTGCCCGACGCCGAAGACATCGCCTCGCACGCTGACACGCAGCGCGAGCTGGACCTCTTCCACCCCTGGAGCATCGACAGCGCCCAGGCCGCCGAACTGGCACGCGCCACGGAGGCAGCGGCTTTTGCGACCGACAAGCGCATCACCAACAGCGAAGGTGCCGCGGTGTCGGCCCAGCAGTCGCATTTCTTCAGCGCCCACACGCGCGGTTTCCGCGGGGGCTACCCCAGCTCGCGCCATTCGATCTCGGTCTCGCCGATTGCCGGCAAGGGCGCCGGCATGCAGCGTGACTACTGGTACAGCTCGCACCGCCACCCGGAAGACTTGGCCCTGCCCGAGGCCATCGGCCGGTACGCGGCCGAGCGCGCGCTGAGCCGCCTGAAGTCGCGCAAGATCAGCACCCGCGAAGTGCCGGTGCTGTTCGAGTCGCCGCTGGCTGCCGGTCTGCTGGGGGCGCTGGTGCAGGCCCTGAGCGGCGGCGCCCTGTACCGCAAGAGCTCTTTCCTGCTCGATTCGCTGGGCCAGCAGGTGCTGCCCGCGCACATCGACCTCATGGAAGATCCTTTCCTGCTGCGCGGCAAAGGCAGCTCGCCCTTCGACGAGGAGGGCGTGCGGGTCCAGCCGCGCTCGGTCATCAACGCGGGGCGCGTGCAGGGCTATTTCCTGAGCAGCTACTCGGCGCGCAAGCTGGGCATGAAAACCACGGGCAACGCCGGCGGCTCGCACAACCTGATCCTGAGTTCGCGCCTGACCAAGGCGGGCGACGACCTGGACGCCATGCTGAAAAAGCTGGGCACCGGCCTCTTCGTCACCGAACTGATGGGCCAGGGCGTGAACTACGTTACGGGCGACTACTCGCGCGGGGCCAGCGGTTTCTGGGTCGAAAAGGGCCGCATCGCCTACCCGGTGGAGGAGATCACCATCGCCGGCAATATGAAGGACATGCTCATGGGCATCACCGCCGTGGGGGCCGATGCCTACAACTACGGTGCCAAGACCGTGGGCTCCATCCTGGTCAACCGCATGAAGGTGGCGGGGAGCTGAGCCCCGTTTCCCGGCCTGGAGCCGCTGCCCGGCCAGTTGTAACGGCGCTGCGTTCTCTAGCGTCTTCCGGGTGACAGTGCGGGTACTGCACGCTAATATGCGGCGCAGCACCCGCAAAGGGCAAAGGGAGAACATGAAAACAGGCCGACCTGGCGCGTTTCCTGTCTGGCGCGCCCCCGTGGAGGAATACCCGGAGTTGCTCGTGGGCCGCTCCTCGCGGTTTGTGGGTGGTGTGCGGGCCCTGCGTCTGCTGGTCCTCGGTGGGTGGCTGGGGGTCACCCTGCTTGCTTTCATCGGCCCGGGTCTGTCGACGCCCTATCTCCTGGCCTACCCGGTCCTGCTGGTCTTTTCAGTCTGGGCCTTGGGCGTGGGCTATGGCGTCACCCTGTTCGTCCTGAGCTGCGTGGTCGTCGTGGTCATGGCCGCGGCGCAGGCCATGGGCCTGCTCTCCCACGCGGGGCCCGGGTCCGTGACATCCGCTGCCGTGACCCTGCTGGTCGTCATGGCGGTGACCATGGTGATGACCCTGATCCTGCTGCGGATCTTTCTCGAACGGTATGCCGGGATGCGACAACTCCATCAGCAGAACCAGCTGGATCTGCAGGCCGCGCGGGCCCGTGAAACCGATCTGCGCCTGCTGGCCGATCACCTGCCGGGCCTGGTCTTCGAGTGTGATGTTCAGGGGCGCTGCGTTTTCGTCAACCAGCGCCTGGCCCTGTTCTTCGGCAAACCCGCGTCGGCCCTGCTGGGCACGCCCATGGTCGACTTGCTGGGCGGGGGCTCGGTGCGCGACTTCTCGAGCTACCAGTCCGCCGTGCTGCGGGGGGATGTGGGCGAGTTCAGCATGGACAGGCCGGCACCGGACGGCATCTGGTGCACGGTGGAAGTCACGCTGGTGCCGCGTCAGGCCGCCGACTCCGCGCGTGTGGTCGGCTGGTACGGTCTGATCTACGACGTGACCCGCCGGGAGAAGGTGGCCCTGGAACTGCGCGACCGGGCCACCCACGACCCGCTGACCGGCCTGCCCAACCGTCTGCTGTTCCATGAACGGCTCGACCATGCGATCGACCACGCCATCCGCCGCAAGACGTCGGTGGCGGTGATGTTCATCGACCTGGACAACTTCAAGCGCATCAACGACGTGATGGGGCACGCCGCCGGGGATATTTTTCTGTGCGAGGTCGCGCGCCGCATCACCGGGGCCATCCGCACCATCGATACGGTGGCGCGGCTGGGCGGCGACGAGTTTGTCGTGCTGGCCGAGGAAGTCGATAAACCGGAGACGGCCGCCCTGATCGCCGACAAGGTGCTCAACGTCCTGCTGCAGCCGGTGACGATTGGCCAGGAAACGGTGTCTGCCGGGGGCAGCATCGGCATTGCCATGGGGCCGCAGGACGGCGATACCGGTGACGCCCTGCTGCAGGCCGCGGACGCGGCGCTGTATGCAGCCAAGGCGGCTGGCCGCAAGTGCTATCGCATCTTCCATGCCGGTATCAGTGCGGCGCCGGAAACCGGCGGCTTCAGCCGGCCCGCGGCGCTGTGAAGGCAACGCGGTCGGCGGAGTGTCGACTCAGTCGAGGCGGATGCCGGCCTCGGTGACCACGGTCAACCAGCGGGCGCGTTCCTGCTTGAAGAACTTGTCCTGCTCTTCGGGGCTCATGGTCACCACTTCGGCGCCCTGGGCGGTGAGCCGGCTGCGCACCTCGGGGCTGCGGATGACCTGGATCAGCGCGGCGTTGAGCCTGTCCACCACAGCCTTGGGCGTGCCGGCGGACACCAGCACCCCTTGCCAGGTGCCGGATTCAAAGCCCTTCAGGCCTTGCTCGGCCAGCGTGGGCATATTGGCCACCAGGGGCATGCGGGTGGCCTTGGAGATGCCCAGCACCTTGAGCTTGCCGCTCTGCACGTGCGGCAGGGTGGCCAGCATGCCGTTCATGGTGACCTGGGTCTGGCCGGCGATGGTGTCGGTCACGGCCTGCACGCCGCCCTTGTAGGGGATGAACGCCCAGTCGGCGCCGCTGCCACGCTGCACGGACACGCCGGCGAGATGCGGCGCACTGCCCATGGCGGTGACGGCAAAGTTGAGCTGCGTCTTCTTGGACAGGGCCACCAGCTCCTGCAGGTTGTTGGCCGGCACCGAGGGGTGTACCACCAGCATGTGCGGCGAATAGGCCAGCATGGTCACGCCGCGCAGGTCCTTGGAGGGGTCGAAGGGCAGCTTGTAGATCGAGGGGCTGATGGCCAGGGCGCCGGTGTCGCACAGCAGCAGGGTCAGGCCGTCGCCCTTGGACTTGGCCACCAGGTCCGCGCCGAGGTTGCCGTTGGCACCGGCACGGTTTTCCACGATCACGGTCTGCTTGAGCAGGTCCGACAGGGGCTGGCTGATTGAGCGTGCGATGATGTCGGAGGAGCCGCCGGGCGGGTAGGGCACGACGATCTTGATGGGGCCGCTCTGGGCGGCGGCGCCCAGGCTGAGCGCGGCGAACAGCGCGCCGAGCCAGGTCTTGCGGAAGGTGGACAGCATGGGGGTCTCCTTGTTTGTGATCAATGGTTCAGTTTTCAAGTGACTGGGGCCGGGTTGAAGAGCACCAGGGCGTTGTGCAGCTTCCACTGCTCGGCCCAGGTCTTCTTGCGGCCGCTGGCCACGTCCAGCATCAGCTGGAACAGTTCCCAACCGACTTCCTCGATGGTCTTGTCGCCTTCGGCGATGGTGCCGGCGTTCACATCCATCAGGTCGTGCCAGCGGCGGGCCAGTTCGGTGCGGGTGGCGACCTTGACCACCGGGCATTCGGCCAGGCCGTAGGGCGTGCCGCGGCCGGTGGTAAAGACGTGCAGGTTCATGCCCGCGGCCAGCTGCAGCGTGCCGCAGATGAAGTCGCTCGCGGGCGTGGCGGCGTAGACCAGGCCGCGTTGTTCACTGGCCAGCTTGTTGCCGGGGGAGAGCACGTGGGCGATGGGGGCGGTGCCGCTCTTGATGATGGAACCCATGGCCTTCTCGACGATGTTCGAGAGGCCGCCGGCCTTGTTGCCCGGTGTGGTGTTGGCGGCGCGGTCCACGCGGCCGCGTTCCAGGTACTGGTCGTACCAGCCGAGTTCGCGCACGATGGCCTCGGCCACCTCGGGCGTGGCGGCGCGGCTGGTGAGCTGCTCCACGGCGTCGCGCACCTCTGTGTTTTCGCTGAACATGATGGTGGCACCGGCGCGCACCAGCAGGTCGGCCATATAACCCACGGCCGGGTTGGCGGTGACACCGCTGAAGGCGTCGCTGCCGCCGCACTGCACGCCCACCACCAGCTCGCTGGCGGGTACGGTCTCGCGGCGACGTGCATTCAAGCGCTTCAGGTGCACGTCTGCCTGCGCGACGACGTGATCGATCATGCTCATGAAGCCCACATGTACGGCGTCCTGCAGGCAGATGACGTCGAGCGCGGTTTCCTTGGCGTCACCGCTGATCGGGATGCTGCCCGGCGGCAGCAGGCGCTCGGGCTGCAGCTTCTCGCAGCCCAGGCTGACCACCATGACTTCGCCGCCGAAGTTGGGGTTGAGGCTGATGTTGCGCAGCGTGCGGATCGGGATGGGCGCTTCGGGTGCGTCGATGGCCACGCCGCAGCCATAGGTGTGCTCCAGGCCCACGACGCCGTCCACATGGGGGTATTGCGGCAGCAGTTCCTTGCGGATGCGTTCGACCGCGATCTCGACGACGCCGGCCACGCACTGCACGGTGGTGGTGATGGCCAGAAGATTGCGCGTGCCTACCGAGCCGTCGGCGTTGCGGTAACCCTCGAAGGTGTAGCCCTCCAGCGGGGCCAGCGGCGCCGGCTTGACGGTGGCCATGGGCAGGCCCTGCAGCTCACGCGCCGCTGGCATGTCCAGCAGGCGTTCGTGCACCCAGCTGCCCGCAGGGATGGCCGTCCTGGCGTAACCGATGGGCACGCCGTAGCGCAGCACGGCGGCTCCAGCCGCGATGTCGACCAGCGCGACCTTGTGCGCCTGCGGCACCTTGTCGCGCAGGGTGATGCCTTCGGCGGGCAGGGCAGTGCCGGCGGGCAGGCCGCCCTCGTTGGCAACGATGGCCACGTTGTCCGTGGCCTGCATGCGGATGATGATGGGCTGCGCGTTCATGCTCAAAGGTCAATGTGATCAGGCCCTGAGATCAGGGGCGATCGACGATCTCGATCCAGTTGGGACCCTTGCCCACGGGGAGACGTTGGGTGGGGGTCAGGCCGCCGCTGTCGCGGTCGATGCGATAGAGGGTGACGGAGTTCGAGACCTGGCCGGCGGCGATGAGCCACTGCCCCGAGGCGTCTATCTGGAAGCCGCGGGGCTGCTTCTCGGTGTCCTGGTGGCCGACCAGGCTCAGCGCGCCGGTGCTGGCATCCACGCGCCAGATCGCCAGGGTGCTGGAGTTGCGCTCGCTGGTGTAGAGGAAACGACCGTCGGGTGTCAGGTGAATGTCGGCCGCCCAGGGCTTGACGGTGGAACCGGCAGGCACGGTAGACCAGTGCTGCTTGCGGCTCAGCAGGCCCTTGGCGGCGTCGACCTCCAGCAGGTCCACAGCGGCGTCGAGTTCACCCAGCAGGTAGGCGTGGCGACCGTTCGGGTGGAAGACCAGGTGGCGTGGGCCGCTGCCCGGGCGTGCGGCCATGGCCGGCGGATCGTTGGGCGTGAGCTGGCCGGTGGTCGCGTCGAAGCGCCACTGGAAAACCTGGTCGGTGCCCAGGCTGGTGATGTAGACGTTGCGGTTGGCCGCATCCGGGATGGCTGCGTGGGCGTTTTTGCCGTTGGGCACGATCTGCACGGCAGCGGCGGGCTTGCCGTCAGCACCGATGGGCGACACGCTGGCACGGTTGCCGCCGTAGGAGGCGGCGAGCAGCCAGCGGCCGCTGCGGTCGGTGGCGATGTAGGCCATGCTGTCGGGCAAGGCCGCGCTGGCCAGCGGGCTCAGCTGGCCCGTGGCGCCGTCGATGGTGAAGGCCGCGGCCGTGAACGGCTCGGAGCGCAGGGCCACGTAGAGCTTCTTCTGGTCCGGGCTCAGGGCCAGAGGCATGGCCGTCCCGCCGACTGACACGGTCTGGATGGAACGCAGGGCGCCCGCGCGCTTGTCCAGTTCCAGCACGCTGATCTCGCGGCTGTCGGCGTTGGTCACGTAAGCCGTAGCCAGTGTGGAAGTGGCGCAACCTTGCAGCATCAGACATGCCGCCGCAGCGGCCCCCCAGAAGAGTTGGCGGAACGGCATGGTATCGGCCTCCTTGTGGTCATCGTTATCGTCATTTCAGAACATTCGGCAAAGCATGGCTGGCGGCAGGGATGGGTGCTCAATCGGCCTTGATGCCGGCCGCCTTGATCACCTGGGCCCACTTGGCGACCTCCGCTTTCTGGTAGGCGCCGAGCTCGGCGGGTGTCATGCTGGAGGGCACCATGCCGAAGCCCTTCAGGCGCGCCTGGACTTCGGGCGTGGCGACGATCTTCACGATCTCCGCATGCAGGCGATCCACGATGGGCTGGGGCGTGCCGGCCGGTGCGAACACGGCCTGCCAGGAGCCCATGTCGAAGCCTTTCTGGCCGGCTTCGGCGATGGTGGGCACGTCGGGCAGCGACTCCAGGCGCCTGGAGCTGCTCACGGCGATGGGGCGCAGCTTGCCGGACTGGATGTGGGGGCCGACGATCAGCACGGTGTCGAACATCATGTCCACCTGGCCGCCGATCACGTCCTGCACGGCCGGGCCGCTGCCCTTGTAGGGCACGTGCGTGAATTTCACGCCGGACTGGTAGGCCAGCAGTTCCAGCGCCATGTGCGGCGAGGTGCCGGTGCCCGGTGAGGCCGAAGACAGGCCACCCGCCTTGGCCTTGCTGGCGGCCAGCACATCATTGAGCGTCTTGTAAGGGCTGGAAGCGGGGACCACCAGCACCAGCGGGCCCGAGCCCAGCATGGCCACCGGGGTGAAGGACTTGACGGGGTCGTAGTCGATCTTGGCGTACAGGCTCACATTGATGGCGTGCGAGCTGATGGTGCCGCCCATGATGGTGTAGCCATCGGCGGGCGCGCGCGCGGCGATGGCCGAACCCACGCTGCCGCCCGCGCCACCCTTGTTGTCGATGACGACCGGCGTGCCCAGCGCCGCGCCCAGGGGTTGGGCGATCAGGCGGCCCAGGGTGTCGGTGTTGCCACCTGGCGCAAAAGGCACCAGGTAGGTGATGGCCTTGCCCGTGGGCCAGCTGCCTTGTGCCAGGGCGGGCAGGGTCGTGGCGAGGGCACCGCCCAGCAGCAGGGTGCTGGCAGCGAGGGATCGAAGGATCAGCGAGCGGCGTTGCATGGGGGTCTCCTGGGTTGAACCGAAGGTATTCAGAAGCGGGGCTGGATGCCGGTGAAGGCAGGATCGTATTTCTGCATCTGCGCCCGGTCATTGCGGTTGCGGATGCCGCAGCGCAGGTAGTTGTCGTGCAGGCGGGCCAGGGCCTCGCGGTCCAGGGTCACGCCCAGGCCGGGGCCGGTGGGCACACGCAGGCTGCCGTTCTCGAACGTGAGACGCCCGCCGGTGACCACTTCCTCGTCCTGCCAGGGGTAGTGCGTATCGCAGGCATAGGTCAGCAGC
Source organism: uncultured Hylemonella sp. (assembly GCA_963512455.1). Taxonomy (GTDB): domain Bacteria; phylum Pseudomonadota; class Gammaproteobacteria; order Burkholderiales; family Burkholderiaceae_C; genus Hylemonella. The sequence goes on along the minus strand of CAUPMJ010000002.1, from coordinate 112,597 downwards.
GGCACGCTGGCGCAGAGGTGGGTCATGGCCACCAGGCTGATGCCCAGGTGTGAATTGCTGTGCATGGACAGGCCCAGGCCGAAAGTGCGGCACAGGGTGGAGAGCCTTTGCGTGGCACGCAGGCCGCCCCAGTAGTGGTGGTCACTGAGCACGATCTTGACCGGGCAGCCCATGTCGGCGTTGCGGCGGAATTCGGCGTAGTCGGTCACGACCATATTGGTGGCCAGGGGCACCTCGCATTCGCGCGCCACGGCGGCCATGCCGTCCAGGCCAGGGGCCGGGTCTTCGTAATACTCCAGCACGCCGCGCAACTGCTGCAAAATTTTCAGGCTGGTGGCCACGCTCCAGTTGGCATTGGGGTCGATGCGCAGCGGCGTGCCGGGGAAGGCCTGGGCCAGCGCCAGGATGCCGGCGGCTTCCTGTTCAGGCGGCAGGGCGCCGGCCTTGAGCTTGATGCTCTGGAAGCCGTACTGCCCGATCATGCGCTGCGCCTGCGTGACGAGCTGTGCGGGCGTGAGTGCCTCGCCCCACACGTCCGGGGGGTAGGGTTTCTCGATGTGTTCGGCGTATTTGTAGAACAGGTAGGCGGAGTAGGGCACGTGCTCGCGTGCCGCGCCACCCAGCAGATCCACCACGGGTGCGTTGGCCAGCTGGCCCTGCAGGTCCATCATGGCCACTTCAAAGGCGCTGATGACCTTGGCCACCGTCTTGGACACATGGGTGCCGGGGGCCAGCGAGACCTGCTGTGTCAGGAATTCCGATGGGGTTTGCGCAGGCGGCGTGACCAGGGCCGCTACACGCGTTTCCATCTCGTTCAGCGCCCAGGGCGACAGGCCCTGCAGTGCGGGCGCAGCCTTGGCCAGCGCCTCCAGCATGGGCAGGTCACCGTAGCTTTCGCTGATGCCCACCAGACCCGAGACGGTCTCGATCTCGATGATGGAGCGCAGGGCCCAGGGTTCGTGGATGCCCGCCGCATTGAGCAGCGGCGGGTCACGGAAGGCAATCGGCGTGATGCGGACGTGCCGGATCGCGTGCCGCATGTCGTGTGCTGAGCTCATGACCGCAGCATCACTTCAGCAGCAGATTCGGCAGCCACAGGCTCAGCGCGGGGATGTAGGTCACCATGGCCAGTACCAGCAGCAGCGCAGCAAAGAAGGGGAGCAGTGCCCGGGTGACCTGTTCGATCGGTAGCCGGGCTACGGCGCTGCCGACGAACAACACACCACCGACGGGCGGCGTGAGCAGGCCGATGCCCAGGTTCACCATCATGATCATGCCGAAGTGCACCGGGTCGATGCCGATGCTCAGGATGACCGGCATCAGGATGGGCGTCATGATCAGGATCAGCGGCGCCATGTCCATCAGCGTGCCCAGGGCCAGCAGCAGCACGTTGATCATCAGCAGCACAACGGTCTGGTTGGACGAGAGGCTGGTGATGGCCGCGGTGATCTGCTGCGGGATCATCATCAGCGTCATGACATACCCGAAGGCTGCCGCAAAGCCGATCAGGATCATCACGATGGTCAGGGTCTTGACCGTGCGGTGCACCAGCTTGGGCAGGTCGCGCCACTTGTAGTCGCGGTAGATGCACATGGTGACGAAGAAGGCCCAGAGCACGGCGATTGATGCCGATTCAGTGGCCGTGAACACGCCGGACAGGATGCCGCCCAGGATGATGACCATGGTCATCAGGCCCCAGAGGGCTTCGACGCAGATCTTCAGGGCCTCGCGCATGGGAATGCGACGGCCGGCCGGGAAGTTGCGCCTGCGTGCGATGACCAGGCACATGATGGCCAGCGTCAGACCCAGCAGCAGGCCCGGCAGCACACCGGCCAGGAACAGCGCGGCGATGCTCACCGAGCCGCCGGCCGCGAGCGAATAGATCACGGCGTTGTGGCTGGGCGGGATCAGGATGGCCTGCACGCTGCCGCTGACCGTCACGGCGGTGGCGAAGTCACGCGGGTAGCCCTTCTTTTCCATCTCCGGAATCAGCACCGAGCCGATCGAGGCCGTGTCGGCCATGGAGGAGCCCGAGATGGCACCGAAGAAGGTGGAGGCCAGGATGTTGACCAGCGAGAGGCCGCCGCGGATGAAACCCACGAGAACTTCAGCGAAGGCGACAAGGCGGCGGCTCATGCCGCCTTCGGCCATGATGGCACCGGCCAGCACGAAGAAGGGGATGGCGAGCAGGGAGAACTTGTTGACCCCGGCGGCGATCTGGATCATCACCGCGTCCAGCGGGATGTCGATCCACCAGGCGCCGACGAGCGCGGCCAGACCCATGGCATAGGCCACGGGCATGCGGATGAGCATCAGGCCGAAAAAACTGCCCAGAAGAATAAAAGCGTCCATCAGAGGGCTCCTTCCCGGTCGTAGGTGACGATGGCGCGTTCAGACTGGCTGCCACAGCTGATGTGTTCAACGACAAAGAGGGCGGTGACCAGCCCGCCGATAGGCACGGGCATATAGGTCAGGCCGACCGGAATGAAAGGCAGTTCACCGATGTTCTGGCCCCAGGTTGCAATACACAGATGCGTGCCGTAATACAGCATGAACAGCGCCACGCTCAGCATCATCAGGTGCACGAAGCCGGCCAGCGGACGCTGGAGCCACGAGGGCAGGCGGTCGGTCAGCATGGCCACGGCAATGTGCGCGCCAGCGCGGTAGCTCACGGCGGCGCCGAGGAAGGTGAACACCACCATCAGCAGGATGGACACGGGTTCAGGCCACTGCGAGCCGGTACCCAGCACGTAGCGGGTGAAGATGCCCCAGGGAATGATCAGGGACATGACAGTGATCGCGATGCCAGCCACCCACAGGCAGGCCAGGTAGAGGACATCGTTGAAGGCATGGAAGCGTTCTTGCATCGGGAGGGACTCAGAGGTGAACAAAAAAGCCGCCGCACAGGGGCGGCGGCCTGTTTGGGGGTTCCGCGAGGGAATTACTTCACGGCAGCGATCTTGTTCAGCAGCTCGGTGTACTTGGCGCCGTACTTGGCGCGCACCGGAGCGGTGGCGTCAAAGAAGGGCTTGTTGTCGATGTTGATGAACTCGACACCGGCGGCCTTGAGCTTGGCGCTGTACTCGGCCACGCTCTTGTCCCACAGCACACGCTGGTCCAGCTGGGCTTCGCGGCCCAGCTTCTTGACCAGAGCCTGGTCGGCGGCGCTGAGCTTGTCAAAGGTCACCTTGGACATCACCAGGATCTCGGGGATGATCAGGTGGTTGGTCTGGGTGTAGTACTTGGCGCCGGCCGAGTAGTGGTTGCTGGTGAACATGGAGGGCGGGTTGTTTTCGGCGCCGTCGATCACGCCGGTCTGCAGCGCGGAGAACACTTCGCCGTAGCCCATGGCGATGCCGTTGCCGCCCATGGCGTTCATGGTATCGACGAAGAGCGGGTTGCCCATCATGCGGATCTTCTGGCCCTTCAGGTCAGCCGGGCTGCGCACCGGCTTCTTGGTGTACAGGCTGCGGCTGCCGCCGTCCATCCAGCCCAGCGCCACCAGTTTGGCGGGGCTGGCGCTGACCTTGGCCAGCAGTTCGTCACCGACGGCGCCGTCGATCACCTTGCGCATGTGCGGGATGTCGCGGAAGACGAAGGGCATGTTGAAGACATCGACTTCAGGCACCACCGGGCCGATCACGCCCAGCGAGATGCGTGCGATCTGGATGGCCCCCAGCTGCGTCTGCTCGACGACTTCCTTTTCCTGGCCGAGCACGGCGCCGGGGAACATCTGGATCTTCATGCGGCCGCTGGTGGCAGCTTCCAGTTTCTTGCCCATCATTTCCACGGCCACGACGGTGGGGTAGCCGGCGGGGTGGGTGTCGCTGGCCTTGAGGGTCTGGGCCTGGGCGGCCAGCGGTAGCGTGGCGGCCAGGGCCAGTGCGAGCAGGGTGCGGCGAAGTTTCATGGTTTTGTCTCCTGGGTGGTTGAAACGAAGCGAGGGGAAATCAGTTTTCGAAAGGGCCTTGCTTGACGAAGCCGCCGCCCTGGTAGATGGCGATCGGGTCCTTGCCGTCGATGCGGGGCTGACGGGCCTCGACCGCGGGGCGGAAGCGCTCCGAGCTGTCCTGCGGGCGGTAGCCGATGTGGCGGGCCTGGGTGTTGTCATACCAGGCCGTGGCGTTGTCGCTGATGCCATAGATGATGCTGTGACCGACGATGGGTGCCGTCAGCGAGGACATGACCAAGCGCTCCAGATCGTCGTAGCTCATCCAGCTGGCCAGCATGCGCCGGTCTTTGGGTTCGGGGAAGGAGGAGCCGATGCGCAGCGAGACGGTCTCGATGCCGTAGCGGTCCCAATAGAACTGGGCCAGGTTCTCGCCGAAGGCCTTGGACAGGCCGTAATAGCTGTCGGGGCGCATGCGCACCTTGGAGTCGATCACCTCGTCCTGACGGTAGAAGCCCGTCACATGGTTGGAGCTGGCGAAGACGATGCGTTTGACGCCGTGGCGGCGGGCGCCTTCGTACACATGGTAGGTGCCCTGGATGTTCGCCGGCAGAATCTCTTCGAAGGCGTGTTCGGTCGAGATGCCGCCCAGGTGGACCACCGCATCCACCCCCTTGAGCAGGGCATCCACGGCCTTTTTGTCCTCCAGGGCTGCGGGCATGACTTCCTCGCCGGGGCCGGCCTGGCCGAGTTCGGCGATGTCCGACAGGCGCAGCACATCGCAGTAGGCCTTGAGGCGGGCGCGCAGTTCCTTGCCCAGGCCACCGGCGGCGCCGGTGAGCAGGAGTCGGCTGAAACGAAGAGGGGTGGGGTGGGCGGTCGGCATGAAAATCTTGGGGCGGGTGCTGGGGTGGATCGGCTACAGTGTTGTTATGACTTGCTTTTTGTCATCAGTTGTCATACAACTATCTTCCTTGATGCGAACCGATCTTGTCAATCTCAAAACACCTGGGGTAAACCCTGATGAGCTCTAGTCTTCCGCCTGTCCAACGTCGCCGGCCCCGCACGCTTGCGCTGGAACTCGTCGATTCCCTGGGCGACCGGATCCGCGACGGCCGCATCGTCCCCGGCGACAAGCTGCCGACCGAGGCCGCCATCATGGAAGAGTTCGGCGTGAGCCGCACCGTGGTGCGCGAGGCGATCTCCAAGCTGCAGGCCTCGGGCCTGGTGGAGACGCGCCACGGCATCGGCACCTTTGTCGTGGGCCTGGGCGATGGCGCGGCGTTTCGCATCGCGCCGGAGCAGATCGCCACCCTGCATGACGTGATCGCCGTGCTGGAGCTGCGCATCGGCCTGGAGACCGAGGCCGCCGCCCTGGCCGCGGCGCGCCGCACCGAGCGCAACCTGGCGGAAATGCGTTCGGCGCTCGATGGTTTTGCCGCCGCGCTGGCGGAGGGTCGCGATGCCGTGGGCCCCGACTTCCAGTTCCACCAGGAAGTGGCGCGCGCCACGCAGAACCCCCACTTTGCCGAGCTCATGAGCACCCTGGGCGCCATGATCATCCCGCGCGCCCGCCTGGGGGCGGCCGAGGGGGTCAGCGAGGCCCAGCGCAGTTATCTGCTGCGCGCCAATGCCGAGCACGAGAACATCTTCGATGCCATAACCAACCGGGATTCGGATGCGGCCCGCGCGGCCATGCGCACCCACCTGGCCAACAGCCGGGAGCGCCGCCGCCGCGCGGCCGTGCTGTCGGCCGACCCCGCTGGCAAGTAGCTTTTCTGGTGTTTTCCGGGATATCGGGCCCCGAAAGGGGCTTGGACAAGACGTTTCTATGTTGTATGATGACTGACAACAAAAGATCTGACTGTCTTTTATTGCCCTGACTTCCGGAGACTCACCATGCACCCCCAAGAACTCAAATCCATCATGTCCAGCGGACTGCTGTCCTTCCCGCTGACCGACTTTGACGCGCAGGAAAACTTCAACCCCAAGGGTTACGCCGCCCGCCTGGAGTGGCTGGCCCCCTACGGTGCCAGCGCCCTGTTCGCTGCGGGCGGCACGGGTGAGTTCTTCTCGCTGACGGGCGATGAATACGCCCGCATCATCAAGACTGCCGTCGACACCTGTCGGGGCAAGGTGCCCATCATTGCCGGCGCCGGTGGTCCCACGCGTTTTGCCATCCAGTGCGCACAGGAAGCCGAGCGCGCCGGTGCTCACGGCATCCTGCTGCTGCCGCACTACCTGACCGAAGCCGGTCAGGAAGGCCTGATCGCTCATGTGGAGCAGGTCTGCAAGAGCGTGAAGTTCGGTGTCATCGTCTACAACCGCAACGTCTGCCGCCTCACGCCCGATTCCCTGGCCATCCTGTCCGATCGCTGCCCCAACCTGATCGGCTTCAAGGACGGCATCGGCGACATCGAACTCATGTCCTCCGTCTACATGAAGATGGGCGAGCGTTTCGCCTACCTGGGCGGCTTGCCCACGGCCGAGGTCTACGCCGCGGCCTACAAGGCCCTGGGTACCCCGGTGTATTCCTCGGCGGTGTTCAATTTCATACCCAAGACCGCGATGGATTTCTATCACGCGGTGGCCAAGGACGACATGGCCACGCAGCACCGCCTGTTGCGTGACTTTTTCATGCCTTACCTGAAGATCCGCAACAAGGGCCAGGGTTATGCGGTCAGCATCGTGAAGGCCGGCGCCAAGCTGGTCGGCCACGATGCCGGCCCCGTGCGCGCGCCGCTGACCGATCTCAAGCCCGACGAGATGGACGAACTCGCCGTGCTGATCAAGAAGATGGGCTCCCAGTAAGACGTCCACACTTTCAACAAGCACCAAGGAGACAAGCATGAAAAGACTTCTGATCTCGCTGACCCTCGCCGCCGCTGCCTGCAGCGCCTGGGCTTGGCCCGATAAGACGGTGACGCTGGTCGTTCCGTTCCCCCCGGGCGGTTCGACCGACCAGATCGCCCGCATCCTGGCGCCCAAGCTGCAGGAAAAGCTGGGCGGTACCTTTGTGGTCGACAACAAGGCTGGTGCTACCGGCACCATCGGTGCGGGTATCGTGGCGCGCTCGGCACCCGATGGCCACACGCTCTTCGTGTCCTCGCTCGGTCCCTATGTGATTGCTCCGCATCTGCTGGCCAAGGTGCCTTACAACGCACTTACCGATTTCGACTACATCAGTGTTGCCGTGCAGGCGCCCAATGTGCTCGTGGTGCCGGCCGCTTCGCCGCACAAGAGCATGGCCGACGTGATCGCTTACCAGAAAGCCAATCCTGGCAAGATGAGCTTCGCCTCCTCGGGCAATGGCAGCAGCGATCACCTGACCGCCGAGCTGTACTGGCAGCAGACCGGCACCTCCGGTGTGCACATTCCCTACAAGGGCGGCGGCCCGGTGATGAACGATCTGCTGGGCAACCAAGTGGACGCCTCCTTCATGAACATCAACACCGCCATGCCGCAGATCACGGCCGGCAAACTCCGCGCCCTGTCCATCACCAGCGCCCAGCGCTCGCCCCTGCTGCCCAGCGTCCCCACGCTGGAAGAGCTCGGCATCAAGGACGCCAATGTCTATTCCTGGCAGGCTGTTGCCGCACCCAAGGGCACGCCCGCCGACATCAAGGCCAAGTTGCACGCCGCCATCGTCTCGACGTTGAACGATCCGGCGATCAAGCCCAAGCTGCTGGAGGTGGGTTTCGAGGTCGTGGCCAACACGCCCGCGCAGTTCACGGCCTTCCAGGCGGCCGAGTTCGCCCGCTGGAAGCAGCTCATCACGAGCCGCAAGATCTCCGCCGATTGATCCTCGTCCGCGTGCGCCTGCCCCGGCCAGGGCAGGCGCACGCGGGCTGTTCCTGTTTTTGCGATTGCCCTCATGTCCACCGCTTCCACCCCCCTGGTCACCGAGCTGCGCGTCATTCCCATCGCCGGCCGTGACAGCATGCTGCTCAACCTCAGCGGCGCCCATGCGCCCTTCTTCACGCGCAACCTGCTGATCCTGCGCGACAGCGCCGGCCACACCGGCGTGGGCGAGGTGCCCGGCGGCGAGAAGATCCGCCAGACCCTGGAGGACGCGCGTGTGCTCGTGGTGGGCCAGCCCATCGGCGCCCACCAGCGTGTGTTGCAGCAGGTGCAGCAGAAGTTCGCCGACCGCGATGCCGGTGGCCGCGGCCTGCAGACCTTCGACCTGCGCACCACCATCCATGCCGTGACAGCCGTCGAGTCTGCGCTGCTGGACCTGCTGGGCCAGCATCTGGACGTGCCCGTAGCGGCCCTGTTGGGCGAAGGCCAGCAACGTGACGCGGTGGAGATGCTCGGGTATCTCTTTTTTGTCGGTGATCGCAAGAAGACCGACCTGCCTTACGCGAGCGAGCCGGGGGCCGACAACGCCTGGTTCCGTCTGCGCCACGAAGAGGCCATGACACCGCAGGCCGTGGTGCGCCAGGCCGAAGCTGCGCGCGAGAAATACGGCTTCAACGACTTCAAGCTCAAGGGTGGTGTGCTGCGCGGCGACGAAGAAGTCGACGCGGTGATCGCGCTGCACGAGCGTTTCCCGCAGGCGCGCGTGACGCTGGATCCCAACGGCGGCTGGTTGCTGAAAGACGCGATCCGCCTGGGCCAGCGCATGCGTGGTGTGGTGGCCTATGCCGAAGACCCCTGTGGTGCTGAAGACGGCTTTTCAGGTCGCGAAGTCATGGCCGAATTCCGCCGCGCCACCGGCCTGCCCACGGCGACGAACATGGTGGCGACCGACTGGCGTCAGCTCAGCCATGCGCTTTCCTTGCAGAGCGTGGACATCCCGCTGGCCGATCCGCATTTCTGGACCATGGCCGGCTCGGTGCGCGTGGCGCAGACCTGCCGCGACTGGGGCCTGACCTGGGGCTCGCATTCCAACAACCACTTTGACGTCTCGCTGGCCATGTTCACCCACGTGGCCGCGGCCGCACCCGGCAAGGTCACCGCCATCGACACCCACTGGATCTGGCAGGACGGCCAGCGCCTCACCAAAGAGCCGCTGCAGATCGTCGGCGGCCACGTGCAGGTGCCGAAAAAACCAGGCCTCGGTGTCGAGCTCGACATGGTCGAGGTCGAGAAAGCGCATCAACTCTATCTGCAACACGGCCTGGGCTCGCGCGACGACGCCACGGCCATGCAGTACCTGATCCCCGGCTGGAAGTTCGACAACAAGCGTCCCTGCATGGTGCGCTGAACCCTTTATGACTATGAGCACACACTTTTCTTCCTACAACGCACGCACCGGCGAGGTGCTGGGCACGCTGACGGCTTCCACGGCCGCTGACATTGATGCGGCTGCCAATGCCGCCGCCGCGGCCTTCCCGCTCTGGCAGGCCAGCAGCGGCGCGCAGCGCGCCAGTCTGCTGCGCGCCCTGGCCGCCGGCCTGGAAACCGGTCGTGAAGCCCTCGTGGCCCTGGCCGACCAGGAAACCGCGCTGGGTCCGGTGCGTCTCAATGGCGAACTCGATCGCACGGCCTTCCAGCTGCGCCGTTTTGCCGACATCGCCGAGCGCGGTGTGCCTTTCGAATTTCTCGACGATCCCGCCGTGGCCGGTGGCCCGCCCGCGGGTCATCCCGCCATGCAGCGCTGGTCGGTCCCGCTGGGCCCCGTGGCCATGTACGCGGCCAGCAACTTCCCCTTCGCCTTCTCGGTGCTGGGTGGCGACACGGCATCGGCCCTGGCCGCCGGTTGCCCGGTGGTGATCAAGGGCCATCCGGGCCATCCGCAGCTCACACACAAGACCTGGGCGCTGATCCAGCGGGTGCTGGCCGCGCAGAATCTGCCTGCCGGTCTGGTGGGTATGGTGCAAGGTGCGAGCAACGAGGTGGGCGTGCAGCTCGTGCGCCATCCGGCCATCGCAGCGGCGGCCTTCACGGGTTCCACCCGCGGCGGTGCCGCGCTCGCGGCCGAAGCCGCGGCGCGCCCGCGCCCGATTCCTTTCTACGGCGAGCTGGGTTCCATCAACCCCGCGATCGCGCTGCCGGCCGAGCTGAAGGCCAAGGGGGCCGAGCTGGCCACCACGCTGGCCGGCTCCATCACTCTGGGCTGCGGGCAGTTCTGCACCAACCCGGGCGTGATCGTGCTTCTTGACGCCGGGCAGGCCGATGCCAAGGCGGTCAACGACGCTTTCGTGCAGCAACTGGGCCAGGCCCTGGCCGGCCAGAACCCGCACGCCATGCTCACGCAGGGTATGCGCAGCAACTTCGACAAGGGCATCGCCCATTGGGGCGAGTCCGGTGCCACTTTCGTCGTGCATGAGGTCGCCGCCGCAGGCCAGCCGCCGCGTCCGGTGCTGGCGCAGGTGAGTGCAGAAGCGTTCATCGCCAAGCTGGCCTTGCGTGAAGAGGTCTTTGGTCCCAGCAGCCTCGTGGTGCGTGCGGCCAGCGTGGCCCAGGCCCTGCAGGTGCTGCAGGCCGTGGGTGGCTCGCTGACCGTCACGGTCTGGGGTGCGCAGGCCGAGAGTGCCGACATGCTGGCGCTGGTGCGCGGTGCCATGGCCATCGCCGGCCGGGTGCTGTTCGCCGGTGTGCCCACGGGTGTGGCCGTCACGGCGGCCCAGCAGCACGGCGGCCCCTGGCCCAGCAGCACGCGGCCTGAGAGCACCTCGGTCGGTGATGCGGCGCTGGCGCGGTTCCTGCGCCCGGTGTCGCTGCAAGACGCGCCGGCCTGGCTGCTCGCGCGTCAGGGTCGCCCGCTCTGATCTGATCAGGCTGATTCAGCCCCAGGTCCGTGCCAGGGCCTGGGCCGCCTGCTGCAGCCGCGGCAGCTTCTCGATCGCCTGCGCCAGCGACATGCGGGCCACCGGGGCCTGCAGCGCCACGGCGCAGCGCGCGCCTTGGCCGTCCGGGCCGCGCACCGGTACGGCCACGCAGACCAGGCCTTCGACGAACTCCTCGGCGTCCACCGAATAGTCCTCCTTGCGGATGCGCTTGAACTCGGCGTCCAGCGCGGCGCGTGTGGTCAGCGTGGTCGCGGTGTGGCGCTCCAGCGGCAGGCCGTCGAGCAGGGCATTGCGCTGCGCGGCCGGCAGGTGGGCCAGCAGCAGCTTGCCGCTGGCAGAGCAGTGAATGGGCACGCGCGTGCCGGGCCGCAGGTTGAGCTGCAGCGGGAAAGCCGATTCGATGCGGTCCAGGTAAAGCACCTCGCTGCCCGAGAGCGCCGTGAAGTTGCAGCTTTCGCCCACATCGGCCACCAGCTGGCGCAGCACCGCGTGGCGCACACCCTGCTGGGTGCTGCCGGCCAGGGCGCCCTCGGACAGGCGCAGCAGGCGCGGCGCCAGCGCATAACGGCGGCCATCGGGTTCGCGCAGCAGCAGTTCACCGGCCTCCAGCTGCGCGAGCATGCGGTGCACCGTGGGCTTGGGCCAGCCGCTGGCCATCACGGCCTCGGCCAGGGTCAGCGCGCGCCCTTCGCGCACCAGCACTTCCAGCAGGTCGAAGAGGCGCAAGCCGGGGGAGGGGGCTGGTTTTTCTGTCATGAATCTCTGATTTCGAGACGATTTAATAAAATATTTCGGAATATTCTCGCACTCTCTTACAGTCCAAGACAAGCCCCCAACGGCCGGCAAGCTGCTGGCCGCGCACAAGAACATAGCTACCGGAGACCCCATGCCCGCCGCGCCCCTGCCGTTTCGCAATGCCGTGATCACGGGCGCCTGTGGCGGCTTGGGCCAGGCCCTGGCGCGTGAGCTGCTGGCCGCGGGCGCGCAGGTGGCCCTGGTCGGGATGAGCCGTGACGTACTTGAAGCATTGGCAGCTTCGGCCCCGGGCCGCTGCGCCATCTACACCCCCGACGTGGCCGACAGCGTGGCCATGCAGGCCCTGGCGGCCGACTGGATACAACGTGCCGGCCTGCCGGACCTGGTGATCGCCAACGCCGGCGTGGCCGGTGGTTTCGAGACCGCCGAGGTCGGCGACCTGGCGGTGATGCGCCGCATGCTGGAGATCAACCTGCTGGGCCCGGCCACCACCTTCCAGCCTTTTGTGGCGGCCGTGCGTGCGCAGCAAGCACCTTGCGCCCTGGTCGGTGTGGCCAGCATCGCGGGCTGGCGCGGGATGCCCGGCAACGGCGCTTATTGCGCCAGCAAGGGCGGCCTGATCCGTTACCTGGAGAGCCTGCGCGCCGAATGCCGCGGCAGCCCCCTGACCGTGCACACGGTCAGCCCGGGTTACCTGCGCACGGCGCTCACCGCGGGCAATCGTTTTGCCATGCCGGGGCTGATGTCGCCCGAGGACGCCGCGCACGCGCTGCTTGCGGGTGTGGCGCGCGGGCGCGAGCACATCGTGCTGCCGCGACGCATCGGCTGGCTCTCGCGCCTGCTGTCCTGCCTGCCGGCGCGCCTGCACGACCATCTGCTGCGCAGCCAGCCGCGCAAGCCGCGTGTGGGGGAGGCCGGTGCCACGGCCATCCCCGGCCTGCATCCGCCGCCCGGCCCCTGAGCCGGCCGCAGCGTCCAGCGATTTCCCAGAACGACAACGAGACACTTCGACCATGCCTGTTGCTTCCCCCGCCTCCGTTCCCACCCAGCAGATGATCGCGCTCATCGGCGCCGGCCCCTCGGGCCTGGCGGGCGCACGCAATCTGCAAAAGCTTGGTATTCCCTTCCAGGGTTTCGAGGCCTACAGCGATGTGGGCGGCCTCTGGAACATCGACAACCCGCGCTCCACTGTCTACGAGTCGGCGCACCTGATCTCCAGCAAGCGCACCACCGAGTTCACCGAATTCCCCATGCCCGAGGGCACGGCCGACTATCCCGGCCACCGCGAACTCTGCCGTTATTTCAGCGACTTCGCCGACCACTTCGACCTGCGCCGCCACTACCGTTTTGGCGTGCGCGTGCTGAAAGTCGAGCCGGTCAGCGAGCGCCCCGACACCTTGTGGCGTGTGACCATCGATGCCGGCGACGGCCGGCAGGAGACCGCCGAGTACAAGGGCGTGATCATCGCCAACGGCACGCTGGCCGAACCCAATATGCCGCGCTTCGAAGGCCGGTTCGACGGCGAGCTGCTGCACACCTCGGCCTACAAACACGCCCGGCAGTTCACGGGCAAGCGCGTGCTCATCGTGGGCGCCGGCAACTCGGGCTGCGACATCGCGGTGGACGCGGTGCACTACGCGCGCAGCGTGGACATCTCGGTGCGACGCGGTTATTACTTCGTACCCAAGTACGTTTTCGGCAAACCGGCCGACACCCTGGGCGGCAAGCGCCCGCTACCGGCCTGGCTCAAGCAGAAAGTCGACAGCACCGTGCTCAAGTGGTTCACGGGCGACCCCACGCGTTTCGGTTTCCCCAAGCCCGAGTACAAGATGTACGAGTCGCACCCCGTGGTGAACTCGCTGATCCTGCACCACCTCGGCCATGGTGATATCCACGTCAAACCCGACATTGCGCGCTTCGAAGGCCGCACCGTGCACTTCAAGGACGGCTCGCAGCAGGACTACGACATGGTGCTGGCCGCCACCGGCTACACCCTGCACTACCCCTTCATCGCGCGCGAACACCTGAATTGGCAGGGCATGGCCCCGCAGCTCTACCTCAACATCTTCGCGCCGCGCTATCACCGGCTAGCGGTGCTGGGCATGATCGAGGCCAGCGGCATCGGCTGGCAGGGGCGTTACGAACAGGCCGAACTGGTGGCGCGTTATTTCAAGGCGCTGGACGGGCAGAAACCGCAGGCCCGCGCCCTGCAGGCCGCCATGGCCGGGCCCGCGCCCGACATGTCGGGCGGCTACAAATATCTCAAGCTCGAACGTATGGCCTACTACGTCCACAAGGACACCTACCGCGCCGCCGTGCGCAACGCCGCGGCCGCGCTGGTCTGATACAGGGAGACACACATGCTGCCGGTCGACGAAATACGCCTGAACTTCAATCCCGCCTCGCTCATGGTGCTCAACGCCGTGCTGGGTTTCCTGATGTTCGGCATTGCGCTGGACACACGCGTGGAGGATTTCAAACGTGTCGCCAAAATGCCCTGGGCCATGACGGTGGGCATTGCCGCGCAGTTCATCGTGCTGCCCGCGGTGACCTATGTGCTCACCCTGCTGCTGGATGTGGGCCCCAGCATCGCCCTGGGCATGATCCTGGTGGCCTGCTGCCCCCCGGGCAATGTGAGCAACATCCTCACGCACCGCGCGCGCGGCAACGTGGCGCTGTCGGTCTCCATGACGGCCATCTCCAACGCGATTGCCATCGTGGTCATGCCGCTGAACTTCGCCTTCTGGGGCAGCCTGCACCCGCAGGCCTCGGCCCTGCTCAAGACCATTGCGCTGGACCCGGTCGAGATGGTGGGGCACATCGTGGCCATCATCGGCCTGCCCTTCGTGCTGGGCCTGCTGTGTGCGCACCAGCTGCCCAACTTCACCCAACGCGTGAAAAAGACCGTGCGCATCGTGAGCTTCCTGGCGCTCATTGCATTCATCATCGGCGCCATCGCCGGCAACTGGCGCTTTTTTCTGGACTACGTGGGCCTGGTGCTGCTGGCCGTGGTCCTGCACGATGCGCTGGCCTTCGGCACGGGTTACGTCTGTGCGCGCCTGACCGGCCTGCAGGACTACGACCGCCGTGCCGTGAGCATCGAGGTGGGCATCCGCAATGCCGGCCTGGGCCTGGTGCTGATCTTCAGTTTCTTCGGTGGCCTGGGCGGCATGGCCGTGGTGGCCGGGGTCTGGGGTTTCTGGGACATCATCGCCGGCCTGGCCCTGGCCAGCTGGTGGGGGCGCCGAGCCCCGGTGCCGGCCCCGGAGGACTTGCGTCCATGAGCCTGAACACCACAACGCGCGCGCGACGTATCCTGGTCACGGGCGCCGACGGTTTCCTGGGCCGCGGTGTGGTTGCCGCCCTGTCGCGGCGACCGGATACCGAGAAGGTGCTGGCGCTGGATGTGCGCGAGGTGCCGATGAAACAGCGCGAGGCCGGCGTGGCCTACCGCCAGCAGGACGTGCGCGACCCGGCCCTGTGCAGCACCCTGCGCGAGCACGCCATCGACACCGTGGTGCACCTGGCCTCCATCGTCACGCCGGGGCGCGACTCGAACCGCGCGTTTGAATACGACGTGGACGTGAACGGCACGCGCAATGTGCTGCAGGCCTGCGTGGACGAGGGCGTGCGCCATGTGCTGGTGTCTTCCAGCGGCGCGGCCTACGGTTACCACGCCGACAACGCGCCCTGGCTCACGGAAATGCATGCGCTGCGCGGCAACGAAAGTTTTGCCTACGCGCACCACAAGCGCCTGGTCGAGGAAATGCTGGCCGACTGGCGCCAGAAACACCCGGAGCTGGCCCAAACCGTGTTCCGCATCGGCACCATCCTGGGCGAGCGGGTCGACAACCAGATCACCGCGCTCTTCGAGAAACCCCGCCTGCTGGCCGTGCGCGGCAGCGACAGCCCCTTTGTCTTCATCTGGGACGAAGACGTGACGGGCGCCTTTCTTCATGCCTTGGAAGGTGCCACGCCCGGCTGCTACAACCTGGCCGGGGACGGCGCGCTCACCATCCACCAGATCGCCCTGCGCCTGGGCAAGCCCACGCGCGAGCTGCCGGCCTGGCTGCTGATCGCCGCGCTGGCCATCGGCTCGCGACTGGGCCTGACCCGTTACGGCCCCGAGCAGCTGGATTTCCTGCGCTACCGGCCGGTGCTGCTCAACACCGCGCTCAAGCAGCGCTTTGGTTATGTGCCGCGCAAGACCAGCGCCCAGGCGCTGGACGCCTTCATCGCCGCGCGGGAGCGCCAGGGGCGCCCGGTGACGCGGAGCGAAGCCGCGTGACGCAGCATGCCCTCTCCACCGGGGACCTGCTGCGTGTCCTGGGCGTGGTCGTCATCTGGGGCCTGAACTTCGTCGTGATGAAGATGGGCCTGCAGTCGCTCAGCCCCATGCTGCTGGGCGCGCTGCGTTTCACGGCGGCCTCCCTGCCGTTCCTGCTTTTCGTGTCGCGGCCCAACTTGCCCTGGACCTACGTCGTCGCCTACGGCCTGGCGCAGGGTGTGGGCCAGTTCGGCCTGCTGTTCCTCGGTCTCAAGCTGGGCATGACGGCGGGCATGGCCTCGGTGGTGATCCAGACCCAGGCGCTTTTCTCGCTGTTGATGGCGGTGATGTTGCTGGGCGAGCGCGCGCGCGGGTCGCAATGGCTGGGCCTGTGCATTTCCCTGGCGGGGCTGTTCATGATCGCGAGCGCCCACGGCGAAGGCGCGCAGCAGATGACACTGGCGGGTTTCATCCTCACCCTGGGCGCCGCCTTCATGTGGGCCGTCTCCAACCTGGTCGCACGCAAGGCCGCGCAGGCAGGGCACTACGAGGCTTTCCCCTTCATCGTCTGGAGCAGCCTGGTGCCCATCCTTCCCTTCTTCGCACTCTCCTGGTGGATGGACGGCCCGCGGCAGATGCGCGCGCAGCTGCTGGCCTTCGACGGCAAGGCCCTGTTCGCCGTGCTCTACCTGGCCCTGCTGGCCACGCTGCTGGCCTACAGCCTGTGGACGCGTCTGCTGCAGCGCCACCCGGCGGGTCGTGTCACACCCTTCTCGCTGCTGGTGCCCGTGGTGGGCCTGGTGGCCGCCATGGCCTTGCTGGGCGAACAGCCCAGCGCCCTGCAGTGGGCCGGCACCGTGGCGGTGCTCTGCGGCATGCTGGTCAACCAGATGGGTGGCTGGTGGGCGGGGCGGCGCTGAGCTTGTGGTTGCATCCCCCGTTTGGGGGATAGGCGGTTTGAGGGGCGAAACCTAGAATCTGGTCATTCGGTGTTTGTGTTTTCCGCAAGTGCTGCAGTCTGCATTCGTTGAATCATCAATGATGACCTTCCGGGAGGACCCTGTTTATGACAACTTCAGACGCCCCAAAGGATGGAGACTTCGCGTCTTACCTGGAGGCGAAATCTCGGAATCGCTCGACCATCTCGCCTGCGCAGGGTGGAGAACTGAACATTCAAGCCGATGTCCCCGTCGCAGCACCTCCGCGTCAGACGATCCAGCAAGTGCTGGTTGACGGCGAAGAGCCCAGCGAGGAGTTCCTCGAAGAATGGAACGCACTCGAAAATGCGCCAGAGCTTTCGGACGAGGAACTCGAAAAGCAGGCGCTGAGCGCCCCGGGTGACGACGGGGACGCGCGGACCCCCGAGTGATCGTGCAAGTGGAGTGCTAACTCAAAAACCTGAACATCCGCTTCGGAAGCGGTCATGGTTCTCGCCCCCTCATGATTTCATCCCCGGATGACCTCGCCGACGCCAACCTGCTGCAAGCCCTGCGCGAACATGCGCGCTGGCAGGAGCCCTGCACCTGCGTGGAAGAGGGCGGTGTGCTATTGATGGCCGGAGCAAATGCCTTTCCCGGGGCTTTCCGCAACTGCGTGGTGAGGGTCGATGCAAGCGTGCCCGCTGCCGAGGTGTTGCTGCGGGCACAGGCCTTCTTCACAGAGCGAGGCCGGGGTTACACGCTGCTGGCAAGGGCCAGTCGTGACGCGGACCTGATCACCGCGCTACAGGACAAGGGGATGACACCGCTGGCCGACAGCCCCTGCATGCTGATCGAGCAAGCCGTCGAAGAAGCGAAGGTACCGGCCGGTATCCGCATCGAGCGCATGACGGAGCTGCGTCATGTGCAGGACGCCGTGGCCATCAACGCCGAGGCCTACGAGGCGCTCAAGCTGCCGGCGGCCGAGACACGGGTGTTTTTCGGGCGGCCGCAGGAGGTGCTGTCGCCGCGCATCGTGGGTTTTGTCGCCTACCGCGACGGTGTGCCGCTGTCCACGGCGTTGACGCTGCTCAGTGGCGAGGGGGCGGGGGTGTACTGGGTGGGCACGGCGGCCGCGGCGCGGCGCTCGGGCCTGGGTGAGCTGTGCACGCGGCTGGCGACGAATGCGGGTTTTGCTGCCGGCGCGCGGGTGGTGACGCTGCAGGCCAGCCCCTTTGGCGAGCCGATCTACCAGCGGCTCGGTTACCGGACCTACGACCGGCAGCTGCGTTTCCGCTTCCCGGCGCCGGTGAGTGCCGGGGCCTGAAAGCTCAGCCGGCCAGCGCGGCCTTCACGGCGGTGGAGACCTGGCCCATTTCGGCCTTGCCGGCCAGGCGGGTCTTGACCACGCCCATGACCTTGCCCATGTCGCCCGGGCCTTTGGCGCCGAGTTCGGCCACGATGGCTTTCACTTCGGCCAGCACTTCATCAGCCGAGAGACGCTGGGGAAGGTAGGCTTCCAGCACCTTGATCTCGGTGCTTTCCTTGTCGGCCAGGTCCTGGCGCGCGGCCTGCACATAGGCGGCGACCGAGTCCTTGCGCTGCTTGATGAGCTTGTCGATGATGCTGACGACGTTGGTGTCATCCAGCGTGACGCGCTCGTCCACTTCCTTCTGCTTCATGGCGGCCAGCAGCAGGCGGATGGTGCCCAGGCGCTCGCTGTCCTTGGCGCGCATGGCGGCCTTCATGTCTTCAGTGATCTGGTCTTTGAGGGACATATCTATCTCCGGAAAAAACAAAACCCGCGCCTGGCGTCCCGAGCGCGGGTTGTCTGATGTGCAGTGAGGTCGGGGACCCCAGGACGATCAGTACAGCTTCTTGGGCAGCTGCATCGAACGGATGCGCTTGTAGTTGCGCTTGACGGCGGCAGCCTTCTTGCGCTTGCGCTCGGACGTCGGCTTCTCGTAGAACTCGCGGGCGCGCAGGTCGGTCAGCAGGCCCAGTTTCTCGATGGTGCGCTTGAAGCGGCGCAGAGCCACGTCAAACGGCTCGTTTTCTTTAACACGGATGGTCGTCATTACGTCATGGTTTCCGAAATGTGCGGACAGAGGGTGGGCAGGAGATCGGGCCTGCACGCCGTGAATCGCGAAATGCCCCGCCTGTAACTAGTATTTGGCCGGCGGGGCTATGCCAGCAAAGTCAAGCATTATAGCCGGTTGGGCCAGCCGGGCAACTGCCCGGCCGGGCCCCAAAACCCGGGCCGCCAGCGGCGGCCTGCCCCCGGATGGGGGCCAGCGACCCGCACGAAGTGGGGGAGCGCGGGGGAGAAGCTTAGTTTGGCCCCTGGGCTTGGGCGACGGCCATGCCACAGGCATGGCCGCTCGCCCAGCTCCATTGGAAGTTGTACCCGCCCAGCCAGCCAGTGACGTCCACCACCTCCCCGATGAAATACAGCCCCGGCTGCTTCTGCGCCTCCATCGTCTGGCTGGACAGTTCCCGCGTGTCCACCCCACCCGCCGTGACCTCGGCCTTGGCGTAGCCCTCGGTGCCGGTGGGCGTGAGCTCCCAGCGGCTGAGTTTTTCGGCCAGGGCGGCCAGGGCCTTGTCGGCGGCCTCGTTGATGGGGCGTGCCCAGGCCGGGTCCTGGCTGGCCCAGGCTTCGGCCAGGCGGCTGGGCAGCAGGGTGGCCAGCTCATTCACGATGAGCTTGCGAGAACGCAGCTTGGCGTCCTGTAGCAGGGGCAGTAAGTCGCGGTCCGGCGCCAGGTTGATGCGGATGGGGGTCTGCGGCTTCCAGTAGCTGGAGATCTGCAGCACGCCCGGGCCCGAGAGGCCGCGGTGGGTGAACAGCAGGTCTTCGAGAAAGGCCGTTCTTTCTTTTTTGGTGCCGGTCTCGATCTGCACCGGCAGGGCCAGCCCGGCGAGGCCGGCGTAGGGCGCCCAGGCCGCGCCGTCAAAAGTCAGCGGCACCAGGGCCGGGCGGGTTTCGATGATCTTCAAGCCGAACTGCTTCGCGATGCGGTAGCCGAAATCCGTGGCGCCGATCTTGGGGATGGACAGGCCGCCGGTGGCGATGACCAGGGACCTGCAAGTAACAGGGCCTTGGTCCGTGTCGAGTTCGTAGCCCGCGTCGCCATGCCGTACCCCCTGCACACTGCAGGGCTGCCAACGCGTGACGCCGCCTCTTTCGCATTCGCGCAGCAGCAGCTGGATGATGTCGTCGGCCGAGCGGTCGCAGAAGAGCTGGCCCTTGTGTTTCTCGTGGAAGGGAATGCCGTCGCGCTGCAGCAGGGCGATGAAGTCGGCTGGGGTGTAGCGGCTCAGCGCCGAGCGGCAGAAGTTCGGGTTCTCGCTGATGAAATGCTTGTGCGGCTGGCGCACGTCGATGTCGCGGTTGGTGAAGTTGCAGCGCCCGCCCCCCGAGATGCGGATCTTCTCCGCCACCTTGGGGGCGTGGTCGATCACCAGCACCCTGGCGCCGCGCTGGCCGGCCACACCGGCACAAAAAAGGCCGGCGGCGCCGGCCCCGATCACGACGACGTCAAAGCGCTGCATCAGCCTTTCCAGGTGAAGGGAAACTTCAGCTGCTTGAAGAAGCCGTTGGGCACGTAGTCGCCCAGCACGCCGTAGCGTTCGGGCCAGAGCTTGGTGCTCTTGACGGCCGTGCCGAAGAGGTAGTCCAGGAAGGCGAAGTGCGCCGCGTAGTTGCGGTCCAGCGCTTCCTGGTCCTGGCTGTGGTGCCAGTGGTGGAAATTGGGCGTGACGATGATGTAGCGCAGCGGGCCCAGGCGTACGCTGACGTTGGCGTGGTTGAACACGGCCTGGAAGCCGACGATCACGATGTAGGTGTCGATGACCTCTTTGGAAAAGCCCAGCACGAAGATGGGCGCCAGCACCAGGGTGCGGGTGATCAGCAGTTCCAGGATGTGCTGGCGCGAGCCGGCCAGCCAGTCCATGCTCTTGGCGCTGTGGTGCACGGCGTGCAGGCGCCACAGCAGGGGCACCTCATGGTAGGCGCGGTGGGTCCAGTACTGCACGAAGTCCGACACCAGCAGGATCAGCAGCACCGCCGCCACAAAGGGCAGGTCGCGTACCCAGGCCTGGATGCCGTCGGCCGCGGCCCAGCCGAACAGCCGGTGCACCAGCAGGTTGGTGGCCAGCAGGATGAAACCCACCACCATGTGGTTCACGATGAAGTGGTGCAGGTCGGTCTGCCACTCGGGGCGGAAGACGGGCTGGTCCTTGCGCAGGGCGAAGAGCTTCTCGACGAAGATGAAGATCAGCGAGGAGCCCAACAGGTCCAGGATGAACCAGTCCAGGCCGATGTAGGGGGTGTTGTCGGCGAAGTCGTTCACCGGCACCTTGTGGCCGCCCAGCAGTGCGGTCAGCGCCACCAGCAGGAAGGCGAAGGCCGAGAGCCAGCGCGAACGGTTGAAGAGCACGTTGACCAGCGACAGGCCGCCGGCCACCACCATGGCGATGAACATGATGGTACGCACCGTTTCCACGTTGTAGCTGCGGCGCAGCTCCGGCGTGGTCAGGTACTCGGGGAAGAGGAAGGCCAGCACGCCCAGGAAACAGAGGAAGGCCAGCGCCAGGGCGATGACGCCTGTGACCAGGCCGGAGCCGGGTTTGAGTTCGCCGGCGCCCTCGGCGAGTTCATTGAGCTCTTTCAGCATGTCTGTCTCCCCTGTGGTGTGTGGCCGTGGCGCTCACCACGGCTTTGGGCAGCAGTGTAGCGCCGGCCCGGGGCCGGGCGAATCGCCTGGGTGGGGCGCCGTCAGGCGGCGAGCTTGTTGCGGTCGGCCAGCACCGCGGCCTTGCGCGTCAGGCCGTCGATCTCGCCCGTGATGTCCGACAGCACGTTGGCGACGACGGCAAATTCACGGCCATGCTGGCCGGCGCGCGCGGCCATGATCTGGGCGTTGAAGCTCACCACCTTGGCTTCCTTGGCCACGCTCTGGATGTCGCCCACGATGCCGACCAGTTCCTTCATCATGGCGTCGGACTTGGCCCGGGTGATGTCGTCGAAGGCTGTGGTGGCGGTGTTGAGTGCCTCCAGGATGCGGTCGGTGAAACCCACCAGCTCGATCAGCGATTCGGACACACGCGGTGCGCGCCGCTCGATCTGCTCCAGCGTGCTGTGCATGAGCTGCATGAAGCTCTCGATGACGGGGCCCACGCCGCGCGGGCCGTGGTAGGTCGCCTCGATCTTTTGCGCGCTGGCCGCCTCCAGCTGGCGGGGCGTGGCCAGCAGGTGCGACTGGCTCTCGGTGAAGATTTGCAGGCTGCGCTGGGCCTCGGTCAGTCGCTGGCCGTCATCGCGCGCGGCCAGCAGAGTCTGCAGGATCATGCGTTGCGAGAGCATGCGCTGGCGCGCTGCCAGGTTGACCAGCGAGATGCCGTTGATGTGGGACGGTAAGGCCTGCGTGCTGATGGGTGCGCGCGGGGTGAAGGGTGTGACAGCGGTAGTGGGCTTGTAGTTCATGTCGGGGACCTGCAGGGCGGGACCCGATGGTCCCGTTCAAGTACCCCAAGCAAGCCTTGGGCCAGCCTGCTGCAGCTGCAAAACGCCTTGCAGCACGTCGCCCACGACGATGACGCAGGGGCTGCCGAGTTCTTCACGCACCAGCGTGGCGTGCAACTGATCCAGTGTGGTGAGGGCATGGCGCTGCGTGGGCAAGGAGGCGTGCTGCACCAGCGCCACAGGTGTGTGGCCGGGCAGGCCGCACAGCAGGCCCTGTTCGATCTGCAACGCACCACTCACGCCCATGTAGATCACCAGCGTGAGGCGGGAGGTCTGTGCGGTGACGGCGATGGCCGCCCAGTCCGGGCCGCTGCCGCCGGGTTTGGCGTGGCCGGTGAGGAAGATCACGCCCTGCGCATGCTCGCGGTGGGTCAGCGGCACGCCCAGGCTGGTGACGGCGGCCAGGCCCGAGGTGATGCCGTTGACCACGTCCACGCGGATGCCGGCTTCCTGCAGGTGTTCCACCTCTTCGCCGCCGCGGCCGAAGATGAAGGGGTCGCCGCCCTTGAGGCGCACCACGTGCTCGCCTTCCTGCACGGCGGTGATCATGAGTTTCTCGATGAAGGACTGCGGGGTGGAGGTGCAGCCCCCGCGTTTGCCCACGTGCACGATGCGCGCCGTGGGCGCGGCATGCGCCACGATGGCCTCGTTGACCAGGTCGTCGACCAGCAGCACGGTGGCGCGCTGGATGGCCTTGAGGGCCTTGAGCGTGAGCAGTTCGGGGTCGCCCGGGCCCGCACCCACGAGGGTGCAGGAACCGGTGAGGGGGAAGGTGTTCGTGTGCATGTCCTGGCCTTGCAAGTTTCAGGCCGCCTGCTTCAGCGGCACGACGCGGCGCACCAGGCGCTGCAGTTCGGGCACGCAGGAGCCGCAGTTGGTACCGCATTTCAGCGTCTGTTGCAGGGTGGCCAGGCGTGCACTTTCGCTACCGCTGCATACCGCCAGCGTGGACTCGATGGCGTTCTCGTCGACGTTGAAGCAGGTGCAGACCTGGCGGCTGCGCGCGGGTACGGCCACCGGGGCCTGGGCGCCGGGCAACAACAACAGGCGGCCGTAGCTCTGGGCCGGCAGTTCCTGCTGCAGCAGGGAACGTATCCAGGCCTCGGCGCGCGTGTCGCCGGCCAGCAGCACGGCCTGCAGCGTGGTCTGCTCGCCCTCGCGCTGCAGACGCGCGGCGCGGTGCTGGCCGCGCTTGCGGTCGGCGTAGCGCAGCGTGCCGGCCTCGTTCAGACCCAGCAGCAACTCGATCTCGGCCAGCAGTTCATCGGGCACGGCTTCGTGCGCGGCGGCACGGAACAGCACGCCGGTGCGCTGCGCGCCGCCGCTGCCATCCAGCGGCGCGGCATTGCCAAAGGGCACGCAGCTGGCAAAAGGAAAACGCACCATCAGGCGGCGCAGCGCCTCGCGCGCGGCCAGGGCGCGGTCGGCGGGCAGCCAGGCCATGGCCAGCAAGGTCCAGGGCAGTTCGGCCTTGAGGATCTTGACGGCCGCGTGCTTGAGCTCGGGCTGTTTGGAGCTGGGGCAGAAGGCCGAGGTGGTCAGCGCGTTGACACCGGCCAGGGGCTGGCCGGCGCTGCTCATGCCGCTGAGGTATTCCGCGCCCCAGTGCATGGCCATGAAGACCTGGCCGCTGGCCAGTTCATCGCTGGCCTGCAGCGGCACCAGGATGGAGCCGCGTTTGCTGGTCACGTGCACCAGCTCGCCTTCGGTGAAGCCGCGGCGTGTCATGTCGCCGGGGCTCATCTGCACGCAGGGCTCGGCCACGTGGCCGAAGAGGCGGCCCAGGGTGCCGGTGCGGCTCATGCCGTGCCACTGGTCGCGCAGGCGGCCGGTGGTGAGTGCAAAGGGAAAGCGTGATTCGCGCGGCTCGGCCACGGGTTGGTAGAGCGTGTTGGCAAAACGCGCGCGGCCGTCGTCGGTGGGGAAGATGCCGTCTTCGTAGAGGCGGGACTTGCCGGTGGATGCGCCTTCAGGCTGGGGCCACTGTCGGGGGGCGGTCTCGAGTTGCGCGTAGGACATGCCGGTGATGTCCAGGTCGCGCCCGCGTGTGGACTCACGGTGTTCGTTCCAGACCGCTTCGGGGCTGTCGTAAGCGAAGAGCCCGGTGCGCGCGCCGATGCCCAGCGCTTCGAGCCGGCGCGCGAAGTCCACGCCGATCTGCCAGTCGTGCCGTGCTTCACCGGGCGCAGGCATGGCCGGGCGCACGCGGGTGATGCGGCGTTCGCTGTTGGTGACGGTGCCGTCCTTCTCGCCCCAGGTGCTGGCGGGCAGCAGCAGGTCCGCGTAGTCGCAGGTGGTGGGGGTGGCAAAGGCCTCCTGCACCACCACGAACTCGGCGCGCTCCAATGCGCGGCGCACGGTGGCCAGGTCCGGCATGCTTTGCGCGGGGTTGGTGCACGCTATCCACAGCGCCTTGATCTCGCCGTCGGCCGCGGCCTGGAACATCTCCACCGCGGTCTTGCCCGGCTTTTCGGGCACGGAAGGAATGCCCCACAGCGCCGCCACTTCGGCACGGTGCTGCGGGTTGGCCAGGTCACGATGCGCGCTCAGCAGATTGGCCAGGCCACCGACCTCGCGTCCGCCCATGGCATTGGGCTGGCCGGTCAGCGAGAAGGGGCCGGCGCCGGGTTTGCCGATCTGGCCCGTGGCCAGGTGCAGGTTGATGAGCGCGGCGTTCTTGGCCGTGCCGCTGCTGCTCTGGTTCAGGCCCTGGCAATAGAGGCTCAACGTGGCTTTCGAGGTGGCGAACAGGCGCGCCGCTTCGTACAGCGTGTCCTTGGCGATGCCGCAGGTCTGCGTCACCATGTCGGGCGTGTAGTCGCGCACCGTGGCTTTCAGTTCCTCGAAGCCGCGCGTGCGCGTGCTGATGTAGTTGCTGTCGGTCCAGCCTTCCCACAGCATGAGGTGCAGCATGCCGTTGAAGAGCGCCACGTCGGTGCCGGGCTGGATCTGCACAAAGAGGTCGGCCGTGCCGGCGGTGTCGGTGCGGCGCGGGTCCACCACCACGATCTTCAGGCCTGGGCGGTTCTTTTTGGCTTCCTCGATGCGGCGAAACAGGATGGGGTGGGCCCAGGCCGCGTTGGAGCCGGCGATGAAAAGGCAATCGGCGTGGTCCACGTCCTCGTAGCAGGCCGGTGGTGCGTCGGCGCCCAGGGTCTGCTTGTAGCCGGCCACCGCACTGCTCATGCACAGGCGCGAGTTGGTGTCGATGTTGTTGGTGCCGATCAGCCCTTTGGCCAGCTTGTTGAAGACGTAGTAGTCCTCGGTCAGCAGCTGCCCGCTGACGTAGAAACCCACGGCGTCGGGGCCGTGCGTGCGGATGGTGTCGGCGAAACGGGTGGCGGCCAGGTCCAGCGCCGCGTCCCAGGCCAGGGGTTGCGGTGCGGCGCCGCGCTGCAGGCGCTGCATGGGCTGCAGCAGCCGCGTCTGCGCGATCACCTCGGGTGTGGCCGTCAGGTGCAAGGTCGAACCCTTGGAGCACAAGCGGCCGAAGTTGGCCGGATGATCGGGGTCGCCGCGCACGCCGATGATCTGCTCGCGCCGCGACTCGATGATGACGCCGCAGCCCACGCCGCAGTAGGGACACGTCGAGCGAGTTTCCTTATGCATCCCGGGTCCTAGACAGTCTTGTTATGCCCTTGTGCTCAGGCGCAGGAAGCAGTCTTGCGTGTGCAGGGCCCGGCCACCGGCGGCTGGATGTCCAGCGCCAGGGTGGCGAGCTCCTGGCCGTCCAGGTGCACCACGCCGTCTTCCACCTTCACGGCAAAACGCGGCGTGCTGCCCTCATCGGGCGCACGGGCACAGCCCGTGTCCAGGCCGATGGTCCAGTTGTGCAGGGGGCAGGCCACGCTGGTCCCGAAGACGATGCCTTGCGAGAGCGGGCCGCCCTTGTGCGGGCAGCGGTCGAGCAGGGCGAAGACCTGGTCTTGGTCGCTGCGGAACACGGCCACGGCCATGCCCTCGGGGCGGGCCACACGGCGCGAACCGAGCACGGGGATGTCGTCGACGCGGCAGATGGGTTTCCAGTCACTCATTTCTTGCTCCTCAAGCTTTCAGGCCGGCATAGAGGCCGGTGATGCGGTCCATGACGCTCAGCAGGTTCTCGCTGGTCACGAACATGTCGGACAGGGCCTTGGGGCCGGCGCTGTTGATCTCTTTCAGGGCCATGTCGAAGAACAGCCACTGGTTGTCGGCCAGGGTCAGCTGCTCCTTGATGGGGCTGGTGGCTTCGGGCGCGTTGCGCAGCAGCTCCATGGCCGAGAGGAACTCGGTGCGTGCCTTGGTGATTTCGGCCTGGGCCTGCGCCGGTTCCACCTTCAGGGCCGCGGCATAGAAGTACTTGGCCATGCGCTGCGACAGCATGCGCTGGCGGCCTGCGACGTTGACGAGTTTGCCCACGGGCTTGCTCGTGACGGCCTCGTACTGCACGGTGCCCTGGTGGGCCAGGGCCAGCACGCGCGCGTCGGTGTCGAGCAGGCCGCCCACACCGTCGCGGCTGGGGTGCTTGCCCACCAGCGCGCCCTTGTACTCGCTCCAGGCGCCTTCAAGGTCCGCATAGGTCTTGCGCAGTTCGGCGTTGGGTGCGTAGGACTTCAGTTCGACCAGCTGGCGGTCGAACAGGGCCATGGAGCGGTCCAGGATTTGCTGGGCCGAGTTGCTTTCGGTCTTGTGCACCATGGCCAGCCAGGCCTTGGCCATGCGCTGCGAGAGCATGCGCTGGCGGCCGGCCTTGTTGATGGCGTCGTTTACGTCCAGCACCTGGGCCTGTGCGCCCAGACCCAGGCCGGCGGCGCCGCTGAGGACGAGCAGGTCGCGGCGTTTCATGCCGTGACTCCTTCGACCTTGATCGGGATGAACTGGCGCGTGTCGACGCGGGCCTTCTCGCCCTCGAACCAGGGATCGGGCTCGCCGTCCAGCGCGAACTGCAGGCGCTCCCACAGGGCCTTGCGGCCTTCGTGGTCGTCCAGGATTTTCTTCTTCACGTAGTCCAGGCCCACACGGTTCACGTAGTGCACGGTGCGCTCCAGGTACCAGCCCTCTTCGCGGTAGAGCTGCATGAAGGCGCCGGTGTACTCCAGCACTTCTTCGGCGGTCTTGAGCTTGGTGAAGAAGTGCGCCACCTCGGTCTTGATGCCGCCGTTGCCGGCAATGTGCATTTCCCAGCCGGAGTCGACGCCGATGATGCCCACGTCCTTGATACCGGCCTCGGCGCAGTTGCGCGGGCAGCCCGAGACGGCGAACTTCACCTTGTGCGGGGCGTACATGCGCCACATGGCGCGCTCCAGGTCCTTGCCCATCTGCGTGCTGTCCTGCGTGCCCATGCGGCACCATTCGCTGCCCACGCAGGTCTTCACCGTGCGCAGGGCCTTGGCGTAGGCGTGGCCGCTGGGCATGCCGATGTCGTTCCACACGGCCTGCAGGTCTTCCTTCTTGACACCCAGCAGGTCGATGCGCTGGCCGCCCGTGACCTTGACGGTGGGAATCTTGTACTTGTCCACCGCGTTGGCGATGCGGCGCAATTCGTCGGCTGTGGTCTCGCCGCCCCACATGCGCGGGATCACGCTGTAGGTACCGTCCTTCTGGATGTTGGCGTGGCTGCGTTCGTTGATGTAGCGGCTCTGCGGATCGTCCTTGGCCTCCTTGGGCCAGCTGGAGATCAGGTAGTAGTTGACGGCCGGGCGGCAGCTGGCGCAGCCGTTGGGGGTCTTCCAGTTCAGGGTCTTGAAGACGTCGGCGATGGTCAGCAGCTTACTGGCCACGATGGCCTCGCGCACGGCCTGGTGGCCGTGTTCGGTGCAGCCGCACATGGCCTTGGTTTTGGGCGTGGCCGAGTAGTCGCCGCCGGCGGTGAACATCAGGATCTGTTCCACCAGGCCGGTGCAGGAACCGCACGACGCGCTGGCCTTGGTGTGCTTGCGCACCTCGTCCAGCGTGAACAGGCCTTTTTCCTTGATGGCCTTGCAGATCGTGCCCTTGGTCACGCCGTTGCAGCCGCAGACCTCGTCGCTGTCGGCCATGGAGGCCGCCTTACTGTGGCCTTCGTGGCCGGCGTCGCCGATGTTCGATTCACCGAACATCAGGCGGTCGCGGATGTCGCCCACACTGCGGCCGTCGCGCAGCAGCTTGAAGTACCAGGAACCGTCTACCGTGTCGCCGTAGAGGCAGGCGCCCACCAGCTTGTCGTCCCGGATGACCAGTTTCTTGTAGACACCACCGGCCGGGTCGCTCATCACGATCTCTTCGGTGTTCTCGCCGCCCATGAAGTCGCCGGCGCTGAACAGGTCGATGCCCGTGACCTTGAGCTTGGTGGAGGTCAGCGAGCCGGTGTAACGGCCGATGCCGAACTGCGCCAGGTGGTTGGCCAGCACCTTGCCCTGCTCGAACAGCGGGGCCACCAGGCCGTAGGCAATGCCGCGATGCGCGGCGCATTCGCCCACGGCGTAGATGCGCGCGTCGGTGGTGGTCTGCAGCGTGTCGCTGACCACGATGCCGCGGTTCACGTGCAGCTTCATGCTCTCGGCCAGCGCTGTGTTGGGGCGTATGCCCACGGCCATCACCACCAGGTCGGCCGGCACTTCCGTGCCGTCCTTGAACTTCACGCTCTTGACGCGGCCGTCTTCGCCGCCCACCAGTTCCTGCGTCTGCGCGCCGATCAGGAACTGCATGCCGCGGTCTTCCAGCGACTTCTGCAGCATCTTGCCGGCCACATCGTCGAGCTGGCGTTCCATCAGCCAGGGCATCACGTGCACCACGCTGACCGTCATGCCGCGTTTCATCAGGCCGTTGGCCGCTTCCAGGCCCAGCAGGCCGCCGCCGATGACCACGGCATGCTTGTATTTGGCGGCGGCTTCGATCATGGCCTCGGTGTCGGCGATGTCGCGGTAGGCCAGCACGCCTTTGAGCTCCTTGCCCGGCACGGGCAGGATGAAGGGGTTGGAGCCGGTGGCCAGGATCAGGCGGTCGTATTCGGCGCTGATGGTCTCGCCCTTGGCATTCTTCGCGTGCACCACGCGCTTGACGCGGTCCACTTCCGTCACGGTCCAGCCGGCGTGCAGGGTGATGCCATTGTCCTGGTACCAGGCCCAGTCGTTGAGCACGATGTCTTCGAGCTTCTGTTCGCCGGCCAGCACCGGCGAGAGCAGGATGCGGTTGTAGTTGGGATGGGGCTCGGCACCGAAGACCGTGATCTCGTACAGCTCGGGCGCAATCTTCAGCAGCTCTTCGAGCGAGCGCACGCCGGCCATGCCGTTGCCGATCATCACCAGTTTGAGTTTTTTCATCACAAGCTCCGTCGATCCAAATCAAGCAAGAAACAAAAAAGGCGTCCACACGGTGCCTGCTGGGTGCAGCGCACGTGGGGACGCCTTCGTCCTGAGATCATCCGCTGCGCCGTTGCACCGGATGAGTGAATGAGGGCCAGCTTTGGCCGGGTACGCCTGAAGCGATGCAAGGGTCGTGCCAGCTTGCCTGGTGGAGAAACGGGGGCGCAGAATGCACCATCACGGGCATCAATCTTGCGGAACGGTCAGCATGAGCTTTGAAATGGACATCGGCTACACCTCGCTGGCGGGTGCCAAAGCCGTCAACGAGGACTTTGCCGGCGCCATGCTGCCCGAAGACGGGCGCGAGGACATGGGCGTGATCGCCGCCATTGCCGATGGCGTGAGCGCCGGTGGCCTGGGCCAGGAGGCCGCGCAGACCACGGTGGCCACATTGGTGCGTGATTACTACAGCACGCCCCAAACCTGGGATACCACCGTGGCGCTGGACCGGCTGATCGCCGCGCAGAACACCTGGCTGGCCGCCACCAACCGCCGGCGTGCGCCCGCCACCGGCATGACCACGCTCACCGCCCTGGTGCTGCGCGGGCATTCCTACACCCTGGCCCACGTGGGCGACACGCGGGCCTACCTGCTGCGCGAGGGGCAGGTCACCCAGCTCACGGTGGACCATGTCATGCCCCACCCCGATTTCCGCCACCAGCTCATGCGCGTGGTGGGCGCGGAAGACCGCCTGGTGGTGGACTACATCCAGGGCGACCTGCAGGTGGGCGACGTCTTCATCCTGCTGAGCGACGGTGTGCACGGTTCGCTGCGCCTGCGCCTGCTGGCGGAAATGGCCGAACTGGCCAACGCGCAGCGCATCAGCGAAAGCCTGGTGCAGGCCGCCATCAAGGCCGGGAGCAACGACAACGCCACCGCGCTGGTGGTGCGTGTACTCGGTTTGCTGGACGCCACGCTGCAGGACGTGAGCCGCAGCGCCCAGGCCCTGCCGGTGCCGGTGCGCCTGAAACCCGGCGAGCTGATCGACGGCCTGCGCGTGGAGGAGGTGGCCGCCGACAACGGCATCAACCTGATCTACAAGGTGCGGGACACCCACACCCAGACCGACTACGCCCTCAAGACC
Organism: uncultured Hylemonella sp.; assembly: GCA_963512455.1. Classification (GTDB taxonomy): domain Bacteria; phylum Pseudomonadota; class Gammaproteobacteria; order Burkholderiales; family Burkholderiaceae_C; genus Hylemonella. The sequence continues at coordinate 82,098 of CAUPMJ010000002.1, read as the reverse complement.
CTGCATCCCTCGCGCGCCCACGACCCCGAGGAATGCGCCATGCTGGCGCATGAGGCCTGGCTGGCGCAATGCATGCAGACTTCACGCGCGGCCGAGCACCTGGTGCGCCTGCACGAGAAGCCGCCCGCCGGCAAAGGGCAGACCGCCTTCTACCTGCTCTACGACTGGCACGCCGGCGAGACCCTGCAGCAGATGCTGACGCGCCAGCAGCGTTTCAGCCCGGCCCAGGCCGTGGCCCTGGCCACCCAGGTGCTCAAGGCCCTGGGCCGCCTGCACCGCCAGAGCGTGGTGCACCGCGATATCAAACCCGCCAACCTGCACCAGGGGGAGGACGGCGTGCTGCGCCTGCTGGACCTGGGCGTGGCCCTGAGCGGGCGCGAGCCCGAGGCCATGCGCCGTCTGCACGCGGGCACGCCCAGCTACATCAACCCCGAGCAATGGGGCTTTGCCGTGCGCGCCGGTGGCATCGACACCAATGTGCCACCCGAAGACCCCGACGCCATGAGCGACCTCTTCGCGCTGGGCGTCACCTTCTACCAGCTGCTGGCCGAAGGCAAACTGCCCTACGGCGAGGTGCTGCCCTACCAGAGCGGCCGTTATTACCGTGACCCGACGCCACCGAGCCGCCACAACCCCGAGGTGCCCATCTGGCTCGACCACGTGGTGCTCAAGGCCGTGGCGCGCGACAAGCGCCAGCGCTTCGAGACGGCCGAGGAATTTTTGCTGGCGCTGGAGCGCGGGGCTTCTCGCCCGCTGACGGCGCCGCCGGCTTCACCGCTGCTGCAGCGGGACCCGACCTTTGTGTGGAAGCTGTTGTTCGGGGTCAGTGCGCTGTTCAATGTGCTGCTGATCTACTGGCTGTTGTTTCTGCCGAAGTAGAGCCGGCTGGCCGTGGCACTACCCTGCCCGTGGGGATGGCTGCTATAAGTCAGGCGCGCAGGATCGGGCGCGTGGGCGCGGCTTGATGGAATGAACTTTGTTCATGCGACAGTCCTGCGGCTCCCTGGATACGTGTAGAGCCACAAATTTGAATGGAAACTATGTACAGCCGAAGCAATGAGTTGATCTTGTTGGGCCTGTTCTTGTGCATGCTGCTGGCCATGGAGTTTGGCTTTCGGAGCGGTAACCGCAAAAAGGTGAGTGCGCCTGAGGCGATCACGCAAGCCAATTCCGTCCTGGTCTCGATGCTGGGGCTATTGGCGCTGCTGCTGGCATTCACATTCTCTGCCGCTTTGCAGCGCTACGAGGATCGTAGCCAGACGGTCGTGGCAGAGGCCAATGCCATCGGGACCACCTATCTCAGGGCGAGCCTTCTTCCCGGGGGGATGACCGATGAAGTGCAGGCGACGCTTCGCCAGTACTTGGATGTTCGCGTTCGGGAAGGCCGTGTGGATGCAACGGAATCAGAATTGCACGCGACGCTGGTGAGCCAGGCGAAGCTGCTGGAGGCTCAACTCTGGAGCCAGGCTGTGAGGGCTGCAAAGCTGGACCCAAGTCCTGTCACGAGTGGCCTGTTCATCCAGTCCGTGAATGATCTCATCGACACGTCTGCCACAAGAAGCGCAGCACTGAACCGACATGTGCCCGAATTCGTGCTGCTCGTCATGTTCGTGACCATCGTGCTGATGGCGGCCGCGCTGGGCTACGCATCAGGGACCGCCGGGCATCGCGTCACCCTGGCGGCATTTGTTCTGGTGGTCCTTGTGGCCCTTTTCGTCTATCTCATCCTTGATCTGGATAGTCCTCGCCGCGGAGTCATACAAGTAAGCCATGAAAGCATGCTCAACCTTGAGCAGGCGCTTGCCGCTACGCAAGGCCACACTCCCCAACCCGGCATTCCACCGGACGCAACAAAGACCTTGCGTCGGTGACTTTGGATGCAGGCGTCATCAGTGAAGGTCGATGCCGCTGGCCCGTCTCCATGAAAATGGCCGTGCGACGTCATGCAACCGTCCTACCGCGCAGGATCTTGGTTGTCGCGGTGGACTGTCGGCATCCCTTGAGGCGGGTCGACCCGGACCGGGTCCAGAATGAAAAGCCGGCCCTCCCGAACGGGAGACCGGCTTCTTGACGCTACCAGTATCAGGCCGCGATGGTTGCCTGGTCCTGGTTGGCGGCCTTGCGGGTGGCGGCCTTGAGCTGCAGGGTGGCGCTGTCCAGGGCTTCGGCCTTCTTGGCCTCGCCCATGGCCACGCCTTCGGCGCGCACATAACGCACGTCGCTGATGCCGAAGAAGCCGAACACCGTCTGCAGGTAACTCTCCTGGTGCTCCATCGCGCGGCCGCCTTCGCTGGTGGAGTACACGCCGCCGCGGGTGGAAGCCACGATCACCGTCTTGCCGCCGGCCAGGCCCACGGGGCCGGTCTCGGTGTACTTGAAGGTGCGGCCCACCTGGGCGACGCGGTCGATCCAGGCCTTGAGCTGGCTGGGGATGCTGAAGTTGTACAGCGGCGCGCCCACCACGATCACGTCGGCGGCCAGGAACTGGCTCACCAGCGCTTCGGAGATGGCGTTTTCACGGCGTTGGGCGTCCGTCAGGGTGGCGGTGGCCGGCAGGCGGAAGCCCAGCGATTCGGCGCTCAGGTGGCTGGGGGCCTCGGCGGCCAGGTCCAGGTAGTCCACCGTGGTGCCCGGGTGCTGGGCCTGCCATTCGGCCACGATGGTGCGGGTGAGCTGGCGCGACACGGAGTTGTCGCTCAGGATGCTGGAGTCGATGTGCAGAACTTTCATGGGGGGTCCTCATAAAGCGGGTTGTCGATGGCTTTATTCTGAGGATGATGCGAATTAATGAATAGACGGCTTTATTGAGTTACATTGTTCTGAAAATAGGACGATAGAGGGCCAAGATGCAGGATCTCAATGACATGCTGTATTTCGCCGAGGTGGCCGAACGCGGCGGTTTTGCCGCCGCCAGCCGGCACTTGGGCATCCCCAAATCCAAGCTTTCGCGCCGGGTGGCCGAGCTCGAAGGCCGCTTGGGCGTGCGCCTGTTGCACCGGACCACGCGCAAGCTTTCGCTGACCGACGTGGGCGAGCACTACCTGCGCCATTGCCTGGCCATGCGTGATGCGGCCGAAGCGGCCACCGAGGCGGTGGAGCAGGTGCAGACCGAGCCGCGCGGCACGGTGCGCGTGGCCTGCCCGGTGACACTGGCGCAGACCACGGTGGGGCCCATCCTGCCGGCCTTCCTGGCGCGCTACCCGCAGGTGCGCGTGGACATGCGCGTCAGCAACCGCGTGGTCGATCTGGTCGAAGAGGGTTTTGACGTGGCGCTGCGTGTGCGCGTGAGCCTGGAGGAGAGCCGCAGCCTGGTGGTCAAGCACCTGGGGGTGACGCAGACCGTGCTGGCGGCCAGTCCCGCGCTGCTGCAGCGCCAGGGCCGGCCCGAGAGACCTGAAGACCTGGCGCGCATGGACACGGTGGCCATGTCCGGCGTGGATGGCCGGTCCACGCTGGTGCTGCAGGGGCCGCAGGACCAGACCTTCACGCTGGCGCATACCCCGCGGCTGCTGGCCGATGACCTGCTGACACTCAAGTTCGCGGTGGTGCAGGGTACCGGCATGGGTTTTCTGCCGGACTACATGTGCCGCGAGGAACTGCTGGACGGGCGCCTGGTGAAGGTTCTGCCGGACTGGGCGCCCCAGCCCGGCATCTTTCACGCCGTGTACCCCTCGCGCCGGGGCATGGTGCCCGCGGTGCGACGCTTTCTGGATTTCCTGGGCGACTTCATCGAGGCCGAAGGCGACCCCTTCGCCGTGTCGGCCGCGACGGTGCGCTGAGTACGCCGGCTCAGCGCAGGCGGCCGATGTAACGCTCGTCGGCCTTGGGGGCCGCTTCCTTGGGTTCGGTGTCCAGTGCGGCGGGACGGGTCGCTTCGGCCGAAGCCGTCATGCCCAGCACATTCATGAGTTCGAGCCCAGCCACCAGCAGATCCGGATCGGCCGTGTCCATCAGGGTGGACAGGGTCTGGCGGGCGAATGCGCGGTCTGCCGCGAACTGCACCACATCGAAACCCTTGCCATGGCGCGCCGCCAGGGTGCGTAAGCGGGCGATCTTGAGCAGTGTGCTCTGTTCCATCTTGCTGTCTCCTTGGGTGAAAGTTCAGACGGGGTCTCGACAGAAAAGAGGTCACACGCTGCGCGCGCGTCCACCCCTCTCGGCCCAGGTGCGGGTCCAGCGGATCTGCATCACGCGTGTCATGCCCAGCACCGCCAGCGCGAGCAGGGCGAAGAGGGCGAAGCCCCAGAAGTAGGTGCCGGTGTATTGCTTGGACAGGCCCATGGCGTTGGGCACCAGGCCGCCGCCCAGGGCGCCGATTTCGCCGATCATGGAGCCGGCCACAGCCGTGGACAGCGGCCAGCGCAGCGGCACCAGCTGGAACAGCGCGCCGTTGCCCGCGCCCAGGGCGGCGAAGCACAACATCATGAGCAGGGTGGTGAGCACCAGTGAACCGCCGGCCAGCCCGCACAGCAGCAAGGTGATGGTGACGATGACGAGCACGGCGGTCAGCGTGTTGATGCCGCCCCAGTGGTCCGAGATCCAGCCGCCGAAGATGCGCAGCGCCGCGCCCATGAAAGCGGCCAGCATGGTGAGCTGGCCGGCCTGCACCTTGCTCACGCCGAACTGGTCGTAGTAATAACTCGGCAGGAAGGTGGTCAGGCCGATGAAGCCGCCGAAGGTGATGGCGTAGATGATGCTGAAGGCCCAGCCGTCCTTCTCGAACAGGCAGGCGATGTGGTCGCGGAAACTGGCGTGTTTGTCCACGTCGTCGGGCTCGCGCGCGATGAAAACCATCACCAGCACGGGCAGCAGCAAGCCCAGCGCCGCCAGGCCGTAGACGGCCTTCCAGCCGTAGGCCTGGGCCAGCTGCGGCGCCAGCAGGGCCGAGATGGAGGTGCCCACATTGCCCGCGCCGACCAGGCCCATGGCCAGGCCTTTGTAGCGCGCGGGGAAGGAACCCGAGCCTAGCGACAGCGCCACGCCGAAGCTGGCGCCGGCAATGCCCAGCAGCACGCCCATGGCCAGCAGGTCGTTGAAGGACTCGACGAAGAAGTAGCCGTAGAGCAGGGCGATGGCGATGCCACCCATTTCCACCAGGGTGGCGTTCTTGCGCCCGATGTACTGCGCCAGGATGCCCAGCGGGAAACGCATGAGCGCGCCGGCAAAGATGGGGATGGAGAGCATCAGCCCGATCTGCGCGGGGCTGAGCTGCAGCGATTCCTTGATGAAGGGCGCCATGGCGCCGTTGGTCACCCAGACGCCGCAGCAGTAGGTGAAGTACACGAAGGAGGCCAGCAGCGTGGGGCTGTGGCCGGCCTGAAGGAAGTTGCGAAAGCTGTTCATCGTGCTTGTCCGTGGGCCAACAAAAAAGGCGTCGACACGTGCATGGCAGCAGGGCTGCGCACGTGTGGACGCCTTCGTCTGGAACGATCCGGTGCGTCTTTGCACCGAATGCGGGATTTCAGGCCAGCTTTGGCCTGTTCATCTCAATGCAAGCAATATCTGCGCCCAGTTTTGGGGAGCCTCCGCGGTGCCGGGTTGCTAATACCAGGGACACCGCAGAACCGGCTTTGCCGGGCTGCTGGTGTCGCCCCGTTGAGGGGGGAGCTGCGCTCAGGCGCAGCACGGGGGTGTTTCTGTTCACGCGGCTTTTTCCACGTGGGCCTGGCGCGTGTAGAGGAAGTCGATCACGGCCTTGCGGCAGTTGATGTAACGCGGGTCTTCGGCCAGCTCCACACGCTTGCGCGGGCGCGGCAGGTCCACCGCCAGTACCTCGCCGATGGTGGCGGCTGGGCCATTGGTCATCATCACGATCTTGTCGCTCAGCAGCACGGCCTCGTCCACGTCGTGCGTGACCATGACCACGGTGCTTTTCGTGCGCGCCACGATCTCCAGCAGTTCGTCCTGCAGCTTGGCGCGGGTGAGCGCGTCCAGCGCGCCGAAGGGCTCGTCCATCAGCAGCACCTGGGGTTCCATGGACAGGGCGCGGGCGATGCCCACGCGCTGTTTCATGCCGCCCGAGATCTCGCCGGGGCGCTTTTGTGCCGCGGGTGTCAGGCCCACCAGGGCCAGGGCGGCCTCGGTGCGGGCCTTGAGCTGGGCCTTGTTCTCGGCGGCTGCGCCCGTGCTCTTGCTGCCGGCGCCGAAGACACGTTCCACCGCGAGGTAGACGTTCTCGTAGCAGGTCAGCCAGGGCAGCAGCGAATGGTTCTGGAACACCACCGCGCGCTCGGGGCCGGGGCCGGCGATCTCACGATTGGCGCACAGCAGGGTGCCGTTGGTGGGTGTGGTGAGGCCGGCGATCAGGTTGAGCAGGGTGGACTTGCCGCAGCCCGAGTGGCCGATCAGCGCCACGAACTCGCCCTTGGCGACGGTGAGGTTGATGTTCCGCAGCGCGGGGAAGGAGCCCTTGGCGGTCTTGAAGGTCTGCTCGACGCCCTGGACCTCGATGTACTTGGTGCTCAGTGATTCGTTCATGACGGACTCCTCAGTTTTTCACTTCTTCGAAGGTGAAGGCGGTGGCCAGCTTGATCAGCGCGTACTCCAGCACCAGGCCGACGATGCCGATCACGAAGATGGCGATGATGATGTTCTTGACGTTGAGGTTGTTCCACTCGTCCCAGACCCAGAAGCCGATGCCCACGCCGCCGGTCAGCATCTCGGCCGCGACGATCACCAGCCAGGCCGTGCCCACGGCCAGGCGCACACCGGTCAGCATGTAGGGCAGCACGGCGGGGAAGAGGATCTTGGTGACGATCTTCCATTCGGAGAGCTGCAGCACGCGCGCCACGTTCATGTAGTCCTGCGGCACGCGCTGCACGCCCACTGCGGTGTTGATGATCATGGGCCAGATCGAGCAGATGAAGATGGTCCAGATGGCCGCCGGGTTGGCGCCCTTGAAGACCAGCAGGCCGATGGGCAGCCACGCCAGCGGCGAGACCGGGCGCAGCAGGCTGATCAGCGGGTTGAACATGCGGCTCAGGAAGGTGAAGCGCCCGATCATGAAACCGGCCGGGATGCCGACGATGGCCGCCAGGCCGAAGCCCAGCGCCACACGTTCGAGCGACATCAGCACGTTCCAGCCCACACCCTGGTCGTTCGGACCCTTGCGGTAGAACGGGTCGCTGAAGACGTCGAGGGCCTGCTTGAAGGTGTCGACCGGGCTGGGGATGCTGCCCTTGCTGGTGAGCGACACCAGAGCCCAGATCCCGACCAGCAGGGCCAGGCCCAGCACCGGCGGGATCACGCGCTGCCACAGGCCGCGCCAGTCGTAACCGGGGGGGTTCACGGCGTCTGCCACAGGGGTGGCAGGGGTCGCGGCCTTCTTCTCGGCCGCGGGCTTGGGCGGGACGGGGCTTGCCCCGTCCATAGGGGGGTGAAACACGGCGCTGACCATGATGCTTTCCTTTGCTGGGCCCTCAGGCCTTGATCTTGAAACCGTCGGCGTACTTCTTTGGGTCCTTGCCGTCCCAGACCACGCCGTCGATCAGCTTGCTGGTGCGCATGACGTCCTTGGGCACCGACACCTTCAGGGCCGAGGCCACCTGCTTGTACAGGTCGATCTGGTTGATCTGCTTGGCCACGCCCAGGTAGTCCGGGTGTTCTTTCAGCAGGCCCCAGCGCTTGTGTTGCGTCAGGAACCACATGCCATCGGACAGGTAGGGGAAGTTCACCGCGCCGTCGTTGAAGAACTTCATGTGGTTGGGGTCGTCCCAGGTCTTGCCCATGCCGTTTTGGTAACGGCCCAGGATGCGCTGGTTGATCGCGTCCACGCTGGTGTTGATGTAGGACTTCTCTGCCACGACCTCGGCCATCTTCAGCTTGTTCTGCAGGCCGGCGTCGATCCACTTGCCGGCTTCGAGCACGGCCATCATGACGGCGCGGGTGGTGTTGGGGTATTTCTTGGTGAACTCGGCCGTGGTGCCCAGCACCTTTTCGGGGTGGTCCTTCCAGATGTCCTGGGTGGTGTTGGCGGTCACGCCGATGCCGTCCATGATGGCGCGGTGGTTCCAGGGCTCGCCCACGCAGAAGCCGTCCATATTGCCCACGCGCATGTTCGCCACCATCTGCGGCGGCGGCACGGTGATGAGCTTGGCGCCGGAGAGCGGGTTGATGCCGGCCGCGGCCAGCCAATAGTGCATCCACATCGCATGCGTGCCGGTGGGGAAGGTGCCGGCAAAGGTGTATTCGCGCTTGTTGGCCGCCATGAATTTCGCCAGCGAGGGGCCATCCACCGCGCCTTTGTCGGCCAGCGCCTTGGACAGGGTGATGGCCTGGCCGTTGTTGTTGAGCGCCATGAGCACGGCCATGTCCTTCTTGGGGCCGGAGATGCCCAAGTGCACGCCGTAGATCAGGCCGTAGAGCACATGGGACATATCGAGTTCGCCATTGACCAGCTTGTCGCGCACACCGGCCCAGCTGGCTTCCTTGCTGGGGATGATCTTGACACCGTACTTCTGGTCGATGCCCAGCACCGAGGCCATGACCACGCTGGCGCAGTCGGTCAGCGGGATGAAGCCGATCTTCACTTCCTTCTTCTCGGGTGCATCCGAACCGGCGGCATAGACGGCGGCACGCAGGGCGGGGTCGATGCCGACGGCACCGACGGCGGCGGTTTGCAGCACGGCGCGGCGGCTGAGTTTGGCGTTCAGAAGATCAGGCATGACTAGCTCCTTGTGGCGATGAAGAAAACAAGAAAGGCGTCCTCACCGAGCCGGCGCGTCGGGATGACGCGGCCGTGCTCCGTGGGGACGCCTTTGTCCGTACCGGTGGCCACATCCGCCGTTGGACGGGCTGCCGGTTGACCTGGAGTGGTCTTGTTTACTGCTACGCAAAGGGCGTGCCAGCTTCGGGGTTTTTGATGTGCTACTGATTTAGTAGCTTTAAACCCATGTCTATCAATGGGTTATCGAGGTCCGTGCGCTGCGGGGGGTAATGCGCCGGAATGGTGCGGTGCACCAAAAAGAGATGCTGTGCGCTGCTCTAAAGCAGATCGGCCACGTCGAGCATGCGCTGCGCGACCTCGGCCAGCTTCATGCCCTTGTCCATGGCGGTCTTGCGCAGCTTCTCGTAGGCCAGCTGTTCGCTCAGGCCCTGGCGTTGCATGAGCAGGCCCTTGGCGCGGTCGATGGTCTTGCGGTCCTTGAGCTCGGCGCTGAGCTCGTCGAGCTCGTTGCGCGTGACGGCCAGTTCCTGGCGCAGGGCCTGCTCATGCTGGAACCGCGCCAGGGCCACGTCCAGGATGGGGCGGATGCGCTCGGCCGACAGGCCGGCCACGATGTAGGCCGTCACGCCCGCGGCCACGGCGGCGCGCACGTGCGAAGTGTCCTGATCGTTGGTGAACATGACGATGGGGCGCGGCGCATCGCGCGTGGCCATCACCACGTGCTCCAGCGCGTCGCGTGCGTCGCTCTCGGCGTCGACGATCACCAAATCGGGTTGCAGCTGCGCCAGGCGCTCGTTGAGGAACACGTCGGCAGGCAGCGAGGCCACCAGGTTGAAGCCGCTCTCGAGCAGGCCGATGCGCAGGCTGCGCGAACGGTCGGCCTGCTGCAGGGCGTCTTCGTCCCCGGGGTCACCCGCCCCCAGGTCCGAGGTCACCACCACGATGCGCAAGGCTTCATTCATATAGGGATCAACTTGCAAGAAATGCGCCAAAACAAGGCGGCAGGTTTGCCGCTTGGCATAGAATTATCCCTGCTCCGGGGTGTTGTCCGCGCAAGTGGACAGCTGAGATGGTGGGAAGTGATCCCGATACCGAACCCGTGAACTTGACTCGGATCATGCCGACGTAAGAAGAGCTGTTTGCCAGGCCCCCGCCTCGCCACACCTTTCGGAGCACGCGCCCCAAGCGCACCAGGAAAGGTTTTCGTGGCAGAAGCAGTACACCCATCGTCGCAACCAGTATCGGGCATCGTTCCAGATCTGTTGGCGTTCATCGCGCGCCCGGATGAGGGGGAAAACAGCTTCAACGCCCTGGCCCTGCGCCTCTTTGCCCACCAGTTCCAGCACAACACCGCCTTCCAGAAGTTCTGCCAGCAGCGCGGCCGCACGCCGCGCACCGTGAAAAGCTGGCGCGATATCCCGGCCGTGCCCATCAACGGCTTCAAGGACCTGACGCTGAGCTGCGTGCCGCCCGAGGCCTGCGAACGTGTCTTCATGACCAGCGGCACCACGCGCGGCGACGTCAAGGGCCGGCATTACCACCCGCAGCTGCAGGTCTACGACCTGTCCATGACGCTGAACTTCCGCCAGCGTTTCATGGGCGGGTTTGATCGTGTGCGCATGGGGCTCCTCTTCCCCAGCGAACAGCTCATGCCCAACTCCTCGCTGGCGCATTACCTGGCGCTGGCCCTGCACCAGTTCGGTACACCCGACAGCCGCTATTACCTGGACACCGAAGGCCTGCAGGTGGACGCGCTCTGCGCCACGCTGGCGCAGGTGCAGTCCAGCGGTGAGCCGTTCGCGCTGCTGGGTGCCAGCTACAGCTTCGTGCACCTGATGGACGCGCTGCAGGCGCGCGGCCTGACGTTTCGTTTGCCCGCCGGCAGCCGCCTGCTCGACACCGGCGGCTTCAAGGGCCAGTCGCGCGAGATGGATATGGGCGCGTTCTACGACGCGCTCGCCTCGACTTTCGGCGTGCCGCGCAGCGCCTGCATCAATATGTATGGCATGACGGAACTCAGCACCCAGTTCTACGACGCGGGCAACGCCGTGCTGCCCGCCGTCAAGTCCGGCCCGCACTGGATTCGCACGCGGGTGCTGGACCCGCTCACCGGGCAGGAGATGACCCGCGGCGAGCGCGGCATCCTGGCCCATACCGACCTAGGCAACTTCAATTCCGTCACCACCATCCTCGCCGAAGACGTGGGCGTGGCAGTGGCCGGTGGTTTCCTGCTGCTGGGCCGCGCCCAGGGCGCGCAGGCCAAGGGCTGCTCGCTGGCGGTGGATGAATTTCTGAAAGCGGCACAGTCATGAAAGTCACCGCGGGCTATTTGCCGGGCCTGAAAACCAGCGAGGTGCAGTGGCACACGCTGGGCTTTGGCGCCGGTGCACAGCAGGTCGATGTGTTGGTGCCGCATCTCACGCCGGCCCAGCTGCACGCGCTGGCCGCGCATGTGCGTCACCAGGGGCGCACGCAACTCAAGCCCATGCCGGTGTCGCAGATCATCGCGGCGATCGACCGGGCCATCGAGCGCCTGCTCAACCCGGCCGACCCGTACCGCCTGGAGCTGGAGCTGCTGCTGCCGCGCATCTCCGGCTTCGACGCCGAGATGGTGCGCCTGGGCCTCAACGCCTACCTCAAGACCTTTCGTGCACCGCAGCTGCAGCGCTTCGTGGCCGAGGACTTCAGCAACCCCAAGCTGCTCGACGAATTCCAGCCGCGAGCCAAGGGCGGCATGGCGCGCGCGCTCGGCCCCGAGCTGTTGGTGCACGTCTGGGCTGGCAATGTGCCGGGCCTGCCGCTGTGGAGCCTGGTCTGCGGCCTCTTGGTCAAGGCGCCGGCCATCGGCAAGGTGGCCAGTGCCGAGCCGCTGTTCGCCTCGCTCTTCGCGCGCCTGCTGGCCGAGGTGGAGCCGCGCCTGGCCGAGGTGCTGGCCATCGTCTGGTTCAAGGGCGGCGACACGGCCAGCGAGCGCGCGCTGTTTGCCGAAGCCGACACGGTGCTGGCCTATGGCGGCAATGACACGCTGACGGCGCTCAGGCAGCAGGTGCCGGTGAGCACGCGTTTCCTGCCGCACGGCCACAAGCTCAGCGTGGGGCTGGTGTCTGCCGCCGCGCTCGACGTGGCCCATGCCCCGGCCACGGCGCGCGCTGCCGCGCTGGACGTGGTGCGTTACGAGCAGCAGGGCTGTTATTCGCCGCACACCTATTACGTGGCACGCGGCGGCCGTGTCACGCCGCGCGAGTTCGCGCAGCAACTGGCCGGCGAACTGGCTGCCTTGCAACACAAGTTCGCGCGCCGTACGCTGACGCTGGAAGAGTCCGCCAGCGTGGCCGGCTGGCGCCAGGGCCAGGAGATGCAAGGCTTTGCCGGGGCCGGGGTGGAACTGCTGGGTGATGCCGGTGCGGCCTGGTGCGTGGCCTATGCCGAGCAGGCCAGCGCCTTGCTGCCGGGTGCGCTGAACCGCACGGTACAGGTGCAAGCCGTGGACCACCTGGCAGACACGCTGCCCCTGCTGGCCGCACAACGCGAGGTGTTGCAGACCGTGGGCCTGGCCGCCGCGCCGCAGGAATTGCATGCGCTGGCCGAACGGCTGGGCGCCGCCGGCGCCACGCGCATCTGTGCCCTGGGCCAGATGACTGCGCCCGAAGCCGGCTGGCACCACGACGGGCGTTTCAGCCTGCTGGACCTGGTGCGCATGGTCGAGCTCGAACAATCGGCTGAGGATGCGGCCGAGGCCTACGCGCCCTACCGCGATTGATCATGAGTACCGCGCCTTTCCTCGACATGCAGCAGGTGAGTTACACCTTCCCCGGCTGGCCGCCGGTGGTGCAGTCTGTGGACTGGGACATTGCGCCCGGCGAGTTCCACTGCCTGGTCGGGCGCAGCGGCTGCGGCAAGACCACGCTGCTCAAGCTGGCCGCGGGCCTGCTGCCACCCGACGAGGGCACGGTGCGCTTGCAGGGGCGGGTCATCGGCAAGCCCGGCCCCGGCACGGGTTTTGTGTTCCAGCAACCGACGCTGCTGGACTGGCTGACCGTGCTGGACAACGTGCTCCTGCCCGTCACCCTGCAGCGCACGCCGACAGACGCCGACCGCGCGCGCGCCGAACAGCTGTTGGCGCAGATGGGCCTGAGTGCTTATCTGCGTCACCATCCACGCCAGCTCTCCGGCGGGCAGCAGAGCCGCGTGGCGATTGCGCGTGCGCTGCTGCTCGATCCGCCCATCCTGCTGATGGACGAACCTTTCGCCGCGCTCGATGCCATCACGCGCGAGGAACTGCAGGACGAGTTGCAGGCCATGTGCCGCGCGCGCGGCACCTCGGTGTTTTTCGTCACGCACGACATCGCCGAGGCGGTCTACCTGGCCGACCGCGTGGCCGTGATGGACGCCGGCCGCATCCGCCACGACATCCGCGTCGACCTGCCGCGCCCGCGCGGCAGGGACCTGCGCTACGGCGCGGCTTTCAACGCCATCTGCGCCGAGCTGCGGCACGCCATGGACGGGGAGGGCGTCGTATGACGAAGTACCCGCGTCTTTTGGCTCTCGCCTTGCTGATCATCCTGCTGCTGGCCTGGGAATGGTCCGTGTCGGCCTTCAGGTTTTCGCCGCTGGTGCTGCCGGCCCCCAGCGTGATCGGCGTGGCGCTGCTGCGCGGCCTGCAGACAGGTTATCTCTGGCCGCACATCGCCCAGACCCTGCTGGAACTGGGCCTGGGCCTGATGCTGGGCGTGGCCCTGGGTTTTGCCGGCGGCGTGCTGCTCGGTGAATCGGCCGCGCTGCGCCGTGTGCTCATGCCTTATGTGGTGACCAGCCAGGTGGTGCCCAAGCTGGCGCTGGTGCCGCTGTTCATCGTCTGGTTCGGCTTCGGCACCGCGCCCACGGTGGTCATCACCGCGCTGATCTGCTTCTTCCCCTTGCTGGAAAACACGCTGACCGGCATCGCCCAGGTGGACGCGGCGCGGCTTGAACTGTTCCGCATGCTGGGCGCCACAAGGGGGCAGACCTTGTGGCGGCTCAAGGTGCCGGCCGGGCTGCCCGCCATCCTGGCCGGCCTGCGCGTGGCCGTGGTGCTGGCCCTGGTGGGCGCCGTGGTGGGCGAGTTCATCGGCGCCAGCAAGGGTCTGGGCGCGCTGATCATCGCCGCCCAGGGCTCCATGGACACGCCGCTGATGTTCGCCGTGCTGCTGCTCATCACTGTGATCGGCCTGCTGCTGTACGAGGCCACGCTCTGGATCGAGCATCGCTTGCTGCGACCTTATTCATCCAACCTTTGAGGACGACACCATGAAACGACATTTCCTGCGCACCCTTGCTGCGCTTGCACTCGGTGCCCTGTGCACCGGCGCCTGGGCCCAGGCCAAGCTGGACAAGGTGACGATTGCCGGCTGGGGCGGCCCCATCTCCGAGATCACCAACCTGCTGGTCGAACCTGACAAGGGCTTTTTCCGCGCCAAAGGGATTGATGTCGTGTACATGCCCGGCGCCGGTGGTGGCGATGCCGTGCGCAACCTGCTCAGCGGCCAGGCCGACGTGGCCTTCACCGATCCCGGCTCGCTCTACGCCGCGCTGGACAAGGGCGAGAAGCTGCGCGTCATCTACGACATCTACCCGCAGAACATCTTCAACGTGGTGGCACTCAAGAGCAGCGGCATCAGCAAGCCGGCGGACCTGAAAGGCAAGAAGATCGGGGTCTACAGCCTGTCCAGCGGTACGCTGACCAATCTGCAGCTGCTGCTGAACCAGGCCGGCCTGAGCGAGAAGGACGTGACCATCGTCGTCACGGGTCTGCTGAACTTTGCGCCGTTGATGCAAGGCCAGGTGGACGCGACCGCCGCCACGGACACCGGCCTGCTGGTGGCCCGGGCCCGAGGTGTGGGCGACGTGAACGTGATGGAAGTGCGCAATTCACTCAACGTTTCCAGCGACATCTTCGTGGTGCGTGAAGAAACCTACCAGCAGAAGAAGGACGTGCTCAGGCGCTTCCTTGCGGCCTACCGCGACAGCATGTCATGGATGATCGCCCAGCCGCAGGAAGCCGCAGCGCTGGCGGTCAAGCGCGCCATCAACGGCCAGAACGAGGCAGTGAACCTGGAGGTGATCAAGCTGCGCAATGCCACCAGTGTGTCCACGCTGACTCAAAAGCAGGGGCTGGGCGCCATCGATGTGGACATGCTGCAGAAGGGCGCCGAAGCCTGGAAGAAGATCGGCCTGATCCAGCTCGAGCTGAAGATGAAGGACGTGGTGAGTTCTGACCTTTTACCCGGCAAGTGAACATGAAATTCCAGGGCCAGGTCATCCTCGTCACCGGCGCCAGCCGCGGCATCGGCGCGGCCATCGCCCAGGCCTTTGCAGCGGAGGGTGGTTTTGTGGTGGTGAACTACCTGCGCAACGAGGCCGCGGCGAACGAGGTGGTTGCGCAGTGCAAGGCGGCTGGCGGCGATGCCTGGGCCATCCGCGCCGACGTCAACGACCCGGCCCAGGTGCAGGCGCTGGTGGCGCAGGT
Organism: uncultured Hylemonella sp.; assembly: GCA_963512455.1. Taxonomy (GTDB): domain Bacteria; phylum Pseudomonadota; class Gammaproteobacteria; order Burkholderiales; family Burkholderiaceae_C; genus Hylemonella. Next base: position 66,928 of record CAUPMJ010000002.1, on the reverse strand, counting down.
GCTCTCCGAATTGGGCCGCATCGACGTGCTGGTCAACAACGCCTTCGCGCCTTATCGCTTCGACCCCGAGCAGCGCAAACGTTTCTGGGAAACCGGCTGGGCCGATTACCAGACCCAGTTCGACGGCGCCGTGCGCGCGACCTACAACGTCTGCCAGGCTGTGCTGCCCGGCATGCGCCAGCGCGCGCAGGGTTGCATCGTCAACCTGGCGAGTGATCTGGTGGAGCGGCCGGTGGTGCCCTATCACGACTACGCCACGGCCAAGTCCGCGCTGGTGGGTTTCAGCCGCAACCTCGCAGCCGAACTCGGCCCCCTGGGCATACGCGTGAACTGCGTGGCCCCGGGCCTGGTCTACCCGACCGACGCCAGCCGCGCGACCAAGGAGGATGTGAAGGAAACCATCGTGGCGCAGACACCGCTGCGGCGCATCGCCCGGCCCGAAGATGTGGCGGGCCCTGTGCTTTTCCTGGCGTCGGACTGGAGCCGTTTCGTCACGGGCCAGGTGCTGGTGGTCGATGGTGGTTTAGTGATGAAGTAAGCGGGCATTCGCTTAGACTCGCTTCATGTCCGACACCGCGCCCTTGATCCTGGGCATCGAATCTTCCTGCGACGAAACCGGTGTGGCCCTGGTGCAAGCCAATGGCAGCCCGGTGCCGCAGCTTCTCGCGCACGCGCTCTACAGCCAGATCGAGATGCACCAGGCCTATGGCGGCGTGGTGCCCGAACTCGCCAGCCGCGACCACATCCGCCGTGTGCTGCCCTTGACCACGCAGGTCATGCAGGAAGCGGGCAAGTCGCTGCAAGACATCGACGTGGTGGCCTACACGCGCGGGCCCGGCCTGGCCGGCGCGCTGCTGGTGGGCGCCGGCGTGGCCTGCGCCCTGGGCGCGGCCCTGGGCAAGCCGGTGCTGGGGGTGCATCACCTCGAAGGCCATCTGCTCTCGCCCTTCCTGAGCGCCGATCCGCCCGAGTTCCCTTTCGTCGCGCTGCTGGTCTCCGGCGGCCACACGCAGCTGATGCGCGTGGACGGGGTGGGGCGCTACGAAATCCTGGGCGAAACGATAGACGACGCGGCCGGCGAGGCCTTCGACAAGTCGGCCAAGCTCATGGGTCTCGGCTATCCCGGTGGCCCGGCCCTGGCGAAGCTGGCGGAGCAGGGTGACGGTGCGGCCTTCAAGCTGCCGCGCCCGCTGCTGCACAGCGGTAACCTGGATTTTTCCTTTGCCGGTTTGAAAACAGCCGTGCTGACCCAGGCCCAGAAAATCTCTGCCGTTCGGGCTGAGCCTGTCGAAGCCTGGCCCTTGAATGTGCGTGCCGATCTCGCCGCCTCGACGCAGGCCGCCATCGTGGATGTGCTCGTGAAGAAATCACTGTCCGCGCTGAAGAACACCGGCCTCAAGCGCCTGGTGGTGGCCGGCGGCGTAGGCGCCAACCGGCAATTGCGCGAACAGCTCAACGCCCAATGCGCCAAGCTCAAGGTGCGTGTGCACTACCCAGAGCTGCACCTGTGCACCGACAACGGCGCCATGATCGCCATGGCCGCCGCCATGCGCCTGCAGGCCGGCATGCAGGAAGCGACCCGTGCCTACACCTTCGAGGTCAAGCCGCGCTGGCCGCTGGATGCGATCAGCCAGTCGGTCTGAGCTGCGGACTTTGCCGGTTTGTTCATAGACTGGCTTTTCTTGAAAAGCGCAGCAAGTGGCTGTTGCGAAACAGGAATTTCGGCGCCCATCCGTCCGTGTTAGTCCGCAGCGCACTTTGTTCATACGAAAGGTTTGCCGGCTTACGCGGTTTTTTTCATGGTTTCCCCGTTGATGCAAAGCGGTTGAAATTAGATATATTTCAAGCACTTAAACCAAGAAGCGGGAGGAAGTATGAGCTTTGTTAAGGCGACAGATTTGCGGTCTATGTCTAGTTAGGCGACAAACGATGTTCGTTCCTGATGTACCAAGTATCTTGGTGATTCTCGGTCTTTTTTTTATTCTGCCTATCGCTGGAATCGCCGCTCTAATTTCTCTATTCGCACGTGACAAGCTTAAGCATCTTGTCTTTACTGCCGTCGCCGGTTGTGCTGCGGGTTGTGCTGCGATGTATTGGATGGCTTCAGGAGTGTGTACCCCTGAAGCACCACATTTTCCGTGCACGGATCCTCCACCGCCTAGAGCGTACATCATGGTGTTTTTCGGTGCAGTGTTCGTCGCTGCAGTATTGGCATGGTGTGCATCCGCGTTTGCCGGACAGAAAGAGAAGCACAGACGTGATATCGCCTAACCCTTCAATCGAGAGTGGATCGCCTGCGGCTCCCACTCATCTCCAACGTTAGAACTCTTCTGTGGAACAAGCCTTTGCGCTGCCGCGTTCGGTCATGCTCCGAGCTTACATTCGTGGTGGGATTCTCCTCATCAGCTACTACGTGTTTGTTGTCCAATTTCGCCCCGCTCGGCCGCTTTCCGAGGTGCTGAGTCCTTTCACCATCACATTGATCATCCTTGTTCTTGGATTCTATTGGTGGGCGGGGTGGTACAAATATGTACGGCTATCCGACACTGGTATTCGTGGCTGTCCGTTTGGCAGCTTCAAGATCCAATCAATTGCTTGGACGGAACCGGTTTTAGTAGAGAAAACGACGAAGCTCAATTTAAATGGATATACATTCATCTCAAGGCCAACTGGCTCTCAAGTTTTCATTCCGCTGGCGATCTTGCGTTCTAAGGAATTTCAGCAGACCGTGGAGCGTCAAGCCCCGCCAGAACATGTGTTGCGCATTACCAAGTTCTAACCCACTGATCGAGCGGACCGTCAACAGCCGTGGGCCGTTGCAGTCCGCTCATCGCCAGCGTTAGACCGCAAATGAACTGGCTCGCAAAGCTTTTGGGCGGAAAGAAAACAGACAGCCACACCACCTCAACGGCTGCGGAGGATCGCGCCCTTTCAGGAGCGGAAAGCGAATTCATTCGTTGGATGCTTGCCCACGGAAATGACCGATCACGCCAGTTCGTCGCCCAAGTCGATAAGGCGCGTGTTGTTGGGCGGTGTACTTGTGGCTGCGCAAGCATCAACTTGGCAATCGATGGTGTTACCCACTATCCGCAAGCCGGAATGGAAACGCTTTGCGCATTCCGATGGAAAGCGGTTGAGGGTGAGTTTGAAGTTTTCGCCTTTGCTTGCGGTGGGCTTCTGGCGGGCATCGATCTCTGGGCGGTCTGGGGACAACATCCGGCGTCATATCTTCCGGCCACGTCGCTGCTTGCTTCTGCTCCGAGTGACATTCCGCAGGAGGCCTCTGATGGCTAGCTATTGCGGTCTAACCCTGCGATGCAGGGGACGCTGCGAGATAAAGCCGCGTAGCACCCCTGACCCTGAACGTTCGCAGCGCTGACAGCCTCGGGGTACTAGACTCTGCCCTTGTACAGAACCCAGGAACCCCATGACGAGTTATGTTGAAGACGCCTTGGTCAAGGACGAAAGAATCGTCCATCTCGGGCACATCAGCCTCTGGTCCCTCTGGCACCTGATCGCGCTGGGAATCGTTCTGCTGCCGGCCTTCGGCCTGGGCCTCATTTTCCTGGTGGTGGCCTACGTGAAGTACAGGACCACCGAATTGGCCATCACCAACAAGCGGGTGATTGTGAAGACCGGCTTCATCCGGCGCAGCACGATCGAGATCAACATCAACAAGGTCGAGAGCCTGCAGGTCGATCAAGAAGTACTCGGGCGCATGTTCAATTTCGGCACCTTGATCATTTCAGGGGCCGGCACGCCGCAAGCGCCAGTTGCCGGCATCTCACGGCCCATGGAGTTTCGCAAGGCCTTCATTGAGGCGCAGGACCAGTCCAAGTCAGGCGCCTGATCTTTTAATCGAGAGCGGGTCGCCTGCGGCTTCGGCCCATCGCCAGCGTTGAAGCCAATAAAAAGGCCGCGAATCTCGTGGCCTTTTTTCTTAGAAGGTGAGGATCAGTTGATCGCCAGCTTGACGGTCTTGCTCTCGGGCTGCACCATGACCAGCTTGAGCGTGAGCACGCCGTTTTCCAGCTTGGCTTCGCTGGCGGACACATCAATGTCCTGCGGCAGCTCGTAAGCGGCCTTGTACTGGCGCTTGGCTTCGGGCAGGGTTTCGATGCGGATGATATTGCCTGGACAGCTGCTCACGGCTGACGCCGGGCACATCGAAGATGGTGTCTCTGTGCGGGGCGGGATTGGCGCGGACGCTTTCTGCCTGTACGACGGCCTGTCATCCGTTCAGGAGAATTGAGGGGCGCTCTTGGTCGATTTCTGAATTGACAAACCCATCGGGTTTGAATAATTTGTAGAGAATCGAAGTGAAGGCGACAGATCGCGCCGGTGGCGATGGTCGCTGGAATCCCAGAGTTCCGAAAGTCAATCATGTTCAAGTTCATGCAATTCTTCAACAAGCTGGACGTGGGTGCCAGACTTGCCGCCCTGTCCTTGGCGCTGAACGCGATATGCATCGGTCTGTTTGAAGCGGCAAGCGACCACTTCCCCTCCCGAGTTGTCGCCGCGGGTGTGGGACTGGTCGTTTTGGTGCTGCTTGCCGTCGTCCAGTATCTGCTGTTCCGTCGGGTGATCAGTGTGCCGCTGGAAGCGGCCCGGCAAGCCGCCAGCCGGCTGGCCACCGGTGACCTGACGACCCGCATCGAGACCTCGCGCCAGGATGAGATTGGCAAGCTGCTGAAGGCGGTCAACAGCATCGGCCATGGCCTGGCCAATGTCATTTGGAACATTCGCAACGGCACCGAGACCCTGGCGTCGGCCACCGACCACATCGCCGCAGGCAACCACGACCTGGCCCTGCGCACCGAGCAGCAAGCGGCCGCACTGGATAAGACGGCGGCTTCGATGGACGAAATGACTTCCACGGTCCGCGGCTATGCGGACCATGCCAGCCAGGCGGTCCAGCTTGCGCGTGCCGCGTCGGACGTGGCCGCGAAGGGCGGCGATGCGGTAGGCAATGTCGTGCACACGATGGACTCCATCAACCAGTCGTCCAGGGAGATCGTGGACATCATCGGCGTCATCGATGGCATTGCTTTCCAGACCAACATACTCGCACTCAATGCCGCGGTTGAAGCAGCCCGTGCCGGTGAGCAAGGGCGCGGATTCGCCGTCGTCGCGGCCGAGGTTCGCAGCCTCGCGCAGCGCAGCTCAACCGCCGCGCGCGAGATCAAGACCCTGATCGACACCTCGGTAAAGAACGTACAGGATGGCAGCCAACAGGTGGCCCAGGCCGGCGCTACGATGCAGGAGGTGGTCAACAGCATCCAGCGCGTCAACGAGATCATCGGGGAGATCACCGCTGCCAGCCTTGGGCAAAGGACCGGGATTGAGCAGGTGAATCAGGCGATTGCGCAGATGGAGCAGGGCACCCAGCAGAATGCCATCCTGGTCAAGCAGGCGGCCAGCGCCGCGGACTCCCTGAAAGTACAGACCGCCGAGTTGAACAATGTCGTCGGGGTCTTCAAGATCAAGACTGTGCGCAACGGCTCCAGGGAAGAGGCGGTCGAGATGGTCAGGCGGGCGATTGATGCGCTGGAGGAACTGGGTCGTGAGCAGACGTTCTCCGAAATCTGCAACAAGCTGGGACCGTTCTGTGACCGCGATCTCTATGTCGTGGTCTACGACATGGGCGGCAAGAATCTCGCTCACGGCGCCAACGCTGGCAATGTTGGCAAGGAGATGATCGACGCCAAGGATGGTGCGGGCAATCTGTTCGTACGCGAGCGCATCGAGATCATCCGCAACCATGGCAAAGGTTGGCAGGACTACATGTACCTCAACCCGATCTCCAAGCAGGTGGAAGCCAAGTCCATGTACCTGGAGCGGCATGGAGACCTGATTATCGGTTGCGGCGTTTACAGCAACTAGGGACCCCCTTGCATAACTCCCGTCATGCAGAGGGTCCCTAAGGCTTCTTCATACTCGATTGTCGAGATGCGTTGCGGTAGCTATTCACGCATCAGTTGATGGCGAGCTTGACAGCCTTGTCTTCGGGCTGTGCCTTGGCCAGCTTGAGCGTGAGCACGCCGTTCTCCAGCTTGGCTTCGCTGGCAGAGACGTCGATGTCCTGCGGCAGTTCGTAGGCGGCCTTGTACTGGCGCTTGGCTTCGGGCAGGGTCTCGATGCGGATCACATTGCCTTCGATGCCGATGGACAGCTGCTCGCGGCTGACGCCGGGCACGTCGAAGCTCAGCTCATAGGCCTTGTCTTCGGCAGCGCTGGCCGGCTGCTCGGCCGGTGCCGACTCACTGAAGAAGCGGTCGAAAGCACGCAGCGAAGGGGAGAAGGCGGAACGGCGGATGACGGGAACAAACAGCATGGTTGAACTCCTGTGGTGTAAACGGTGGACTCGGTGTGCGGAGGCACTGCCGGCCGCAGGGCATAACTGGGAACGGGCCAAGAGGTTTTCAAGGCCTGCAGCGTGCGGCAAATTTTTGGCGGCCAGGTCTTGAAAACATCGGTGCTGTCTCTATGTCGGGCCGCTGCGCCCGTGCCGGCCAGGCGGCACAATCGACCCCTTGCGATGGAGAACACATGCGCCAGGTGATCCGAGACCTCGAAGAATCCAAAATCCGCGAAGTGGCCAATGCCGGCCTGGGCCGCAGCGATGTGCTGGCCTTCTGGTTCGGCGAGGGCGATGAGGTCACGCCCGACTTCGTGCGCCAGGCGGCCATCGACTCCCTGCAAAAGGGCGAGACCTTCTACAGCCACAACCTGGGCCTGCCCGAGCTGCGCGCCGCCATCGCCCTGCACCTGAGCCGGCTGCACGGGACCGTGGCGCCCGACCGCATTGCCGCCACCTCGGGCGGTGTCAATGCGCTGATGATCGCCATGCAGGCCCTGCTGGAAGCGGGCGACGAGGTGGCCATCGTGACCCCGGTCTGGCCCAACCTGACAGCGCAGCCGCTGATTCTGGGTGCGCGTCTCAAGCCCATTCCCCTGAAGCCCGTGTCGGGTGCCTGGACGCTGGACCTGGAGGCCCTGCTGGTCGCGGTGACGCCAACCACCAGGGTGCTCATCCTCAATGCGCCGAGCAACCCGACCGGCTGGACGCTCACGCGCGAGGAGCAGCAGCGCATCCTGGACCACTGCCGCCAGACCGGCACCTGGATCGTGGCCGACGAGGTGTATTCACAGCTGTACTACGAGGCGTCCAGCAACGGCTGCGCGCCCAGCTTCCTCGACATCGCCTCCTCCGAGGACCGGCTGGCCGTGGTGCACAGCTTCTCCAAGAGTTTCCTCATGACGGGTTGGCGCCTGGGCTGGCTGGTGCTGCCCTCGGCCATCACGCACGACGTGGGCAAGCTCATCGAGTTCAACACCTCCTGCGCCAGCGTCTTCACCCAACGCGCCGGCGTGGCGGCCCTGCAGCGGGCCGGGGAGATCACGCCGCGGGTCGTGGCCCACCTCAAAACCTGCCGCGACACCCTGGTGCCCCTGCTGCAGGCCGTGCCGGGCGTGGAGTTGGCCCGCCCGGCGGCCGGCATGTACGCCTTTTTCCGCCTGGCCGGATACGACGATTCCCTGGCCACGGCCAAGCGCCTGGTGCGCGAGGCCGGCCTGGGCCTGGCCCCGGGCGAGGCCTTTGCCCCCGAAGCCCAGGGCTGGCTGCGCTGGTGCTTTGCGTCCAAGGACCCGCAGCGCCTGGTGCAGGGCGTGGAGCGACTCAAAACCTGGTTGGGAAGTAAGTAGGCGCTCCGCCAACCTGACTTGGGCTATAATTCCATGGTTCTGCGGCCTGCCAAGGCTTGTAGAGCGCACGTCAGTAGCAGTTCCAGCCGCTGACGCAAGTTGTAAACCCTGGGACGTCCCGACCGAAAGCGGCCGGTTTCGTCCCGCATGACAGGAAATAGAAATGATCGCTACCAGCATCAAGGCCGAAGTTGTCAAGGCCAATGCCCGTTCCGCTACCGACACCGGCAGCCCGGAAGTCCAGGTCGCCCTGCTGACCGCCCGCATCAACGAACTGACCCCGCACTTCAAGACCCACGCCAAGGACCACCACGGCCGTCGCGGTCTGCTGCGCATGGTGAGCCGTCGCCGCAAGCTGCTGGACTACCTGAAGTCCAAGGACTTCGACCGTTACAGCGCGCTGATCACCAAGCTGGGTCTGCGCAAGTAATCGCCCCGGACAGATGAATAGAAGCGCCTGAGTTGGTCCGCTAGCTCAGGCGCTTTGTACTTCGGAGCAGACAGGAACAGAGCGAAGCTGTGTCATTCCAGAGGAAATTGAGCGAATTTCCCTCTGATTTCTCTGGAATGGCATCGTGTTCTGTGATGTGGCTTCGGGCCCTAGGGGAGGCGGCTTAGACCTCCCTTGATCCATAAGGAGAAACACATGACCATGTTCAACAAAGTCACCAAGACCTTCCAGTGGGGCCAGCACACGGTCACCATGGAAACCGGCGAAATCGCCCGCCAGGCCACCGGCGCCGTGCTGGTCAACATCGACGACACCGTGGTGCTGGCCACCGTGGTGGCGACCAAGAGCGCCAAGCCGGGCCAGGACTTCTTCCCCCTGACCGTCGACTACACCGAGAAGTCCTACGCCGCCGGCAAGATCCCGGGCAGCTTCTTCAAGCGTGAAGGCCGTCCCAGCGAGCTGGAGACCCTGACCTGCCGCCTGATCGACCGCCCGATCCGTCCGCTGTTCCCCGAAGGCTTCTACAACGAAGTCCAGGTGATCGTGCACGTCGTGAGCCTGAACCCCGAAGTGCAGGCCGACATCGCCGCCATGATCGCCACCAGCGCCGCGCTGAGCATCAGCGGCATCCCCTTCAGCGGCCCCATCGGTGCTGCGCGCGTGGGTTACATCAATGGCGAATACGTCCTGAACCCGGGCCAGACCCAGCTCAAGGACAGCCAGATGGACCTGGTCGTTGCCGGTACCGAATCCGCCGTGCTGATGGTCGAGTCCGAAGCGCAACAGCTGTCGGAAGAGATCATGCTGGGCGCCGTGGTGTTCGGCCACGAGCAGGGCAACATCGCCATCAACGCCATCCACGACCTGGTGCGTGACGCCGGCAAGCCGGCCTGGGACTGGAAAGCCCCGGCCAAGGACGAGGCCCTGATCGCCAAGGTCAATGCGCTGGCCGAAGAGAAGCTGCGCGCTGCCTACCAGATCCGCAACAAGCAGGCTCGTACCCACGCCTGCCGCGAGACCTACGCCGTCGTGATGGCCGACCTGAAAGAGTCCGGCGTCGAGTTCGACAGCGTCAAGGTCGAAGGCATGCTGTTCGACATCGAAGCGCGCATCGTGCGCAGCCAGATCCTGGCCGGCGAGCCGCGTATCGACGGCCGCGACACGCGCACCGTGCGCCCCATCGAGATCCGCAACGGCGTGCTGCCCCGTACCCACGGTTCGGCCCTGTTCACGCGCGGCGAGACCCAGGCCCTGGTGGTCGCCACGCTGGGCACCGAACGCGACGCGCAGCGCATCGACGCGCTGGCCGGCGAGTTCGAAGACCGCTTCATGCTGCACTACAACATGCCTCCCTTCGCCACCGGCGAGGCCGGCCGTTTCGGCACCCCGAAGCGCCGCGAGATCGGCCACGGCCGTCTGGCCAAGCGTGCCCTGGTGGCCTGCCTGCCGACCAAGGAAGAGTTCCCCTACACCATGCGTGTGGTGTCCGAGATCACCGAGTCCAACGGCTCCTCGTCGATGGCTTCCGTCTGCGGCGGCTGCCTGTCGCTGATGGACGCCGGCGTGCCGATGAAGGCCCACGTGGCCGGCATTGCCATGGGCCTGATCAAGGAAGGCAACCGCTTCGCCGTGCTGACCGACATCCTGGGTGACGAAGATCACCTGGGCGACATGGACTTCAAGGTGGCCGGTACCACCAACGGCATCAACGCCCTGCAGATGGACATCAAGATCCAGGGCATCACCAAGGAAATCATGCAGGTCGCCCTGGCCCAGGCCAAGGAAGCGCGCATGCACATCCTGGGCAAGATGCAGGAAGCCATGGGCGAGGCCAAGACCGAGGTGAGCAACTTCGCGCCCAAGCTCTTCACCATGAAGATCAACCCCGAGAAGATCCGTGACGTGATCGGCAAGGGCGGCGCCGTCATCCGCGCGCTGACCGACGAGACCGGCTGCCAGATCAACATCGAGGAAGACGGCACCATCACCATCGCCGCCACCGACGCCACCAAGGCCGAGGAAGCCAAGCGCCGCATCGCCGAGATCACCGCCGAAGTCGAAATCGGCAAGGTCTACGAAGGCCCGATCACCAAGATCCTGGACTTCGGTGCCCTGGTCAACCTGCTGCCCGGCAAGGACGGCCTGCTGCACATCAGCCAGATCGCCCACGAGCGCGTCGAGAAGGTCACGGACTACCTGTCCGAAGGCCAGATCGTCAAGGTCAAGGTGCTGGAAACCGACGAGAAGGGTCGCGTCAAGCTGTCCATGAAGGCGCTGCTGGACCGTCCGGCCCAGAACAACGGCGGCGAACAGGCCTGATCCGACTTTGTCACCCTGACGACGGCGTCCTGCGGCCAGTCCGAAGGCGCTGTCGGAGCGAGAGACCATGAAAGCCATCGAAATCACTTCCTACGGTGCGCCCGAGGTGCTGCGTCTGGGCCAGCGCCCCGACCCCGTGCCGGGTGCGGGTGAGCTGCTGATCCGCGTGGCGGCCAGCGGCATCAACCGGCCCGACGTGTTCCAGCGCACGGGCAACTACCCGGTGCCGCCGGGTGCCTCCGACATCCCCGGCCTCGAAGTGGCCGGCACGGTCGTGGGCGGCAATGCCGCAGAACTGGCGCAAGTCGGTCTCAAGCTGGGCGACAAGGTGTGCGCCCTGGTGGCCGGCGGCGGTTACGCCGAGTTGTGCACCGCGCCGATTGCGCAGTGCCTGCCGTATCCCAAGGGCCTGAGCGATGTCGAGGCGGCCTCGCTGCCCGAGACCTTCTTCACCGTCTGGAGCAATGTGTTCGACCGCGGCCGCCTGCAGGCCGGTGAGACGCTGCTGATCCAGGGCGGCTCCAGCGGCATCGGCGTCACCGCTATCCAGCTGGCCAAGGCCATGGGTGCCAAGGTCATCGTGACGGTGGGCAGTGACGAGAAGTGCGCCGCCTGCATCAAGCTGGGCGCCGACCACGCCATCAACTACAAGACGCAGGACTTCAAGGAAGAGGTCAAGCGCCTGACGGACGGCAAGGGTGTGGACGTGATCCTCGACATGGTGGGTGGCGAGTACGTCGCACGCGAGGTCGAGAGCCTGGCCGAGGACGGCCGCATCGTCATCATCGCCGTGCAGGGCGGCACCAAGAGCAGCTTCAACGCCGGCCTGGTGCTACGCAAGCGCCTGACCATCACCGGCTCGACGCTGCGCCCGCGCCCCATCGCCTTCAAGCAGGCGATCGCGCAGGCCTGCCTGAAACACGCCTGGCCCCTGATCGAGGCCGGCAAGGTCAAGCCGGTGATCCACAGCACCTACGCGGCCGTGGACGCCAAGGACCCCACGGGTAGCGGTGCGGCACGTGCGCATGCGCTGATGGAATCGAACCAGCACATCGGCAAGATCGTGCTGACCTGGAGTGGTGCATGAAAAAGCTGATTGCTGGCAACTGGAAGATGAACGGCAGCCTGGCCGCCAACCAGGCCCTGCTCAAGGGCCTGCTGTCCGGCCTCAAGGATCCGGCCTGCGACATCGCGGTCTGCGTGCCGACGCCGTATCTGGCCCAATGCCAGGCGCTGCTGGCGACCAGCCCGGTCGAGCTGGGCGCGCAGGATGTCTCCCAGCACGAGCTGGGTGCCTACACGGGCGAGGTCTCGGTGGCCATGCTCAAGGATTTCGGCGTGCGCTACGCCATCGTCGGCCATTCGGAGCGCCGCCAGTACCACGGCGAGACCGATACGGTCGTGGCGGCCAAGGCGCAGCGCGCACTGGCCAACGGCGTGACGCCCATCGTCTGCGTGGGCGAGACCCTGGCCGAGCGCGAAGCGGGCAAGACGGAAGAGGTGGTCAAGCGCCAGCTGGCTGCTGTGATCCATCTCAATGGCCACTGCATCAGCGAGATCGTCGTGGCCTACGAGCCCGTCTGGGCCATCGGCACCGGCAAGACCGCCAGTCCCGAGCAGGCGCAGCAGGTGCATGCCGTGCTGCGCGCACAACTCAAGGCGGCTACGCCGCAGGCCGACCGCATCAAGCTGCTGTATGGCGGCAGCATGAATGCAGCCAACGCCGCGCAGCTGCTGGCCCAGGGCGACATCGACGGCGGCCTGATCGGCGGCGCTTCGCTCAAGGCCCCGGATTTCCTCACCATCATCGCGGCAGCTGGCTGATACAGCTGCCCGATTGCTACGAATTTAGGAGTAAACATGAGTTTCATCGTCACCATCATCCTCACGGTGCAGATCGTCACGGCCGTGGCCATGATCGGCCTCATCCTGATCCAGCACGGCAAGGGCGCCGACATGGGCGCCGCCTTCGGCAGCGGCTCCTCGGGCAGCCTGTTCGGCGCCAGCGGCAGTGCCAACTTCCTCTCGCGCACCACGGCCGTGCTGGCCACGGTGTTCTTCGTCTGCACGCTGCTGCTGGCCTATTTCAGCAACGCGCGCCCGGCCAGCACGGGCAGCGTGCTCGAAGGCAGCGCGGTGACCGCGCCCGCTGCGCCCGAGACCTCGGCACAGATTCCGGGCACCTCGGCGCCGGTCGACGCCGCTCCTGCGTCTGCCCCCGCGGCACCCGCCGCGCCTGGCCCGGCGCAGATTCCGGCGCGATGACCTGAGTCAATAATTCCGGAATTTCTCCCCGGGGCCAGGGGGGAATTCGGAGTAAACTCCAAGGCTTGCCGGGTGAGCTATCAGACCCTCATGCAAGCCTGGCAACAGAGACAAGCCGTCGTGGTGAAATTGGTAGACACGCTATCTTGAGGGGGTAGTGGCGAAAGCTGTGCGAGTTCGAGTCTCGCCGACGGCACCAGATAAATGACCGTCCGGGTACAGCCCGGGCGGCCCAACGGTGATCAGCATTCAAGATGAGCCTCGATCAGTACCTTCCCGTCCTTCTGTTCATCTTGGTCGGCATTGCCGTCGGGGTCATCCCCCAGGTCATCGGCTATGTCCTGGGCCCCAATCGGCCCGACGCGGCCAAAAATTCTCCCTACGAGTGTGGTTTCGAAGCGTTTGAAGACGCGCGCATGAAATTCGACGTGCGCTACTACCTCGTGGCCATTCTCTTCATCCTGTTCGACCTGGAAATCGCCTTCCTCTTCCCCTGGGCCGTGGCGCTCAAGGAAGTGGGTGCGGTGGGCTTCTGGGCGGCCATGGTGTTCATCGCCATCCTCGTCGTGGGTTTTGCCTACGAGTGGAAAAAGGGCGCCCTCGATTGGGAATAGAAATGGCCCCCACGCTTGCCACTTCGTGTGCTGCTCTGCCCCCCGAGGGGGCCCAGTCGCCTTGGGGCGGCCCGGCGGCGACTGACAGTTTCAACAAGGTCACTAAGGATAGTCGTCATGATTGAAGGCGTGATGAAAGAAGGCTTCGTCACCACCAGTTACGACTCGGTGGTGAACTGGGCCAAGACCGGCTCGCTCTGGCCCATGACCTTCGGTCTGGCCTGCTGCGCGGTCGAGATGATGCATGCGGCCGCCGCGCGCTACGACATCGGCCGCTTCGGCGCCGAGGTGTTCCGTGCCAGCCCGCGCCAGTCCGACCTGATGATCGTGGCCGGCACGCTGTGCAACAAGATGGCGCCGGCCCTGCGCAAGGTCTATGACCAGATGAGCGAGCCGCGCTGGGTCATCTCCATGGGCTCCTGCGCCAACGGTGGCGGTTATTACCACTACAGCTACTCGGTGGTGCGTGGCTGCGACCGCATCGTGCCGGTCGACGTCTACGTGCCGGGCTGCCCGCCCACGGCCGAGGCGCTGATCTACGGCATCATCCAGCTGCAGCAGAAGATCCGCCGCACGCAGACCATCGCCCGCGTCTGAGGAACCACTGATGACTGCTTTTGCCGTTAATCCCGAAGCCATCAAGGACACCGTGACTGCCGCTTTGGGCGGCAAGGCACGTCGTGTCGACGTCAAGCTGGGTGAAGTGACCGTCGAGGTCGCACCCCAGGACTATCTGGCCGCAGCCCGCATCCTGCGTGATGCGCCCGGCTGCCGTTTCGAACAACTGATCGACCTCTGCGGGGTCGACTACTCCGCCTGGGGCGAGGGTGCCTGGGAAGGCGCACGCTTCTGCGTCGTGTCGCACCTGCTGTCGGTCAGCCTGAACCAGCGCCTGCGTCTCAAGGTCTTCGCGACCGATGATGACTTTCCGGTGGTCGATTCCCTGACCGACGCCTGGCGCGCGGCCAACTGGTACGAGCGCGAGGCCTTCGACCTCTACGGCATCGTCTTCGAAGGCCACGACGACCTGCGTCGCATCCTGACCGACTACGGCTTCATCGGCCACCCCTTCCGCAAGGACTTCCCCCTGTCCGGTCACGTCGAGATGCGCTACGACGCCGAGCTCAAGCGCGTGATCTACCAGCCGGTGAGCATCGAGCCGCGCGAGATCACGCCGCGCATCATCCGTGAAGACAACTACGGAGGCCTGAAGTAATCATGGCCGAAATCAAGAACTACACCCTGAACTTCGGCCCGCAGCACCCGGCCGCCCACGGCGTGCTGCGCCTGGTGCTCGAGCTCGACGGCGAGGTCGTGCAGCGTGCCGATCCGCACATCGGCCTGCTGCACCGCGCCACCGAGAAGCTGGCCGAGAGCAAGACCTACATCCAGTCGCTGCCCTATATGGACCGCCTGGATTACGTCTCGATGATGTGCAACGAGCAGGCCTACTGCCTGGCCATCGAGAAGATGCTGGGCATCGAGGTGCCGCTGCGCGCCAAGTACATCCGCACGATGTTCGGCGAGATCACGCGCCTGCTCAACCACCTGATGTGGCTGGGCTCGCACGGCAACGACTGCGGCAGCTCCACCATCCTGATCTACACCTTCCGCGAGCGCGAAGACCTGTTCGACATGTACGAAGCCGTGTCCGGCGCGCGCATGCACGCGGCCTACTTCCGTCCGGGCGGCGTCTACCGCGACCTGCCCGACAGCATGCCGCAGCACAAGGTCAGCAAGATCCGCAACGCCAAGGCGATCGCCGGTATCAACGCCAACCGCCAGGGGTCGCTGCTGGACTTCATCGACGACTTCTGCACCCGCTTCCCCAAGTGTGTGGACGAGTACGAGACCCTGCTCACCGACAACCGCATCTGGAAACAGCGCACGGTCGGCATCGGCGTCGTGACGCCCGAGCGCGCCCTGAACCTGGGCATGACCGGCCCCATGCTGCGCGGCTCGGGCATTGCCTGGGACCTGCGCAAGACCCAGCCCTATGACGCCTACGACCGGGTCGACTTCGACATCCCCGTGGGCAAGACCGGTGACAGCTACGACCGCTACCTCGTGCGCGTGCAGGAGATGCGCGAGTCCAACCGCATCATCCAGCAGTGCTCGGCCTGGCTGCGCGCCAACCCCGGCCCGGTCATCACGGACAACCACAAGGTGGCGCCGCCGGCTCGCGAGGCCATGAAGTCCAATATGGAAGAGCTGATCCACCACTTCAAGCTCTTCACTGAAGGTTTCCGTGTGCCCGCCGGCGAGGCCTATGCCGCCGTTGAGCACCCCAAGGGCGAGTTCGGCATCTACATGGTGAGCGACGGCGCCAACAAACCCTATCGCCTCAAGATCCGTGCCCCGGGCTTTGCCCATCTGGCCACGCTCGATGAGCTCGCCCGCGGCCACATGCTGGCCGATGCCGTGGCCATCATCGGCACCCTGGATATCGTGTTTGGAGAGATTGACCGATGATCTCTGAGTCCATCAAAGCGCGCTTCGCCAAGGAAGTCGCCAAATACCCGGCTGAGCAGAAGCAGTCTGCCGTCATGGCCTGTCTGGCCATCGTGCAGCAGGAGCTCGGTTTTGTGAGCACCGACAGCGAGGCCGAAGTCGCCAGCTATCTCGGCATGCCGGCCATGGCCGTGCACGAAGTGACGACCTTCTACAACATGTACAACCAGCGCCCGCTGGGCAAGTACAAGCTCAACGTCTGCACCAACCTGCCGTGCCAGCTGCGTGACGGCCAGAAGGCGCTGCACCATCTGGAGCGCAAGCTGGGCATCAGCATGGGCGAGACCACGGCCGACGGCCTGTTCACGCTGCAGCAGAGCGAATGCCAGGGTGCCTGCGCCGATGCGCCGGTGCTGCTGGTCAACGACCGCACCATGTGCAGTTTCATGAGCAACGACAAGCTGGACCAGCTGATCGACGGCCTGAAGGCTGGAGGGGCCAAGTGATGTCGGTTGAAAAACTTCTTTCGCAGTTCGCCGCCACCGGCGCCGAAACCTGCTTCCACAACCGCCACATCGAACCCCAGATCTATGCCGGCCTCAACGGCAGCAACTGGCACCTCAAGGACTACGAGGCACGCGGCGGCTACCAGGCCCTGAAGAAGATCCTGGGCAAGGACGGCGGCGAAGGCCTGACGCAAGACCAGGTGATCGCCACCGTCAAGGAATCCGCCCTGCGCGGCCGTGGCGGCGCCGGTTTCCCCACCGGCCTGAAGTGGAGCTTCATGCCGCGCCAGTTCCCGGGCCAGAAGTACCTGGTCTGCAACTCGGACGAAGGCGAGCCCGGGACCTGCAAGGACCGCGACATCCTCATGTACAACCCGCACATCGTGATCGAGGGCATGGCCATCGCGGCCTACGCCATGGGCATCACGGTGGGCTACAACTACATCCACGGCGAGATCTTCCAGGTCTACGACCGTTTCGAGGCCGCGCTGGAAGAGGCGCGTGCCGCCGGTCTGCTGGGCAACAACATCGCGGGCAGCAACTTCAGCTTCCAGCTGCATGCGGCCCACGGCTTCGGCGCCTACATCTGCGGCGAAGAGACCGCGCTGCTCGAATCGCTCGAAGGCAAGAAGGGCCAGCCGCGTTTCAAGCCGCCGTTCCCGGCCAGCTTCGGCCTCTACGGCAAGCCGACCACCATCAACAACACCGAGACCTTCGCGGCCGTGCCCTGGATCATCCGCAACGGTGGCCAGGCCTACCTCGAGTGCGGCAAGCCCAACAACGGCGGCACCAAGATCTATTCGATCAGCGGTGACGTCGAGCGTCCGGGCAACTACGAAATCCCCATGGGCACGCCCTTCGCCAAGCTTCTGGAGCTCGCCGGTGGCGTGCGCGGCGGCAAGAAGCTCAAGGCCGTGATCCCCGGCGGTTCCTCCGCCCCGGTGCTGCCGGCCGACATCATGATGCAGTGCACGATGGACTACGACTCCATCGCCAAGGCCGGCTCCATGCTGGGCTCGGGTGCCGTCATCGTGATGGACGAGACGCGCTGCATGGTCAAGGCGCTGCAACGCCTGAGCTACTTCTACATGCATGAATCGTGCGGCCAGTGCACGCCCTGCCGCGAAGGCACGGGCTGGCTCTCGCGCGTGGTCGACCGCATCGAAAACGGCCAGGGCCGTCCGGAAGACCTGGACCTGCTGGACAACGTGGCCGAGAACATCCAGGGCCGCACCATCTGCGCGCTCGGCGACGCGGCGGCCATGCCGGTGCGCGCCATGATCAAGCACTTCCGTCCCGAATTCGAACATCACGTGGCCCACAAGACCTGCCTGGTCCCGGCCTACGTCTGAGCGACATAGCGAGCATACGAACATGGTTGAAATCGAACTCGACGGCAAGAAGGTAGAGATCCAGGAAGGCAGCATGGTCATGCATGCGGCCGAGAAATCCGGCGTCTACATCCCGCATTTCTGCTACCACAAGAAACTCAGCATCGCGGCCAACTGCCGCATGTGCCTGGTGGACGTGGAGAAGGCGCCCAAGCCCATGCCGGCCTGCGCCACCCCCGTCACGCAGGGCATGATCGTGCGCACCAAGACCGACAAGGCCCTCAAGGCCCAGAAGTCGGTCATGGAGTTCCTGCTGATCAACCACCCGCTGGACTGTCCCATCTGCGACCAGGGCGGCGAGTGCCAGTTGCAGGACCTGGCCGTGGGCTACGGTGCCTCCGCCTCGCGCTACGAAGAAGAGAAGCGCGTGGTCTTCCACAAGGACGTCGGCCCGCTGATCTCCATGGAAGAGATGAGCCGCTGCATCCACTGCACGCGCTGCGTGCGCTTCGGCCAGGAAGTCGCCGGCGTGATGGAGCTCGGCATGAGCCACCGCGGCGAACACTCCGAGATCGAGACCTTCGTTGGCCACTCGGTGGATTCCGAGCTGTCGGGCAACATGATCGACATCTGCCCGGTGGGCGCGCTCACCAGCAAGCCTTTCCGCTACCAGGCCCGCACCTGGGAGCTGGGCCGCCGCAAGTCCGTCAGCCCGCATGACTCCACCGGCGCCAACCTGATCGTGCAGGTCAAGAACAACCGGGTCCTGCGTGTGGTCCCCCTGGAAAACGAAGACGTCAACGAGTGTTGGATCGCCGACCGCGACCGCTACTCCTACGAAGCCCTCGATGGCGCCGACCGCCTGAGCAGCCCCATGATCAAGCAGGGCGGCCAGTGGCAGGAAGTCGACTGGCAGACCGCGCTCGAGTACGTGGCCAACGGCCTGAAGACCATCAAGAACGATCACGGTGCCAACAGCATCGGCGCCCTGGTCAGCCCGCACAGCACGCTCGAAGAGCTCTACCTGGCCGCCGGCCTGATACGCGGCTTGGGCAGCGACAACATCGATTACCGCCTGCGCAACGCCGAATTCGGCAAGGCCGAAGGGGTCCGCTGGCTGGGCCTGCCCATCGCCGCACTCACGCAGCTGCAGCGCGTGCTGGTCGTCGGCAGTAACCTGCGCAAGGACCATCCGCTGTTCGCGCAGCGTATCCGCCAGGCCGTGCGCCATGGCGCACAGCTCAGCGCCATCACCTCGAAGAGCCTGTACCAGAGCGCCGACGCCTGGGCCATGAAGGTGGCCAACGCACAGGTGACGCCGGCCGCGCAGTGGGCGCAGGCCCTGGCCAATGTGGCTGCGGCCATCGCGGCAGAGAAGGGCGTGACCGCCCCGGCCGCCGGCCAGGCCACGCCCGAAGCCAAGGCCATCGCATCCTCGCTGCTCGGTGGTGAGCGCAAGGCCGTGCTGCTGGGCAATGCCGCTGCACACCATGCCAACGCCTCCAGCCTGCTGGCCCTGGCCAACTGGATCGGTGCCCAGACCGGCGCCAGCGTCGGTTACCTGACCGAAGCCGCCAACACCGTGGGCGCGCAATGGGTCGGTGCCCAGCCACAAGCCGCGGGCCTGAACGCCGCGCAGATGCTGGGCGGCAAGCTCAAGGCCGCGCTGTTGCTGGCCGTCGAGCCCGAATACGACACGGCCGCCGGCCAGGCCGCTGCGGCTGCGCTGGACCAGGCCGAGATGGTCGTCACGCTCAGCCCCTTCAAGACCAACCTGGCCTTCAGCGACGTGCTGCTGCCCATCGCGCCGTTCAGCGAGACCTCGGGCAGCTTCGTCAACGCCGAAGGCCGCCTGCAGAGCTTCCACGCCGTGGTCAAGCCCCAGGGCGAGACACGCCCGGCCTGGAAGGTGTTGCGTGTGCTGGGCAATCTGCTGGGCCTGCCGGGCTTCGAGTTCGAATCCTCGCAGGACGTGCTGGCTGCGGCCACCGCCCAGCCCGCGAAGCTGTCCAACGCCACGCAGGCCGCCATCAACGTCGCTGCCACGGCGGGTGAGCCGGTGGTCGCTTCCATCTACCAACTCGACGGCCTGGTCCGTCGCGCGCCGTCGCTGCAGCTGACGGCCGACGCCCGTGAACAAGGGGTAGCCGCATGATCGATGCGATTTACACCGGCGGCCTGAACCTGATCGCCGCCAGCTGGTGGGCCACGATGGCCTGGCCGGTGCTCTGGATCCTGATCAAGATCGTCTGCGTGCTCGCGCCGCTGATGGGCGCCGTGGCTTACCTGACGCTGTGGGAGCGCAAGTTCCTGGGCTTCATGCAGGTGCGCTACGGGCCCAACCGCGTGGGCCCTTTCGGCCTGCTGCAGCCCATCGCCGATGCCCTCAAGCTGCTGACCAAGGAAATCATCCAACCGACCGCGGCCGCCAAGGGCCTGTTCGTGCTCGGCCCCATCATGGCCATCATGCCGGCGCTGGCCGCCTGGGTGGCGATTCCCTTCGGGCCGGACGTCGCGCTGACCAACATCAACACCGGCCTGCTGCTGATCATGGCCATCACCTCGATCGAGGTCTACGGCGTGATCATCGCGGGCTGGGCATCCAACTCCAAGTACGCCTTCCTGGGCGCGCTGCGCGCCTCGGCGCAGATGGTGAGCTACGAGATCGCCATGGGCTTCTGCTTCCTGGTGGTGCTCATGGTCTCGGGCAGCATGAACCTGACCGACATCGTGCTGGGGCAGGGCGAGGGCTACTTCGCCGACAAGGGCCTGGGCATCCTGTCCTGGAACTGGCTGCCGCTGCTGCCGATCTTCCTGGTCTACCTGATCTCCGGCGTGGCCGAGACCAACCGCCACCCCTTCGACGTGGTCGAGGGCGAAGCCGAGATCGTGGCCGGCCACATGGTCGAGTACTCGGGCATGGGCTTTGCCATCTTCTTCCTGGCCGAATACGCCAGCATGTGGCTGGTGTCCATCCTCGCCGTGATCATGTTCCTGGGCGGCTGGCTGTCCCCGATCGACAGCGCGCTGTTCAACTGGATTCCGGGCTGGATCTGGCTGGGCCTCAAGACCTTCGTCGTGGTGTCCATGTTCATCTGGATCCGCGCCACCTTCCCGCGTTTCCGTTACGACCAGATCATGCGTCTGGGCTGGAAGATCTTCATCCCGGTCACCCTGGTGTGGCTGCTCGTCGTCGGCATCTGGATGCAGACGTCGTGGAACATCTGGAACTAAATGGGTCACGACATGGCTGCTGCTGCTTCGACCTTTTCCCTCAAGGACTTCTTCAAGAGCTTCATGCTCGTGGAGCTCTTCAAGGGCATGGCCCTGACGGGCCGCTACGCGTTCGCCCGCAAGGTGACGATCCAGTACCCCGAAGAGAAGACCCCGCTGTCGCCGCGCTTCCGCGGCCTGCATGCCCTGCGCCGTTATGAAAACGGCGAGGAGCGCTGCATCGCCTGCAAGCTCTGCGAGGCCGTCTGCCCGGCCATGGCCATCACCATCGAGTCCGAAGTGCGCAAGGACGGCAGCCGCCGAACCACGCGCTACGACATCGACCTGACCAAGTGCATCTTCTGCGGCTTCTGCGAAGAGAGCTGCCCGGTGGACTCCATCGTCGAGACCCACATCCTCGAATACCACGGCGAAAAGCGCGGCGACCTGTACTTCACCAAGGACATGCTGCTGGCCGTGGGTGACCGCTACGAGACCGAGATCGCTGCCGCCAGGGCGGCCGACGCGAAATACCGCTGAGCCGCCAGGAAACACCAAGAAACGATCATGGACGTCAAAACCGGCTTCTTCTTCCTGTTCTCGGCCGTGCTGCTGTTCGCAGCCTTCCGGGTCATCACGGCACGCAACCCCGTGCACGCCGTGCTCTTCCTCATGCTGTCCTTCTCGCAGGCCTCGGCCATCTGGCTGCTGCTGAAGGCCGAGTTCCTGGCCATCACGCTGGTGCTGGTCTACCTCGGTGCGGTGATGGTGCTCTTCCTCTTCGTGGTCATGATGCTGGACATCAAGATCGACCAGCTGCGCCAGGGCTTCTGGAAGCACCTGCCGCTGGCGGTGACCCTGGGCGCCGTCGTGGTGCTGGAGATGGCCGCCGTGCTGCTGACGGGCTTTCGCGTCAGTGACGAGCCGGCCGTGGCCCAGGTCATCGGCCAGCCGGTGACGGACGTCGACAACGCCAAGGAGCTGGGCATCCTGCTCTACACCGAATACGTCTACCCGATCCAGGTGGCCGCCTGCATCCTGCTGGTGGCCATGATCGCCGCCATCGCGCTCACGCTGCGCCAGCGCAAGGACAGCAAGGCCATCGACCCGTCCATCCAGGTGCGCGTGCGCGCCAGCGATCGCATGTCCATCGTGAAAGTCGAGACCACCCGCGCCGCGCCCCCGGCCGCCGCGTCCGAGGAGAACAAGCCATGACCCTGACCCTGGGACACTACCTCACGCTGGGCGCCGCGCTGTTCGCCATCGCGGTGGTCGGCATCTTCCTGAACCGCAAGAACCTGATCGTGCTGCTGATGGCCATCGAGTTGATGCTGCTGGCCGTCAACCTGAATTTCGTGGCCTTCTCGCACTACCTGGGCGACATGCACGGCCAGGTTTTCGTGTTCTTCATTCTCACCGTGGCAGCGGCCGAGTCGGCCATCGGCCTGGCCATCCTGGTGCTGCTGTTCCGCAACAAGTCCAGCATCAATGTGGACGAACTCAACACGCTCAAGGGCTGAACCCGCAGGTTCATCAAGGTACTAGAAGATGAGTCAAACCCTGAATGCATCCACCCTGCTGGCCGTGCCGCTGGCGCCGCTGGTCGGCTCCGTGCTGGCCGGTATTCTCGGCACCCAGCTGGGCGGCAACTGGATCGGCCGCCGCCTCTCGCACACCTTCACCATCCTGGGTGTGCTGGTGGCCTTCATCATCTCCGCCATGACGCTCAAGAGCGTGGCCATGGACGGCGCGCGCTTCAACGAAACCATCTACGAGTGGATGGTGGTCGGCGGCCTGAAGATGGAAATCGGCTTCATGGTCGATGGCCTGACCGCCATGATGATGTGCGTGGTGACCTTCGTGTCCTTGATGGTGCACATCTACACCATCGGCTACATGGAAGAGGACGAGGGTTACAACCGCTTCTTCGCCTACATCTCCCTGTTCACCTTCTCCATGCTCATGCTGGTCATGAGCAACAACCTGCTGCAGCTGTTCTTCGGCTGGGAGGCGGTGGGCCTGGTGTCCTACCTGCTGATCGGCTTCTGGTTCAACAAGCCCACGGCCATCTTCGCCAATATGAAAGCCTTCCTGGTCAACCGCGTGGGTGACTTCGGCTTCATCCTGGGCATCGGCCTGATCGCCGCCTACGCCGGCACGCTGAACTACACCGAGGTCTTCGCCAAGGCCACCCAGCTCGGCGCCATCGAATTCCCCTGGTACATCCTGGGCCAGGACGCCATGCTGATCACCGTGATCTGCATCTGCCTGTTCATCGGGGCCATGGGCAAGTCGGCCCAGTTCCCGTTGCACGTCTGGCTGCCCGACTCCATGGAAGGCCCCACGCCGATCTCCGCGCTGATCCACGCCGCCACCATGGTGACGGCCGGCATCTTCATGGTCGCGCGCATGTCGCCTCTGTTCGAGCTGAGCGATACGGCCCTGAGCTTCATCATGGTCATCGGCGCCATCACGGCGCTCTTCATGGGCTTCCTGGGCATCATCCAGAACGACATCAAGCGCGTGGTGGCCTATTCCACGCTGTCGCAGCTGGGTTACATGACGGTGGCGCTCGGCGCCTCGGCCTACTCGGTCGCCGTGTTCCACCTCATGACGCACGCCTTCTTCAAGGCCCTGCTGTTCCTCGGCGCGGGCTCGGTCATCATCGGCATGCACCATAACCAGGACATCCGCTGGATGGGCGGCGTGCGCAAGTACATGCCCATCACCTGGATCACCTCGCTGCTCGGTTCGCTGGCCCTGATCGGTACGCCGCTCTTCGCCGGCTTCTATTCCAAGGACAGCATCATCGAGGCGGTGCACGAGAGCCACCTCTGGGGTGCCGGTTTCGCCAACTTTGCGGTGCTGGCCGGCGTCTTCGTGACGGCCTTCTACTCCTTCCGCATGTACTTCCTGGTCTTCCACGGCAAGGAACGCTACGACCAGAACCCCGATGCACACCATGACGACCATGGTCACCACGGCCATGACGATCACCACGAGCCGCACGAGTCGCCCTGGGTGGTGACGGTGCCGCTGGTGCTGCTGGCCATCCCCTCGGTGGTGATCGGCTACCTCACCATCCAGCCCATGCTGTACGGCGACTTCTTCAAGGACGCCATCTTCGTGGACGCCACCAAGCACCACGTGATGGTCGAGCTGGCCGCAGCCTTCCATGGCCCGCTGGCCATGGCCGCGCACGCCTTCAGCACGCTGCCTTTCTGGCTGGCGGTGGCCGGCGTGGCCACGGCGTATTACATGTACATGGTCAACCCGGCCGTGCCGGCGGCCATCAAGCGCGCCGTGCAACCGATCTACACCCTGCTGGAGAACAAGTATTACCTGGACTGGTTCAACGAGAACGTCCTGGCACGCGGCGCACGCATGCTGGGCGTTGGTCTCTGGAAGGGTGGCGACCAGGCCGTGATCGACGGCACCCTAGTCAACGGTTCCTGGAAGGTGGTGGGTTGGGTGGCCGGCGTGGTGCGCTGGTTCCAGTCCGGTTACCTCTACCACTACGCGCTGGCCATGATCCTGGGCATCGTGGTCCTGATGACGTATTTCGTGACCTGGCCCATGCTGGCCCAGTGGCTCGGCCGCTAAGGAGAATAAGAACATGGGTTTGTTGAGCCTTGCCATCTGGATGCCGATCGCCATCGGCGTGCTGCTGCTTGTCCTCGGGCGTGACGACCAGGCGCGTGTGGTGCGCTGGGTCGCGCTGGTCGGGGCGACCGCCAGCTTCCTGGTCACGCTGCCGCTGTACACGGGCTTCAAGCTCGGCACGGCGGCCATGCAGTTCGTCGAGAAGATGCCCTGGATGGAGCGCTTCAATGTGCACTACCACGTGGGCCTGGACGGCATCTCCTTCTGGTTCGTGCTGCTGACGGCCTTCATCACGATCATCGTCGTGATCGCGGCCTGGGAAGTCATCACCAGCCGCGTCAACCAGTACATGGGCGCCTTCCTGATCCTCAGCGGCCTGATGATCGGCGTGTTCTCCGCGCTCGACGGCGTGCTGTTCTACGTCTTCTTCGAAGCCACGCTGATCCCGATGTACCTGATCATCGGCATCTGGGGCGGCCCCAACAAGATCTACGCGGCGTTCAAGTTCTTCCTCTACACGCTGCTGGGTTCGCTGCTGCTGCTGATCGCGCTGATCTTCCTGTACACCAAGTCGGGCGGCAGCTTCGACATCGCCACCTGGCATTCCCTGCCGCTGGACAGCAGCACGCAGACCCTGATCTTCTTCGCCTTCTTCGCGGCCTTCGCCGTGAAGGTGCCGATGTGGCCGGTGCACACCTGGCTGCCCGACGTGCACGTGGAGGCGCCCACCGGCGGCTCCGCGGTGCTGGCCGCCATCATGCTCAAGCTGGGCGCCTACGGCTTCCTGCGCTTCTCCATGCCCATCGCCCCCGACGCTGCGCGCGAATGGGCCTGGCTGATGATCGCGCTGTCGCTGATCGCCGTGATCTACGTGGGCCTGGTCGCCATGGTGCAGCAGGACATGAAGAAGCTGGTGGCCTACTCGTCCGTGGCCCACATGGGTTTCGTCACCCTGGGTTTCTTCATCTTCAATGACCTCGGCGTGGCCGGCGGCCTGGTGCAGATGATTGCCCACGGCTTCGTCTCGGGCGCCATGTTCCTGTGCATCGGCGTGCTCTACGACCGGGTGCACTCGCGCGAGATCGCCAGCTATGGCGGTGTGATCAACACCATGCCCAAGTTCACGGCCTTCGCCCTGCTGTTCGCCATGGCCAACTGCGGCCTGCCCGCCACCGCCGGTTTCGTCGGCGAGTGGATGGTGATCCTGGGGGCCATCAAGGCCAACTTCTGGCTCGGCCTGGCGGCTTCCACGGCGCTGATCTTCGGCGCCGCCTACACCCTGTGGATGTTCAAGCGCGTCTACCTCGGCCCCGTGGCCAATGAGGATGTCAAGGGCCTGCAGGACATCAACAGCCGCGAGTTCCTGATGCTGACCCTGCTGGCCATCGCCGTCTTGTGGATGGGCGTCCATCCCAAGCCCTTCACCGACGTGATGGACAGCTCGGTGACCGAACTGCTCAAGCACGTGGCCCAGTCGAAGCTGAACTGAATTAAAGAGACTGAAGATGACAGACACCATCAGCTGGATCGCGGTATTCCCCGAGGTCATCCTGCTCGTCATGGCCTGCGCCATCACGCTGCTGGACCTCGCCGTCAAAAGCCGCCTGCGCACCACCACCTACCTGATCACCCTGCTGACGCTGGCCGCCGTGGCCCTGCTGCAGGCCCTGTACGCCAGCGCCGGCGGCACGATCTACGGCCTGGGCAACATGGTCGTCAGCGACGCCATGGGCAACTGGCTCAAGTTCTTCGCCACCATCGCCGTCATGGTGACCCTGGTCTATGCGCGTCCCTACGCGGCCGACCGCGACATGCTGCGCGGCGGTGAACTGTTCAGCCTGAGCCTGTTTGCGCTGCTGGGCATGTTCATCATGATCTCGGGCAACAACTTCCTGCTGATCTACCTGGGCCTGGAACTGCTCACGCTCTCCAGCTACGCGCTGGTGGCCCTGCGCCGCGACCACGCCGTCTCGACCGAGGCGGCCATGAAGTACTTCGTGCTGGGTGCGCTGGCCTCGGGTTTCCTGCTCTACGGCATGTCCATGATGTACGGCGCCACCGGTTCGCTCGACGTCAACCAGGTCTTCCGCGCCGTCAACTCCGGTCTCATCAACCCGAGCGTGCTGACCTTCGGCCTGGTCTTCGTGGTGGCCGGCCTGGCCTTCAAGCTCGGCGTGGTGCCCTTCCACATGTGGATCCCGGACGTCTACCAGGGCGCGCCCACCGCCGTCACGCTGATGATCGGCGGAGCGCCGAAGCTGGCGGCCTTTGCCATCGTCATGCGCCTGCTGGTCGAAGGCATGCTGCCCCTGTGGTTCGACTGGCAGCAGATGCTCGGCCTGCTGGCCATCGCCTCGCTGCTGATCGGCAACCTGGCCGCCATCATGCAGACCAACCTCAAGCGCATGCTGGCCTACTCCACCATCTCGCAGATGGGCTTCGTGCTGCTGGGCCTGATGTCGGGCGTGATCAACGGCAACATCTACTCCGCCGCCAACGCCTACAGCTCGGCCATGTTCTACGTCATCACCTATGTGCTGACCACGCTGGCCTCCTTCGGTGTCATCCTGCTGCTGGCGCGTGAGGGTTTCGAGAGCGAGGAGATCGCCGACTTCGCCGGCCTGAACCAGCGCAGCCCGCTGTATGCCGCCATCATGGGCATCTGCCTGTTCTCGCTGGCCGGCATCCCGCCCATGGTCGGCTTCTACGCCAAGCTCTCGGTGCTGCAGGCCCTGATCGCCTCGGGCCAGACCATGCACATCGTGCTGGCCGTGTTCGCCGTGATCATGTCGCTGATCGGCGCCTTCTACTACCTGCGAGTCGTCAAGGTCATGTACTTCGATGAGCCGATCACCGCCACCACCGTCTCGGCCCCGCTGGACGTGCGCGCCGTGCTGTCCGTCAACGGCCTGCTGGTGCTGGTGCTGGGCATCGTGCCCGGCGGCCTGATGGCGCTGTGCGCGCAGGCCGTGGTGCAGATGCTCGGCACATGAGCTCGTCATCTGTCGCGGTCTGGTTCGTGGTGCTGGCTGCCGTGGTCGGCGCCAATCTGCCATTCGTCAACAGCCGCCTGCTGGCCGTCGTGCCGCTGAAGTTCCCCAAGAACCTGGGCCTGCGCCTGTTGGAGCTGGTCGTGTTCTATCTGCTGGTGGGCGGTGTGGCCCTGCTGCTGGAGCAGCGCGCCGGCCGTATCGCCCCGCAGGGCTGGGAGTTCTACGCCATCACGGGCGCGCTCTTCCTGACCCTGGCCTTTCCGGGCTTCGTTTATCGCTACCTCTACAAGCGGCATCACTGAGGTTCCCCGGTGTCGTCCGATGACCGCCACCTGATCGAAACGCAGCAGAGCAGCGAGGAGCTGCTCAAGGGCCGTTTCCTGCACGCCTTCCGCGACACCGTGCGCCTGCCCGATGGCAGCAGCGCCGTGCGCGAGTACGTCAAGCACCCGGGCGCCGTCATGATCATCCCGCTGCTGCCCGACGCGGCAGGCGGGGTGCGTGTGGTGCTGGAGCGCCAGTACCGCTACCCGGTCAAACAGGTGATGATCGAATTCCCCGCCGGCAAGCTCGACCCCGGTGAGGACGTGCTGGCCTGTGCCCAGCGTGAGCTGCAGGAGGAAACCGGCTACCGTGCCACCGAGTGGGCACGCGCCGGTGTGCTGCATCCCGTCATCTCCTATTCCACCGAGTTCATCGAGGTCTGGTTCGCCCGTGGCCTGAGCCAGGGCGAGCGCCAGCTGGACGAAGGCGAGTTCCTCGACGTCTACACCGCCACGCCTGCCGAACTGCTGCAGTGGTGCCGCGAGGGCCAGGTGACGGACGCCAAGACCCTCACCGGCATGCTCTGGCTGCAGAACGTCCTGTCGGGTGCATGGGCATTGGAGTGGCGTCCGGCGGCCTGAGCCGCCGGCTGTCAAGATTCGGTCCATGAAGGTCTTCAACCTCCAGTGCAGTGCACACCATCTGTTCGAAGGCTGGTTCGCGTCCGAAGAGGACTACACCAGCCAGGTCGACCGCGGCCTGCTCGAATGCCCGCTGTGCGCTGACAAGACCATCCAGAAACTGCCCAGCGCCCCACGCCTGAACTTCGGCGCGGTCCAGGCACCGCAGGCTGCGAACTCGGCAGATAAACAGGCCGTGGTGACCGGCGACCCGGTCCAGGCCCTGCAGGCCGCCTACCTGCAGCTGGCGCGCCGCATCGTTTCTGAAACGGAAGACGTGGGGGAGCGCTTTGCCGAAGAGGCGCGCAAGATCCACTACGGCGAAACCGAGGAGCGCGGCATCCGCGGCCAGGCCTCGCCGGCAGAAACCGAGGCACTGATGGAAGAGGGCATTGCCGTGATGCCGCTGCCTTTGCCCGAGGGGCTCAAGGGGCCGTTGCAGTAACGGCTCACGCCTTCAACGTAGAGGTAACCGGTGGACCATAGGCCAGCAACAGCCGGCCGCGAGGACGTCCGTGTTGACCGCCAAGTTAGGGCGGATTCGGAAGATTCCTCGCCGGCATCTCGAGCATATTGCCGATACCGTGAATGAGGCGCAGCGCGCCCGCCTTCAGTGGCCCGTGGACTGGATACGTCTTGAATCCGGAGACGATGTACTGGAGTTGCTTCGTCGAGTACAGAGGATCCAGGATCTCAATTGTGTTTTCCTCGTCTTCCCTCAACGCCACCACATCTCGCAGCCCAAGCTCCTTTGCCTTCCGAAGACACAAATGCAATTGATGCCCGTACTCGCGCCCACGCAAGGCTTTCAAGG
Source organism: uncultured Hylemonella sp. (assembly GCA_963512455.1). GTDB lineage: Bacteria > Pseudomonadota > Gammaproteobacteria > Burkholderiales > Burkholderiaceae_C > Hylemonella. Next base: position 37,717 of record CAUPMJ010000002.1, on the reverse strand, counting down.
GAACGCCTTTCGAGAGAAGAAACGCTTTGAGAGCGAGCTCAATTGCTTGCCCGGTCAAGAACAACACCGGAGTCGGAGCGTGGATTTCATAGCCCGCGCGTTCGCCCATTCTTTCATCAGCCGCAATTCCTGCCTCCATGAACTCGGCCGCATACCGCACCAGCCCGCGCGGAGTCGTACGTTTCGGGTCGTCGTGAAGCTGCTGCACTGCCATGCGCTCTAACTAAATATAGACCGCAAAAGTGCGGAATAACATGGCCGGGTGTTCATCGTGCGCGTCTCCTCTGATGCAGCTAAGTGCTTGTTTTGTAAGAGCATTATCCATGCGGGCAGGCAGCCGGCCAACTACTAACAAGCCGTGCAAACCCGCAGGATCGGCTGTTTTCCGGTGGGAAAGAAAGGCCTCAGGACTTGAACTGCAAGGCTGCCAGCCTTGCATACAAGCCATTGGCCGCCACCAGCTGCTCATGCGTTCCCTGTTCCACCAGCCGCCCCTGGTCAATGACCACGATGCGATCCGCCTGCTGCACCGTGGCCAGCCGGTGGGCGATGACCAGTGTCGTGCGGCCCCGCATGGCGGTTTCCAGCGCGGCCTGCACCATGCGTTCGCTCTCCGCGTCCAGCGCGCTGGTGGCTTCGTCGAGCAATAACAAAGGCGGGTTCTTGAGCATGGCGCGTGCGATGGCGATGCGCTGGCGCTGGCCGCCGGAGAGGCGCACACCGCGTTCGCCGAGGAAGGTGGCGTAGCCCTCGGGCAGCTTGCGGATGAAGTCGTCGGCGAAGGCGGCACGCGCCGCTGCTTTCACCTCTTCATCTGTCGCGTCGGGGCGGCCATAGCGGATGTTCTCCAGCGCGCTGCTGGAGAAGATCACCGGCTCCTGCGGCACGATGGCGATCTGCGCGCGCAGGGCTTGCAGGCTCTGCTGCGGCAGGGGCACGCCGTTGAGCTTGAGCGTGCCGGCGCTCGGGTCGTAGAAACGCAGCAGCAGCTGGAATACCGTGGTCTTGCCGGCGCCACTGGGGCCGACCAGGGCCACGGTCTCGCCGGGCGCGACGCTGAGCGTGAAGTCGCTCAGCGCAGCCTGGGCCGGGCGCGAAGGGTAGTGGAAGGTGAGGGCTTCGAAGGCGATGGCGGTGCCGGCGGCCGGGGAGGGCGCGGACAGCGGCTGGGTTGGCGAGGTGATGGGCGACTGGCTGGCCAGCAGCTCCATCAGGCGTTCGGTGGCGCCGGCGGCGCGCAGCAGTTCGCCATAGACCTCACCCAGCACGGCGAAGGAGCTGGCCAGCATGATGACGTAGACCACGGTCTGCCCCAGGTGGCCGGCGCTGATCTCGCCGGCCAGCACTGCCTGCGTACCCTGGTACAGGCCCCAGAGCAGGGCGCCCGAGGTGGCCGTGATGATGAAGGCCATGAGCATGGCCCGCGCACGCACGCGGCGCTTGGCGGTGCCAAAGGCGTTCTCGGTGGCGGCGTCGAAACGCGCGGCCTCGCGCGCCTCGGCGCCATAGCTCTGCACCACGGGCACGGCGTTGAGCACCTCGGCAGCGATGGCGCTGGAATCGGCCACGCGGTCCTGGCTGGCACGCGAGAGGCGGCGCACCCGGCGGCCGAACCAGATGCTGGGCAGCACTACGCCGACGAGCACCAGCAGCACCTGCGCCATGATCAGCGGGTTGGTCCACACCAGCATGCCCAGTGCGCCCAGGCCCATCACGGTGCTGCGCAGGCCCATGGAGAAGGAGGAGCCCACCACGGTCTGCACCAGGGTGGTGTCGGTGGTCAGGCGCGAGAGCACCTCGCCGGTCTGCGTGGTCTCGAAGAACTCGGGGCTTTGCTGCAGCACGTGGTGGTAGACGGCGTCGCGCACGTCGGCCGTGACGCGTTCACCCAGCCAGCTCATGAGGTAGAAGCGCACCGCCGAGAACACGCCCATGGCCGCGGCCACGCCGAACAGCAGGGCGAAGTGCTGGCGCAGCGCCAGCATCTGCACACCGCGGTCCTGCGGCTGCAGGCCGCCGTCGATCAGCTCGCGCAGCGCCAGCGGAAAGGCCAGCGTGGCCGCGGCGGCCAGCACGAGGAACAGCAGGGCCAGGGCGATGCGCGCGCGGTAGGGCCGCAGAAAGGGCAGCAGGCCGCTGAGGGAACGGGGGGTAGGGGCGCGTGCGCGGTCACTGGACATGGATGATGCGGCGGTGGGTAGGGGTGCCGGCAAGCTTAACGCGGCGCGCAGCGCCGCGTGCGGGCAAGGGCATGGCCAGCGCCCGGCTGGCCAGGACCGCTCAGCGCCGGGCCAGCACTTCGCGCAGCGTGGTGGCCAGATCGTCGATATGGAACTTGGCGATGTAGGCGTCGGCGCCGGCGCTCTGCACCTGGGCCTCGTTGGCCGTGCCCGTGAGCGAGGAGTGGACCACCACCGGGATGCCGCTGAACTGCACGTCGGCCTTGACATTGCGGGTCAGGGTGAAGCCGTCCATCTCGGGCATTTCCAGGTCGGTGAGCAGCAGCGCGACCTTGTCCTTGACGGACTTGCCTTCGTTCTTGGCCTGCACGGCCAGGCTTTGCAGGCGTTCCCACGCCTCCTTGCCGCTGTGGGTCATGATGAAGGAGACGCCCAGCGAGTTCAGGCCTTTCTCCAGGATGCCGCGCGCCATGGCCGAATCGTCGACCGCCAGCACCACGCTGCCCGGCGGGAGCTGGATCTTGGGGCCCGTGGGCTTTCCGAAATCCGCCGTGTCTGGCATCACGTCGTGCAGGATGCGTTCCACGTCGAGCACCTGCGCCAGCCGGCTGTTCTCTGCGTCGCCGTCCAGGCGGGCGATGCTGGTGACCAGTTCGCCACCGCGGCCCTCGGCGGAGAGCACATGCTTCCAGTCCACCTGCACGATCTCGGTCACGTTCTCCACGAAGAAGCCCTGGGTGGTACGGGCGAATTCGGTGACCAGCAGGATGCCGTCGCCTTTGGCCGGCGTGCGGCCCGTGATGGCGGGCAGGTCGATCACGGTGATGATCTGGCCGCGGATGTTGGCCACGCCCAGCACATGGGCCGGCGCATTGACCATCTTGGTGAGCTGGGGCATGACCATGATTTCGCGCACCTTGAACACATTGATGCCGAACAGTTCGCGTTGGTCGGAGCCGGCGGCGGTGCCCAGCTGGAAAAGCAGCAGTTCGAACTTGCTGCTGTTGCCGGCAGTGTTGCGGGTATCGGCAGTGCGGGAGACGGGCTGGGAGCTCATGCGGGACGTCCTTGTTGATCGCAGTTGACAGCGTAACGGCTTGTCCGGCTGCCGGCAAGGCGGGCCGGCTGAAAAATTCCCGAATTCACCCGCCAATTGCGCAAGAATCGGGTGGCCGCCCCCGGGCATGGCGGCTGAGAATAGGCCCGTACTGTGTAGCACCCAAGACCATGACCCCCGCCAACCTGCTCCAGCTGATCATCCTTGCGGCCATCTGGGGCGCTTCTTTCCTGTTCATGCGCATCGCCGTCCCCGCGCTGGGGCCGGTCTGGCTGATCGAGTGGCGGGTGTTGCTGGGGGCCCTGTTGCTGGCACTGGCGGGGCGCTGGTTCAGCCACAGTCTGGCCTGGCGCCAGCACTGGCGCCACTACCTGGTGCTGGGCCTGTTCAACAGCGCGCTGCCTTTTGTGCTCTTCGCCTGGGCGGCGCAGACGCTCACGGCGTCGTTGCTCTCGGTGGTCAACGCCACGGCGCCAATCTGGGGCGCGGTGATCGCCTGGGCCTGGGGCCGTGAGCCGCTGCGGGGCCGTGTCGCGGCGGGCCTGGCCCTGGGGGTGGCGGGGGTGGCCCTGCTCATGGGGCTGGATCCGGCCATGCTCAAGCCCGGCTCGGGCTGGGTGCTGGCGGGGGTGCTGCTGGCGCCCTGTTGTTACGCCATCGCCAGCCACTACGCCAAATCGACCCGCAACGCGCTCCTGCCCTACGCCAACGCCCACGGCAGCATGTGGGCGGCCACGCTGCTGCTGTGGCCGGTGCTGCCTTTCGCGGACCATGCGCCGCTGCCCGCGGCCGCCACGCCCGCGGTCTGGGGGGCGGTGGCCGGTCTGGGCCTGCTGTGCACGGGCCTGGCCTACCTGATGTATTTCCGCCTGGTTGCGGCGCTGGGCGCAGCCTCGGCGCTCACGGTGACCTTCCTGATCCCGGTCTTCGGCATTCTCTGGGGCCACCTCTTCCTGGGCGAGGCCGTGGGCTGGCAGACGCTGGCCGGCGCGCTGGTGGTGCTGACAGGCACGGCACTGGTGACGGGGTTTGATCCGCGCAGCCTTTGGGCCAAGGGCCGGTGAGGCAGTTTGGCGGGCGGAAGTCGGGGACCTAGCGCTGGGCCAGCACCGCGCGCAGCGCCTGCGACATTTCGTCGATGGCGAATTTGCCGACATAACCATCGGCCCCGGCATTCTTGACCAGGGCCTCATTGGTGGTGCCGGTCAGTGATGAGTGGATGACAACCGGAATGCTGCGAAAGCGCGGATCGGTCTTGATGTTACGCGTGAGACTGAAACCGTCCATTTCCGGCATTTCGAGATCTGTCAGCACCAGGGCTATCTTGTCGCTCGCTTTCAAGCCCTCTTTCTGGGCCTGGTCTGCTACAGCCAGCAAATGTTCCCACGCTTCCTTGCCGGTCTTGGTCATCGCGAACGGCACGCCGAGGGACTGAAGACCTTTTTCGATCACGGTCCGGGCCATGGCGGAATCGTCGGCGGCCAGCACCATGGTGCCGGCGGGCAGCTTGATCTGGTGGCTCTCGTCTCCGGTCTTCTCGAATCGGACCGAGCTCGGCAGGACGTCTTGCAGGATGCGTTCGACATCCAGAACCTGGGCCAGGCGCGAGCCTTCCGTATCACCGTCGATGCGCGCGATGCTGGTGACCAGGCCGCTGCCGCGGCCTTCGGCCGACAGCACCTGTTTCCAGTCCAGGCGGACGATTTCCGAGACTTCTTCCACGGCGAAGGCCTGGGTGGTGCGGGCAAACTCAGTCACCAGCAGGATGCCGGTGCCTTTGGTGGCGCGGCAGCCCACGACCTCGGGCAGATCGATCACGGTGATGATCTGGCCGCGGATATTCGCCACGCCCAGCACATGCGGCGGCGCGTTGACCATCTTGGTCAGCGTGGGCATGACCAGGATTTCCCGCACCTTGAAGACGTTGATACCGAAGATTTCGCGCTGACTGGAGTTGGCCGCCTCGCCCAGATGAAAGAGCAGCAGTTCGAACTTGTTGCTGCCGGTGAGGTTGGTACGTTCGTCAATTTCGCGCAGGGCGTTCGGATGGTTCATGGTAAATGTCGATGATGTCGATGACCACGGTGGATTTTTGGAGGGTAGCGGTTTCCCTCGGGCTGCACAAGCTCTCAGAAACCCGGGTCAGGCGCAGGTCCGCAAGAATCGGGTGGCAGAGGAGCACGGCCAGCCATCAAAATGCGCAAATGATGACGCTGAAGACCTCTCCCGCCGAGTCCGCGCGCCAGTACGCGCTGGTGGCCCAGGCCATCCGTTTTCTGCGCGCCCATGCCCGGCAGCAGCCCACCCTGGCCGAGGTGGCCGATGCCGTGCACCTGAGCGAACACCATCTGCAACGTGTTTTCGCGGCCTGGGCCGGCATCTCGCCCAAGCGTTTCCTGCAGTACCTGAGCAAGGAACATGCGCTGGCCGCCCTGCGCTCGGCGCAGGACGTGCTGGGCGCAGCGCAGGCCAGCGGCCTGTCCGGTCCGGGGCGGCTGCACGACCTGATGGTGAGCTGCGAGGCCATGACGCCGGGCGAGATCAAGAGCGGTGGCCTGGGCCTCAGTGTGGGTTGGGGGCAGGCTGGCACACCTTTCGGCCCCGCATTGGCGGGCTGGACGCCGCGTGGCATCTGCTTCCTGGCCTTTCTGGACGACGATGCCCGACCGCGCTACGACGAACTGCGCGCGGCCTGGCCCGCGGCCGATCTGCGTCAGGACGATGCCCGGGCCCAGGCGCTGATTGACCAGGTCTTTCCAGCCGCGCCCCAGCCCGGGCGCCTGCACCTGCTGCTGCGCGGCACCAATTTCCAGCTCAAGGTATGGGAGGCACTGCTGCGTCTGCCGCCCGGGCGGCGGGTGTCGTACACGCAGCTGGCTGGCCTAGCCGGCACGCCCAAAGCGCAGCGTGCTGTGGGCAGTGCGCTGGCAGCCAACGCCATCGCCTACCTCATACCTTGCCACCGCGTGATCCGCGAGAGCGGCGACAGCGGGCAGTACCGCTGGGGCGGTGAGCGCAAGGCTGCCATGCTGGCTTGGGAGGCCGGCGTCTACGCACAGATCGACGACTAGCGTGGACGGTTCGCGGCAGTATCCGCACGCCTGATCAGGTTGGTCGCGTGCGTTACTGCATGCGACGCGTGGCTGGGGCATGATCTGGCTCCGTTCCCGTCTCTTTCCGTCTCTTTCCACTCCCCCCCGTATGACCACACTTTTCGATCCGCTCCAGCTCGGAGCACTCACCGTGCCCAACCGTGTCTTCATGGCACCGCTCACACGCGCGCGTGCCGGCGAGGCCCACCTGCCCAACGCCATGATGGCCGAACACTACGCCCAGCGCGCCAGTGCCGGCCTGCTGATTGCCGAGGCCACCATGGCCATGGAGGGCAACTCCGCGTTCTGGAAGGAGCCCGGCGTCCATTCCCCCGCGCAGGTCGAGGGCTGGCGCCTGGTCACAGATGCCGTGCACAAGGCCGGCGGCCGCATCTTTTTGCAGATCTGGCACGGCGGGCGTGCCTGCCATCCGGACCTCAACGGTGATGCGCAACCGGTGGCGCCCAGCGCCATCGCCATCACCAGTGACATGGTCTACACGCCCAAGGGCAAGGTGGCCTATGCCGTGCCGCGCGCGCTGCGCGACGACGAACTGCCCGGCATCGTGGCCGGTTTCCGCAAGGCCGCCGAGAACGCCAAGGCCGCCGGTTTCGACGGCGTGGAAGTGCACGGCGCCAACGGCTACCTGCTGGACGAATTCCTGCGTGACGGCTCCAACCAGCGCAGCGGCCCCTACGGCGGCCCGCGCGAGAACCGCGCACGCCTGATGTTCGAAGTGATCGAGGCGGCCAGCAGCGTCTGGGGCAGCGATCGCGTGGGTCTGCGCCTGTCGCCGCTCAACAGCTTCAACAGCATGATCGACAGCGACCCCGTGGGCCTGACGACCTGGCTGGCCGGCGAGCTCAACCGTTTCAAGCTGGCCTATCTGCACCTGATGCGCGGCGATTTCAAGGGCCTGCAGAAGGGCGACCTCATGACGCCGGTGCGTGCGGCCTATAAAGGTGTGCTGATCGGCAACATGGGTTACAGCGGCGAAGAGGCCGCCCAGGCCGTGGCCTCCGGCCAGCTCGATGCCGTAGCCTTCGGCGTGCCTTTCCTGGCCAACCCCGATCTGCCCGAGCGCCTGCAGACCGGTGCGCCGCTGAACAAGGCCAACCCGGCCACCTTCTACACCGAAGGTCCGGTGGGCTACACCGACTACCCGCGCCTGTCCGTCGCACAGGCGGCCTGAGGGCCCCGGCGGGCCCTGCGGCTCAGCGGAATTCGAGCAGCAGGGCCTGGCCGGCCTGCAGGAACTGCCCGGCCTTCTTCTCGTCGATGGTCAGGCGGATGAGCTTGTGGCAACGCTCCACGGCGGCCTGCAGTTCGGTCGGGCTGTCGGGTGCCGCCTTCAGCCGCTCGATGACCTTGGGCGCATCGGTGCCCAGCAGTTCTCGGCTCAGGGCGATCAGCGCATCGCGCGCCGACAGCCGTGTGGATGGGTGGCCCGCGGGCGCCACCGATTCCACGAAACCTTCGCTGACCAGCCATTCGATGTGCTCCTGCACCTTGGGCAGCTGGGCCGTTCGGCTCAGCAGGCTGGAGAGGCTGATCGACCCGTCGGCCATGATGAGCAGGGCGCGCAGTGTCTGCGGCAGGCCGAAGGAACGGCTGCGGATCTCCTCCACGCCCTTGCTGGTCTTGACCAAGATCAGTGAGGTGTCCATGGCAGCGTGGCTCCTCAGCGTGTCATTTCCTCGATGATGCGGTAGATCAGCCGCACCGTGATCAGCACGTAGACCGCGCCGAAGAAGAAGATCAACGCCACCATCAGGCTGATGACTTCGGCCGGCAGGCTGGTGAAGAAGGGGGTGACGAAATAACCCAGCGTGAACAGGGTGACCAGCGAGGTCAGGTAACCCCACTGCTTGCCGACCACACCGCCCGGGATATTGGCGCGCAGGCGATAGACGCTGGCCAGGCAGAACAGCATGACGGCGATGGCGGCAATATTGATCGACAGGATCACGGTGGGGGTCATTCCTGGTTCCTCCTCGGGTTGGTTGATCGCGGTCATGATACGGGTGGGGGCATGAATTGGGAACGCGTGAAGCGCCTTTCTTAGGGTAAATCAGGATGCCCTGGGGGGTAGTTAACGGCCGGACCGTGTTTGATCTGCGTCAACGGCGCTGCGCAGGCACCTTGAGATTGCGGTGGGCCTCCCTATATTTCCGTCAAGGTCGTAGCCGGTCCTGTGGACCGCCGGCCTGTTCCGAAACATATGGAGGATTGCACATGAACTCTCTCATCTCGCGCGGCAGCTTGTTCGACGACTTCTTCCGCGACGTGGCGCCAGGCTTCTACGTCAAGCCCCTGCACGGCGACCCGCTGCCCAACCCGGGCCAGATCAGGATGGACGTGAAGGAAAACGGCGACGCCTACACTGTCTCGGCCGAGATCCCCGGCGTGCGCAAGGAGGACATCCACGTCACCATCGAAGGCGGCATGGTCATGGTGCGCGCCGATGTGAAGCAGGAAGACAGCCAGACCCAAGACGACAAGCTCCTGCGCAGTGAGCGCTACTTCGGCTCGGTTTCGCGTGGCATCCAGCTGCCGCAGGACGTGGACCAGAGCCAGGCCAAGGCCAAATACGACAACGGCGTGCTCACGCTGACGCTGCCCAAGAAACAGGGCAAGGGCGGGCAGAAGCTGCGCATCGAATGAAAAAACGGGGGCCGCGGCCCCCGTTTTCTTTGCCGCCCGCCGCTCAGAGCTGCTCGAGCGTGCCGCGGCCGACCTGCTTCCAGACCGAAGGCGGCTGGCCGCTGCGCAGGCGCACCAGGTAGACCTCGTCGTTGCCCTGCTTGATGCGGGCCACGGCCTCACTCACCGGGATGTCAAGCAGGGCGGCCAGCACCAGCGGGTTGACCCCGCCGTGCGCCACGATGGCGACGCTGCCCGAGCGGTGGCGCGCCGTGATCTCGCGCACCGCCGTCTTCACACGGTCGGCCTGGCTCTGTAGCGACTCGCCGCCGTCCAGTGCATCAGCCAGCACGCTGCCGCGCCGGCCGAACTCGGCGTACAGGGCAGCGCTGCGTTCGTCTTCAAAGATGCCCTCGAACTTGCCGAAGGAGCGTTCGTTGAGTGCGGGCAGCGCCGTGACCGGCGTGCTGCCCGCGAAGGCCGCGGCAGTTTCCTGCGCACGCTTGAGGCCGCTGCTGTAGATGTGGCTGAACTTCACACCGGCCAGGCGCGGGGCCAGCTCGATCGCCTGGCGGCGGCCGGTCTCGTTGAGCACGTTGTCGGTGGCGCCTTGCAGGCGCTTTTCCAGGTTCCAGGCGGTCTGGCCGTGGCGCACCAGGTAGAGGTCGAGCACGCTGTCATCGGCCGGCGTCGTGGCGCAAGCCATGAGGCCGGGCACGATCAGGGCAAGTGCGAAGAGGGTACGGCGTTGCATGATGGTGACTCTGTGGTTTTTCAGCGTGCGTTCAGCAGCTCGGGCACGTGCAGCAGGATGAACTCGTTGTCATCGTTGCGGCCCAGCTGGCGACCGGAGGAGTAGGGCAGGTTGTTGTCGTTGGCGACGACGATGTGCTCGGCGTCCACCACGTCCACGTCCTCAATGGTCACGAAGGGGAAGGTGAAACGGCCGTTCTCGCCGCCCACCTTGGCCAGGCCTTTCGGGTCCTGGATGTCCATCAGGTCGATGTAGCCGATCTTGCGCATGAAGCCGTCGGCATCCACCTCCTTCAGGCTGACCTTGTAGACGCGCTTGAACTTCGCGGGGATGTTCTGGCAGTCCGGGCGGGCCGGGCCGTTGCAGGCCGTGCGCTCCAGGCCTTCGCCGTTGTCGCGCTCGATGATGAGGCCGGTGTCGGCGTCGATCATGTTGAAGTCGCCGATGTTGTTGCCCTTGAGCTCCAGCGCGTACTTCCAGGAGCGGCCGGTCCATTCACCCTTGGCCACGTTGAACTCCAGCACGCGCAAGTATTCGCGGCCGTCCTTGTTCTCCCATTGTTTGTCGGTCTCGTTCCACAGGGGGCCTTCGAGCAGGGGGTAGAGGAACTGGCCGTCTTTCGAAGCGGCCATGCCTTCGTAACCGCGCGAGCGGCGCACCGGGGTGCTGAAAGCGCCGGCCGTGGCGGGCGTGCTCACGCTGAAGTGGTCGGGCGAGCGGGCCAGCTTGCCATCGACCAAGGTGTCGTACACGGCCAGCACCTTGCCCTGGCGGTCGGTCTTGATCAGGTAGGGGCCGAGCTCGTCGCCGAACCAGACGTGGTCGCCGATGAATTGCATGGATTCGATGTCGAAGTCGGCGCCGGTCAGGTAGCGCTTGCTCGTGCCTTCGTTGACGATGAGGAAGGGCACCTTCTTCTGCGGGTCGTGCAGGAACACGGTCTGCAGGCGTTTGACGCTGCCGCTCTTCCATTCGGGCTTGACGTGGTGGAACATCAGCATGGCGTCGGCCGAGTTGGCCTTGCTGCCGTAGCCGTTATCGGTCAGCACCCAGTAGCTGCCGTCCTTCATGGCCTTGATGCCCGAGAAACCCTGCACGGGCTGGCCGGTGAAGGGCAGGCTGATGCCGGTGGGCTTGGGCGCGTCCTTGGCCGAGAGGTAGGAACTGCCGGCGATCACGCCCAGGCGGTCCTCGCGGCGGCCGTTGGGCGTGGTGTACTTGCCCGAGGTCTGCAGGCTGGCTGGCGCATCCTTGGGCGCAGCGATGAAGCTGGTGGCTGGCAGGGCGGCGTGGCCGGCCAGGGTGGCGGGGAAGGCGGACTGGGCCTGGGCGGTCGATGCCACAGCAAGGACCAGAAGTGACAGCAGCAGAGGAACGCGCATGATGGGCTTGGGTTGGTTGAACACGCAAGCCGCATGCTAGGCAGCGCATGTGACAACGCCGTGACCCACCCTTACATCATGGCGTAGCGCTTCTTGGCCTGTACCGCATTGGCGATGTAGCCACGGGTCTCGTCATAGGGCAGCTTGCTGCGCAGGGCGTTGTAGACCTCGTCGGGACGCATCGCGTTGACGGCGTCCAGCGCCTCGTCCTGGCGTGCCCGTCCGTTCTGTTTGCTGAAAGCCCGGTACACATTGCTGGGGCCGGTGTTGTAGGCGGCGATGGCGCAGTATTCGCGCGACACCGGGTCGCGGATCTCGCGCAGCGGGCTATCAAAAAGCAGCACGCCCAGATAGGCCGTGCCGAACTCGATGTTGTTCTCGGGGGTGAACAGGAATTCCTTGGTCGGGATCACGTCCTCGCCGCGGGATTTGCGATAGGCCTCGCGCCCGCCGCTGGTGGGCACGAGCTGCATCAGGCCGTAGGCCGGGGCGCTGGACACCGCGTAGGGGTTGAAGGCGCTCTCGATCCGGATGATGGCGTAGATCAGGCTGCGGCTGACCCGGGTCTTGTCCGAGTTCTGGCGCACCAGGCTGGCGTACTGCAGCGCGCGCTTGTCGATGGCGGCGTTGACCATGGCCATCTGCACGTAGAACACGGTCTTGGACGCGCCGTTGACGTCGATGCTGCGTTGCTGCAGTCGGTTCTCGACCAGGTAGCTGGCGTAACGCTCCACGTCCTCACGGGTCTTGATGACGGTGCTGTTCTGGTCCACCACCAGGTCCTGCAGATAAGGCTGGCCGCTGAGCGTGATCTCCTTGTCCGAGAACAGGTCAACGGCGCCCGGGTCGCCCGGCGTGAGCAGGGCCACCACGGTGGCGCGTCGCAGCTTGTCCTTGACCCCTTCCTCGTCCAGGTGTTCGATCAGGATGGTGCCGGCGTCATAGTCCACCACGACCCGGTTCTTGTAGTTCTCCGTGTACTTCACGTAGCGCGTGCGGCTGGGCAGCGTGCCTGATTCGCGTTTGCCCCACTTCTCGCCGCTTTCCTTCTGCAGGTTGCCCATGAGCTTGTCGTACTCATTCTTGATGCGGCGCAGGTCCGCCAGTGCGAGCTGGGGGTTGTAGGTGTAGGCGTTGACGCGGCTCTGGGCCATGTTGCGCAGGGCCGCTTCCGGGCTCCTGGCTGTGGCGAGGTTCACCATCTGCTGCGTGCTGCAGGCCGACAAGGTCAGGGCGCCGGCAGTGCCCAGCAGCATGCGTCTGTTCATGTCCATGGTCTGTTCCCTTGAATGGCGTGGGCGCGGCGGTCCCGGGGCATGGGGCCATGGTAGCGAATTCTGCGTGCCTGGCCGGCTGACGGTCCAGGCGGGTGTTGCACCGGCGCGTAACAAAAAGAAAAAGGGGCCCGGTCAGAACACCGGGCCCCTTTGCTTGCTGGAAGCGTGCAGCGCTTCAGTCGGCTTCGATCTTCGAGGCTTTCACCACCTGCGCCCAGCGCGCCAGTTCGGCCTGGGTGAACTGGCCCAGCTGCTGCGGGTTCATGTAGTCGGCCTCGGCGCCCAGGTCCAGCGCCTTCTGCTTGAAGGCCGGCGTGGCCATGATCTTCGCGATCTCGGTCGTGAGCTTGTCCACCACGGGCTTGGGCGTCTCGGCAGGGGCGAAGACGGCGAACCAGGAGGTGGCGTCCAGCTTGGGCAGGCCGGCTTCGGCCGTGGTGGGTACATCGGGCAGGCTGGGCAGGCGCGCCTTGCCGGTCACAGCCAGCGCGCGCAGCTTGCCGCTCTGGATGTGGGGCACGAAGGGCGGGGGGGTGCCGAAGCTCAGGTCCACCTGGCCGCCCAGCAGGTCTTGCAGCGCGGGGCCTGTGCCCTTGTAGGGGACGTGGACCATCTGGATGCCTGCCTGCTGCTCCAGCATGGCGCCCGTGACGTGCTGCAGCGAGCCGTTGCCCGAAGAAGCGTAGTTGAGCTTGCCCGGGTTGGCCTTGGCGTAGGCGACCAGCTCGGCCAGTGTCTTCACCGGCAGGCTGGCACGCACCACCACGACCTGCGGCGCCGACAGCACATTGGCCACGGGCTGGAAGTCGCTGGCATCCCACTGCAGCGGGGTCTTGCTCACCGCGGGTGTGATGACGTGGTAACCCGAGTACTGCATCAGCAGGGTGTGGCCGTCGGCCTCGGCGCGCTTGACGATCATGGCGCCGATGGAGCCGTTGGCTCCGCCCTTGTTGTCCACGATCACCGACTGGCCCAGCGCGGTCCCCAGGGGCTGTGCCAGCATGCGGCCGGCAAAGTCCGTGGTGCCGCCGGTGGCGGTGGGGACCACCAGGGTGATCGGTCGGTTCGGGTAGTTGCCCTGGGCCAGGGCGCTGAAGGCCGCGGCAGCGGCCAGGGTGGCGAGCGCGAGGCGCAGGCGGTTACGCGGGTTCATCATCGAAGTCTCCTGATGTTGTGGGATGTCAGAGGGAGGGAACAGTGTCGCGCGCCAGGGCGCGGGTGCGGATGGTCTCGAAATCGGCGGGCACCGGGTGCAGGTCCAGGCGGCGGCCGGCCTTGGTGATCTGGCTGGGGGTGTCGTGGCCGATCAGGCCCGGCAGGCGGCGCGAGGCGGCGATCAGGCCTTCCAGGTCCACGCCGGTGTCGTAGTCCATGAGCTGCAGCGCATGCACGACTTCCTCGGTGCAGACATTGCCGGTGGCGCCCGGCGCGTAGGGGCAGCCACCGATGCCACCGAGCGAGGCGTCGAAGCGGTCGGCCCCGGCATCGATGCCGGCCAGCACATTGGCCAGGCCCATGCCGCGCGTGTTGTGGAAGTGCAGGGTGAGTTCGATGCCCGGCCAACGCTGGCGGGCCGCGTGCGTGAGCAGCGCCACCTGGCCGGGGTAGGCCATGCCGGTGGTGTCGCACAGCGTGAGGCCGTGCACGCCCAGGTCGACGAAGCGCTGGGCCCAGGCCAGCAACGTGGACTCCGACACATCGCCTTCCATCGGGCAGCCGAAGGCGCAGGAGAGCGAGACGTTCACGGACACCTGCTGCGCCCGGGCCAGCTGCACCACCTGCGCCAGGGCGGCGAAAGACTGCTCGCGTGTCATGCGCAGGTTGGCCAGGTTGTGGGTTTCGCTGGCCGACATCACCAGGTTGAACTCATCGGCGCGCGCTTCGATGGCGCGTTCGGCGCCACGCAGATTGGGTACCAGCGCGCTGTAGACCACGCCGGGGCGGCGCTCGATCTCGCGCAGCACGACCTCGGCGTCGCGCAGCGCGGGGATGGCCGTGGGCGAAGTGAAAGAGGTGACCTCGATCTTAGACACGCCGGTGGCCGAGAGCGCGTTGACCAGGGCGATCTTGTCCTCGGTGGGCACGAAGGTGCACTCGGCCTGCAGGCCGTCGCGCGTGCCGACTTCCTGCAGGTGGATACGGCGGCCGGCGCCATGCCAGAGGGAAGGCGTGATGTTCATGCGACGATGCCTTTCTCGCGCAGGGCGCGGATGTTGTCCGGGGACAGGCCCATCTGCTGCAGCACGCTGTCGGTGTCGTCGCCCAGGTGTGGCGCACTGCTGCGGATGGTGCCGGGCGTGCCCGAAAGCTTGGGCACGATGCCCGGCACGGCGATATCGTCGCCATCGCGCGTGTGCTGGTTCAGGATCATGTCGCGCGCGCGGTAGTGCGGGTCCTCGTAGATGTCCTTGGCGGTGTACACGCGCCCGGCCGGCACGCGCGCCGCGCCCAGCGTGTCCAGCACCTCGACGATGCTGCGCGCCTGTGTCCAGGCGCCGATGGCCGCGTCGATCTCGGCCACGCGCTTCACGCGCCCCGCGTTGTCGGCCAGGTCCGGGGCGTTGCCCAGCTCGGGGCGTCCGATGCTGTCCATCAGGCGCTTGAAGATGCTGTCGCCGTTGCCTGCGACCAGCACGTAGCCGTCGCAGCAGGGGTAGGCGTTGGAGGGGGCGATGCCCGGCAGCGCGCTGCCCGCAGCTTCGCGCACCGCGCCGAAGGCGCTGTATTCGGGGATCAGGCTTTCCATCACGTTGAACACGGCTTCGTGCAGCGCCACGTCGATCACCTGGCCGGCGCCGCCGTTGACCTTGCGGTGATACAGGGCCATGAGCACGCCCAGCGCGCCATGCAGCGCGGCCAGCGTGTCGCCGATGGACACACCCACACGCACCGGCACGCGGCCCGGCTCGGCGGTGAGGTGGCGCAGACCACCCATGGCCTCGCCGATGACGCCGAAGCCCGGCATGTCGCGGTAGGGGCCGGTCTGGCCGTAGCCGCTGATGCGCAGCATCACCAGGCCGGGGTTGATCTTTTTCAGATCGTCCCAGCCCATGCCCCAGCCCTCCAGCGTGCCGGGTCGGAAGTTCTCGATCAGCACGTCGGCCTCGGCGATCAGCTGGCGCGCGAGGTCCTGCCCCTGCGGGTCACGCAGGTCCAGCGCAATGGAGCGCTTGTTGCGCGACTGCACCTGCCACCAGACCGAGGTGCCGCTCTTGATCATGCGCCAGTTGCGCAGCGGGTCGCCCGCGCCGGGGGCTTCGATCTTGATCACGTCGGCACCGAATTCGCCCAGGGTCTTGCCCGCAAACGGCCCGGCGATCAGCTGGCCCATCTCGATGACGCGCACACCCTGCAGGGCGGCCGGCGTGAGCGCGGGTGGGGTGGTGGTCATGGTGTCTCCTTCTCGAAACGAGATGATGGGCAAATGCGTTCAGAGGGTAAATCAACGTTTTGCCATGCTGCCATCTCAAACGGAGATGGCAAACCGCCGGGCATGGTCTAATCGGGCCCCATGAAGCTCGATCCGGTCTCCCTGCGCCTGTTCGTCGCCGTGATGGAAGAGGGCACCATCGCCGAGGCCGCCACGCGCGAGCACATCGCCGCCTCGGCCGTGAGCAAGCGCCTGAGCGAGCTGGAGCAGACGCTGCAGACGGAACTCTTCGTGCGCAGCAACAAGGGCACCGAGCCCACCGCCGCGGCCTTCGCGCTGCTCAACCTGGCGCGTGGTGTGCTCAACGACCTGGACGGCATCTTTGCCCAGATGAGCGAGTACGCCAGCGGCGTGCGCGGCCAGGTGCGGGTCTACGCCAACATCTCGGCCATCACGCAGTTTCTGCCGGCGGAGCTCAAGTCCTTCATGGAGCGCTACCCGCAGGTGCAGATCCACCTGCAGGAGCGCATCAGTTCGGTGATCGCCAAGGCGGTGGCCGACAACGCCGCCGACATCGGCATCCTCAACGACGGCAGCTACGGCGAGCAGTTCAGCCTGCTGCCCTACCACGACGACGAGCTGGTGGTGATCGCGCCGGCGGGCCACGCGCTCACGCGCCGCAAGTCGGTGAAGTTGGCACAGGTGCTGGACCACGACGTGGTGGGTGCCCATCCGGGCAGTGCCATGAACAACCTCCTGACCAAGGCCGCGGCCGAGTTGGGCCGCCCGCTGCGCCTGCGCATCCAGGTCAGCAGCTACGACGCCTTGTGCCTGATGGTGGCGGCGGGGCTGGG
The DNA here is from genome assembly GCA_963512455.1 of uncultured Hylemonella sp. GTDB lineage: Bacteria > Pseudomonadota > Gammaproteobacteria > Burkholderiales > Burkholderiaceae_C > Hylemonella. The sequence goes on along the minus strand of CAUPMJ010000002.1, from coordinate 21,108 downwards.
CATCGGCGTGATGCCGCGCAAGAGTGCCCAGCTGTTCCTGCCCTCGCTCAAGATCCGCTGCGTGTCGCTGGACGAGTCCTGGGCGGCGCGCAAGCTGGTGCTGTGCGTGCGCGACCTGGCGGCGCTGTCGCCGGCGGCACGGCTGCTGGTGCAGCACCTGGCCGCACCCATCGAGAACTCCTAAGCCTGGTGCCAGGCCAGGGCAATCTGCAAGACCTGCTGCAGCGCATCGGGCGCGTCGCAGGCCACCACGCGGCGCTGTGGCATGGAACGTAACCAGGTGATCTGGCGCTTGGCCAGCTGGCGCGTGGCGTAGATGCCGCGTTCGCGCAGTTCGCCCATCGGGAAGACGCCATCGAGGGCCTCCCAGGCCTGGCGGTAGCCCACGCAGCGCATGGACGGCAGCTCGGGGTGCAGGTCGCCGCGCGCGCGCAGGCGCTGCACCTCGTCCAGCAGGCCGCCGGCCAGCATGGCGTCGAAGCGTTGCGCGATGCGTTCGTGCAGCCAGGCCCGGTCGGCCGGCTCCAGCGAGATCAGTGTGGTGGCTTTCATGGCCGCCGAAGGTTGCGCGTCGTCCTGGCGTGTGTGGAAGGACGACAGAGGAAGCCCGGAGACGCGGTACACCTCCAGCGCGCGCTGGATGCGCTGCGCATCGGCCGGGGCCAGGCGCGCGGCGGTCACCGGGTCCACGCGCATGAGTTCGGTGTGCAGTGCGGGCCAGCCCTGGGCCTGCGCTTCGGCCTCGATCTGTGCGCGCACCTGCGCATCGGCGCGGGGCATGTCGTCGATGCCGTCAAACAGCGCCTTGAAGTAGAGCATGGTGCCGCCCACCAGCAGCGGGTGCTTGCCGCGGGCGTGGATGGCGTGGATGAGTTCGCTGGCATCGTGCACGAACTCGGCGGCGCTGTAGGCCTGTAGCGGGTCGCGGATGTCGATCAGGTGGTGCGGCACCGCGGCGAGTTCGGCAGCGCTGGGCTTGGCCGTACCGATGTCCATGCCGCGATAGACCAGGGCCGAATCGACACTGATGATCTCCACCGGCAACTTCGCCGCGATGGCCAGCGCGGCCGCCGTCTTGCCGCTGGCCGTCGGCCCGGCAATCGCGAGACAGCGCGGGAACTCAGTGCTCGCTGCTTTTGCCATGCTTTTGCACCAGGGTCCAGGCCGCCAGGGCGATCATCACGCTCCAGAACCACACGCCGTACATCAGGGGCCGTACCGTGCCGTCCATGGCCGTGCCCAGCCAGTGGCCGACGATGAAGGACGTCACCGCCATCAGGAAACCGTTGAGCGCCGAGGCCGCGCCCGCGGCATAGGGGAAGGGGCCGACGGCGCTGCTCTGGCTGCAGGGCTGGTGCACGCCGTGCGCGAGCATGAAGAGGTAGAAGGGCAGCATGATGGCCCAGCCATTGTGCAGACCGGCCAGCGCGAAGATGCCCATCAGCGTGCCGCCCGTGAGCGTGAAACCCGCCGCCAGCGCCACCGAGCGCCGCACACCCAGGCGCGGCAGCAGGCGCCGGCAGGCCAGGGTGCCCAGGATGTAGGTGAGGGACACCGAACTCATGATGAAGCCGTAGGCCGGCCGCGACAGACCCAGCACCTCGATGAAGACGAAGGACGAAGAGGCCAGCACCGTGAACAGCCCGCCATAGGAGGCGGCCGACAGCGCCGAATAGGCCCAGAAGGTCGGGTGGCGCACGATGCCGCGCCAGGTCTGCAGCAGCGTGGCCGGCTCCAGGGCCTGCGGGTTCTTCTGCTTCACGGTCTCTTCGAAGCGCCAGGCCACCAGGGCCAGCGTGGCCGCACCGAACACCGAGAGCGCGAGCAAGGCGATGCGCCAGCCGGCCCAGCCCGAGAGCACGCCGCCCAGCGGCCCGCTGAGGCAGGCGATCACGCCCAGGCCGGTCAGGCCCTTGGACATCATGCGTGCGCCCTCCACAGGCTTGTACAGGTCGCGCACGATGGCGCGCGCGCACATCACGCCCGCGCCCATGGCCACCCCCTGCAGCGCGCGCGCCACGATCAGCAGTTCCATGGTGGGCGCCAGCGTGCTGACCACCGAGGCCAGCACATAGGCCCCCAGGCCCCAGAGCAGGATGGGCCGGCGGCCAAAGCGGTCCGACAGCGGGCCCCAGACCAGCTGCGAGATTCCGAAGGCCAGCAACAGCGCGGTGAGCGTGAGCTGCGCCTGCGGCAGCGTGGCACCGAAGCCCGCCGTCAGCGCGGGCAGGGCGGGCAGGTAGAGGTCGGTGGTGATCGGCTGCAGCCCCAGCAGCAGGGACAGGATGAGCACGATCAGGGCGGGGGACATGGGGGAGGCAGGGGCCGGGGAAGACATCCGTCTGAGGGTAGCAGATTGACGTGGGATTTCGATGGAAGAAGGGGCCAGTCTGATGGGAAGGTTAGGATTGTGAAAGTCCAATTCATGTTTGCCAAATGAAAAAGCATAGGCCCAATTCCTTTACTCTCAGGAGTCGCGTAGCACTTGCGTTGGCGGCGCTTTTCCTTCTGGTCTTTGTCGTGGCCGAACTAGCCACCGGATATACCTATTTGCCCGGGAAAAGAGGCGGCCTGCTCCTATCTGGAATCCCGACACTGCTGATTGCTTTGTCGGCCACAGCGTTGATCGTGGCGGCATTGCTGACCATCGTGGACCATTACGACAGGCGTCCCAATGAACAAGCGTACAAGAGCGCAAGGTCAACCTGCTTCAAGATGGCGCTTTACTTGTTTTTTGCTGCGCCCTTCCTCGAGCTGGCTGAGCTCTTTATCCGCGCAGCAGGCTTCGAAATATTTCCAAGATTCAGAGGACTGGCGGATACATATACCTTGTACTCGCCGCAACTGCATGGCTATGTCATCTACCTCTCACCGATTTTGGATCACGAAGTCTTAATCGGCGCAGTGTCAATCGCCATGCTGCTGCTTGCTTACGGAATTCAGAGATTCTGGAAGCAGAGGTTTGAACGCTTGGTGTTGCTGCTGATCTCTACGGGGATTTGTGGTCTATCTATGGTTTGGGTGGCAAATTCTGCGGAGAGCTTTTTAACCGGAGAGGTGACTGCCGGAAGGCGTTCGACCAAGCAGGTCGTGTATGCCAGTCGTGAGCCGGCGAAATTCAATGCCATTCTCTTGACGCATTTCACGCTCGGTGGATTGATGCTGGTGGGTAGCGGTTTGGGGGTTCTCGGAGTGTTGACCAACCGGATCAAGCCCTAGCAGTTTCGGCCACCAAGACGATGGGTGCTTCTCAGCGCAGCCCGAACAGCTCGTTGATCGCAACCCGGTATTGCGATTGCCCCACCGAGTTGGTGTTGTGGTGCGAGCCGCCTTCCACCAGCACAAAGGCCTTGCGGCCGGTGGCGGCGTCAAAGAGTTTGCGGCCCAGTTCGGGCGGGATCAGGGTGTCGTTGGTGCCGTGCACCACCAGCAGCGGCGAGCCGATGTCGGGCACGCGTTTCACGGCCTCGAAGCGTTGGGTGATCAGCGGGCCCACGGGTAGCCAGCCCCATTTGAAGCTGCTGACCACGTCGGGGATGGAGGTGAAGGTGCCTTCGACCAGGGTGCCGACTTCGTCTTCCACCTGGGCCGCCAGCTCGATGGCGATGGCGCCGCCCAGCGAGTGGCCGAAGATGTAGCGCGGCCGGCCGGGGTACTGCCGGCCCAGCCAGTCCCAGGCGGCGCGCGCGTCCTCGTAGGCCATGGTTTCCGAGGGCAGCTCGGGCGTGCTCTTGCCGAAACCGCGGTAGTCCACTGCCAGCACCGAGAAACCCAGCTCCTGCATGCGCCGGGCACGGAAGGCCGAGCCCACCACGTTGAAGCGCGCGCCATGCAGGTAGAGCATGACCGGTGCGTTGGGCTTGCGGGCCAGGTCCGGGTGGGCCAGCCACAGGCCGTGCAGTTTCACCGCCTGGCCGGTCTCGCGCGAAGTGAAGTCGACCCACACATCCTTCATGCCCTGGGCGGCCTCGTCGCCGCGCCACCAGCTGCGGTCCGAGGGCTGGAAGATCCAGCTGCGCTGGCGTTCGTCCAGCGTGGCGCAGCCCATCAGCAGGGCGGCCAGGGCCAGGAGCAGGAGGAACCAGCGTTTCATGGGGTTCCATGATGCGCCGGGTGGCCGGAAAGTTCAGGACGCCCATATAAAGGCCCTGAATCCTGCCGTCCATTTCACCGTCCCAGAGGCCCGGTATGACCCACAGCGTCTTCGCCCTGCATCATCCGCAGCTAGATTTCGTCCGTCATCGTCTACGAGGACGCACCCGATTGGGGGATAGGCAGAAGCAGCAACACGGACTAGCATGGTGCGGTATTTGACAGGAGATGCCATGACCCCCGAGATGCTTGTTGATCAATGGCGGCGCGGACTGCGCATCGCCCATCGCGCCCACTACGAAGCGGCCAAGTTCTATTACCGCATGCATCTGGTGCTGAGCCTGCCGGCGGTACTGATTGCCGCGCTGCTGAGCACGACGGTATTTGCACAGCTGCAGGACTCGACCGTTGCCTGGGTACGCGTTGCCATGGCGGTCCTGAGCGTGCTGACCGTGGTGCTCAGCAGTCTGCAGGCGGCGCTTCGTCTCGCTGAACGATCCGAGCGGCACAAGACCGCTGCGGTGCAGCTCGGCGAGGTCCGCCGTGAGCTGGAGCAGCAACTCGTCTTCGAGCACCGCGATGAAGCGGTGATCGAGCGATTGCGCAAGAAATGGGATGCAGCCGACCGCCAGGCCCCAACCATTCCGTCGAAGATCTACGACCGGGTGGCGGCCTTGGTGGCCGAACTCGGCGACAAGCCGCAGCGTGAGCCCAAGTGACCGGGGTGCAGGCGGACCGGTGCCTGCCGGCCGCCAGGTCGGGCGGCCGTGGTTGCACTGGTCGGAGCGTTCGGTCTGCTCCATGTCGCGCAGCAGGACGTTCATCTCTTCCAGGGTTAGGCGGCGCTTGGCGCGCACGGCGCCATGGCAGGCCATGGTGGCCAGTAATTTGCAGGCTCGGTGACCGGTGCGGCAGGATCCGAAGCTGCATTGACGCCCTGCATGCCGAGGAACAGAATGGCGGCGACTTTTCTGACGCCGGGGGCCTCCGGCTTCCCGGTGTGCCCTGTCTGCCGTGCTCCTACAGGAGGGCTGCCATGTCGCTTGTTGCTTCCCTCGACCACAGTCTGGTCGATATCGGTACGCCGGCCAAACTGAACTTCGCCGGCAACATTTCCCTGATGGCGTGGGTGCGCGCGGGCCGTACCGACGGCTTCCGCAACATCATTGCCCATGGCCTCAGTACCTCGCAGACCGAAGTCTGGCTGCGCATCTACAACGGTCTCTATCACGTTGGCTCATGGGACATCGCGCGCCAGGACCACAAGGCCACGGCCGCAGTTCCACCCGAGGACGTCGGCCGCTGGGTGCATCTATGTGGTACGCATGACGGCAGTGTGTGGCGCCTCTATCGCAACGGCGTGCTGGCCGGCCAGGGGGCGGACCCGGTGGGCGCGCTGCAAGTGCCCGAGCCCTGGGGTATAGGCGGGCGGCCGACAGGTGGCGATCCGCGCTACTTCGAGGGGCTGATCGCCCACGTGTCGGTCTGGAACGTCGCACTCGATGTGGCCACGATCGCGGCGTACGCGCGGTACCCGGCGGCGCTGCAGGGCTCGGAAGCCGGGCTGGTGGCCTACTGGCCGATGACCGAGGGCACGGGACAGGTGATCGCTGACAAGTGCGCGAATCCGGCCAACGGCACGCTGCGGTCCTGGCGGGACGAGGGCCGCCTGCCGGGCTGGGCGCTTGAGAGCGCCGGCACGGGGTACGCTACGGATTCCTACAATCCCTTGCTCGTGCTGAACGGCAAGGCCTGGAAGATCAGAGGCGACGCGTCGGTCGATGCCGTCGTCTCGGCGTCCCTCACCGACCTGAGCACCTGGACCTCCGAACTGCGCAGTCCGCCCTGGACGCGCCGGGCCTGGGCGAGTTCCATCGTGCACCAGAACGCCATGTACTTGTTGCCGGGGAGAGGCGTTACCGACATCTGGTCGTCGACCGACGGGGTGAACTGGCGCGTCGTGACCAACTCCGCGCCGTGGGCGCCGCGTGAGGTCGCTGCGGTGGCCTCCTTCCAGGGCCGACTGTGGGTCATCGGCGGCCAGGCCGGCGCGTCTACGTTCAAGGATGTCTGGTCGTCGGCCGACGGCGTCAGCTGGCGGCAGGAGGCCACGCCGGGCTGGAGGTATGGCCGCACCGGCGCCGTGGCCTGCGTGTTCGGCGGTCGGCTGTACCTGATCGCGGGCCAAGAGGGCTACAACACGGCCGACGTGTGGTCGACCGACGGGACCAGCTGGCGCCTTGACCAGGAACAGGCTTTTCCCCCGCGTTTCGGCGCGAGCGCCGTGGTGCTCGGCAACCGCATGTACGTGCTCGGTGGTGTGGTTTCTGATGGGGCGCCGCCCGGTGACATCTACTGCACGGACAACGGCAGCGTGTGGAGCCAGATTGCGACGGCCAGCCCTTGGGGTGGCCGCAACCAGCAAGGCGGCAGCGTCATCAATGAGCGCATCGTCATCTCAGGCGGGATGACTCGGCCGGGTACACCGCGCGACCTTGACGACGTCTGGTCCTACGTGCCGCTCTAGTCGCTCTGGTCGCCTTAGTGCGGCTTGAGTGTGTTGTCGCGCGTCAGCGCCCGCGCAGGAATAGCGTGTCCAGGTCTTTCAGCGTCACCTGCCGCCAGGTCGGGCGGCCGTGGTTGCACTGGTCGGAGCGTTCGGTCTGCTCCATGTCGCGCAGCAGGGCGTTCATCTCTTCCAGCGTTAGGCGGCGCTTGGCGCGCACCGCGCCGTGGCAGGCCATGGTGCCCAGCAGCTCGTTGCGGGCGCGCTGGATCACGGTGCTGGCCTCGTGCTGTCCCAGCTCGGCCAGCACGCTGCGCGCCAGTTCCACCGCATCACCCTGCGCCAGGGTGGACGGCACGGCGCGCACGGCCAGCGTCTTGGGCGAGAAGGAGGTGATCTCCAGGCCCAGGGTCTGCAGCGTGCCGGCATGTGCCTCGGCGGTGGCCACTTCCTGCGGCGTGGCGGCGAAGGTGGCGGGGATCAGCAGGGGCTGGCTGGAGATGGCCTGCACATCGAGCTGGTTCTTGAGCCGCTCGTAGACGATGCGCTCGTGCGCGGCGTGCATGTCCACCACCACCAGGCCCTGGGCATTCTCGGCCAGGATGTAGACGCCCTGCAATTGCGCCAGTGCGCGGCCCAGGGGCCAGGTGTTGCCGGCGTCCTCCGCAGGGCGCGGCGTCGCCTCTGCCAGTGCCGCCGAGCCGGGTTCGCGCACGGCCCAGGCGGGCGGGGCAGATGCCACCGTTGCGGGCTGCCACAGCGCGGCCAGGTCATGCACCTCATGGCCGCGCGCCGATGTGTCGCTTGCTCCGAAATTGATAGCGGGCTGGGCCCAGGGCGCGGGCGCGATGGGGCGCGCAATGTCGGCCAGGTGGGCCGGTACAGCTGAACCCCCGTTGACAGCCGCCTGCGCGCGCGGCGCGGCCAGGGCGTTTTCCACGGCGTAGCGCACGGCCTGGTGCACTTCGCGGCCGTCGCGAAAGCGCACCTCGATCTTGGTGGGGTGCACGTTGACGTCCACGCGCGTCGGGTCGATCTCCACGTAGAGCGCGTAGACCGGCTGGCGGTGGCCGTGCAGCACGTCTTCGTAGGCGCTGCGCGCGGCATGCGTGAGAACCTTGTCGCGCACGTAACGGCCGTTGACGTAGCAGAACTGGTGGTCGGCGCGTGCGCGTGCGGCGTCCGGGATGCCAGCGCGGCCCCATACCCGCACGCCGGGCGGGTTGAGGCTGGTGCCATAGTCCACCACGATGGATTCGGTGATGAAATCCTCGCCCAGCACGTCTGCCAGGCGCTGCTTGAGTGCGTCCTCGCCGCTGCAGGCGCGCCACTGCTCCACCAGCTTGCCCTCGTGCCAGATGGCAAAACCCACGTCGGGCCGGGCCAGCGCGTGGCGGCGCACCGACTCGATGCAGTGCGCCAGTTCGGTGGCGTCGGTCTTGAGGAATTTGCGGCGTGCCGGCGTGCTGAAGAACAGCTCCTTCACTTCCACCGTGGTGCCGGCGCTGCGCGCCACGGGGCGGATCTCGCCGGTGCGGCCGTCCAGCAAAAAGGCGCTGGACTGCTCGGCCACGCGCGAGAGGATCGCGCAGTCGGCAATCGAGTTGATGGCGGCCAGCGCCTCGCCGCGAAAACCCATGGTGCCCACGGATTCGAGATCCTGCAGGCTGCCGATCTTGCTGGTGGCGTGGCGTTTCAGGGCGATGGGCAGCTCGTCGCGCGGGATGCCGAAGCCGTTGTCTTCCACCGCGATCAGGCGCACGCCGCCCGCCAGCAGGCGCACGGTGATCTGGGTGGCGCCGGCGTCCAGCGCGTTGTCCACCAGTTCGCGCACCACCGAGGCGGGGCGTTCCACCACTTCGCCGGCGGCGATCTGGCTGATCAGCTCATCCGGCAGTTCACGGATGGGGCGGCGGGGGGCGGGGGCGAGGACGGCGTTCACCAAGGCATTTTAGGCCGCAGGGCAAAGCGACCGGCGACGGCAAGGATAATCGGCTCCCATGGAAATCCTCACCTTTCTGATCGACTTCATCCTGCACGTGGACAAGCACCTGGAGGTGTTCGTGCAGAACTACGGTGCCTGGGTCTACGCGCTGCTGTTCCTGATCGTCTTCGTCGAGACCGGCGTGGTGGTCATGCCCTTCCTGCCGGGCGATTCCCTGCTGTTCGTGGTGGGGGCGCTGGCCGGGGCCGGGCTGCTGAACTTTCCGCTGGTCGTGGCCGTGTTGCTGGCCGCGGCCGTGCTGGGGGACCAGTGCAACTACTCCATCGGGCGCTATTTCGGCCCCAAGGTATTCCAGTGGGAGGACTCGCGCTTTTTCAACAAGCGTGCCTTCCAGCGCGCGCACGACTTCTACGAGACCTACGGCGGCATCACCATCATCCTGGCGCGTTTCATGCCCTTCCTGCGCACCTTCGTGCCCTTCGTGGGCGGCGTGGCCGAGATGAGTCGCGCGAAGTTCACGCTCTACAACATCGTGGGCGCCTTCATCTGGGTGCTGGGCATCTGTACGGCGGGTTATTTCCTGGGCAGCTTGCCTTGGGTCAAGCAAAACCTGGACAAGATCATCTGGGCCATGATCCTGATTCCTGGCCTGATCGTGATCTACGGCAGCTGGAAAGCGCACCGGCAATCGCGCAGCAGCTGAGCAGGTGCCCACAGGTGGATGAATGACCAGCTTGCCGGTTGTGGCCGGCTGTGTGCATCATTGCAGCAGGGAATGTGTTCCGGTCGGCCGCCACAAGGCCGGCCCACTGTCAGCAGGAAGGTGTAGACATGCCACGCAAGAAAGCCGAAGCCGGCAGCCGCGAGACGCCCACCATGAAGGCGGTGCCCGAGGCTGCGGAAGTCCTGGTGGGGCAGGTGCTCAAGCGCCCCGGCGGCTACTACTGGAGCCTGACCGATGGCGGGCGGGAATTCGGCCCTTACGACAGTTTCGATGAAGCCCAGGCCGACATGGAGGCCGCGGCGGACCTCGAAGCCCCCGAGCCCGGCGAGAGCCTGCAGGAGGCCGAAAGCGAACTGGGCATTGCCGACTGGATCGATCCCGAAACCGGCGAACCCGCCGAAGGGCTTTCGCCGCCGCATCTTGACGGGGACTGATGCCGGCGGCCCTGCCCGTGCCCTGAAAGGAGGGCGCTGATGAACACCTTGACCAAGATGGCGCTGGGCCTGCTGGGCCAGCTGCACGGCCAGCCCGCCACGGGCGAGACACTGGGTGAGATGGCGCTGCCGCCGGCGCAGACCACGGGGGGCCTGCCGCTGTTGGAGGCCCTGCAGCGCCGGCATTCGGAGCGCGAGTTCCGGCCGGACGCTCTCGGGCAGCAGACCCTGTCCGACCTGCTGTGGGCGGCCGCAGGGATCAACCGCGCCGAGCACGGCGGGCGCACGGCGCCTTCGGCCCTCAACGCGCAGGAGGTGGACCTTTACGTGGCCCTGCCGCAGGGCCTGTACCGCTACGAGCCGCAGCGCCACGTGCTGCTGCTGATGAAAGCCGAGGACGTGCGCCGTGTCACCGGCTACCAGGACTTCGTGGACCACGCGCCGCTGGACCTGGTCTTCGTGGCCGACCACGGCCGCATGAAGACCGTGCCGGCCGCCATGCGCGAGTCCTATGCCTCGGTGGCCGCGGGGGCCATGGCGCAGAACGTCTACCTGTGCTGCGCCTCGGCCGGCCTGGTGACCGTGGTGCGTGCCTGGTTCGACCGACATGCGCTGGGGCAGGCCATGGGGCTAAGCGCCGACCAGCAGATCCTGCTAACGCAGACCGTGGGCTGGCCGCCTGCTGTAAAGCCTAAGGGCGCCTGACTCAGAAGCTGGTGAACACGCCCCAGGGCGAGTGGGTCAGCGCCACCGAAACCATGAAGCCGTAGCAGGCCAGAGCGCCGAGGTAGCAAAGTGCCTTGGCTTCCCGCCGCCGCGCGTACTTGAGCGCGAGCATGCCTAGCACGATGTAGAGCGGCAGCACGGCGAGCTTGACCTGCAGCCAGGGCGTGACCAGGGGGTTGAGTCGCAGCTCCCACAGCAGGCGCAGAGCGGCGGCCAGCAGGCCGGTGTCGATGATGGCGCTGAGCCGCCCCAGCACCGGGTGCAGGGGCCAGCGCTGGCGGGCCAGCACGGCCGCGCCGCGCACGGCGAACAGCGCGCCGCTGGTGAAGGCCAGGCCCATGTGCAGATGGCGCAGGGCGGGATAGTGGACGATCCAATCCATGCGTGCGAACACGTCTCAAACGCTGCGGTTACGTGCCAGCGGCGGGTTCTTGGCGAAATAGCCTTCGATGCCACGCATCAGCGCCTGGGCCAGTTGCTCCTGGTAGGCCTCGCTGTTGAGCTTGGCTTCCTCTTCCGGGTTGCTGATGAAGGCGGCCTCCACCAGCACGCTGGGGATGTCGGGCGCTTTCAGCACGGCGAACCCGGCCTGTTCGACGCGCGGCTTGTGCAACTTGCCGACACGGCCGATCTCGCTGAGCAGTGTGCTGCCAAGCTGCAGGCTGTCCTTGATCTGCGCACTGGTGCTCATGTCCAGCAGGGCGCGTTGCACCTGCGCATCCTTGGCCTTGACGTTGATGCCGCCAATCTGGTCGGCCTTGTTTTCCTTGGCCGCCATCCAGCGCGCCGCGCTGCTCGAAGCCCCGCCGTGGCTCAGCGCGAACACGCTGGCCCCCTGCGGGCGGGGGGTGAAGAAGGCGTCGGCGTGGATGCTCACGAACAGGTCAGCCTGCACCTGACGCGCCTTCTGCACGCGCACGTGCAGGGGCACGAAGAAGTCGCCGTCGCGCGTGAGGAAGGCGCGCAGGGTGTGGCCGTTGACGCTGCTGGCGTTGATGCGGTCGCGCAGGCGCCGCGCCAGGCGCAGCACCACGTCCTTCTCGCGCGTTCCATTGCGGCCGATCGCGCCCGGGTCCTCCCCGCCGTGGCCGGGGTCCAGCGCGATGATGATGAGCCGGTCGGTCCCATTGCCGCGTGGCGGCAGCGCGGGTACGGGGGGCAGACCCGGCCCGGGTGCCTTGTCGGTGTGGCGCGCGATCAGGTCGCCCAGCGGGTCGGTGTCGGTGCGCGGTGCCGGGGCGGCAGGGGCCGGGCCCTTCTGCCCCAGGCGTTCGGCAATCAGTGCGGCCAGCGGATCGGGCGGCTGGGTGGGGTAGAGGTCGAACACCAGGCGGTGCTGGTAGGGCTCGATGGGCTTGAGCGTGAAGACCTGGGGCTTGATGGCCTGCTTGAGGTCGATCACCAGGCGCACCACGCCCGGCGCGTACTGGCCCACGCGGATGCCGGCGATGTTGGGGTCGTCGGGCAGCACCTTGGCCACCAGTTCGCGCAGCGCGGGGTTGAGCTCGATGCCCTCGATGTCCACGGCCAGCCGTGGGGGCTGGCCGATGAAACTCTGTTTGGCCTTGAGTTCGGTGTCCGATTCGAGCGTGACGCGCGAGTAGTCCTCGGCCGGCCAGACCCGCACCGCCACGATGGCTGCACCGCTGGCCAGCTGGGCGCGGCCCAGCAGCAGCACCAGTGTGCCGGCCTGGATCAGGTCGCGCCGCTGGATCATGCGAGCGCCTCCTTCAGACCTCTGAGCAAGGTCATGCCGGTTGGCGTACGTGCCGTCAACAGGGCCAGGCGTGATTCGTCAGCCTGTACCTGCAGCTCGATGGCGAGGTCGGCCACGGGCAGCAGGCCGGTGGCCTTTTCGGGCCATTCGGCCAGCTTGAGGCCGGGGCTGGCGAACAGGTCGCGAAAGCCCGCGTCTTCCCATTCGCGCGGGTCGCTGAAACGGTAGAAGTCGAAGTGCCAGATGTTGAGCCCGGGCACCTCATGCGGCTCCACCACGGCATAGGTGGGGCTCTTGATGCGGCCGGCGACACCCAGGGCCCGCAACAGGTGGCGCACCAGGGTGGTCTTGCCCGCGCCCAGGTTGCCGTGCAGTTCGATGAAGGCGTTGCGCAGGGACGGCTGCGCCGCCAGCACGCCGGCCAGGGCCTGCGTGGCGGATTCGTCGGGCAGGACGCGGGTTTCTACAATGGCTTCGTGACGTTCAGCAGCAGTCAATTCATTTCCCGGATACGGACCTGGGCCCGTGAACTCGGATTTTCCCAAATCGGCGTGAGCGGTGTCGATTTGTCGGACGCAGAACCGGGATTGCGCGACTGGTTGTCGCGTGGTTTCCACGGTGAGATGGCCTATATGGCCGCACACGGCCTCAAACGCGCCCGCCCGGCCGAACTGGTGCCGGGCACGGTGAGCGTGATCACCGCACGTCTGGACTACCTGAGCACGAGTATGCCCGAGGGCTGGCAGGCCATCGAGTTCGAGCGCCTGCAACGCCCTACGGAGGGCATCGTCTCGCTCTACGCCCGGGGCCGCGACTACCACAAGGTCCTGCGCGCGCGCCTGCAGCAGCTGGCCGACCGCATGGCGGCCGAGGCGGGGCCCTTCGGTTACCGCGTCTTCACCGACTCGGCCCCGGTGCTGGAGGCGGAGCTGGCCACACGCAGCGGCCAGGGCTGGCGTGGCAAGCACACCCTGGTGCTCAACCGCGAGGCCGGCTCCATGTTCTTCCTGGGCGAGATCTATGTGGACCTGGCCCTGCCGGCCAGCGAACCCGTCAGCAACCATTGCGGCAGCTGCAGCGCCTGCATCGACATCTGCCCCACCCAGGCCATCCTGGGCCCGGGCAAGCTGGACGCGCGGCGCTGCATCTCCTACCTGACCATCGAGCATGCCGGGCCGATTCCGCTGGAGCTGCGCCCGCTGATGGGCAACCGCATCTACGGCTGCGACGACTGCCAGCTCATCTGCCCCTGGAACAAGTACGCGCAGCGCAGCCCCTTGCCGGATTTCGCGCCGCGCCCCGGCATGAGCGGGGGGGCACTGCTGGAGTTGCTGGGATGGAGCGAGGCCGAGTTTCTGCAGCGCACCGAAGGCAGTCCGATCCGGCGCATCGGGCACGAGCGCTGGCAACGCAACATCGTGGTGGCGCTGGGAAATGCCTTGCGCGTGGCGCATGACCCTGCGATAGTCGGGGCACTGCAGGGGCAACTGGCGCAGGGGAGTGCGCTGGTGCGCGAGCACGCCGCCTGGGCCCTGGCCCAGCAAGCGGACCCACAGGCCCCCGCGTGAATGACGGAGTCGGAACATGACCATGCAATACACCTACGTCTCGCCCCACCTGCCGGAAAACAAGATGCGCATGTACCCGACGAAGGTGATCAACATCATCGGCGGGCCAGGCTGCGAAAAGTCGCTGTTCACTGCCGCCATCATCCTGTACCTGCACCTGCATCACAAGTCGGTGGAACTGATACCGGACTACGCCAAATCGCTGGTGTGGCAAAAAGACTACGAGGGCCTGCGCAACCAGTACAAGATCGCGCAGCAGCAGTTTCACATGCTGGAGCTGCTCGACGGGCAGGTGCAGTTCCTGGTGGGTGAGTCTTCGCTGCCGCAGATCCTCTACTACAACGAGTTCTTCCCCGACAACATCTGCGACGTGGCCAAGACCCGCAAGCAGATCCTGGACTGGTACAAGCAGCACAACAACGTCAACATCATGGTCGAGCGCGGCGAGCGCAAGTACATCCATACCGGCCGCTTCCAGGACGAGGAGCAGGCCAAGGAAGTCGACCGCGGCATGCGCGCCTTGTTGCGCCGCGAGGGCATTGCCTACACCTCGCTCAAACCCGACCTGGAGGCCATCCACGCCTTCATGGCCGAACTGCTCAAGCAGTGAGCGGGTTTCCCTAACGCAGCACGCCCAGCACGCCCAGCGCGAACGAGAGACTGACCACGCCCAGCAGGGTCGATAGCGTGACCAGTCCGGCCACGTAGGCGCCGTCGTAGCCCATGCGTGCGGCCAGCACGTAGCAGCTGGACGCCGTGGGCAGGGCCGAGAAGGCCAGCAGGATGGTGGTCTGCACCGGCGTCAGGCCGAAAGCCCGTGAGAGGCCCAGGGCGATCAGCGGCAGCAGCAGGTGTTTGATGGCCAGCACGGCCACCGCGAGCACCTTGCCCTGGCCCAGGCTGGAAAAGCGCAGGCCGGCGCCAGCCGCCATCAGGCCCAGGGCCAGCGAAGCGGCGCCGATGCGGCTGAGCGTGGGATCGGCCCAGGCCGGCACCCTGAAACCCAGCACGTTGGCAACCAGCCCCGAGACCGTGGCGATGATCAGCGGGTTGCGCAGCAGTTCGCGCCCCACGCTGCGCTGCGCATGGCGCGCCATGGGCCAGACCGCGCCCACGTTGAACAGCGGTACGCAAAAGCCGATCAGCACCGCCAGCAGCAGCAGGCCTTCGGGGCCCGCCAGGCGGTCCGCCAGGGCCAGGCCGATGAAGGAGTTGAAACGGAAGGCTACCTGGGCGCTGGCGGCGTGCAGGCGCGCATCGACATGGCGGCCGATGAAAGGCAGATGGGGCAGGGCGTAGGACAGGGCGATGCCGCTCACGCCCATGGCCAGCCCGGCGCCGATCAGGCTGGAGGCGGCCGAGAGGTCCAGCGGGCTCTTCACGATGCTGTGGAACAGCAGCACGGGGAAGAGAAAGTAGTAGACCAGGATCTCGACCTGGTCCCAGACCGGGCGGTTCAGCGCGGTGTAGCGGCAGACCAGATAACCACACAGGATCAGGGAAAAATCGGGGAAAAGCAGCTGGGCGTAGTTCACATGGCGAGAATACCAGCCCACACGGTGGTGGCCTGTCAGCCAGATCCACGCCTGCGGCGTTTTAAGGTCATGAACAAGCTGTTTTCTCTTCCCCTGCTGGCGCTGGCGGCTGTCTTGGCCTTTGCTCCCGCGCAGGCGGCTACCCTCGAAGGCCAGCGTTTCGACGACACGGCCCGCCTGGGCAGTCGCGACCTGCAACTCAATGGCCTGGGCGTGCGCGCCATCTACATCTTCAAGGCCTTCGTGGCCGGGCTTTACCTGACCGAGAAGGTCGTGGCCGGTCCCGAGGCGCTGAGTCAGAGTGGCCCCAAGCGCCTGCAATTGCGCATGCTGATGGAGGTCGGCTCCGACCATGTCAAGCAGGCGCTGGTCGACGGCATGCGCAAGAACGTCACGGACGCCGAGTGGGCCGCCATGCAGGATCGCGTGCAGCGCTTCTCGCGCACGATCGACTCCATCGGTGTGGCCCGCGAAGGCGACACCATCACCCTGGATTACGTGCCCGAACAGGGCCTGCTGCTGGCCGTCAACGAGGTGCCGCGCGGCACGGCCATCGGCGGTGCCGATTTCTACCAGGCGCTGCTGGAGATCTTCGTCGGGCCTGACCCCGTGGATACCCGACTTAAAAACGGCCTGCTGGGGCAATAGAATCGGTCATCCTTCATCTGTCCAGGAGACCTTCACCATGCAGCGACGCGCTCTCTTCGCCCTCAGCCTGCTGGCTGCCGCCAGCACCGCCTTTGCCCAGGGCTATCCCACCAAGCCGATCAAGCTGCAGGTGCCCTTCGCGCCCGGCGGCACCACCGACATCATCGCGCGTGTCATCGCCGATCCGCTGGGCAAAGCCCTGGGCCAGCCGGTGGTGGTGGAGAACAAGGCCGGCGGCGGCGGTGTGGTCGGTGCCAACGAGACGGCCAAGGCCACGCCGGACGGTTACTCGCTGGCCATGGCCACCGTGTCGACCACGGCAGCCAACCCGGCCATCAACGCCAAGATTCCCTACAACGCCCTGACGGACTTCACCGCCATCATCAATATTGCGGCCACGCCCAATGTGATTGCCGTGCACCCCAGCTTCCCGGCCAAGGACCACAAGGGCTTCCTGGCCGAGCTGAAGAAGTCGCCGGGCAAGTACTCGTACGCCACCTCGGGTACGGGCGGCATCGGCCACCTGCAGACCGAGCTCTACAAGAGCCAGACCAACACCTTCATCACGCACATCCCCTACCGGGGTGCGGGCCCGGCCCTGAACGACACGGTGGCCGGCCAGGTGCCGATCATCTTTGACAACCTGCCCTCGGCGCTGCCCTTCATCCAGGCCGGCCGCCTGGTGCCGATCGTCGTCGCCGCCCCGCAGCGCCTGGCCGTTCTGCCCAATGTGCCCACCTTCAAGGAAGTGGGGCTGGAGCCGGTGAACCGCATGGCCTATTACGGCATCCTCGGCCCCAAGGGGCTGCCCAAGGAGGTGGTGGACAAGGTCAACGCGGCCGTGCGCCAGGTGCTGCAGGATCCGGCCGTTCGCAAGCGCATCGAGGACACTGGCTCCCTGGTCGTGGGCAACACGCCCGCGCAATTCGCCGAGCAGATGAAGGCCGAATACCTGGTCTACAAGAAGGTGGTCGATACCGCCGGCCTCAAGCTCGATTGATCCCCCCGTGGCACAGGGCCTGGGAGACGATGCGTCCATCGACGCCTTTGTCGATGCCCTGTGGCTGGAGGAAGGCCTGTCGCGCAACACGCTGACGGCCTACCGCCGCGATCTCACGCTCTACGCCCGCTGGCTCGCCGCCCGCGGGCGTACGCTTTTGGAGACCACGGAACACGACATCAATGGCTACTTTTCCGAGCGGCACGCGGCCACGCGTGCCACCACGGCCAACCGCCGCCTGACCGTCTTCAAGCGCTACTTCCGCTGGGCCCTGCGCGAGCGCCACACCGCCGCCGACCCCACCCTGCGCCTGCAGGCTGCCAAACAGCCCCTGCGCGTGCCCAAGACCCTGAGCGAAGCCCAGGTGGAGGCCCTGCTGACGGCACCCGGTGAGGAAACGCCGCTGGCCGTGCGTGACCGCACCATGCTCGAGCTGATGTACGCCAGCGGCCTGCGCGTGAGCGAGCTGGTGGGCCTGAAGACCTACAACGTCAGCCTGTCCGAGCACGTGCTGCGGGTTTTCGGCAAGGGCAACAAGGAGCGCCTGGTGCCCTTCGGCGAGGTGGCTTCCGGCTGGCTGCAGCGTTACCTGCAGGAGGCGCGCCCGGCCCTGCTGGGGGAGAAGCAGACCGACGACCTCTTTGTCACCCTGCGCGGCACACGCGCCGGCGAGGCCATGTCGCGCGTGATGTTCTGGATGATCGTGAAAAAGCATGCGCTGGCCGCCGGCATCACGGCGCCGCTCTCGCCGCACACCCTGCGCCACGCCTTTGCCACCCATCTGCTCAACCACGGCGCCGACCTGCGCGCCGTGCAGATGCTGCTGGGGCATGCCGACATCTCCACCACGACCATCTACACCCACGTGGCGCGTGAGCGCCTCAAATCGCTGCATGCGCAGCACCATCCGCGCGGTTAGAAAATTTTCCCGGAGCCTGCCCATGATCACCGTCCACCATCTCGAAACCTCGCGCTCGCAGCGCGTCCTCTGGTTGCTTGAAGAACTGGGCCTGTCCTATGAACTCAAGGTCTACGCGCGCGACCCGCTGACCCGCCTGGCCCCGCCCGAGCTCAAGAAGATCCATCCCCTGGGCAAGTCGCCCGTCATCACCGACGGCGAAGAGGTCATCGCCGAATCCGGCGCCATCATCGAATACCTGGCCGAACGCTACGGCGCCCAGGCCAGCGGTGAGCTGGCGCAGCTGGTCCCGAAGCCGGGTACTCCCGCGCATCGCCAGTGCCGCTTCTGGATGCACTACGCCGAGGGCTCGCTGATGAACTGGCTGGTGATGAAACTGGTTTTCATGAGCATCCCGCGCCAGCGCATGCCCTTTTTCGTGAAGCCCATCGCGCGCCAGCTCTGCGCCAAGGTCATCGCGCGGCTGATCGAGCCCAATGTCGTGGGGGCGCTGGCTTACATGGAAGACCATCTGGCTCGCAACACCTGGTTTGCCGGCGAGGCGCTGAGCATCGCGGACTTCCAGATGAGTTTTGCCGTCGAGGCCGCGCTCACGCGCGGCACGGACACCACGCCTTATCCGCACGTGCGGGCTTGGCGTGAGCGCATGAACGCGCGCCCGGCCTACCAGCGCGCACTGCAGCGCGGCGGCCCGGTGATCGCCCAGCTGTCCTGAACCGCCGTCAGGCGTTGGTCGGGTCGAGGTTTTCGGCCCAGCTCAGGGCCTGCAGGTGGGCCCAGTTAACCTGGTGGTTGGAGAGGTGCAACTGCGTGGCGGCGCGGGCAAAGGCTTCGTCGTCGGCCGATTCGCAGGCCAGGGTCAGCTCCAGGAAGGGCGCGAACATGCCCTTGCGGTGGAGCAGCGCGTCGGTCACGTGGGCCGAGAGCGAGATCGACTCCAGCGCCTGCGCCATGGGCAGGCCCAGCATGGTGTCCAGCAGCGAGAACACGCCGACCACGAAGGCGTCGTCGACCTCATCGGGCGGCAGCAGCTCGGCGGCCAGCAGTTCCATGAGCCGACCGCGTACCACCGCCATATTGCCCACGGCCGGCGCGGTGCCGCCCACGCGCGAGGTGGTCATCAGCAGCGCGGCCCAGCGGAACAGCTTCTGCATGCCCAGGATCATCACCGCGTGGCGGAAGGAGGTGATCTCGCAGCTCAGGCCGAAACCGGCCGAGTTGATGAAACGCAGCAGGTTGAAGGACAACGTGGGGTCGCGCTTGAGCAGCGCCTCGATCTCGGCCACATCGCCCTGCCGCCGCACGAGGTTGATCAGCTCGATGATGTGGGCCTGGGCCGGGCGCAGGGTCTGGCCCTTGACCAGCACCGGCGTGGCGAACCAGTAACCCTGGAAGAGCTTGATACCGTGTCGCGCCGCCAGCTCGTGCTGCTCGGCAGTCTCCACCTTCTCGGCGATGAGCTTGGCTGTGCTGTGCTTCTGCGCAAACTTCACCAGCGGCTCGATCAGCTCGGATTTGAGCTGCGACATGTCCAGCTTGATGTAGCTGGCCAGTGGCAGCCAGGCGGCGTAAGGGCGGGTGAGCATGACCTGGCTGAAGGCCAGGCGAAAACCTTTGCGGCGCACTTCCATCAGCACGGGCAGGCGGGCTTCGATCTCGGCGGGGCTGTTCCCTTCCAGCGGCGGGATCTCCAGCACCACACGCTCGGGGTGGATCAGCTCCAGATGCCGCCCCACCAGGCTCTCGTGCGTACAGTTGATGAACATGGTCTTGCGACCCATGAGCGCCTGGTGCTCGGCGTGCGAGAGCACGTTGAACAGCAGCTCGGCGTCGCTGGCCGCGGTGTGCGCTTCGGCGCCCAGGGAGCGATCGTAGAGTTCGTAGCCGATGACGTTGCGCCCCTCGTCCAGGATGGCCTGGCGGGCAATGGCGGTCTGGTCGCCGGTGACCGGCTGATCGGGGGCTGCGGTGGGGGTGGACATGGTGGCTCTGGTGATTTGCCAATCATTCTAGGGGGATAATTTCGCCACCATGGAACTGCGCGCACGCTGCCTCGAACTGCTGGCCCTGGCCGACCCCGTGGCCAAGGCCGCCGGCGTCACCGCGCTGGACCGCAATGGCCCGATCGACTGTGCCCGTGAGTTCGCCGAGCCGCCCGGCGTGCCTGGGCGCAGCGAGCGCCCGCCCTTGCTGCCACATACCCAGATCAAGACCGGGTCGCTGGCCACCCCGCGCGGCCACGCCGCCCTGGTGCATTCCATCGTCCACATCGAGCGCAACGCCATCGACCTGGCGCTGGACATCTGCTGGCGCTTTGCTGGCCTGCCAGAAGCGTTTTATCGAGACTGGCTGCAGGTGGCGTTTGAAGAGGCCTACCACTTCACGCTTTTGCGCAACCACCTGCGGACGCTGGGTTTTGATTACGGCGACTTCCCGGCGCACGACGGCCTGTGGTCCATGGCGGAGCGCACGCGCGGTGACCTGCTGGCCCGCGTGGCGCTGGTGCCGCGTACGCTGGAGGCCCGCGGCCTCGACGCTTCACCGGCGGTGAAGACCAAGCTGGTTTCCATCGGGGATCATCGGGCGGGGGAGATCCTGGACATCATCTTGCGGGATGAGATTGGGCATGTTGCTACGGGCAACCGGTGGTATGCGTGGGCTTGTGGGCAGCGGGGGGTGGAGCCTGTTGCTACCTACGCTGAATTGACCGTCAAGTACGAGGCGCCTAAGTTGAAGAGGCCGTTTAACCTCGATGCTCGTCGTGCTGCGGGCTTTAGTGATGCGGAGTTGTCTGCCTTGCAGGCGGACTGAGTTTCTCTTTGGCTGAGGCCTTTGCTTGCGTGGCATTGCCGGGATGTGCCCCCGGCAGGGCACTCACTTTTCTTGCGTCGCCAAGAAAAGTAAGCAAAAGAAGGCGAGCCGGATTCGTCGTCCCTCCGCTACGCTACGGGCACGCTGCGTTGCTCGGGACCGGCGGGAAGCGCAGAAACTCGCTACGCTCAAACATCTGCGCTTCTTGATCCGCCGCTCCCTGCGCTACTCGCCTCCTCATTACGGCGGGGGAACCGGATACCAAAACCCAAAACAACAAGGACGCACCATGGCGCGTCCTTGTGGGGTTCGGTTGTTTGGTTTCCGGCTGTTGGGTCCCCTATGCCGTGTGGCAGGGCTGAGCAGCGCAGCAGCGGGCGGATCAGGGCGGGCGTTGTTTGAGCGCAGCGAGTTTAGCCCGACCCCGCTCGATGCGAGCAGCGCAAGGTACCCCGCAGGGGCCCTGACTTCGGCTCGCCTTCT
>CAUPMJ010000001.1:0-867026 GCA_963512455.1 uncultured Hylemonella sp. | reverse complement strand
CTCGGGGGCGGGGGGGCTGATGAATTCGCTGAGGATTTCGCCGGGGATGATGACCTCGACGGCGCGGCGCATCAGGCCGCTTTGCAGCGCCCACAGCACGCCCACGTGCAACAGCACCACGCTGGCAGCGATGAGCAGGCGTCGGTTCATGGTCGGCTGGAAGAATGCGGGCTGGGCAAGGTTCATATTGTCGGGCTTCGTCCCGGCCTACTTCCGGAAGATCCAGCCGCTGGCCAGTGTGACCAGCGCGAGGCTGCCGAGGAGGATCAGGGGGGACATGATGTGGTCTATTATAAATGAGAATTATTCGTATCTAATGAGATGGCAACACTTTTCATGATGACGGCCAGAGCAGGTCCGACGGGATCTGTTCCAGCGTCCTGCAGCCGCACAGGGCCATGGCCACTTCGAGTTCATCGCGCAGCAGGCGCAGCACATGGGCCACGCCCAGGGCGCCGGCGTTGGCCAGGCCGTAGATGTAAGGCCGGCCGACGAGGACGGCCGAGGCGCCGAGCGCCAGGGCCTTGAGCACATCGGTGCCGCGCCGGATGCCGCCATCGACCAGCAAGGGCAGCGTGCCACCCAGTGCGTCGGCGATGCGCGGCAGCACGGCCGCCGTGGTCGGCGTGGTGTCCAGCGTGCGGCCGCCATGGTTGGATACCACCAGACCGGCGACGTTCAGGCCCGCGGCCTGGCGCGCGTCTGCGGGATGCAGCACGCCCTTGAGCAGGATGGGCAGGCGCGTCTGCGTCTGCAGCCAGGCCAGGTCATCCCAGGTCGGGGCCCGGCGCAGCAGGCCATCGAAGAGCGCGCTCTGGCCCGGCATGAGCCTGGGCAGCGTGGCCGGGGGCTGGCCTTCCAGGTTGACGGCGTGCACACCCGGGGGCAGGGCAAAGCTGGCGCGGCGTTCGCGGTCACGCGCGCCGTGCACCGGTGCGTCCACGGTGAGCACCAGGGCTTCGTAACCTGCGGTTTCGGCGCGCTGCACCAGTTCAACTGTGCTGCCCCGATCTTCCTGCAAGTAGAGCTGGAACCAGAGCGGGCCGCGGCTGGCTTCGTCCCGCACGGCACGGGCCACGGTTTCCAGCGGGATGCTGGCCTGGGTGCTGAGGACCAGGCCGGCCCCGAGCGCGGCCGCGGCGTGGGCCGTGGCGAGTTCGCCGTCCGGGTGCGCCAGGCGCTGGAAGGCCACCGGTGCCAGCAGGATGGGGTGGGCCAGGGTGCGGCCCAGCAGGCGCACGCGGGTGTGGCCGCCGCTCAAGGGCTGCAGCACGCGCGGTAGCAACTGCAGCGTGTCCCAGCTGCTGCGGTTGGCCGCCAGCGTGAGCTCGTCGGCCGCGCCGCCGCTGAAATAGGCCCAGGCGTTCTCGTCCAGCCGCGCGCGGGCATGGGCCTCGTGGTCGGCCAGGTTGATGAGCCCGGCGGGCAGGGCGTCCAGAGAGGGCGTCCCTGTCATGTGTCGGCCCACATGCGCAACAGGTTGTGGTACGTGCCGGTCAGCGCGGTGGTCTCGGCGCCTTCGCCGTGCTGCTGGCGCAGGCGCAGCAGGTTCATGTCGAGTTCGTGGAGCAGGCGGCGCTGCTCGTCGCTGCGCACCATGCTTTCGATCCAGAAGAAGCAGGCCAGGCGGTGGCCGCGCGTGACGGGGCGCACCTGGTGCAGGCTGGTGCCGGGGTAGAGCACCATATGGCCGGCCGGCAGTTTGACGGCCTGTTCGCCATAGGTGTCGGCGATGCACAACTCGCCACCCTCGTACTCGTGCGGCTCGGCCAGGAAGACGGTGCAGGAGACATCGGTGCGCACGCGCTGACCGCTGTCGGGCAGCGCGCGGATGGCGTTGTCGATGTGATGGCCGTAGTGGTTGGCGTCGCCGCCGTAACGGTTGATGCGCGGTGTGAAGACCTTCTTGGGCAGGGCGGCCGAGAAGAACTGCGGGCTGCGGTCCAGCCCGCGCAGCACCATGGCACGGATCTGGCGCGCCGCCTCGCAGTCGTGCGGCAGCTGTTCGTTGTTCTTCACCTGCGCGGCCTGCGTGCCGGCGCTGTGCCTGCCGTCGGTCCAGGGCGCGTCGGCCAGCAGCGCGCGGGCGCGCTGGAGTTCGTCGGCGTTCAGGATGTCGGGGATTTGCAGCAGCATGGCGGGCGCAGGTCAGGCGGGTCTCAGAGTTTGGCGGACAGGGTCAGCTGCACCAGGCGGCCGGCACCGGGGATGTAGTGGCCGTCGTACAGCTGGTCGGCATACAGACGGTCGGTGACATTGCTGATGTTGCCTTTCACGCTGTAGCGTTCGCTGAACTTGTATTCGGCCATCAGGTCCAGCGTGGCGTAGGCCGGCACTTTCCAGCCCGGGTTGCGCAGCGGCGTCTGTTCGCCGCGGAAGTTCACGCCGGCACCCAGGCGCAGGGGCTGGGTGACCTGGTAGGTGTTCCACAGCGTGCCGGAATAGATGGGTGTGAGCGAGGGGCGCTGGCCCTGGCCCTCGGCGCCCTGGGCGCCCACGTCGATCATGGCGTCGGGCAGCCACATGAAGGAGCCGAAGACTTCCCATTTCGGCACCGGGCGACCCGTCACGTCGGCCTCCAGGCCGGAGACGTGGCGACGTCCGGAAAGGACTGCGATATTGAGCAGCGGGTCGGTGTTGCGCTCGTTGAACTTGACGGTGTGGAAGGCCGCCAGACGCGTGGTGTAGCGCTTGTCGGACGAGTCCAGCTTGGCGCCGAGTTCGAGGTTGTAGCTCTGTTCGGGCGCCGTGTCCACGTTCTGCGCGCTCAGCGAGTAGGTGTCGCCTGAGGTGTTGAAGGACGAGCCGGCGGAGACATGGTAGGAGTCCAGCGCATTGGGCTGGAAGAGGGCACCCAGGCGCTGGCTCCAGCCGGCCACGGTCATCTGGTAGTTCGTGGCGGTCTCCGGACCCGCGGCGTTGGTGGGGATGGCGTAGGTGACATAGTTGCCGATCATGTGGTCGAAGCGCAGGCCGCCCAGCAGCTTCCATTTCGGCGCGACCTGGACCAGGTCCTGCACATAGGCGCCCCAGCCCACGGAGTCGTACTGGTTGTTGATGCGCAGCACGCGCGAGGCCTCGTTGACCGTGGCGCCGTCGTCCGGCGAGCCGACCGTGGTGGTGGGCTTGGTCAGCGTGACGCCGCCCTGCGTGGCCGAGCGGGCCGCGTAGACCGTTTTGGTGTCCATGACCGTGTCAATGCCGGTGAGCAGCTCATGCTTGAAGCCCAGGGCTTCGAACTTGGTGCTGTAGTCGCTCTGGGCCACGACGTTGTTCAGGTCCTGGATCTTGAGCTGGGTGCCGCGGGTCAGGACCGTGGCATCGCTGAAGTTCTGGAGGTTGGTCGTCGTGGGCGCGGCGTTCGAATTGCCCTGGATGCGCACGGTGCCGGCACGCTGGTCGCGCGTGTAGACGCCGCGGCGGACCTGGGTCTTGAGCTCGGCGCCGTCGTCGAAGCGGTGCAGGTGCGACAAGGTCAGGCTGTTGGCCGTGCCCTTGTTGTAGTCGCTGGCCGTGCCGTAGTAGCTGTTCGGGTTGACCGGCAGCGTGGTCGTTTCTGAGGCGGGCGCGCCGGCATAAGGGCGTATCCACGGCATGCCGTAGTTGATGCCGTTGTTGTTGGTTAGCTGGTACAGGCCCACCGAGTATTCGTTGCGCTCGCCGATGCCCCAGCGGTAGGTGCCGGCCACACCGTATTTGTCGATGCTGCTGCCTGCGCCGTTGTTGTCGGCCTTGGTGTCCATCACGTTCAGGCGCAGCGCAGCGCTGTCATCCGTCTTGAGGTTGAAGTCGCCTACCACGCGGCGGTAGTTGTAGCTGCCGACGGTGACGTCGACCTGGTGTTCGTCGATCAGGCGCGGCACCTTGCTGACCTGGTTGACGGCGCCGCCCGTGGAGCCGCGGCCGAACAGCATGGAGGCCGAGCCGCGCAGCAGCTCCAGGCGGTCCAGGTTGAAGGTGTCGCGATCGTAGAAGGCCGGGTCGCGCATGCCGTCGATGTAGATGTCGCCCGTGGTGGCCAGGGAAAAGCCGCGCAGGCGGATGTCTTCCTCGCCACCTTCCGCAGCCTGGAAGCTGATGCCGGCGGTGTTCTTCAGGGCTTCCTTCAGGGTGTCGAGGTTGCGGTCGTCGATCAGCTTTTCGGTCACCACCGTCACCGATTGCGGGATGTCGCGCAGTTGCTGCCGGCCCTTGCCGATGCCGGTTTCGGTGGCGCGGTAAGCATCCTTGCCCTCCGGTGCTTCGGCCTGTTCCTTGACGATCACGGTGCCCAGGGTCTTGCTGCCATCGGTCTCGGCCGTCTGGGCCAGCGCGCTCATGGAGCCGGCCAGCAGCATGGCACCCAGCGGCAGCAGTGCGGACGATGCCAGGGGCTGGGACGGGTTAGCCCGCAGTGCGCGGGCGGGGAGGGTTTTCTTGAGGTGGTGTTGCTGTTGGGTCATGGTTGTAGCGCCAGTGGGTTGAAGAAGCGATGGCTGGCTACAACCGTCCGGGGCCCTAGGGCCCGACGGCGTGGCTTGCTACACAAGATTTACGAAGTATACACAAATACAAATCATTCGCATTACGTTTATTGCTATTGACGTAAAAAAACCGGCCGGGCAGGGATGCCGGCCGGTTGTCGGGACGGGAGGGGGGCCTAGTAGCTCAGCCGCTCGGGTCGGATCTCCTGCAGGATGGTGGTGGCGATCTCTTCGATCGACTTGGTGGTGGTCGAGAGCCAGCGGATGCCGGCGCGCCGCATCATGGACTCGGCGGCGGACACTTCCATACGGCAGTTCTCCAGCGAGGCGTACTTGGAGTTGGGGCGCCGCTCATTGCGGATCTCGCTCAGCCGATCGGGGTTGATGGTCAGACCGAAGATCTTGGCCTTGTGGGGCACCAGGGCCGGGGGCAGGTGCTGACGCTCGAAGTCTTCCGGGATCAGCGGGTAGTTGGAGGCCTTCAGCCCGTACTGCATGGCCAGATACAGCGAGGTCGGCGTTTTGCCGCTGCGGCTCACACCCACCAGGATCACGTCCGAGCTGGCCAAGTCGCGGTTGGACTGGCCGTCGTCGTGCGCCAGCGAGAAGTTGATGGCCTCGATGCGGTCATGGTAGGCCTGGCTCTTGCTGACGTCGCTGAAGCGCCCGATGCGGTGGTGCGACTTGATGCCCAGCTCCTCCTCCAGCGGGTTCACGAAGGTGCCGAACATGTCCAGCAACATGCCCTTGCAGCCCTCGTTGATGATCTGGTGCACCTCTTCGTTGGCCAGGGTGGTGAAGACGATGGGCTTTTTGCCTTCCACCTCGCCCGTGTGGTTGATCTGGCGTACCGCCTGGTGCGCCTTGTCCACGGTGTCGATGAAGGGCAGGCGCACGTGGTGCAGGTCGACCTCGAACTGGGCCAGGATGGCATTGCCGAAGGTCTCGGCCGTGATGCCGGTGCCATCGGAAATGAAAAAGACGGTGCGGTTGGGCATGGCGGTGGATGCTGGAGTATGGAAATTGTTATCGAGTTACATGCAAAAACAGCATGGTTTACCCCGGGTGGGAATAAAATCGCAGATTCACCCATAGATTCTTCCATGCAACGCAACGCCCCACCAGAAAAAGAGCAAAGGCTGGCCGTTGGCATGGGCGCAAGCGGCATCGTGCCGGCTTGTGTACCCCGGTTTTTAAACTCTGGAGCTTTCCCATGTCTGCACTTTTCAGCCCGACCGCCCTGGTCGTACCGTTTGAAAACCTGAGGATGACCGACGTCGAGGCGGTTGGCGGCAAGAACGCCAGCCTCGGCGAAATGATCTCGCAGCTGCCCCAGGGCGTGCGCGTACCCACCGGCTTTGCCACCACGGCCCACGCTTTCCGCGAGTTTCTCAAGCACGGCGGCCTGGCCGACCGCATTAACGCCAAGCTGAATGCGCTGGACACCGAGGACGTGCGCGCCCTGGCCACGGTGGGCGCCGAGATCCGCGCCATGGTCGAGGCCCAGCCCTTCCCGGCCGACCTGGAAAAGGCCATCCGCGAGGACTACGCCAAGCTGTCCGCCGGCAATGCCCAGGCCACCTTCGCCGTGCGCTCCTCCGCCACCGCTGAAGACCTGCCCGATGCCTCCTTTGCCGGCCAGCAGGAAACCTTCCTGAACGTGCACGGTATCGATGAGGTGCTGCACAAGATGAAGGAGGTCTTCGCCTCCCTCTACAACGATCGCGCCATCAGCTACCGCGTGCACAAGGGCTTTGCCCATGCCGACGTGGCCCTGTCGGCCGGCGTGCAGCGCATGGTGCGCTCCGACCTGGGTGCGGCCGGCGTGATGTTCACCATCGACACCGAGTCCGGCTTCGAGGACGTGGTTTTCATCACCTCCAGCTACGGCCTGGGTGAGACGGTGGTGCAGGGCGCCGTGAACCCCGACGAGTTCTACGTGCACAAGCCCATGCTCAAAGCCGGCAAGCGCGCCGTGGTGCGTCGCAACCTGGGCTCCAAGCTGATCCAGATGGTCTTCTCCAGCCCTGAGGAAAAGAAGGCCGGCGGCAAGCTGGTCAAGACCATCGACGTGCCCACCGAGCAGCGTAACCGCTACTCGCTGACCGACGCCGACGTCGAGCAGCTGGCCAAATACGCCCTGGTGATCGAGCAGCACTACGGTCGCCCCATGGACATCGAGTGGGGCAAAGACGGCACCGACGGCCAGCTCTACATCCTGCAGGCCCGTCCCGAGACCGTGAAGAGCCAGGCAGCCGGCACCGCCGAGATGCGCTATAAGCTCAAGGGCCAGAGCGCCGTGCTGGCCGAAGGCCGCGCCATCGGCCAGAAGATCGGTACCGGCCCGGTGCGCCTGGTGCACAACATCAGCGAGATGGACAAGGTCCAGCCCGGCGACGTGCTGGTCACCGACATGACCGACCCGAACTGGGAGCCCGTGATGAAGCGCGCCAGCGCCATCGTCACCAACCGCGGCGGGCGCACCTGCCACGCGGCCATCATCGCGCGCGAACTGGGCATCCCGGCCGTGGTCGGCTGCGGCGACGCCACCGAACGCCTCAAGGACGGTACCCTGGTGACCGTGAGCTGCTCCGAGGGCGACACCGGCCACATTTACGACGGCTTGCTCGAAATGGAAGTGACCGAGGTGCAGCGCGGTGCCATGCCCGAGATCGACGTCAAGATCACCATGAACATCGGCAACCCGCAGCTGGCTTTCGACTTCGCCCAGCTGCCCAACCATGGCGTGGGCCTGGCGCGCCTGGAGTTCATCATCAACAACAACATCGGCGTGCACCCCAAGGCCATCCTGGACTACCCGAACATCGATGCCGACCTGAAGAAGGCGGTCGAGTCCGTGGCCCGCGGCCATGCCTCGCCGCGCGCCTTCTACGTCGACAAGGTCGCCGAGGGCGTGGCCACCATCGCCGCGGCCTTCTGGCCCAAGCCGGTCATCGTGCGCTTGTCCGACTTCAAGAGCAACGAGTACCGCAAACTCATCGGCGGCAGTCGCTACGAGCCCGAGGAAGAGAACCCCATGCTGGGTTTCCGCGGCGCCGCGCGCTATCTCTCCGCCGATTTCGCCGGGGCCTTCGCCATGGAGTGCGAGGCCATGAAGCGCGTGCGCGAGGAGATGGGTCTCACCAACGTCGAGCTCATGGTGCCCTTCGTGCGCACCCTGGGCCAGGCCAAGAAGGTGATCGACCTGCTGGGCAAACACGGCCTCAAGCGCGGCGAGAACGGTCTGAAGATCGTCATGATGTGTGAGGTGCCGAGCAACGCCATCCTGGCCGACCAGTTCCTTGAGTTCTTCGACGGCTTCTCGATCGGCTCCAACGACCTGACCCAGCTCACCCTGGGCCTGGACCGCGACTCCGGCATGGAACTGCTGGCGGCTGACTTCGACGAAC
The DNA here is from genome assembly GCA_963512455.1 of uncultured Hylemonella sp. GTDB lineage: Bacteria > Pseudomonadota > Gammaproteobacteria > Burkholderiales > Burkholderiaceae_C > Hylemonella. Next base: position 859,153 of record CAUPMJ010000001.1, on the reverse strand, counting down.
GCGACCCTGCCGTGGAGGCCATGGTCGAGCGCGCCATCACGGCCTGCCGCAAGCAGAACAAGTACGTCGGCATCTGCGGCCAGGGCCCCAGCGACCACCCGGACTTCGCCAAATGGCTGGTCGAGAAGGGCATCACCTCGCTCTCGCTGAACCCCGATTCGGTGGTCGAGACCTGGAAGAACCTGGCGAAATAAGGCCAGCGCCCCTCGCGGCGATTCATAAGCTTCAGGCCTGAAAACGGGCCGCTCTTGCCGGGCGGCCCGTTTTTTTATTCAATTTCGGGAAAACCCTGTCAGGGTTTGACCTTGAAAAGTCAGCCCGAGGTCAGGCCTGTAAGAAAGTCGTAAGCGCCACCCTAACAATGCCCCCAATTGCATTGATAGGTTCTCATGCTCGCTGTCGCGTCCACCATCAAACTGATTGCTGAAATCGCCCTTCTGGCCTTGCTGGGCCAGTGGCTGCTGGGCCTGCTGGCCGGCGCCAAGAAGGAGCAGAACCTGTTCTATCAAATCCTGCAGATCATGACCCGGCCCTTCGTAAGCGTGGCGCGCCTGCTGACGCCCAAACTGGTGCTGGACCGCCACGTGCCCCTGGTGGCCTTTCTGCTGCTGCTCTTCATCTGGCTGGGGGCCACGATCTACAAGATCCAGACCTGCCTGCAGATCGGCGTGGAGCTCTGCAAATGAACGCCACCCTGAGCTACCTCTCCCTCAAGCTGCAGGCCATCGCGCTGCTGGTGTTCAACCAGAAGGCGTCGGCGCTCGATCGTTTCGAGCAGATGCTGGCCTTGCGCCCCGATGACTTCTACGCCCTGGCCAGCCGGGCCCACGTGTTGGCCCAGCAGGGCCTCAAGGCCGAGGCCCTGGCTGCGCAGGAGCAGCTGACGGCCCGCCATGCGAACAATCTGGCGGCCTGGTTCAACCTGGGCTACATGCTTGAGGAAGCCGGCCAGCACGCGCGTGCCGAAGTCGCCTTTCGCCGTGTCATCGAGATCGATCCCAAGATGGACCGCGCCTGGTACGGCCTGGCCCTCGTCCTGATCCAGGTCCGCCGCTTCGACGAAGCCGTCGCGGCCCTCAAGACCAATACAGAACTGCAGCCCATGAGCCCGTTCGGCTGGTATCAGCTGGCGCGGGTTCATGTTGACAGGCACGAGCCCGACGAGGCGGTGAAGATCATTCGCCACCTCAAGGGTTTCGAGCCGAAAGTGGCCGCCCAGCTGGAACGCGAGACCGGGTTGCGTGCAACCCCGGCCACGTCGACCAGCTGAGCGGGTACTTGATGGCCCTGGTGCAAGCCGGGGTCAGACAACGATAAGCCGCGATCCGGCCTGCAGGCCACGCCCAGAGACACGTGGTGATCGCGAAATGCCCGAGAGGGTGACTTTGTTGGAGGTAGGTAAACATGCAGTTGACCGAAAGCCACCGCCAGTATTGGCGTAAGAACCTCAATATCACCGGCATCCTGCTGGCGATCTGGTTCGTCGTGACCTTTGTCGTGAGTTATTTCGCCCGCGACCTGAATTTCAACTTCTTCGGCTGGCCGTTCAGTTTCTGGATGGGCGCGCAGGGTTCGCTGATCATCTATGTGCTGATCATCGGCTTCTACGCCCGTTACATGAACAAACTGGACATCGAGCACGATGTTCATGAAGGGGAGGAGTAATCATGGCTGGAATGTTTGGTTCTGACGCTGGCGGCCCGACGGGTGCGGCCGCCAACAAGGCGTTCAAGCAAAACCTCAACAAGGTTTACAAGTGGTACACCGGTGGTTTCCTGTTCTTCGTGGTGGCCCTGGCCATCCTCGAGCAGATGGGCCTGCCGCGTAGCTGGATCGGCTTCATCTTCCTGCTCGCCACCATCGGCCTGTATGCCGGTATCGGCATCATGAGCCGCACCACGGACGCGGCCGAGTACTACGTGGCCGGCCGCCGTGTGCCTGCTGTGTACAACGGCATGGCCACGGGCGCGGACTGGATGTCGGCTGCCTCCTTCATCGGCATGGCGGGTACCCTGTACCTGACCGGCTATGGCGGCCTGGCCTTCATCATGGGCTGGACGGGCGGCTACTGCCTGGTGGCCCTGTTCCTCGCGCCCTATATGCGCAAGTTCGGCCAGTTCACCATTCCCGACTTCCTGGGCGAGCGTTATGGCGGCAACCTGCCGCGCTTCCTGGGCATCCTGGCCGCCATCCTCTGCTCCTTCACCTACGTGGTGGCGCAGATCTACGGCGTGGGCCTGATCACTGCCCGCCTGACCGGTGTGGCTTTCGAGATCGGTATTTTCCTGGGCCTCGGCGGTATCCTGGTGTGTTCCTTCCTCGGCGGCATGCGCGCCGTGACCTGGACCCAGGTGGCGCAGTACATCATCCTGATCGTGGCCTACATGATCCCGGTGGTGTGGATGTCCGTGAAGCAGACCAATGTGCCGATCCCGCAGGCCGTCTATGGCTACCAGCTGGAGAAGGTCACCGCCCAGGAAAAGCGCCTGACCAGCGACCCCAAGGAACTCGAAGTCCGCGAGATCTTCAAGCAGCGCTCTGCCGCCCTGGCTGAGAAGCTCAAGGATCCCGCTGCCGCCCTGGCTGCCGACAAGGCAGCAGCCACCCAGAAAGTCGCCGATCTGAAGGCCGCCAATGCACCCGGAGCCGACATCTCGGCCGCCGAGAAGGCCCTGGCTGCCCTGCCCAAGGACGCTGATGCCGCCAAGAAGGCCTGGACGGCTGCCAAGGCCGGTGCGGACGCCAAGTCCAAACCCCTGAACAACATGCCGCCCCATGCGGCCCAGTTCTCGGGTGACCCCAAGGGTGATGCTGCCGCACAGAAAGCCTACGACGTTTCGCGCCGTAACTTCCTGGCGTTGATCTTCTGCCTGATGGTGGGTACCGCCGCGCTACCGCACATCCTGATGCGCTACTACACCGTGCCCAGCGTGCGCGAAGCTCGCGAGTCGGTGACCTGGTCGCTGTTCTTCATCTTCCTGCTCTACTTCACGGCCCCGGCCCTGGCTGTGCTGGTGAAGTTCGAGGTGTTCAGCGTGCTGATCGGTACGCCATTCGATCAGCTGCCGTTCTGGATCGCAGAATGGAACAAGGTCGACCCGAGCCTGCTGTCAGTGACTGACATCAACAAGGACGGCATCTTGCAGCTCAACGAGATGAGCATCGGTGGTGACATCATCGTGCTGGCGGCACCCGCCATCGGCGGTCTGCCCTACGTGATCTCCGGCCTGGTAGCTGCCGGCGGCCTGGCCGCGGCGCTGTCCACGGCCGACGGCCTGCTGCTGACCATTGCCAACGCGTTGTCGCACGACCTGTACTACAAGATGATCGACCCGAACGCTTCCACCGCCCGCCGCGTGACCATTTCCAAGGTCCTGCTGCTGGTCGTGGCCCTGTGTGCGGCCTTTGTGGCGGCGCAGAAGCCGGCTGACATCCTGTTCCTGGTCTCCGCGGCCTTCTCCTTTGCTGCTGCGGCCTTCTTCCCGGTGCTGGTGCTCGGCATCTTCTGGAAGCGCGCCAGCAATATCGGGGCTTCGCTGGGCATGATCGCCGGCTTGGGCACGACCTTCTACTACATGGCCACGACCCAGCCCTGGCTGCGCGGCATCTTCGGCGTGACCTCGCCGGTGCAACTGTGGTGGGACATCCAGCCGATCTCGGCCGGCCTGTTCGGCGTGCCGGTCGGTTTTGCCGTGATCATCCTGGTCAGCCTGGTGACGCCGGCCCCGAGCCAGAAGGTTCAGGAACTGGTCGACCACGTCCGTTACCCGAACCTGGGTGGCAGCAAGGCTTGATGACAACCTGACCCAGGTCAGGATTTGAAGCCCGGCAGCGCAAGTTGCCGGGCTTTTTTCATGGCATTTGAGCTAAGCTCATCCACCAGGAGACAACGTCCCATGGCAGCACCCAGCACGACGACCCATCAGGCGGGTTCCGGTTCCGTGAACACCGTGGCCGCCCAGGTGCCTTCGGGCAGCCTGCTCGCGAACCTGCGCCAGGAACTGGCACGCTACACGCCGTTCTCGCAGATGGCCGCGCCGGAGCTTGATTTTTTCCTTGCCCATGCCGAACAGCTTTACTTCGCGCCGGGCGAGACGCTGATCGAGCCCGCCAACGGCGAGGTCACCCAGCTCTTTTTCATACGCCAGGGCGCGGTCAGCGGCAAGCGTGGCCTGGCCGATCTCTCGGGCGGCGCCTTTCAGTTCGAGACCGGGGACCTGTTCCCGATCAGCGCGGCGATCGCCAGGCGCGCCGTGACGGCCACTTACGAGGCCACGGCCGATACCTTTGTGCTCGCCCTGCCCACCGATGCCATGCAGGCGCTGGCGCTCAAGAGCGTGCCTTTCGCTGATTTTCTGAACCGGCGCGTGCTCAAGTTTCTCGAGCTTTCGCGCCAGGCCCTGCAGGTGGCCTATTCCTCGCGCACCCTGGCCGAGCAGTCCCTGGAGACGCGTCTGGGCGAATTGACGCTGCGCACGCCCGTCACCTGCCGGCCCCACACACCGTTGCGCGAGGCGCTGACCGAGATGCACCAGCGCCGCATCGGCTCCATGCTGGTGACCAGCGAGCGCGGCGAGCCGCTGGGCATTCTCTCGCGCGACGACATCCTCGGAAGGGTGACGCTGCAGGGGGTGCCGCTGGAGACGCCGATCGGCGATGTCATGGCACAGCCGGTGCACCATCTGACGCACGAGCACACGGCCGAAGACGCGGCCCTGCTGATGAGCCGCCACACCATCCGCCACGTGCCCATCACGCGCGACGGCGTGGTGGTGGGCATCGTCTCCGAGCGGGATCTTTTTGCCATGCAGCGCTTGAGCCTCAAGCACGTCAGCACCTCCATCCGAGGTGCCGCCGATGTGGACACGCTCAAGCTGGTGGCGCAGGACATCCGCCGCTTCGCGCGCAGCCTGCTGAGCCAGGGTGTGCAGGCGCGCCAGCTCACCGCCCTCATCAGCCACCTCAACGATGTGCTGACCGAACGCCTGCTGGAGCTCAAGGCGGCGCAGCACGGCATCGAACTGGGCCGCCTGTGCTGGCTGGCGCTGGGTTCGGAAGGGCGCAGCGAGCAGACCATCGCCACCGACCAGGACAACGCCCTGATCCTGCCCGACGACACCACGCCCGCGCAGCGCCAGCAGGTGCTGGCCTTCGCGCGCGACGTCAACCAGGCGCTGGACGCGTGCGGCTACCCGCTGTGCAAGGGCGGCATCATGGCCGGCAACCCGGACTGCTGCCTGACGTTGCGCGAGTGGCGCGAACGTTTTTCGCACTGGATCGAACATGGCGCCCCGCAGGACCTGCTCAATGCCAGCATCTATTTCGACTTCCGGCCGCTGGCGGGGGACGCCACGCTGGCCCAGGCCCTGCGATCGGAGGTCAACCGGACGGCACAGCTGGTGCCGCGTTTCCTCAAGCAGATGGCGCTCAACGCGCTCACACGCACGCCGCCCCTGAGTTGGGTGGGCGGCATAGCGGCCGACGACCAGGGCCTGATTGACCTCAAGCTGCAGGGCACGGTCCTGTTCGTCGATGCAGCGCGCCTCTACGGCCTGGCTCAGGGGCTGGTGGCCACCGCCACGCGGGAGCGTCTGGAGGCCGTGGGGCCGGTGCTGGGCGTCGAGGCCGCCGAGTACGAGGCCTGGGTGCGTGGTTTCGAGTTCCTGCAGATGTTGCGCCTGCAGATTCAGCTGGAGGGCGCGGCCACAGGCGACCAGCCCAACCACATCCGGGTCGACAGCCTCAACGACATCGACCGCCGCATCCTCAAGGAAGCCTTCCGAGTGGCGCGTACCCTGCAGCAGCGCATCCAGCTGGACTACGAAAGGTAAACCATGGGCCTGCTGGACTGGATGCCCGGAGCGCGGGCCCGCACCGCGGTGAACGAGGAGCGCTGGGTCATGCTGGACGTGGAAACCAGCGGGCTGGATCCGCACCACGATCGCCTGCTGGCCATCGCCGCCATCGCCCTGCGCGTGGACTGGGAGCGCCGCCGCCTGAGCGTGGACCTGGGCGACAGCTTCGAGGTGGTGCTGCGCCAGGAGCAGGTCACGGCCGCCAAGGACAACATCCTGCTGCATGGCATTGGCGTGCAGCGCCAGCGCGAAGGCATGGCGCCCGGGGCGGCCCTGGAAGCTTTTGCCGGTTTTGTCGGACAGTCGCCCCTGCTGGCCTTCCACGCAGCCTTCGACCAGGCCATGATCACCCGCCATATGCGCCTGTACTTGGCACGCGCGCTGCCCAACCCCTGGGTGGACATCGAGCACCTGTGCGCCGTCACGCACGAAAAGGTGCGGGCCCGCTCCCTGGACGAGTGGATGCGGCACTTCGGCATCGAATGCGCGGTGCGCCATCAGGCCGCTGCCGACACCCTGGCCGAATGCGAACTGCTGCTGCGCGTCTGGCCGCGGGTGGCGGTCCAGTGCGCCGACTGGCACGGGGTGCAGCGCCTGGCCCGCCAGCAGAGCTGGATCGCCCGCGCCTGAGCCTCCTTATGGGGCTGCCTGGCCACGGCGACGCAGATGGTCTATAATGCTTGGTTCCCACCTTGCCGTACCCCAGTAGACGCCGGGGATGGCTACCATCCACAAGGAGTATCAATGCGTCATTACGAAATCGTCCTCATGATCCATCCGGATCAGAGCGAGCAGGTCCCCGCCATGCTCGAGCGTTACAAGGGCATGATCACCACCGGCGGTGGCAAGATCCACCGCGTTGAAGACTGGGGCCGTCGCCAGATGGTCTACATGATCAACAAGCTGGCCAAGGCCCACTACCTGTGCCTGAACATCGAAGCCGACCAGGCTGTGATGGCTGAACTGGAGCATGCCTTCAAATTCAACGACGCCGTGCTGCGTCACCTGACGGTTCTGAAGAAGAAGGCCGAGACCGGCCCGTCTTCCATGATGAAGACCGTTGAGCGTGAAGACGCCCGCAAGGCCCAGCAGGCTGAATTCCAGGCCTGATCGTTAGCGAGGAGTGAACCCCGGCGCCAACCAGCTGGACCTGAATGCTTCGATCGCAGAGCTTAACGCCATGCGATATACGCCGGCCGGAGTGCCGGCCCTGGATCTGAGGCTCGAACACGAGTCGCTGCGCCAGGAAGCAGGACAGGAACGGCAGGTGAGGGCCAGCGTCAAGGCAGTCGCCTTTGGCGCGCTGGCTGAACGGCTTGTCAAGCAGGCGGTCGGCAGCAGCTGGAGGTTCCAAGGCTTTGTCGCCACTCCCCGCAACGGCAAGAACCTGGTATTTCACATCCAAGATTTCAGTCAAGATTAAACAGGAGGCCCCATGGCCACGTTCAAGAAATTCAACAAAGACAAGCGCCCCAAGCGCAACACCCAGTCGCTGCTGTTCAAGCGCAAGCGTTTCTGCCGCTTCACCGTCGCTGGCGTCGAGGAAATCGACTACAAGGACATCGACACGCTGCGTGATTTCGTCGCCGAAAACGGCAAGATCATCCCGGCCCGCCTGACCGGCACCCGCGCCATCTACCAGCGCCAACTCAACACCGCCATCAAGCGCGCTCGCTTCCTGGCGATGCTGCCGTACAGCGACCAGCACCGCATCTAAGGAAGAACAGACCATGCAAATCATTCTGCTCGACAAGGTCGTGAACCTGGGTAACCTCGGCGAAATCGTCAAGGTGAAAGACGGCTACGCCCGCAACTTCCTGATCCCCTCCGGCCGCGCCCGTCGCGCCACCGAAGCGGCCAAGAAGGACTTCGAAATCCGCCGCGCCGAACTGGAAAAGGCAGCTGCCGCCAAGCTGGCCGAATCCCAGGCCCTGGGCGAGAAGCTGGCCGGCACCACCCTCAAGCTGACCCAGAAGGCCGGCGTGGACGGTCGCCTGTTCGGCTCCGTCACCAACTTCGACATCGCCGAAGAGCTGGTCAAGACCGGTTACAAGGTGAGCAAGGCCCAGGTGCGCATGCCCAACGGCCCGATCAAGATGGTCGGCGACAGCACCGTCAGCGTGGCCCTGCACACCGACGTGGTCGTCGAGATCACCATCTCCGTGTACGGCGAAACCGCCTGACCCGGCTGATCTCCTGAAAAGCCGCCGGGCTCTGGCCCAGGCGGCTTTTTCTTTGGGTCATCTACTTATCCTTGCAAGTCCACAGCCTGCCCACAGTTATTCAATGGGTTGTCCACAGCATTTCACTCGACGCTGGGCGCGCCGCGTCGTAGGATAGAAAACCACAAGGAACACCACTGAATGTCAGCCGTATTGACCGCCGTAGACGATAGCTACGGCCCGGACCGCCAGATCGCGCAACTGCGTGTCCCGCCGCACTCCATCGAGGCCGAGTCCAGCGTGCTGGGGGGGTTGTTGCTGGACAACGCCGCCTGGGACCGCGTCAACGACCTGCTGGGCGATGGTGACTTCTACCGTTACGAGCACCGGCTGATCTACGCCGCCATCGGCCAGCTGATCAACGGCAGCCGCCCGGCCGACGTGATCACCGTCTTCGAGCAGCTGCAAAGCCAGGGCAAGGCCGAGGAAACCGGTGGCCTGGCCTACCTGAACGCCTTGGCGCAGTACGTGCCCAGCGCCGGCAACATCCGCCGTTACGCCGAGATCGTGCGCGAGCGCGGCATCCTGCGCAAGCTGGTGGCGGCCAGTGACGAGATCGCCACCAACGCCTTCAACCCCCAGGGCCGGCCGGTGGCGACCATCCTGGACGAGTCCGAGCAGAAGATCTTCAACATCGGCGAGGAGGGCTCGCGCATGAAGCGCGGCTTCCAGTCCATGGACACCCTGGTGGTGGACCTGCTGGACCGGGTGCAGGAAATGGCCGACAACCCCAACGACATCACGGGCGTGCCCACCGGCTTCTACGACCTGGACCGCATGACCTCCGGCCTGCAGCCGGGCGACATGATCGTGCTGGCAGCGCGCCCCTCCATGGGCAAGACGGCCTTTGCCATCAACATCGCCGAGCACGTGGCGCTCAACGAGCAGCTGCCGGTGGCGGTGTTCTCGATGGAAATGGGTGCCGCCCAGCTGGCGGTGCGTATCGTGGGCTCCATCGGCCGCATCGACCAGGGCCACCTGCGTACCGGCAAGCTGACGGATGAGGAGTGGCCGCGCCTGACCGAGGCCATCGAGAAGCTGCGCACCATCTCCCTGCACATCGACGAGACCGCTGGCCTGACCGCCAGCGAGCTGCGCGCCAACGCACGCCGCCTGGCGCGCCAGTGCGGCGGCAAGCTCGGCCTCATCGTGGTCGACTACCTGCAGCTCATGAGTGGCTCGTCCGGCAACGACGAGAACCGCGCCACCGAACTTGGCGAAATCTCGCGCGGCATGAAGATGCTGGCCAAGGAACTGGGCTGCCCCCTGATCGCGCTCTCGCAGCTCAACCGCAGTGTCGAAACCCGCCCTGACAAACGCCCCATGATGAGCGACCTGCGCGAATCGGGTGCCATCGAGCAGGACGCGGACATCATCATGTTCATCTACCGCGACGAGTACTACACCAAGGAAGCCTGCAAGGAACCCGGCGTGGCCGAGATCATCATCGCCAAGCAGCGTAACGGCCCGACCGGTGTGGTCAAGCTGGCCTTCCTCAAGAACCTGACGCGCTTCGAGAGCCTGGCCGGCGGCTACGGCAGCGGCGATTTCTGATCTGCGACGACCATGGAAAAGGGGCCGTCAGGCCCCTTTTTTCTTGTGTGGCTGAACCGCTTCCTGGCCAGTTCGCGAGTGGTCTGACCCACAAGGTCTACAGAACTTCGCTCGCGAAATCCGCCAGGCGCGAGCGTTCGCCGCGAGCCAGCGTGATGTGCCCGCCATGCGGCCAGCCCTTGAACTTGTCGACCGCGAAGGTCAGGCCTGAGGAGCCTTCGGTCAGGTAGGGCGTGTCGATCTGCGCCAGGTTGCCCATGCAGATGATCTTGGTACCCGGGCCGGCGCGCGTGATCAGCGTCTTCATCTGCTTGGGCGTCAGGTTCTGCGCCTCGTCGATGATGACGTATTTGTTGAGGAAGGTGCGCCCGCGCATGAAGTTCATGCTCTTGATCTTGATGCGGCTGCGGATCAGCTCGCTGGTGGCCGCGCGCCCCCATTCGCCGGCGCCGGTGTCGGTCTTGGACAGTACTTCGAGGTTGTCGTCCAGTGCGCCCATCCAGGGGCCCATCTTTTCCTCTTCCGTGCCGGGCAGGAAACCGATGTCCTCGCCCACGCTCACGGTGGCGCGGGTCACGATGATCTCGGTGTAGCGCCGGTCGTCCAGCACCTGGGTCAGGCCGGCGGCCAGGGCCATCAGGGTCTTGCCGGTGCCGGCCGTGCCGGTCAGGGTGACGAAGTCCACCTCGGGGTCCATGAGCAGGTTCATGGCGAAGTTCTGTTCGCGGTTGCGCGTGGCCACACCCCAGACGGCGTGCTTGAGGTGGGTGTAGTCCTTGAGCGTCTTGAGCACGGCGCTTTTGCCGCGGATCTCGGTCACGCGTGCATAAAAACTGGGCTCGCCCGGGGCCTCGAAGTAGACGAACTGGTTGATGTGCAGGTTGGGCACGATGGGCCCGGTGATGCGGTAGAAGGTGTGCTGGCCCTGCTGCCAGCTCTCTACGCTCTGGCCCTCGGTGGTCCAGAAATCGGGCGGCAGCGCCAGCGAGCCGGAGTAGAGCAGGTCGCCGTCTTCCAGGGTCTTGTCGTTCTGGTAGTCGTCGGTGGCCAGGCCCAGCGCGCGTGCCTTGACGCGCATATTGATGTCCTTGGACACCAGCACGACCTCACGCGGGGCGTACTGCACGCGCAGCGCCTCCACCACGCCCAGGATCTGGTTGTCGGCCTTGCCCTGGGGCAGGCTGGTGGGCAGGGTGTAGTTGAGCGGTTGCGTCTGGAAGAAGAGCTTGCCGCCGGCCTCGCGGTGGCCGGTGCTGTCGAGCTTGAGGCCGGTGGTGATGTCGGCGCCCTGGGCGCCGGCCAGCGCATCCAGTGTGCGGCTGGTCTGGCGCGCGTTGCGCGCCACCTCGGTCATGCCTTTCTTGTGGCCGTCGAGTTCCTCCAGCACGATCATGGGCAGGAAGATGTCGTGCTCCTCGAAGCGGAACAGGCACATGGGGTCGTGCATCAGCACATTGGTATCGAGCACGAACAGCTTGGCCGGGCCGGTCGGGGCGGTCTTTTTCGAACGCGGCCGGTCCTGCGGCTTCTCCTGGGTGCTGGGAGCGGGGCGGGGCGTCGTGCGCCGGGTCTCCACCTGGATGGCCGGGCCTTGGACGTCGGTTCCTAGGCTCGCGCCATGTTCGAACAGGTCGCGCGCTTGAACCTTGTTCGGGGATTCGGGGACGTCGAAGGAGGCCGAGGTCTTGCGGCCGCTACGTGGCTTGCCTCGGGCCGGGGCTTCGAAGGCTTCAGGAGTGAGGAGAGCGGCGCGCTTGGTGGGGGCGGGAGGCAGGGGCATGGGTGGTGGAGCTGGAGGAGAGTGGGGCGGATGCCGTGCGGAAAACAAAAAAGCCGCCCGGTAAACCTGGGCGGCTTCGTTTGGCGTGAGCGGTTGCAAACCTCAACGGCATGAATTCATTATGCATGAGCCGTCTGAAAGTACATGCCTCTGTTGCTCAAAAGCATCAGGGGCGATCAGACTCAGGCGGTCGCGGCGGCGGCGGCCTTTTTCAGGGCCTTGACGGCCTTGAGGACCTCGTCCACATGGCCGGGGACCTTGAGGCCGCGCCATTCCTGCTTGAGGATGCCGTCGGCGCCGATCAGAAAGGTGCTGCGCTCGATGCCCTTGACCTTCTTGCCGTACATGATCTTGTTCTTGACCACGCCGAACATGTGGCACATCTTCTCTTCGGTGTCGGCGATCAGCTCGAAGGGCAGTTCGAGCTTGGACTTGAATTCGTCGTGCGACTTCATGTTGTCGCGCGAAACGCCAAATACCATGGCGCCGGCCTTGACGAAATCCTTGTACTTGTCGCGGAACTGCATGGCTTCGGTCGTGCAGCCCGGGGTGTTGTCCTTGGGATAGAAATACAGGACCAGGGTCTGACCGAGATGGGAGGTGTTGGAAACCCGGATGCCACTGGTGGCGTTGGCTTCGAATTCCGGAATCGGTTTGTTGACAACAATCGCCATATGACTCAAATCTTGTGTGACAGCAGCTGTCGGAGAAGGGTCGGGATGCTTGCCGTGACAGCGGGGCTCGAAGTCCGACTCAATCTTTAGATTTTACCCTGAAATCCATGTCCAGGAGCTAGCCAGGGCTAGGGAGTTTCCAGTAACAGCGCGGCCACCACGTGCCGGCCTTCGCCGGCGAGGATGTTGTAGGTGCGGCAGGCCGCTGCCGTGTCCATGGTCTCCAGGCCGATGCCCAGTGCCACCAGGGTCTGCAGCCATTCGGGGCGGGGGAAGCGCAGGCGTGCGCCGCTGCCAAAGAGCACCAGTTCCGGGCGCAGTTCGGCCAGAGTGGCGAAGTGCGCGCCCTGCAGGTCTTCGTAGCGGCGGCATTCCCAGACCTGACGTTCGCCGCGCGAACCGAGCACGAGGCTGGTGCTGAATTTTTCAGCATCCACGGCAATCCAGCCTGGACCGTAGCCGTTGATGGTCTGGACCGTGGGTTTATCAGGCTGGAGTTTCATAAAACGTGTGTGAACTGTGGTCAAATTATAGGTTTCGCCTCGTCTAAAGGCTGGCTGTTGCAGGCCATCCTGTGTATCCCGGAGGGACTTTGAAGACCATACGCAAATCGGAAAAGCTGGCCAACGTCTGCTACGACATCCGCGGCCCCATCATGGAGCGCGCCAAGCAGATGGAGGAGGAAGGCCACAGCATCATCAAGCTCAACATCGGCAACTTGGCCGTGTTCGGTTTTGATTCGCCTGAAGAAATCCGCCAGGACATGATCCGCAACCTGCCCAATGCGGCAGCGTACTCCGACAGCAAGGGCATCTTCGTCGCACGCAAGGCGGTGATGCAGTACACCCAGGAGCAGGGCATCAAGGGCGTTTCGCTCGATGACATCTACCTGGGCAACGGCGCGAGCGAGCTCATTGTCATGGCCACCAACGGCCTGCTCAATGACGGCGACGAGATGCTGCTGCCCGCGCCTGACTATCCCCTGTGGACGGCGGCGGTCAGCCTCTCGGGCGGCACGCCCGTGCATTACTTGTGCGACGAGGCCAACGGCTGGATGCCCGACCTCAAGGACATCCGCGCCAAGATCACGCCGCGCACCAAGGGCATCGTGGTCATCAACCCGAACAACCCGACCGGCGCCTTGTACTCCGACGAGTTGCTCAAAGGCATCGTCGAGATCGCCCGCGAGCACAACTTGGTCATCATGGCCGACGAGGTCTACGACAAGGTGCTGTACGACGGCGTCAAGCACACCGCCCTGGGCAGCCTGTCGGACGACGTGCTCACGCTGACTTTCAATTCGCTCTCCAAGAGCTACCGCTCCTGCGGCTACCGCGCCGGCTGGCTGGTGGTCTCGGGCGACAAGAAGCCGGCCAAGGACTACATCGAGGGGCTGAACATGCTGTCCTCGATGCGCCTGTGCGCCAACGTGCCGGGGCAGTCCGCCATCCAGACCGCGCTGGGCGGTTACCAGACCATCAACGACCTGGTGAACGAGGGCGGCCGTCTGCGCCGCCAGCGCGACATCGCGTACGAGCTGATCACCGCCATTCCCGGTGTGTCCTGTGTCAAGCCGCAGGCGGCGCTGTACATGTTCCCCCGGCTCGACCCCAAGGTCTACCCGATCGAGGACGACAAGCAGTTCATCCTGGAGCTGCTGGAGGAGACGCGCGTGCTGCTGGTGCAGGGCTCGGGTTTCAACTACCCGGACAACCAGCACTTCCGCATCGTTTTCCTGCCGCACGAGGACGATCTGCGCGAGGCCATCGGCCGTGTCGCCAAGTTCCTCGAGAGCTACCGCAAGCGCCAAGCGCACGCCTGAAATCTGCAAGAAGGCGCCGGTACGGCGCCATGGACTGAGTCAAAGATGAAAGCTATACAAGTAGGCCTGCTGGGCATCGGCACCGTCGGCTCGGGCACGTACAACGTGCTCAAACGCAACCAGGAAGAGATCAAGCGCCGCGCCGGCCGCGGCATCGAGATCACCATGGTTGCCGACCTCGACGTTGCCCGTGCCCAATCCCTCGTGGGGCCGGGTGTCAAGGTGGTCAACGATGCGCGTGCCGTCATCGCCAACCCCGAGATCGACATCGTCGTCGAGCTCATCGGCGGCTACGGTATTGCCAAGCAGCTGGTGCTCGAAGCCATCGCGGCGGGCAAGCATGTGGTCACGGCCAACAAGGCCCTGCTGGCCGTGCATGGCACCGAGATCTTCGCGGCGGCCTCGGCCAAGGGCGTGATGGTGGCTTTCGAAGCCGCGGTGGCCGGTGGCATTCCCATCATCAAGGCCCTGCGCGAAGGCCTCACCGCCAACCGCATCCAGTGGATCGCCGGCATCATCAACGGTACCACCAACTTCATCCTGTCCGAGATGCGCGACAAGGGCCTGGACTTCGATGTGGTGCTGAAAGAAGCCCAGCGCCTGGGCTACGCCGAGGCCGATCCCACCTTCGACATCGAGGGGGTGGACGCCGCGCACAAGGCCACCATCCTGTGCTCCATCGCCTTTGGCGTTCCGGTGCAGTTCGACAAGGCCCATGTGGAAGGCATCACCAAGCTGGCCGCGCAGGACATCCGTTATGCGGAGCAACTGGGTTATCGCATCAAGCTGCTGGGCATCACCAAGCGCACGGCCAAGGGCATCGAGCTGCGTGTGCATCCCAGCCTGGTGCCGAGCAAACGCCTGCTGGCCAATGTGGAAGGTGCCATGAACGCCGTGGTGGTCAACGGCGACGCCGTGGGCACCACGCTCTATTACGGCAAGGGCGCCGGCTCCGAGCCCACGGCCAGCGCCGTGATTGCCGATCTGGTGGACATCGCCCGCCTGCACACGGCCGACCCGCTCAACCGCGTGCCGCACCTGGCCTTCCAGCCCGACGCCATGAGCAATGTGCCGGTGCTGCCTATGAGCGAGGTGGTGACCAGTTATTACCTGCGCCTGCGCGTGGCCGATCAGGCCGGCGTGCTGGCCAAGGTCACCGGCATCCTGGCCGAGGCCGGCATCAGCATCGACGCCGTGCTGCAGCGCGAAGCCGACGAGGTGGGCGGCGAAGGCTCCACCCAGACCGACCTCATCATCCTGACGCACGATGCGCGTGAGGGCACCATGGATGACGCCCTGACCAAGCTGCAGGCACTGCCCACCGTGCTGGCGCCCATCGTGCGCATCCGCAAGGAAGAGCTGGCCGGATGAAATACGTCTCCACCCGCGGCCATGTCGACCGCAAGCGCTTCTGCGAAATCCTGCTCGAGGGCCTGGCGCCCGATGGCGGCCTTTACCTGCCCGAGTCCTACCCGCAGGTGGACGACGCCACGCTCGCCCAATGGCGCGGCTTGCCTTATGCCGACCTGGCCTTCGAGATACTCTCGCTCTACATTGACGACATCCCGGCCGCTGATCTGCGCGCCATCTGTCGCAAGACCTACACCGAGGCGGTGTTCGGCTCACAAGAGATCGTGCCGCTCAAGAAGCTGGAGAACGGCGTCCAGCTCGAAGCCCTGTCCAACGGGCCCACGCTGGCCTTCAAGGACATGGCCATGCAGCTGCTGGGTAACCTGTTCGAGTACGAACTGGCCCGCCGCGGCGAGCAGCTCAACATCCTGGGCGCTACCAGCGGCGACACTGGCAGCGCAGCCGAGTACGCCATGCGCGGCAAGCAGGGCGTGCGCGTCTTCATGACCAGCCCGCACGGCCGCATGAGCCCCTTCCAGCAGGCGCAGATGTTCAGCCTGCAGGACGCCAACATCCACAACCTCGCCGTCAAGGGCGTGTTCGACGACTGCCAGGACATCGTCAAGGCCGTCTCCAACGACCTGGACTTCAAGCGCCGGTACAAGATCGGTACCGTCAACTCCATCAACTGGGCGCGCCTTGTGGCCCAGGTGGTGTACTACTTTGCCGGTTATTTCCAGGCCACGAAGAGCAACACCGAGCGAGTGAGCTTCACCGTGCCCTCGGGCAACTTCGGCAACGTCTGCGCAGGCCACGTGGCGCGCATGATGGGCTTGCCGATCGAACGCCTGGTGGTCGCTACCAACGAGAACGACGTGCTCGACGAGTTCTTCCGCACCGGCGTCTACCGCGTACGCGGCAGCGCCGACACGCACGAGACCTCCAGCCCGTCCATGGACATTTCCAAGGCCAGCAACTTCGAGCGTTTCGTGTTCGACCTGCTGGGCCGTGATGGCGCCAAGGTCAAGGCGCTGTTCGGTGAACAGCTCTCCAAGGCCGGCAAGTTCGACTTGAGCGCCGATCCGGCGTTTGCACAAGCCCGCAGCCGGTATGGTTTTGTCAGCGGCAAGAGCACGCATGCCCACCGGCTCGCTACCATCCGTGACACCTGGGAGCGTTTCGGCGTGATGATCGATACGCACACCGCCGACGGCGTCAAGGTGGCGCGCGAGCACTTGCAGCCGGGTGTGCCCATGATCGTGCTGGAGACGGCGCTGCCGATCAAGTTCGCGGCGACCATCGTCGAGGCGTTGGGACGTGAGCCCGAGCGGCCGGCCAAGTTCGAAGGCATCGAAGCCTTGCCCAAGCGGGTGGCGGTGATCGCTGCCGACGTGCAGGTGGTCAAGGACTACATCGTGCGGCACTGCGCCTGAGGTGTCGTTTCGCTCCGGGGTCAATTTGTGTGCTATCAAAAACATAGCTTTGGAGTGATCGTTTCATGAAAGTGGTGGGTTTCGCCGGCTACTCCGGCTCGGGCAAGACCACACTGGTCGAGCAGCTCATCCCCGCGCTCAAGCTGCGCGGCCTGCGCGTGTCCGTGGTCAAGCACGCCCACCACAAGTTCGACATCGACCACCCGGGCAAGGACAGCTGGCGGCACCGCGAGGCCGGGGCTTTCGAGGTGGTGATCGCCTCCAACCGCCGCCTTGCCCTGATGCGCGAGTTCGAACAGCAGCACGAGCCCAAGGTGCACGAGCTGATCTCCGAGCTCTACGACGGTGTGGACTGGGTGCTCGTCGAAGGTTTCAAGAACAGCGACTTGCTCAAGGTCGAGGTCTGGCGCGCCGAGGTCGGCAAGCCGGTGCGTTACCCCGACGACGCCTTCATCGCCGCCATCGCCACCGACGACGCCAGCCGGCTGCCGGTGCCCACGGGCCTGGACCTGCTGGACCTCAACGACCCCGACGCCGTGGCTGGCTGGCTGGTGGCCCATGGCGAGCGTTTCGAATACAGCCCCGAGGTCTACACCGCATGAATGCGCCCCGTGCTCCGCTGAAGTCGCTGGATGAGGCGTGGGCTGCGCTGCTGGCGCAGGCCACGCCGCTGGCGGGTACGGAGACGGTCAGTACCTTTGATGCCGACGGCCGCGTGCTCGCCCAGGACCTGGTCTCGGCCCTGCACGTGCCGCCGCAGGACAACAGCGCCATGGACGGTTATGCCCTGCGCTGCGCCGACGTGCCTGCTGCGGGCACCGTGCTGCAGGTCACGCAACGCATCCCGGCCGGCCATCGTGGCCACGCCCTGGAGCCGCAGGCCGCCGCGCGCATCTTCACCGGCGCGCTGGTGCCGCCCGGGGCCGATGCCATCGTCATGCAGGAGGACTGCGAGGTGGTGGAGGAGGGCCGCGTGCGCGTGAACACCGTGCCCCGGAGCGGCCAGTGGATCCGCCGGGCTGGCGAAGACGTGACGCGCGGCGCCGTGGTGCTGGCGCGCGGCCAGCGCCTGGGCCCTGCGGCGCTGGGCATGGCCGCCGGCATCGGCCTGAGCCAGCTGACCGTGGCGCGCCGCCCGCGCGTGGCCCTGTTCTCCACCGGCGACGAACTGGTCATGCCGGGTGATGTGCCACCCGATCAGATGGCGCCCGGCGCCATCTACAACTCAAACCGCTTTTTCCTGCGTGCGCTGCTGCAGCGCCTGGGCTGCGAGGTCACCGACTACGGCATCGTGCCCGACCAGCGCGCGGCCACCCTCCAGGCCCTGCAGGGCGCAGCCGAGAACCATGACCTGGTGCTGACCAGCGGTGGCGTGTCGGTGGGGGAGGAAGACCACATCAAGCCCTCGGTGCAGCAGCTCGGCGAACTCGACCTGTGGCAGATCTCCATGAAACCCGGCAAGCCGTTTGCCTACGGCAAGCTGTACCGTGGCGAGGGTGCCGCGCGTGGCCCGCAGGCCGCCTGCCACTTTGCCGGCCTGCCCGGCAACCCGGTTTCCAGCTACGTGACCTTCATGCTGCTGGTGCGGCCCTTCCTGCTGCGCCTGCAGGGCGTGGCCGATGTGACGCCGGTGCGCATGGCCTTGCCGGCGCACTTCGAGCTGACGCGCGGTGACAAGCGCCGCGAGTTCCTGCGCGTGCGTCGTAACGCCGCCGGCGGCCTGGACCTGTTTCCCAACCAGAGTTCGGGCGTGCTGACCTCAGCCGCCTGGGGCGATGGCCTGGTCGACAACCCGGCCAATACGACAATCGCCCAAGGCGATATCGTGCAGTTCATATCCTTTGCGGAGCTGATGGGATGAAGGTCAACGTCAAATACTTCGCTTCCATCCGCGAAAGCGTGGGCACGGGCGCTGAGCCGTTGCAGACATCAGCTGCCACGCTGGGTGCGCTGCGCGACGAGCTGATTGCCCGCGGCGGCGCCCATGCCCAGAGCCTGGCGCGCGGCCGTGCCGTGCGCGTGGCGCTCAACCAGGTGATGAGCGGCGAGGACGCCACGTTGACCGAGGGCTGCGAAGTGGCCTTCTTTCCGCCGGTGACCGGAGGCTGACATGCCCGCGCGCGTTGTCATCCAGACCCAGGACTTCGACGTCGGTGCCGAGATCGCGGCCCTGCGCGCGCAGGACAAGCGGGTAGGGGCCGTGTGCACCTTCATCGGCACCGTGCGCGACCGCAACGACGGCCAGTCGGTGAGCACCATGGAGCTGGAGCACTACCCCGGCATGACCGAGAAGTCGATCGAGGACATGATCGATGCGGCCTTCCAGCGTTTCGACATCTACGCTGCGCGTGTGATCCACCGCGTGGGCCCGTTGTTGCCGCTGGACCAGATCGTGCTGGTGGTGGTCACCTCGGCGCATCGCGGCGAGAGCTTCCAGGCCTGCGAGTTCCTGATGGACTACCTCAAGACCCAGGCGCCGTTCTGGAAGAAGGAACAGACGCCCGACGGCGCACGCTGGGTCGATGCCCGCGTCAGCGACGACCAGGCCCTGGCCAAGTGGGGCATTGCCTCCGGCAATTCCGCCGCCTGATCCCCGGGCCTGTCTCCCGGTTCCCCGGGGCAGCATCAGTAGAAACCTCAGTGTCGGTGGGTCGGTCCTGACCTTAGGATGGTAAGAGTTCTTATCAATACCCAGGATCGACCGCATGGAGATCAAGCTCCCCAATCTGGCCAACCCGGCCCCTCCGCAAAAGGCACCCTACCTGCGCATCGCCACCGAAGAGGCGTTTGCCACGCAGGAGATGCTGGACATCTACAAGAAGATCCTGGACCGCGGTGACGCGGACGCAGGCTTTCGCGGCCTGATGGGCTTCTACATGAGCAGCCCCAGCGAGCGGGCACAGCACATCATGCGCGGCCTGCTGGACCTGGACCAGCTGCGCCTGCAGCACATGGACGCAGCAGGTGTGGACATGGCCGTGCTCGCCTTGACCTCGCCGGCCGCGCAGGTCATGGACAAGGCCACCGCCGTGTCCTTCGTGCAAACCGCCAATGACCAGCTGGCCGAAGCCGTGCGTCGCCACCCCACGCGCCTGGCAGGCATGATCGCCATCGCCCCGCAGGACCCGGCCGCCGCTGCAAAAGAGATCGAGCGCGGCGTGAACAGGCTGGGCATGCACTCGGTCATCATCAACTCGCACACCCAGGGCGAGTACCTGTCCGATCCCAAGTTCTGGGACATCTTCGCCGCCGCCGAGGCAAACGACGCGCCCATCTACCTGCACCCCAATGCGCTGCCGCCCGGCATGCTGCAGCCCTTCCAGGAATGCGGCCTGGACGGCGCCATCTACGGCTTCGGCGTGGAGACCGGCCTGCACGCCATGCGCATCATCACCGCCGGTGTGTTCGACCGGTTCCCGAAGCTGCGCATGATCCTGGGCCACATGGGCGAGGCGCTGCCTTTCTGGGCCTACCGCCTGGACTACATGCACCAGGCCACGGTGAAGTCCAAGCGCTACCCCAGCATCCAGCCCATCCGCAAGCGCCCCAGCGAGTACCTGCGCGAGCATTTCTACATCACCAACAGCGGCGTGGCCTGGGAGCAGGCCATCAAGT
Source organism: uncultured Hylemonella sp. (assembly GCA_963512455.1). Classification (GTDB taxonomy): domain Bacteria; phylum Pseudomonadota; class Gammaproteobacteria; order Burkholderiales; family Burkholderiaceae_C; genus Hylemonella. The sequence continues at coordinate 838,848 of CAUPMJ010000001.1, read as the reverse complement.
TCACGCAGGATTTCATGGGCACGGACCGCGTGATGTACGCGATGGACTATCCCTACCAGTACGCGCCCGATGAAGTGAACCTGCTCGACGCCATGGACATGCCGCTGGAGCACAAGCGCCAGTTCTTCCAGACCAATGCCGAAGCCGTGTTCAAACTGAAGTAACCCACGAAACGAGGAGACCGAGATGAAGACGATCAAGCATCTGTTCGCAGGCTTGCTCCTGCTGGCCGGCGCTGCCGGCGCCCAGACCTGGCCCGCGCAGACCGTGCGCATCATCGTGCCCTTCACGCCGGGCACCGGCATGGACACCATCGCCCGCACCGTGGCGCCGCGCCTGTCCGAGCGCCTGGGCCAGCCCGTGGTGGTGGCCAATGCGCCGGGCGCCAGCGGCAACATCGGCGCCGACCAGGTGGCCAAGAGCAGCCCCGACGGGTACACCGTGCTCATGGGCGCCAACACCATGCTCATGGCCTCGCAGCTCTACAAGAACGTGCCCTTCGACCCGGTGAAAGACTTCGCCCCCGTCTCCATGGCGGCCTGGGGCACGCTGATGCTGGTCGCCAACCCCAAGACCGGCATCAAGTCCCTGGCAGACCTGCTGGCCCAGGCACGCGCCAAGCCCGGCAGCATCAGCTACGGCTCGCCCGGTGTCGGCACGCCGCACCACATGGCCATGGAACTCTTCAAGGTGCAGACGCAGACCTTCATGCTGCACGTGCCCTACCGCGGCACGGCCGGCTACACCACCGATCTGCTCGCGGGTGAGCTCAACGTCGGCTTCCTGCCAGTGCACGTGGCGCAGGGTTTCGTCAACAGCGGGCGACTCAACGCCCTGGCCGTGGGCAGCCCCAAGCGCCACCCGGTATCGCCCAACGTGGCCACCTTCGAGGAACTGGGCGCCAAGGGTGTGGATGTGGACCTCTGGTACGCGTTCTTCGTGCCGAGCAAAACGCCCCCGGCCGTGCAGCAGCGCCTGAACGGCGAGATCGCTGCCATCCTCAAGCTGCCCGAAGTGCGCGAGGTGCTGGGCAAGGCCGGCCTGGACGCCGCTTCGTCCACACCGAATGAGCTCATGACCATCGTGAACAAGGACTACCCGCGCTGGGGCAACGTGATCCGGCGCAACGGCATCAAGGCGGAGTAGGCCCATGGGCGAGTTGCATCAAGGCACCCGCATCGCCGTCGTGGGCGGTGGCGTTGCCGGTCTGGGCCTGGCCCTGTCCCTGCACCAGCGCGGCATCGCCTGCGACGTGTACGAGACCGTGCCCGAGGTCAAGGAGCTGGGTGTGGGCATCACCCTGCTGCCGCACGCCATGCGCGAGCTGGCCGCGCTGGGTGTGCAGAGCAAGCTCGAAGCCGTGGGCATAGCGAACCTGGAGAGCGTGTTCTTCAACCGCTACGGCCAGTACATCTACAAGGAGTCGCGCGGGCGGCACGCCGGTTATCCCTATCCGGAGGTCGGCATCCACCGCGGCAAGCTGCACCGCATCCTATACGAGGAGGCGCTGGCGCAGATCGGCCCGCAGCACATCCACACCGACCACCGCTGCACGGGGGTGGAGCAGGACGCACTGGGTGCCACCGTGCACTTCGTCGATGCCAGGGGGAACAAGCGCCCCAGCGTGCGGGCCGACATCGTGATCGCCTGTGACGGCGTCAACTCCACCATCCGCCGCCAGTTCTATCCGGATGAGAAAGTGGCCTTCGCTGGCATCAACACCTGGCGCGGTGTCACTGTGCACAAGCCCATCCTGACGGGCAAGAGTTATATGCGTGTGGGCTCCATCCACACCGGCAAGATGGTGATCTACCCCATCGTCGACAACGTGGACGGGCAGGGCAACCAACTCATCAATTGGATGGCCGAGATCCAGCACGAGGGCGAGGCCATGAACGACTGGAACCGCCCCGGCAACAAGGCCGACTTCGAGGCCATCTACGCCGACTGGAAGTTCGACTGGCTCGACGTGCCCGCCCTCATCGCCAACGCCCAGCACATCCTCGAGTACCCCATGGTCGACAAGGACCCGGTGGCGCGCTGGACCTTTGACCGCGTGACCTTCATGGGCGACGCGGCCCACCCCATGTACCCGCGCGGCTCCAACGGCGCCGCCCAGGGCCTGATCGACGCGCGCACGCTGGCTGAGTTGCTGGCGGTCACCCCCGACCCGCAGGCCGCCCTGCAGATCTACGACCAGGCCCGCGTGGAAGCCACGGCGCGCGTGGTGCGCACCAACCGCAGCACGCCGCCGGACTTCATCAACATCAAGGTCGATGAACTCAGCGGGGGCAAGCCTTTTCGCCACATCGACGACCTCATCAGCCAGGAAGAGCTGCGCCAGATCTCGGAGAACTACAAGCGCATCGCCGGTTTCTCGCAGGATGCGCTGAAAGCGCCGCGCTAGCGCTCCTGCGCCAGCACCTCGAACTGGCGCGACAGGCGGTTGCCCTGCGGGTCCACCACCGTCACGCTGTGCGTGCCCACCGGGATGTCCAGCGCGCGCTGGTGGAAGGTGCGCGTGCTGCCGATGTAGGTGTCGTCCAGATGCCAGTGCAGCGTGGTCTCGCGCTCGCGGTGCACGGCTTCGAACACGACCCGGCTTTTCGTCTCGGCCAGGTCCATCGGGATGTAGATGCGCGTGCCCGCCGTGGGGTAGAGAAACTCGATCGGCGCGCGTGAAGGGCCGCTGCCCGCGCAGTCGCTGCGGTAGGGCGGCAGCACCTTGTAGTCGCCATGGTGCCGGCGGTAGAAGAACTCCGGCCCCGGCGGCAGCACGAACCAGCTGGCCTGCACCATGTGGGCCACGCGCTCGCAGCCGCTGTCCACGCGCTGGCGGCGCGTGCGGTCCAGGTGCACGCGGATGTTGTGCGGGCTGAGCTGGTCGAAGTGGCTGTCGCGCGGCGCCCATTGCCGCTCGACCTCGCAATTGCCGTTGGCCAGGTAACCGTCGTTGGCGCAGACCTCCACCTCCTTGAGATGCTGCGCGGGCGGGTTGAACCAGCCGGCCGGCTCCAGGCGATTGAACAGGTCGAACAGGATGGGGGCCGCCGCCGTGGCCCCGGTCAGGCCCGGGCGGCCTTCGCCGCTGGCGTTGCCGGCCCACACGGCCACGGTGTGGCGCGTCGTGTTGCCCACGGCCCAGGCATCGCGCAGGCCCCAGCTGGTGCCGGTCTTCCAGGCGATGCGCCGGCTGCTGGCAAAACTCTTCCAGTAACCCTCCTCGTTGGGGCGCGCCACCTCGAGCAGGGCGCGCAGCGTCAGCCAGGCCGCACCGGGGCTGATCTCGGCGACCTTGCCGCCGGTGCTGTCGCCGTCGGCCAGCAGCTTGAGCCGGCGGTAGTGGATGGGCGCGGCCGGGCCGTCCTTGCGCGCGATATCGGCCATGTTGGCGTACATGGCCGCCACGTCGCGCAGCGTGGCCTCGGCCCCGCCCAGGATCAGCGTCAGGCCGTAGTCGTCCGGCTTGCGGGTGAGGGTGCTCATGCCGAACTGGCGCAGGTACTCGTAGAAACGCTGCACGCCGTGCTGCTTGAGCATGCGCACCGAAGGCACGTTGAGCGACTGGGCCAGCGCCACTTCCGCCGGTACCGCGCCGCGGTAGCCGTGGTCGAAGTTCTCCGGCATGTAGCCGCCGTACTGCGTGGGCACGTCAGCCACCAGCGTGCCGGGCAGGATCTCGCCGGCATCCAGCATGGCTGCGTAGAGGAAGGGCTTGAGGATGCTGCCCGTGCTGCGCGGGCGGCGGATCAGGTCCACCGCATGGCCGCGCTCGTTGTTCACCGCCCACTCGTTGTTGCCCACGTAGGCCAGCACCTCGAAGCTGTGGTGGTCCACGATCAGCGCCGCCGCGTTGTGGATGTCCTGGCGCGCCAGGGCGGTGGCGCGCTCGCGCACCAGGGCCGTTGCGGCAGCCTGCAGCCGCGCGTCCAGCGTGCTGCGGAAGCGGTAGGTGCCCGGGTGCTGGCCTCGCAGCGTTTCCAGCAGGTGCGGGGCCTGCTGCGGCAGGGGCAGCGGCTCGACGGGCAGCGGTTCGCGCAGGGCCAGGGCGAGGTCCATCTCGCCCAGGGCGCCCTGGGCCTGCAGCTGGTGCAGCAGGCGGTCGCGCTTGGCCTGGAGCTTGTCGCGGTTGCGTCCCGGGTGGATCAGCGCCGGGCTGTTGGGCAGCACGGCCAGCGTGCTGGCCTCGGCCCAGGAGAGCTGGTCTGGTGCCCGGCCGAAATAGCGCCAGGCGGCGGCCTCCAGCCCGATCACGTTGCCGCCGAAGGGCGCATGCCCCGCGTACAGCGCCAGGATCTCGTCCTTGCTGTAGCCCAGCTCCAGCCGCAGGGCGAGCAGGGACTCGACCAGTTTTTCGATATAGCCGCGATCACGCGCGTTGCGTGCCAGGCGGATCACCTGCATGCTCAGCGTGCTGCCGCCGCTGACGACACGGCCCTGCTGCAGGTTGAGCCGCACGGCCCGCGCCAGCGCCAGCGGGTCGACGCCCGGGTGCTGCTCGAAACGCTTGTCCTCGAAGGTGATCAGCGCACGCCGGAATTTCTGCGGCACCTGATCCGTCGGTGGAAAGCGCCACTGCCCGTCATCGGCGATGCGCGCGCCCAGCAGCGTGCCGTCGCGCGCCTGCAGCACGCTGGACAGCGGCTGCTCGAACAAGGGATCGGGCAGGCTGCGCCAGACGCCCAGCGCGATCGCCAGGGCGGCCAGCGCGCCCAGGGTCCGGCGCCGGTGGCGCCACAGCCAGGCTTTCATTTCGCCGGCACGACCTCCACCCACTGGCCCTGGGTGCGCGCATGCTTGGTCGCGTCATACATGGCCTCCACGGTCTGGCTGGGCAGGTAGAAGCGGCCCAGGTAGGCGGCGGTCAGCCGGGTCTTGAAGCTGATGCTCTCGCCGGGCTTCAGGCCGAAGTAGCGCAGCACGCGGTCGTCACGGATGTCCAGGTGCTCGACGCGCCCCGTGGTCTCGGCCCGCGAGCCGAGGAAGAAGGGGCTGCTGCGCTGGGCCGGTTTGCTGCGCGTGCCCGCAGTGTCCGCGCCGTCCATGCGCTCGTTGTGGATCTCGTAGCCCGCCGCCACCATCTGCGTCAGCGCGATGTTGTCGATGCGCTGGGCCGTGGTGTTGCGCACCGTGACCTCGGCCACGAGGTCCTGGCCCTGGGGCAGCTTGTCCAGGTTGATCGGGCCGCCGTCGGCCGTCCGGTAGTCGACCTCCAGCGCCAGGCCGGACGAGGCCGCCTCGTCGGTGCCGGGCTTGGGCGTGCCGCGCACCAGCAGGGTGGCGAACAGCGGCCGGTCCGAGGTGTTCTTCACGCGCACCGGCGCACCCTGCAGGGGGAAGTCCTTGAGCTCGGTCGTGTCCACGGGCGCGCCCGCGCGCAGGCGCTCCGTGCGCCCGCCGGTCGAGCGCTCGTAGCTGTACTCGCCCACCTTGGCGCCGCCCACGTAGCGCGACATGGCCATCAGCGCATAGGCCACCGACTGCGTGCTGTGCCAGCTGTCGTTGCTCAGCTGGGCCGAGATGTCGTCCACCAGCGGGCGGGCGCGTTCGCTCTGGCCCAGCGTCACCATGCCGGTCAGCACGATGGCGCTGTCACGCAGGCGCGAGCCGAAGGTGCCGTCGGGCGCAGCGTAATCCTGCAGTGCCATGCGGTCGGCCTTGACGATGTCATTGGCCGCATCGGCCATGCCGGCCAGCTTGTAGGCCGCGGCCAGCATCCAGAGCGTCGTCGACGGCAGGTTGGCCGATTCGCGCAGGCGGTTCATGGCGCCCACTTCGGGCTGGCCGGCCAGGGCCAGGGTGTAGAGGCGGTAGGCCTGGTCGAGCGCGGGTGTGCCGCTGCTGCCGCTCCAGGTTTGTGCGGCCTGCTTCTGGAAGCGCACCCATTCGCTTTGCATGGACGAGGGCACCGTGTAACCCTGCTTGCCGGCTTCCACCAGGAAGTGGCCCGCGTAGTTGGTGGACCAGGCGTTGCGCGTGTCGAAGCCGCTGAAACCGCCGAAGTCACCCGGCCAGTAGGCGAAGGAGCCGTTGGGCAGCTGGAAGCCGCGCAGCCGGTCGATCGCCGCCAGCACATTGGCCTCGATCTCCTTCTTGCGCCCATCCTCCAGCTTGAGCAGCGAGGGCAGGAACAGCTGCGGGAAGGCGGCCGAGGTGATCTGCTCGATGCAGCCGTGCGGGTAGCGGATCAGGTAGTTCAGCCGCTGTTCCAGGTTCAGCGGCGGCACCGCCGACATCTCCAGCGTCACCGTGTTGGTGCCCGGCAGGCCGTGCGGGGCGACGATCTTCTCCCAGGTCTCACCCGGGGCGATCATCTTCGTCTGCGCACGCGTCGTGGCCGGGTTGGGGCTGCGCACCTCCAGGTGCACGTCCGCCTGCGCGCGGTGCACGCCGCTGGTGGCGATGAAACGCAGCCGCCCCTTGCCCAGGCGCGGCTGGGTCTTGATGCGCAGCTGGCCCAGCTTCTCCTCGGGCCGGCTGAACTGGATCTTGACCGTGTCGCCGCCGACCAGCTGGAAGCGCGAGTCGGCCTCCAGCTTGAGCGTGACCTCCTTGATCGACGGGTCCATGGCGAAGACCGACACCGGCACCGTGATGTCCTCCCACGGCCCCACCACGCGCGGCAGCGTGGGCAGCAGCATGAGCGGCTGGCGCACGTAGACTGATTTCTCGGCCGAGCCGTAGGCCCCGGCCTCGCCGGCCACCACCATGGCACGCACCGCACCCACATAGGGCGGCAGCGTTAGCTCGTGGCGGCGTTTCTCGCCAGCCTTGAGCCTGAACGGCCCGAGGTACTTGACCACCGGCGGGAAGCGCTTGCGGTTCTTGGCCTCCTCGGCCTTGCCGGCATCGCTGCCGCCCAGGGCCAGCAGGCGTTCCAGCTCGGCACCGTAGGCGCCGGCCACGTCGTCGAACAGGTCCCAGGTCGTCACGCCCAGCGCCTCGCGCTTGTAGAACTGCTCGTGCAGTTCAGGTGTCTTGAAGTTGGTCAGGCCCAGCAGGCCCTCGTCCACCACGGCCAGGGTGTAGCTCATCTCGCGGCCCGAGGCCTCGGAGACATCCACCGCCACGCGGGACTCGGGTTTCCATTCCTCGGCCGCCGCAATCTGCGGCTTGATCCGCGTCTGCGGGTCCGTCACCAGCAGCGGGATCACGCCGTACAGGCGGATCGGCCGGTCGTTCTTTTTCTCCGCGTGCGGCTGGATCAGCGTCACGCTGACGTAGACATTGGGCGCCATCGCACGCGTGATCGGCACCTCAAAGCGCGTGGCCCCCTTCTGGAACTCGATCCAGCGCGCCTCGATGATGGCGCTGCCGCTCTCCACCGTCACCAGCGCGCGGCCCTGGCTGGCCTCGGGCAGCTGGACCACCGCCTTGTCGCCCACCACGTACTGTTCCTTGTCGGCGTTGAAGGTCAGCACGCTGGCACCCGGCCCGGACTGCTCCTGGGCGCGGCCGGCCCAGGCCGGCCAGTCGATGTAGAAGGTCTGCCCGGTGCAATGGCCGCCGTCCAGGTCGCAGGCGCGCACCAGGTAACGGCCCCACTGCGGGTACTTGATCTCGAAGTTCCAGCTGCCCTGGCCGTTGGCCGCGGTGGTGATGGTGTCCTTCTTGAGCACCCGGTTGCTGGAGGCCGAGGCGTACTGCGCCAGCGAATCGCCGGACTTGTCCCACCACCACTTCCACTCCACCTTGTAGAGCGTGACCTCGATGTTGCGCACCGCGGCCGGCTTGCCGTCGGCCAGCACGCTGGCGATCTCCACCGTGTGCTGCTTGTCGGTCAGCAGCATGTTGCGCGCCACGTCGCCCTTGGGCAGCTTGATGCCGATGTAGCGGTCGAAGGGCGAGTAGGGTGCCGTCTGCCGGTTGATGCTGAAGGCGCCGCCGGGTTCGAACACGCGTGTGGTCAGCGTGGCGCTGAGCATGCCCGGCGCCTCCTTGGCAGAACTGCCCGCATGTTCGAACGTGGCCTTGCCATCGTTGTCGAGTTCACCCTCGAAGATGGATTCGGGCTCGGCGTTGAATTCGCGTGCCGGGTCGTCGAAGGCGAAGTCGGCGTAGCGCTCGATGCGCGTGGCCGTGCGGTTCAGGCGCATCTTCACTTCTGCTTTCAGGCCCGCGGCCGTGGCGCCGGTCAGCCACTGGGCGGCCAGCTGGCCCTTCAGGGGCGCGCTGCCGGCCAGCTTGCCGGCCCCCACGTCCAGGTCGATCTTGAGCCGGTTGGGCATCACCGTCTCGATCTTCACGGTGCGGCTGAAGCTGGTGCCGCCCAGGATGGCCTTGGCCGTCCAGTCGCCGGTGGGGGCGCCGTCGGCCGTCTTCATGGCGAACTTGTAGAAGCCGCCTACGGGGGCGGTGTTGGTCAGCGTCTGCACCAGCTGGCCCTGCGGGTTGCGTAGCTCCATGGTCACCGGGTGGTTGGGCGGCAGGGTCTTGTGGCTGTCCTGCAGCACGAAGGTGAGGTAGATGTCGTCGCCCGGGCGCCAGACGCCGCGCTCGCCGTAGATATGGCCCTTCAGGCCGGCGCTGACCTTCTCGCCGCCCACGTCGAAGTGGCTGGTCGGCAGGGCCGTGCCCTGCGCCACCTTGAGGTAGCCCTTCTGCCCGCCCTTGTCGGCCAGCAGGAAGAAGGGGGCGGTCTTGAGGTTGAAGTGGATCAGGCCTTCGCCGTTGGATACCTCGCTCACCACCGGCTGGTTCTGGAAGTTCATGGCCGTGACCTTCACGCCCGCCAGCGGCTGGGCCGTGCGCAGGTCGGTGGTCACCACCAGCATCTTGCCGTTCTGGTCGCGCTTGGCCAACAGGCCGATGTTGGACGCCAGCAGGTTGCGCGCGGCGCGCGTGCGCTCCGAGAAGCGGTAGTAGCTCTTCTTGCAGGGGTTCTCGCGCTCGTGCCAGCCCTCCTGCTCGCCCTCGCCGTAGTACTGCTCGGCAAAGTCCCAGCTGCTGGCTTCGCGCTGACCGAAGTCCTCCTCGTTCACCAGCGGCGACTCCATGGTCGCTTCCTCGGCGTCGGTGCCGGGGCAGGCGTAGGTCGAGTCGGCGCGGCTGATCGAGACCGTCAGGCGGAACAGCCCGCCCGGGTTCTTGTCGAAGAGCTCGGTCACGTCCAGCGCGTAGCGGCCCCAGCGGTTGGCCTGGGTGGCGGGCAGCGTGATGGTCTTGCGCCAGAGGTAGCGGCCCACGCGGCCGAGCTCCTGCTGGCCGTCGAGCTTGTTGACCTGCAGGAACTGGCCCACGTTGTTGTCGTAGATGCGGAAGGCCGTCACGCGCACCGAGCGCGCGTTCACCGCCTCGATCGGCACGCTGAGCACCTTGTTCTCGGGCAGGATGACGCCCTTGCCCACAAAGCGCACCTGCGGCTTGATGCTGGCAAAGGTCAGCGCCTGCTGGAAGCCGGAGAGCAGCCGGTCGCCCCGGGCCGTGCGCAGGCCGGCGGCCACCGTCACCTGCACCTCGCCTTCGGCACCGTTTTCGGGATAGACCTTGATCACGTTGTTCTCGACGCGGTGGGTCGAGCGGCCGGAGCTCAGCTCCACCAGGCCGCGCAGGTTCTGGCGCGCGTCCAGCGGCTCGGAGAAGGTGAGCTGCACGTACTGTTCGTTGTCGTTCTGCACGGCACGCGCCTGCAGCACCTTGAACTGGTTGCGCGCCGGGATCTCGATCTGGCTCTGGCCCGTGGTGTTCTGCGCCAGGCTCTGGCCGGCCCATTCGATGGAGAGTTCATGCGCGGTCTGCTGCCGTTCGATGCCGGTGACGGTGAACTCGTGCCGCCGCGCGTCCGGGGCGGGTTGCCACTCCACGGCCAGCGGCTGGCCCTGGAAGCGGGCCTTGAGCACCTTTTGCACGTCGGCCGCGGCTTCCACGTCGGCGGTCAGCACGGCGCCGCGCAGCTGCATGCGGCCCTCATGCTTCTGGTCGGTGGCCAGGCCGGCCACCTGCACCTCGAAGCGGCGCGGCTGGGTCTGCACCACGAACTCGTAGTCCTTCACGTCGGCGTCCACGCCCTGCAGGCCGGCCGGCTTGACCGTGAGGCGGTAGTCCCGGCCCGACTCCAGGTCCTGTTCCGGCGCCAGCACGATCTCGCGCGTGCTGGCGAAGACCGCGCTGCCTTGGATGGCCGGATAGGCCGCGAGGTGCCGGGTGGCGCTCTGCCCGACCCGGTCCGCCGAAACCACGTCGCCCGAGAAGACCACGCGGATCTTGTCCTTGCGCGACAACAGGCCCGCGCTGTGCGAGTTGATGATCCGGCTCCAGGCCGGGTCTTGCGGGGTGATCTTGAGGGAGGAGCCTGGGCCCCGGTTGCAGGCGGCGAGCCCGAGTACCACCACGCCCACCAGCGCGAGCGCGCGCGCGAACTTCGATCCAGACATGTTTCCTCCCTTCACCGTTTTCTGTTTCCGCCGGCGCAGGCCGCGGCGCTTTTATGAAGTGCGACACCCCGACCCGTACCATGGATCAACGAAGCCGGGGAATCGTCGCAGGGTCATTCTAGGTCAAGGTTTTGCGGGCGACGAAACGTGTTCGTGTCGGGTCTGGGCAGGCCCATGGCCACCCGAAAGCCGGCGTCGCGCCGGGCGAGCCCCGGCTTCAGGTGCGAGGTCGCTGACTGCGGACGTAGCGGGCAAATTCGATCGCGTCGCATGGACGGGAGAACAGATACCCCTGGTAGCTGTCGCAACCTCGCTGCTCCAGAAAGGTCAGCTGCTCCGCCGTTTCGACCCCTTCGGCTACCGTGCGCAGCCCCAGCTTGTGGGCCAGGGTGATGATGGCGTCTACCAGAACCTCATCGTTCGCGTCCTGGCAGAGGTCCAGGACAAATGAGCGGTCGATCTTGAGTGTGCTGACCGGCAGACGCTTGAGCTGGCTCAGCGAGGAATAACCCGTTCCGAAGTCGTCGATGGCCAGCTGGATGCCCATGGTGTTCAACTTGCGCATGGTTTCCATGGCCTGGTCGATCTGGTCCATGATCGAACTCTCGGTGATCTCCAGATACAGCAGGGATGCCGGGCACTGGCTGGCCTCCAACGCCCGGGCGACCACCAGGTCCAGGCCGGGCTCGCTGAACTGGCGGGCCGAAAGGTTGACGGCCACAGGGATGTCACCCAGCCCTTCCTTCTGCCACTGCCTCGCCTGCCTGCTCGCTTCGTGCAGGACCCAGCTGCCGATGTGCGTGATCAACCCTGTTTCCTCGGCCACCGGGATGAAATCGGCGGGCGAAATCAAGCCGTTCTTGGGGTGCGCCCAGCGCACCAAGGCCTCTGCAGCGATGACCCGGCCGCTGCCGGCTTCCACGATCGGTTGATAGTGCAGGCGCAACTCTCCCTGTTCCAGCGCCTGTCGCAGGCCGGCCTCCATCGCCAGGCGTTCCATCATGACTTGCCGCATCTCGGGGGAGAAGAAGGCCAGTGCATTGCCGCCCTGATCCTTGGCGCGGTACATGGCGGTATCGGCGTATTGCAGCAGGGCGTCGGGCGTCTCGCCATCCTTGGGGTAGACCGCGATGCCCAGGCTGGTGCTGATCGACAGCATCTGTGGCCCCAGTTCCACAGGGCGCGAGAGGGCGAACAGGATCTTCTGCGCCACGGCCAGGATGTCGGACACGTCCGCCATATCCGAAAGCACCACCACGAACTCGTCCCCGCCCAGGCGGGCCACGGTATCGTCCTCCCGTACCGACGCCGTCAGCCGGGAGGCCACTTCCCGCAGCAACACATCTCCCTGGCTGTGGCCCAGACTGTCGTTGACCGTCTTGAAGCGGTCCAGATCCAGGATCAGCACGCCGGTGATGCGGTGGTTTCGACGCGCAAAGTCCAGAGCCTGCCAGAGCCTTTCGGTCAGCATATGGCGGTTGGCCAGATGCGTCAGGGGGTCGATTCGTGCCTGCCGCTCCAGGGCTTCGGTGTTGCGCGCGATCTCGGTTCTCTGGTGATCCAGGGAGATCGCCATGCGATCCAGCGCCTGCATGACCATGCCGAGTTCTCCCCGCGGGTAGGGCTGTCCCAACGGCTGGCTGTAGTCACCTGCATCCATGCGGGAAATTGCCTGCATCAGGCGTATCGCCTGTCGTCGCAGGGCGACTTCACCCAGCAGCACAGCAGCGGCGATGATGAACACCACAGAAGCCAGCAGGCCCGTCATGGCGCGCCTGAATTGCACATCCGCCTGCGCGTTGAGGTCGTGCTCCGCAACGCTCAGGGCCAAGCGCATGTCGGCGTTGCTCGATCGCGGTAGCGCAGCCCGGGCGACGATCCGGGTCTGCGTGCCAGCGCCCAGCGCCTCGGTGCCGCTGGATTCGGCACTGAGCATGAAGCTGCGCAAGTCGTCAGTGAAGCCGGCGTCGGCCGTTTCTTCCCTGGGGTGGACCATGCTGAAGGAGCCGTCGTGGTTCCAGAGATGGAACGCCATCTGCTGATGGGCCTGTTTTGCCAGTGCGCGGTTTCCATAGGCATCCAGATCCAGCGAGGCAAGCAGGATGAATTTCAGGGCCCCTTGTTCGGTACGCACGGGATAGGCGATCTGCAGCACCGATTTGCCTGTCAGACGTCCGATCACCGGCTCCACGATCACGCCCGTCGCAGTCCGGGCCTGCCGGAAATAGTTGCGGTCACTGAGCTGTAGCTGACGGCCCATGAGCAGGGAGTCGCAGTGCAGCTTTCCATCGGACCGAATCGTCAGGATGCCGGTGTACTGGGGATGCTCCTTGAGCACTTGGGCCAGGAACTTGGAGCAGACCTGCTTGTCGTTGCTGTTCACCACAGGCACCCGTCCCAGGCCGAACAGCAACTGGGCGGTGCCGGCGATCTTGTCGTCCAGATCGCTGGCGATGGTTTCGGTCCGAACTTTCAACTGCTCGCGCGCCTGCTCCAACGTCGCCGATCGCTGCTGCAGCAGAAGCCATAGCATGAGCAGGACCGGCAACAGCGAGGCCACCAGAACCAACAGCAATATGCGTAGGCGTAGACTCATGCGGTGTTATCAACGGATAGCAGAGGTAGCTTAGCAGTACATCGTCTGAGCCCTGGCCGGCACTTGATATCCGTCAACACTTGTGCATTGGCATGGCGATGGGGTATCCGGCGGTTTCCCCGGGCATCTTGAAATCGTCGGGCCTGGCCCAAAGTCTCCGTCTGGTCACTATCTACCGGAAATTCAGTATGCGGATCGACAAACTCACCACCAAGTTCCAGGAAGCCCTGGGCGAAGCCCAGACCCTTGCCCTGGGCAACGACCATGCCTATATCGAGCCGGCCCACCTGCTGGTGGCCATGCTGCAGCAGCAGGACGGCCCCAAGGCGTTGCTGCAGCGCGCTGGCGTCAACGTCGCAGGTCTGCTGGCGGGCGCCGAGGCTGCCATGAAGAAACTGCCGCAAGTGGAGGGCCAGGAGCAGGTGCAGGTCGGCCGTGACCTGGTCAGCCTCTTGCAGGCTGCCGAGAAAGAATCCATCAAACGCGGCGACCAGTACGTCGCCAGCGAACTCTTTTTGCTCGCCGCCGCCGACAACAAGGGCGACATCGGCCACCTGGCCAAGGCCAACGGCCTGACCCGCAAGGCGCTGGAAGCTGCCGTGGACGCCGTGCGTGGCGGCCAGTCGGTGGACAACCCGGAAGCCGAAGGCCAGCGCGAAGCCCTCAAGAAATACACCCTGGACCTGACCGAGCGGGCCCGCGCCGGCAAGCTGGACCCGGTGATCGGCCGTGATGACGAGATCCGCCGCGCCATCCAGGTGCTGCAGCGTCGCAGCAAGAACAACCCCGTGCTGATCGGCGAGCCCGGCGTGGGCAAGACCGCCATCGTCGAGGGCCTGGCGCAGCGCATCGTCAACGGCGAAGTGCCCGAGACCCTGCGCGACAAGCGCGTGCTGGTGCTGGACATGGCGGGCCTGCTGGCCGGCGCCAAGTACCGCGGCGAGTTCGAGGAACGCCTCAAGGCCGTGCTCAAGGAAGTGGCGCAGGACGAAGGCCGCATCATCCTCTTCATCGACGAGCTGCACACCATGGTGGGCGCCGGCAAGGCCGAAGGGGCCATGGACGCCGGCAACATGCTCAAGCCTGCGCTCGCGCGCGGCGAGCTGCACTGCATCGGCGCCACCACCCTGGACGAATACCGCAAGTACATCGAGAAGGACGCCGCGCTGGAGCGCCGTTTCCAGAAGGTGCTGGTCGGTGAGCCCACCGTCGAACAGACCATCGCCATCCTGCGCGGCCTGCAGGAGAAATACGAAGTGCACCACGGTGTGGATATCACCGACCCGGCCATCGTGGCCGCGGCCGAGTTGAGCCACCGCTACATCACCGACCGTTTCCTGCCCGACAAGGCCATCGACCTGATCGACGAGGCCGCCGCCAAGATCAAGATCGAGATCGACTCCAAGCCCGAGGTCATGGACAAGCTCGACCGCCGGCTGATCCAGCTGCAGATCGAGCGTGAGGCCATGAAAAAGGAAAAGGACGAGGCTTCGCAAAAACGCCTGGAGCTGATCCAGGAAGAAATCGGCAAGCTGCAGAAGGAGATCGCCGATTACGACGAAATCTGGAAAGCCGAGAAGGCCCAGGCCCAGGGCAGCCAGCATGTGCGTGAAGACATCGAGAAGCTCAAGGCGCAGATCGCCGAGCTGACCCGCAAGGGTGATTTCGCCAAGGTGTCCGAGCTGCAGTACGGCAAGCTGCCCGAGCTGGAGAAACTGCTCAAGGAAGCCCAGGCCCGCGAACAGGGGCAGGGCGAGGGCAGTGCGCCGCGCCTGCTGCGCACGCAAGTGGGCGCAGAGGAAATCGCCGAGGTGGTGAGCCGTGCCACTGGCATTCCGGTGGCCAAGATGATGCAGGGCGAAAAAGACAAGCTGCTGCAGATGGAAACCAAGCTGCACGAGCGTGTGGTGGGGCAGGACGAAGCCATCTCGGCCGTGGCCAACGCCATCCGCCGCTCGCGCTCAGGCCTGAGCGACCCGAACCGCCCGACAGGATCGTTCCTGTTCCTGGGCCCCACCGGCGTGGGCAAGACCGAGCTGTGCAAGGCCCTGGCCGGTTTCCTCTTCGACAGCGTGGACCATCTGGTGCGCATTGACATGAGCGAGTTCATGGAGAAACACTCCGTGGCCCGCCTGATCGGCGCGCCGCCCGGCTACGTGGGTTACGAGGAGGGTGGTTACCTGACCGAAGCCGTGCGCCGCAAGCCCTACAGCGTGCTGCTGCTTGACGAGGTCGAGAAGGCCCACCCCGACGTGTTCAACGTGCTGCTGCAGGTGCTGGACGACGGCCGCCTGACCGACGGCCAGGGCCGCACCGTGGACTTCAAGAACACCGTCATCGTGATGACCAGCAACATCGGCTCGCACCTGATCCAGGCCATGGTGGGTGAACCGTACGATGACGTGAAGGACGCGGTGTGGGGCGAGCTGAAGAACCATTTCCGCCCCGAGTTCCTCAACCGCATCGACGAGACTGTGGTCTTCCACGCCCTCGACGCCGAGCACATCACCAGCATCGCCGGCATCCAGCTGCAGGCCCTGCAGGACCGCCTGGGCAAGATGGAGCTGGCGCTCAAGGTGTCCGACAAGGCCCTGGCCGAATTGGCCAAGGTGGGTTTCGACCCCGTGTTCGGCGCCCGGCCGCTCAAGCGCGCGATCCAGCAGCGCATCGAGAACCCGCTCTCCAAGCTGCTGCTGGAAGGCAAGTTCGCGCCCAAGGACGTCATTGCCGTGGACGTGGACCCCATCAAGAACCCGGGCCAGTTCAGCTTCGACAAGGTTTGACCTTCAGCGACCCGTTCGCTGGCTGAAGCGCAAAAGCAAGACCCGTCTCCTGCGCATGCAGGGGCGGGTTTTTTCTTGCCCGCGCCCGGCCCCGCAATGTTGCCCAGCGCACAAACAAGAGCGGCAGGCACTCGTACATTTCGAGCTGTCCGCGCAGCACGGGCCGGCATGAAGGCTGTCCATGGACCACCATTTCCCGGATTCCACACCATCAAGCGCCAGGGCCATCAGTGCCGCCACACTCAGGCTCGAACTGCAGCAGGAAGCGCAGGAGGACGTTCAGCTCGCCAGCAGGAGACCGTCCCGATCAGAGACGCGCAAGGCAGCTCTCCTGCATGCGCGGAACACCCCCTGGTTGCATCAGTGAGGTGCACGAGCCATGCGCTGTCTCCTGATCCTCGCCCATCCTCGTCGTGACAGTCTGTGCGGCGCGCTCTTCGATGCCTGCGTCGATGGCGCGCGGCAAGCTGGCGCCGAATGCCGCGAGTTGGTCCTGAGCGAAATGAGTTTTGATCCGGACGTGCACGCAGTCTCGCCCGAGTTGCAGCCGCTGGAGCCGGATCTCGTGCGTGCACAAGGCGACATCGCCTGGGCTCAGCACCTGGTTTTCGTCTACCCGACGTGGTGGGGTACCTTTCCGGCCCGGCTCAAGGGCTTTCTCGACCGCGTCCTGACTCCGGGCTTCGCCTTTCGCCACGTCACGCACAGCCAATGGGACAAGCTGCTCGCTGGCCGCACGGCCGACCTGATCACCACCATGGACACGCCGCCGCTCGTCTATCGGCTTATCTACCGGGCTCCGGGGCAGCAGGCGCTGGCACGTGCCACGCTGGGCTATTGCGGCCTGCGTACCGCGCGCATCCAGACCTTCGGGCCAGTCGTCGCCTCCAGTGCCGCGCAACGCAGCCAGTGGCTGGTCAGTGCGCGCAGCAGCGGCTCGCGCCTGGCCCACGGCGCCTTTTCGCCAGCGCAGCGCCGCGCACAGCGGCTTTTCGCCTGGCTGGCCGCCTTGCGTCTGCAGTTCTACCCGATGACGTGGATTGCCTATACGGTCGGCGCGCTTGCCGCCGTCGTGGACCAGCCGCTGTCCAGGGCGCCGTATCTGCTGGGTTATCTCACCCTGTTCCTGATCGAGGCGGGCACCGTCTTTCTGAACGACTGGTTCGATTTCGACAGCGACCGCCGCAACCTCAACGCCGGCCCCTTCACCGGCGGCTCGCGCGTGCTGGTGGACGGCCGGCTCGGACGCCCCGCCATGCGCAAGGGCATCACCCTGGTGCTGCTGGCGGCGGTTGGGGCGCTGCTGGCGCTGCTGGCGTCCGCCCCGGCGGGCTCGGTCGTGGTGATCACCGTCTTGTATGCTGTGTTTGCCGGGCTCGCGCTGGTCTACACCGTGCCGCCGCTCAAGCTGTCGCACCGCGGCTGGGGTGAGCTCGATGTGGCGCTCACCCACAGCGCCGGCGCCATCCTGGCGGGTTATGTGGCGCAAGGCGGTGCCTGGCAAGACAGCCTGCCGTGGCTGCTGGCCCTGCCGCTGGGCGTAGCCATCCTGCCGGCCATTTTGTTGGCCGGCTGCCCCGACCGTACGGCCGATCAGGCCGCAGCCAAGCGAACACTGGTGGTTCTGGTCGGCAAACGCAGCACCGCGCGGCTGGCCATGACCGGGGCCATCGTTGCGCCGGCCCTTGCCACCGTACTTTCGTTGCTGCGGCCGGATCTGGCCGCGCTGATGGGCTGGAGCGCCGCAGGCGGCACCCTCCATGGCTTGGTGCTATGGCGGCGCCTGCGTCACTTCACGCGCGATCCCATGCCCGAACGCATCGACGGGACCATCGTGCTGGCGCTCACCTTCACCCTTTGGTTCTGCGTGCCGCCACTGATTGCGTTGACGCGCGGGGCGGCGGCGTGATATGCGGGCCCCCAACACCCTTGTTATGGGGATGATCATGATTGAAATTCGCAAAGACCATATCCCGGCCCCCTGGCGCGGGCAGAGTTCGGCCTGCGCTTTCGTGCCGCCTACGCAGACCTGGCCAGCGCCTCACGCGTCGTGCTTGTCTGCGGCTCGGCCCGCAATGAAGGCAGTTGCCCCGGTGAAATGTCCAGAAAGCTACCGTCTGCTTCAGATCGCCCTGGCTCGGGCTTGCTGTAGGCGACCAGGCCGCCGAATCGGGCGCTAGCAGTCTTTGGCGTGCCGTTCGTTGGCTGGCTGGCTGCAACTGCTTGTGGCCTGCACCGCATGGGGCGCCTGCTGCCACTCCCTGGCCCAGTACGAGAGTACGCCAGCCAGCAGCAGAACGGCGAGCCAGGCGTGATTGCGTTTGGCCAGGTCCGGTCCCTTGCCCTCCATGCGGCCGGTGAGCATGGGCGTGGCCTGGTTTTTGCGGCGCAAGACGCTCAGGGCCAGCAGGAAGGCCAGGTGGCCCAGCACCAGACCGAGCATGAATTCACCCATCGCTTCGTGGATCTCTTCAAGCCATTCGCCGCCCCATTCGTGAAAGGCCGCGTAGCCGCTCAGCGTGAGCGGCAGCACCACGACCAGCAGGGCGACCACGGTCATCGCCATGGCCAGGTACTGGCCCTGGCGCCAGTTCACCGGCGCAGTGGCCTGGCCCGTGCCCAACCAGGCTGCCTTCAGGCTGCGTAGCCAGGCCGGAGCGGCCGCCACCTTGCCCCAGAGCAGGGACAGGCGCGCCTGTCGCGGCCCGAACAGGCCATAGAGCACACGAAAGACCAGCAGGCCGGCCATGCTGTAACCCAGCACGACGTGCACCAGGCGCAGGCGCTCGCCGTCGGCCGTGAGGTAGGCCCCCACGAAGCACAGGGCAAACAGCCAGTGGAACATGCGGGTGGGCGCGTCGATGACGCGGCGGGTCGCCGCGGCCTGGCGCGGCGCGGTGCCGGCCACGGTGGTGTGGGGGGCGGTGGTATTCATGAGGTCACTCCGGTTCAGGTTCATCAGTCCTGGAAGGCGCGGCGGTAGCGCGCGTCCAGGCCGCGGGGAAATTGAAGTTCGCGCTCATCGAAGCTGCCCTGCTCGGCGCGGGTGTGGCAGGCCGCGCAGTTGGCTGCGCTCTTCACGCTGGCGTGCTGCCACACGGGCGCGTCCAGCTTGCGGTGCTTGCGCAGGAACCAGTCCGATTCGGTGATGCGGTCCTGCGGCGGCGGTGCGCTCACGCGCTTGTAGGTGCCCGCGTTTGCCTGCAGCCACTGGCCGATCTGCTGCACGGTGGCCGCGTCGAGCGAGGCGTCGGTGCCGTAGTGTTTGTCCAGGCCGCTCATGATGCGGTCCCAGGAGCGCGCCGGCAGCAGGCCCGCCGGGTAGGCCAGGTGGCAGGCCGCGCATTCCTGCTGGTAGCCGGGCAGCATCTGGCGCGGATTGAGGTTGCCGCTGTCGGCCAGGGCGGCGGTGGTCAGTCCCAGCAGCAGGGCCAGGGCCGGCAGGGTGCGCAGGCCTGCGTTTCGGATGGGGGATAGAGATGGCATGGTGTTGCTCCCGCGGGCTCAGGGTTTCAGGCTGGCCAGGTAGGCCAGCACATCGGCTTTCTCGGCGGCCGTGCACTCTCGGCTCAGCACGTCCTTGCAATTGCGGCGCAGCCACTTGTCCACCTTGGCGCTGTCGGTGAACCCTTGCGGGTTGAAGGCCGGCGCCAGCGGGGCGATGGTCTTGCCCGTGCTCGCGTGTTTGCCCTGAGTGGTGGGCGGCGTGCCGTGGCAGGAGGCGCAAGACCAGTCGCCACCGTGCTGGCTGCCGAAAAAGACCTTGCCCTGGGCCGCGTTGCCGGGTACACCGGCCAGGGCGTTCCAGCGCGCCAGCTCCTGGGCCATGCTGGTGTCCGCTGCCTGGGCCGGCTGCAGCATCAGCACCATGGCCAGCCCGGCGGCGGCCGACATCCACTTGATCTTCTTCATGAACGACTCCTGTTGTTTGGGTGGGGTTTCGGGATGGCGTTGATGGTGCGCCCCGCTGCCTGTACCCAGGCTGAAGCGGTCGTTCATCTGCCGTTCAGCTTCGCTGCGCACAATGGGGGAATAAGATCTCCATCAGGTCACCCTCCCATGCGCACCACCCTCGCCATCGCCACCTTGTTTGCCGCCGCGGCCCTGACGCCGCTGGCCAGCCTGGCCGACAGCGACCACGACCGCGCCCGCGCCGCCTTGCGGGCCGGCGAAGTGCTGCCCTTGCACGTGGTGCTGGAGCGCGTGGCCAAGGACCACCCCGGCAACGTGCTGGAAGTGGAGCTGGAACGTGAGAAGGGCCTCTGGATCTACGAACTCAAGATCCTGCAAAGCGGTGGTGGCCTGCTCAAGCTCAAGGTCGACGCCAAGACCGCCGCGATCATCCGGCAGCGCGAGGTTCAACGCTGATGCGCGTGCTGCTGGTCGAAGACGAGCCCACGCTGGCCGCGCAATTGCGCCAGGTGCTGCTGGATGCTGGCTACGCCGTGGACCAGGCCGACAACGGCCGCGACGCCTGGGTCCAGGGCGGTGTGCAGGCCTACGACGCCGTGGTGCTGGACCTGGGCCTGCCCGTGCTCGACGGCCTGAGCGTGCTCAAGCGCTGGCGCAGTGAAGGCATGAGCGCACCAGTGCTCATCCTCACCGCGCGCGACCAGTGGCACGAGAAGGTGGCCGGCATCGACGCCGGCGCCGACGACTACCTTACCAAACCCTTCCACACCGAAGAGCTGCTGGCCCGGGTGCGCGCCCTGATCCGCCGCGCCAGCGGCCTGTCCTCCGCGCTGCTGGCCTGCGGCCCGCTGGCGCTGGACACGCGCAGCGGCAAGGTCACGCTGGACGGCCAGCCCGTGAACCTGACCGCGCAGGAGTTCAAGCTGCTGTCCTACCTCATGCACCACCCCAACGAGCTGGTCTCGCGCACGGTGCTCACCGAGCATCTCTACGCGCAGGACTTCGAGCGTGACTCCAACACCATCGAGGTCTTCGTCGCACGCCTGCGCAAGAAGCTGCCCGCCGCCCTGATCGAAACCGTGCGAGGCCTGGGCTACCGCCTCAACGTGCCGGCGGGCCCGGCCGCAGCCGCATGAAGGCCTGGGCACGCTCCCTGCGCTGGCGCCTGCTGGGACTGACCCTGGTGGCGGTGGCCCTGGCGCTGCTGGGCGCGGGCCTGCTGATCTCCAGCCTGTTCCGCACGCATGTCACCGCGCAGTTCGACACCCAGCTGCTGCGCCAGCTGGACCAACTCACCGCTGCGCTGGAGCCCGATGCACAGCAACGCCCGCAACTGAAGGCGCCCCTGAGCGATCCGCGCTGGCACACACCGTATTCGGGCCTGTACTGGCAGATCGAGGCCCTGGCCCCGGCCGGCGCCGCACCGTCGCCCGCCCGCCCGCTGCTGCGCTCGCGTTCCCTGTGGGACAGCGAATTGGCCTTGCCCCCCGATGATCTGGGCCGTGGCGAGCTGCATCACCACCAGATTCCGGGGCCCGACGGGCAGGGCCTGCTGGCACTGGAACGCCGCGTGCAGTTCGTGAGCGCGGACCAGGATACGGCCCAGGCCGCACCGGGCTGGCGCCTCACCGTGGCCGCCGACATGGCTGAGCTGGAGAGCGCCGTGGCCAGCTTCTCGCGCCAGCTCGCGCTCTCGCTCTCGGTGCTGGGCGTTGCCTTGTTGCTCGCGGCCTGGGCGCAGGTGAGCCTGGGCCTCTTGCCGCTGCGCAAGCTGCAGACCGCCGTGCTGTCCATCCGCCAGGGCCGAGAGCAACGCCTGCGCGGTGCCTTCCCCGCCGAGGTCGACCCCCTGGTGCAGGACTTCAACCACGTGCTCGACCAGAACGAACAGGTCGTCAAGCGCGCGCGCCAGATGGCCGGCAACCTGGCGCACGCCATCAAGACCCCGCTGGCCGTTTTGGGCCACCTGGCCGAAGACCCGGCCGCGGACCGGCGCGCCTGGGCCGGCCAGCTGCAGGAGCAGGTGGCCAGCATCCGCCACCAGGTCGACTGGCACCTGGGCCGTGCCCGGGCTGCGGGGGCCGGCATCGCCGGTTTGCGCACCGAGGTCGCCCCCGTGGTGGACGGGCTGGTGCGTGTCATGCGCAAGGTCCACGCCCAGCGTGAAGGCCGGCCAGAGTTGCTCATCACCGTGGCGCCCATGCCCCCCGGCCTGCAGTTCGCCGGCGAGTCGCAGGACCTGCAGGAGATGGTGGGCAACCTGCTCGACAACGCCTGCAAATGGGCCCATAGCCGCGTCCAGCTGGCCGCCAGCCATGCCGATGGCCAACTGCACATCCGTATCGAAGACGACGGCCCCGGCCTGAGCGAGGCCGAGCGCAGCCGCGTCTTCGAGCGCGGCGTGCGCGCCGATGAACGCACGCCCGGCACCGGTCTGGGCCTGGACATCGCGCGCGAGCTGGCCGGCCTGTACCAGGGTGAGGTGAGGCTGGGTCTTGCCGGCCTGGGCGGGCTCAGGGCGGAGCTGACGCTGCCCGGTTACAGCGCCTGAGGGGCCCCATACCTGGGGCGAAAAAGAGAAACGCGCCTCTGGCTTGCGCAGCAGGCAGCTTGGGTCTGTCAAAGCGCCATGGTTCATGCCCTGCCATCTGGCTGGGCGGCCCCACAAGGAGGCCGAAGCCCTGTACATTGGGTCCAGACGGTTCGTGTTGCGCGGGCCGACACGAGAGCTAGCCATGGATCCCCATTTTTCCGATGCCACAGCGTCGAGCGCCAGAATCGCTGGTGCTGCGGTGCTGCGGCTCGAACTGCAACAGGAGGCCGAGGAAGACCGCCTGGCCGCCACGGAGGTCAGGTCACAACGTTGGCCCCTGGTCGTGGCCATCCTGGCGCTGGTGGCCATGCTGCTGGTTTTTTACCAGGTCGTGCGCGGCTCCCTGCAGAAAAGCGAGTTGCGGCAGGAGGTGCAGGCCGAACACGCCGAAGCCCTCTGGCGCTGCAACAGCCTGCAGGGGCGGGAAGTGAGCGACAGTTGCCATCTGCGGGCCAACGCCAAGGCGCGTGGGGTCGTCCTCGTGCGGTCCCCGGATGCGCCTTGAGAGGGCGGGGCGCGGGTTTTTGATGCTTCCAGGCGTAACACCTGCGTGACGGCACCGTGACGGGCGATAGGCAATTCGTCTCAGTACTTACATCTCGATGAGAAGTTTTGAGGGCCTTCACATACGCTTGTAAAACTGACCTGAGAAGCTACCTTTCTCAAGCATGAACCCAGCAAGGAGAGGCGCTCATGAACACCCCGGCCTACAAGATCGAAAGCACGGCGCCCATCGTGGCATCGCTGCCCCGCACCAAGGTCCGTAACGGCGCCATGCTGGCGGACCTGGATCTGGCGGTGTCCCTTGCCGCCAAGAGCATCACGGACCCGCCAGGGGGTGTCGTTCGTGTCATCCATGTCCCCACTGGTGAGGTGCTGTTCAGCAAGGTCAGTGGCTGGGGGGACCTGGACGGTTGAGCCGGCCATGCTGGCATGGTGCCATCAAGCGGGCTGCACCAGCGCCGTATGCCGTCTGGGGATGGGCGCATGCACCATGGCGATGCTCAGCCACACTGCCACGCTGAAATAGAGTGTCATCCACGTCACCTCGGTCTTCCAGATGCTCCAGTCGTGGGAGACGACCCAGCGCCCGGAGGCATCAGCGACGCCCTGGCTCAGGCTCAGGTACTGGCGACCCATGCCTTCGTCCGATACCCAGCGCTCCCAGTACATCGGGACGTCCACCGAGAACATGAAGAGCACGTAAGCGACACCGACGAGGCACACCGCGCGCAGGTAGGGGCGGATCGAAGGTGACAGCCGCTGCTGGTTGGTCAGCAGGTTGGCCACCAGCAGCGCAGCGGTGATGCCCCAGAGCGACTCCTCGATCACGTGGCCGATGTTGGAGGTGGTCAGCACCGAATACCAGGAAAAGGTCTCGGCGATCGCGATCAGCGGCACGACGGCCAGCGCGATGCCACGCCCCGCCTTGCTGCCCGTGGTTTGGGAAATCTCCCGCTGCAGCAGCGCCCACTGCGCCACGAAGCACAGCTCGGCGATGGTCGCCACGCTGCGCCCGACGATGACGCTGGAAAACCATGAGTCAACAAGACAGATGCGCTGCAC
This sequence comes from uncultured Hylemonella sp., assembly GCA_963512455.1. GTDB lineage: Bacteria > Pseudomonadota > Gammaproteobacteria > Burkholderiales > Burkholderiaceae_C > Hylemonella. The sequence goes on along the minus strand of CAUPMJ010000001.1, from coordinate 815,025 downwards.
ATCGAAGACCGGCAAGGCCGAGCGGTAGGCGCAACCCAGCACGTAGCCGGCGGAGAAGATGAGCTGCAGCCGGCGCGAGGCATACACCGGCCCCGGCAGCACACCCTGGCGCTGGCGCAGCGCCCGCGCCGCCCAGGACCAGGCCAGCAGATTGACGCAGCTGACGCCGACGAGCAGCGTCCACCACAAATAGACCTCGGGTGACATGCGGGGCAACTCCATGCGGTTCACGGGACAGGATTCAATATAAACCGTATATACCGTTTTGCAATGACAAACTGCCTGATCCTTGCCATCCGAGGTGCAGGCCGGCGCGTCGTCGAGCGGCGCCGGTCGGATGGGGTGTGTTGCCTGGCGAGAAGAGCCGGGCAGGCTTGTCTTGCGGTTTCTACGATTGCGGGCGAGCAGCGCACCGTGCAAGATAGGCCGGGTTCATTGAGAATTGACGCCAGCAGCGATAACGCCTGCCCCCGGGGCGGCGATGATTTCCAGAACCGAGAGGAAGACGAGCACCCATGAGCACCCTGATCTACACCCACGAAGCCTGCTTCAACCACAAGCCCGGCCCGCACCATCCCGAGTCCCCCGAGCGCCTGGAAGCCGTGCTGGCCGCGCTGAAAACACCGGTCTTTGCCGACGCCGTCTGGCGCGATGCACCCCTGGGTACCTTCGAGCAGGTGCTGCACGTCCACACGCCCGACTACGTGGAGGCGGTGAAGGAGATGGCGCCTGAGCAGGGCTACCGGGCCCTGGATGGGGGTGACACCATCATGTCGCCCGGCACGCTGGAGGCGGTGATGCGTTGCGTGGGCGCGGCCTGTGCGGGCGTGGACGACGTGGTGAAGAAGCAGGCGAAAAACGTCTTCTGCGCCACGCGCCCCTGCGGCCACCATGCCGAGGCGGGTGAGGCCATGGGCTTCTGTGTGTTCAACCAGGCGGCCATTGCGGCGCTGCATGCGCGTGAGCAGCATGGCCTGCAGCGTGTGGCGGTGGTGGACTTCGACGTGCACCACGGCAACGGCACGCAGAATTCTTTTTATGACGACCCGGATCTGTTCTACGGCTCCTGCCACCAGGGGCAGTTCTACCCGGGCACCGGCGCCAGGCATGAGACGGGTGTGGCGGGCAACATCGTCAACGTGCCGTTCCCGCGCGGCACGGGCTCCGCTGCTTTCCGCGCGGCCATGACGGACGTGCTGCTGCCCGCACTGCGCGAGTTCGCGCCCGAGCTGCTCATCATCTCGGCCGGTTTCGACGCCCACCACCTGGACCCGCTGGGCGGCCTGAAGTTCACCGACGAGGACTACCACTGGATCACGCGTGAGCTGATGAAGGTGGCCGACGAAACGGCCCAGGGCCGCGTGGTCTCCGTGCTCGAAGGTGGCTACAGCCTGGAAGGCCTGGCCAGCGGCACCGCCGCGCACGTGCAGGCGTTGATGGGCCGTTGATCCGGCGGCTGGCGCCGGCTGCGCTGGGGCAGCCGGGCGCTGCAACATAAGCAATACAAGAGGAGGAGCCCCATGCGTACCAGCAACATCAAGAAGATAGCCCTGACCGCAGCATTGCTGCTGGGTGCCGCCGTGCTTTACCTCGCGGCCTGGCCGGTGCCCATCCGGCCCGTGGCCTGGGACGCGCCGGCAGAGCCGGGGTACGCCGGGCCGCATGCGGTCAACACCCGGCTGGCCAAGCTGCAGATGATCGACCTCAAGGGCGAGGTGGGGCCCGAGCACATCGTGTTCGGCAAGGACGGCAAGCTCTACACCACGGTGGCGAGCGGCAACATCCTGCGCATGGACGCCGACGGCAGCCAGCAGCAGGTGTTTGCCAACACCGGCGGGCGCGTGCTGGGGTTTGATTTCGACGCGCAGGGTAATCTCATCGCCGCCGACGCGATGAAGGGCCTGCTGTCCATTGCGCCCGATGGCAAGGTCACCCTGCTGGTCGACCAGGCCGGGGGCACACCCATCCTGTATGCCAACTCGGTGGTGGTCGCGAAGAGTGGCAAGATCTATCTGAGTGATGCCTCCGGGCGTTTTGCGCCCAAGGACTGGGGCGGCACCTTCGAGGCCAGCGTGCTCGACATCCTGGAGCAGGCCGGCACGGGCCGCGTGCTGGAATACGACCCCGCGACCAAGACCACGCGTGTGGTGGCCCGGGGCCTGAGTTTCGCCAATGGCGTGGCGTTGAGCCAGGACGAGCGCACGCTCTTCGTGAACGAAACGGGCCGGTACCGGATCTGGAAAGTGTCGGTTGCGGCGAACAATCTGGACCTGGCTCCGCTGGTGAAAGCCGGCAGTGCCGAGGCCGCCGTGCTGTTCGACAACCTGCCCGGTTACCCCGACAACCTGATGCGCGGGCTGGACGGCCGCATCTGGGTGGGCCTGGTCAAGCCGCGCAACCCCAAGGTGGACCAGCTGGCGCAAAAGCCCTGGCTGCGCAGCCTGACACTGCGCTTGCCGCGTGCCTTGTGGCCCATCCCCAAGACCTACGGCCATGTGTTCGCCTTCAACGAGGCGGGCCAGGTGGTGATGGACCTGCAGGACCCCAGCGGGGCCTACCCCGAGGTCACGAGCGTCACGGAAACCCGGGATCGCCTGTACGTGCAAAGCCTGCACGCGCATGGGCTGGGCTGGCTGGCGCGCTGATCCGGGGCTAGTTCTCGGCGGCGATCAGGTCCAGCTCGACCGCCGCGTTCTTGGGCAGCTGCGCCACGCCGACCGAGGTGCGGGTGTGCACGCCGGCCTCGCCGAGCACGCGAAACAGCACCTCGGAGGCGCCGTCGGCCACTTCGCTGAGCTGCGAGAAACCGTCGGCCGCCTGCACGTACACCGTCACGCGCAGCACACGGCCCACCGCGTCGAGCGAGCCCAGGGACTGGCGCAGCAGGACCAGCGCACGCATTACGCACACCTTGGCGGCCAGCTGGGCGCGCTCCAGCGTCACCTCGGTGCCCACAGGCCCCGTCACCACGATCTCGCTGCCCACGCGGGGCACCTGGCCACTCACAAAGATCTGGCCGCCGTGGCGCACGAACGGGGTGTAGTTGCCACCTTTCTGGAGTTCGCCATTGAAGTCGTAACCCAGCTCGCGGGCCACCGCCTGGAATTCGCTTTCGCGTGACATGGTGGCCGCTCAGTCGCGTTTGGGGATGTTCAGGCCGCGCTGCACCGCCGGCCGGGCCACGAAGGTCGCCAGCACGCGCGTGACTTCGGGGAAGTCCTTGGCGCCCACCAGATCGCCCGCTTCGTAGAAGCCGAGCAGGTTGCGCACCCAGGGGAAGGTGGCGATGTCGGCAATGGTGTAGTCCTTGCCCATGATCCAGTCGCGGCCCTTGAGGTGCTGGTTCAGCACACCCAGCAGACGGCGCGACTCGGCCACGTAGCGGTCGCGCGGGCGCTTGTCTTCGTAGTCCTTGCCGGCGAACTTGTGGAAGAAACCGAGCTGGCCGAACATGGGGCCGATGCCGCCCATCTGGAACATCAGCCACTGCAGCGTCTCGTATTTGCCTGCGTCGTCGGCCGGCATGAGCTGGCCGGTCTTGGCCGCCAGGTAGACCAGGATGGCGCCGGATTCGAACAGCGCCAGTGGCTGGCCGCCCGGGCCGTTCGGGTCGATGATGGCCGGAATCTTGTTGTTGGGGTTCAGGCTCATGAACTCGGGCGAGAGCTGGTCGTTCGAGCCGAAGTTCACCAGATGCACTTCGTAGGGCAGGCCGGTTTCTTCCAGCATGATGGACACCTTCACGCCGTTGGGCGTGGGCAGCGAATAGAGCTGCAGGCGCTCCGGGTGCTGGGCGGGCCATTTGCGGGTGATGGGGAAGTCGGCGAGTTTTTTCATGGCGGATGGGGGGGGGAGTGGGGAGCGACGCCCACTTTAGCCCAAGCCGCCTGCGCGTGCAGGCCCTGCCTCCGGCTCAGCCGTGTTGCGCGCGGCTGCGCCAGGCGAAGAAGCCGCGGTACAGCGCCACGCTGAGCACCATGCCCCAGGTCATGCCCACGAACATGCCGCCCAGCATGCCGCTGAGCGTGCTGGTGCTGCTGCCCAGCTGCCAGCGCGCCAGCCAGACGGCGCCGGCCGTCATGCCGATCAGCATCCAGCCCGAACACATGAGGTTCTGCGCGAACAGCGAGCAGAGGTAACGCCCGCAGTGCGGGCGCAGCACGCGCAGGCTGGGGATGGCCAGCAGGCCGCCGGCCAGCATGCCGGCGTGCATGCCGGGCAGGAATTCGATGTGCAGCAGCAGGCTGTCGACAAAACCCAGTGCGGCCGACTGGCTGCACAGGCTCTCCAGCCGGGCGGGGCCGGACTGCAGCACGTCCCACAGCAGGCCCAGCAACATGCCGCCGAAACCCAGCGAGAGCATGACGTGTGGCGGCGAGAGGCCGGCGCGCTGCGGGCGCACCCAGGCCAGCGCGGCACAGCCGGCGGCTACGGCCAGCAAGGTCAGTGCGATCAGCCATGTCTGTGCGCTACCCAACATAGCGGTGTCGCGGCCCAGTGCCCACAGCGTGAAGCCCACCAGAACCACCAGCAGGGCGGGCGTGAGCGTGGCCGAGCCGATGCTGCGGGCCAGCCAGTGGGGGTGCGGGGACAGGTTCATCGGAATTTGGCTACCGGACTCTTAGTTGTTATCTATCAAGCACGCGGGTTAACACCATGGTCACTGCGTGCACGCTGGAAGACACTCGGCCGCAACTCGGCGTGTTTACTCTAGTGCCTCCTGATGTAAAGCGCCGGCTCCGTGAATGAAACGCAGCTGCGTTGCATGAGCGGCCCGCCCGTCGACACGAGCGCAGCGGCCGCGGCAGGCCCGCTGCAGCGCAGCAAGAGGAAGGTCGCATCCATGAAAAGCTGTCCCATGTCGGCTGCTCCCGCGGCCAACCCGAATTCCTGGCTCTACCTGCTGGAGCGCTTCGATGTGGGCGTGATCCACCTGGACAAGGCACTGCATGTGGTGGGCATGAACGACTTCGCACGCCGCAGCCTGCCGGTGCAGGACAAGCTGCCCTTCGACAAGTACGTGCTGGACTTCCACCCCGACGCCGCCAAGAACAAGGTGAAGTTCCTGCTGGACCAGGCCGAGTGCCCGGTGAACAACGCGCCGCCCATGGCGATGATGATCAACATCCCCGACCGCATGCTGCTGATCAAGGTGTCCAAGATCGGTGATGCGCAGGGCGCCACCGTGGGCTACACCCTGGTGTTCTACGACATCACCGACGTGGTGAGCCCCGAGGCCGAGGGGGGCGCGCGCGGGCGCGACAGCAACGAGCCGGCAGAGAAGCGCATGCTGCGCAAGATCCCCACCATCAAGCAGAACCGCGTGCTGCTGGTGGACGTGCCCTCGGTGTCCTTCATCCGTTCGGAAGGCCACTACACCTGGGTGCACACGGGGCAGGGCAGCCAGTTCTGCAACCTCAACATCGGCGACCTGGAGGGGCGGCTGGACCCGCAGCTCTTTTTGCGGGTGCACCGCAGCTATATCGTCAACCTCTCACACGTGGACGAGATCGTGCGCGACGACGGCCGCATGACGCTGCGCATGATGGGCCCCACGCCGGTGGAGATTCCGGTTTCACGCTCCAGTGCGCCGCGCCTGCTGGAGCAGTTGGGCTTGAGCGACACCGTCGTCACGCGCAGCTGATTGCTGCGCTGCAGCGCGAACCAGCGTCGATGGATGCCCGCGCGGGCCGTTTCGTCGTTCGTGCGGCTGTGCTGCCATTCGTGCACCCTGAGTGACCGTTGATTGCATGGGCGCCAAAAGCGCGCGGGCGGCCGCTAGATTCCATCTCCTAGAGGTTTTCAAACCCATGAAGGAGACAACGTGATCACCGTCCCATTCGATTACCACAGCCCCCGCTCCGTGCCGGAAGCGCTCAAGCTGCTGTCCACCCTGGGCGACGATGCCAAGCTGCTGGCCGGTGGCCACAGCCTGCTGCCCATGATGAAGCTGCGTTTTGCGCAGCCCGCCCACCTGATCGACCTCGGCAAGATCACAGACCTGCGCGGCATCGCGCAGGTGGGCAACGAGATCCGTATCGGTGCCATGACCACCGAATACGACCTGCTCAACTCGAAGCTGCTGGCCGAGAAGGTGCCGCTGCTGGTCGAGGGCGCCGGGCTGATCGCCGACCCGCAGGTGCGCTACAAGGGCACGATCGGCGGCGACATCTCGCACGGCGACCCGGGCAACGACCACCCGGCGCTGATGCTGGCGCTCGATGCCTCTTTCGTTTTGCAGGGCCCCAAGGGCGAGCGCGTGGTCAAGGCGGATGGTTATTTCCTCGGCATGTATGCCACGCTGCTGGAGCCGGGCGAGATCCTGACCCAGGTCCGGGTGCCGGTGCCGGCTGCCGGTTGCGGCTACGCCTACCAGAAGCTCAAGCGCAAGACCGGCGACTTCGCCACCGCGGCTACCGCCGTGATGCTGCAGATGAAGGGAAATACCGTGGCCAAGGTCAGCATTGCGCTGACCAACGTTGGCGCCACGCCGCTCAAGGCCACGGCCGCCGAGGCCGCCCTGGTGGGCAAGCAGATTAACGACGCCAGCCTGAACGAGGCGACCCGCCTGGCCATGAGCATCTGCGACCCCGCGCCCGACCAGCGCGGCGACGCCGATTACAAGCGGGCCATGTGCGGCGAGATGACCCGGCGCGCCCTGCAGAAGGCGCACGAGCGCGCCGCCAAGGCCTGAATTACAAGAACACAGGAGACCCGACATGGCGAAAACACAAACAGTGTCCTTCCAGCTCAACGGCAAGAAGGTCGAGGCGGCGGTGGAGCCGCGCGAACTGCTGATCCATACCCTGCGTGAGCGGCTGCTGCATACCGGCCCGCACATCGGCTGCGAGACCTCGCACTGCGGCGCCTGCACGGTGGACGTGGACGGCATGTCGCTCAAATCCTGCACCGTGCTGTCGGTGCAGTGCGAGGGCGCGGACATGCTGACGGTCGAGGGCCTGGAGCAGGGTGGCGTGCTGCACGCCATCCAGCAGGCTTTCCACGAGGAGCACGGCCTGCAATGCGGCTTCTGCACGCCCGGCATGATGACCCGTACCTACCGGTTGCTCAAGGAGAACCCCAACCCGAGCGAGCAGGACATCCGCTACGGCATCGCCGGCAACCTGTGCCGCTGCACGGGCTACCAGAACATCGTCAAGGCCGTGCAGTCCGCCGCCAAGAAGCTGGCGGCCACCGCAACGGCCTGACGCACACACCAAACGAACGCACCGAACACACCGGAGATACACATGGGCAATATGTCTGATCTGAAGGAACGCGAAGACAAGCTGCAGGGCATGGGTACCTCACTGCTGCGCAAGGAAGACGCCAAGTTCATCCGCGGCCAGGGTACCTACGTCGACGACATCAAGCTGCCGGGCATGCTGTTCGGCGCCATCGTGCGCAGCCCCTATGCGCACGCCCGCATCAAGGGCATCGACAAGAGCAAGGCACTGGCCTGCCCGGGCGTGGTGGCGGTGCTGACCGCTGACGACTTGAAGCCGGTCAACCTGCACTGGATGCCCACCATCGGCGGCGACGTGCAGGCCGTGCTGGCCGACAAGAAGGTCTGCTTCCAGATGCAGGAAGTGGCCATGGTGCTGGCTACCGACCGCTACGCCGCCGCCGACGGCGCCGACCTGGTGGAGGTGGACTACGAGGAACTGCCCGCCATCGTGGACCCGAAGAAGGCCATGGACAAGGACGCGCCCATCATCCGCGAGGACATCGTCGACAAGAAGGACCTGAGCCACGGCCCGCGCACCCACCCCAACCACATCTTCACCTGGGAGGCCGGCGACAAGGCGGCCGCCGACACGGCCTTCAAGAACGCCGAGATCGTGGTGCGCGAGGAGATCCTCAACCCGCGCGTGCATCCCTGCCCGCTGGAGACCTGCGGTTGTGTGGCCTCCTTCAACAAGGCCACCGGCTACCTGACGGTCTACATGACCACGCAGGCCCCGCACCTGGTGCGCACCGTGCTGGCCATGCTCTCGGGCGTGGCGGAAAGCAAGATCCGCGTGGTCGGGGGCGACATCGGCGGCGGCTTCGGCAACAAGGTGCCGATCTATCCGGGTTACGTGGTGGCCATCGTCGCGTCCATCGTGACGGGCGTGCCGATCAAGTGGATCGAGTCGCGCATCGACAACATCTCCACCACCGGTTTCGCACGCGACTACCACGGCGTGGGTGAGCTGGCGGCCGACAAGAACGGCCGCATCAAGGGCCTGCGTTTCACGGCCCTGGCCGACCACGGCGCCTTCAACTCGCACGTCTCGGCCACCAAGCTGCCGGCGGGCCTGTTCTCGATCTGCACCGGCTCCTACGACATCCCCAACGCCTACTGCCGCGTGGACGCGGTCTTCACCAACAAGGCGCCCGGCGGCGTGGCCTACCGCTGCTCGCTGCGTGTGACCGAGGCGGTCTACCTGATCGAACGCATGATCGACGTGCTGGCGCAGAAGCTGGGCATCGACAAGGCCGAGATCCGCCGGCGCAATTTCGTCAAGTCCGAGCAGTTCCCCTATACCACCTCCCTGGGCTGGACGCTGGACAGCGGGGCCTACCACCCGGCGCTGGAAAAGGTGCTGGAGGCGGTGGACTACAAGGGCCTGCGCGCCGAGCAGGCGAAGAAGCGGGCCGACCCGAACAGCCCGACCCTGATGGGCATCGGCCTGGCCACCTTCACCGAGATCGTCGGCGCCGGACCGACCAAGGTCTGCGACATCCTGGGCATCGGCCTGTTCGACAGCTGCGAGATCCGCGTGCACCCCACCGGCGGCGTGATCGCCCGCCTGGGCACCATGACGCAGGGCCAGGGCCACGCGACCACCTACGCGCAGATCATCGCCACCGAGCTGGGCCTGCCGGCCAGCGACATCGTGGTGGAGGAGGGCGACACCGACAAGTCGCCCTACGGCGCGGGCACCTGGGGTTCGCGCTCCACGCCGGTCTCGGGCGCGGCCACCGCGCAGGCGGCGCGCAAGATCAAGGACAAGGCCAAGAAGATCGCAGCCCACCTGCTCGAAGTGGCCGAGGGCGACCTGGAATGGGAGATCGACCGCTTCACGGTCAAGGGCAACCCCGGCCAGCACAAGACCATGAAGGAGATCTGCCTGGTCTCGCACACCGGCAACCTGCCGGCCGGCATGGAGCAGGGCCTCAACGCCGTGTCCTACTACGACCCGCCGAACCTGACCTACCCCTTCGGCACCTACCTGTGCGTGGTGGACGTCGACAAGTACACCGGCGAGTCCAAGGTGCGGCGTTTCTACGCGCTGGACGACTGCGGCACGCGCATCAACCCCATGATCATCGAAGGCCAGATCCACGGCGGGCTGACCGAAGCCTTCGCGGTGGCCTTCGGGCAGCAGATCCCCTTCGACGACAACGGCAACCACCTGGGCAACAGCCTGATGGACTACTTCCTGCCCACCGCCATGGAGACGCCGCACTGGGAGACCGACCACACCGTGACACCGTGCCCGCACCACCCCATCGGCGCCAAGGGCGTGGCCGAATCGCCGCACGTGGGCGGCATCCCCTGCTTCAGCAATGCGGTGATCGACGCGTTTGCGCACCTGGGGGTGACCCACATGGACATGCCGCACAGCGCCTATCGCGTCTGGCAGCAGTGCAATGCGCTGGGCATCAACAAGAGATGACGTGTTGACCTGAACCGAAAGCGGACATGAACGTTACGTTAGAGAAGACCTTTCCGATGCCGGGCTCGGCCCAGACGGCCTGGACGCTGCTGCAGGACATCGAGGGCGTGGCCAGCTGCATGCCCGGCGCGCGCATCACCGAGCGCACCGATGCACAGCACTACAAGGGCACGGTGGCGGTGAAGTTCGGGCCGGCCAGCATGTCGTTTCGCGGCGAGGTGGAGGTCAAGGCCATCGATGCGACCAGCCGCACCCTGCGCCTGATCGGCAAGGGCACCGATTCCACCGGCAGCTCGGGCGCGTCCATGGACCTGACGGCGCGCATCGAGGCGGTAAACGACAGCAGCTGCAATCTGGTGGGCAACAGCGAGGTCTCGATGAGCGGCAAGGCCGCCGCCTTTGGCGGGCGCATGATGAACTCGGTGGCCGACCAGGTGCTCAAGCAGTTCGCCGACAACTTCGCCGCCAAGGTGCAGGCCCTGCAGGCAAACCCTCCCGGCGGGCCGTCCGCGTCGGCGGGCGGGGGCGCCCCGGCAGCGGCGCCCGAGCCGTCGCAGCTGAACGCCCTGGCCCTGGCCTGGGCCGTGATCAAGGACTGGTTCAAGTCGCTGTTCTCGGCGAAAAGAGCATGAGCGTTTCGCGTGCGCAGGAACTGGCTGCCTGGCAGCAGGATCTGGCGCGCGCTGGCTACATTGCCGAACCGGGTCTGGTGGCGGCGCTGATGCTGATGCAGGACCTGGAGCGGCCCCTGCTGCTCGAAGGCGACGCCGGCGTTGGCAAGACCGAAGTGGCCAAGGTGCTGGCGACCCTGCGTGACACGCGCCTGATCCGCCTGCAGTGCTACGAAGGCCTGGACGCCCATGCGGCCATGTACGAATGGAACTACCAGCGGCAGCTGCTGGCCATCAAGCTGCTGGAGCATGACGACCGCGGCATGGCCCAGAAAGAGCAGGACATCTTCTCAGAGCGCTACCTGCTCAAACGCCCGCTGCTGGAGGCCATCACCTGCGAGCAAGCCCCCGTGCTGCTGATCGACGAGGTGGACCGTGCCGACGAGGCTTTCGAAGCCTATCTGCTGGAACTGCTCTCGGACTTCCAGCTCTCCATCCCCGAACTCGGCACGGTGCGCGCCATCACCCGGCCCCTGGTGGTGATCACCTCCAACGGCACCCGCGAGTTGTCGGACGCCCTGCGTCGGCGCTGTCTCTACCACTACATCGACTACCCGGACTACGACAAGGAACTTGCCATCGTGCACGCAAAAGCGCCCGGCGTGCCGGCGGCGCTCGCCGCACAGGTGGTGGCCTTCGTGCAGAGCGTGCGCCGTTTGGAGTTGCAGAAGAAACCGGGCATCGCCGAGACGCTCGACTGGGCCGCTGCGCTGCTGCGGTTGGACATCACGGTGATCGACAAGGACGGCGCCGAGCGCATCCTGCAGACGCTGGGCGCCCTGATCAAGACCCGCGACGACCGCGTGGCCTTCACGCGCGAGGTCGTCGCCCGGCTGGCGGCCGCATGCTGAGCAGCGACGCCTCAGCGCTGGAGGCGCGGGCCAGCACCCGGCTGGCAGGCTTTCCCGGTTTTCTGCGCGCCAATGGTTTCGCGGTGGGCGGGGGCGACGGCGTCGAAGTGCTGCGCACGGCCGAGCGCGTGGGCCTGCTCGATCCGGACATGCTGCGCTGGAGCCTGCGGGCCCTGCTGTGCGGGCGCGCCGAAGAGTGGCGGCGTTTCGACACACTGTTCGATGCCTGGTTTCTGCCCGCCAACAAGTGGCAACGCCCGCAGCGGCGCGACAGCGGTTTCCTCAGCGGCCACCAGCCGCAGGGCCCGGCCAGTGACCGCGCGCCCACCGACGACAGCGAGGACATCCGGCCGCGCCAGACCGCCAGCCGCCAGGAGGTGCTGAGCTCCACCGATTTCCGCGCGCTGACCGAACGCGAGCACGCGCTGGACATCGAAGCGCTGATGCGGCAGTTCGCCCGCCAGTTGAAGCACATCCGCCTGCGCCGCGAGGCCCGCGCGCGCCACGGTCGCCGCCTGGACCTGCCCGCCACCATCCGGCGCAGCGTGGCCAGCGGTGGCACGCCTTTTCACTTGCAGTGGAAAGACCGCCAGCGCGTGCGTCCGCGCCTGGTGCTGCTGATCGACGTGAGCCGTTCCATGGTGCTCTACAGCTTCTTCTACCTGCGCCTGGCGCGCGCGCTCGGTGCCGAACTGTCCGACGTGTTTAGCTTCATCTTCCACACCCGTGTGACCGGCGTCTCGCAGGCCCTGCACGACCCCGACCCCTGGCGAGCGCAGGAGCGGCTGCACCTGCTGGCCCAGGGCTGGGCCGGCGGCACGCGCATCGGCGAGAGCCTGGCGCAGTTCAACCGCGAGCATGCCGCCCGTATCGTCAATGCCCGTACGGCCGTCATCATCCTGAGCGACGGCTACGATACGGGTGAACCGGTGGTGCTGTCGGGTGCCCTGGCGCAGTTGCGGCGCCGTGCGCGGCGGGTGGTCTGGCTCAATCCCCTGGTCAATCAGCCAGGGTATGCGCCCATCAGCCAGGGCATGCAGGCGGCCCTGCCGCACCTGGATCTGCTGGCGCCGGCCGGTGACCTGGCCAGCCTCAAGGCGGTGTTGCCCCGGCTGATCGAGGCACTGGGATGAGCGGCAGCGTGATGGCGCTACATTGAAGGAGTTCGGGTATGGGATGCATGTTCAAAGCCAACGGCCTCTACAGCCGCATGACCGTTGGGGCCGTTTTGCTGGCTGCCGGCGCCGGTTTGCGCCTGGGGGGCAAACCGAAGTCGCTGCTCGAACTCGGCGGCGTGCCGCTGATCATGCGGCAGCTGGTGGCCCTGTCGGGCGCCGGTGTCGATGAGGTGGTCGTCGTGCTGGGCCACCATGCCCAGGCCATCGAAGCGGCCATCCGCCACCTGCCCATCACCCTGGTGCACAACCCCGCGCCCGACGAGGGCCAGGCGTCGTCGGTGCGCCTCGGGCTGCAGGCCCTGTCGCCCCGGATCGACGCGGTGATGGTGGCACTGGCCGACCAGCCCCTGATCACGGCACAAGACATCACCGCCCTGATCAGCGCCTACCGCAAGCGTGGCGAGAAATCCATGGTGGTGCCACGCGTGAGCGCGGCAGACGGCAGCAAGGCGCCCGGCAACCCGGTGATGTTCGACGCCGCGTTGCGCGAGCAGTGGCTGGCCGGCAGTGCCGACCTGACCTGCCGCAACTGGCGCGAGAAGCATCCGGAATGCGTGCACTGGTTCGAGACCGACAACCGGCATTACCGCATCGACATCGACACGCCCGAAGACCTGCTGCAGTTCGCCGCCAGCACCGGCCACACGCTCGTGTGGCCGCAGGCCTACGCCGGCACCAGCGACGCGGACGCCTGAGCTCAGGGCCTGGAGGGCAACTGCTCGGCCACCAGCTCGACCAGGCTGGCGATGCGGGTGGGCCACTGGTCGATCTCGGCGGCTTCCATGAAGTTCAGGCGGCAGCTGGCGCAGGACAGCACCACGGTGTCGGCCCCAGTGGCTTCGATCTGCTCGCGCTTGATTTCCCAGGCCTTGTGCCGCAGCGGCGCGGCGCGGTTGATCAGGAAGGCGCCGGCACCGCCGCCGCAGCACCAGTTGAGCTCGGCGGTGGGCGTGCTTTCGCGGAAATCGGCACCGAGCGCATGGAGTGCCGCACGCGGTTCGTCGATCACACCGCCGTGGCGCGCCAGCTTGCAGGCATCGTGGTAGGTCAGTTTGGCGCTGCCATCACCGGCCTGCAGTTGCAGGCGCCCGGCCTGGATTTCACGGCCGACGAACTCGGAGGCGGCCAGCACCTCGAAGGGCAGGGGGCTGCCGTCGGCCAGCCGCCCTTCCCAGCGCAGGGCCGGGTAGGCATGGCCGCATTCGGGCAGGATGAGGGTGCGCGCACCGATGGCCAAGGCCTCGTCCACCAGGCGTTTGCTCGCGGCCTTTTGCAGCGCCTCGTTGCCCGAGAGCAGGCCGAAGTTGGCGGCCTCGAAACCGGCGCTGCGCAGCGTCCACTTCACGCCGAGGTGGTTCAGGATGCGGGCCGTGGCGGCCAGCGCGTCCTGGAACAGCAGCACGTCGATCACCGTGGTGACCAGCATCACATCGGCCTGCGCCTCGTCCAGCGGGATCGTGAGGCCCTGCGCGCGCAGCGCCTGCACACAGCCTGCCAGCTCTTTCGGGCCCACGCCGAATACCGTGCCGCGGCCGGCCTGCTCCTGCGCCACCGCCATCAGCTCCAGGGGCACGAGGCCGGCCTGCGACAGCGCTTCGCGCATGACGTTGACGCCGCGTGCGATATTGATGCCCATGGGGCAGGCCATGCTGCAGCGCCCGCATTCGGTGCAGCTGTCGTAGACCAGCTCCTGCCATTCGCGGAGCTCGTCGACCGTGATGTCTTTTGTGTAAAGACGCCGCAGCGGCGCGAAGGCTGAGGTCTCGCGCATATGCACGCGCCGCAGCAGGTCGAGCTTGCGCGTCGGGGTGTACTTCGGGTCCTGCGTGCTCTGGTAGAAGTGGCAGGCCTCGGAGCAGTAGCCGCAGTTGACGCAGGATTCCAGATCGAGGGCCAGCGCGCGATCGGTCTTGTCGTGCATCACGGCCTTGGCGCGGGCCAGCCGCTCTTCGTCGCCCAGCGCCTCGGGTTGTGCCATCTCGCCCAGGTGGCGGATCGCTTCCTGGAACTGCTTGAAAACGGCCATGTCGATCATGTGCGTACTCCCCGGCGGCCCAGGAAGCGGGCCAGCTGCATGCGGTTGGGCAGGACGAGAAAGGCGTGCATCAGCTTGCCGAAGGGGAACCAGACCAGCAGCAGTTCCAGGCTCAGCAGGTGGATCGCCAGCGGATCACGGTAGACCGGGCTGGCGTGCGCCAGCAGGGCGCTGGACGGCTCGCCCACCACGCCCATGCCGGTGATCAGCGGCAACAGCGTCAGCGCCCAGGTGATGTGGTCATCGGCGCGCGAAATCTTGCGCAGCACCGGGTCGGAGAGGCGGAACACGATGGCCAGCAGCAGCGAGACGATGGTGGCCGCCGCGGCCAGGTACATCACCATGTCCGGCAGGGCGGGCCAGCCCAGGCCGGTCAGGCGCTGGATGAAGGCGATGTGCGGCGCGTAACCGAAGAACACCAGCGCCAGCCCGATGTGGAACACATAGGGGTTGATGGTGACCAGTGTGGCGCTGGGGTGGAAACCGCGGTGGGGCAGCATGCGGCCCAGACTGGCGGAGAGCGCATCGGCCGTGCCGAAGGGCTGGCGGGCAGGGGCTTGCGGCTGCTTGCTGGCCGGCAGGCGCCAGAGCACCCACAAGCGCCACGCGACACCGAGCACGAACACCAGCAGCGCGACGGCCAGTAGCGGGCCGCGGACCCAATCGAGAAAATCCATAGTCTCTCCTTTTGACAACCCGGCAGGGTATCAACAGGCCCATGGTAGCGCTGATGCGTGAGCACTTCAATGCCGGCAGATTCTCCGATCCGTTTGCTATTGAAAAGATAGCTATCGGGTCTCGCCGGAAAAGATCAAGCCGAGGTTCTGCGGTCCGGATCGTGGCAGTGCTGCAGCATCGGTGCCGTCACGGTCTGCAGCGTGGTGTGGGCGATGCCGAAGCGCTCCTGCAGGCCGTCGCTCACCTCGCGCAGGAAGTCATCGCCTGGATGGCCCTGCGGCATCACCAGGTGGGCCGTCAGCGCGACCCGCGTGGTGCTCATGGCCCAGACATGCAGGTCATCCACGCGCGCCACGTGGGGTTGTGCCTCCAGCCAGGCTTGCACGGCCGGCAGGTCCACGTGCTCGGGCACGCCGTCGAACAGCAGGTGCAGCGACTGGCGCAGCAGGCCCCAGGTACCGACGACGATGACGGCGGCGATTCCCAGGCTCATGACCGGGTCCAGCCAGGCCCAGCCCTGCCAGAGGTAGAGCGCGCCGCCGATGACCACGCCCAGCGAGACCAGGGCGTCGGCCGCCATGTGCAGGAAGGCGCCGCGCACGTTGAGGTCGTGCTCGCCGCCGCGCAGGAAGAGCAGGGCGGTGGCGGTGTTGACGACGATGCCGATGGCCGCCACGGTGATGATGGTCCAGCCCTGCGTGGGCTCGGGCGAGCCCAGGCGCTGGAAAGCCTCCCAGCCCAGCGAGCCCATGGCAACGAGCAGCAGCACGGCATTGGTGAAGGCCGCCAGGATGGAGGCGCGTTGCCAGCCGTAGGTGTGGCGCGCATCGGGCTGCAGGCGCGCGGCCAGCGCGGCCATCCAGGCCAGCAGCAGGCCGGCCACGTCGCTCAGGTTGTGGCCGGCGTCGGCCAGCAGGGCCAGGGAATTGACTTGCCAGCCATACCAGGCTTCCACCGCCACGAAGCCGGTGTTGAGCGCGATGCCGATGGCAAAGGCGCGGTTGAAGTTGCTCGGGGCAGGGTGGTGATGACCGGCACGTTCACGCCCGGCAGCGTGGTCGTGCGCGTCGTGGGAATGATCGTGAGGGTGCTCGTGGGCCATGCCCCCAGTATGCCCGCGCCGGCACGCCCCGCCCGCGCAGGGGGGTGTTTCAGAAAGTGGAAATCAGCGACTGGCGTGTGCTGAGCAAGGGGGAGTTGGGGTCCATCGCGTGCAGCAGCAGCGAGGGCAGCTTGGGCCACTGGATGGGACGCTGCAGGTGGGTGGCGCCGTGGGGGGCGCTCTGGCCATCGACCTGGATCACGGTCTTGCCCACCAGCGTGCTGGCTTTGGCGGCCCAGGCCATGACCTTGGCGTCCGCCCCGTCGAGCAGGATGACGTCGGCGGTGTCGGCGTCATCGGAGCGGGTCAGCTCGAGCCGCAGCGGGCGGCGCTGCGACAGCGCCACGATGCCCTGGATCAATTCCCGTTCGGAGGGCGAGAAGCCGTAGACCAGGACCCGCAGCGTGCTTTGCAGGGGGGCGGGCCGTGACGCCGAAGCCGCAGCGCGTTCAGGTTCGGATTCCGGGCCGATGGGCAGGATGATCATGGTGGGGCTCCCCTAGCGTTCTATGATGCGGCAATGATGTGCTGTTCGAATGGATTCTTGTCCCGGCCCGCTCATCTGGCGAGGGACAAGTTCACGGAAGTGGCGGGTGCCTGCTGCAATGCAGCACTTCGCTGCGCATCGCGTGCAATAGTTCACGCTGTGTCACCCGAGGGGCTTGCCGGGCAGCGTGCCGGGGCCTGCATTACCATGGCGCCATGAGCACTGCGAGCCTTGTTACCCCCTCCGCCCCCCTGCGCCAGGACGCCACCATCATCGGCCTCGTCGGCCTGGCCCATGCGAGTTCCCATTTCTCGCACCTGCTGCTGCCCTTGTTGTTTCCGGTCTTCATGCGCGAGTTCGGCTTGAGCTATTCCGAACTGGGTCTGCTGATGTCAGTCTTTTTCGTCGTCTCCGGCCTGGGCCAGGCCGGGGCCGGCTTCGTGGTGGACCGCTTTGGGGCCCGCCGCGTGCTGTTCGCCGCTGAGGTGCTGTTCATCGCGGCCTGTCTCGGTGCCTCGCTGGTGCAGGGATACACCGGCTTGCTGGCCGTGGCCGTGCTGGCTGGTCTGGGCAACGCGCCATTCCACCCGGTGGACTTCACCATCCTGAACCAGCGCGTTTCGGTGCCGCGCCTCGGCCATGCCTTCAGCGCACACGGCCTGACAGGCAACCTGGGCTGGGCCGTGGCGCCCGTGTTTCTGGTGGGCATCGGCAGCGTGGCCGGCTGGCGCAGCGCTTATGTGGCTGCCGCCCTGATGTACGCCGTCATCCTCGTCCTGCTGGTATTGCAGCGCGACAAGCTGCGCACCGAGGTCATGGTGCGCCAGCCCCAGCACGTTGGAGACAGCGACCTGGCCTTTCTCAAGTTGCCGGTGGTCTGGTGGTGTTTCGGGTTTTTCATGCTTTCGACCATGACGTTGGCCCTGGTGCAGAACTACGCCGTGTCCCTGTTGCAGGCCTTGCATGGCGTCAGCATGGAAGCGGCCACGCTGACGCTGACGGCCTACATGCTCTGCGCTGCGGCCGGCATCCTTGTCGGCGGTTTCGTGGCAGCCCGCCAGGCGGCCCACAGCGACCGCGTGGTGGCCTGGTGCATGGGAGGCGGGGCCCTGCTCATCGCGCTGTGCGGCAGCGGCTGGCTTGGTGCCACGGGCACCATGGTCGCGCTCGCTGCCACCGGTTTTGCGATCGGCATCGGCAACCCCTCGCGCGACATGATGGTCAAGAAGGCCACACCCCGGGGCGCCACCGGCCGCGTCTACGGCACCGTGTACTCGGGGTTCGACGTCGGCTTTGCCGTGGCACCGCTGATGTTCGGCGCCCTGATGGACCGCGGCCATTTCAGTGCGACCTTTTTCGTCGCGGCTGCAATCCTGCTGCTGAGCGTGTTCACCGCGGTCGGGGTGGGGCGTCTCGTAAGGCACTGAACGGCCGTTCGGCGCCGGGCAAAATGGCGACATGAAAACCCAAATTGCCGGCCAT
The DNA here is from genome assembly GCA_963512455.1 of uncultured Hylemonella sp. GTDB lineage: Bacteria > Pseudomonadota > Gammaproteobacteria > Burkholderiales > Burkholderiaceae_C > Hylemonella. Next base: position 796,876 of record CAUPMJ010000001.1, on the reverse strand, counting down.
CTCCTCGTTGAATGTCTCGTGGCCCAGGGCGTGACCCATGCCTTCGGCGTGCCGGGCGAAAGCTTCCTGGCCGTGCTCGACGGCTTCCACGCCTACCGCGAGCAGATCCAGTTCGTCATCAACCGGCAGGAGGGCGGGGCCGCCTTCATGGCCGAGGCCCACGGCAAGCTCACCGGCCGCCCGGGCGTGTGTTTCGTCACTCGTGGGCCGGGGGCCACCAATGCGTCGATTGGCGTGCACACGGCCTTCCAGGATTCCACGCCCATGGTGCTTTTCGTGGGCGATGTGGCCAGCGACATGCGCGACCGCGAGGCCTTCCAGGAGGTCAACTACGAATCCTTCTTCGGCCCCAGCACCAAGGGTTTCGCCAAACGCGTCGAGCGCATCGACGACGCGCGGCGCATCCCCGAGTACGTCGCGCGCGCCTTCGCCACCGCCATGAACGGCCGCCCCGGCCCCGTGGTGCTGGTGCTGCCCGAGGACATGCTGGTGCAGGCGGTGGACGCGGCACCCATGCCGCGGGTGGAAGCGGTGCAGGCCTGGAGCGATCCGGGTTCACTGCGCAGCCTGCGCGAGATGCTGCTGCAGGCCCAGCGCCCCCTGGTGGTGGCCGGCGGTGGCGGCTGGACGCCGCAGGCGGCCCAGGCCCTGCAGCGTTTTGCCGAGAACTGGAAGCTGCCCGTGAGCAATGCCTTCCGTTTCCAGGACACCTTCGACAACCAGCACCCGCAGTACGCGGGCGACATGGGCATCGCGCCCAACCCCAAGCTGGCCAAGCGCATCCAGGACAGCGACCTCATCCTCGCCATCGGCCCGCGTCTGGGCGAAATGACCACCGGCGGCTACACCCTGCTCGAGGTGCCCAAACCGAAGCAGAAGCTGGTGCACATCCACAGCAGCGCCGAGGAGCTCAACCGCGTCTACCAGGCCGACCTGGCTATCCACGCCACCATGAACGCCGCCGCGCGTTCGCTGGAGGTGCTCACGGCGCCACCCAGCCTGCCCTGGGAAGCGTGGACGGCGGCGGCGAACGCCGACTACCTGGCCAACCTGCAGCCGCAGGCCCTGCCCGGTGAGATCGACATGCCTGCCATCGTGGCCTTGGTGCAAAAGCATCTGCCGGCCGACACCGTGGTCACCAACGGCGCCGGCAACTTTGCCAGCTGGGTGCACCGCTTCTGGCGCTACCGCGGCCTGGCCCATGGCGACAAGACCCAGCTGGCGCCGACCAGCGGGGCCATGGGCTACGGTGTGCCGGCCGGCATCGCCGTGGCCATCACCCAGGGGCGCATGGCCTTCACCATTGCCGGCGACGGCGACTTTCTCATGAACGGTCAGGAGCTGGCCACCGCCGTGCAGCACGGCGCCAAGACGCTCATCGTGCTGCTCAACAACGGCATGTACGGCACCATCCGCATGCACCAGGAGCGCGAGTTTCCGCAGCACGTCAGTGGCTCGCAGCTACAGAACCCGGATTTCGTGGCCCTGGCGCGCGCCTACGGCTACGCCGGCGCGCGTGTCACGCGCACGGCCGAATTCGAGGCGGAGCTCAAAGCCGCGGTGGCCCGGCCCGAAGGCACCCTGATCGAGGTCATGCTCGACCCCGAGGTCATCACCACCCGCGGCACCCTGGGCGCCATCACGCAGGCGGCGCTGGCGCGTCAGGCCAAGGGCTGAGGGGAGGGCAGGCCGCGGCGAGCGCCGCGGCCGGACATAAAAAAAGCCGGCTGTGAAGCCGGCTTTTTCGTAAGCGGGGTGAGCCGATTACTTGAGGTGCTTGCCGATCAGGGCAGCCATCTCGAACATCGAGACTTGCGCCTTGCCGAAGATTGCCTTCAGCTTGTCGTCAGCGTTGATGTTGCGCTTGTTGACGCTGTCCTGCAGCTTGTTCTTCTTGATGTAAGCCCACAGCTTGCTCACGACTTCCGTACGCGGCAGGCCAGCGGAACCCACCACTGCGGCCAGGGCCGGGCTCGGGGTCAGGGGCTTCATGAAGGCTGCGTTGGGGGTGCGCTTCTTGGCCGGAGCCTTTTTCTTCGCAGCCTTTTTGGCGGGGGCCTTCTTGGCAGCGGCTTTCTTCGCCGGAGCCTTCTTCGCAGCCGGCTTCTTGGCCGGAGCCTTCTTGGCAGCGGCCTTCTTCGCCGGAGCCTTCTTCGCTACCGCCTTTTTAGCGGGAGCCTTTTTCGCAGCGACCTTCTTGGCCGGAGCTTTCTTGGCCGGAGCCTTCTTCTTTGCAGTTGCCATGATTGAATTCCTCTTCTAGAAGTTGATTAATCACCAGAGGGAACTGCTTCCTCTCTGGTATTGCGGATGCTATAGGAGAAAAAACGCATCTCCAAGCGAAAAGTGTGTTTTCTCCCTCTGAGATGTTGTTTTTTTCATCGCGATTTTCGGGCTGCTACGCTCTGCAAATCGCGTTTTCCCCTCTGGAGACGTCTTCTGGAGGGGCTCAACACGCTCTGTGATGAGAGGAAAACCATGCATGCACAGACCCGCTGCCACCCCTGTTTCTCCTCTGGGAAGAGCGTTTCCCCGTCGGAGATTTCTGCAAGACGCGTTGCAGCGACCGCTGCGTGCCCTTGGCGCGCTGTCGTGATTCCGGCGCTGTGTGCGCCTTTCGTGGCTCGGCGCCATCGCCTGAATCAGCCCGGCAAGTCGTTTTAATGCCCTCTGGAGCCTTCGCAAGCCGCTGCCCCATGCCGACCCCGCCCGAACTCCATGTTTTCGTCTACGGCACGCTGCGCCGCGGCGAAGCCAACGACATCAACCGCCTGCAGCCGGCGCCGCGCTACCTGGGGCAGGCGCGCATCGGTGGCGTGCTCTACGACCTCGGGCCCTATCCCGGCCTGATCCTCGGCGGCACGGACCCGGTGCTGGGCGAGGTCTATGCCATCGCCCCTGAGCTGGAGCAGCAGCTCGATGTGATCGAGGAGGTGGCGCCGCTGCCCAGCGGCGAGTACGCGCGTCGCCACGTCGAACTCGTTCTCGACGGCCGGCCCTTGCGCTGCCTGGTCTATGAAATCGATCCGCAGCGCGTCCGCGGCCGCGCGCGCATCACCACGGGCGACTGGTTGCAGCGTCACTGAGCCCCGTTTCTGCGTGCCGCGTACGGTCTGCGGGATTGCGGCGTCGGGGAGCGACGGGCTGTCGCGGCTGCATTTCAAAACCAGCCCATGCCGTTTCACAATTTGAAATTCACAACTGACGCATTGCAGCAAATTTTCTCAATACGAGATATTGAATTTCACATTGCAAATCAAATCACGTAAGTCATTGATTTACAATGAAATAAAAAATGTCTTGTATAAGACACAAGAGGTTTTCAAAGTCTTATACAAGACTTAAAGTAGACCCATCGAGCCAGGCTGCATCGCCGCCCCGGAATCGAACGGTTTCATCCACCTGCTTTAGGAGTTACACCATGCCGCAAACCCTGACCGAACAACTCAGCCGTGAGCAACAGATCGCCGCCCTGGAAAAGGACTGGGCCACCAACCCGCGCTGGAAGGGTGTCGAGCGTGGCTACAGCGCCGCCGACGTGGTGCGCCTGCGTGGCTCCTTCCCCATCGAGCACACCATCGCCCGCCGCACCTCCGAGAAGCTGTGGGACATGCTGCACACCGAGCCCTACGTCAACTGCCTGGGCGCACTGACGGGTGGCCAGGCCATGCAGCAGGTCAAGGCCGGCGTGAAGGCCATCTACCTGTCGGGCTGGCAGGTCGCCGCCGACAACAACACCTACTCGTCCATGTACCCGGACCAGTCCCTCTACCCGGTGGACTCGGTGCCCAAGGTCGTGGAAACCATCAACAACACCTTCCGCCGCGCTGACGAGATCCAGCACTCCAAGGGCATTGACGCCGGCCACAAGGACTACATCGACTACTTCGCCCCCATCGTGGCCGATGCCGAAGCCGGTTTCGGCGGCGTGCTCAACGCCTTCGAACTGATGAAGGCCATGATCAAGGCCGGCGCCGGTGGCGTGCACTGGGAAGACCAGCTGGCTTCCGTCAAGAAGTGCGGCCACATGGGCGGCAAGGTGCTGCTGCCCACCCGCGAGTCCTGCCAGAAGCTGATCGCCGCGCGCATGGCCGCCGACGTCATGGGCGTGCCCACCCTGGTGATCGCCCGGACCGACGCCGAAGCCGCCGACCTGCTGACCTCCGACTACGACGAGATCGACAAGCCCTTCCTGACCGGCGAGCGCACCGCCGAAGGTTTCTACAAGACCCGCAAGGGTCTGGACCAGGCCGTCGCCCGTGCCAACGCCTACGCCCGCTACGCCGACCTGGTGTGGTGCGAGACCGGCACGCCCGACCTGGACTTCGCCAAGAAGTTCGCCGACGCCGTGCACAAGGTCCACCCGGGCAAGATGCTGGCCTACAACTGCTCGCCTTCCTTCAACTGGAAGAAGAACCTGGACGACGCCACCATCGCCAAGTTCCAGCGCGAACTCGGCGCCATGGGCTACAAGTACCAGTTCATCACCCTCGCGGGCATCCACTCCATGTGGTACAACATGTTCGACCTCTCGCAGGACTACGTGAAGCGCGGCATGACCGCCTACGTCGAGCGCGTGCAGGAACCCGAATTCGCCGCCCGCGACCGTGGTTACACCTTCGTGTCCCACCAGCAGGAAGTCGGCACCGGCTACTTCGACGACGTCACCACCGTCATCCAGGGTGGCAAGTCCAGCGTCACCGCGCTGACCGGCTCCACCGAAGAAGAGCAGTTCCACTAAGCATCTGACACCCAGCCAGCCACGGGGCTGACGCGCCTGCGTTTTCGCAGGTCCGTCAGCCCCGTGCAATTTCCGGGACGATTTTGATTACTTTTGGAAATGTCGTCATTCAATAAAATTAATAAAAAGTTTTATTCGATGACAGCATAAGAAATGAATTTACCTTATTAGTGGCTGTTTATATATTTGCGCCATACCAAGCCGGTTGCCTGGCTCTCCCCTCAGGCAGCCCCTGCTGAAACGATTTCTAAAACTACGGACCCGCAAGGGCATTAATCATCATGAGCAAGAAATTCAACATCCTGATCCTGGGCGCCTCTTATGGCTCCTTGCTCGCCAGCAAGCTGCTCATGGCGGGGCACTCGGTCAGCCTGGTGTGCCGTCGCGAGACCGCCGAGCTGATCAACCGCGAAGGCACCCGCGTTCGCATTCCGGTCAAGGGCCGCGAAGGCCTGGTCGAGATCGACTCGCGCCAGCTGCCCGGCAAGCTCGACGCGGTCTCTCCCTCGCAGGCCAAGCCCGAGCAGTACGACCTGGTCTGCCTGGCCATGCAGGAGCCGCAGTACAGCGCCCCTGGCATGCGTGAGTTGATGAAGGCCATCGCCCTGGCCAAGGTGCCCTGCATGTCCATCATGAACATGCCTCCGCTGCCTTATCTGGCCCGCATTCCCGGCCTGGATGCCAGCGCCTTGCGCGCCTGCTACCACGACGCCAGCGTCTGGGAGGATTTCGAGCCCGGCCTCATGACCCTGTGCAGCCCCGATCCGCAAGCCTTCCGTCCGCCGGAAGAGCAGCCGAACGTGCTGCAGGTCGGCCTGCCCACCAACTTCAAGGCCGCCCGTTTCGAGAACCCGGCGCACACCGCCATGCTCGAGCAGATGGAAGCCGACATCACCGCCGCCCGCCTGACCGTGGACGGCGAGGCGCTGGACATTCCGGTCAAGCTCAAGGTGCACGACTCCATCTTCGTGCCCCTGGCCAAGTGGGCCATGCTGCTCACCGGCAACTACCGTTGCGTGCAGGCCGACGGCATGCGCGCCATCAAGGACGCCGTGCACGGCAATCTGGAGCAGTCGCGCCAGGTGTACGAGTGGGTGGTGGATCTGTGCGTCAAGCTGGGCGCTTCGCGCGACGACATGGTGCCCTTCGAGAAATACGCCGCAGCCGGCCAGGGCCTGCTCAAGCCGTCCTCGGGTGCCCGCGCCCTGGCGGCCGGTGCCACCGACATCGAGCGCATCGACCTGCTGGTCAAGCTGGTGGCCGAGCAGCAGGGCCTGAGCAACGACTCCGTCAACGAGACCGTCAAGGTGGTCAACGGCTGGCTGGACCGCAACCGCAAGGCGGCCGCCGCAAAAAAAGCGGCTGAGGCGGTTGCTGCCTGATCAGCCCGCCTCATTCGACTGTCGCAACAACGCCAAGGGCCAGCCCCTTGGCGTTTTTGTTTGCAGCCCTCGGTTAGAATGATTACCGTGGACCTTGCGTCCGTTCACAAGAGCGAGAAAGGCACCTTGGTTATGACACCGCGAACTACTACCGCCAGCGAGAAACGCCACAGGGGTTGCTAGTCCGCGCGCCCCCCGGGCGCAGGTGCTGTCACATTCAAAACAAGGCGCGGTTTCTACCGCGCCTTTTTCATTTTCTGCGAGTGAGAGATATGGTTCAGATCACGCTACCCGACGGTTCCAAACGCGATTTCCCCGGCCCGGTCACCGTGGCCGAAGTGGCTGCCTCCATCGGCGCCGGCCTGGCCAAGGCCGCGCTGGCCGGCAAGATAAACGGCAAGGTCGTCGACACCAGCTACCTGATCACGGCCGACAGCCCGCTGTCCATCGTCACCGCCAAGGATGCCGACGGCCTGGAAGTCATCCGCCACTCCACCGCCCACCTGCTGGCCTATGCCGTCAAGGAGCTGTTCCCCGACGCCCAGGTCACCATCGGCCCCGTCATCGAGCACGGCTTCTTCTACGACTTCTCCTACAAGCGCCCCTTCACCCCCGAAGACCTGGTCGCCATCGAGAAGAAGATGGCCGAGCTCGCCGCCAAGGACGAGCCCGTGGTGCGCCGTGTGCTGCCGCGCGACGAGGCCGTGGCCTACTTCAAGAGCATGGGCGAGCACTACAAGGCCGAGATCATTGCCAGCATCCCGGCCAATGAAGACGTCAGCCTGTACCGTGAAGGCAAGTTCGAAGACCTGTGCCGCGGCCCGCACGTGCCCAGCACCGGCAAGCTCAAGCACTTCAAGCTCATGAAGGTGGCCGGCGCCTACTGGCGCGGCGACCACCGCAACGAGATGCTGCAACGCGTCTACGGCACCGCCTGGGCCAGCAAGGAAGAGCTGCAGCAGTACCTCACCATGCTGGAAGAGGCCGAAAAGCGCGACCACCGCAAGCTCGGCCGCGAGCTGGACCTGTTCCACCTCGACGAGCATTCCCCCGGCACCGTCTTCTGGCACCCCAAGGGCTGGACCGTCTGGCAGGAGGTGGAGCAGTACATGCGCCGCGTCTACCGCGACAACGGCTACCAGGAAGTCAAGGGCCCGCAGATCCTGGACAAGGCCCTGTGGGAGAAAACCGGCCACTGGGACAAGTACCGCGAGAACATGTTCACCACCGAGAGTGAAAAGCGCGACTACGCCTTGAAGCCCATGAACTGCCCGGGCCACATCCTGATCTTCAAGCAGGGCATCAAGAGCTACCGCGAGCTGCCGCTGCGCTTCGGCGAGTTCGGCCAGTGCCACCGCAACGAACCCACCGGCGGCCTGCACGGCATCATGCGCGTGCGCGGCTTCACGCAGGACGACGGCCACATCTTCTGTACCGAAGACCAGATCCTGGCCGAGTGCGTGAACTTCACGGCCCTGCTGCAGAAGGTCTACAAGGATTTCGGTTTCACCGACATCATCTACAAGGTCGCCACCCGCCCGGCCCAGCGCATCGGCGCCGACGCCCTGTGGGACAAGGCCGAAGCCGCCTTGATGGAGAGCCTGAAGGCCGCGAATTGCGACTTCGAGATCTCCCCGGGCGACGGCGCCTTCTACGGCCCCAAGATCGAATACACCCTGAAGGATGCCATCGGCCGTCACTGGCAGTGCGGCACCATCCAGGTCGATTTCTCCATGCCCGAGCGCCTGGACGCCGAGTACGTGGGCGAGGATGGCAACCGCCACCGCCCCGTCATGCTGCACCGGGCCATCCTGGGCAGCCTGGAGCGTTTCATCGGGATTTTGATCGAGGAACACGCCGGCGCGCTGCCCACCTGGCTGGCCCCGGTGCAGGTTTCGGTGCTCAATATCACCGACGCGCAGGCCGATTACTGCCTGGAAATCGCCCAAAAACTGAAGAAATCGTTGCCGAATCAAGAACTTAGGGTCCAGACGGACCTGCGGAACGAGAAAATTACGTATAAAATACGAGAGCATTCGATGCAGAAGCTGCCTTACATCCTGGTCGCAGGCGACAAGGAGAAAGCAGCAGGTGCCGTCGCAGTGCGTGCCCGGGGTAACAAAGACCTCGGTGTGATGTCCCTCGAAGCCTTTGTGCAAATCATCGCGGCAGACATCGCTCACAAGTCAGTCGAGCAGGCCCCCTAAGGGGCATCCGGCAGGTTTCTGGTACGTACCAAGGCGGTCTCAGCCACACATGGGTGGCAAAGTTTTAAGGAATTGAACCATCGCTACTGAATTTCGTGATCGTCGCCAGCGCGAAGAGCGTAAGCACCGCCTGAACCGTGAAATCATGGCCACCGAGGTCCGGATTTCCGGCCCTGAGAACGAGCCCATGGGGGTGGTGAGCCTGACGGAGGCCCTGCGCTTGGCAGGCGAGATGGATGTGGACCTGATCGAAACAGTGGCCACCGCGAATCCTCCCGTCTGCCGCCTGATGGACTACGGCAAGTTCAAGTTCCAGGAACAGAAGAAGGCTGCCGAGGCGAAATCGAAGCAGAAGGTCATCGAGGTCAAGGAAATCAAGTTCCGGCCCGGTACCGACGATGGGGACTACAACATCAAGTTGCGCAACATCAAGCGCTTCTTGGAAGAAGGTGACAAGTGCAAGATTACCTTGCGCTTCCGTGGTCGAGAGATCACGCACCAGGAGCTCGGCATGGCCATGCTGGACCGCATGCGTGCCGATCTGGCGGATCTGATCGTGGTCGAGCAGTATCCCAAGCTGGAAGGCCGGCAGATGATCATGATGATCGCGCCGGGCAAGAAGAAGACCGGTGGCGCTGCGGCGCCCAAGGCTGCCACCGAGGCAGCACAGGGTTAAGTTTTTTCCTGCGGGTTGCAGAACCGGCAGGAAATGCCGGGAAGGTGAAAGCTTTCCCGAAACGCGGCGGGGTGAAACCCGCAGCGGGGGCGGTGGGGTAACCCGCTGCCTACAAGTGGTGGGTTCAAGAACCCGCCACTTAAGAAGTGGCTCGGGGCCTACAAGGCTGGAAACGGTTTCCAGACGCCTCACGAGCACAAGCAATAGGAGCATGTATATGCCCAAAATGAAGACCAAGAGCGCGGCGAAGAAACGCTTCCGCGTTCGTCCCGGTGGTACCGTCAAGCGCGGCCAAGCCTTCAAGCGTCACATCCTGACCAAGAAGACCACCAAGAACAAACGCCATCTGCGGGGTTCCACAGCTGTCCATGCGACCAATATGGGTCACATGGCACAGATGCTGCCCGGCCAAGGCATTTAATTAACGACGAACAAGGAGTAATCAAATGCCTCGCGTCAAACGTGGTGTAACGGCTCGCGCCCGCCATAAGAAAGTTCTCGCACTCGCCAAGGGTTTCCGCGGTCGCCGCGGTAATGTCTTCCGCATCGCCAAAGAAGCGGTGATGAAGGCTGGGCAATATGCCTACCGTGACCGCCGTACCAAGAAGCGTGTGTTCCGTCAGCTGTGGATTGCCCGTATCAACGCGGCAGCCCGTCAGTGCGGCATGACCTACAGCCAGTTCGCCAACGGCCTGAAGAAGGCCCAGATCGAAATCGACCGCAAGGTCCTGGCTGACATCGCTGTGCACGACATGACGGCTTTCGCCGGCATCGTGGAGAAGGTCAAGGCCAAGCTGGCTGCTTGATCTTCACGCCAGAGGGGCGGCTGCAAGGCCGCCTTTCATGCACAAGAAACAAGGGCTGGAGCTTGAACAAAGCTTTGGCCCTTTTTCATTGCGCAGGGCGATCCGGAGAGCGCAGCCGCAACTGCACTGCCCCGATCACTTTGCACCCTTAGGGTAAGAACACATGAACGAGTTGGACGCCATCGTCGCCAGCGCACAGGCAGCATTTGCCCAGGCCAGTACCCCGGCGGATCTTGAGAACGCCAAGGCGCGTTTCCTGGGCAAGACCGGCAGCATCACCGAGCTGATGAAGGGCATGGCCGCCCTCAGCGTGGAAGAGAAGAAAAGCCGCGGCGCCGCCATCAACGTGGCCAAGCAAGCCGTCGAAGCCGCGCTGAACGCCCGCCGCCAGGCCCTGGCCGACGCCGAGCTGAACAAGCAGCTGCAAGCCGAGGCGCTGGACGTCACGCTGCCCGGCCGCGCGCGCGGCACCGGCGGCCTGCACCCCGTGAGCCTGACCATGGAACGCCTGGAGGCCATCTTCGGCTCCATGGGTTTCGAAGTGGCCCAGGGCCCCGAGATCGAGGCCGACTGGTACAACTTCACCGCGCTCAACACGCCTGAAGACCATCCCGCGCGCTCCATGCACGACACCTTCTACGTGGAAGGCGGCAGCGCCAAGGCACCCAACCTGCTGCGCACGCACACCAGCCCGGTGCAGGTGCGCCACGCGCTGCAGCACGTCAAGCAATACAAGGCGCTGACCGATGCCGGCCAGCCCATGCCCGAGATCCGCGTCATCGCCCCGGGCCGTACGTATCGCGTGGACAGCGACGCCACCCACTCGCCCATGTTCCACCAGTGCGAAGGCCTGTGGATCGGCGAGAACGTGAGCTTTAAGGACCTCAAGTACCTCTTCACCGAGTTCTGCCGCACCTTCTTTGAGCGCGACGACCTGGTGCTGCGCTTCCGCCCCAGCTTCTTCCCCTTCACCGAGCCCAGCGCCGAGATCGACATCCAGTTCCAGAGCGGCCCGCTGGCCGGCCGCTGGCTGGAAGTGGCCGGCTCCGGCCAGGTGCACCCGAACGTGGTGCGCAACATGGGCCTGGACCCCGAGAAACACATCGGCTTCGCCTTCGGCATGGGGCTGGACCGCTTCACCATGCTGCGCTACGGCGTCAACGACCTGCGCCTGTTCTTCGACGGCGACATCCGCTTCCTGTCGCAGTTCCGCTAATCGTCCGTTGCTCGCTCGCTGACCACACAAGAAGACTAGACCATGCAATTCCCCGAGTCCTGGCTGCGCGAATTCTGCAACCCGCCGCTCTCCACCCAGCAACTGGCCGACACGCTCACCATGGCCGGCCTGGAAGTGGAAGAGCTGCGCCCCGTGGCGCCGCCCTTCACCCAGATCGTCGTCGGCGAAATCAAGGAAGCCGTGCAACACCCCAACGCCGACCGCCTGCGCGTGTGCCAGGTGGATGTGGGGCAGGGCGCCTTGCTCAACATCGTCTGCGGTGCGCCCAATGCACGCGTGGGCATCAAGGTTCCCTGTGCTTTGGTTGGCGCGGAACTCCCTCCGGGTGAAGACGGCAAACCCTTCCTCATCAAGCTGGGCAAGCTGCGCGGCGTGGAAAGCCAGGGCATGCTGTGCTCGGCCCGCGAACTGAAACTCTCTGAAGACCACGGCGGCCTGCTGGAGCTGGCCGCCGACGCGCCCATCGGCCAGGACATCCGCCAGGTGCTGAACCTGGACGACACGTTGTTCACGCTGAAGCTCACGCCCAACCTCGCGCACTGCCTGTCCGTCTACGGCGTGGCGCGTGAAGTGGCCGCGCTGACCGGCGCGCCCCTGAAGGCCCCGAGCTTCCCGCCCGTGGCCGTGAAGAGCCAGGACAAGCAGCCCGTGAAGATCAGCGCGCCCGACCTGTGTGGCCGCTTCTCCGGCCGCATCGTGCGCAACGTCAACACCAAAGCCGCCACCCCGCAATGGATGGTGGACCGCCTGGCCCGCTGCGGCCAGCGCAGCGTGACCGCGCTGGTGGACATCTCCAACTACGTGATGTTCGAGTTCGGCCGCCCGAGCCACATCTTCGACCTGGACAAGATCCACGGCACGCTGGACGTGCGCTGGGGCAAGCCGGGTGAACAGCTCAAGCTGCTCAATGGCAACACCGTCACGGTGGACGCTGAAGTCGGCGTCATCGCCGACGACCGCCAGGTCGAATCCCTGGCCGGCATCATGGGCGGCGACGCCACCGCTGTGTCCGACGACACGCAGCACGTCTACGTGGAAGCCGCCTTCTGGTGGCCCAGGGCGATCGCCGGCCGTTCGCGCCGCTACAACTTCGCCACCGATGCCGGCCACCGCTTCGAGCGTGGTGTGGACCCGCAGCTCACCGTGGAGCACATCGAGCGCATCACCCAGCTCATCGTGGACATCTGCGGCACACCCAGCACCGCCTGCGGCCCCATCGACGACCACCAGGTCAAGATGCCGCAAGCCCAGCCCGTCACGCTGCGCGTGGCCCGCGCCGCCAAGATCATCGGCATGCCGCTGACGCAAGCGCAGTGCAGTGATGCGCTCAAGCGCCTGGGCCTGCCGTTGACCGAAGGGCAGGGCACCATCACGGTCACCCCCCCGCTGTACCGCTTCGACCTGCAGATCGAGGAAGACCTCATCGAGGAAGTGGCGCGCTTGGTGGGTTACGACCACCTGCCGCACACCCCGCCGCTGGCGCCCGTGGTGCCCAAGACGCGCCTGGAATCGCAGCGCAGCGCCTTTGCCGTGCGCCGCCAGCTGGCCGCCCTGGGTTACCAGGAAACCATCAACTACAGCTTCGTGGACGAACGCTGGGAGCACGAGCTGGCCGGCAACCCGAACCCCATCAAGCTCATGAACCCCATCGCCAGCCAGATGGGCGTGATGCGCTCCACGCTGCTGGGCTCGCTGCTGCAGGTGCTCAAGTTCAACCTGGACCGCAAGACCGAGCGCGTGCGCGTGTTCGAGCTGGGCCGCGTCTTCCTGCGTGATTCCGCTGTGCAAGACAGCGACACCAGCGTGGCCGGTTTTGCCCAGCCCATGCGCGTGGCAGGTCTCGCCGTGGGCGGGGTGGACACCATGCAGTGGGCCGCCAAGGAACGCGCCGTGGACTTCTATGACGCCAAGGGCGACGTCGAAGCCCTGCTGGCTCCGCGCAAACCCGCCTTCGAAGCCGCCGAACACCCGGCCATGCACCCCGGCCGCTGCGCCCGCGTGTTGCTGGACGGCAAGGCCATCGGCTACGTGGGTGAACTGCACCCGCGCTGGCGCCAGGGCTACGAGCTGGCCCAGACGCCCGTGATGTTCGAGCTGGAGCTCGACGCCGTGCTGGCGCGCGAGGTGCCGGCTCTCAAGGCCATGAGCAAGTTCCAGGCGGTGGAGCGCGACCTGGCCGTCATCGTGGCCGAGAGCGTGAGCCACGCCGCGCTGATGGGTGCCATAGTGTCTGCACCTACTGCGGGCCTGCTGCGAAATGCGATACTCTTCGACGTCTACCGCGCCAAGCCGGGGGCAGCCTCGGCCGGCTTGGCCGAGGGCGAGAAGAGCCTGGCGGTGCGCCTCACGCTCAACAGCGACGAAGCCACCCTGACTGAAGAGCAGATCGAAGCCAGCGTGCAGGCCGTGCTGGCCACGCTGCAGCAACAGGTGGGCGCGCGTCTGCGGGCCTGAGCGGGAACGAGCAAGAACAACACGAGACGAGACAACCATGGAAATCACGGTCGAAAGTCTGGAAACCCCCGCGCTGACCAAGGCGCAGCTGGCCGAACTGCTGTTTGAGCAGATCGGGCTGAACAAGCGCGAGTCCAAGGACATGATCGACGCCTTCTTCGACCTGATCGCCGACAGCCTGGTCAACGGCAACGACGTCAAGATCTCGGGCTTCGGCAACTTCCAGATCCGCACCAAGGCCCCGCGCCCTGGCCGCAACCCGCGCACCGGCGAGGCCATCCCCATCGAAGCGCGCCGTGTGGTCACCTTCCACGCCAGCCACAAGCTCAAGGAACAGATCCAGGAGCAGGGCAACGGCCAGCCAGCCCGCGCCGCCGCCTGATCCACCGCGCCGCGCCCCGCGCGCGGCCCCCATACCGCCCCCGGTTTTCAGCGGCCCCGAACCGCTGCTTTGCCCTGTTGCGGTGCACAAACCGCAGCTTTCCTGCACCGCCCCAGCCTGAAAAACGCTGTTTTTCGAAAAAACAGCAGGTTGGCTTTGCATCTGTCCACCAGTTAGAGTAACCTTGCAGCTTTCTCTCGTATCACATTGATTTCAATGGAGAAAGCGCTCCCTCCCATCCCTGCCAAACGCTACTTCACCATCGGTGAGGTCGGCGACCTGTGTGGCGTCAAGCCTCACGTGCTACGGTATTGGGAGCAGGAGTTCACCCAGCTGCGTCCCATGAAGCGCCGCGGCAACCGGCGTTATTACCAGCACCACGAGGTGCTGATGATCCGCCGCATCCGCGACCTGCTCTACGACCAGGGTTTCACCATCAGCGGCGCGCGCAACAAGATGCAGGAGCTGCTGCACGCCGAACGCGACAAGAAGCGCGCCGGCGAGGTCATGCTCGACGGCGTGGAAGTGCTGGAGATGAACGAACCGGCCGACCTGGACGACTTCAGCGACAGCCAGCTGCTCGGCGACGATGACCTGCACGCCGACAAGCTGCACCTGGTCAAACGCGAACTCACCGAAATCCGCGATCTGCTCGCCGGCAGTTTTTGATCTGCGGGGCCCCGGGGAAGGGGCCCATTCCTCGGCTATAATTCGAGGCTCGATCGGTGTGTGGCGCAGCCTGGTAGCGCACTTGCATGGGGTGCAAGGGGTCGAAGGTTCGAATCCTTTCACACCGACCAATAGTTTCAAAAAAGGGCTAGGAGCTGCAAAGCTCCTAGCCCTTTTTCGTTTGCGTTTTGGTTCGGTTCGCGCTGTCGATTCTCTGCAATCGGTCCTGATCATTGAATAGTGTGTGTGGCCCGCAACGAGCAAAGAGTTGATATCGACGTGGCTGCACCATTGTGGTGTAATTTGGTGCACCTGTGGACCAGCTGGAGGAGGGCCGATGCGTACGAAAGAAAAAAGGATTGCGCCCGACGTTGCTCCGATGAGGACATCTGTATCCTTCCCCGTCGCGCTCTATCGGACTCTTGAAGAACTGGCGGCGCAGAAAAAGGTCTCCGTTGCGTGGGTCATCCGTGATGCAGCTGAAAAGTACGTCTCGGATCAATGGCCTCTGTTTGATCAGAGGAAGTAACGAGATGCACCGTACGCACTCAATTTCCAGGCGTCTTGGACACGGAGCATTTCTCACGGGTCTATCCGCTTCAGCGTCCTATAAGCTTATTGAGTCGGCCTGTGATAGCTCCCCGGTCGTCGGCTTGACTCACAATTTCTATCGGTATCCTGCTAGGTTCTCACCGATACTGGTTCGCTCCACAATTGATGCATTTACAGATCCCGGTGATCTCGTTCTCGACCCGTTTGTTGGTGGCGGAACGACCCTCGTGGAATCTTTGGCCTCGGGGCGGAATGCAATTGGTACCGATATCAGCGCGTTAGCTACATTTATTAGCAGCGTCAAGACGACGATCTTTTCCGACGCTGAGTTGGATTTACTGCAGTTCTGGGCAAATCAGCTTGAAAGTGATATCAATCTTCGCGGATCTGCAAGTTCGGACGCAGCATATAAAGGGGCAGGATATCTTCGTCACCTCGATATGCCGACCACATGGCGTATTAGAAAAGCGGTTGACCAAGCGATAGAGAGCGCAGAGCAATTGGAAACACAAGCAGCCCGTGCATTTGGGCGATGTGCGATTCTTAATACTGCTCAGTGGGCTATCGATAGGCGAAGGGTGGTGCCTAAGATTGAGAAGTTTCGAGAGGCTCTAGTTGCTAACGTGAGAGCCATGGTCGCGGGGGCACACGACTTGCGTCTGGCGGCAAATCAAGCTGCGGATAAGGTCTCGGAGGTACATTGCTTGCATCGTCCCAGTAGTGGAATCGAGAAAGAGAAGATATTTTCTAAGTTCAGTAGAAAAGGTGCGCCAAAACTCATAGTTACCTCACCGCCATATCCGGGGGTGCATGTTCTGTACCACCGGTGGCAGGTGGATGGTGGGAAGGAAACGCCGGCTCCTTTTTGGATTGCGAATCAGCTAGATGGTGACGGCGCGGCTTACTACACGATGGGTGGTAGAAGCTCCCCAGAGCTTGATGCGTATTTCAATAATCTGCGCGATTCCCTTAAGTCCGTTGCCGCTATTAGCGACAGCGAGACCGTCATTGTCCAGGTCGTCGCTTTTTCCAATCCTGCTTGGCAACTGCCGCGCTACTTGTCGATCGCAGATGAAGTCGGTCTCATGGAATGCCGTCTTTCACAGGCAATCGACTCGCCGGACGGAAGACTGTGGAGGACGGTGCCAAATCGGAAATGGTACGCCGATCAGCGCGGGGACACCAATGGTAGCCAAGAGGTGGTTCTCTTTCATCGCCGGAAAGACTGAAATACCTTATGCGGCAGTTGGTCCACTTCATCGGATCTGATGAGGTTTAGCTTCGGGAGCGGAACTTAACTTTTACTCTTCGGTAGTTTATTTGGAAGGGATAGGCACAGTGGAACGATTACTCGTGCAATCCCTTTTGCTGATTCCTCAATCTGTGCTCTGCATTTGCTGGGGTCGGATTTCCATTCATCCGTCTTCTTTGCGGCATCTAGCAATCCGATGGCCGTGAGAGCGAGCCCGTACTTGAAGACAAACTCCACAGCTGCTACCTCCTCCTGAGGGCGCATTTTCTTTGCATCGGTGAGTAGGTGCGAAGTGGTGTTAAGGATAAGAAGAAGTCGACCAGTATGCGGATCCTGTTCAATCTTTAGCGGCGGTTGTTCTGGCCCCATGTCCTGTTCAATGATGTTGGGACGGCTAGGGCTTTCTTGGGCTTTGGGATCTTTAGGAGGTTTCAGCTCACGCGGCTTCTTCGGTTCTTCTGCTTTTTCAGCAACTACGGTGATGTGAATGCTGAGTCTGAATGGACCGCTTCCTCGACTGTCGGTAATTGTTGCTTCAGTTGACAGCTTCTGCCCGATGTCCGCTTTTGCGGGCGCCGAGCACGCAAAAGTGAGGACCCCATTGAACAAGTGAAATGTGGGCTCAAAGTCCCCGGCAAATTCGCACGTGCCTCGAAGCTTCTTTCTCGTAAAGTAGTTATTTTTAACATCCGTCTTGAACGAAACCTTTGATGTTGAGCCAAGCGGAATTTCTATCTCAACGTTTGTTGATTTATCTGCGCGGCAAAAGAATGTCGGGAGCTCGCTGCCCTTAAAAAGTTCAGGCTTGCCGGACTTCTTTCCGTCAACTCCACTCGTAGCTGTCTTGGCTGCCACTTTTCCGCTGGTCATGCTTCCAAACAGATCAGCTAAGGTTGGATCAGTAGTGAGCAGCTCTTCAAGCGCTTCTATTCCTTTTTCGTCATTTACGGCATCCTTGATTTTCTCCTCATAGCGCTTCAGGTTTAATTGTTGCAGTCCCTCGTGGGCGTATAGCTCTTTCTGCAGCTTACTCAACAACTCAGTTAGCAGTGGGTCTTCCCGAAATGTTTCTCGGTTGCTCATAAAGAGCGCGTTTCGTGCATCCTGGCCAAGATCTGTGCAGTCAAGGGTAACGAGCATGCTGCCGGCGATGTGCTCTTTGTCAACAGCTTTTGTTTTGAAAAATTGAGCGTCGCGTTTTGCGTGCGATTGCCCATTAATCAGAGCGCGCAATCCTGTTTGCGGTTGGTCTTGCTCATCTTTTACGCTCTTATCTGCCTTGAAGACTCGAACTTCGGCTGGGACTGTCTCCCCAGAGTTCAATTTGATGGAAATGCTGGCGCCGTCTTCGAAACCATGTTCGAATTTTTCGTCACCCCACGACGCAAACCGATCCCAAACTGTCACGCCCATGACTTTTGCTTTGTATGACTCGCGGCATTCGATTATTCGAAGTGGCAAGGCAGGGCGTAGAAGATACTCTTGAAGTTTCTTGAACTGCTCCCCACAGATGTTACTTTTGGGCGCTTTGTAGTCGTACATTTTGATTAACGTACCCGATTCGACGCGCCGCTCGCGAGGTGGGGAGATACTCCCCGACTGTGCGCCGACCCTCGGCAGAAGTCCAAGAGATTCTGATCCCGCTGTCAGAACTTGGCCGTCAGTTCCAACCAGATATTTCCACGATGGATTCTGCTTCGACGGGAAAAAGCAGACGATGGTAAATGCCCATTCGTGTTTGTCACTGCCCGCGATCTCTTTGGGCACGCGGGACACAATCAACTGGAGTTTGTATTTGTCGCTGCAAAATGGAAGTACGCCAGTGCCTCCCATGTTGAAACGCCCCTGAACAAATGGAATGGCGCCCTTGTATGAGCCATCTTGACTGCCAGAGATAAGAGAACAAAACGTTGAGGGAAACGACTCTGCTAGCTGTCCTTCGCCCGCGTCATATAACGACAAACACGGACGATCCTTTGTCCCAGTGGCATACAAGACAAGATTCTGCTCTGCTATGGGTCTAGCTTCCGCAATTTCACCAAAGTAACGCTCAATTGCCTCAGTCATTGACTGCGGTGCGCCTTGACTTCGTGGGTCGATCCCAGCAGCTTTGCAGTGCTTTAATAGGATTGCGTCTAGTCCATTTGTAAACTTCTCAACCAGTGCTGCAGTCGCGGTGCTCTGTTGCGCTTGAACTATCGACTGGTTGTTTGCCAGGTTGCCTAGGAAGCGCCATCTTTTCGCGTCGTTGAGTAGCTCTCTTTTTTGGAGCGATTCGACGACTTCCTGTTCGGACTCGGCCGCCAGCAGCTCATCTAACAGTTGCTTGTCTTGCATCGATACCTCCGTTTGGCGTTAATGTCTTTCTTCCTGGCGTGAACTAAGTCATATCAATCTAAGGCAACGGTAATCTTCACGGCTTCTACCGGTACACCGGCTGCTGTGGCGATGTCGCTTCTCGCCTTTGCGATCACGGCCCCAAGTGATCGCTCATCTGGTTCGATAGCAACCTTTGGTGTGCTCGCGTTTTCCTGAGCCTCCGCGTGTCCACCAACGCGAAACTTTGACCATTTCTGAGCAAAACCAAACCACACCGCTGGACCGTCATCGAACCAAATGTTCCATGTGCGGTTGTTGCCCTTCGTTGCCGGTCCCGAAGCGAGCCAATCCGCGTGTGCGCGGCGGACATCGTCAGCTGCGGTTGAGGCAGGAAGAAAGTACGCAATGACCGGGCCTCTCTGTCGAGGCACTTCCGGCATTACGATCAAAAGGTAATCAGTGCCCTCGATATTGAGCTTCGCGCCTGGTTCGGGACTGTCTGCGAGAACGACAAGCACATGGTCATTACAGGTGCGGACACGGACGGTCTTGCCATTCGTGAGCTTGTATTTCATGGACCTAGTACCGGTCTGTATCCGTTGCAACGGATTCCCTTCGGTGGCCATCATGGAGAGGCCGGCATTAAGGAGTAATTCATTTGGGACACGGTCAGTCATAAGGGCTTATAAGGGTATTTATATGTCTATAAGGGTTCGAACGAACCAAAATATATGACCTTATGGCGTTTTTGTCAAATAGGGGTCATATTTTTCCCCTCAATCGATCCTTATGGTCGGTCGATTGAGTGATTCCGAGCAGAGGCGATGGCAAATGCAGCTATCGGATCTATTTGCTGCCCGTCGTGTCGGCTTCGAACCCCGCTGCAATTGTTTCCGTGCCCTGCTGATGCAGGCTATTGGGCGTTGCAGAGCATCTGAGTGCCCGGATCCAAGCGTAGTTGTCGAACTCAAGAGCCGTTCGTCTGAGTGCAGATCATGTCTTGACGATCAATTAAACAATATGTATGCTTATTAATATTTGGGCGGACATGGATAGGAGCTGTTCGTCGCTCAGGTAAATAACGACAAGGAGCCTTTCCATGCAGTTCTATCTCGACGGCGTCCGCGGACGCGACCCCTACATCGCCGAGCCGTCCGACCATGCCCAGTCTCATCCGCATGGCGACGCCGTGCCGCAGAGTTGGACGTGTTGATCGTGGGCTGTGGCCCGGCGGGGTTGACACCGGCTGCGCAGATGGCGGCGTTTTCGGATATCCGCACGGCCATCGTCGAGCAGAAGGACGCGTCCCTGCCCCTGGGGCAGGCCGATGGCATGGCACGCCGCACTCAACCCGAACCGTCGGTGCTGTTGTTCAGTCTTTGGAGATAACGATGCAGTTTTACAAAAATGGCTTCAGGGGTGGCAACCCCGACGTCAAGCAAGCAGCGCCGAACCGGCGTAACCGGGGCATCAACGAGCCGCTGCCGGAGAAGGTGGACGTGCTGATTGCCGGCACCGGCCCGGCCGGCCTGTGCCTGGCGGCGCAGCTGGCGCAGTTCCCGGAGATCGAGACGATGATTGTGGAGCGCATGCCCAGCAACATCATCAAGGGCAAGGCCGACGGCATCAACACGCGCTCCATGGAGATGTTCCAGGCCTTCGGCTTCGCCGACAAGGTCAAGCGCGAGACCTACTGGGTCAACCAGACCAATTTCTGGATGCCGGACCCCAAGAACCCCGAGCACATCAAGCGCGCGGGCCGGGTGCAAGACGTGGCCGACGACAGCTCGGAAATGCCGCACATCCTGATCAACCAGGCGCGGCTGCACGAGCTGTTCCTGGAAGTCATGAAGAATTCCCCTTCGCGCCTGGAGCCGGACTACAGCTGGGAGATCGTGGGCCTGACGGTGGACACCACGACGGACGATCACCCCGTGACCGTGACCCTGAAAGACGCCAGCGGCCTGAACTGGGGGGGCACCCGCACCGTGCGGGCCAACTACGTGGTGGGCTGCGACGGGGCGCATTCGTCCGTGCGCAAGGCGATCGGCGGTGAGCTGAAGGGCGATGCCGCGCACCAGGCCTGGGGCGTGATGGACATCCTGGCCAACACCGATTTCCCGGACGTGCGGCAGAAGTGCCTGATTTCTTCGGCCAACGAAGGCAATTTGCTGATCCTGCCGCGCGAGGGCGGCTACCTGTTCCGCATGTATGTGGAGATGGACAAGCTGCGGCCTGACGAGAAGGCGGCGCAGCGCAAGTTGACGCAGGTCGACATGATTGCGGCGGCGAACCGCATCATCAAGCCCTACAGCATCGACGTTAAGGAGATCGTCTGGTGGTCCATCTATGACATCGGGCATGCCATCACCGACAAGTTCGACGACGTGCCCGCGGGCGTGGACCGCAACCCGCGTGTGTTCACCGCGGGGGACGCGTGCCACACCCATTCGCCCAAGGCGGGGCAGGGCATGAACGTCTCGATGCAGGACACCTTCAACCTGGGCTGGAAGCTGGTGCACGTGCTGCAGGGCCGCTCCGATGCCAGCCTGCTGCGCAGCTATTCCCGCGAGCGGCTGACCGAGGCCAAGCGCCTGGTGGAGACGGACCACCATTGGGCGCGCATCATGTCGGCCCCCACCACCCAGGCCGAGCGGGAGGGGCTGGAGGAGCCGCGCATCATCCACCACTTCAAGCAGAACCTGGAGTTCACGGGCGGTCTGGCCGTCCACTACGACCCGTCCGCGCTCATCGGCCCGGCGACCTGGCAGGCGCTGGCGACCGGCCAGACCATAGGCCGGCGCTTTCACTCCGCGCCCGTGGTGCGTGTGTCAGACGCCAAGCAGATGCAGCTCGGCCACGTGGCCCAGGCCGATGCGCGCTGGCGCATTTACGCCTTCGCGGGCAAGGCCGACAGTGCCCAGGCGGGCTCGGCCATGCGCCAGCTGGCGGATTGGCTGGAAACCGACGCCAACTCCCCGGTCGTCAGGCACACCCGCAAGGGCGAAGACATCGACGCGGTGATTGATGTGCGCGCCGTGTTCCAGCAAACCTTCGACCAGCTGGCCTACGAGAAAATGCCGTCCCTGCTCAAGCCCAGGACGGGCAAGCTGGGCCTGCAAGACCATGAAAAGGCCTTCTGTGTGGACCACAAGGGCGTGGGCGATATTTACGACATGCGGGGCATCAACCGCGACAAAGGCTGTTTGGTGGTGGTGCGCCCCGACCAGTACGTGGCCCACGTGCTGCCGCTGGACGCGCGCCAGGAGCTGGCGGCTTTCTTCGCGGGCGTTCTGCTGCCGGCCTGAGGCGGCCGGGGTAGCGGGGCACGGGTCTTTGTTTGAGGTCACAAAGTGTGACCTCAAACAGGGTTCGAGCAACTTGAAATCACAAACTGTGATTTCAAGTCGATTCGGATACTTATTCCCGGCCCCACAGCACGCGCTGCGCCCAGGCGGGCAGGGGCTGCACCAGTTCCTGTGTCCAGGCCTTTTTGCACAGGGCCACGGCGGTGTGCGTGCCGGGTGTGACGTCCTGGCTGTCGTAGAGCACGGCGGCGTCGGCCGCGCGCACGGCCTGCACCAGGTGGCTGAGGGTGCGCGGGTAGCGCGCCAGGATGCGCTCGTCGGGTACGGCGTGGCCGCCTTCGCGCACGCGCTGGGCCACGCGCTGCAGCAACTGCTGCGGATCTTCCAGCGCCACCACCAGCAGCATGACGAAAAAGCCCGGCGCCTGCGCCTCGGCGATCAGGGTCAGCTTGGATTCATGCGAGAAAACGGTTTCGCTGACAAATGATTGGCCGGCTTGCAGCAGCTCGGCGCGCCGGGCCTCGGCCCAGCGCTGCGCTTCTTGGGAGCGCGCTTGCGCATCGGCGATGTGTTGCAGGTGGGCGGCTTCGTACTGGTCGGCGTTGACGAACTCGGCCTCGGCGGGGATGACACCGGCCAGCACCAGCGCGTGGTACAGGGTGGTCTTGCCGGCGCCGTTGGGGCCGGCCAGCAGGTAGAAGACGGGTTTGTTCTTGCTGCGCCGCGGGCCGCTGGCGCGGGCGGTTGCCATGTCAGGCGCTGGCGTTGCGGGCTGGGGCGGCCTTGCGGCGGTTGCCGGCCACCACCTCGCGCACGCGCTGCGCCAGGCTGCCGTCGTCTTCGGCGCTCATGAACCGGGCGAGGAGGGCGTCGGCCTGGCTGGAGGCAGGTTTGTTGCGGGCGCGCTGTGCGGCGGCTTCGTAGTTGGCGATGGCGGTTTGCGCTTCTTGCGCGGTCAGGCCGCTGTGCTCGACGATGCGGCCCAGCGTGGCCCAGTATTCCACCTGCCCGGCCACGGAGCGGCGCAGCGGCTGCGCGGCTTCACGCGCCTGGTCAACCAGGGCGGTGGGGAGCTTGACGGAGGCAAAACCGGTGGTGGGGGTGGGCATGGTGCTACTCCTGATTGGCGCATTATGCGCCATTTTGGCCCTGAACACGTGGAGTCGCAATTTGCGATTTCAAGGATCTGGATCACTTGCTATTTGTTATGTATATAAATACAGTATCAGGCGGATGAGCCAAGTTCATGGGGGGCGTATGGGCAAGACCAATTCACCAGTTCCCGCGGCAGAAACCGCTGCACTATCGCCCCAGGCGCTAGCCGGGCGCATTCACGTGGTTCGTGAACAGCGGGTGTTGTTCGATTCCGACTTGGCTCAGTTGTACGAGGTTGAGACCAAGCGCTTCAATGAACAAATCAGACGGAACTTGTCACGATTCCCTGCTGATTTCATGTTCACCCTGACGCAGGATGAGTTCGATAGTTTGAGGTCGCAATTTGCGACCTCAAACCGTGGGGGCCGTCGCTACCTGCCCATGGCGTTCACCGAACATGGCGCCATCATGGCCGCCAGCGTGCTGAATTCGCCGCGTGCCATCGAGATGAGTGTCTACGTGGTGCGAGCGTTTGTGCAGTTGCGCGCAGTACTGTTGGATCACAAGGCGCTGGCAGACAAGCTGGCTGCATTGGAGCGGCGTGTATCTGGCCATGACAACTCCCTGGCGGAAGTGATCAGTGCCCTGCGCGCCTTGATGGCGCAGCCGCAGGCCGCCAAGCGGCCCATCGGGTTCACTGCAGATCTGGATCGGAAAGCTTGAGCCCCGGCATGCGGAGCAGGCCAGTGGGCGGACAATGCTCACTTCTCCCTTGTCACCGCGCCCTGCGCATCCCCATGGCCACCACGCTCCTCGCCCTGCTCGACGATATCTCCACCATCCTGGACGACGTGGCCACCATGACCAAGGTGGCGGCCCGCAAGACGGCCGGGGTGTTGGGCGACGATTTGGCGCTCAATGCGCAGCAGGTCACCGGGGTGCACGCCGACCGGGAACTGCCGGTGGTGTGGGCGGTGGCCAAGGGCTCGCTGGTGAACAAGGCCATTCTGGTGCCGGCGGCCTTGCTCATCAGCTGGGCGGCGCCCTGGTTGATCACGCCGCTGCTGATGCTGGGCGGCGCCTTCTTGTGCTTTGAGGGTTTCGAGAAGCTGGCGCACCGGTTTCTTCGTCCCAAGGCCGAGGTGGAGGCCGAAAACCGCAAGACGCTGCAGGCCCTGGCCGACCCGGCGGTGGATCTGGTGGCGTTTGAGAAGGAGAAGATCAAGGGCGCGGTGCGCACCGATTTCATCCTGTCCGCCGAGATCGTGGTCATCACCCTGGGCTCGGTGGCGGCGGCCTCGCTGACGCAGCGTGTCACGGTGCTGGTGGGCATCTCCCTGCTGATGACGGCGGGGGTCTACGGCCTGGTGGCCGGCATCGTGAAGCTGGACGACCTGGGCTTGCGCCTGCAGCGCGGGGCATCGGCCTTGGGCCGCGGCATCGGGGCGGGGCTGTTGCGCGCCGCGCCCTGGCTGATGAAAACGCTCTCGGTGGTGGGCACGGCGGCCATGTTCATGGTGGGCGGTGGCATTCTGCTGCACGGCTGGTCGGCGGGGGCCCATGCGGTGCAGGCCTGGGGCGCCACCTGGGGCGTGCTGCTGGGCGGCGTGACCGAGGCGCTGGCCGGCACCGGGGTAGGCGTGGTGGCCGGGGCGCTGGTGCTGGCGCTGGTCACCGGGGTGCAGCGCCTGCGCCGCGCAAGGGTATGATCCGAGTCCGGCGCGGCTGCGCGAGTCGCCGCCGGTAGCTATCAATTAAGTAGCATAAAAGTAAGCATTCATCACAGCCCGTAGCTCAGTTGGATAGAGCAACAGCCTTCTAAGCTGTGGGTCGGGGGTTCGATCCCCTCCGGGCTGACCAATCCCAAACGCAGATTGCATCCGGCAGGCGGCCGGGCGGTGCATGCTCAGTTGCGCTGCAGCACCAGACGCGTGGGGGCGACTTGAACTTTCTCGGCGTCCACCGAGCTGCCCAGTTCCTGCAGATAGACCTGCAACACGCTGCGGCTGATGACGACGTGGCCCACGGTGTAGTCGCGGCCCTGGTAGCTCACGTGCGAGCCGGCGCGGTACAGGGGCAGATGGACGACGACGGGCTCGGCGTGGGCCGACCCCGCAGGGTGGCCGGCTGGCTGGTCCTGCGTGGCATGCAGGTAGTCGGACTCGTTTTTCACTTGGGGTGGCTCTTACACGGGAAACGGGCGGGCCGCCGTGCAAGTGTCAGGGCGCCACCGCCTCGGGACTTACCAGGAGATACGGGGGAAGCCTGCAAGATACCACAGGACGAAGATCGAGATGAGAACGGGCAGGCCGATGCCGATGAAAGTCAGCAAAGTCAGGAAAAAAGTCCAGAGCTGGGAGAGCCATTCCCTGAAGACTTCCCGTAGGTCGACGTTCCAAAAATGCTCTTGCCGTTTCATGTCGCTGCCGTCGTGGTGTCGTGCGCTGTGTGACGAAGTTCACACTTTGCGCATGCTGCAAGCGAATGTACCCCCAATCCCCGGCTTCTGAAAGCCGGAAAAGCAGGGAGATGTAAGGGTATATGTCGCCGCCAGCCGGGGCGGGCAGGGCGGCTAGACCAGGTCGACGTCGTGCACCTGGTAGTGGCCAGCCTTGCGGTCGGCAAAGTAGCGCTCCAGCGTTTCCTTGACGGTGCGAAAGGCGATCTCGTCCCAGGGGATCTCGTGCTCGGCGTAGAGCTGGGCTTCCATGGTTTCGGTGCCGGGGACGAACTGGTCGCTCAGCAGTTTGGCGCGGTAGAACAGGTGCACCTGGCCCACACGTGCCACGCTGATGATGGTGAACAGGCCTTCCATCTCGATCTGGGCGCCGGCTTCCTCGTCGGTTTCGCGGGCCGCGCCCTGGGCCGTGCTTTCGCCCAGCTCCAGAAAGCCGGCCGGCAGCGTCCACTTGCCCTTGCGCGGCTCGATATTGCGCTTGCACAGCAGCACCTTGTCGCCCCAATGGGGCACGGTGCCCACCACATTGAGCGGGTTTTCGTAGTGGACGGTGCTGCAGGCGGGGCAGATGGCGCGCTCGCGCGTGTCGCCGTCGTCGGGAATGCGGTAGACCACGGCCACGCCGCAGTTTTTGCAGTGTTTGATGGGGCTGTGCAGCATGAAAGCGAGTGTAGGGGAAACCGACAGTCGGCCGCGCCGCTGCCCACGCTTAACATGCGACCAACATGGACGCCCTGCAGCTCTGGTTATGGCTGGCCGACGCGGTGCTCACCCTGCATTTCGCGGTGGTGTTGTTTGTGCTGGGCGGGGCGCTGGTGGTGGTGCTGGGCGGGCCGGCGGGCTGGGCCTGGGTACGGGCGCCGCTGTTTCGCTGGGCGCACCTGGGGGCCATCGGTTTCGTGGTGCTGCAGACTTGGCTGGGCGCTGCTTGCCCCTTGACGGTGCTGGAGATCTGGCTGCGACGGCAGGCGCGCAACGCGGGATATGAGAAGAGCTTCATCGAGCACTGGGTGCAGCGCCTGCTGTATTACGACGCGCCGCCCTGGGTCTTCGGGCTGGCCTACACCGTGTTCGGCCTGGGGGTGCTTTGGCTGTGGCGGCGCTGGCCGCCGCGGTCCTGGCGCCGGCCGGCCAGGCGCAAGCCTTGATTTAGGTCATTTTGCGGCCTGGGGATGGCGACAGAGCGTCAGTTTGCAGCAAGATCGGTACTCATAATTATGAATTCAGTTCCAAGACAGATAAACCGAGGAGAGCCTGGATGAGCCGTTATGCCGAGTTTCACCGCCGTTCCATCACCGACCGTGAGGCCTTCTGGTCCGAACAGGCCCAGCTGATCGACTGGCAGCAGGCCCCGAAGCAGATCTGCGACTACAGCAACCCGCCCTTTGCGCGCTGGTACGTGGGCGGCACCACCAACCTGTGCCACAACGCGGTGGACCGGCACCTGAAGGACCGCGCCGACCAGGCCGCGCTGATCTACGTCAGCACCGAAACCGACCAGGAAAAGACCTACAGCTTCCGCGAGCTGCACGCCGAGGTGCAGCGCATGGCGGCCAGCCTGCTTGAACTGGGTGTGCAAAAGGGCGACCGTGTGCTGATCTACATGCCCATGATTGCCGAGGCGGCCTTTGCCATGCTGGCCTGCGCGCGCATCGGCGCCATCCACTCGGTGGTGTTCGGTGGTTTTGCCTCGGGTTCGCTGGCCTCGCGCATCGAGGACGCCGAGCCCAAGGTGGTGGTGAGCGCCGACGCGGGCTCGCGCGGTGGCAAGGTGGTGGCCTACAAGCCGCTGCTGGACGAGGCCATCCGCCTGTCCAAACACAAACCCTCGGCCGTGCTGCTGGTGGACCGCGGGCTGTCGCCCATGGAGCTGACGGCCGGGCGCGACCATCTGTGGGGTCCGCTGCGCGAAAAACACCTGAATGCCAAGGTGCCCTGCGAGTGGGTGGACGCCACCCACATCAGCTACACGCTCTATACCAGCGGCACCACCGGGAAGCCGAAGGGCGTGCAGCGCGACACGGGCGGCTACGCCGTGGCGCTGGCCGCGAGCATGAAGTACATCTTCGAGGGCAAGCCGGGCGAGACCTATTTCTCCACCAGCGACATCGGCTGGGTGGTGGGTCACAGCTACATCATCTACGGCCCGCTGATCGCCGGCATGGCGACCATCATGTACGAGGGCCTGCCCATCCGCCCGGACGCTGGCATCTGGTGGCAGCTGGTGGAGAAGTACAAGGTTTCGCGCATGTTCTCGGCGCCGACGGCGGTGCGCGTGCTCAAGAAGCAGGACCCGGCCTTCCTCAAGAAATACGACCTCTCCAGCCTGAAGGCCCTGTACCTGGCCGGCGAGCCGCTGGACGAGCCCACGGCGCAGTGGATCAGCGAGGGGCTGGGGGTGCCCATCATCGACAACTACTGGCAGACCGAGACCGGCTGGCCCATCCTGACGATTGCCAACGGCGTGGAGAAGGCGCCCAGCAAGTTCGGCAGCCCGGGCGTGCCCATGTATGGTTTCGACGTGAAGCTCATCAGCGAGGCCACGGGCGAGGAACTCACCGGGCCCGACCAGAAGGGTGTGGTGGCCATCGAGGGGCCGCTGCCGCCCGGTTGCATGCAGACGGTGTGGCGCGACGACGCGCGTTTTGTGAACACCTACTGGAAGAGCATCCCGGGCAAGCTGGTCTACAGCACCTTCGACTGGGGCATCCGCGACAAGGACGGTTATTTCTTCATCCTGGGCCGCACCGACGACGTGATCAACGTGGCCGGCCACCGCCTGGGCACGCGCGAGATCGAGGAATGCATCTCCGGCCACCCCAATGTGGCCGAGGTGGCCGTGGTGGGCGTGGCCGACCAGCTCAAGGGCCAGGTGGCCATGGCCTTTGCCGTGGCCAAGGACGCCAGCGGGCTGACGAGCGACGCGGCGCGCCTGAAGCTGGAGGGCGAGGTGATGAAGCTGGTGGACAGCCAGCTGGGCGCAGTGGCGCGGCCTTCGCGCGTGTTTTTCGTCAACCTGCTGCCCAAGACGCGCAGCGGCAAGCTGCTGCGCCGCGCGCTGCAGGCCGTGGCCGAGGGCCGTGACCCGGGTGATCTGACCACCATGGACGACCCGGCGGCCCTGCAGCAGGTGCGCGAGTTGGTGGCTGGCGCGGCCAAGGCCTGAGAAAAATCATAAGTTTGAACGAGTGAAACGATAAGGTTCTTTGTGCCGCCGGTCATTCGGTGGCACAATCGGCCCCTGTACTAAGGCTCCTTCCTGCCACAGTCGCATCCGCCAACCGGTCCAGCCGTGCCGCGGAAGGTTTTTCCAACCAGTCAAAGTTTCCTTCAGGGAAACGGAGGTCAGCGCAATATGAGCGAATCCCAATCTCAGGGTTCCAAGCCCGCGTCCGTCTATCAGACGTACAGCGACAACACCTATCTGTTCGGGGGCAATGCTCCGTACGTCGAAGAGATGTACGAGAACTACCTCGCCAACCCCGGCAGCGTTCCCGACAACTGGCGCGATTACTTCGACGCCCTGCAGCACGTGCCCGCCGTCGACGGCACGAACGCCAAGGACATTCCCCACCTGCCGGTCGTCAACGCCTTTGCCGAGCGTGCCAAGCAGGGCGTGACCCAGGTGGTCATGGCCACTGGCGCCGACTCCGAGATGGGTCGCAAGCGCGTGGCCACCCAGCAGCTGATCGCCGCCTACCGCAACGTGGGCCAGCGCTGGGCCGATCTGGACCCGCTCAAGCGCACCGAGCGCCCCGCCATTCCTGAACTGGAGCCGTCCTTCTACGGCTTCACCGACGCCGACCAGGAAACGGTGTTCAACATCAGCAACACCTTCTTCGGCAAGGACAGCCTGCCGCTGCGCGAGTTGCTCAACGCACTGCGCGAGACCTACTGCGGCACCCTGGGCGCCGAGTTCATGCACACCACCGACCAGGCGCAGAAGCGCTGGTGGCAGCAGAAGCTGGAGAGCATCCGCAGCAAGCCCAATTACGGTGCCGAGAAGAAAAAGCAGATCCTGGACCGCCTGACCGCGGCCGAGGGCCTGGAGCGTTACCTGCACACCAAGTACGTCGGCCAGAAGCGTTTCTCGCTCGAAGGTGGAGAGAGTTTCATTGCCGCCATGGACGAGCTGATCCAGCTCGCCGGCGCCAAGGGCGTGCAGGAGATGGTGATCGGCATGGCCCACCGCGGCCGCCTCAACGTGCTGGTGAACTCCATGGGCAAGATGCCCGCGGACCTGTTCGCCGAGTTCGACCACACCGCGCCGGAAGACCTGCCGGCCGGTGACGTGAAATACCACCAGGGTTTCAGCTCCGACGTGTCCACCGCGGGTGGCCCGGTGCACCTGAGCCTGGCTTTCAACCCCTCGCACCTGGAGATCGTGAACCCGGTGGTCGAGGGTTCGGTGCGCGCCCGCATGGACCGCCGCGGCGACCCTAAGGGCAAGCAGGTGCTGCCGGTGCTGGTGCACGGTGACGCCGCCTTCGGCGGCCAGGGCGTGAACCAGGAAACCCTGGCGCTGGCCCAGACCCGTGGCTACTCCACGGGCGGCACGGTGCACATCATCATCAACAACCAGATCGGTTTCACCACCTCCGACCCGCGCGACATGCGCTCCACCGTGTATTGCACCGACATCGTCAAGATGGTCGAGGCGCCGGTGCTGCACGTCAACGGCGACGACCCGGAGGCCGTGGTGCTGGCCACGCAGCTGGCGCTGGAGTTCCGCATGGAGTTCCAGCAGGACGTGGTGGTGGACATCACCTGCTTCCGCAAGCTGGGCCACAACGAGCAGGACACCCCCAGCCTGACCCAGCCGCTGATGTACAAGAAGATCGCGGCCCACCCCGGCACGCGCAAGCTCTACGGTGACAAGCTGGTCACCCAGGGCGTGCTGCCGGCCGACGGTCCGGACGCGATGGTCAAGGCCTACCGCGCCGCCATGGACGCCGGCCGCCACACGGTGGACCCGGTGCTGACGAACTTCAAGAGCAAGTTCGCGGTGGACTGGTCGCCCTACCTGAGCAAGAAGTGGACGGACGCTGCCGAGACCGCCATTCCGCTGACCGAGTGGAAGCGCCTGGCCGACAAGATCACCACCATCCCCGCGACGGTCACGCCGCACCAGCTGGTGAAGAAGGTCTACGACGACCGCGCCGCCATGGGCCGCGGCGAGATTCCCGTGGACTGGGGCATGGGCGAGCACATGGCCTTTGCCTCGCTGGTGGCCAGCGGCTACCCGGTGCGCCTGTCGGGCGAGGACTGCGGCCGCGGCACCTTCACCCACCGCCACTCCGTGATCCATGACCAGAACCGCGAGAAGTGGGACGTGGGCACCTATGTGCCGCTGGAGAACGTGAGCGATGGCCAGGCGCCCTTCGTCGTGATCGACTCCATCCTGTCCGAAGAGGCGGTGCTGGGCTTCGAGTACGGCTACGCCTCCAACGACCCCAACACCCTGGTGGTCTGGGAAGCGCAGTTCGGCGACTTCGCCAACGGCGCCCAGGTGGTGATCGACCAGTTCATTGCTTCCGGTGAAGTGAAGTGGGGCCGTGTGAACGGCATCACGCTGATGCTGCCGCACGGCTACGAAGGCCAGGGCCCCGAGCACAGCTCGGCCCGCCTGGAGCGCTTCATGCAGCTGGCCGCCGACACCAACATGCAGATCGTGCAGCCGACCACGGCCAGCCAGATCTTCCATGTGCTGCGCCGCCAGATGATCCGCAACCTGCGCAAGCCGCTGATCATCATGACGCCCAAGTCCCTGCTGCGTAACAAGGATGCGACTTCGCCGCTGTCCGAGTTCACCAAGGGCGGTTTCCAGACCATCATCCCCGAGCAGAAGGCCATCAAGGACGAAAAGAACGTCAAGCGCGTGATCGCCTGCTCCGGCAAGGTCTATTACGACCTGGTCAAGAAGCGCGAGGAGAAGGGCCTGGACGACGTGGCCATCCTGCGCGTCGAGCAGCTCTATCCCTTCCCGCACAAGGTCTTCGCTGCCGAGCTCAAGAAGTACCCGAACGCCACCGACATCGTGTGGTGCCAGGACGAGCCGCAGAACCAGGGCGCCTGGTTCTTCGTGCAGCACTACATCCACGAAAACATGCTCGATGGCCAGAAGCTGGGTTATGCCGGCCGCGCGGCCTCGGCCTCGCCGGCGGTGGGTTATGCCCACCTGCACCAGGAGCAGCAGAAGGCGCTGGTGGAAGCGGCCTTCGCCAAGCTCAAGGGCTTCGTGCTGACCAAATAAGGGCAGAACGGTTTTTCAAGAAATGCGGGGCGCCGCTGAAGGCGCGCCCCGCAACACTCAAAAAGATACGGAAAGAATTCAAATGGCTATCGTAGAAGTCAAGGTCCCGCAGCTGTCCGAATCGGTGGCAGAAGCCACCATGCTGCAATGGAAGAAAAAGGCCGGCGAGGCTGTCGCTGCCGACGAGATCCTGATCGACATTGAGACCGACAAGGTCGTGCTGGAAGTGCCGGCCCCGTCGGCTGGCGTGCTGGCCGAGATCCTGGTGGGTGACGGCGGCACCGTGGTGGCCGGCCAGGTCATCGCCCGCATCGACACCGAAGGCAAGGCGGGTGCCGCGGCGCCCGCCGCCGCTGCCGCGCCCGCAGCCGCTGCGGCCGCAGCGCCTGCCGTGGCCACGGCCACGGTCTCCGCCTCCAAGGCCGGCGTGGCCATGCCCGCTGCCGCCAAGCTGATGGCCGACAACAGCCTGGCTGCCGGCTCCGTGCCCGGCACCGGCAAGGACGGCCGCGTGACCAAGGGTGACGTGCTGGCCGCCGTGGCCGGTGGCGGCGCCAAGCCCGCTGCCATTCCCACCGGTGCCCCGACCACGACCCTGCCGCAGGTGGCGGCCCCCCGTCCGCAGAACCTGGGCGAGCGCCCGGAGCAGCGCGTGCCCATGACGCGCCTGCGCGCCCGTGTGGCCGAGCGTCTGCTGCAGTCGCAGTCCACCAACGCCATCCTGACCACCTTCAACGAGGTCAACATGGCACCGGTGATGGAGATGCGCAAGCGTTTCCAGGAGAAGTTCGAGAAGGAACACGGCGTCAAGATCGGCTTCATGTCCTTCTTCGTGAAGGCGGCCGTGCATGCCCTGAAGAAGTACCCGGTGCTCAACGCCTCGGTCGACGGCAACGACATCGTCTACCACGGTTACTTCGACATCGGCATCGCCGTCGGTTCGCCGCGCGGCCTGGTGGTGCCCATCCTGCGCAACGCCGACCAGATGAGCTTTGCCGACATCGAGAAGAAGATTGCCGAGTACGGCGCCAAGGCGCGTGACGGCAAGCTGGGCATCGAGGAGATGACCGGCGGCACCTTCTCCATCTCCAACGGCGGTGTGTTCGGCTCCATGCTGTCCACCCCCATCATCAACCCGCCGCAGTCGGCCATCCTGGGCGTGCATGCCACCAAGGACCGCGCGGTGGTGGAGAACGGGCAGATCGTGATCCGCCCGATCAACTACCTGGCCATGAGCTACGACCACCGCATCATCGACGGCCGCGAAGCCGTGCTGGGCCTGGTGGCGATGAAAGAGGCGCTGGAAGATCCGGCGCGCCTGTTGTTCGACATCTGAGCGCACGACGCCGACCGGGACCGCCATGTCGCTCACCGACGAACTTCAGAAGCTTGAGGGGCTGCGCCAGCGCGGTGCCTTGAGCGAGGCTGAGTTCGCGCGGGCCAAGGAGCGGCTGCTGGAGGCGCCGGCAGCGCCGTCTGCCGGCATCGCGGCGATCAACAAGCTGCGCCGCAGCAGCACGGACCGCTGGCTCGGCGGCGTGTGCGGCGGGCTCGCACGGGTCACCGGCCTTGAGAGCTGGATCTGGCGCCTGGGTTTTGCCGTGCTGGCCTGCTATGCCGGCGCGGGCATTCTGGTCTACCTGCTTCTTTGGATCTTTGTGCCGAGCGAGTGAGCGCGCGGCACCAACTTACTGAACACTATGTCTAAACAATTCGACGTTATCGTCATCGGTGGTGGCCCCGGTGGCTACATCGGTGCCATCCGCGCCGCCCAGCTGGGCATGAACGTGGCCTGCATCGACGAGTGGAAGAACGAGAAGGGCGGCCCGGCCCCGGGCGGCACCTGCACCAACGTGGGCTGCATCCCGTCCAAGGCGCTGCTGCAGTCGTCCGAGCATTTCGAACACGCCAACAAGCACTTCGCCGAGCACGGCATCACGGCCAGCGACGTCAAGATGGACGTGGCCAAGATGATCGGCCGCAAGGATGCCGTGGTGAAACAGAACAACGACGGCATCCTCTACCTGTTCAAGAAGAACAAGGTCACCTTCTTCCACGGCCGCGGCTCTTTCGTGAAAGCGGTGGACGGCGGCTACGAGATCAAGGTGGCGGGTGCGGCCGAGGAAAGCCTGGTGGCCAAGCAGGTCATCGTGGCCACGGGCTCCAACGCCCGTGCGCTGCCGGGCACGCCCTTCGACGAGGTCAACGTGCTGTCCAACGACGGCGCGCTGCGCCTGGGGGCCACCCCGAAGAAGCTGGGCCTGATCGGCTCGGGTGTGATCGGCCTGGAGATGGGGTCGGTCTGGCGCCGCCTGGGCGCCGAGGTCACCATCCTCGAAGGTCTGCCGACCTTCCTGGGCGCGGTGGACGAGCAGATTGCCAAGGAAGCGAAGAAGGCCTTTGACAAGCAGGGCCTGAAGATCGAGCTGGGCGTGAAGGTCGGCGAGATCAAGAACGGCAAGAAGGGCGTGAGCATCGCCTACACCAACGCCAAGGGCGAGGCCCAGGCGCTGGAGGTGGACAAGCTCATCGTCTCCATCGGCCGTGTGCCCAACACCATCGGCCTGAATGCCGAGGCCGTGGGCCTGAAGCTGGACGAGCGCGGGGCCATCGTGGTCGACGGCGACTGCAAGACCAGCCTGCCCGGCGTGTGGGCCGTGGGTGACGTGGTGCGCGGCCCCATGCTGGCGCACAAGGCGGAAGAAGAGGGCGTGGCCGTGGCCGAGCGCATGGCCGGCCAGCACGGGCACGTGAACTTCAACACCATTCCCTGGGTCATCTACACCAGCCCGGAGATCGCCTGGGTGGGCCGCACCGAGCAGCAGCTCAAGGCGGACGGCGTGGCCTACAAGGCCGGCACCTTCCCCTTCCTGGCCAACGGCCGCGCGCGCGCCCTGGGTGACACGACGGGCATGGTGAAGTTCCTGGCCGACGCCAAGACCGACGAGATCCTGGGTGTGCACATGGTGGGCCCGCAGGTGAGCGAGCTGATTTCCGAGGCCGTGGTGGCCATGGAGTTCAAGGCCAGCGCCGAGGACATCGCCCGCATCTGCCACGCGCACCCGTCGCTCAGCGAGGCGACCAAGGAAGCCGCGCTGGCGGTGGACAAGCGCACACTGAATTTCTGACGCGTACGGGTACCACGGCTTGGCATCGGTACTCGAGGCCTACGAGGCGGAGCTCAAGACGCGGGGTTACGTGAGTGACCCCGCGCAGTTACGCGCCGTCCATGCGCTGGAGCGCTGCGCAGCGGAGTGGTTCCGCTACAAGGAAAAACGCGCCAATGCGCTGAAGAAGCTCATCAACCATCCCGACATCCCCAAAGGCGTGTACCTGCACGGCGGGGTGGGGCGGGGCAAGAGCTTCCTGATGGACTGCTTCTTCAACGCCGTGCCGCTCAAGCGCAAGACACGCCTGCACTTCCACGAGTTCATGCGCGAGGTGCACCGCGAGCTGGCCGAGCTGCAGGGCACGGTCAACCCGCTGGACGCGCTGGCCGAGCGCATGGCCGACAAGTTCAAGCTGATCTGCTTCGACGAGTTTCACGTCGCCGACATCACCGACGCCATGATCCTGCACCGCCTGCTGGCGGCCCTGTTCAGGAACGGCGTGGGCCTGGTGGCGACTTCCAATTTCAAGCCCGACGACCTGTACCCCAACGGTCTGCACCGCGATCGCATCCTGCCGGCCATCGCCTTGCTGAACCAGACCATGGAGCTGGTCAACGTCGATAACGGCACCGACTATCGCCGCCGCACCATGGAACAGGTGCAGCTCTACCACACGCCGCTGGGCCCGCAGGCCGATGCGGCCATGTCACAGGCCTTCGACCGCCTGGCCGAGGCGCATGACGAAGATCCGGTGCTGCATATCGAGGCGCGCCAGATCCAGGCCCGGCGCAAGGCCGGTGGTGTGGTGTGGTTCGACTTCAAGACCCTTTGCGGGGGGCCGCGCTCGCAGAACGACTACCTGGAAATCGCCACCCAGTTCCATACCGTGTTCCTGAGCGACGTGCCGCACATGCCGGTGCGCATGGCCTCCGAGGCACGGCGTTTCACCTGGCTGGTGGACGTGCTGTACGACCGGCGCGTCAAGCTCATCCTGTCGGCCGCCGTGCCGCCGGAGCAGCTCTACACCGAAGGGCCCCTGGTGCACGAATTTCCGCGTACAGTGTCACGACTGAACGAAATGCAGTCACGCGAGTTCCTCGAATCGGAACGTCGTGTGGTCGATACCAGCCTCACATGAAACGAACCCTGATCCTGCTGGCCGGCCTGGGCACCCTGATGCTGGCCGCGGCGCAGCAGCCGTCCTCCTACGACCCGGCGGGTGAGCGCGCCCGCATCAACGCCGAACGCCGCCAGGCGCTGGAGCGTTATGGCCAGGAAGAGGCCGACTGTTACCAGCGTTTTGCCGTGAACGACTGCCTGAGCCAGATGCGCAAGCGCCGTCGTGTCACGATGGAGGAGTTGCGTCGCCAGGAAATCATCCTCGATGACGAGCGCCGCGCCGCGGCCGCCGCCGAGAAAGTCCGTCGTACCGAGGCGCAGGCCGCCGAGCGCAACAGCGCGCTGGCACAGGAGCAGCGCGAAGCGGCCCAGAAGGCCGACCAGGAACGCCAGCAGCGTGCACGCCAGAAGCAGGCGACGCAGACCGCGCCAGGGCCCGCTGCGGCCGCCTCGGTGCCGGCCCGGCCGGCCTCTGCTGCTGCCGGCTCCGCCGCCGAGGCGGCACAGCGGGCTGCCATGCAGCGGGCCTACGAGGAAAGGCAGCGGCAGGCCGAGGAGCGCCGCAAGGAGCGCGAGCGCGCCCAGTCCGGGAAGGCGCCGAGCACCAGCCGGCCCTTGCCGGTACCTCCCTGAGAGACCCGGAACAGGCGCTGAAGCTCAGCGTTTGTCGTTCAGCGGCTCGAGCTTGACGATCACCAGCGACAGGTTGTCGCCGCCGCCGTTGGCACGTGTGCGGGCCTTCTCGATCAGGAACTCGGAGGCTTCACGTGCCGAGAGGCTGGAGAGCACCGAACCCAGTTCATCGTTGTTGAAGTAGTGCCAGACGCCGTCGCTGCAGGCCATGAGCGTGTCGCCCGGGCGCAGCTGCGGGATGAAGTGGGTTTCCTGGGGCGGATCGCTCTCGGTGCCCAGGCAGCCCATCAGGATGTTGGACTGCGGATGCACGGCGGCTTCGTCTTCGGTCAGCTCCCCGCGGTTGACCAGGGACTGCACATAGGAGTGGTCCAGCGTGCGGCGCACCATCTGGTTGGCGTGGAAGTGGTAGATGCGCGAGTCGCCGGCATGGATCCAGTGGCAGTCCCCGCCCGGGTTGATCAAGAACGCAGCCAGGGTGCTATGCGGCTCCTGCTCGGCAGAGATCGCGGTCAGCTTGATGACGATGTGCGCTTCCTGCACCATCTGCGACAGCATGGCGGACGCGTCGTCGGTTTCCGGTGCGTAGCGCTCGAAGAGTTGCTGGGCGGTCAGCATGACCTGGTCGGAGGCCTTGCGCCCGCCGCTGCGCCCGCCCATGCCATCCGCCACCACGGCGAGCATGCAGCCGATGTGGCGCGGGTGGGTGAATACCGCCACCTGGTCCTGCTGGTATTCGCGATCGCCCTTGTGGATGCCGGTCGCTGCGGTGAGTCGGTAGCCTTTGCTCATTGATTTGTATCCGCTGTGTCCCCTGGATCCGGCCCGTGAAGGCCGGATGAAAGTCGTATTATCAAACCATTCCTGAAAGCATAGCTGACAAGTATTCCCGCTTTGGCTGTTTTCCCACCGGGCCTGATTTTTGGATTCCAACCTGCATTCGCCGCAGCGCCGCTTGATCGAGCTGCGCATGGAGCACGCCGACCTCGACGCCCTGATCGACCGCACGAGCCACGAAGTGGTGCTCGACGAGCTGATGATGCGCCGGCTGAAGAAGCGCCGCCTGGTCCTGCGCGACGAGATCGCCCGCCTCGAACACGAACTCACGCCCGATGAACCTGCATGAAGCCGTGCGCGCGGCCTTTGCGCCCGAGGGCGTGCTGGCGCGCACCGTGGAC
Source organism: uncultured Hylemonella sp. (assembly GCA_963512455.1). Classification (GTDB taxonomy): domain Bacteria; phylum Pseudomonadota; class Gammaproteobacteria; order Burkholderiales; family Burkholderiaceae_C; genus Hylemonella. Next base: position 759,045 of record CAUPMJ010000001.1, on the reverse strand, counting down.
GAATTCCACCCCCGCAGCGGGCAGACCGACATGGCGCTGGCCGTGGCCGAGGCCATCGAGCAGCGCAGCGTGCTGGTGGCCGAGGCCGGCACCGGCGTGGGCAAGACCTACGCCTATCTGGTGCCGGCCCTGCTCAGCGGTGAGCGCGTGCTGCTGTCCACCGCCACCAAGACCCTGCAGGACCAGCTCTACGGCCGCGACCTGCCGCGCCTGATCGAGGCGCTGGGCCTGCCGCTGCGTGCGGCCCTGCTCAAGGGGCGCGCGAGTTACCTCTGCCTGCACCGCATGGAACTGGCCCGGCAGGAGGGTGCGATGGCGGCGCCGCAGGCCGCCTTTGCCTTGGCCCGCGTGGAACGCTGGGCTCAGCAGACCCGCAGCGGCGACCTGTCCGAACTGCCGGGGCTGGACGAACGCTCACCGGTGATACCTTTGGTCACATCCACCCGCGACAACTGCCTGGGCAGCAACTGCCCGCGCTACCGCGAATGCCACGTGAACCTGGCACGGCGCGAGGCGCTGGCGGCCGACGTCGTGGTCATCAACCACCACCTGTTTTTTGCGGACCTGGCGGTGCGCGAATCGGGCATGGCCGAGCTGCTGCCCAGCGTGAGCACGGTGATCTTCGACGAGGCGCACACGCTCAACGAGACGGGCGTGCAGTTCCTGGGCCGCCAGCTCTCCACCGCGCAGGTGCTGGACTTCTGCCGCGACCTGCTGGCCTGCGGGCTGCAACAGGCGCGCGGCCTGGCAGACTGGCAGCAGTTGACCGCCGATGTGGAGCGCGCCGCGCGCGACCTGCGCCTGTGTGCCGGGCGGGCGCCGACCGGCGGCAGCCGCCACGCCTGGGACGGCGCCGCACCCGAACACATCGCTGCCGACAGCTGGGTGCTGGCCCTGGGCGCGCTGCAGCGCGCCTGCGGCGAGGCACGCGCCGCGCTGGAGCATATGGACGAGCTGGGGCCGGACTTTGCGCGCCTGGCCGAACGTGCCCGTGCCCTGGCGGCGCTGGCGGATTTCTTCCTGGCCGAACGCGCGCCCGAGGCGGTGCGCTGGCTGGAGGTGTCGCAACAGCTGCGCCTGGTGGAGTCGCCACTGGACATTGCCGAAGCGGTGCAGACGCGTTTGCTGGCGCCGCGCGAGGGCGAGGTTTCTTCACGCAGCTGGATCTTCACCTCGGCCACGCTGGGCGATGACGAGCGCCTGAGCTGGTTCACCGAACCCTGCGGCCTGGGCGATGCGCGGGTGCTGCGCGTGGACAGCCCCTTCGACTACGCGCGCCAGGCCGCCGTCTACGTGCCGCGCCAGCTGTCCAAGCCCAACGATCCACGGCACAGCGACGAGGTGGCGGCCCTGGTGGCGCGCCTGGCCCCGGTGCTGGGCGGGCGCACCCTGGTGCTGACCACGACCTTGCGTGCGCTGCGCAGCATCAGCGCCGGCCTGCCGCAGCTGCTGCCCCCGGACTGCGGCATACAGGTGCTGAGCCAGGGGCAATTGCCCAAGCGCGAGCTGCTCGACCGTTTCCGCGAGGGCGTGTTGCCCGGCCAGCCCGGTTGCGTGCTGGTGGCCTCGGCCTCGTTCTGGGAGGGGGTGGACATTCCGGGTGAGGCGCTGCAGCTGGTGGTGATCGACAAGCTGCCTTTTCCGCCGCCGGGCGACCCGCTGGTGCAGGCGCGCAGCCGTCGGCTTGAAGCGGCCGGGCGCAGCCCCTTCAACGACTACCACGTGCCCGAGGCGGCGGTGGCGCTCAAGCAGGGGGCGGGGCGTTTGATCCGCCGGGTTTCGGACCAGGGCGTGCTGGTGATCTGTGATACGCGCCTGGCCAGCATGGGTTATGGTCGCCGCCTGCTGGCGGCCTTGCCGCCGATGCGGCGGCTGGCCAATGAGGCCGAGCTCGATCAGCGCTTGCTGGAGCTCACCACAGCTTCCACCACGGACCCTGCTTGACCGTGGTGGTGGGGGCTTCGCCGCCGCTGCCGCCGATGTAGCGGCTTTGCGGGAAGTTGCTCTGCAGCACGCGGCGCGCGTCGTCGCGCAGCTGGGGCAGCTGCAGGGCGTCGTAGGACTGCACCAGGATGTAGAGGGCTTCTTCCAGCGCCGGCGCATCGCGGTAGTCGGCGATGGCCTGCTGGGCACGGTTGATGGCCGCCAGGTAGGCGCCGCGGCTGAAGTAATAACGTGCCACGTGCACTTCGTATTTGGCCAGCGAGTTGACGATGTGGGTCATGCGCGCGCGTGCATCGGGTGCGTAGCGCGAGTCGGGGAAACGCGTGACCAGTTCCTTGAAGGAGGCGAAGGACTCCTTGGCAGCCTGTTGGTCGCGCTCGGCCAGATCCTGGCGCGTCAGCGAGGAGAACAGGCCCAGGTTTTCGTTGAAGTTGACCACACCCTTGAAGTAGAGCGCGTAGTCCAGGGCCGGGCTGGCCGGGTGCAGGCGGATGAAACGGTCGAGCGTGGCGATGGCCTGGGCCGGTTCCTCGTTCTTGTAGTGGGCATGGGCCTTTTCAAGCTGGGCCTGCTGCGCCAGCGGCGTGCCGGCGGCTCGTCCTTCGAGTTTTTCGAACAGTCCGATGGCCTTGGTGTACTGCAGGTTGAAGACTTCCTCGCGTGCTTCCGCAAGGATTTCTTCCGGTGTCATCTTGGCGGTCAGATCGACCGCCTGGGTGGAGCAGCCGGCCAGCAGCGCCGCGGCGGCCAGGAGCAGGGCGGAGACGACCGATAATTTGGCGCTGGGCATCAGAGGCTTACTCGTTGAAACATCAAGCATCAATTATATCGACCGACCCCGTGAGCGAGGACTTCGACGAGGCGGCCGAGGGCGTTTCCGAGGTCGAGCTGCGGCCCTGGACCATCGGCACGGAGCAGCACGGCCTGCGCCTGGACCGCGCCCTGAGCGCGCTGGTGCCCGAGTTTTCGCGCAGTTACCTGCAGCAGCTGATCGAGGCGGGCGCCGTGACCCAGGGTGAACTGACCCTGCGCAAGCCGGCGCACAAGGTGCGGGCCGGCGAGCAGGGTTCGATCGAATTGCGCCCCACGCCGCAGAGCCAGGCCTTCCTGCCCGAGGCCATGGCGCTGGACATCGTGCACGAGGACGAGCACCTGCTGGTGCTCAACAAGCCCGCCGGCCTGGTGGTGCACCCGGCGCCGGGGAACTGGCGCGGCACCCTGCTCAACGGCTTGCTGGCGCACGACGCCAAGGCGGCGCAGCTGCCGCGCGCCGGCATCGTGCACCGCCTGGACAAGGACACCAGCGGCCTGATGGTGGTGGCACGCACGCGCACCACCATGGATGCGCTGGTCAAGCTGATCGCGGCGCGCGAGGTCAGCCGGCAATACCTGGCGCTGGCACAGCAGCCCTGGAGCGGCCCGGTGCGGCGCGACGTGGAGGCCGCCATCGGGCGCGACCCGCGCAACCGCCTGCGCATGGCCGTGGTGGACCTCTTGCGCCAGCCGGGCAAACCGGCGAAAACCACGTTCGAGCTGCTGTACAACGCCGCCCAGGGCTGCTGGCTGCGTTGTACCCTGCACACCGGGCGTACCCACCAGATCCGTGTGCATGCGGCCTCGATCGGCCATCCGCTGCTGGCCGATACCCTGTACGGCGGCGCGCCCGGCGTCGGCATGTCGCGCCAGGCCCTGCACGCTTGGCGTCTGGCCTTCACCCATCCTGTGAGCGGCAAGGAACTGGTGTTCAAGGCCGCACTGCCGCAGGACATGCGCGAGGCCCTGGCCGACTGGGGTGTGGGCTACAATGCCCAGCAGGACGTTCTGTGAAGAACGTGCCCCGGCCCCGTGCGACATGCGGGTGCCCATGGGCCGGGATCGTGATGATCCGCAGGCCCACTCTCCTACCGACCCCTCTCATCCTGCGTCGTGAAGACGCATAGCCCGGATTCGAAGAGACATGAATACAACGGAAGCCAAGCGTGTACTGGAAACGGCGCTGATCTGCGCGCAACAGCCGATGCAGGTGCGCGACATGCGCGTGCTGTTCGATGACAGCCTGGGCGTGGACACCATCAAGCAGCTGCTGGAAGAACTGCAGCTGGAATGGACCGGGCGCGGCGTCGAGCTGGTCTGTGTGGCCAGCGGCTGGCGCTTCCAGAGCCGCCCCGAGATGCGCGAGTACCTCGACCGTCTGCACCCCGAGAAGCCGCCGCGCTACTCGCGTGCCACGCTCGAGACCCTGGCCATCATCGCCTACCGCCAGCCGGTCACGCGTGGCGACATGGAAGACATCCGTGGCGTGACTATCAGTTCGCTGATCATCAAGCAGCTCGAGGACCGCGGCTGGATCGAGGTCATCGGGCACCGCGAAGCGCCGGGCCGCCCGGGGCTGTACGCCACCACCAAGCATTTCCTCGACGACCTGGGCCTGGCCTCGCTCGACCAGCTGCCCCTGATGGACAACCCGGCCCAGTCCTCGGGCCTGCTGGAAGTGCTGAACGAACTGCCTGCGCCCGCTGACGGCGACACGCACGAACTGCCGCTGGCCGAGCCCGCCGCCGATGCCAGCAGCGACGAACCTTTTGCCTTGACCGGAAATCAGCCATGACCGAACAGACGCCTGGCGTGACGCCGCCCGAGCCCGACAGCGACACGCACGCTCCTGTACCGGTCCAGCCGGCCGTCGCGGTCGAACCTGTCGAGGACACCGCGCCTGCGGGCGCCGAGGCGGAAGACCGGACGGCCAGGCCGGCGCCAGCGCGCAAGCCGCACGCCACGCCGCCCGCCATCGATGCGGGCCAGCGTTTTGCGGCCGTGGTCTCCGGCGAGTTCGATGCCGACGAGGAAGCGCCCGAGGCCGAAGTGCCCGCCAAGCGCGTGCTTAGCGCCCAGGCCGAGACGCCCAAGCTGCACAAGGTGCTGGCCCAGGCCGGCATGGGTTCGCGCCTGGAGATGGAGCAGCTCATCATGGAAGGGCGCATCTCGGTCAACAACGAGCCGGCCCATATCGGCCAGCGCATCCAGTTCGGCGACCAGATCAAGGTCAACGGCAAGCCCATCCGGGTGCGCATCGATCCGCCGCCGCCGCGTGTCATCGCCTATCACAAGCCGGTTGGCGAGGTCGTCACGCACGACGACCCGCAGAACCGCCCCACCGTGTTTCGCAAGCTGCCCAAGCTGCACCAGGGCAAGTGGCAGTCGGTCGGCCGCCTGGACCTGAACACCGAGGGATTGCTGCTGTTCACGAATTCCGGTGACCTGGCCAACAACCTCATGCACCCGCGTTTCGGCCTGGAGCGCGAGTACGCGGTGCGCGTGCTGGGCGCCCTGAGCAAGGAAGAGAAGCAGCGGCTGCTGGACGGCGTGCAGCTCGACGACGGCACGGCCCATTTCGGCTCGATCGAAGAGGGCGGTGGCGAGGGCTCCAATTGCTGGTACCGCGTCACCATCTCCGAGGGGCGCAACCGCGAGGTGCGCCGCATGCTCGAAGCCGTGGGCCATGCCGTCAGCCGCCTGATCCGCATCCGCTACGGCGCCATGGTGCTGCCGCGCGGCTTGAAGCGTGGCGCCTGGATGGAACTGGACGAAGCGGACATCCGCGGCCTCATGCGTGCGGCCGAGCGCCGCCCGGGCGGTGGTGCCGAAGGCGCCACGGGTGAGGGCGGCGAACGCCCCCCGGCCCAAGGCAAACCCGGCGGCGGGCGCAACCGGCGGCGTGGCGGCGGTGCGCAGGGGCCGGGACCGCGTGGCTCCGGCGGCCCCATGGGCGACAAATCGGGCGGCCCGCGCAAGGGTGGTGGCGGCCAGGGCCAGCAGCAGGGGCGCAACAAGGACCGCAATCCGCGCCAGGGCGGCGGCGGGGATGGCCAGCCCGACCCGATGAAAACCTCCTTCGGTTACATCGGTGCCGACAGCTTCACGCGCCAGCGCCAGGAGCCGCGGCGCGGCGGCGGGGGCAATGGCGGCGGTGGCGGCAACGGCGGGCCGCGTCGCGGCGGTCGCGGGGGTGGGCGCTGAAGGCGCCCGGCCGGGGCGGATCGCCCCGGCACTCTCAGTGTCACTGACACCGGTTAAAATACCGGGCTTTGCCCATGGTGGGGCAGAAACCCATTTTCATAAACAGACCCAGGAACTCACATGGCTATCCAGCGCACCTTCTCCATCATCAAGCCCGACGCCGTTGCCAAGAACGTCATCGGCCAGATCTACGCCCGTTTCGAAGGCGCCGGACTGAAGATCGTCGCGTCCCGCATGGCCCACCTGTCGCGCGCTGAAGCCGAGGCTTTCTACGCCGTGCACAAGGCCCGTCCCTTCTTCAAGGACCTGGTCGACTTCATGATCTCCGGCCCCGTGATGCTCCAGGTGCTGGAAGGCGAGAACGCCATCCAGAAGAACCGTGACCTGATGGGCGCCACCGACCCCAAGAAGGCCGACAAGGGCACCATCCGCGCCGACTTCGCCGACAGCATCGACGCCAACGCCGTGCACGGCTCCGACGCCCCCGAAACCGCCGCCGTGGAGATTGCTTTCTTCTTCGCCGGCATGAACATCCACAGCCGCTGAAAGGCGGTCTGAAGATGCAATGACGGCCAACCTGCTCGACTTCGACCTCGACGGTTTGGCCGCCTTTTGCGAGCGGCTGGGTGAAAAGCGCTTTCGCGCCACCCAGCTGTTCCGCTGGATCCACCAGAAGGGCGCCTCCAGCTTCGACCAGATGAGCGATCTGGCCAAGTCCCTGCGCGAGAAGCTCGCCACCACGGCGCGCATCCAGGGGCTGGAAGTCATCTCCCAGCAGATCTCCGCCGACGGCACCATCAAGTGGCTGTTCGACGTCGGTGACGGCAATGCCGTCGAAGCTGTCTTCATTCCCGAGGACGACCGCGGCACGCTGTGCGTGTCCTCCCAGGCCGGTTGCGCCGTGGGTTGCCGTTTCTGCTCCACCGGCCACCAGGGTTTCAGCCGCAACCTGAGCACCGGCGAGATCGTCGCCCAGCTCTGGTTTGCCGAGTTTTTCCTGCGCCAGCACCTCAAACGTTCTGACCGCGTGATCACCAACGTGGTGATGATGGGCATGGGCGAGCCGCTGCAGAACTACAACGAGCTGATCCCCGCGCTGCGTGTGATGCTGGACGACCATGGCTACGGCCTGTCGCGCCGCCGCCTCACGGTCTCCACCTCGGGTGTGGTGCCCATGATGGACCGCCTGGCCCAGGACTGCCCGGTGGCGCTGGCCGTTTCGTTGCACGCGCCCAACGACGAGTTGCGCGACAACCTGGTGCCGCTGAACCGCAAGTACCCCATCGCCGAGCTGATGGATGCTTGCAACCGCTATCTGGCCCACGCGCCACGCGACTTCATCACCTTCGAGTACTGCATGCTCGACGGCGTGAACGACCTGCCCGAGCATGCCCGCCAGCTGGTCGAGCTGGTGCGCCGGCACGCCACCGGTGGTGTCTGGTGCAAATTCAACCTGATTCCCTTCAATCCCTTCCCGGCTTCGGGCCTGAAGCGTTCCCCCAACGAGCGCGTGCAGGCCTTCGCCAAAATCCTGTTGGATGCTGGTATCGTCACGACTGTGCGCAAGACGCGCGGCGACGATATCGATGCCGCCTGCGGCCAGCTGGCCGGCGATGTCAAGGATCGCACCGGGGTGGAGGAGCGCATGGCGCGCCAGCGCAAGCTGCTGCAGCCCATGCAGACCCTGCAGAGTCAATCCAAGGAGATTTGAGGCATGAATGTGACTGATGTGATGCGCGACCATGGCCTCGGCCGCCGGTGGCTGCTGGCCGCCTGTCTGGCGCTGGTGGCCCTGACCGGGCTGTCCGGCTGTGCCAGCGGCGCTCCCGGCAGCGGCGAGGACATCGTCACCGACTCCGACGAACCGGCGATCCGCAAGCGCGCCCGTACCCGCCTGCAACTGGCCAGCGGCTACTTCGAGCAGGGTCAGACCACCGTGGCGCTCGACGAGGTCAAGCAGGCTCTCACCATCGACCCCGACTTCCCCGACGCCTACAACCTGCGCGGCCTGATCTACCTGCGCCTGAACGACATGCGCCTGGCCGAAGAGAGCTTCCGCCGCGCCCTGGCCATCAGCCCGAACAGCGCCGACGTGCTGCACAACTACGGCTGGTTGCTGTGCCAGCAGGGCAAATACACGGAGTCCGTGCAGGCCTTCACCCAGGCCCTGGCCAACCCCACCTACGGCGGCCGCGCCAAGACCTGGCTGGCCAAGGGGGTGTGCCAGATCAAGGCGGGTCGGCCGCTCGATGCCGAGCAGAGCCTGATCAAGTCCTACGAGCTCGACGCCGGCAACCCGGTGACCGGCTACAACCTGGCCACGGTGCTTTACCAGCGCGGTGACGCTGCGCGCGCGCAGTTCTACATCCGGCGCATCAACAACAGCGAACTGGCCAATGCCGAGACGCTCTGGCTGGGCATCAAGGTCGAGCAGCGCTTGGGCAACCGCGTCGCGCGCGACCAGCTGGTGACTCAGCTGCGCAGCCGTTATCCGAGATCGCGTGAAATGGGTTCTTTTGAGCGGGGAGCATTCAATGAGTGATGAGGTCGTCGGCAGCACCACGCCGGTAGCAGACACGCCGGCGGTGGAGCCGGCCGCAGCGGTACCGCAGACCACGGCTGGTCAACTGCTGCGCCAGGCGCGCGAGGCCGCCGGTGTCGAACTGTCGCCACTGGCGATGTCGTTGAAGGTGTCGGTCAAGAAGCTGGAGGCCCTGGAGGCCGATCGCTTCGACCAGCTGCCCGATGCCGTGTTCGTGCGCGCGCTGGCGTCCAGCGTCTGCCGTGCGCTCAAGATCGACGCGGCGCCCGTGCTGGCGCTGTTGCCGCAGTCCGGCGTGCCGCGCCTGGACTACGACGAGTCCGGGCTGAACACACCCTTCCATACGCCGGGCGACGTGGCCAAGACGCCGTTCCTCGACCGCCTCTCGCGCCCCATGGTGCTGGCCGCACTGGCCGTGCTGCTGGGCGCCCTGGTCCTGATCTTCTTCCCGTCGACCGAACAGCGTGCCGAGATCGGCGCCATCGTGACCCGTGCCCCTGGGCCGGCAAGCCCGCAAGCGGAGCCAGCACCTGAGCCGGTGACGGCTGCTGTTGCGCCGGCGCCGGTTCCGGCCAAGGCCGTCGCGCCGGTGCGCGAAGCCAGCCCTGCTCCGTTGGCCCCGCCGCCTGCGCCGCCGGTCAAGGTGGCCAAAGCCGCTGAGGCTGCCGCCCCCGCAGCACGCTCCGAAACGCCGGTGGCGGCCCCTGCGCCTGTCGCTGCGGCCACGCCCGAAACGAGTGCCGTGCGCAAGAAGCTGGCGAGCTCCGGTGTCGTGATCTTCAAGACCAGCGACCCGTCCTGGATCGAGGTGACCGACGGCAAAGGCGCCATCCAGCTCAGCCGCCTGGTGGAGCCGGGCGAGCCGGTCGGTGCCTCCGGCCCGCTGCCGCTGAACGTGACCATCGGACGCGCCGACGTCACCGAGGTGCTGGTGCGCGGCAAACCTTTTCCGCTTGCTGACGTCACCCGCGGTGGTGTGGCCCGATTCGAGGTGAAGTAGTGCAGAACGTGGGCCCGATCGATCAGGCGGCGCCGCGCGCGCGGCGTTCGCGCCAGGCCCGCGTGGCCTGGGGGGACAACGTCGTCACCGTGGGCGGCGACGCGCCGGTGCGTGTGCAGTCCATGACCAACACCGACACGGTGGATGTCATCGGCACCGCCATCCAGGTCAAGGAACTGGCCCAGGCCGGCTCCGAGCTGGTGCGCATCACCGTCAACACGCCCGAGGCGGCCCAGGCCGTGCCGCACATCCGCGAGCAGCTCGACCGCATGGGCATCGCCGTGCCGCTGATCGGCGACTTTCATTACAACGGCCACACCCTGCTGAGCCAGTACCCGGCCTGCGCCGAGACCTTGTCCAAGTACCGCATCAACCCCGGCAACGTGGGCAAGGGCGACAAGCGTGACCGCCAGTTCGGCCAGATGATCGAGGCTGCGCTCAAGTGGAACAAGCCGGTGCGCATCGGCGTGAACTGGGGCAGCCTGGACCAGGACCTGCTGGCTGGTCTGATGGACGAGAACAGCCGCCGCGCCCAACCCTGGGACGCCAAGGCCGTGATGTACGAGGCGCTGATCACCTCGGCCATCGACTCCGCGCGTTTTGCCCAGGAGCTGGGCATGCCGGCCGAGCAGATCCTGCTGTCCTGCAAAGTCAGCGGTGTGCAGGACCTGATTTCCGTCTACCGCGAACTCGCGAAGCGCTGCGACTACCCGTTGCACCTGGGCCTGACCGAAGCCGGCATGGGCACCAAGGGCACGGTGGCCTCGGCCACGGCCCTGTCCATCCTGCTGCAAGAGGGTATCGGCGACACCATCCGTGTTTCGCTCACGCCGCAGCCGGGTGAGTCGCGCACGCAGGAAGTGGTGATCGCCAATGAAATCCTGCAGGCACTGGGCCTGCGCATCTTCGTGCCCAGCGTCACGGCCTGCCCCGGGTGTGGCCGCACTACCAGCACCACCTTCCAGGAACTGGCCAAGCAGATCGACGACTTCCTGCGCATGCAGATGCCGGTGTGGCGCAAGCAATACCCGGGCGTGGAAGCGCTCAAGGTGGCCGTCATGGGCTGCATCGTCAACGGCCCGGGCGAGAGCAAGCATGCCGACATCGGCATCAGTCTGCCGGGCACGGGCGAAGCACCGGCCGCGCCGGTGTTCATCGACGGCGAGAAGCGCCTGACGCTGCGCGGCGAGGGCATCGCCCAGGAATTCCAGAAGATCGTCGAAACCTATATCGAGAACCGTTTCGGCGCGCACCAGAAGACCGTCGCCGAGACGGTCTGAACCACACGAAGAGTAAAGAGAACATGGCATCCAAGCCAGAGAAACTGCTTGCCGTCAAAGGCATGAACGACATCCTGCCGCCGGACTCGGCGCGCTGGGAGTGGTTCGAGGAACAGGTGCGCGCGCTGATGGCGCGCTTCGCCTACCGCAACATCCGCACGCCCATCGTCGAGCCCACGCCTTTGTTCGTGCGCGGCCTGGGCGAGGTGACCGACATCGTCGAGAAGGAGATGTATTCCTTCGAAGACCGTTTGAATGGTGAGCAGCTCACCCTGCGCCCCGAGTGCACGGCCGGCGTGGTGCGCGCCGTGGTCGAGCACAACCTGCTCTACGAAGGCGGCAAGCGCCTGTACTACATGGGCCCCATGTTCCGTCACGAGCGCCCGCAGCGCGGCCGTTACCGCCAGTTCCACCAGATCGGTGCCGAGGCCCTGGGTTTTGCCGGCGCCGAGGTGGATGCGGAGATGATCCTGCTGGCCGACGCGCTGTGGAAGGTGTTGGGTCTGAATGACGTACGGCTGGAACTCAACAGCCTGGGCCAACCCGAGGAGCGCAAGCACCATCGCGCTGCGCTGATCGCCTATTTCGAACAGCATGCCGACCAGCTCGACGAAGACGCGAAGCGCCGCCTGCACAGCAATCCGCTGCGCATCCTGGACACCAAGAACCCGGCCATGCAGGCCCTGGTGGAAGCAGCACCCAAGCTGATCGACTTCCTGGGCGAAGCCTCGCTGGCCCACTTCAACCAGGTGCGTGCCATCCTGGACGCCAGCGGCGTGGCCTACACGATCAACCCGCGCCTGGTGCGCGGCATGGACTACTACAACCTCACGGTCTTTGAGTTCATCACCACGCGACTGGGTTCGCAGGGCACCATCTGCGGCGGCGGCCGTTACGACTACCTGATCGAGCAGATCGGCGGCAAACCCGCACCGGCCGTGGGCTGGGCCCTGGGTGTGGAGCGTGTGCTGGAGTTGCTGAAAGAGCAGGGCGCCGACCATCCCCAGCCCGTGCCCGACGCCTACGCCATCATTCCCGATGCCTCGGCCCTGCCGGCCGCCATGCCCGTGCTGCAGGCCGTGCGCGCCGCCGGCTTGAGCGTGCTGATGCACGCCGGCACGGGGGAGGGCATAGGCAGCATGAAATCGCAGTTCAAGAAAGCGGACGCCAGCGGCGCGTCCTATGCGCTGATCTTCGGCGCCGATGAACTGGCACGTGGCGAAGTCACTGTCAAGGCGCTGCGCGACGGCGCCGGCGCACAGACTTGCCATCCCCTGGCGCAGGCGGCCGAATGGGCCCCCCGCCTACAATCCCGCACCTGATCTGAAGAATCCTCATGGCACACCTCGACCTCGAAGAACAAGAGCAGCTTGACCAGCTCAAGCAATTCTGGAAACAGTACGGCGGCCTCATCAGCTGGGCGCTGATCGTGCTGCTGGGCATCTACGCCGGCTGGAACGGCTGGCAGTACTGGCAGCGCAAGCAGGCCGTGCAGGCCACGGCTCTCTACGAAGAGGTCGAGCGCATTGCCGCCAGCGGCGATGGCACACGCCTGGACCGCGCACTGGCCGACATGAAAGACAAGTTTGCCGGCACTGCGCAGGCCCAACAAGCCGCCTTGCTGACCGCGGCCGTGCACGCCTCGGCCGGTCGCAACGATGCCGCCCGTGCCGCCCTGGCCTGGGTAGCCGAGCAATCGGGCGACGAAGGTTACAAGTCCGTGGCGCGCCTGCGCCTGGCCGGCCTGCTGCTCGATGCCAAGTCCTACGACGAAGCGCTCAAACAGCTGGCAGACAGTTTCCCGGCCGGTTTCGCGGCCCTGGCGGCCGATCGCCGCGGTGACGTCTACCTGGCCCAGGGCAAGAAGGCCGAGGCGGCCGCCGAATACCAAAAGGCCTGGGCTGGCCTGGAGCCGGGCAGCAGCTACCGCAATGTGGTCGACGTCAAACTGGCTTCCCTGGGGCTCGCACCCGCAGCGACGACCGGGGAGAAGAAGTGATCCTGTCCCGCCCGGTCCTGCTGCGTGCCTTGCGTGGCGCGGGGGCCTTGGCCCTGAGCGCCTTGCTGCTGGCCTGTTCCAGCGCCCCCAGCCGTCCCGAGCCGGCTCCGCTGCCGCCTGATCCCAAGCTGCTGGGCATGCGCCAGGCCTGGGGTATCGATATCGGCCGGGTCGATTTTTCGCTGGTGGTGCAGGTGGCTGGAAACACGGTGGGTGTCGCGTCCAGCGAAGGCCAGGTCAGCCTGCTCGATGCGCGTACCGGTGAGCCGGTGTGGCGCGTCGAGGTGGGCGCGCCGCTGAACGCCGGTGTCGGGCACGATGGCCGCATGGCAGCGGTGGTGACGACGGAAAACGAACTGGTGGCGCTGCAGGATGGCAAGGAACTCTGGCGCCAGCGCCTGAACGCGCCGTCCTATACCGCGCCGCTGGTGGCGGGGGGCCGGGTCTTCGTGCTGGGCGCGGACCGCAGCGTCTCCGCCTACGACGGCCAGAGCGGCCGGCGCCTGTGGAACCAGACGCGCAGCGGCGAAGCCCTGGTGCTGCGCCAGCCCGGTGTGCTGATCCCTGTGGGCGACACCCTGGTGGCCGGCCTGTCGGGCCGCCTGGTGGGGCTGAACCCGCTCAATGGCAGCCCACGCTGGGAAGTGCCCATCGCCACACCGCGTGGCACCAATGACGTGGAGCGCCTGGTCGACCTGGTTGCCGGCGTGGCACGCCAGGACGCCGTGGTCTGCACGCGGGCCTTCCAGGCTGCGCTGGGCTGTGTCGACGCCGCGCGAGGTGCGCTGCTGTGGAGCAAGCCGGCGGCCGGCGCTTCCGGTTTGAGCGGCGATACAACCCTGTTGCTGGGCGTGGAGTCTGACGGCACCGTGATCGCCTGGCGGCGCGCCGACGGCGAACGTGCCTGGAGCACGAGCCAGCTGCGTTATCGCAAGCTGAGCTCCCCCTTGTTGCTGGGGCCGGCCCTGGTGGTCGGCGACGACGCCGGCCGCCTGCATTTCCTGTCGCGCGCCGATGGTGCGCTGCAGACCCGCATCGAGACCGATGGTTCGCCCATCGCCGCCACGCCGGTGCTGGCGGGCAGCACCGTGGTGGTGGTCACGCGTGCCGGTCGTGTGCTGGGCTTGCGCCCCGAGTAATCCAATAGAAAGTCCGACATGAAACCCGTTCTGGCCCTGGTGGGCCGCCCCAATGTCGGCAAGTCCACGCTGTTCAACCGGCTGACCAAGTCGCGCGATGCCATCGTGGCCGACTTCGCCGGCCTCACGCGCGACCGCCACTACGGCAACGGCAAGCAGGGCAAGCACGAGTACATCGTCATCGACACCGGCGGCTTCGAGCCCACGGCCGAAGACGGTATCTACAAGGAAATGGCCAAGCAGACCCGCCAGGCCGTGGCCGAGGCCGATGTGGTGATCTTTGTGGTCGATGCGCGCGGCGGCCTGTCGGCGCAGGACCACGACATTGCGAATTACCTGCGCCGCCTGGGCAAGCCCTGCGTGCTGGTGGCCAACAAGGCCGAAGGCATGACCGATGCCACCCGGCTGGGCGAGTTCTACGAGCTGGGTCTGGGTGAGGTGTACCCGGTGTCGGCTGCGCACGGGCAGGGCATCCGTTCCCTGGTCGACCTCGCGCTGGAGCCGCTGAACCTGCCGGACGAGGACGAAGCCGAAGAGGAGCAGGTGCCCGGCCTCATCAAGCTGGCCGTGGCCGGCCGCCCCAACGTCGGCAAGTCCACCCTGATCAACACCTGGCTGGGCGAGGAGCGCCTGGTGGCCTTCGACCTGCCGGGCACCACGCGCGATGCCATCAGCGTGCCCTTCGAGCGCAATGGCCAGAAGTTCGAGCTGATCGACACCGCCGGCCTGCGCCGCAAGGGCAAGGTCTTCGAGGCGATCGAGAAGTTCTCGGTGGTCAAGACCCTGCAGGCCATCGAGTCGGCCAACGTCGTGCTGCTGCTGCTGGACGCGACCCAGGGCGTGACCGACCAGGATGCCCACATCGCCGGCTACATCCTGGAGAGCGGCCGCGCCGTGGTGCTGGCCATCAACAAGTGGGATGCGGTGGACGAGTACCAGCGCCAGCAGCTGCAGCGCTCCATCGAGACGCGGCTGGCCTTCCTGAAGTTTGCCAACATCCATTTCATCTCGGCCCAGAAGCGCCAGGGCCTGGGGCCCTTGTGGACCTCCATCGTCCAGGCCTACAAGGCGGCCGGCTGCAAGATGTCGACGCCGGTGCTCACGCGATTGCTGCAGCAGGCCGTGCAGTTCCAGAGTCCCCAGCGCGCCGGCATGTTCCGTCCCAAGATGCGTTACGCGCACCAGGGTGGCATGAACCCGCCGGTGATCGTGATCCACGGCAACTCGCTGGAGCACGTGCCGGACTCCTACAAGCGTTTCCTTGAAGGCTGGTTCCGCAAGGAGTTCGACCTGGTGGGCACGCCGATGCGCATCGAGTTCAAGACTTCGAGCAATCCCTATGCCGACAAGGACGACAGCTAGGCCTGGCCCTGAGTCCGGACGTATTACTGGGGGTTAACCCCGCTTGTCAAGCGAACGCCAGCCTGCTGTGGTATGGTGACGACTTCCTTACTCCTCTTGAACACGGAGAATATCGTGAGCAATAACAAAGGTCAGCTGCTGCAAGACCCCTTCCTCAACGCCTTGCGCCGCGAGCACGTGCCGGTCTCCATCTACCTGGTCAACGGCATCAAGCTGCAGGGACAGATCGAATCCTTCGACCAGTACGTGGTCCTGCTGCGCAATACCGTGACCCAGATGGTCTACAAACACGCGATCTCCACCATCGTCCCCGGCCGCGCGGTGAACTTCGCGACTGGTGCCGAAGGCGAAGCCCCCAGCGCACCCTGAGGCATCGGGGGCCGGCCGCGCAGGCCGCAGGCCTGTGACTTTCCTCTCGTTCCCTTTCCGGCAGCCTCCGCCTTGACCGTCTTGTCAGATCAGCCTCCCGCATCGACCATCCTGGTTGGGGTGGACTTCGGTCTGCCGCATTTCGACGGCGAACTCGAGGAACTCGGCCTGCTGGCCGAGACCGCCGGCCTGCACCCGGTGGGCCGCATCACCTGCAAACGCAAGGCGCCCGATGCCGCGCTGTTTGTGGGCAGCGGCAAGGCCGAGGAGATCAAGCTGCTGGCCCAGCAGCTGGGCGCCAGCGAAATCCTCTTTGACCAGAGCCTGAGCCCGGCCCAGCAGCGCAACCTGGAGCGCACGCTGGAACTGCCGGTCAACGACCGCACCCTGCTGATCCTGGAAATCTTCGCCCAGCGTGCGCGCAGCCACGAGGGCAAGTTGCAGGTCGAACTGGCCCGCCTGCAGTACCTGAGCACCCGTCTGGTGCGACGCTGGTCCCACCTGGAACGCCAGACCGGCGGTGCCGGTGTGCGCGGCGGCCCGGGTGAAAAGCAGATCGAGCTGGACCGCCGCATGATTTCCGAGTCCATCAAGCGCACCAAGGAGCGCCTGCACAAGGTCAAGCGCCAGCGCCAGACCCAGCGCCGCCAGCGCGAGCGTCGCGATGCCTACAACATCTCCCTGGTCGGTTACACCAATGCCGGCAAGTCCACCCTGTTCAACAGCCTGGTCAAGGCGCGCGCCTATGCGGCCGACCAGCTGTTTGCCACCCTGGACACCACCACGCGCCAGCTCTACCTGGGCGAGGCCGGGCGTTCGGTCTCCCTGTCGGACACCGTGGGTTTCATCCGCGACCTGCCGCACGGCCTGATCGACGCCTTCCAGGCCACCCTGCAGGAGGCCGTGGACGCCGACCTGCTGCTGCACGTGGTCGATGCCGCCAACCCGAATTTCCCAGAGCAGATCGCCGAGGTGCAGCGTGTGCTGGCCGAGATCGGCGCCGAACACATCCCGCAGGTGCTGGTCTTCAACAAGCTCGACGCCCTGGGGCCGGAGCGCCGCCCGGAACGGGTGCAGGATAGCTACGAACTCGACGGCCAGGCCGTCCCGCGTATCTTCGTCAGTGCCCGTGACGGGGAGGGCCTGCCCGCGCTGCGCCAACTGTTGGCCCAGCGCGTCATCGCCAGCACCACCGTGGCCCCGGAGGAGGCCGAAATCGAGGCCGATTTCCCGGACAATCACGCAAGCCCATTCTGATTGGGCACAATGCGTGGGTTCGAGGCGCTGAGCCGAGATTACAGAGAGAAGCCAAGAATGAAACTTCATGCACCAGCCTTCCGCTGGGCCGCTTTATGGCCCGGCCGCCTGCGCGGCATGTTCAACCTGAACGACCCGCGCTGGGGTCGAGGTGAGGACAAGCCCTCCGAGGCCAAGCCCGAACCGGGCCGCCCCGAATCCGACGTGCCGCCGCCCCAGGGCAATGGCCGCGGTGCGCGTCCCGGCAACACCCAGGGCCCGCCCGATCTGGACGAACTCTGGCGCGATTTCAACCGCAAGCTCTCCGGCCTGTTCGGCGGCGGGCGCGGCGGTGGCAACAGCGGCGGCAAGCAGCCCGACATGAAGGGTGCGCGCTTCGGCATCGGCCTGATCCTGGCCATCGTGGCCCTGATCTGGCTGGGCACGGGCTTCTTCATCGTGCAGGAAGGCCAGCAGGCCGTCATCACCCAGTTCGGCAAGTACAAGAACACCGTGGGGGCCGGCTTCAACTGGCGCCTGCCGTATCCGATCCAGCGCCATGAGCTGATCTTCGTGACGCAGATCCGCTCGGTCGACGTCGGCCGCGACGTGGTCATCAAGGCCACCGGCCTGCGCGAGTCGGCCATGCTGACCGCAGACGAGAACATCGTCGAGATCAAGTTCGCCGTGCAGTACCGCCTGAACGACGCGCGCGCCTACCTGTTCGAGAGCCGTGACCCGGCCAGCGCCGTGGTGCAGGCCGCCGAAACCGCGGTGCGCGAGGTGGTCGGCAAGATGAAGATGGATTCGGCCCTGTCGGATGAACGCGACCAGATCGCCCCACGCGTGCGCAAGCTCATGCAGGACATCCTGGACCGCTACAAGGTCGGCATCGAGGTGGTGGGCATCAACCTGCAGCAGGGCGGCGTGCGCCCCCCCGAGCAGGTCCAGGCCGCCTTCGACGACGTGCTCAAGGCCGGCCAGGAGCGCGAGCGCCTGAAGAACGAAGCCCAGGCCTATGCCAACGACGTGGTACCCCGCGCCATCGGTACCGCCTCGCGCCTGAAGGAAGAGGCCGAAGGCTACAAGTCGCGCATCGTGGCCCAGGCCCAGGGTGACGGGCAGCGCTTCCGCTCGGTGCTCACCGAGTACCAGAAGGCGCCGCAGGTCACACGTGACCGCCTGTACCTGGAGTCCATGCAGCAGATCTACGGCAACGTGACCAAGGTGCTGGTGGATTCCAAGCAGGGCTCCAACCTGCTCTACCTGCCGCTGGACAAGATCATGCAGCTCGGTGGTGAGGCGGGTGCCGCACCCCTGATGCAGGGTGCCGTGCCCGGCGCCGCGCCGGCGCAGCCCCTGCCGTCCTCCGCCGCCGACGTGCGCTCGCGCGAGAACCTGCGTTCGCGTGAACGCGAAACCCGATAAGGAAATCAAAATGAACCGTATCGGATTCATCCTTTCCTCGCTGCTGGTGCTGCTGGCCCTGGCCAGCTCCATGCTCTTCGTGGTCGACCAGCGCCAGTTCGGCGTGGTCTATGCGCTGGGCCAGATCAAGGAAGTCATCACCGAGCCTGGCCTCAACGTCAAGCTGCCGCCGCCCTTCCAGAACGTCACCTACATCGACAAGCGCCTGCTCACGTTGGACAGCCCGGACAACGAGCCCATGCTGACCGCCGAGAAGCAGCGCGTGGTGATCGACTGGTATGTGCGCTGGCGCATCAGCGACCCCACCGAGTACATCCGCAACGTGGGCCTGAACGAGGCCGCCGGCACCAGCCAGCTCAACCGCGTGGTGCGCAATGCCTTCCAGGAAGAGATCAACAAGCGCACCGTCAAGGAACTGCTCTCGCTCAAGCGCGAGGCGCTGATGAGCGACGTCAAGGACGAAGTGCTCAAGGCCGTGCGTGGCGAGAAGCCCTGGGGCGTCGACGTGGTGGACGTGCGCATCACGCGCGTGGACTACGTGGAGTCCATCACGGGCGATGTGTACCGCCGCATGGAAGCCGAGCGCAAGCGCGTGGCCAACGAACTGCGCTCCACCGGCGCGGCCGAAGGCGAGAAGATCCGCGCCGACGCCGACCGCCAGCGCGAGGTGACGGTGGCCAACGCCTACCGCGACGCGCAGAAGGTCAAGGGCCAGGGCGACGCCGAGGCCGCGCGCATCTATGCCGAGGCCTTCGGCCGCGACCCCTCTTTCGCCCAGTTCTACCGCAGCCTGGAGGCCTACAAGGCCAGCTTCGCCAGCAAGAACGACGTGATGGTGCTCGACCCCAGCAGCTCGGAGTTCTTCAAGGTCTTCCGCGGCCAGGGCGCAGCGCCCAAGAAATAAGAAGGCGTGGACAGCGACGCCTTCTGGCTGGCCATGGCCCTCGTCCTGGTGATCGAGGGCCTTTTCCCGTTCATCTCGCCGGTGGGCTGGCGCCGCATGTTTGCCCAGATCCTGCAGCTGGGGGACGGCCAGATCCGCTTCTTCGGCCTGTGCAGCATCCTGGCCGGTCTGGCATGGCTTTGGTGGCTCTTGCCCTGAATTTCGGTTTGGGGCGCTGCCGGGGCGCCGGCCCAACCCGGTAAAATCACGTTTTTAACAGCTCCCCCTTTCCCATGTCCGCCTGGCTCCTGCCGGATCACATTGCCGATGTCCTGCCTTCCGAGGCCCGTCACATCGAGGAACTGCGTCGCGACCTGCTCGACATGGCGCGTTGTTATGGCTATGAGCTGGTCATGCCGCCGCTGCTGGAGCATCTTGAGTCGCTGCTGACCGGCACCGGTCAGGCGCTCAACCTGCAGACCTTCAAGCTGGTCGACCAGCTTTCGGGCCGCTCCATGGGCCTGCGCGCCGACACCACGCCCCAGGTCGCTCGCATCGACGCCCACCTGCTGAACCGCCGTGGTGTGGCCCGCCTGTGCTACTGCGGCCCCGTGGTGCACACGCGCCCGGCCAGCCCGCACGCCACGCGCGAGCCGCTGCAGTTTGGCGCCGAGATCTACGGCCATGCCGGTCCCGAAGCCGATCTGGAGGCCTTGCAGCTCGCGCTGGACTGCCTCAAGGCGGCCCGTCTTCCGGGTTACACCGTGGACCTGGCCGACGTGCGCATCGTCAGTGCCCTGCTCGAAGGCGTGCCGGCCGATGCCGAGACCCTGAGTGCGATCCACGCGGCCCTGGCGGCCAAGGATGTGTCGGCGCTGACCCAACTCACCGGCGCCTTCCCTGCCGCTTCCCGCCAGGGCCTGCTGGCCCTGCCGCGCCTCTATGGCGATGCGACCGTGCTGGATGAGGCTCGCAAGGTCCTGCCGGCCCTGCCGGCGGTGCGCGACGCGCTGGACGGCCTGAAGTGGCTGGCCAGCCAGCTGGATGGCACGCCCCTGGGCTTCGATCTGGCCGACCTGCGCGGTTATGCCTATTACAGCGGCATGCGCTTCGCCGTGTATGCCGAAGGCGTGAGCGACGCGCTGCTGCGCGGCGGCCGTTACGACGAGGTGGGGGCCGTGTTCGGGCGCAAGCGTCCGGCCGTGGGCTTCAGCCTGGACCTCAAGACCCTGGTGGGTGCCGTGCCGGCGCGTGCGCTGCGTGCGGCCATCCGTGCGCCCTGGAGCGAGTCGGCCTCGCTGCGCGCGGCCATCGCGCGCCTGCGCCAGGAGGGTGAAACCGTGGTCTGCGTGCTGCCCGGGCACGAGAGCGAGATCGACGAATTCCATTGCGACCGCGAGCTGACCGATGTGGCCGGTCGCTGGATCGTCAGCGCCATCTGAGCGCTTTTCTTCCATTCAAGCGCTTCTTCGAGTACATCTGAAATGAATACAACCAAAGGTCGTAACGTCGTCGTCGTGGGCACCCAGTGGGGCGACGAGGGCAAGGGCAAGCTGGTCGACTGGCTCACCGAGTTCTCTCAGGGCGTGGTGCGTTTCCAGGGCGGCCACAATGCGGGCCACACGCTGGTCATCAACGGCGTCAAGACCGCGCTGCACCTCATCCCCAGCGGCATCATGCGCCCGGGCGTCAAGTGCTACATCGGCAACGGCGTGGTGCTGTCGGCGGCCAAGCTGTTCGAGGAGATCGCTGGCTTGGAAAAAGCCGGTGTCGAGGTGCGTTCGCGCCTGCGCGTCAGCGAGGCCTGCCCGCTGATCCTGCCTTTCCACGTGGCGCTGGACGTGGCCCGCGAAGCCGCGCGCGAGCAGGGCGGTTCCGAGAAGATCGGGACCACCGGCCGCGGCATCGGCCCAGCCTACGAAGACAAGATCGCCCGCCGCGCCCTGCGCGTGCAGGACCTCAAGTACCCCGAGCGCTTTGCCGCCAAGCTGCGCGAGCTGCTGGCCCTGCACAACCATGTGCTGAGCACTTTCCTTGGTTCGAAGAAATTCACCTTCGGCGATGCGCTCCTGCCTTATATGAAGGACGGCGAAGTCCAGTTCGAGCCGGTGTACGCCGAGGCCATGCGCCACGCCGAACTGCTCAAGCCCATGATGGCCGACGTCTCGCGCGAGCTCAATGACGCCAACTGCAACGGCGCCAACCTGCTGTTCGAAGGCGCACAGGGCACGCTGCTCGACGTCGACCACGGCACCTACCCCTATGTCACCTCCAGCAATTGCGTGGCCGGCAATGCCGCCGCCGGTGCGGGCGTGGGCCCGGGCATGCTGCACTACATCCTGGGCATCACCAAGGCCTATTGCACCCGCGTGGGTGGCGGTCCCTTCCCGACAGAACTCGACTGGGAAACCCCTGGCACCCCCGGTTACCACATGAGCACCGTGGGCGCCGAGAAGGGTGTGACCACCGGCCGCTCGCGCCGCTGCGGCTGGTTCGACGCCGCGCTGCTCAAGCGCTCGGCCCAGGTCAACGGCTTGACCGGCATGTGCCTGACCAAACTCGACGTGCTCGATGGGCTCAAGGAACTGCA
Source organism: uncultured Hylemonella sp. (assembly GCA_963512455.1). Lineage (GTDB taxonomy): Bacteria > Pseudomonadota > Gammaproteobacteria > Burkholderiales > Burkholderiaceae_C > Hylemonella. Next base: position 737,256 of record CAUPMJ010000001.1, on the reverse strand, counting down.
GCTGTGCACCGGCTACGAACTCGACGGCGAGACCATCGACATCCTGCCCATGGGCGCCGACGAGATCGCGCGCTGCAAGCCCATCTACGAGACCCTGCCCGGCTGGACCGAGAGCACCGTGGGCGTCACGAAGTACGACAAGCTGCCGATCAACGCGCGTCTGTACCTGCAGCGCATCGAGCAGGTCACCGGGGTGCCCATCCACATCATCTCGACCAGCCCGGACCGTGACCACACCATCATGATGCGGCACCCCTACGTCGCATGATTCCTGAAGCAATAGCTATTAAAAGAGGAGCAACCGGATGTTGACTGAAGACGGCAAGCACCTGTACGTGAGCTACGGCGAGTACCACAACCTGGTCGAGAAGCTGGCCATCAAGATCCACCAGTCGGGCTGGGAGTTCGACACCATCCTCTGCTTGGCGCGCGGCGGCATGCGCCCCGGCGACATCCTCTCGCGCATCTTCGAGAAACCCCTGGCCATCATGTCCACCAGTTCCTACCGGGCCAACGCCGGTACCGAGCAGGGCCACCTGGACATCGCCAAGTACATCACCACGCCGCAGGGCGAGATCGCCGGCCGTGTGCTGCTGGTGGACGACCTGGCCGATTCCGGCCACACCCTGCAGTCCGTGGTGCGCATGCTGCGCGACAACTATCCTCCGATCACCGATCTGCGCACGGCCGTGATCTGGACCAAGGGAGTGTCGAGCTTCCAGCCCGATTACTCCGTGGATTACCTGCCCACCAACCCCTGGATCCACCAGCCGTTTGAGGTCTACGACCGCATGCACATCGCCGATGTGCTCGCCAAGTGGAAGGTTTGACCCCCAGGGTCTGAACAGGAGCGGATCGTGCAGGACAAACGCACCGGTCTGATCCACCATCCCTACGTGCCCCCCGAGGGCTTCGCCGCGCCGCAGCCCGGCGTGTTCAAGGCGTCCACCGTCTTTTTCCCCAATGTGGCCGCCATGCGCAGCCGCGAGTGGAAGGACAAGACGGGCTACACCTACGGCCTGCACGGCACCCCCACCAGCTATGTGCTGGAGGAGCGCCTGGCCACGCTGGAAGGCGGCGTGCAGTGCCTGCTGGTGCCCAGTGGGCTGGCGGCCATTGCCACCGTGGCCTTGTCGCTGCTCCAGAGCGGCGACGAAGTGCTGATCCCCGACAACGCCTACGGGCCCAACAAGGCCCTGGCCCAGGGTGAGCTCAAGGGCTGGGGCATCACGCCCCGGTATTACGACCCCCTGGACCCGCAGGACCTGGCACGCCGTATCGGTCCGAAGACCAGGCTGGTCTGGCTGGAAGCCGCCGGTTCGGTGACCCTGGAGTTTCCCGACCTGCCTGAGCAGGTGCGCATCTGTCGCCGCGCCGGCGTGCTCAGCGCCCTGGACAACACCTGGGGCGCCGGCCTGGCTTTCAACGCTTTCGACCTGGAGGCCGGGCAGGGCGTGGACATCTCGATCCATGCGCTCACCAAATACCCCAGCGGTGGCGGCGACGTGCTGATGGGCTCCATCGTCACGCGCGACCCCCAGCTGCACATCCGCCTCAAGCTCACCCATATGCGCCTGGGCCTGGGCGTGGGCATGAACGACGTCGAGGCGGTGCTGCGCGCGCTGCCCAGCATGGCGCTACGCTACCGCGAGCACGATCGCACGGCGCGTGCGCTGGCGCGCTGGTGCCAGGCCCGTCCCGAGTTCGCTCAGGTCTTGCACCCCGCGCTGCCGGGCTCTCCCGGCCACGAGCACTGGCAGGCAGTGTGCGGGGCAGGGGAGGGCCTGGCCGCGGGCCTGTTCAGCGTAATTTTCGACGCGCGCTACAGTGCTACCCAGGTTGACGCCTTCTGCGACGCCCTGCACCTGTTCAGGCTGGGCTACAGCTGGGGCGGGCCCATCAGCCTGGTCGTGCCTTATGAGCTGGCCAGCATGCGCCAGAGCTGGCCCGCGCACCTGGCGCGCGGCACGCTGGTGCGTTTCTCCACCGGCCTGGAGGCGGTCGAGGATCTGCAGGCCGACCTGCAACAGGCCTTGGCGGTACTGGGCTGATACCCCTCACGGCATTGGTGTTTTCCTGACTAGGCAGTCACCGGGCGGCTCGCTAGTCTTGTTCTCCATGAGCGAGAACAGCCAAGAAGCCGACCACAGCCTGCCCATCAACCCCGCACCTTACGTGCCGCCGCCCCCGGTGGGGCCCCGGCGCGAGATCGTGCCTTTGGGTTTCGGCGACCCGTTCCGGTGGCTGGCACGCGGCTGGCGCGACCTGACGGCCGAGATGGGCATCGCCCTGTTTTACGGCATGTGTTTCTGGGCCATGGCCCTGACGCTGGGTGCGGTGTTCCGCTACAAGCCCGAATACGCCATGTCCATCGTTTCCGGCTGCCTGCTGGTCGGCCCCTTCCTGGCCCTGGGCCTGTACGAGGTGAGCCGCCGGCGCGAACAGGGTCTCACGCCCGACCTGGGCACCTCGCTGACCTGCTGGGACGCGCGCATCGGCAGCATGGGCCTGCTGGTGCTGGTGCTGGTCGTGCTGGAGCTGCTTTGGGGCCGGGCCTCGCTGGTGGTGTTCGCGGTGTTCTTCAACACCGGCATGCCGTCTACGGCCGGCGTGCTGCAGGCCATCTTCAACCCCGAGAACTGGGAGTTCGTGGCGGTCTACCTGGTGGTGGGCGGTGTTTTTGCCGGCCTGGTCTTTGCTACCTCGGTCGTCTCCATCCCCATGATCCTGGACCGCGACACCGACGCCATCTCGGCCTCGCTCACCAGCCTGCAGGTCTTTTTCACCCACCTGCCGGTGCTGCTGCTGTGGGGAGCGCTGATCACCGCGCTGGTCGCCGTCGCCCTGGTCCCCTGGGGCCTGGGCTTGCTGCTGATCGGCCCCTGGCTGGGGCATGCCACCTGGCATGCCTACCGCGGCTCGGTGCGCTGGATTGATTGAAACACCCCCGAGGCGCTGCGCGCCTCCCCCTCAAGGGGCGCACCCGCAGACCCGGCAAAGCCGGGTCTGGGGTGCCTTGGGTTGGGCTGTTTCATGCGCAGTTCCTTGCTGTCACAAGCGAAGCAGGCGGTCATGCCAGAATCTAAGCCATGCCCGACGCCTTCCTCGAATGCCACCATCTGGTCAAACGCTACGGCGAGGCCACGGTCGTCAATGACCTGAGCTTTGCCATCCACCCTGGCGAGTGCCTGGGTGTCATCGGCCCCAACGGCGCCGGCAAGACCACCACCCTGCGCATGTGCCTGGGCCTGAGCACGCCCGACAGCGGCCATGTCGAAGCCTTCGGCCTGCGCATGCCGGCCGATGCGCACGCCATCAAGGCCCAGCTGGGGGTGGTGACCCAGTTCGACTCGCTCGACCCCGATTTCAGCTGCGCCGAGAACCTGATGGTCTTCGGCCGTTACTTCGGCATGAAGACCGCGGACAACCGCGCCCGCATTCCCGGTCTGCTGGAGTTCGCCGCGCTCTCCCACAAGGCCGACGCCAAGCCCGGCCAGCTCTCGGGCGGCATGCGCCGCCGGCTCAGCCTGGCGCGCGCCCTGGTCAACGACCCGCGCCTGCTGCTGCTCGACGAACCCACCACCGGCCTGGACCCGCAGGCCCGCCACCTGATGTGGGAGCGGCTGCAGCAGCTCATGCAGCAGGGCAAGTCCATCCTGCTGACCACCCACTTCATGGACGAGGCCGAGCGCCTGTGCGACCGCCTGCTGGTCATCGACCACGGCCGCAAGATCGCCGAGGGCACGCCGCGTGATCTCATCGCCCAGCACCTGGAGCCCGACGTGGTGGAGGTCTATGGGGGCGACACCACCGCGCTGAGCAGCGGCCCGCTGCGGGCCATGGCCAGCCGGGTCGAGGTCAGTGGTGAAACGGTCTTTTTCTACACGCAGGATGCCGCGCCGCTGATGCAGGCGCTGGCGCACGACCATAGCGTGCGCAGCCTGCACCGGCCTGCGAACCTGGAGGATCTGTTCCTCAAGATGACCGGCCGCCAGATCCGGGAGGAAGCATGATGAATCCGATGCTCCGCTGGTGGCCTGTTTTCCTGCGCAACCTGCTGGTCTGGCGCAAGCTGGCCATCCCCAGCCTGGTGGGCAATATCGCCGAGCCGCTGATGTGGCTGGTGGCCTTCGGTTACGGCCTGGGGGCGCTGGTGGGCAGCGTGCCGCTGGACGGCAAGCAGGTGCCCTACATCCTTTTTCTGGCCAGCGGCTCGATCTGCATGAGCGCCATGAACGCGGCCACCTTCGAGGCCTTGTACTCGGCCTTCTCGCGCATGCACGTGCAGAAGACCTGGGACAGCATCATGAATGCGCCCGTGGCCCTGCGCGACGTGCTGCTGGCCGAGATGCTGTGGGCCGCCTTCAAGTCCTTGTTCTCCGTTACCGCCATCCTGGGCGTGATGCTGGCGCTGGACATCAGCCGCAGCCCCATGCTACTTCTGGTGCTGCCCATCCTGCTGCTCGCCGGCATCACCTTCAGCTGCCTGGCGCTGATCTTCAACGCCCTGGCCAAGGGTTACGACTTCTTCACCTACTACTTCACGCTGTTCCTGACGCCCATGATGTTCCTCAGCGGCGTGTTTTTCCCGCGCGACAACCTGCCGGTGGTGCTGCAGTACGTCTCGGCCTGGCTGCCGCTGACGCAGGCCGTGGAGCTGGTGCGCCCGCTCTTCATGGGCCGCTGGCCGGCCGATGCGCTGCTGCACCTGGTCGTGCTGGCGCTGTATGCGCTGGTGGCCTGGTCCGTTGCCCTGGCGCTGACGAAACGCCGTTTCCGCGGCTAGAGCGGGATCACCCATGGCCTGGCTCATCACCAAGTACCTGCTGACGGCCGCGCTGGTGGTGCTGGTCTCGGAGTTCGCCAAGCGCAGCGACCGCCTGGGTGGCCTGCTGGCAGCCCTGCCGCTGGTGACCGTGCTCACCCTGGTCTGGCTTTACGTGGAAAAGCAGCCGCCGGACAAGATCGCCAACCACGCCTGGTACACCTTCTGGTACGTGCTGCCCACGCTGCCCATGTTCCTGGCCTTCCCGCTGCTGTTGCCGCGCCTGGGTTTCTGGCCCAGCCTGCTGGCCTGTGCCCTCATCACCGTGGCCTGTTTCGGCCTGCTGGCCCTGCTCCTGCGCCACTTCGGCATTGAGCTGCTCTAGGGCCTGATCCCACTAATTTCTCAATTGCGAACGTGGTTAAAACCGCGCCAATCTAGGCGTGCGACGATGCCCAGGCTGACCGCCTGGGCGAGGAGCGCAACAACGAGTGGCGCGGTTTTAACCACGTTCCCTCCGGGTTGCGGCCAAAAAAGCCATGCGGGGTGTTGCGCGGACTGGCCGGGGGTGACCCCGGCGGCGTCCACGCGCCTACCGCATGGCTTTTTTGATCCACAACGCATTTTGAGAAATTAGTGGGGACAGGCCCTAGCCTTCCCGCCTGGTGATGAAAAATTTCCACAGGGCGTGGAACAAAACGTCCTGAACTGCTAGAGTGGCTTTCATTCACCGAACGCAGAAAGCACACCTTGGCAACACCCAATTACGGATACGAAAAACGCCAGAAAGAGCTGGCCAAGAAGCGCAAGAAGGAAGACAAGCTCAAGGAAAAGGCCCAGCGCAAGCTTGGCGGTCCGGTGGGCGAGGAAGGCGCGCCTGAAGAGGGCGGCGACACACCAGAAGCCGACGCCTCTGCAACCGGGGACACCCCCCAGCCATGAAGTGGCTGTCGGTCATGGCAGGCCTGCTGGTCCTGCTTTGCGGCTGTGCGTCCCCGGACAAGTCATCGGTCGCCGGGCAGCCCGGTGAGGCGGTCGCGAACACCACGGCGGACGTGACTGGCAAGGTGGGCAGCATGGCCAAAGACTCCGGCTCCAGCCTGGCGCAGAAAGCCAGCCAGCCGCTGAACGACCTCAACCTGCTGGAGAACCGCATTCCCGCCGTGCTGACGGCTGCCGCGCAAAAGGGCCCGTATGCCGCGCCCGCCGATGCCTCCTGTGCGGCCCTGCGGACCGAGCTGGACGAACTCGACGCCGCCCTGGGGCCCGACATCGATGCCCCCGCGCTGCCCGGGAGCGATCCGAGCCTGGTGGTACAGGCCGTGGGGTACGTGGGCCAGAAGGCCGTGGACTCGGTGTCGACCACCGTGAACACCGTGGTCGACGGCGTACTGCCTTTGCGCAGCTGGGTGCGCAAGCTCAGCGGGGCCGAACGGTATTCGAGCGAGGTGGCGGCCGCGGTTTCTGCCGGCCGGATCCGGCGGCCCTTTCTCAAGGGCTGGGCCCAGGGCGCTGCCTGTGCGCCGGCGCAGAAAGCGGCCAAAGCCGCTCAGTGACCGTTGATGGCTGCCAACGCTTCCCGTCTCACGCGCCCTGTGCAACCCATGCCGGCGTCGGTGCGCCACGCGCTACAGGCCCGGGGCCTGATGGCGGCCTACCGCGAGCGGCCGCCCTACCAGCAGAACGACTACCTGGGCTGGATTGCCCGTGCCAAACTCGAAGCCACACAGCACAAGCGCCTGAACCAGATGCTCGATGAGCTGGAGGGCGGGCGGCTCTACATGAAGATGGCCTGGCGGCCACGCCAGCCTAGCCGCTGAGCAACTGCGCGGCTAGCGCCTGCATCGCAGGCACCGAGCGGTCTTGCGGCTGGATGTCTCGCGCCTGATCGAACTGTTTGAAGTTACGCACCATGGACTGTCGGTAAACCGGGTCGTAATGCGTGAGCAGCAGGTCGCGCACCACGTGCTGGGTCTGGCCGCTGCGCACCTGGGCTTTCCAGTCCTCGATGACCTTCTTGCCCTTGAGCTCGGTCAGCGCGTCCAGCCGCTCGCAGAAGGCCTCGCCGTCCTTGACGAAGAAGTCGTAGTCCTCCAGCAGCAGGGCCACGCGCTCCTCGTCGGGTAGCAACAGGTTCAGGCAGGGGCCGGCGCGCATGGCTTCGATCAGCGCGGCCGGCACGGCCACATTGCCCACCTTCTTGCTCTCGCTCTCCACGTAGACCGGCCGCTTGGGGTCGAAACGGCGCAGCGCGTCCCAGATGCGGGTGTCGAACTCCTTCTGCGTGGGCTGGGCCAGGCCCGGAATGGCGCCCAGCACCGAACTGCGGTGGTTGGCCAGGGCCTCCAGGTCCAGCACCTGGGCCCCGGCGGCCTGCAGGGCCTGCAGCAGCCGCGTCTTGCCCGAGCCCGTGGTGCCGCAGACCACGCGCCAGTCGAACAAGGGGGCCAGGCGCGGGATGTCCAGCAGCAGGGCGGCGCGAAAGGCCTTGTAACCGCCCTCGATGATGGTCACGCGAAAACCGATTTCGCTGAGGATCAGGCTCAGCGAGCCGCTGCGCTTGCCGCCGCGCCAGCAGTAGGTCAGGGGTTTCCAGTCCTTGGGCTTGTCGATGACTTCACGCTCGATGTGCGCCGCGATATTGCGCGCAGCCAGGGCCCCGCCGCGTTTTTTCGCCTCGAAGGCGTTGACCTGTTTGTAGAGCGTGCCGATGTCGTGGCGCTGCTGGTTGTCCAGCGTGGGCCAGTTCACGGCGCCGGGCAGGTGGTCTTCGGCGTATTCGTTTTCGCTGCGCGCGTCGATGACGGTGTCGTAATCGTCCAGATGCCGCAGGGCTTCCTCGGCCGTGGTGGTGAACAAGGGCATCAGAGGATTTTCTTGAGTTCGGGCCAGACGTTGTCCAGCATCCGGGGCTGGGCTTCGCTGGTGGGGTGGATGCGGTCGCTCTGGAACAGGCGCTGGGCGTCGGGGATATCGGCCACGCCTTTCAGGAAAAAGGGCACCAACGCGGTCTTCTCGCTGCGCGCGACCTGCTGGTAGAGCCCGGCAAAACGGCGCCCGTAGTCGGCGCCGTAATTGGGCGGCATCTGCATGCCCACCAGCAGCACGCGCGCGCCGGCCTTCTTCGATTGCTGGGCCATCCATTCCAGGTTGGCGCGGGTGGCGTCCAGCGCCAGGCCGCGCAGCGCATCGTTGGCGCCGAGCTCGATGATCACGTGCGTGGGCTGGTGCTGGGCCAGCAGGGCGGCCAGGCGCGCGCGCCCGCCAAAGGTGGTTTCGCCGCTGATGCTGGCGTTGACCACGCGCACCGCCTGTTTTTCCCCGGCCAGGCGCTGCTCCAGCAGTGTCACCCAGCCGCTGCCGCGCGGCAGGCCGTATTCGGCGCTCAGCGAGTCACCGAGCACCAGTAGGGTGCGGGGTGTGGCCGCCTGGGATAACCCCAGGAAACCGCCCAGCAGGGCGAGCGCGATACAGTAGCGACGCAAGAAAGAAAACTTCATGTCCGAACCCATCATTTCCGTGGAACACGTGCTCAAGTCGGTCACCGACTCGACGGGCACGCTCGATATTTTGCGCGATATCCATTTCAGCGTCCCGCCACGCCAGACCCTGGCCATCGTCGGCGCCTCGGGTTCGGGCAAGAGCACGCTGCTGTCCATCATGGCCGGGCTCGACACGCCCTCCAGCGGCACGGTGCGCCTGGACGGGCAGGACATGTTCGCCCTGAACGAAGACGAGCGTGCCGCCCTGCGGGCGCAGAAGCTGGGTTTCGTGTTCCAGAGCTTCCAGCTGCTGGGCCACCTGACCGCGCTGGAGAACGTGATGCTCCCGCTGGAACTGGCCGGCCGCAAGGACGCCCGCAAGGCCGCCACCGAGATGCTGGACCGCGTGGGCCTGGGCCAGCGCCTGGGGCATTACCCCAAGGTCTTGAGCGGCGGCGAGCAGCAGCGCGTGGCCCTGGCGCGGGCCTTCGTGGTGCAGCCGGCCGTGCTGCTGGCCGATGAGCCCACCGGCAGCCTGGACTACGCGACCGGTGAGACCGTGATGGAGCTGATGTTTGCGCTCAACCGCGAGCAGGGCACGACCCTGGTGCTGGTGACGCATGACACGGGGATTGCGCAGCGTTGCGAGCGGCGGATCACGATTGAGGCGGGTAGGGCCAGTGGCTGATCGGGCCGGAGGCGAGCAGGCTAGATGAAGTCTGCTCCCGCGGTGGTGATCAGCAGTTTTCCTTCAGGGTCGGCCCGGCCCAGCGACGTCGTAAGCGCCACAGGCCGAAAGGTGAAGGAAATTGAAACCCCGAACGAAATTTCGATCGGTGCTGGCAGTGTGAAGGTGTTCTGACCGTCGATCGCCTGCATGTGGTTTCCGGTGCGGCGTGCCGACGAGTTGCTTCCCGGGACAACATCTTGCATGAAGATGCGCCGTGGACCATCGAAGATATGAAGGTTGTCGATCGCCGCGTGTTGCCCGGTCTGAAACAAGAGGAAGACCTTCTGCAATTTGAGCCGCACGTCATTCACGATGACGGGGCTTGGAATGGCGATGTGACACCAGGTGCCAGGTGGCGATATGCCCGGCACCAATGTGTTGAACTGCATTTCCGTTCCCATGCCCACCCTTTTGACGAGGATGCCGTTCGGGTCCTCCAGCTGAACAGCGTTTCCGTGGATCCAAGATGCGTACTTCAGCATGTTCGACTCCTTCAGACAATTTGATAAGTTGGGCGAGGTGGAAGCATCGAGAAGATGCTCGATTTCGCCTAGGCTCTCCGGGCTGCTGTGGCATGGTTTGGTCTCGTCGTGTCAAACCATGTCGCAGTTCATCGGGGACTGTAGAGGCACGTTGCGACATGCACCATCCCCAAATCATGGGATACGCGACAAGATATTCTGGGTTGCTGGCTCCTTTGATCCGGGATAATTAGCTCTTATGTCGTCCCCCAAAGTCCTGTTCGGCTTCCATGCCGTGGGCGTGCGCCTGAAGACGGCGCCGCAATCCATCATCGAGATCTATTTCGAGCCGACCCGGCGCGATGCGCGCATGCGCCAGTTCCTGGAAAAGGCCAAGGAAGCCAACGTGCGCTTGATCGAGGCCGACGGCCTGCGCCTGGCCAAGCTGGCCGGCAGCCATGGCCACCAGGGTGTGGCTGCGCGCGTGGAGCCCCTGGCCCAGGTGCATTCGCTGGACGACCTGCTGGACGCGCTGACCGAGCCGCCTCTGCTGCTGGTGCTCGACGGCGTGACCGATCCGCACAACCTGGGCGCCTGCCTGCGCGTGGCCGACGGGGCCGGGGCGCACGCGGTGATCGCGCCCAAGGACCATGCGGTGGGCGTCAACGCCACCGTGGCCAAGGTGGCCAGCGGTGCGGCCGAGACCGTGCCCTATTTCATGGTGACCAATCTGGCGCGCACCCTGGGGGAGCTGAAGGAACGCAATATCTGGTGCATCGGCACCAGCGACGATGCGCCCAAGACCATCTACCAAGTGGACCTCAAGGGCCCCACGGCCCTGGTGCTGGGTGCGGAGGGCGAGGGCATGCGGCAGCTCACGCGCAAGACCTGCGATGAGCTGGTGGGCATACCGATGAAGGGGGCGGTGGAGAGCCTGAACGTCTCGGTGGCCAGCGGCGTCTGTCTCTATGAGGCGCTACGGCAGCGAGGTTAAGAGCTGACCCAAACAAAACGGCCCTCATGAGGGCCGTTGTTGTTGATGGGGGCCAGTTCAGGCCGTGACGTCGAGGACCGTACCGCTGAGCTGGCTCAGGGTGTTGATGCGTTTGCGTGTGCCGCTATTGTTGCTGTCACTGCGCGGGGGCTGGTTTTCCAGGCCGCGGACCTTGTCGTCGGCGCTGGCAGATTCCTGGCGCGCTACGGCTGCCTGCTGCTCCAGTTGGCTCACCCGGTTGGCGGCCTGCGCGGCCTCGCGCCGGGCCTGCTGCAGCTGGGTCTGGTACTGGCTCAGCTGCGCCCGCGCACCGGGCGTGCTGCCGTTGAGCGCCTGCATCGCCATGACCACGATCGTCTCCTCAGGCCTTTTCGTTGACCAGGCGACCCGTGGTCTGGCCCTGGGTGTTGACCACCGGTTCGCGCTGGCGGGCCTCCCGGGCGGCGGCCTGGGCTTGCTGGGCCTCGCGCTGAGACTGTTGCTCCTGCACGCGCTGCTGCTCGGCGCGGAATTCCTGTGCGCGGTTGGCCGTGTTGGCGCGCGGCGGTGCGGAAACGGTGGTGTTGGAGGAAATGCCTTCGGTTGCCATGACGGACTCCGCGGTGAACTTGCTCAAATTTTAGTCAGACCTGGGGGGCTGTCAACCTTGGCCCGCCGGGCGGTAGGGACGGGCAGGCATGAGTGTCACACGCGCATGGCATCATCCCGGCCAGCCCCACCGCACACCCCGCCATGCCCACTCACCCGACCGACCGCCGCCAGCTCTTGCGCCTGGCGGCCGCCACCGCCACCACGCTCTGGCTGCCGCGCAGCGCCTGGAGCCTGGCCCGCCTGAAGCAGGAGCCGTTTGCGCTGGGTGTGGCCAGCGGCGCGCCCACCCACGATGGCGTGGTGCTGTGGACGCGGCTGGCCTTCGACCAGGCGCAAGTCGCCGAGTTCACGCTGCGCTGGGAGGTGGCGCACGACGAGGGTTTCACGCGCATCGCGCGCAGCGGCCAGGTGCAGGCTGTGCCGGCGCTGGGGCATGCCGTGCACGCCGAGGTGGCGGGCCTGGAGCCCGACCGCTGGTATTTCTACCGTTTCATGCTCGGCGAGGCCGTGAGCCCGGTGGGGCGCACGCGCACCTTTCCGCGGCCGGACGCCAGTCCCAAGAGCCTGCGCCTGGGTTATGCCTCCTGCCAGCGCTGGGAACACGGTTATTACGCGGCCTGGCGCCATATGCGCGCCGAACAGCTGGACGCGGTGATGTTCCTGGGCGACTACATCTACGAATACCCGGGGGCCCAGCAGGCGGTGCGCGCCGTGACGGGCGGCTGGGTGCGCACGCTGGACGAGTACCGCGCCCGTTACGCCTTGCACAAGAGCGACGCCGACCTGCAGGCCATGCATGCCGCCTGTCCCTGGCTGCCGACCTGGGACGACCACGAGGTGCAGAACGACTACGCCGGTCTGCATGAAGGCACCGGCGTGCCGCTGCTGGGCACGGTGGACGACTTCCCGGCGCGCCGCGCGGCCGCCTACCAGGCCTGGTACGAAAACATGCCGGTGCGCGCTGCCATGTTGACGCGGGGCCTCGCCGGCCTAGCACGCGGCGCCGAGCTGCGCATCTACCAGCAAGTGCCTTTCGGCCGCCTAGCCTCGCTGCATCTGCTCGACGGCCGCCAGTACCGCGACCGCCAGCCCTGTCTGAAAGACGGCCAGCCCGGCGGCCGCCTGGTGGACCCGGCCAAATGCCGCGAGTGGGCCGATCCGCAGCGTAGCTACCTGGGTGCCGCGCAGGAACAGTGGCTGGACGGCGCGCTGGCCCGCTCCGGCGGACGCTGGAACGTTATCGGGCAGCAGACCCTGTTCGGCCCGCGCGATGCCCAGCCCGGCCCGGGCCAGCGCCTGTGGAACGACGGCTGGGACGGTTACGCCGGCAATCGCAAGCGTGTGACCGATGCACTGCAGCGCCACGCTGTGAGCAACCCGGTGCTGCTGGGCGGCGACGTGCACGAGAACTGGGTGGGCCACGTCAAGGCCGACTACGCCGATGCGGGCAGCCCAATGGTGGGCGTGGAGTTCTGCGGCACCAGCATCTCGTCGCGCGCCAGTGCCAGCGCGGTGGAGAAGACGCCCGAGCGCCTGGCCGAGAACCCACATTTCGTGTTTGGCGACGCGCAGCACCGCGGCTACGGCGTGGCTGAGTTCACGCCCGGGCGCCTTACGACCACGCTGCGTGCGGTGCAGGACGCCACCAAGGCCGACTCGGACGCCTTCACGCTGGCGCGTTTCGAGGTGGCCGCCGGCCGGCCCCGCATCGAGCGGCAATAATCGCGCGGTCCGGGCCGTTGGCGCCCGGTTGATCTGTTCTCCCGAGTCCTTGATGAAGAAATCCGTGTTCCTGCTGCTGGCCGCCCTGGCCACCAGCCCGGGCCGGGCGCAGGAAACGCCCCCGCCCGTTCCCGTCACTCCCGCTGTCGATGTCGCACCGGTGATCCCGCAGGAGGTGGTGCCCGTCCAGACGCCGGTCGTCGCCCCGGTGGTCGTGCCCGATGCGGCGCCTGCAGCCGCTCCCGATGCCGGGCCACGGGTGGCGCCTGTGCTTGCGCCGGTGCGGGTCCCGGCGGTGGCGGCCCCTGTGCCGCTCGCGCAGCCGGAGCCCCTGGTGGCCGCCGGCCGCTGGGACGGCGACTTCAATGCGGGCTTCTCGCTGTCGGCGGGCAACACCGACAGCCAGAGCTTCAACCTGGGTCTCGACACCACGTACCAGCGGTCGGACGACAAGCTCTCGCTGTCGGCCCAATACCTGGAAAGCCGCACGCGCAGCGTGAGCAACGGCGTGGTGACGACAGGCCTCTCGGCCCTGCAGTGGCGCCTGGGCGGCCGTTACGACCGCGACATCACGGCGCGGGAGTTCGGTTTCGTGGGGATGGAGTTCAGCCATGACCGCATCCGGCAGCTGGACCTGCGCACCGTGCTCAGCAGCGGCCTGGGCTATCACCTGGTCAAGGCCCGCGACGACCAGTGGGACGTCTACGGCGGTCTGACCTATCGCGAGGATCTGTACGGTGGCAGCGGTGTGTTGATCAACGATGAACAGCAGACCCGCATGGCGACGACCGAAATCCTGCTGGGCCAGGAATCCAGCCACCAGCTGGGCGGCACGCCGGCGCGCTTGCGGCAGAAGTTCGTGCTGTACCCGAGCCTGTTCACCGACAAGGGCACGCGCGCCACGCTGGACGCCGGCCTGACACTCGACCTCCACAAGAGCCTGAGCCTGAGCATGAAGCTGCAGGGCCGTTACGACAGCCTGGCCCAGGCGCCGGCCGAGAAGTACGACCTGCTGTTCATCACCGGCCTGAGCGTCAAGTTCGGCCGCTAGCGAAGGGCGTCAGAAATGCTGCGCCAGCCACAGGCGCAGGCGCATGCCGATGCTGGTGGTGTAGCCCACCGCCGCGTGGCGGATGTTCCCCTGCGGGTCGAGCACGATGAAGGCCGGCACGGCCTGCAGGCCGTAGCGCGCTGACAGGCTGCCGTCGGCATCGATGGCGGTCAGCCAGGGCAGTTCGCGCTGCTCCAGCACGCGGGCCACCTGCGCGGCCTCGCCCGAGCGCATGGCGATGGTGAGCACGGGCCAGTCCTGCTGCAGGCTAGTGATGCTGCCTTCTTCCATGCGGCAGATCGGGCACCACTCGGCCCAGACGTGCAGGGCCACGGCGCGTCCGGGGTGGCGGGCGCGCCACTGCTCCAGAGTGATCTGCGTGCCAGCCGGGGCGCCGGCCAGCGGGGCGCTGAAGGCCGGTGCCGGCCCGGTGGGGACGTGGCGGGCCTGCCAGGCGCTCACGCCCACCACGACGGCCACGATGACCAGCAGCGAGATCGCGTGCGAGCGCCAGTCCCTGAGCCCCTTCCAGAACCAGGTCTTGAGGCGGGCCCCCAGGCGCTGCCAGACCGTCGTCACGTCAGGACTTCCAGCAGGCGGTCCAGCCCGCCGCTGTTGATGGCCACCATGGCCTGCTCACGCACTTTGGGTTTGGCGTGGTAGGCCACGGACAGGCCGGCTTCGCCCATCATGGGCAGGTCGTTGGCGCCGTCGCCCATGGCGATGGCTTGCTGCGTTGTTATGCCCAGTTGCGCGCAGGTCTGCTGCAGCATCCGGCGCTTCTCGGCGCCGTCGCAGATGTCGCCCCAGGGCTGGTTGACCAGTCGGCCGGTGAGCATGCCGTGTTCGATCTCCAGCACATTGGAGCGGGTGTAGTCGATGGCCAGCAGCGCCTGCACATGGTCGGCGAAAAAGGTGAAACCGCCGCTGACCAGCAGCACTTTCAAACCCGCGCGCTTGCAGGCAGCGATCAACTCGGCCGCGCCCGGGTTCAGGCGCAGGCGTTCGCGCTTGACGGCCTCCAGGTCGGCCGTGGTCACGCCCTTGAGCAGGGCCACGCGACGGCGCAAGCTGTCCTTGAAGTCGGTGATTTCGCCGCGCATGGCGGCTTCGGTGATGGCGGCCACCTCGGTCTTGCGGCCGACGGCGTCGGCGATCTCGTCCACGCACTCGATGTTGATCAGCGTGGAGTCCATGTCGAAGGCGATCAGCTTGAAGTCGTGCAGGCGCAGCGGCGGGGTGAAACCTTGCAGCACGAGGCCGGGCGCGTGTTCGGTGGAAGGAGTAGTCATGGGGCGGTTCAGGATTTCAGGTAAAGCGTGTCGGACCAGGTGGCCAGCCACTCGGGGCGGTAGGCCACAAAGATGGCCGTCATCATGCCGGTGACGAAGGCGTCGCCCCAGGCCATGAGCCACAGGGCCACCCAGGACAGTTCGTCACCGATATTGGGCAGGCTGTGGCCGGCGGCCTGGGCCAGCAGGCTGGCGGCGAAGAGACACAGCACGGTGCCCAGGAAACCGCGGCCCAGCACGTAGACAAATGGGTGGTGCGGCACAAAACGGCGCAGCAGGCCGCCCAGGCCCAGGGCCAGCGTGGCCGGTACCAGCCCTTGCCACAGCAGCAGGGCCAGGGCCTGTTCGCCCGTGGCGGGCGTGATGAGCCAGGTGATGGCGCTCACCGCGGTGAGCACGGGGACCGCAAGCGGCCAGCCCAGGCACAAGGTGACCAGGCAGGCACCCGACCACTGCAACTGCAGCGGCATGGCGTGCCAGAAAGGCAGGGCCCACAGCAACGGCAGCAGCGCCAGCGTGGCCAGCAGCGGCGTCTGCAGCCCGGCGCGGGCCAGCAGTCGCCAGGGCCGCAGCCACAGGGCCGGCAAGAGGATGAGCAGCGCGAGCAGGGGTTCAAGCATGTCTTGTGTCCCTTCGAGTAGTGCAGACACAGCGACGCATACAAAGCTGCAACCGGGGAACGCCGTGGAACCGGCTTTGCCGGGCCACTGGCGTTGCCCCCTTGAGGGGGGTGGCGGAGCGACACGCAGTGCGCGGAGCCTGGGGGTGTTTCATTTTTTTCAGGCCGCAGCGTCGGCGGTGCGCGGGGTGCCGAGCGCGCGCAGCACGTCGCGCACCATATGGGCGCGGGCCTTGGGGTCGGGCAGTTCGCGCTCGATGCGCAGCTTCTCGTTGCCGGCCAGCTTGATGTGGCGGTTCTTCTGCACCAGCTCGATCACCTTGGCCGGGTCCACCGGCGCGTCCTTGCGGAAGGTGATGTTGATCAGGTGCGGCGCCGCATCCACCTTGACCACGCCATAAGGCTGGCTGATGACCCGCAGGCGGTGCACGTCGATCAGCGTTTGCGCCTGGGGCGGAAGCTTGCCGAAGCGGTCGACGATTTCTTCCATCAGCGCGTCGATCTGTTCGGTCTTCTTGGCCGTGGCGAGTTTCTTGTAGAAGGACAGGCGCATGTGCACGTCGCCGCAGTAGTCGTCGGGCAAGAGCGCCGGGGCGTGCAGGTTGATGTCGGTGGTGACGCTCATGGGCGAGAGCAGGTCCGGCTCCTTGCCTTCGCGCAGGCAGCGCACGGCTTCGCCGAGCATCTCGTTGTAGAGCTGGAAGCCCACCTCCAGCATGTTGCCGCTCTGGTTTTCACCGAGCACCTCGCCGGCGCCGCGGATTTCCAGGTCGTGCATGGCCAGGTAAAAGCCCGAGCCCAGCTCTTCCATGGCCTGGATGGCGTCCAGGCGCTGGCTGGCCTGCTTGGTCAGGCTCTCCTTGTCGGGCACCATGAGGTAGGCGTAGGCCTGGTGGTGGCTACGGCCTACACGGCCGCGCAACTGGTGCAGCTGGGCCAGGCCGAACTTGTCGGCGCGGGAGATCACGATGGTGTTGGCCGAGGGCACGTCGATGCCGGTCTCGATGATGGTGGAGCACAGCAGCAGGTTGGTGCGCTGGGCCACGAAGTCGCGCATCACGGCTTCGAGCTGGCGCTCGGGCATCTGGCCGTGGGCCACATCGATGCGGGCCTCGGGCAGCAGCAGCTCCAGGCTGGCGCGGCGGTTCTCGATGGTCTCGACCTCGTTGTGCAGGAAGTAGACCTGGCCGCCGCGTTTCAATTCACGCAGCACGGCCTCGCGGATCACGCCCTTGTCCTCGTTGCGCACAAAGGTCTTGATGGCCAGGCGGCGTTGCGGCGCGGTGGCGATCACGGACAGGTCGCGCAGGCCTTCGAGCGCCATGCCCAGGGTGCGGGGGATGGGGGTAGCGGTCAGCGTGAGCACGTCGACCTCGGCGCGCAGGGCCTTCATGGCTTCCTTGTGGCGCACGCCGAAACGGTGTTCCTCGTCGATGATGAGCAGGCCCAGGTTCTTGAACTTGGTGTCGGGGCTGAGCAGCTTGTGCGTGCCGACCACGATGTCCACGCTGCCGTCGGCAATGCCCTTCATGGCCGCCGTGATCTCCTTGCCCGAGCGGAAGCGGCTCATCTCGGCGATCTTCACCGGCCACTTGGAGAAGCGGTCCACCAGGGTCTGGTAGTGCTGCTCGGCCAGGAGCGTGGTGGGCGCGAGGAAGGCGACCTGGCGCCCGCCGGTGACGGCGACAAAGGCTGCACGCAGGGCGACCTCGGTCTTGCCAAAGCCCACGTCGCCGCAGACCAGGCGGTCCATGGGGCGCGGGCTCACCATGTCCTGCACCACGGCGTGGATGGCGGCGCGCTGGTCGGCGGTTTCCTCGAAGCCGAAGTCGTTGGCGAACTGTTCGTAGTCGCGCGGCGAGAAGCGGAAGGCATGGCCTTCGCGTGCGGCGCGTCGTGCGTAGATGTTGAGCAGCTCGGCGGCGGCGTCGCGGATCTGCTGGGCCGCGCGGCGTTTGGCCTTGTCCCACTGGCCCGAGCCCAGGCGGTGCAGCGGTGCTTCGTCCGCACTCACGCCGGTGTAGCGGCTGATGAGCTGCAGCTGGCTGACCGGTACGTAGAGCACGGCGTTGTCGGCGTATTCGAGGTGCAGGAACTCCTGCATCTCGGGTGTGCCGTCGTCCTGCAGCTGGCCGCTCACGCTCATGTTCACCAGGCCGCGGTAACGGCCGATGCCGTGGCTGGCATGCACCACCGGGTCGCCGACCTTGAGTTCGGACAGGTCTTTGATCAGCGACTCGACGTCGCTGACCTGTTCCTGTTTCTTGCGCCGGCGTGTACTGGGGCCGGCGGCAAAGAGCTCGGTCTCGGTGACGAAGTCCAGGCCCTCTTCGGTCCAGGCAAAGCCCACGTTGAGCGCGGCGGTGGCGATGCCCAGTTTCTCGTCGCTGGCCTTGAACTCTTCCAGCGAGTCGAAGGCGGGCGGGATGACGCTGCTGGCGCGCAGGAAGTCGAGCAGGCTTTCGCGTCGGCCATCGCTTTCAGCCAGCAGCAGCACGCGGTGCTGGGTGTTGCGCAGGTGATCCTTCAGTTTTGCCAGCGGGTCTTCGGCGCCGCGCACCACGGTGAGCTCGGGCAGCAGGTTGAATTCGGCCACGCCCTCTGCATTGCCTGGGCGTATGGCCAGCTGTGCGTGGCCGTTGGCCAGGCTGAAGAACTGTTCGATGCCCAGGAAGAGCGACTCGGGCGGCAGCGGCGGCCGATCGGGTTCGCCCTGGGCCAGGCGATAGCGTTCCTTGGTGTCCTGCCAGAAGCGCTGCAGTGCGGGCTCCAGCTCGCCGTGCAGCACCACGGTGGCGGCTTGGTCGGTGCCGGCGCCGAGGTAGTCGAAGACGGTGGCGGTCTGCTCGAAGAACAGCGGCAGGTAGTACTCGATGCCGGCGGTGGCCACGCCGTTGCCGATGTCCTTGTAGATGCGGCTCTTGGTCGGGTCGCCTTCGAGCAGCTCACGCCAGCGGCGGCGGAACAGGGCGCGCGAATCGTCGTCCATGGGGAATTCGCGCCCGGGGAGCAGGCGCACCTCGGGTACGGGGTAGAGGCTGCGTTGGCTGTCGGGGTCGAAGGTGCGGATGGAGTCGACTTCGTTGTCGAACAGGTCGACGCGGAAGGGCACTTGCGAGCCCATGGGGAAGAGGTCGATCAGGCCGCCGCGCACGGCGTACTCGCCCGGGCTCACGACCTGGGTCACGTGGTTGTAGCCGGCCAGGGTGAGCTGGCTGCGGAACTGCGCTTCGTCCAGTGTCTGGTTGGCCTTGAAAGAGAAGGTGTGCGCGGCCAGGAAACCCGGTGGTGCGAGGCGGTACAACGCCGTGGTGGCCGGGATCAGCACGATGTCCGTGGTGTCCTCGGGCGAGCCTTTGCCGTGGTTGTACAGGCGCCAGAGCGTGGCCAGGCGTTCGCTGATCAGGTCCTGGTGCGGCGAGAAGGTGTCGTAGGGCAGGGTTTCCCAGTCGGGAAACATGGCGCAGCGCAGCTCCGGCTTGAAAAAGGCGATCTCGTCGATCAGGCGCTGGGCGTCGGTGGCGTCGCCGCAGACGATGGCCAGCAGCCGGCCGGCGGCCTGCTCGCGTTCGGCCAGGCGGGCCAGCAGCAAGGCGTCGGACGAGCCCGGGGGGCGGGGCAGGGTGTAGCGCTTGCCGGCTTGGAGTTTGGGGAGATCCATCGAGGAACCAAATCAAAAAACGCAAAAACCCCCTGCGCGGATGGCGGGGGGTGTGCTGTCCCGATTTTAGTGGACTACGGGCCCTCTAGAATGACAGCTCACCCATGACCTCCAAGTCCACTTCCCCTGCCGCCCGCTATTGGGCCCTCATACCCTGTGCCGGCAGCGGTAGTCGCGCCGGCGGTGCCGGCCCCAAGCAGTACCAGCCCGTCGCGGGCCAGCCCATGGTGCGGCATACCCTGGCGGCTTTCGCCGCGGTGCCGCAACTGCAGCGCACCCTGGTGGTGGTGGCCCCGGGCGACCGTTTTCTCGAACCCGTGACCACGGCCAGTTATGCCCTGGCCGATTGCGGTGGTGCGACGCGCGCCGCCACGGTGACGAACGGCCTGGCCGTGCTGCGCAGCCTGGGGGCCGGCGAGCAGGACTGGGTGCTGGTGCACGATGCCGCGCGCTGCCTGGTGACGCCGCAGCAGATCAGCCAGCTGATCGAGGCCTGCGCGCAGGATGCGGTGGGCGGCCTGCTGGCGCTGAAACTGCCTGACACGCTCAAGCAGGAACAGGACGGCCGGGTAAGCGCCACGCTGGCGCGCAGCGACAAGTGGCTGGCGCAGACGCCGCAGATGTTCCGCCTGGGGCTGCTGCAGCGCGCCCTGGCGCAGACCGGCGTGGAGGTGACCGACGAGTCCTCGGCCATCGAGGCGCTGGGCCTGGCGCCGCGCCTGGTGAGCGGCAGCGCGCAGAATTTCAAGGTGACCTACCCCGAGGACTTTGCGCTGGCCGAGGCCGTGCTCAGGGCCCGGGTGGACGCCACAAGGACAACGTCATGAGCACTCTTTTTTCCATGCGGGTCGGTGAGGGCTGGGACGTGCATGCCCTGGTCGAGGGGCGCAAGCTCATCCTGGGCGGCGTCGAGATTCCCTACGAGAAAGGCCTGCTGGGCCATTCGGATGCCGATGCGCTGCTGCATGCCATCACCGATGCGTTGCTGGGCGCGGCCGGCCTGGGAGACATCGGCCGCCATTTCCCCGACACCGATGCGCGCTTCAAGGGCGTCGATTCATCGGTGCTGCTGGCCGAAGCGGCAGCGCGCGTGCGTGCCCACGGCTGGCAGATCGCCAATGTCGACAGCACCATCATCGCCCAGGCGCCCAAGATGGCACCGCACATTGCGGCCATGCGCGAACGCATCGCCGCGGTGCTCGGCCTGGGGGCCGATCAGGTCAACGTGAAGGCCAAGACGGCCGAAAAGATGGGGCCCGTGGGCGAGGGGCTGAGCATCGAGGCACGGGCCATCGTGCTGCTGGCACGCTAAAAACTTGTGAATAAATCTACTGCGCTTGCCCGTCGCCGCGTTGGGCGATGTTGGCTACGGCCGCTACGCTTAACTTTCGCTTCGCGAAAGTTAGCCTACGCCGCAACTGCGTTGTCGCCATCCTCACGTACCTGAAGTACGTTCCGGTGGCTGCGCTCC
The DNA here is from genome assembly GCA_963512455.1 of uncultured Hylemonella sp. Classification (GTDB taxonomy): domain Bacteria; phylum Pseudomonadota; class Gammaproteobacteria; order Burkholderiales; family Burkholderiaceae_C; genus Hylemonella. The sequence goes on along the minus strand of CAUPMJ010000001.1, from coordinate 716,417 downwards.
GTCCGCCTTGCGTTCGGGCCGCTCGCTACGATTTCTTCACAAGTTTTGGGGCTCAGGCGTGCGCCTGCTTGAGCTGGATGCGGATGGTGAAGCCGCCGGTGCTGCTGTTGCCCAGGCCGAACTTGCCCCCCATGCGGCGCACTGTCTTGTCCACGATGGACAGGCCCAGGCCGGCCCCGGTGGCCGCAGTGCGGGCCTCGTCGCCGCGGTAGAAGGGCTTGGTCAGGTTGGGCAGGTGCTCGGGCGCCACGCCCGGGCCATGGTCGCGCACGCGGATCTGCACCCACTGGTCGCGCGCGCGGGTGGTGATGTCCACGGTGGTGATGCCGCTCTCCGGCTCCTTGCCATAACGGCGTGAGTTTTCCACTAGGTTGGAGATGACGCGGCCGAGTTCCACGGCGTCGGCCACCACCGAGACGTTGTCCTGCAGGTTCAGGTTGAACTGCATGTCGGGACGGTCCTTGAAAGCGAACAGGCTGGCGCGGATGACCTCGTTGAGGTTGACCGGTGACAGGCGCACGTGGTCGGGGCGCGCGTAGTCGAGGAATTTGTCGATGATGGCGTCGAGCTGTTCCAGGTCGGCCACCATGTGCGCCTGGGCATCCGGGTCGGTCACGCTCATCTCGGTTTCCAGGCGCAGGCGCGACAAGGGGGTGCGCAGGTCGTGCGAGATGCCCGCCAGCATGACGGCGCGGTCTTGTTCGATCTTGGCCAGGCGCTGAGCCATGCGGTTGAAGCCGATGTTGACCTGGCGGATTTCGGTGGTCGGTACGCGCTCGTTCAGGCGGCTGGCCGCGAAGTCGCCCTCGCGGATGCGGCTGGCGGCAAAGGACAACTGCTTGAGCGGGCGGTTGATCAGGCGCGCGATGATGGCTGCACCGGCCAGCGAGAGCAGGGCGCCGGTGCTCAGCCAGATCAGCCAGGTCTTGCTGGCGGTCTGGTTGAAGCGCGAGCGGTCGGTGTGCAGCCAGTAGTTGTCGCGGTCGATCACGAAGCCGACCCACAAGCCCGGCTTGCCGTTGACGCTGTTGGCCACCACGGTGCCCGGGCCCAGGCGGGCCGTCAGCTCCTGGTTGATGCGCCGGTTCACGCTGTCGGTATCGAAGGGCTCATAGCGGTCGCTGGGCTCGCGCGGCAGCACACGCACGCCTTCCTTCTCGGTCATGGTCTTGATCAGCGAGACGCGCATGATCGCGTCGGAATGCACCAGCGCCGCTCTGCTGAGGTTGACCAGCGAGGCGATCTGCTGCGCGGTCTGGATGGCGCGTGGCTCGAACTCCAGGGCGCGCAGGGTCTGCAGCCAGGCCAGGATGCTGCCGAACAGCAGCAGGGCGAGCAGGAAGAAGGTGCGCCAGAACAGGCTCAGGCCGGTCTGGTCGCGCACTTCGCCGTCGAGTTCGGCCGGGGTGGTTTCCTGCGGATTGCTGCCGCCGTGCTGTTCCTCGGTCAGCCGGGAGTGCCAGCGCGACGGATCCAGCAGAGAGGAGCGCAGCGGGGCAGGGGAACGGTGGCTGCGAAAGATCAACCTGCACCGTCCGGTACGAAGACATAACCCACGCCCCAGACGGTCTGGATGTAGCGCGGCACGGCCGGGTCGACCTCGATGAGCTTGCGCAGGCGCGAGACCTGCACGTCCAGGCTGCGGTCGAAGGGCTCGAATTCGCGCCCGCGGGCCTGCTGGGCCAGCTTCTCGCGCGACATGGGCTGGCGCGGATGCCGCACCAGGGCCTTGAGCATGGCGAACTCGCCCGTGGTCAGGGGCAGCTCCTCGCCCTCCTTGCGCAAGGTGCGCGCGCCCATGTCGAAGGTGTAGGGGCCGAAGCTCACTACCTCCTGGTCGCTCGACGGCGCGCCGGGCGCCTCCAGTGCCGGGCGCCGGCGCAGCACGGCGTTGATGCGTGCCAGCAGCTCGCGCGGGTTGAAGGGCTTGCCCAGGTAGTCGTCGGCGCCGACCTCCAGGCCGACGATGCGGTCCACGTCCTCGACCTTGGCGGTCAGCATGATGATGGGGGTCTTGTCGTTGGCCGCGCGCAGGCGCCGGCAGATCGACAGGCCGTCCTCGCCGGGCATCATGAGGTCCAGCACGATCAGATCCACCGTCTCGCGCAGCAGGATGCGCGTGAGGGACTTGCCGTCCTCGGCCTGGAAGACTTCGAAGCCCTCCTGCGTCAGGTAGCGGCGCAGCAGGTCGCGGATGCGCGCGTCGTCATCGACGACCAGGATCTTGTCGGTACGGCTTGAAATGGACGTCATGTTCTTTGCTCGGCCTTGGACGGTGTGCAAGCTGCGGATTTTGCCGGTCACAACCGGCCCTCAGCCTCCAGGAGGCCTGACTTTGACATACTGTTACAAATCTCGGCCCAATGTGCAAGTAGGTCCCCGCAAGAATGCTGCATAGCCTCAGGAGTCCCGTGCCATGAAAGCGATTTTTTCTCCTTCCCCCGTTTTGCTGCTGGCCGCTGGCCTGTGGGCCGCGTCTGTGGCCCACGCCCAGCTCGGGCCGATGCCGCGTGATGTGGTTCAGTTCGCGGCCACAGCCACGCTGGAGGCTCGTCAGGATCAGCTCAGCGTGACGCTGCGCGCCACGCGCGAGGGCAGTGATCCGGCGGTGGTGCAGCAACAGCTCAAGGCCGTGCTGGATGCGGCCCTGGCCGAGGCGCGCCCCGCCGCCCAGCCCGGCGGCCTGGAGGTGCGTAGCGGCAATTTCAGCCTCTTCCCGCGCAGCAACCGCGACGGGCGCATCAGCACCTGGCAGGGCACGGCCGAGCTGGTGCTGTCCGGTAGCGATCTGGAGCGTATTGCGGCCCTGGCCGGCCGCATCCAGGGCATGGCGGTGGCGCAGACGGTCTTCGGCCTGAGCCGCGAGCAGCGCGAGCGCCTGGAGCAGCAGGCCCAGGCCCAGGCCATCGAGCGTTTCCGCGCCCGGGCCACGGACATTGCGCGGAGCTTTGGTTTCAGCGGCTACAGTCTGCGCGAGATCAACATCAACAGCCAGGAGCAGGGTGCGCAGATCCGCCCGCGTTTCATGGCCATGGAGGCGAAAAGCAGCATGGCCTCCGACGCGCCGCTGCCGGTGGAGGCCGGCCAGGCCCAGGTGCAGGTCACGGTCAGCGGTTCCGTGCAACTCAAATAAAGACAAGCCCGGGACTTACCCGGGCTTGCGCGGCTCTCGCGCCGACCTACACTGCTTGGAACAGCCATGTTGCCCCTGCCCACCTTTCAGAACCCCCGGCGTCCCGCCGCGGCCTTGCCTGAACCCAAGGTGGGCGACAGCATCGGGCGTTTCAAGCTGCAGCGCCTGATCGGGCAGGGTGGGCAGGCCACGGTCTGGCTGGCTTTTGATCCGCGGCTGGAGCGCGAGGTGGCCATCAAGCTGTTGCGCCCCGAGCAGGGTGCCGATGCGGCGCTGGTGGCCCAGTGGCTGCAGGAGGCGCGCAGTGTGAGCCGCCTGACACACCCCAACATCATTCCGGTCTTCGAAGCCGATGTCGAAGACCAGCAGCCCTACCTGGTCTTCGAGTACGTGCCGGGCCAGACCCTGGCCGCGATCCTGCACCAGCGCGGTGCGCTGCCGCCGGGTGAGGCGGTGGGCCTGATGGTCGACGTGCTGGAAGCACTTGCCGCTGCGCATGCCGCCGGCATCGTGCACCGCGACCTCAAACCCTCCAATGTGCTGGTCGATGCCAGCGGTCGCGCGCGTGTGATGGATTTCGGCATAGCCGTGCGTGTGCAGGAGAGCGAGGCACCGTCCGTGCCGGCCAAGGCCCTGCAGGCGATCGGCGGCACGCCGGGGTATATGTCGCCGGAGGCCGCCACGGGAGCGCCGCCGACGCCGGCCATGGATATTTTTTCCGCCGCCGTCGTGCTGACGGAGATGCTCAGTGGCCAGCGCCTGATCGACGAGCGCGATCCCTGGCGCGCCATGCAGCGTGTGGCGCTGGAAGACCTGCAGTTGCCGGCCGACCTGGGCAGCGAGGCCGACGACGGCTTGCGCGCCATCTTGCTGCGCGGTCTGATGCGTGACCCGCGCCAGCGCCATCCGTCAGCCCAGGTGTTCCGCGATGAACTGAAGAGGTGGCAACGGCCGGTCATCACGCCACTGGCAGACGCCGGCAAGGACAGCCACAGCGGCACGGTGGAGTTCCTGCTGCGTCGCATGCGGCACAAGAGCGATTTTCCGGCGATGTCGGGTTCGATCATGCGTATCCAGAGCATCTCCAGCTCGGACCGCGAGAGCGTGGCCACCCTGACCAACGAGATCCTGAAAGACGTGGCGCTGACCAACAAGCTGTTGCGTGTGGTCAACACGGCGCAATACGCGCGGGGCGGCACCATCAGCACGGTGTCACGTGCCGTCACGCTGGTGGGCTTCAATGGCATCCGTAACATGGCGCTGAGCCTGGTGCTGCTCGACCACATGCAGGACAAGGCACACGCCAACCTGCTCAAGGAAGAGTTCCTGCGCTCGCTGATGGCCGGCGCGATCGCCATCGAATTGAGCCCGGTGCGCAGCGAAGGCGAGGAGGCCTTCCTCGGCGCCATGTTCCAGAACCTCGGACGACTGCTCACCGAATACTATTTCCCGGAAGAGGCGCGTGCCGTTCGTGCCCTGACCGGTGGCAAGGAGCCCATTCCCGAGGACAGCGCCGCCGTCACCGTGCTGGGCATTAGCTACGAGCAGCTGGGGGTGGGTATCAGCAAGGCCTGGCACCTGCCCGATAGCATCCAGCATTGCATACGCAAGCCTACAGGTCCGGCGCCGACCTCACCGCCCAAGGAGCTTGAGGACCGATTGCGCTGGATCGCCTTGGCGTCCAACGAGATGGCCGATGTCCTGCTGCATACCGAACCCCGGTCCGCTCAGGCCAGGGTGACGCAGCTGGGCCAGCGTTACGCGCGCGGCATCGGCATCGACAGCAAGGCCATGGAGGCTGCGACCCAGCGCGCGCGCGAGAAGCTGGCCGAGCTGGCGCGCGCCATGGATTTCAAGGTGGCGCCCGATTCGCCTGCGGCCCGTCTCCTGCAGCCGGGCAACCACGGCGGCGCGATGCCGCAGACCGTGACCCTGCACGATCCGATGGCGGGGGAGGACGGCTTTCACGATTCGGTGGGCTCCTTCGAATTGCATGCGACCCAGCCCGTGACACCCGAGCAGATCGCGGCCCTGGCCCAGGAGTCGCAGCGCGTGGCCGAAATGCTGGCCGCGGGCATCCAGGACATCACCAATGCCATGGTCGAGGACTTCAAGCTCAGTGACATCCTGCGCATGATCCTGGAGACCATGTTCCGCGCCATGGGTTTTCGCCAGATCGTTTTCTGCATGCGCGATGCCAAGCAGGATGCGCTGACCGGCCGCTTCGGCCTGGGGCCAGGCGTGGAGCAGATCGTCAAGTCCTTCCACATCCCGCTGCACCCGCAGAAGAGCGACCTGTTTTCCGCGGTCTGCAGCAAAGGCGTCGACACCATGATCAGCGACGCCGGCGCCACGCGCGTGGCCGAGCGGCTGCCGGACTGGTACCGGACCTCGGTCCATGCCTCGTCGTTCCTTCTTTTGCCGCTGATGCTCAAAGGCTCGCCCTTCGGCCTGATCTATGCCGACAAGGGGGAGCTGGGGGAGTTGCAGCTGGGGGAGAAGGAGTTGGCGCTGTTGCGGACTTTGCGCAATCAGGCGTTGATGGCGTTTCGGCAGTCGTCCTGATCTTCTGCTGGCCTATGCCCTGGCGGGCGTGGCTTTGCCGGGATGTGCCCCCGGCAGGGCAGTAACTTTCTTTTGCTTCGCCAAAAGAAAGTCACCAAAGAAAAGGCGAGCCGGATTCGTCGACCCTCCGCTTACGCTACGGGCATGCTGCGTTGCTCGGGACCGGCGGGAAGCGCAGAAACTCGCTGCGCTCAAACATCTGCGCTTCTTTCTCCGCCGTTCCCTGCGCTACTCGCCTCCTCATGACGGCGGGGGGAACCGAATACCAGACACCCCAAACAACAAGGACGCGCCAGGGCGCGTCCTTGTGGGGTTCGGTTGTTTGGTTTCCGGCTGTTTGGTCCCCTATGCCGTGTGGCAGGGCTGAGCAGCGCAGCAGCGGGCGGATCAGGGCGGGCGTTGTCTGAGCGCAGCGAGTTTAGCCCGACCCCGCCCGCTGCGAGCAGCGCAAGGTACCCCGCAGGGGCCCTGACTTCGGCTCGCCTTCTCTTTGCTTACTTTCTCTTGGCGAAGCAAGAGAAAGTAAGTGCGCTGCCGGGCGCATATCCCGGCAAAGCCTCGCCAGCAAGGAGGCTCTCAAAAGAGGCGTTACCGCCTCCGTGCCGTCCTCACCCCCGACAACCCCTCCACCGTCGCCAGCACCTTCCCCAGTCGCCCCGAATCCGAAATCTCCACGGTGAGCGTCATCCACGCCACGCCCTTGACGGTCTGCGTCTGGGCACCGACGACGTTGAGCTTGTCTTTGGAGAAGACCTCCAGGATGTCGCGTAGCAGGCCCTGGCGGTCGGCGGCCTCGATGGACACGTCCACCGGGTAGAGCGGCACTTCACCGCCCTTGGGCACGCCCCATTCGACCTCGATCACGCGCTCACCATGCTTTGCCACCAGCTGGTGCAGGTTGCTGCAGTCGGCGCGGTGCACGCTGACGCCCTTGCCGCGCGTGACAAAACCGCGGATATCGTCCGGTGGCGCGGGTTTGCAGCATTTGGCCAGCTGCGTGAGCAGGGAGTCGACGCCCACCACCAGCACGCCGCCGCGTGAGCTGCTGCCGCCCTTGAATTTCTTGAGCAGGGCCTGCTCGTCGGCCGGCGCCGGCGGTTCGGCCGGGCGCAGCACGGTCTCGATGCTGCGCAGGGAGAACTCGTCCTTGCCGACGACCTCGAACAGGGCCTCGGCCGAGGCGAAACCCAGCTGTGCGGCCAGGTCGTCCAGTTTGATGGCGGTGCGGCCTTCGCGCTGCAGCAGTTTTTCCACCGCCTCGCGGCCACGTGCGATGGTCTCGTGCGTGGCCTGGGCGTTGAACCAGGCGCGCACCTTGCTGCGCGCACGCGGGCTGACCAGGAAGCCGAGTTCGGTGTTGAGCCAGTCGCGCGAGGGGCCGCCTTCCTTGGCGGTGACGACCTCCACCGTCTGGCCGTTTTTCAGCGGCGTGTTCAGCGGCACCATGGCGCCATCGATGCGGGCACCGCGGCAGCGGTGGCCCAGGTTGGTGTGCACGCTGTAGGCGAAGTCCACCGGGGTGGCGCCCTGGGGCAACTCGACGATGGCGGCATCGGGCGTGAGCACGTAGATGCGGTCCTCGAACACGCCCTGCGCCTGCTGCGGGCCCGAGAGGTCGCGCTCCCAGGCCAGCAGCTGGCGCAGCACGGCGATCTTGGCGTCGTAGGCGCTGTCGGCCGTCACGCCCGAGTAGCCCTTGGCGCCGGCCTCCTTGTAGGCCCAGTGCGCGGCCACGCCGTGCTCGGCGTGTTCGTGCATGGCCTGGGTGCGGATCTGGATCTCGATGGGGCGCCCCTCGCCGTCGCGCACGATGGTGTGCAGCGACTGGTAGCCGTTGGCCTTCGGCCGGGCGATGTAGTCGTCGAACTCCTCGGTCACCGGCGTGAACTGGCTGTGCACCCAGCTCAGTGCCGCGTAGCAGTCGGGCACGGAAGGGACCACGATTCGCAGGGCACGCACGTCGTAGACGTGGTCGAAGTCGAGCGACTTGCCGCGCATCTTCTTGACGATGCTGTAGATGTGCTTCGGTCTCCCCTGCACCTGGGCCGGGATGCCTTGCGTGCGCAGTTCGGTCTCCAGCCGTTCGCGCAAGCGCTGCACGTAGTCTTCGCGCTCGATGCGTTTTTCGTCCAGCAGGCGCGCAATCTGCTTGTAGGTGTCGGGCTCCAGGAAGCGGAAGGACAGATCTTCCATCTCCCACTTGATCTCCCAGATACCCAGGCGGTTGGCCAGCGGCGCGAACACGTTGAGCGACTCGGCCGCAAGACCAGCAGGCAGCGCCTGCTTGGTCGCTGCGAAATAGCGCAGCGTCTGCAGGCGCGAGGCCAGGCGCAGCAGCACCACGCGCAGGTCGCGCGAGAAGGCCAGCAGCATCTTGCGCACGTTCTCGGTCTGCGCCGCCGTGGTCTGGGCCATGGGCACGGGCGTGCCGGCACGCAGGGCTGCCTGCTGGGCTGCGCTGGCCTGGCGCTGCACCTGCACCAGTTTGGTGGTCTCCACGGCCAGCTCGGCATAACTCTCGCCGAAGGCCTTGGCGATGATCTCCTGCGGCTTGTTCAGGTGGTTGCTGGTGTAGACCAGGTAGCAGGCCGCCTGCATGGCCTCGGAACCGCCGATGGACTGGAGGATGGCGGCGACCGCATCGGCATGGGCCAGGGCGTTCTCACCGGTGTCCAGCGCTTCGTTGGCCAGCAGGGGCTCGGCAAAGGCGCGTGCGCGGACCAGGGCGTGCGCCTGTTCGGGCAGGCTATGGGCGGTGGCGGCGATCAGCGGCGAGCGCGTCTCGCCGCCGGGCAATGCGGACGCGTGGCTTTTCATGGGGAACTCATGCGCCGGCGCCGAGCAGGAAATCGCAGACCACCTGCACCTGGTCGGCCGCGACCAGGGTGGGGGCGTGGCCGACGCCGGGGAATTCGACAAGCTGCGCGCGCGGGCCGCGTTGGGTCATGGCCAGGGCCGTCTCGGGCGACAGCAGGTCGGAGTTGGCGCCGCGCAGCAGGAGCGTGTGGGCGGTGATGGCGTCGTAAAGCTGCCAGAGCGTCTTCTCGCCTTGCGCCGAGTTTTCCTGCGTCAGCGTGCCATAGGGCATGGCAATGGCCGGGTCGTAGTGCAGCATGAGACCGCTGCCATCGCTGGCGGGTTTGAGCATGGGCCGCGTCAGCGCCAGCCACTGCTCGCGTGTGTGCGGGCCGAAACCCACGGAGATCAGGCGCAGCGCCTCCGCCGCCTGCTCGACGGAGCTGAATCGCACCGGTGCGCCCAGGTATTCCCCGATGCGCTGGATGGCCTGCCAGGAAATGGCCGGGCCCACGTCATTGAGCACGAGCCTGCGGATCTTGTACGGCAGTTGCGGCTGGCCGGCCAGCACCAGACCGATCAGGCCGCCCATGCTGGTGCCGACCCAGTCCAGCGTAAGGGGCTTCAACTCGCCCAGCAGCACCAGCATGTCGGCCGCATAGGCAGGGATCTGGTAGCCCATGGGATCCTTGAGCCAGTCGCTCTGGCCGCGGCCCGCCACGTCCGGGCAGACCACCCGCATCTGGCCACCAGCGCGATCGCACAGGGCCTGCGCCAGCACGTCGAAATCGCGCCCCTGGCGCGACAGGCCATGCACGCACATCACCACATGGCTCGCCGTCGGGTTGCCCCACTGCCACCAGGCCATGCGATGGCCACCAGCGGCGTCGGGACAGGTTACGTAGTTCAGCGTAGGCTCGGACATGGTGAAATCAGATCATCGGGTGCACTTGGCATCATCCTAATTCAAACGTAAAGCCTTTATAGGAGACATCACCATGCTCAAAGGAAAAACTGCCCTCGTCACCGGATCCACCAGCGGCATCGGCCTGGGGATCGCCAAGGCCATGGCCCGCCAGGGCGCCAACATCGTGCTCAACGGCTTCGGCGATGTCGAAGGCCCGAAGGCCGAGATCGCTGCGCTGGGTGTCAAGGTGGCCTACCACGGTGCCGACATGAGCAAACCGGCCGAGATCGAGGACATGATGAAGTACGCCGCCGCGCAGTTCGGCCGCGTCGACATCCTGGTCAACAACGCCGGCATCCAGCACGTGGCGCGCATCGAGGACTTCCCGCCCGAGCGCTGGGACGCCATCATCGCCATCAACCTGACCAGCGCCTTCCACGCCACACGCCTGGCGCTGCCGGCCATGCGAGCGGCCAACTGGGGCCGCATCATCAACGTGGCCTCGGTGCACGGCCTGGTGGCCTCGGCCGAGAAGTCGGCCTATGTGGCGGCCAAGCACGGCGTCGTGGGCCTGACCAAGGTCACCGCGCTGGAAAACGCCAGCACGGGCGTGACCTGCAATGCCATCTGCCCGGGCTGGGTGCTGACCCCGCTGGTGCAGAAGCAGGTGGACGCCAAGGCCGCCGCGCTGAAGATCTCCAACGAAGAGGCCAAGAAGCTGCTGCTGGGCGAGAAGGAGCCCTCCATGCAGTTCACCACCACGGATGAACTGGGCGAGCTCGCCGTGTTCTTCTGCTCGGCTGCGGGCAACAATGTGCGGGGGGTGGCTTGGAATATGGATGGGGGTTGGGTGGCGCAGTAAGGGCGCCTATCCCCTTCTTCCTGCCCAGTCCTTGGCTTTCGTGGCATTGCCGGGATGTGCACCCGGCAGGGCAGTAACTTTCTTTTGCTTCGCCAAAAGAAAGTCACCAAAGAAAAGGCGAGCCGAAGTCAGGGCCCCTGCGGGGTACCTTGCGCTGCTCGCAGCGGGCGGGGTCGGGCTAAACTCGCTGCGCTCAAACAACGCCCGCCCTGATCCGCCCGCTGCTGCGCTGCTCAGCCCTGCCACACGGCAGGGGGAACCGGACAGCCGGAAACCAAACATCCGAACCCCACAAGGACGCGCCATGGCGCGTCCTTGTTGTTTTTGGTTTTTGTCTCCGGTCCCCCATTGCCGTGTGCGGAGGCGAGTAGCGCAGGCCAGGGCGGAAAAAGAAGTGCAGATGTCTGAGCGCAGCGAGTTTCTGCACTTCCCGCACTGGCCGAGCAACGCAGCGTGCCCGTAGCGCAGCGGAGGGACGACGAACCCGGCTCGCCTTTCTTTGCTTACTTTCTTTGGCGAAGCAAAGAAAGTGAGTGCGCTGTCGGGCGCATCACCCGACACCCAACCCGCCGCCGGTGCGCGACCCGGCAAGGCAGGCATGACGCAGAGCCTCGACGCAAGAAAGTCTCTTGCCGCACGCCTTGGCAGGCAGCGATCAGAGCGCGCGGTTCAAGTCCACGTCCAGTCCGGCCTGTTTCATCGCACGGGCCAGCAGCAGGTGCCATAAGCCTGCGTCATCCATGTTCAATATCACCGAGCCGTTCCACGGCAACGTTTTGGCGGGATTTCCGGACAACAGAAAGCAGACGCGCGACCCGTCCAGGGCGCCTAGCAGGACGCCGAGCTCCAGCATCAGATCTCTCGAAAGAAACTTGGTAGTCGCCGTCGCGGTGTCCAGCGTATTGGACGGTAGGAGGACGACGGCGAAATCCACGTGGCGCAGCGCCTGCAGTCGTTCGACGTAGGTGGTGTCGGTGGGTTTGGGCGCTTCCGGCAGGAGCGTGCTCTGCAATCCAAGCTGTCGGAGGAATCCTGTGACTGCATCGCGGGCTGGAGCGTCATGGTGACAGAGCACGCTGACACGCATGTTCGTGCCGGAAGTGACCGGGGGGGGTGTGGATGTTGGAGTGGACACGGGCGTAGGCGTGGGTGTTGAGTTCGCTGCAGGGGTGGGGGTCGGAGCGGGAGCGGGAGCGGGAGCGGGTGCAGGTGCAGGTGCAGGTGCAGGTGCAGGTGCAGGTGCAGGTGCAGGTGCAGGTGCAGGTGCTGGTGCAGGTGCAGGTGCAGGTGCAGGTGCAGGTGCAGGTGCGGGAGCAGGTGCGGGAGCAGGTGCGGGAGCAGGTGCGGGAGCAGGTGCAGGTGCAGGTGCAGGAGCAGGAGCAGGAGCAGGAGCAGGAGCAGGAGCAGGAGCAGGAGCAATGGACTGCTTCCGTGCGCGCTCTTCCAGCAGGCCTTTCACGCGTTTCAGGCTGATGAGGGTCTTCTCCACGCCTTCCTTGAGCGCCTGCTGCAATTCTTCGGGGGAATAACGGCCGCTGAAATCCTGTGGCAGGGTCGCATCGAATGATTCGATCGCGAATGTCTTGTATTCCGGCGAGTTATTTCCGAAGGCCTCGGCCAGGACGCTGTTGATGTCCTTTTTCAGGCTTTCGAGGCTCGGATCCCAGCGCTCACGGATGCCGGACACGTCGAACGCGCGCAGTTCCTTGATGCGCCATTCGATCGTTTCCTGGGGGCTGGTCGCGCCGGCCTTCTTGGCCGTGGCGGAGGTACGCGGGTTGGAGGGCGGGGTGGGCACGCAGGGGGCTCCTTCAGGATGACATGCGACGGTCGGGCGCTTGCGCGTGGTGACCGTGTATAGGGGCGAAATTTATCACTTGCGACGGGCCTGCGTGTGCGGGTGTCAACGCCGCTTGCTCCCGCCCAGGATGCTGCCCAGCACCCCGCGGATGATCTGCCGCCCGACCTCGCGGCCGATGGAACTGGCCGCGCTCTTGATCAGCTGCTCGCCCGCGCTGGCGCGCGTGCGGCCGGCCCCGCCACCCAGGATGCCGCCCAGGCTGTCGAGCAGGCCACCACCACCGGCCTTCTGGGCCGCCGCGGCTTCGCCTGCCGCTTTTTCCTGGGCCTGCTTCTGTTGCGTTCGGCTGGCCAGATGCTCGAAGGCCGATTCGCGGTCCAGCGTCTTTTCATAGACGCCGGCCACCACGGAGTTGGCCAGCAGGGCCTGGCGCTGCTCGGGGCTGACCGGGCCGATCTGGCTGCCCGGGGGCAGCACGTAGACACGTTCGGTCAGGCTGGGGCGGCCCTTTTCGTCAAGCAGGCTGATCAGGGCCTCGCCCACGCCCAGTTCGGTGATGGCCGCGGCGATGTCCAGGCCGGGCTTGGGGCGCATGGTCTCGGCAGCCGACTTGACGGCCTTCTGGTCACGTGGCGTGAACGCGCGCAGTGCATGCTGCACGCGGTTGCCCAGCTGGCCCAGCACAGTGTCGGGGATGTCCAGCGGGTTCTGCGTGACGAAATAGACACCCACGCCCTTGCTGCGCACCAGGCGCACCACGAGTTCGATGCGCTCCAGCAAGGCCTTGGGCGAGTCGTTGAAGAGCAGGTGGGCCTCGTCGAAGAAGAAAACCAGCTTGGGCTTGTCCAAGTCGCCGACCTCGGGCAGTTGTTCGAACAGTTCGCTGAGCAGCCACAGCAGGAAGGTGGCGTACAGGCGCGGGGAGTTCATGAGCTTGTCGGCCGCCAGCACGTTGACCACGCCGTGGCCCTTGCCGTCGGTCTGCATGAAGTCGGCGATGTTGAGCATGGGCTCGCCGAAAAACTTGTCGCCCCCTTGCGATTCGATCTGCAACAGGCCGCGCTGGATGGCACCGATGCTGGCCGCACTGATGTTGCCGTACTCGGTGGTGAATTGCGAGGCGTTGTCCCCCACGTGCTGGCACATGGCGCGCAGGTCTTTGAGGTCCAGCAGCAACAGGCCTTGGTCGTCGGCGATCTTGAAGACCAGCTGCAGCACGCCTTCCTGCGTTTCGTTCAGGTTCAGCATGCGGCCCAGCAGCAGGGGGCCCAGGTCGCTGACAGTGGCGCGCACCGGGTGGCCCTGGGCACCGAACACGTCCCACAGGGTGGCGGGGCAGGCCAGGGGCTGGGGCGTGGGCAGGCCGCGCTCGGCGATCACCTTGGCCAGCTTGTCGCCGATTTTTCCTGCCTGCGAGATGCCGGTCAGGTCGCCCTTGATGTCGGCCAGGAAGACCGGTACGCCGATGCGCGAGAAGCCTTCGGCCAGGGTCTGCAAGGTGATGGTCTTGCCAGTGCCGGTGGCGCCGGTGATCAGGCCGTGGCGATTGGCCTTGTCGGGGCGCAGCCAGCATTGGATGTCTCCGTGCTGCGCAATGAGGATGGGTTCAGCCATGGATATCCCTAAAAGTACAATTCACTCCCTATAGGTTAACGAAATTTGAAGGGCACCTCGTGGCTGGACACAGTAAATGGGCCAATATCCAACACCGCAAGGGGCGGCAGGACGAGAAGCGCGGCAAGATCTGGACCCGCATCGTCCGTGAAATCACCGTGGCGGCGCGCGCCGGTGGCGGAGACCCGACCGCCAACCCGCGTCTGCGCCTGGCTATCGACAAGGCCAAGGCGGCCAATATGCCGGCCGATCGCGTCAAGTACAACATCGACAAGGCCACCGGCAACCAGGAAGGTGTGACCTACGAGGAAATCCGCTACGAGGGCTACGGCATCGGCGGCGCGGCCATCATCGTCGACACCATGACCGACAACCGCGTGCGCACCGTGGCTGAGGTACGCCACGCTTTTTCCAAGCAGGGCGGCAATATGGGCACCGAAGGCTCGGTGGCCTTCCAGTTCAAGCACTGCGGCCAGCTGATCTTCGCCCCGGGCACCTCCGAGGACAAGGTCATGGAAGTGGCGCTGGAGGCTGGCGCCGAGGATGTGGTGAGTGATGACGACGGCGCCATCGAGGTGCTGACCACGCCCCAGGATTTCGAGGCCGTAAAGAATGCGTTGGAAGCAGCCGGCCTGAAGGCTGAGGTGGCCGGCGTGACCATGCGCCCCGAGAACACCATTGAACTCAGCGGCGACGACGCTGCGAAGATGCAGAAACTGCTGGACGTGCTGGAAGACCTGGACGATGTCCAGGAGGTCTATCACAACGCGGCGCTGTGACGGCGCTTGCCCGGCGTGCTTCTGCCCCGGGATCAGGTAAAGAAAAAGGTTGATATGAAAGTTCTAGTGATCGGCGGCGGTGGTCGCGAACACGCCCTGGCGTGGAAATTGGCCCAATCGCCCAAGGTGCAGACGATATACGTGGCGCCGGGCAATGGCGGCACCGCGCGCGACAAGCGCCTGGAAAACGTGCCCATCACCGACGTGCAGGAATTGCGCGCCTGGGCCTTGGCCGAGAAGATCGGCCTGACCGTGGTGGGCCCCGAGGCACCCTTGGCCGCCGGTGTGGTGGACGAGTTCCGCGCGCACGGTCTGCGTGTGTTCGGCCCCACCAAAGCGGCGGCCCAGCTGGAGAGCTCCAAGGCTTTCTCCAAGGCCTTCATGAAGCGCCACGGCATTCCCACGGCCGAGTACGACACCTTTTCCGATGCCGCAGCAGCGCACGCCTATGTGGACAAGATGGGTGCGCCCATCGTGGTCAAGGCCGACGGCCTGGCGGCCGGCAAGGGTGTAGTGGTGGCCATGACGGCGGCCGAGGCGCACGAGGCCATCGACTTCATGCTGCTGGACAACAAGCTGGGTGTCAGCCACAACGAGGGCGGGGCGCGCGTCGTGATTGAGGAGTTCCTGCAGGGCGAGGAGGCCAGCTTCATCGTGCTGTGCGACGGCAAGAACGTGGTGGCGCTGGCCACCAGCCAGGACCACAAGCGCCTGCTGGATGCCGACCAGGGCCCCAATACCGGCGGCATGGGCGCCTATTCGCCCGCACCCGTGGTCACGCCCGCCGTGCATGCCCGCGCTATGCGCGAGATCATCCTGCCCACCATCAAGGGCATGGAGAAGGATGGCATCCCCTACACCGGCTTCCTCTACGCCGGCCTGATGATCGATGGCAGCGGCGCCCCCAAGACGCTGGAGTTCAACTGCCGCATGGGCGACCCCGAGACCCAGCCCATCATGATGCGCCTCAAGACCGACCTGGTGGACGTCATGCTGGCGGCCACCGATGGCAAGCTCGACCAGGTCGAGCTCGACTGGGACCGCCGCATCGCGCTGGGCGTGGTGATGGCCGCGCACGGCTATCCCATGAACCCCCGCAAGGGCGACGTCATCACCGGCCTGCCGGCCGATACCGACGAGGGCGTGGTCTTCCATGCCGGCACCACGCTGAAGGACGGCCAGGTGCAGGTGACCGGCGGCCGTGTGCTCTGCGTGACCGCGCTGGGCGACACGACCAAGCAGGCGCAGCAGCGCGCCTACGAGCTGGCCCAGGGCATCCATTTCGACGGCATGCAATATCGCCGCGACATCGGTTACCGCGCCATCAAGAGCTGATGTCCAGCAGCGACTATTCCCGACCCTATCCGGTGCAGTTCCGCGGCAGCGCCTTGGCGCGCTGGCTGTTGCGGCGCATGGGCTGGCGCGTCCATTTCGATGGCCTGCCGGCCATGCAGGGCGTGCTGGCGGTCTACCCGCACACCAGCAACTGGGATTTCGTGAACCTGCTGGTCGCCAAATGGGCGATCGGCATCCCGGTGCGTTTCTGGGGGAAAGACAGCCTGTTCCGCTTTCCCCTGTTCGGTCGTTGGATGCGCAGCTTGGGCGGCGTGCCGGTGGAGCGCACTTCCGCCCACGGCGTGGTCGCCGGTACCGTGGCCCAGCTGGAGCAGGCCAGGGCCCGGGACGAATATTTCTGGCTGGCTGTAGCGCCCGAGGGCACGCGCAAATACATTCCCGGTTGGCGCAGCGGCTTTTACCGCGTGGCCGTGCAGGCCGGTGTGCCACTGGGCCTGGTGCGCGTGGACTACCGCCTGCGTGAGGTGAAGGTGACCGACTTTATCCGCCTCAGCGGGGACGAAACCGCCGATTTCCAGCGCATCGCGGCCGTTTTCGACGGCGTGACGGGTTGCCGGCCTGGCCATGCCGCCCCCATCCGCCTGCTCGACAGCAACGTGCCGCGCGCCGACACCATCGTGAAATAAGACCATGACGACCGCCCACTCCAACGTTCACACCGTGCGTGCCTACCTGCAGGGCCTGCAGCAGCGCATCACCGATGCCATCGCTGCCGTCGACGGCAGCAGCTTCCTGGCCGATGCCTGGCAGAAGGAGCCGGGTGAACCCTTGCAGGGCCAGGGCCTGACCAAGATTCTGGAAAACGGCCCCGTGTTCGAGCGTGCCGGCTGCGGTTTTTCGCACGTCCAGGGCTCCCGGCTGCCGCCTTCGGCCACCCAGCACCGGCCCGAACTGGCTGGCGCGCCTTTCGAGGCCATGGGCGTGTCCCTGGTCTTCCATCCGCGCAACCCCTATGTACCCACCGTGCACATGAACGTGCGCATGCTGGCGGCCAAGGGCAAGGACGGCCAGGAGGTCTGCTGGTTCGGCGGCGGCATGGACCTGACACCCTATTACGGTTTCGAAGACGACGCGGTGCATTTCCACACCGTCTGCCGCGACGCTCTGAAACCGTTTGGGGACGACAAGTACCCGCGTTTCAAGACCTGGTGCGACGAATACTTCTTCCTCAAGCACCGCAACGAACAGCGCGGCATTGGCGGTGTGTTCTTCGACGATTTCTCGGAACTGGGCTTCGAGGGCAGCTTTGCCATGCTGCGTGCCGTGGGGGATGCCTTCCTGCCAGCCTACCTGCCCATCGTCGAGAAGCGCCAGCACCTGGAACACGGCGAGCGCGAGCGGGCCTTCCAGCTCTACCGGCGCGGTCGTTACGTCGAATTCAACCTGGTCTGGGACCGGGGCACGCATTTCGGCTTGCAGTCCGGTGGCCGTACCGAGTCCATCCTGCTGTCCATGCCGCCGCTGGTGAGCTGGGCGTACCAGCAGCAGCCTGTAGCGGGGTCACCCGAGGCCGAGCTCTACACCCGCTTCCTGCCGCGGCGCGACTGGGTTTGACCGTGTCACGTCAAAAAATCGGCATGTTCGGCGGCGCCTTCGACCCGCCGCATCTGGCGCACCGGGCCCTGGCCCAGGCCGCCATCGAGCAGCTCCAGCTGGATGTGCTGCGTGTGCTGCCCACCGGGCAGGCCTGGCACAAGAGCCGGCCACTGACCTCGGCTTCGCACCGCCTGGCCATGAGCCGGCTGGCTTTCGACGGCCTGCCCCAGGTGCGGCTGGACGACCGGGAAATCCGCCGGGCTGGCCCGTCGTACACGCTGGACACCCTGCGCGAGCTGCATGCCGAAGATCCGCAGGCCGAGTTCTACCTGGTGATGGGCAAAGACCAGGCCGATGTGCTGCCGACCTGGCGCCATTGGGAGGAGATTGTCCGTCTTGCTATAATTTGTGTAGCTGACCGGGATCTTCTGACCGGCCAGGAGACCCGTTTTTTCCCGCCGCCCGAGATGGCCGGACGTTTTTGCAAGTTGCAGATGCCGGCCATGGACATCAGCGCCACCGGCATCCGCGCCCGCGTCGCCAGCCAGCAGGGCATTGCCCCACTGGTCAGCCCTGCCGTTGCGCGCTATATTGAAGACAATCACCTTTACCAAAGCATCTGATGACCACCGAAACCGCCGCCAAAAAAGACATCCAGAAACTCCAGCGCGCCATCATCGATGGCCTGGAGGACGTGAAGGCCCAGGACATCCAGGTGTTCAATACCGAGAAGCTCTCGGCGCTGTTCGAGCGCGTGATGGTGGCCTCGGGCACCTCCAACCGCCAGACCAAGGCCTTGGCGGCCAGCGTGCGCGACGCCGTGCGCGATGCCGGTTTTGCCAAGCCGCGCATGGAAGGTGAAGAGAACGGTGAATGGATCATCGTCGACTGCGGCGCCGCTGTGGTGCACATCATGCAGCCGGCCATCCGCCAGTACTACCACCTTGAAGATCTGTGGGGCGAGACGCCCATCCGCCTGAAGTTCGGTGCCGACAAGCCGGCGGCCAAGGCGGCCGAGAAGGCGCCGGCCAGGGCCGCTGCGCCCGCCAAGACCGGCAGCCTCAAGCGTGCCAGCGCGGCCAAGCAGGGTGTGGCCGAGGCTTACCCCTCGCGCGCCCAGCTGAAGAAGGCCGAGGAGAAGAAGGCGGCCGACCGCAAGAAGGCCGCGGGCAAGCCGGCAGCCAAGAAGACTGTCGCCGCCAAGACCCCGGCCCGCAAGGCCCCGGTCAAGACCCCGATCAAGACCGTCAAGGTGAACGCGACCAAGGCGCCGGCGAAAAAAGCGGCCGCCAAGACCGCCGCCAAGCCGGCCAGCAGGACGACCAAGGCCCCGGCGAAGAAGACGGCACCGCGCAAGGCCCGGTGAAGCTGCTGATCGTCGCGGTCGGCCAGCGCGTGCCCGACTGGGCGCAGACGGCCTGGGACGACTACGCCAAGCGTTTCCCCCCGGAGTTGCGGTTGGAGCTCAAGGCCGTCAAGACCGAACCGCGCGGCTCCAGGACCGTGGAGCAGCTGATGGCGGCCGAGCGCAAGCGCATCGAGGAAGCGATTCCCAAAGGTACGCGCATCGTCGCCCTGGACGAGCGCGGCACCCCGCTGAGCACCATGGCCCTGGCGGCCAAGCTCAAGGACTGGCAACTGGGCGGTGACGACGTGGCCCTGGTCATCGGCGGCCCCGACGGGCTGGAGCCGGCCTTCCGCCAGGGCGCACACGAACGCATCCGCCTCTCGGACCTGACCCTGCCGCACGCCATGGTGCGCGTGCTGCTGGTCGAGCAACTTTACCGCGCCTGGTCCATCAACGCCAACCATCCTTACCACCGTGAGTGACTTTATCTACCTGGCGTCGCAGAGCCCGCGCCGTCGCCAATTGCTGGAGCAACTCGGCGTACGCCATGAACTGCTCTTGCCGGGTTCGGATGAAGACGCCGAGAGCATCGAAGCCGTGCTGCCGGGTGAGGCGCCGGCTGCCTATGTGCAGCGCGTCACCCAGCTCAAGCTGGATGCGGCGCTGGCACGCCTGAAGCGCCGCGGTCTGCCGGCCGCGCCGGTCCTCTGTTCGGATACCACCGTGGCCCTGGGGCGAGTCATCTACGGCAAGCCCGCAGATGAGGCGGATGCCCGGCGCATGCTGGGGGAATTGGCTGGCCATAGCCACCGCGTGCTCACGGCCGTGGCAGTGGGAACGGCGCGCCGGCGCGCTCAGGCGCTGAGTACGTCGCGGGTGACCTTTGCCCCCATGAGTCGCCAGCAGATCGCCGCCTATGTGGCGAGTGGTGAGCCCATGGGCAAGGCCGGGGCCTACGCGGTGCAGGGCAGGGCGGCGGCCTTCATGTCTCATATCTCGGGCAGCTACTCTGGCATCATGGGACTACCCATGCACGAGACGGCACAATTGCTCACGTCCTTCGGCTTCAAGATCTAAGTTAACAAGCTGCCCATGCAAGAAGACATCCTGATCAACTGGTCGCCGCAGGAGACGCGGGTGGCCGTGGTGGAAAACGCGGCCGTGCAGGAGTTGCACGTGGAGCGCGCCAGCGAGCGCGGCCTGGTGGGCAATATCTACCTGGGCAAGGTCTCGCGCGTGTTGCCCGGCATGCAGTCGGCTTTCATCGACATCGGCCTGGACAAGGCGGCCTTCCTGCACGTGGCCGACGTCTGGCACCCGCCGGCTGAAGGTGAGTCGCTCAGTGCGTCGCGAGCCTCGCAGCCCCAGGTGCCGATCGAAAAACAGGTGTTCGAAGGCCAGGCGCTGATGGTGCAGGTCATCAAGGACCCGATTGGTACCAAGGGCGCGCGACTGTCCACCCAGGTCAGCATTGCCGGGCGCCTGCTGGTCTTCCTGCCGCAGGACGACCACATCGGCGTGTCGCAGAAGATCCCGCTGGCGCAGCGCGACGAGCTGCGCACGCGGCTGCAGCAGCTGGTGGGCGAGCAGGGTGGCGGTTTCATCCTGCGCACCAATGGCGAGGATTCCAGCGACGCCGAGCTGGGCGAGGACATCGCCTACCTGCGCAAGACCTGGGCCCGCATCAAGGACGCCTCCACGCGCCTGCCCCCGAAGTCCCTGCTGCATCTGGACCTGAACCTGCTGCAGCGCGTGCTGCGCGACCTGGTCAGCGAGCACACGGTGACCATCAAGGTCGATTCGCGCGAGCAGTACGAGGCCTTGCGCGCCTTCGGCATGGAGTTCATGCCGGCTGCGGTGGGCAAGCTGCAGCACTACAAGGGCGAACGGCCGATCTTCGACCTGTTCGGCATCGACGAGGAGATCGCCAAGGCCCTGGGCCGGCGCGTCGAGCTCAAGTCCGGCGGTTACCTGATCGTGGACCAGACCGAGGCCTTGACCACGGTCGACGTCAACACCGGCGGTTTTGTCGGCGCGCGCAATTTCGACGACACCATCTTCAAGACCAATCTGGAGGCTGCGCAGGCCATTGCACGCCAGCTGCGTTTGCGCAACCTGGGTGGCATCATCATTGCCGACTTCATCGACATGACACGCGAGGACCACCGCGAGGCGGTGCTGGCCGAGTTCCGCAAGCAATTGGCGCGCGACCGCGTGAAAACGATGCTGGGCGGTTTTTCCCAGCTGGGCCTGCTGGAGATGACGCGCAAGCGCACCCGCGAATCGCTGGCGCACATGTTGTGCGAACCCTGCCCGAGCTGCGAAGGCAAGGGCATCGTCAAGACTGCGCGCAGCGTGGCCTACGACATCCTGCGCGAGATCCTGCGCGAGGCACGCCAGTTCAATCCGCGAGAATTCCGGGTGGTGGCCGCGCCGCAGGTGATCGAGCTGCTGCTGGACGAGGAAAGCCAGCACATGGCGGGCCTGAGCGACTTCATCGGCAAGCCGATCTCCCTGCAGAGCGAAGCGGCCATGGGGCAGGAGCAGTACGACATCGTCCTGCTCTGAGCCGGGGTCTTCGAATCATGCGCATTGCAGTCATCAACCGCGTATTTTCCAGGTCTGCCGGCGGCGCCGAGAGCTATTCGGTGGCCATCACGCAGCAGCTGGCAGCGCGGCACGAAGTCCATGTCTTTGCGCAGGAGACCAACCAGCCCGTGGCCGGCGTGACCTACCACCGCGTGTTCTGCCTGGGTCAGAAGCCGCGCTGGGTCAACCAGCTGCTGTTTGCCATCGCCACTTGGTGGCGCACCCGCAAGGGTTTCGATGTGGTGCACTCGCACGAGAACACTTGGCACGGTCAGGTGCAGACCGTGCACGTGCGGCCGCTGCGCCACAACCTGCTGCACGGACGCCGCGGCCTGAGTCGCGTGCTGCGCTGGCTCAAGGTGGTGACCAGCCCGCGCCTGATCACCTATGTCTGGCTGGAGGGCGCAAGGTTCAGGCGCAGGCCCGGCCGGGCCATCGTGGCGACCTCCAGCACGCTGCGGCTCGAGTGCGAGCAGGCGTATCCGGCCAGCCGCAAGCGGCTGTCGGTGATCACGCCTGGTACCTATCTGCGGCAGGACACCATCACGCGGACCATGGCGCGTCGGCAGCTCGATCTGCCGTCCGAGGTGCCCCTGCTGCTGTTCGTGGCTAACGACTACAAGCGCAAGGGGCTCGATACGCTGCTGCAGGCACTCGCCAAGTTGCCCGCCGAGGTGCACTTGGCCGTGGCAGGGAATCCGGCGCCCATTGCACACTACCGGCAGCAGGCGGAAAAGCTGGGCGTGGCGCCCCGGGTCCATTTCCTCGGCTCGCAGGATGATCTCGTCCCGGCCTATCGGGCCGCCGACTGCCTCGCCCATCCGACGCTGGAGGACAGCTATGCCATGGTGGTGCTCGAAGCCATGGCGCACGGCCTGCCGGTGGTGGTCAGCGGCCCGGTGCATTGCGGCATCTCACGCGAACTGCACGACGGTCACGAGGCCCTGCTGCTGCACGACCCGCGCGATGCCCAGGCCCTGGCGCGCCTGTTGCGCTCCGTGCTCGACCAACCCGAGTTGGCCGACCTGCTGCGCCAGCATGGCCTGGCGTTTGCGCAGGCGCATACCTGGGAAAGCGCCACCCTACAATACGAAGCGCTTTACCAGCAAGTCGCTGCCCTATCCTGATGACAGAACCGACCCGGCAACGCTGGCTCATCCTGGCCCATGCCTTCAATATGGACGGCCGGGCCGCCAGCCAGACCATCACCGACAAGCTCCCGCATCTGCGCCGCGCCGGCATCGAGGTGGTGGTGCTCAGTGGTGTGTCGGGCACCCGGGATACGGTCGTCGAACACCATCAGCTCTGGCCCACGGGCCCGGCCGGCCTGCGCTTCGAATTGCGCCATGTGCTGCGCCGACGCTTCGAAAACCGCGTCGTCTACCGCATCCTGATGACCCTGGCCTCGGTCGTGCTGCTGCCTGGACTCATTCTTGAAAAGCTGCTGCGTCCGGTGGAGAGCTCCTGGTCCTGGTGGTTCAGTGCCTACCTCAAGGGAAGGGCGCTGGCCCGTCGCCAGCCGTTCGACCTGATCTACTCCACGGGCGGCGCCTTTGCGGCGCACCTGGCCGGCCGGGCCCTCAAGCGTGCGACGGGCACGCCCTGGCTGGCCGAGGTGCACGACCCCTTCATCACACCGGGGAACACGCCGCACACGGCCCAGCAGAAGATGCAGGCGCGGGTGGAGGGCCTGATCTGCCGCGAGGCCGACGTGGCCATCTGGTTCACCGAGCAGGCACTGGCCAGCGCACGGGCGCGCCACCCGGAGTTGGGGGATCGCGGCAAGATGCTTTTGCCGGGCATCGACCCGCCGTTCCAGGCCCTGCCGGCCTACCAGCCGGGCTCGAAATTCATCGTCGGCCATTTCGGCTCGCTCTCGGCCACGCGCAACCTTGTGCCCTTCATCGACGCGCTCGAGACTTTGCAGGTGCGTCGTCCGGACCTGGTGGCCGCGACCGAGCTGCAAGTCACGGGCGGTCCGCTGGATGCCGTTTCAGCGGCGAAGATCGCGCAGTCGCCGTTGCGCGCCTGCGTGCGCCACCTGGGCCGCATCGAAGCCGATCCCGTCACGGGACTAAGCGGCCGCGAGCAGATTCTGCGCCGCATGCGCGGCGTGGACGTGCTGCTGCTGCTGCACGGCGAAGAGCCGATCTGCGCCGAATACATCCCATCCAAGCTCTACGAATACCTGTGGATGCAGCGCCCCATCCTGGCCACGGTGCATCGCAATCCGCAGATGGCGGGCATGCTGCGCGGTGAAGGCCATGTGGCCGTGCAGACGGGCGGGCCGGGACAGGATGCAACGACTGCCTGCCGTGAGCTCGCGCTTGCGCTGGAACAGATGCATGACCGCTGGCGCAGCCCCGGGCTGCCCGACAGCGGACGCAGCAGCCCCTACACCACGCAGGCCGCCGTGGGCCGTTTGCTGGACTGGGCTGCGCCATTTGTGAGGAGGCCTGCTTGAGTTCACCCCTGCTTTCCCTGGTGGTCCTGGGTTTTCGCAACTTCGATGTGACCACGCGTGCCTGTCTGGACTCTCTGGTCCCCTGGCTGGACGATCCCGAGATCGAAGTCCTGGTCGTCGACAACGGTTCGCCCGACGATTCGGCGCAGAAGACCGCCGCCTGGTGTGCGGCCCATCCGCAAGCCACCTGCCTGCTGAGCGAGAGCAACCGAGGTTTTGCCGGAGGCATGAACTGGGGCGCAGAACAGGCGCGCGGCCGCTGGCTGCTGCTGGTCAACAACGACACGATCTTTCCCGCGCGCACGCTCGACGCCCTGAAGTCGGTATTGCGCGAGGCGCCCGCCGATGTGGCCATGCTCGGGCCGGTGACGAATGCCGCGGGCAACGGGCAGCGACTGTGGAAACCAGGTGCCACGCACGAGGACTGGCTGCAGGTCGGGCAGTGGTTGAACGAAAACCCGACGCACCAGCTCATGCCGGCCTACCGTTGCGATTTCTTCTGCATTGCGATACGGCGCGATGCCTGGGACCGTCTCGGTGGCCTCGACCTCGATTTCGGCCTGGGGTACTACGAGGATTTCGATTTCAGCCTGCGCCTGGCCCAGGCCGGCTACCGCCAGATGATCACCGAGGATGTGTTCATCCTGCATGTGGGCAGTGCCACGTTCAAGGCCAGCCCTGCGGCGCGGGCCCTGATCAAGCGCAACAAGAAACTGCTGAAATCCAAGCATCCGGACGCGCGCTTCGAACATACGCGTCTGGGCAATCTGGCGATTCTTCAGGCTTACCAGCGTCTGCGTGACGAAGGTCGATGGACCCCCGGGCTACAGGCCCGGTGGCAGTTGCGTCATGGTGCACTGGCCGGTGATGCACCGCGCAGCCTGATCAAGAGATGGTTATGGAAACGCAGAATCAAGAACGTTCTCTGAGGGCGTCGGGGGTGGCCCCGGCTGCCTGGACCGGCCTGTTTGTTGCCATTTATCTGGCCGTGTTGCCGATGGCGGACACCATTGCCCTGCGCAACCTTGCGCTGGCATGCCTGCTCGTCTGCCTGGCCTGGCAATTCCGCTCGATTCGTGAGGAACTCAGGTTTGGATGGCCCATCCTGCTGTGGGCCGCCTATCTGCTGTTCTTTCCGCTCCTGGCCGATGATCACCAGACCGCCTGGAAGAGCCTGGGTGGACAGTGGGGCAGGGGATTGCTGGCCATGCTGGCCGGCGGTGGAGCCGCCGTGATCCTGAGCAGGAGACTGTCGGTTGGCAACTTGCTCCTTTTATTGGGGGCGATCAGTGCCGTGCCGAACCTGGTGCATCTGGTCATGTTTGCCTGGAAGGCCGTCGAAGGCGGCAGCCTGCCCTGGGGGTATTGGGGGCGTGAAACGCATCATGCAGACTTGGGGTACGCAGCGGGCCACGCGACGATCTTACTCATGGCGGCCTTCATGACCGGGGATAAAAGGATTCGATGGCTGGCGGTACTGCTCACGCTGGCTGCCGTGTTGAGCGCCTTGGCAGCCAATTCCCGAGCGGGTGTCGCGTTTGCGGTTTTCGGCGCGATGCTGATCCTGGTGCCCTCGTTGTTTGTCCGGTCCTTGCGGGATAACCGGTTGGTGCTGAGAACGGTCGGGCTTGGGGCAGTGGGGGTGGTCGCCGTGTTTGTCTTTGCCTTCAACGTTGATCCAAGATGGCATAACCTGACCAGCGAGTTGCAGCCGGGCTTCCTGGGCCAGCCTGTTCAGATCGAGTGCGAGGGTGAGCCGGCCATTTCAGACGCGGTATTGAACAAGTACGGTTCGCTGGACCGCGCGCCGTGGGCCGTCGAGGGGATCGTTCGCGGGGATGGTTCCCGGATCGTGCTGTTGCGAGCCGGTATCGAACTGGCTGCCAGCCACCCTTGGGGTAGCGATGGCTCGCGTCAGGCGTTTCAGAAGTTGCTGCGCCAGGTGTGCCCGGAGCCGGCGATCAGGATGGCGCATACCCATAACGGCTGGATCGACACGATGCTGGCCATCGGCTGGCTGGGAGCCGTGCTCTATTTGGGAGTCTTGCTGGCCTATCTTCGACAGGGATGGGCCGGCTTGCGTAGCGATGACCCGGTGAAGTCTTGGGGGCTGGTGCTCGTGGCGCTGTCGTTGTTCTGGA
Organism: uncultured Hylemonella sp.; assembly: GCA_963512455.1. Classification (GTDB taxonomy): domain Bacteria; phylum Pseudomonadota; class Gammaproteobacteria; order Burkholderiales; family Burkholderiaceae_C; genus Hylemonella. The sequence continues at coordinate 690,526 of CAUPMJ010000001.1, read as the reverse complement.
TTCTCCGGGGGGGCACTGACTCGGTGTTTCGAGACCACATGCTCGAGATGCAGGGCTTCATGCTGGCTTTTGCGGCGAGTGCCATGCGACTGTACGGGCGGAGCAAGGCCTAGCGGTCAGATACGCCCCAGGCGGCGGCGCAAGCGCCGACCGATGCGGGAGGCCAGGTTACCGCCTTCGCTGGGCCAGTCCATCTCTCGCTCCCAGGCCGACTGGTAAATGACGCCGCTGTAGAGCTGGGACAGCTGCTCATCGCTGATGCCGGCACGCAGGTCGCGATCGAGCTGCCAGGCATAGTGATAGACCTTGAACAGGGGCTGGCAGGGCATGAGCTGAATGGCCCTGTATCTGAGCAGCGCTTCACCATACCAATGCGATTCCACGGGAATGCGGACAATCGCCTCCTGGAAATTCAAGCCATTCGGGCGCAGATATTCTTCGGCCAGGCTTTCCCACACGGCACGGTGCCAGAGGAGGGGGAAAGGGCCGAAGCTATAGGTACGCCCTTGGCGTCCGAACTGGGCCTGTACTTTTCCCGCGTCATGCAGGAAAGCCTGCACGACATGCGGCTTCCCTTCGGAGAGCGCCGAGGCGAGAAACTCATGTCCTTCATCGATGACCGTGTAAGGCGTGCCATCGCCCAGAAGGTAGTCGCTCTGCTGGAACGGGCGGATGAAAAAGGCATCCGAGTCCAGGCACATGTAGGCGTCTGCCAGATCCAGCCGCCAGAACTCGGATTTGATGATCTGCTGCGATATGTGGCCAGGCAAGGCGCGCACAGCTGCCGGGTCGATCTGAGGGTTCCGGGCGATGATCGATTCATCATCGAGGACCTCGACCTTCAGACCGGCCAGCTCCTGGCGGAAGAGTTGAGTGTCATCCGCAGGCACGGAGACATAGCAGGGGATGTTGTCCGTGTTGAAGCGTTCGATCGACTGGACGAGTCGCTGAACACGCCGCAGATCGGTCCGGTAACTTTTGCAGTAGAGCGCCAGTGGAGCTGTCATACGGAAGGCCTTGAGCCCGGACTAAATGCCCAGAATGAAGCCGGCCAGCGCCGCCGTACCAGCCTTGTTTTGCCGGTCGATGGCCGCCTCATACGCCTTGAGTTGCACCGGGTCGAAAACGGACAGGTCATGCGTCACGACGTAAGATTTTTCGTCCAACAGAGGGATGCCGGCCTTGTGCTGTTCGCTTGCCAGGAAATCGTCGATGGTTCCCTCGAAGTGCACCCGCCGGACGGTCAGGCCGCATTTCTGTGCGAACAGTTTCATGGACTTGACGCTGAAGATGTAGATGTGGCGCGGTGCATCCAGCGACCACCAGTACTTGCCGTACTGTTCAGAGATTTCCGAACCGGAGACGGGAAGGCGCACGAGAATTTCCCCGCCGGGTTTCAGGAACTTCGAAACCCTGACCAGGTCATCCGCCGGCGTGGGGGAGTGCTCCAGCGCGTGGTTGAACATGATGAGGTCGAAGGTCTCACCGGCAAAGCGCTGCGCCAATTCACCGATGGACGCCTTGAAGACCCGGGCGCCATTGCGATAGACGATGTCCTGCGGGACAAAGGGGTCGATGCCGACCACCTTGCGGATGCCCATGTCGGCCAGTTCATGCAACAGCTCGCCGGTTCCGCTGCCGATTTCGAGGATGGACATGTCCCGGCGCAGCTTGGTGTGACGCGACAGGTGGTTGACGGGGCAAGGCCTGGCCCGTGCCAGCAGTCGGCCCAGCAGGCCCGTGCCGAAATAGTAGAACTCGTTGCGCAGGCGGCGCTTGAGCTGACGCAGGCGTGCCGAGAAGTTCTCCGGCTCCTTGTACTGGAAAGAGTAATAGGACTTCGGGTAGTACTTGCCGTAGTCGTCCAGTTTTTCCGGCTGATAGGTGGAGCCGCATTCCTCGCAGTGCACGTAGCGGAAGGGGCCATCGCGGCCGTGCATCATCTCCATGGGGAGCAGATCGGCGAGTCTGCCGGAGCCGCAAATTTCGCAGGCTGTCCCCGCCGGGGTGAGCGATGGTTGGTTGGGGGTGCTCATGGGTGTGATGGTGTCGCGGGGTCAGCCGCGCCGGTCTTCGTAGGTCGTGCCGATTTTCAGGGCGAAGTGCAGCAGATGCGTCGCCTGTGCCACGAGTACCCGACGCAGCGTCATCGGGTCGTCACCCGCATGCATGCGGCCGCGTCGCGTGGTGGTGGCCGTGACATAGCCGGCCTCCCGGGCCATCTGGCTGTGCTCGGCACCGAAGCGGCCATAGGGATAACAGAAGTGCCGTACTTCGCAACCCAGGGTGTTTTCCAGCTCGCGCTTGGAGCCGGCGATTTCTTCGCGCGCCTGGTCGGCGCTGGCCTGGTTCAGGTCGGCATGGGTGCGGGTGTGGGAGCCGATGTCCATGCCGCCGGCCAGCCAGGCCCGCCAGTCAGCTTCGGTCATCAGCGGCTTTTCGGCCACCAGGCCCTGGTCCCAGCTGTTGGTGCCGCCGATCTTGCTGCTCACGGCATAGCAGGTGGCCGTGAAGCCGTGCTTGCGCAGGACGGGCAGGGCGTGGTGCAGATTGTTCTGGTAGCCATCGTCGAAGGTGATGCCTACGACCCGGCCCTGCTTTTCGCCCGTGAGGTAGGGCTCCAGATCGCGCATTGATAGGCCGCGGTAACCCAGCAGCTTCAGCAGCAGCATCTGCCTTGCAAACGCACCGGGCGAGACCACCAGCCCGCGCAGCGGCGTGCCGCTGGGTGGCGGCACGTCGATCTGGTGGTACATGAGGATGGGGATGTTCATGTCTGTACGCGAATCAGGTTGGCGTAGTAGCCGCTGGCGGCCAGCAGCTCGGCGTGGGTGCCGCTTTCGACGATGCGACCCTGGTCCAGCACGAGGATGCGATCGGCGTGCTCGATGGTGCTCAGGCGGTGGGCGATGACCAGTGTCGTCCGGTTTTTCATCAAGACCGCCAACGCAGCCTGGACCTGTCGCTCGCTCTCGGTGTCCAGAGCTGAGGTGGCTTCGTCCAGGATCAGGATGGGTGCGTTCTTCAGCAGGGCGCGTGCAATGGCGATGCGCTGGCGCTGTCCACCCGACAGGCGGGCGCCGTTCTCGCCGATCATGGTGTCCAGGCCGTCGGGCAGCTGTTCGATAAACTCCCAGGCGTGGGCGGCGCGTGCGGCCCGGATCACGTCGTCCCGGCTGTGGGTGCCCAGCGTGCCGTAGGCGATGTTGGCTTCCACGGAGTCGTTGAACAGGACCACATCCTGGCTGACAAGGGCGATGTTCTGGCGCAGGCTCATCAAGGTGAGGTCCTGGATGTCGATCCCGTCCACCAGTATCCTGCCGCTGCTGGCATGGTAGAAGCGGGGAATCAGCGCGCTGATGGTGGTCTTGCCGCCCCCCGAAGCGCCGACCAGGGCGACGGTCTGGCCGGCTGCCACGGTGAAGCTGACGTCGTTCAGGGCGAGACGTTCGGCGCCCGGATAGCTGAAGCGCACGCCTTCAAAGGTGATGTCTCCACGGGCATGCCCCAGGGGGCGAAGGCCGCCGTCGGACTCCTCCGGCATGTCGAGCAGGTCGAAGACGCTTTCGGCGGCCGCCAATCCCTTTTGCAGGGTGGTGCTGATGGTCGTCAGCTGCTTGAGAGGGGAGATCAGCAACAGCATCGCCGTGATGAAGGACACAAAACCGCCGGCAGAGGCACCGGCCTTGCCGGTGGTCTGGCTCAAGGCCAGGTAGGTGATGACCGCCACGGCGATTGCGGCCGCGATATGGGTGATGGGGGTGGTGGCCGAGGCGGGAATGGCTTCGCGCATCTGGGCGCGACGGAACTGCTCGGTGGCATCCTCGAACCGGCGCGCCTGATGGGCCTGCCCACCGAAAATCTTCACAACCTTGTGCGCCTTGGCGGATTCCTCGATGGTGTGCGAGATGAGTCGCATCGCTTGCAGGCTTTTCTGGCTGGCCGCCCGCATGCGCTTACCGAAGGACTTCACCGTCAAGGCGATGACGGGGCCGATCGTCAGCGTGACCAGCGTCAGCTTCCAGTCCAGGTAGAGCAGGTAACCCAGCAGGGCCACGGCGGTGAGCGACTCGCGCACCATGGTGACCAGGGCACTGGTGGCCGCTTCCGATACATGGCTCACGTCGTACACCAGGCGCGAGATCAGCTGGCCCGCCGAGTGCTGGTCGAAATGCTGCGTGGGCAGGGTGATCAACTTGGCAAACATGGCGCGCCGCAGGTCGGTGACCACCCGGCTCGAAATCCACATCATCAGGTAACCGGTGAGATAGACAAAGAGGCTGCGCACCAGAAAGAGCAGGACGATGCCCGCCGGGATCAGCCAGACCATGCGCGCATCATCCGTTTGAAAGCCCCGGTCGAGCAGGTATTTCATGATGGCCGGGAAGACCGGCTCGGTCGCAGCTGTGGCGACCATGCCGACCACCGCCAGCGCGAAGGCTTTCCAGTAGGGCCGCACATAGCCCAGCAGCCGAAGGTACAGGGCGCGGTTGGTCGGGGGCATCAGGTTTTGCCTGCCGAGGACTTGGGCGCCTTCCAGGCTTCGCCCTTCTGCATTTCCAGCGCCTTCACGTAGCGGTAGAAGGTGCCCTCGAAGTTGCCCAGCGCGATCATGAAACCGGCCCAGCCGTCCAGGAAGCCGAGCTTGAAGACGTAGTGCTTCACGAAAGACCAGATCCCGTGGGCCAGCGCCGAGCCCATGGAGATGCGCTTGTGCACGATCTTCTCGGCGCCCAGGCTGGAGTAGCGGTTGGCCTTGTGCATGACCTCGGCCATGTTCTTGAACGGGAACTGCCAGATGGCGTTCTTCAGCGTGCCGAGGGGCTTGTCGCTGTGCAGCACGTAGCCCTCGTGCACGGGCTTGAGGTCGTAGCTCATCGTGCCCTTGCGGAAGATCTGCGGCTGGCGGAAGTTGGGGTACCAGCCCGAGTGCCTGATCCAGCGGCCCATGAAGTAGTTGCGCCGGGGCACGCGCCAGACGTCCAGCGAGTTCGGGTCGTCGGCAATCGCCCGTACTTCGGCCGCCGCCTCGGGCGTGCAGCGTTCGTCGGCATCGACGCTGAAGATCCATTCATGCGTGCAGGCTGCGATGGCCTGGTTGCGCAGATCGCCGAAGCCCTTGAACGCCACCTGCACGACACGCGCGCCCATGCGGGTGGCAATGTCCTGCGTGCCGTCCGTACTGTGGGAGTCGACCACGATGATCTCGTCCGCCCATTGCACGCTCTCGATCGTGGCCGCGACCTTTTCGGCCTCGTTGTAGGCAATGATGTAGACGGAAATTTGGCTCATCGGGGGTGGTAGTATTCGGCGGCCCGCCAGCTTGGCGCGGACCTGTATCAGCCGTGTAGTCTAGTTCAAAATGAACCCCTCCGAGACCGTATCCGTGGTCATCACCACCTACAACCGCAGCGATGCGCTGCTGGCGGTGCTCGCAGGGCTGGTAAGGCAGACCGACCGGAATTTCGAAGTGATCGTCGCCGACGACGGTTCACGTGAGGAACATCGCCGGGCCATCCTCGATTCGGCCGTGGCGCGCGAACTGCGCCTGACGCATGTCTGGCATCCCGATGTCGGCTTCACCGCCTCCAAGGTGCGCAACCGCGGCGTGGCGGCGGCCAGCGGGCCGTACCTCATCTTCATGGACGGCGATTGCGTGCCCGAGGTGGATTTCATCGCCCGTCACAAGCAGCTGGCCGCTCCCGGTCATTTCGTCAATGGCAGCCGCGTGCTGCTATCGCCTGAACTCACGCAGGCGGTGGTGAGCGGTTCCGAACAGATATGCGGCCGCAGTCGCCTGTACTGGCTGGGGCAGCGCCTGCGTGGCCATGCCAGCAAGCTCACCCACCTGCTGCGCTTGCCCGACTGGCGAGGTCGCGTCCACCCGGCGTTCTACTGGAAAGGCATCCGCAGCTGCAATATGGGTGTCTGGCGCAGCGACTACGAGCGCATCGACGGCTTCGACGAGTCTTTTGTCGGCTGGGGCCACGAGGACGCCGACTTCGTGCTGCGTCTGCACCACGCCGGCGTGGCACGCAAGAACGGCTTCTGCGCGACCGAGGTGTTCCATCTCTGGCACAAGGAGGCGGCGCGCGCGCAGGAGTCGCAGAACGCCCGCACGGTGCGCGAGCGGGCGCATACGGACATCGTGCGTGCGGCCTCAGGTTATGCTCAGGTCCGTCCAGATGACGATGTCGTCATGACGAGGCTGGGATAATGCAAAAAATGATGAGACGATACCTGCTAACTTTGATGACGCTGCTGGCCGCCTGGCCAGCCTATGCCCAGTTCCGGGTCGAGGTGTCCGGCGTAGGCCTGACGCAGCTGCCGATTGCCTTCGCCCCCTTCCGCGGCGAAGACGCGGCGCCGCAGAAGATCAGCGCCATCGTGCAGGCTGATCTGGAGCGCAGCGGGCAGTTCCGCAGCGTGCCGACCCGCTCGGGCGCGCTGGACGAAAACGCCAAGCCTGATCTGGTGCCGTGGCGCCAGAGCGGTGCCGATTCCCTGGTCGCAGGCAGCATCTCGCGTCTGGCCGATGGCCGTTATGACGTGCGCTTCCGCCTCTGGGACGTGGTGGCCGGGCGTGACCTGGGCGGGCAGAGTTACGCCATCAGCCAGGCCGATCTGCGCCTGGCCGCGCACCGCATCGCCGACTTCGTCTATGAGAAACTGACCGGCGACAAGGGCATCTTTTCCACCCGTGTCGCCTACGTCACCAAGGCGGACCAGCGCTACAGCCTGTGGGTGGCCGATGCGGACGGTGAGGGCGCGCAGCCGGCCCTGACCAGCCCCGAACCCATCATTTCCCCGAGCTGGTCACCCGAGGGCCGGCAGCTGGCCTATGTGTCCTTCGAGTCGCGCAAACCGGTGGTCTACGTCCACGACGTGGCCAGCGGCAAGCGTCGCCTGGTGGCCAACTTTCGCGGCTCCAACAGTGCACCGGCCTGGTCGCCCGACGGGCGCAGCCTGGCTGTCACGCTGAGCCGCGATGGCGGTTCGCAGCTTTATACGCTGGACGTCACCACCGCGGGGAGCGAACCGCGTCGCCTGACCCAATCGTCCAGCATCGACACCGAACCCACCTATTCGCACGATGGCAAGTTCATCTATTTCGTCAGCGACCGGGGTGGCAGTCCGCAGATCTACCGCATGCCCGCCGCAGGCGGCAACCCGGAGCGCGTGACGTTTACCGGCACTTACAACATTTCCCCCTCCCTGAGCGCCGACGGCCGCTGGCTGGCTTATATTTCCCGGGTGAGTGGCGCCTTCAAGCTCCATGTGATGGAGTTGTCCACCAGCAATGTCACGGCCCTGACCGAAACCAGTGCGGACGAAAACCCTAGTTTTGCCCCCAATGGCCGCCTGCTCCTCTACGCCACCAAGCAGCAGGAGCGCGAAGCCCTGATGACCACCACGCTGGATGGAAAGATCAAGGCACGTCTGGCCGGGCAGGGCGGAGACATCCGGGAGCCCGACTGGGGCCCCTTCCAGAAAACACCCAACTGATTCCCTATCAATACCACAGGAGTAAAAAACATGTCGATGAAAAAACTCGCCCTGATCGGCGCTGCCACCTTGCTGATGGCAGGCTGCTCTTCCGTCAACCTGGACAATCCGCCGGTGGACGACCGCTCCAGCGGCGGCGCTGCGGCCGGCTCCGGCGACAGCGTGGTCGCCAAGACTGCGGTGACCCCGGTCGACGACGGCAAATCCTCCCAGGCCGCCATTGCGAACGTCTCGCGCCTGGTCTATTTCGACTACGACAGCTACGTCATCAAGCCCGAGTTCCAGGCGCTGATCGACGCCCATGCCCGCCACATCAAGACCGACAAGAGCCGCAAGGTCGTGATCGAAGGCCACACCGACGAGCGCGGCGGCCGTGAATACAACCTGGCCCTGGGCCAGCGCCGTGCCGAGGCCGTGCGCCGCTCGCTGGGCCTGCTGGGCGTGGCCGACAGCCAGGTCGAGGCCGTGAGCTTCGGCAAGGAAAAGCCGGCCGTTCAGGGCACGGGCGAGGCCGCCTGGTCCAAGAACCGCCGTGCCGAGATCAGCTACCGCTGATCGGCCGGCCGGAGTTACACCGATGAACACGCGCACCCGCCTAGCCGCCCTGCTGCTGTGTGCCTGTGGCGTCACTGTGGCGCAGGCCGGTCTCTTCGACGACGAGGAGGCCCGCCGCGCCATCCTGGATCTGCGCCAGCGCGTGGACAGCGTGCGGCAGGATGCCGAGACGCGTTCGACGGAGCAGGCCAGCCGCAGCGCGGAAGAAAATGCCCTGCTGCGCCGCAGCCTGCTGGAGTTGCAGACCCAGATCGAGACCTTGCGTGCCGACATGGCCCGCCTGGTCGGGCAGAACGAGCAGCTTGCGCGTGACGTGTCCGAACTGCAGCGCCAGCAGAAGGATCTGCTGGGCGGCTTCGACGAACGCCTGCGCAAGTTCGAGCCCGCCAAGGTCACGGTCGATGGTCGCGAGTTTCTGGCCGAGCAGGCCGAGAAGCGTGACTACGATGCTGCGCTTGGCGTGTTCCGCAAGGGCGACTTTGCCGGTGCGCAAAACGCCTTCGTCGAACTGCTCAAGCGCTACCCGACCAGCGGTTACGCCCCCTCGTCCTTCTTCTGGCTGGGCAATGCCCAGTACGCCACGCGCGACTACAAGGAAGCCATCCAGAACTTCCGCAACCTGCTGACCCAGGCTCCGGATCATCTGCGGGCGCCCGAGGCCGTGCTGTCCATCGCCAACTGCCAGGTCGAGCTCAAGGACACCAAGGCCGCGCGCAAGACCCTGGAAGACCTGATCAAGGCCTACCCGCAGTCCGAGGCCGCCGCCGCCGCCAAGCAGCGCCTGCCGCGTCTCAAGTAGGGGTTCGCGTCCTGGCTTTAGAATCCAGGACATGCAAACCGCCGACATCTCGGCGCTCAACACCCTGGTGTTGAGCGCTTCTTTTCTTCTTTCCCTGCTTTTCGGTGCACTCGTTCAGCGCACTCATTTCTGCACCATGGGCGCCGTCAGCGACGTGGTCAATATGGGCGACTGGACGCGCATGCGCCAATGGGTCCTGGCCATTGGCGTGGCCATGGCCGGCTTTGCGCTGCTGGCCTACGCGGGCCTGATCGACCCGGCCAAGACCCTGCACGGCGGCAAACGCTGGCTCTGGCTGTCGGCGATCGTTGGCGGCCTGCTCTTCGGCTTCGGCATGGTGCTGTCCTCGGGTTGCGGCAGCAAGACTCTGGTGCGCGTCGGCTCCGGCAATCTCAAATCCCTGGTGGTTCTCCTGGTCATGGGTGTGGCAGGCTTCGCCACCATGAAGGGTGTCACCGCCGTGTGGCGCGTGGCCACCGTGGACCAAATCGGGGTGGACTTTACCGTGACGGCCAATCTGCCGCACTTGGCCGCCACGGCCCTGGGCCTCACGCCCACCCTGGCCACCTTGCTGCTGGGCCTGGGCCTGGGGGCCGTATTGATCGTCTGGGCCCTGCGGGGTCAGCAGTTCATGCAGGGCGACAACCTGCTGGCCGGCCTGGGCGTGGGCGGCATCATCGTGGCCATGTGGTGGGTCAGCGGCTCCCTGGGGTATGTGGCCGAGCATCCGGACACCCTGGAAGAGATCTTCCTTGCCACCAACTCGGGGCGTTCCGAAGCCATGAGTTTCGTTGCCCCGGTGTCCTACGCACTGGACTGGCTGATGTTCTACAGCGACAAGAGTAAGGTGCTCACGCTGGGCATCGTCTCGGTCTTCGGTGTCATCGCCGGGTCCGCGATCATGGCGCTGTGGACCCGCAGCTTCCGCTGGGAAGGTTTTGGCGGCACCGAGGACGTGGCCAACCATCTGGTGGGCGCCGTTCTCATGGGCGTGGGCGGCGTGACCGCCATGGGGTGCACCATCGGCCAGGGCCTGACGGGCCTGTCCACCCTGGGTCTCAACAGCCTCGTGGCCTTTGCCGCCATCGTGGCCGGCTCGGTCGCCGGCTTCAAGTACCAGATGTGGCGCCTGGAGCGCATGGCCTGATCGCCATGGACGCTGAACGCCGCTTCGGTGGCCTGGCCCGGCTCTACGGTGCGGCCGGTGCCCAGCGCATCCGTGCCGCCCATGTGGCCGTGGTAGGGATCGGCGGGGTCGGCTCCTGGGCCGTGGAAGCCCTGGCGCGCAGCGGCGTGGGGCACCTCACGTTGATCGACCTCGATCACGTGGCCGAATCCAATATCAACCGCCAGATCCACGCCCTGGAGGCCACGCTGGGCCAGGCCAAGGTGCTGGCCATGCGCGATCGCATCACGCAGATCAATCCGGCGTGCCAGGTGCAATGCATCGAGGAGTTCGTGGAGCCCGGCAACTGGCCAGCGTTGCTGCCGGCCGGCGTGGATGCGGTCATCGACGCTTGCGATCAGGTGCGCGCCAAGACCGCCATCGCGGCCTGGGCCCTCAAGAACAAGCTCGTTTTCATCGCGGCGGGTGCTGCCGGCGGCAAGCGCCGGGCGCACGAGGTGGACATCGAGGATCTGGGCCGTGTCACGCATGACCCCTTGTTGGCGCAACTGCGCTACCGTCTGCGCAAGGAGCACGGCGCTGCCCGAGAGGGGCGCAAGATCGGTGTGGCCTGCGTGTTCAGCCGCGAGGCCGTCAGCGGCCCCGATGCGTCCTGTGCCGTCGAAGGCGACGGCACGCTCAACTGCAGCGGCTATGGTTCACTGGTGGCTGTCACTGCCACCTTCGGCCAGTGCGCCGCAGGCTGGGTGCTGGATGAAATCGTGAAGCGAGCTTGAAGATCGCATGAAAATGACGCTATAATTGAAGGCTTGTCGGGGTTAGCGTAAGCGTCCCGCTGTGGGGGACGTTAGCTCAGTTGGTAGAGCAGCGGACTTTTAATCCGTTGGTCGCAGGTTCGAATCCCGCACGTCCTACCAAGTACAATTTGTTGAACCGAATATTCCTCGATAGCTCAGTCGGTAGAGCGCCGGACTGTTAATCCGTAGGTCCCTGGTTCGAGCCCAGGTCGAGGAGCCAAATCAAAAAGGCCTTGCAGCAATGCAAGGCCTTTTTTGTTGCTGCACGGTGTTTTGAGGCACAAAGAAAAAAGGGATCTGATCTTGCGATCAGATCCCTTTTTGATCTGGTGGGTCCTGAGTGACTCGAACACTCGACCTACGGATTAAGAGTCCGCTGCTCTACCAACTGAGCTAAGAACCCAGACCTCAATTATTGCATAAAAATCAGTCCTGTCCATGTGGCGCAGGGGACAAAATGCGTTTTTCCGTCGTCAGCATCAAGCAGGAGAAACGTCCATGTCCCAAGCAATCATCATCGCCCTGACTGTGCTCATGCTGGCGGGCTGTGGCGCCGAGACGGCGACCACGGCGGCCACTGTGGGGGCGACCAAGAAGCAGGAACTCGAGCAGGGCCAGAAGACCCTGGAGCAGGTCAAGCAGAAGGTCGGCGAGTCCATGCAGCAGATGCAGCAAAGCCCGCAGCGCGCCGCCGACTAAGGCCCTAGTCGCCCAGGCTGCCGCTGAGTTCCAGCCAGCGTTCTTCGAGCTGGTCCAGCTCGTCCTGCAGGGCGCCCAGGCGCTTGCCGAGTTCATTGATCTCATCCATGCCGGGCTGACCGGAGAGTCGCTCTTCGAGCGCGGCTTTCTCCTGCATCAGTTCGGCGATGCGGACTTCGCACAGTTCGAACTCCTTGCGTAGCTGACGGGTGCGGTTGTCTTCGCGTCGCGGGCGGGCTGGCTCGGGCGCCGCCACGGCGGGCCGGGGCGGTGGGGCGCTGGCCGCCGCGGAGGCAGCGGCATTGGCCTCCTTGAGGGCCTCGCGCTGGCGCTTGGCTTCGTCCAGCAGGTAACGCTGGTAGTCGTCGAGGTCGCCGTCGAAAGGGCTGATGCCGCCGCGCGAGACCAGCCAGAATTCGTCGCACACGGCGCGCAGCAGGGCGCGATCGTGGCTGACCAGCATCACCGTGCCTTCGAATTCGTTGAGCGCCATGCCCAGGGCCTCGCGCGTGGCCAGGTCCAGGTGGTTGGTGGGCTCGTCCAGCAGCAGCAGGTTGGGGCGTTGCCAGACCAGCATGCACAGCACCAGGCGGGCCTTCTCGCCGCCGCTCATGGTGCCCACGGTCTGCTTGACCTGGTCGCCGGTGAAGTTGAAGCTGCCCAGGAAACTGCGCAGGTCCTGCTCGCGGGTGGCCTGGCCGCTGAGCGCACCGCGTGCGGTGGTGTCCTTGACCAGCCAGATCATGTGCTCCAGCGGTGTGTCCTGCGGGCGCAGCACGTCGAGCTCCTGCTGGGCAAAGTAGCCGATGGACAGACCCTTGCCCTCGATGATCTCGCCCGCCAGGGGCGCCAGGTCGCGCGCGATGGTCTTGACCACGGTGGACTTGCCCTGGCCGTTGGCGCCCAGGATGCCGATGCGCTGTCCGGCCAGCACCGACTTGCTGACATTCTTCACAATCACCGTGGGAGGCGTGCCGGCGGGCGCGCCTTCGGGCGGCGGGTAGCCGAAGTCGATGCCCTGCATGGACAGCATGGGGTTGGGCAGGTTGGCCGGCTCCTTGAACTCGAAGGTGAACTCGGCCTCGGCCAGCAGCGGGCCGATCTTTTCCATGCGGTCCAGCGCCTTGACCCGGCTCTGGGCCTGCTTGGCCTTGCTGGCCTGGGCCTTGAAGCGGTCGATGAACTTCTTGAGGTGGGCGATCTTCTCCTGCTGCTTGGCGTAGGACGCCTGCTGCAGTTCCATCTTCTCGGCCCGCATGTCCTCGAATTTGGTGTAGTTGCCGCCGTAGCGGTTGAGTTTGGCGGTCTCGATGTGCACGGTGACGTTGGTCACGGCATCGAGGAACTCGCGGTCGTGGCTGATGACCAGCATGGTGCCGGTATAGCGCTGCAGCCAGGCTTCCAGCCAGACCAGGGCATCGAGGTCCAGGTGGTTGGTTGGCTCGTCCAGCAGCAGCAGGTCGGAGGGGCACATCAGCGCGCGTGCCAATTGCAGGCGCATGCGCCAGCCGCCGGAGAAACTGTTCACGGGCTTGTCGAGCTCCGTGGTGCGAAAGCCCAGGCCCAGGATCAGCGCCTGCGCACGGGCCGAGGCGTCGTGGGCACCGGCATCGTGCAGCTCCATATAGGCGTGCCCCATGCGCTCACCGTCATCGGTGGCTTCGGCGGCCACCACCTCGGCCTGCGCGGCGGCCAGGCGCGTGTCGCCGGCGATCACGAAGTCGGTCGCGCTCTCGGCCGTCTCGGGCATGTCCTGCGCGACCTGGGCCAGGCGCCATTGGGCGGGGATGTTGCAGTCGCCGCTGTCCTCATGCAGGGTGCCGTTGAGCAGGGCGAACAGGGTGGACTTGCCGGCGCCGTTGCGTCCGACCAAGCCGACTTTTTCGCCAGGGTTGACGGTGACGGAGGCAGCATCCAGCAACACCCTGGCGCCGCGGCGCAGGGTGACGTTTTTCAGGGTGATCATTTTTTCAGCAGCGCTTCGCGCGTTATCAGCAGGACTTGTTCGTCGCCTGCACTTGTTTCCAGCCAGGCAGCTTCCAGGCGCGGGAAGGCCGCCTCGAAGTGCTCGCGCTCATTGCCGATCTCCAGGACCAGCACGGCGTGTTCGGTCATGTGCGCCGGCGCCTCGGCCAGCAGGCGGCGGATGAAATCCATGCCATCGCTGCCGCCGGCCAGGGCCAGTTCGGGTTCGGCACGGTACTCGGCGGGCAGGGCGGCCATGCTCTGCGCATTGACATAGGGCGGGTTGCACAGGATCAGGTCGTAAGGACCAGACACACTGGCCAAGCCATCGGATTGCAGCAGCCTGACGCGGTCCTGCAAGCCATGTTTTTCGACGTTGATGCGGGCCACGGCCAGGGCGTCAGCCGAGAGGTCGGCGCCGTCCACGCTCACCTCAGGCCAGGCGAGGGCCGCCAACACGGCCAGGCTGCCGTTGCCGGTGCACAGGTCCAGCACGCGTCGGGTGTGTACGCCCAGCCAGGCGTCGATATTGCCGTTGGCCAGCAATTCGGCGATGAAGCTGCGCGGCACGATGGCGCGTTCGTCCACGTAGAAGGGCACACCCTGCAGCCAGGCCTCGCGGGTCAGATAGGCGGCGGGCTTGCGTGTGGTGATGCGTTCTTGCAGGAGCGCCGCAACCTTGGTTTGTTCTTGTGGGTCGACGGGGCGATCGGCCACCGCATCGAGGTCGTGTAGCGGCAGGCCCAGTTGCCAGAGCACCAGCCAGGCGGCCTCGTCAAAGGCATTGCTGGTGCCGTGGCCATAGACCAGGCCGGCAGCGTCGAACTGCCGGGCGCCGGTCTCGATCAGTTCGATCACGGTCGCTGGCTTCGTGGGGGTGCCGTTCATGACGCGAGCTTTTCCAGCACGCGCCGGTAGATGTTTTTCAGCGGCTCGATGTCGGCCACCGGCACGCATTCGTCGATCTTGTGGATGGTGGCGTTGGTCGGCCCCAGCTCGATGACCTGCGGGCAGACCTGGGCTATGAAACGGCCGTCACTGGTGCCGCCGCTGGTGGAGAGTTCGGTCTCGAGGCCCGTTTCCGCGCGGATGGCCTCGCGCACGGCGTTGACCAGCGTACCGGGGGTGGTCAGGAAGGGCAGCCCGCCGACGGTCCAGGCGAGCTCATATTCCAGCCCATGCTTGTCCAGCACGGCACTCAGGCGTTGCTGCAGGCTTTGCGGCGTGGACTCGGTGCTGAAGCGGAAGTTGAAGTCCACCACCACGCTGCCAGGAATGACGTTGCTGGCGCCCGTGCCGCCGTGGATGTTGCTGACCTGCCAGGTGGTGGGTGGGAAGAAATCGTTGCCTTGGTCCCATTCGATGGTCGTCAGTTCGGCCAGCGCCGGGGCGAATTGATGGACGGGATTCCTGGCCAGATGCGGGTAGGCAATGTGGCCCTGCACGCCCTTGACCGTGAGCTTCCCGCTCATGGTGCCGCGTCGGCCGTTCTTGATCATGTCGCCGGTACGCAGCACCGAGGTGGGTTCACCGACGATGCAGTAGTCCAGCTTTTCGCCGCGCGCCTTCAGGGCTTCGCAGACCTTGACGGTGCCGTCCACGGCCGGACCCTCCTCGTCGCTGGTCAGCAGCAGGGCGATGTTCAGCGGTGCCTGGGGCTGCGCGGCGACGAACTCCTCCACCGCAACCACAAAGGCGGCGATCGAGGCTTTCATGTCGCTGGCGCCGCGGCCATAGAGCTTGCCGTCGCGGTGGGTGGGCGTGAACGGGTCCTGGCTCCATTGGGCCACCGGGCCGGTGGGCACCACGTCGGTGTGGCCGGCAAAGACCAGCAGCGGGGCGCCGGCCCGGGCCACGCGTTTGGCCCACAGGTTGGTGACACGGAAGTCGGCCGGGCCGCTGACGATGGATTCGCAGACAAAACCCAGGGCTTGGAGGCGTTCGGCCAGCAGGGCCTGGCAGCCGGCATCGTCGGGGGTGACGGACGGGCGCGCGATCAGTTGCTCGGTCAGTTGCAGGGTACGGGACGTCATGGGGCCCCCACGCTTGCCATTGCATGGGCTGCGCTGGACGTGCCTTCGCAGGACGCGACGGCTCTTCGTCCCGTCCCAGCCTGCGCAGGCAGGCTGGGAGCCGCGGGTCTCAGCCCCGAGGGGGCGCGAGTTTGCCTGAAGCGGTTCTGCGCTGCACTCATCAATGCTTCACGTCGAGCGTGATCTCGGTGAAGGACGGTTCGTCGTCCTGGTGCTCGTCGGCCTGGGCCTGGGACGGCTTCTGGAAGTCGTTCTGCAGGCGCCACATGAGGTTGGTGGGCGAATCGGAATTGGCCAGGCCTTCCTTGCGGTCGATCACGCCCTCGGTGATGAGGCGCGCGATGTCCTGCTCGAAGTTCTGCGAGCCTTCGGCCATGGCCTTTTCCAGCGCCTCCTTGATGCTGGAGAAGTCGCCTTTCTCGATCAGGTCCGAGATCAGCTTGGTGTTGAGCATGATCTCCACCGCCGGGGTGCGGCTGCCCGTGGTGGTGCGCAGCAGGCGTTGCGAGACGATGGCCTTGAGCGCGCTGGAGAGGTCGCCCAGCATGGTCTGGCGCACTTCCACCGGATAGAAGCTCAGGATACGGTTGAGTGCCTGGTAGCTGTTGTTGGCGTGCATGGTGGCCAAGCAGAGGTGGCCGGACTGGGCGTAGGCGATGGCCGCGGACATGGTCTCGCGGTCTCGGATTTCACCGATCATGATCACGTCGGGGGCCTGGCGCAGCGCGTTCTGCAGCGCCGTGCCCAGGTTCTTGGTGTCGGCGCCGATCTCGCGCTGGTTGACCACGGAACGCTTGTTCTTGAACAGGTACTCGATCGGGTCCTCGATGGTCAGGATGTGACCCGAGGCGTTTTCGTTGCGGTAGTCGATCATGGCAGCCAGCGTGGTGCTCTTGCCCATGCCGGTGGCGCCCACCATCAGGATCAGGCCGCGCTTTTCCATGATCAGGTCGCCCAGGATGGGGGGCAGCGAGAGCGAGCCCAGCGAGGGGATCTCGCCCGAGACGAAGCGGATCACGGCGGCCACCGTGCCGCGCTGGCGCATGGCGCTCAGACGGAAGCGCCCGACGCCTTGCAGCGGGAAGCCCATGTTGAGCTCGCTGTAGGCATCGAGCTCGGCCATGCGTTCCTCAGGGATGATCTCGGCCAGCAGGTTGCGCGGCGCATCGGCCGGCAGCGGCTGGTTGTTGATCGGCACGCACTGGCCGTTGATGCGGATGAGCGCCGGTGAGAAGGCCGACAGATAGATGTCCGAGGCTTTTTTCTCGGACATCAGTCGCAGAATCCGTTCCATCATGCCCGTCGTGCTGCTCATGTCTGCTCTCCCTGTATCGTTTGTCGAGGTCGTCCGCTGCCGGCGTGATCAGTCGCGCAACAGGTCGTTCAGGCTGGTCTTGGAGCGGGTCTGCGCGTCCACGCGCTTGACGATCACGGCGCAGTACAGGCTGTACTTGCCGTCGGCGCTGGGCAGGTTGCCCGACACCACCACTGAGCCGGCCGGTACGCGGCCATAGTGGACTTCGCCGGTGGCGCGGTCGTAGATCTTGGTGCTCTGGCCGATGTACACGCCCATGGAGATGACCGAGTTTTCCTCGACGACCACGCCCTCGACAATCTCCGAGCGCGCGCCGATGAAGCAGTTGTCCTCGATGATGGTCGGGCCGGCCTGCACGGGCTCCAGCACGCCGCCGATGCCGACGCCGCCTGAGAGGTGCACGTTCTTGCCGATCTGGGCGCAGGAGCCCACAGTGGCCCAGGTGTCGACCATGGTGTTCTCGTCGACGTAGGCGCCGATGTTCACGTAGCTGGGCATCAGGATGGCGCCCTTGGCAATGAAACTGCCGCGGCGGGCCACGGCCGGCGGCACCACACGCACGCCGGTGGCGGCCATTTCCTCAGCCGAGAGGTGGGCGAACTTGGTCTGCACCTTGTCGTAGAAACCCAGGTCGCCGGCCTTGATGACCTCGTTGTCTTTGAGGCGGAAGGACAGCAGCACGGCCTTCTTGATCCACTGGTGCACCGTCCACTTGCCCACGGACTCGCGCGTAGCCACGCGCAGGCGGCCCTTGTTCATCTCGGAGATCACGTGTTCGACGGCGTCCGCCACTTCCTTGGGCGCGGACTTGACGGAGATGTTGGCGCGGTTTTCCCAGGCAGCTTCGATGATCTGTTGCAGTTGTTGGCTCATGTGTGTGACTCGGATTTTCAGTTTCTGGATTGGACAAATTGAATGATGCGTTCGGCCGCTTCCGCGCATTCGGCGGTTTCGGCCACCAGCGCCATGCGCACGCGCCCGGCGCCGGGGTTGAAGCCGCGGGCCTCGCGCGCCAGATAGCTGCCGGGCAAAACAGTCACATTGTAAAGAGCGTAGAGATCGCGGGCGAAATCGGTGTCGCTGCCCTGTACGCCGGCCCAGAGGTAGAAGGCCGCGTCGGGCAGGGCCACGTCCAGCACGGCGCTCAGCATGGGCGTGACCTGGGCAAACTTGGCGCGGTAGAGGTTGCGGTTCTCGATGACGTGCTGTTCGTCGTTCCAGGCCGCGATGCTGGCGGCCTGCACCACATGGCTCATGGCACTGCCGTGGTAGGTGCGGTAGAGCAGGAAGGCCTTCATGATGGCCGCATCGCCGGCCACGAAGCCGCTGCGCATGCCCGGCACATTGCTGCGTTTGGAGAGACTGGTTAGTGCGATCAGGTTCCTGAAGTCGCTGCGCCCCAGTTTCAAGGCCGCCTCCAGCCCGCCCAGCGGCGGCTCGTCCCGAAAATAGATCTCGCTGTAACACTCGTCGGAGGCGATGACGAAGCCGTAGCGATCGCTCAAGTCGAACAGCTTCTTCCATTCTTCCAGCGGCATCACGGCGCCGGTCGGGTTGCCGGGTGAGCAGGTGAAGATCAGCTGGGTGCGGGCCCAGACCTCGGCGGGCACGCTGTCCCAGTCCACGGCGAAGTTGCGCGCCGGGTCGCTGGGCACGTAATACGGCTGGGCGCCCGCCAGCAGCGCGGCGCCTTCGTAGATTTGATAGAAAGGGTTAGGGCACAGGACCAGGGCGCCGGGCTGGCTGCCGTCGACCACGGTCTGCGTCAGAGCGAACAGGGCCTCGCGCGAGCCATTGACCGGCAGGATCTGGCCGGTCGGGTTGAGCGTGACGCCATAACGGCGCTGCAGCCAGCCGGCCATGGCCTCCCTGAGCGCCGGCTCACCGGCGGTCGGGGGGTAGCCGGTCAGGCCGGTGTCCAGCGCGTCGCTGAGGGCGCGCTTGATGAAGTCGGGCGTGGCGTGCTTGGGCTCACCGATGCCCAGGCTGATGGGGCGATAGGCCGGGTTGGGGGTGATGCCGGCAAAAAGCTGCCGCAGCCGTTCGAAAGGATAAGGCTGCAGTCGTTGGAGCAGGGGGTTCATGAGGGGGAATTATCCCGGAACTCCCCGGCGTGGCAGAGGCGGGGGGCTGCAACCCCCCTCAGGGTTCAGCGCACCCGCCGCTTGGCGGCTCCCAGGACCTTCTGCGTCAGCAGGTCGATGGACAGCACCAGGGCGATGCCGATGGACATGACCATCACGACCTCGGGCAGGTCGGTCGAGTTGATGACACCAAAGCCGCGGGGAAGCGCCTGCCGGTCCGGGGTGGTGCAGACGAAATCGGCCGCGGCCATGCCGGTGTAGTGCATGGCGCAGACGGCCACGGCCATGACGACGGCCGCCAGCAGGCGCAGCGCCAGGGGTTTGGTGTTGAAGGCCAGCCAGAGGGCCGCTGTCGCCGCCACCACGGCGATCAGGAGGGAAGCCGCCACCAGCAGGAACGACCAGTTGATGTAGCCGCCAAAGCGCATGCCGTACATGCCCAGGTAATGCATGACGGCCACACCCAGTCCCAGCGAAGTGCCAGCCGTCAGCAGTCGGGTCTTGTTGGCGGGATCCCGGGCTACATACGTCAGGCCGAAGCCGGTGGCCAGGCAGACCACCACCAGCGAGATGACGGTCTCGGCCATGGAATAGCCCACGCGCAGGTCCATCTTCAGCGCGGCCATGCCGATGAAATGCATGGTCCAGACGCCGATGCCACCCAGCGCCAGCGTGGCGGCCATCAGGTCGAAATGGTTGATGCGGCCTTCGGGGCCGACGACGCGGCGGGCCGCCGTCAGCGCGACAAAGGAACCGACGAAGGCGATGAGGAAAGAGAGCGCGACATAAGTGCCGTCGTAGCTCGAGACAACTTGTGGGTTCATGAATGACCTTAGATGCGGGCCGGTCGAATCTAAGGGAAGGCAGCTACCGGGCGGCCCCGGCGCGCGCATTCACCCATGAAAGTGAAGGGCATACCGTGCCCGGCACGGTTGGTCTCAGCCTTGTGGGGCCTTGGTGAGGTAGTGCAACACCAGCTTGTCCTGCTGGTTCAGGCCGTGGAAAGCCATGCCGGTGAAATGGCACGTGCCGTCTGCGGCCTTGTGGGCGTGGCAGACCGTGGCCTTGAGTGCGAGGGTGGTGGGCTCGCCTTCGACCACGGCGCCGATGCTGAGCTCGAGGGCCTTGCCTACCGCGGTGGTGGTGGCGGGCGTGCTGATCATGGCGCCCTGCATGCTGATGTCCAGCAACTGCCCGTCCAGCTTGAGTTCGCCGATCTGCACGGTGACGGGCCAACTGGTCTTGGTGCGCAGGGACTGGCGAACCTGGCGGGCATCGACCTGGGTTGGATAGGCCAGCAGGGCATACACGAAAGGCTTCTCGTAGGTCTGCAGGACCTTGGTGATGAAGGAAAACTCATGCTGGCCGGTAAAGCCGCGCACGATGCAGACGTCGCCCTCGGTCAGGCCGGTGTCCTCGCCTTCCGGACCCTGGGGGCCCACCATGACGCCCCGGTTCTCGATGGCGCCGAAGAGCTGCCCCTCCTTCTTGCTGGCGCCTTCTACCAGCCGGCGAACCTGCAGCGCGATGCCCGGGCGCAGGCCAAGCTCCTTGAGGCTGATTTGCAGCACGTCGTTCTTCTGCGTATCGATGGCGGCCTGATTCATGATGCGGGAGTTTCTGTGGGGAGCCGGTCAAATGGCGTGAATCTACACGGTCCGTCAGGCGACCGCCATGACGCGGGGCATGGCAATGTGTACAAATGCAACCGAGTCGGGTTTTCCCGTAGCACACATCCCGCATGGGCGTACGATTTTCGTGCGGGCCGGGACGGTATGATTTCAGGCTGTTCCCGCCATCCGACTGTTCTCACCGTGCGTCTCACCTCCATCAAGCTTTCCGGGTTCAAGTCCTTCGCCGAACCGACCAACTTCTTGCTGCCCGGGCAACTGGTCGGTGTGGTCGGCCCCAACGGCTGCGGCAAGTCCAACATCATGGATGCCGTGCGCTGGGTGCTGGGCGAAAGCCGTGCCAGCGAGCTGCGCGGCGAGTCCATGCAGGACGTGATCTTCAACGGCACCACCACGCGCAAGCCGGCCAGCCGCTCCAGCGTGGAGCTGGTGTTCGACAATGCCGACCACCGTGCCGGCGGCCAGTGGAGCCAGTACGCCGAGATCGCCGTCAAGCGTGTGCTGACGCGTGACGGCACCAGCAGCTACTACATCAACAACCAGCCGGTGCGCCGGCGCGACGTGCAGGACGTGTTCCTGGGCACGGGCCTGGGCCCGCGCGCCTACGCCATCATCGGCCAGGGCACGATCAGCCGCATCATCGAATCCAAGCCGGAAGAATTGCGCCTGTTCCTCGAAGAGGCCGCGGGTGTCTCCAAGTACAAGGAACGTCGCCGCGAGACCGAAAACCGCCTGTCCGACACACGCGAGAACCTGACCCGGGTCGAGGACATCCTGCGCGAGCTCAACGCCAACCTGGAAAAGCTCGAACGCCAGGCCGAGGTCGCACAGAAGTACAACACCCTGCAGGCCGATGCCACGCTCAAACAGCAGCAGCTCTGGTACCTGCGGCGCTCCGAGGCCGAGGCCGACCAGACCCGAATCAAACAAGAGGGCGAGAAAGCCGTCATCGAACTCGAGTCGCGCGTGGCCGATCTGCGCCACATCGAAGCCGATCTGGAGACCATCCGCCAGGCGCATTACGCCGCCGGCGACCAGGTCAACCAGGCCCAGGGTCTGCTCTACGAGGCCAGCACCGAAGTGGGGCGGCTGGAGGCCGAGATCCGTTTCGTGGTTGAGGGTCGCCAGCGCGTCGAGGAGCGCCTGGTCACCCTGAAGGAGCAGACTGCCCAGTGGGCCACGCGCAAGCAGGACGCCCAGGCCGAGATCGAAAGCCTGGCCGAGTTGGCCCTGGTGGGCGAGGAGAAGACCACCGAACTGGCCGCCCAGCTGGAAGAGCAGGCCCAGGCCCTGCCTGACATGGAAGAGGCCGTGCGCCAGGCCCAGAGCCGCGCCAATGAGCAGCGCGGCAGCGTGACCCAGGTGCAGCAGCAGATCCAGGTGCTGGCCGCCGAGCAGCGCAGCATCGAGGAGCAGTCGCGCCAGCTGAACCAGCGTCGCGAACGCCTGGACACCGATCGCAAGGCCCTGGCCGCGCCCGATGAGGCCCGTCTGCAGAGCCTACAGGCCCAGTCGGCCCAGGCCAGCGAAGCCGCCGCCGTGGCCGATGCCCGCCTGCACGAGCTGCAGGACAGCGTGCCGCAGCTTGACGAGACACGCCGCACCCAGCAGGCCACCGTGAACACCGAAGCCGCCAAGCAGGCCGACCTGTCGGCGCGTTTGGAAGCGCTCAAGGCCCTGCAGGAAAAGGTCAAGACCGACGGCAAGCTGCAGCCTTGGCTGGCCAAACATGGCCTGGCCAACCTGCAGGCCCTGTGGACCAAATTGCACATTGAACAGGGCTGGGAGAGCGCCCTGGAAGCCGCGTTGCGCGAACGCATGGGCGCGCTGGAAGTCAGCCGCATCGACATGGTCAAGGCCTTCGGCAACGACGCGCCGCCGGCCAAGTTGGCCTTTTACAGTGCGCCGTCTGCCGGCGCGCCCGAGAAGGCCGGCGGCCTGCCGCGCCTGGCCGACCTGCTGCGCGTGAACGACGCTGGCCTCAAGGCGGTGCTGGTGGACTGGCTGCAGGGCTGCTACGTGGCGCAGAGCTTCGAGGACGCCCTAGCCCAGCGGACCCAGTTGCAGCCGGGTGAGACGCTTTATGTGAAGAGCGGCCACGCCGTCAATGCGCACAGCGTGAGCTTCTACGCCCAGGATTCCGAACAGGCTGGCCTGCTGGCCCGCGCCCAGGAAATCGAAAACCTGGAAAAACAGCTGCGCGCCCAGTCGCTCATCAACGAAGAGGCCCGCAGCGCCCTGGTGCGTGCCGAGGCCGCCTACGCCGACGCTTCGCAACGCCTGGTGGCGGCCCGGCGTGAGGCCAGCGAAACGCAGAGCCGCGCCCACGAGCTGCAGGTCGAGACCCTGCGCCTGACGCAGTTGGCCGAGCAGACCCGCGCGCGCAGCGAGCAGATCGCCGGCGACCTGGCCGAAGTCGATGCCCTGCTGGAAGAGCTGCAGGAACGCCGTGTGGCCGCCGAAGGCCGCTTCGAGGAACTGGACATGCAACTGGCCGACAGCCAGGAGCGTCATGCCCAGCTCGACGAGCGCGTGTTGGAGGCCGAGCGCAAACTCAATGCCTGCCGCGAGCAGCAGCGCAGCCTGGAGCGCCAGGCCCAGGAGGCCACTTTCTCGCTGCGCACGCTGGACGCCCGCAAGGCCGAACTGGCCCGTGCCATCGACACCGCCGATCAGCAGGCGGCCACCATCACGACCGAGGAACAGCGTGCCCGCGACGAGCTGGCCCGCCTGACCGATGCCGCCGCCCAGGCCGGCCTGCAGAACGCACTGGCGCTCAAGCTCGAACGCGAGCAGGCCCTGGGCGCCAAACGCAGCGAATACGACGACCTGACCGCCAAGCTGCGCGCCAGTGACGAACGCCGTATCAAGCTCGAGCGCGAACTCGACCCGCTGCGCCAGCGCATCCAGGACATGCAGCTCAAGGAGCAGGCTGCGCGCCTGGGCTTCGAGCAGTACGCCCAGCTGCTGGCCGATGCTCAGGCCGACTTGGAAGCCGTGGCCAAATCCATCGAAGAGGGCAATGTGCGCCTGACCGGCCTGCAAGGTGAGATCGATCGCCTGAACCGCGAGATCGCGGCCCTGGGAGCGGTCAACCTGGCGGCTCTGGAAGAGCTGGCCAGTGCGAGCGAACGCAAGCACTTCCTGGACGCGCAATCGGCCGACCTGAACCTGGCGATGAACACGCTGGAAGATGCCATCCGCAAGATCGACGGCGAAACCCGCGAGCTGCTGGCTGGCACGTTCAAGACCGTCAACGAGCACTTCGGCAAGATGTTCCCCGAGCTCTTTGGCGGTGGCCAGGCCCGACTCATCATGACCGGCGACGAGATCCTGGACGCCGGCGTGCAGGTCATGGCCCAGCCGCCGGGCAAGAAGAACCAGACCATCCACCTGCTCTCGGGCGGCGAGAAGGCGCTGACGGCCATCGCGCTGGTGTTCGCCATCTTCCAGCTCAACCCCGCGCCCTTCTGTCTGCTGGACGAGGTGGACGCGCCGCTGGACGACGCCAACACCGAGCGTTATGCCAAGCTGGTGAGCAGCATGAGCAAGGGTACCCAGTTCCTTTTCATCAGCCACAACAAGATCGCGATGGAAATGGCCGAACAGTTGATCGGCGTGACCATGCAGGAGCAGGGCGTCTCGCGCATCGTGGCGGTGGACATGGAATCCGCCGTGTCCATGGCCGAGGCGGCTTGAGCCAAGCCGGAGCCTGGTACCGATGAGCACCGCACGGCCGCCCGAAGGTGCTCGCACCGCAGTGCGCAGCACGGAGGTCTCTCTATGAGCAAGCTGCAAATCGGATTGGCCATCGCTGGTGGCCTGTTGCTGGCGGCCCTGGTGGCGCATGGCGCCTGGATAGCGCGGCGCAACCAGCCACGCCTGGCTGAGCCCGAAGTTGCCCCCGTCGAGCCGCATGGACTGGACGGGCTCGCGCCCGGTCCGGCGGCGCCGGCTGCTGTCGGTAGCGCCGATGAGGACGGGCTCCTGCTGCCGACGATGCTGGACAGGAAAGTCCAGCTGGACCCCTTGATCGACGTCAGCGCGACCATCGAGCTCGAACATCCGGTCAGCGGCGAGGCCGTGCTGCAGCACATGCCGGCCACGCGCCGTGTGGGCAGCAAGCCCTATGCCATCGAAGGCCTGGACCAGGTCAACGGGGTCTGGGAGCCGCCCCAGCCCGGCCGGCGTTACAGCGCCCTGCAGGCCGGTGTGCAGCTGGCCAACCGCGCCGGCGCGCTCAACGAGATCGAATACTCCGAGTTCGTCATGAAGACGCAGGCCCTGGCTGACGCCTTGGGCGGCACCCCCGAATTCCCCGACATGCTCGACGCCGTGGCGCGTGCGCGCGAGCTCGATGCCTTTGCCAGCGAGCATGACGCGCAGCTCAGCGTCACCCTGCGCGCCCGCCACACCGCCTGGAGCGCAGGTTATGTGCAGCAGAACGCGGCACGGCTGGGTTTCGTGGCCGGCGTGCTGCCCGGGCGCATGGTGCTGCCAGCCAGCGTGGGCGGCCAGCCGCCCGTGCTGGGTCTGCATTACGACGCGCAGGCGGCCCAGGCCGAAGACCCGGCCCAGACCGCCATCCGCGAGATGACGCTGAGCCTGGACGTGGCCCAGGTGGCACGCTCCGAGCAGCCCTATGTGCGCCTGCGCGAGACCGCCACGCGCCTGGCCGAGGTGATGGACGGCCAGATCACCGACGACAACGGCCAGCCCCTGAGCACCGACGCCATGGACCTGATCGGCTCCGAGCTCGAGAACCTCTACGACAAGCTCGATGAGCGCGAATTGTCAGCCGGCTCGGTACTGGCGCGCCGCCTGTTCTCCTGAGATTTTGGCCCCTGGATTCGATGAGCACGTCCGACCTGTTCGACGCGGCACCCGCTGGTGGCCCTGACTTGCAGCGTGTGCAGGAACTGCACCGCCTGCTGCACCACCACGCGCACCGCTACTACGTGCTCGACGCGCCCGAGATCCCGGACGCCGAGTACGACCGCCTGTTCCGCGAACTCCAGGCGCTGGAGGCCGCGCATCCGGAACTGCTCACGTCCGACTCGCCGACGCAGCGGGTGGGTGGCAAGATACTCGATGGACTGGCACCGGTGCGCCATGCCGTGCCCATGCTGTCCATCGACACCGAGACCGACACGACGGCTCAGGGCGCGCAGAACTTTGATGCCCGCGTGCGCAAAGCCCTGGGTCTGCTGGAAACCGATCCGCCAGTTGACTACGCGGCCGAACTCAAGTTCGACGGCCTGGCCATCAATCTGCGCTATGAACACGGCGTGCTGGTGCAGGCGGCCACGCGCGGGGACGGTGAGACCGGCGAGGATGTGACGCAGAACGTGCGCACGATCGGGCAAATACCGCTGCGCCTGAATGGCTGTGACGCGCCCGTGCTGGAGGTGCGTGGCGAGGTCTATATGCGGCGCGATGACTTCGAGTCACTCAATGAGAAACAGCGCGAAAAGGGCGAGAAGACCTTCATCAACCCGCGCAACACGGCGGCCGGTGCCATTCGCCAGCTGGACCCGGCACTGGTGGCCCAGCGGCCGCTGAGCTTTTTTGCCTACGGCCTGGGCGAGGTGCAGGGCTGGGCTCTCCCCGCGACGCACAGTCAGATGCTGGACGCGCTGCAGGCCCTGGGTTTGCCGGTCTGCACCGAACGGGTCGTGGCCCAGGGTGCCGAGGGCCTGCTGGCCTTTCACCAGGCCATGGGCGCGAAACGCGACGCGCTGCCTTTCGACATTGACGGTGTGGTCTACAAGGTCAACGCCCTGGACTTGCAGCAGCAGTTGGGTTTCAAGACCCGCGAGCCGCGTTGGGCCGTGGCGCACAAGTACCCGGCTCAGGAGATGCTCACCACGGTGCAGGCCATCGAGGTCCAGGTGGGCCGCACCGGCAAGCTCACGCCGGTGGCCAAGCTGGCGCCGGTGTTCGTGGGCGGTGTCACGGTGACCAATGCCACCCTGCACAACGAGGACGAAGCCCGGCGCAAGGATGTACGCGTGGGCGACACGGTGATCGTGCGCCGCGCCGGCGACGTGATCCCCGAGGTGGTCTCCGTGCTAACCGAGAAGCGCCAGCCAGGGGCAGAGGTCTTTACCATGCCGCGCATCTGCCCGGTCTGCGGCTCGGCGGCCGTGCGCGAGGAAGACGAAGCCGATTACCGCTGCACCGGCGGTCTGTTCTGCAGCGCCCAGCGCAAGCAGGCCATCCTGCATTTCGCGCAGCGTCGCGCGGTCGAGGTCGAGGGCCTGGGCGAGAAGCTGGTGGACCAGCTGGTCGATGGCGGTGCCGTCAAGACCCTGCCGGACCTCTACCGCCTGGGCCTGACAGCGCTGGCCACCCTGGAGCGCATGGCCGACAAGTCGGCGCAGAACATCGTCGACGCGCTGGAGAAATCCAAACAGACCACCTTGCCGCGTTTCATCTTCGGCCTGGGCATCCGCCACGTGGGCGAGGCCACGGCCAAGGCCCTGGCACGGCATTTCGGCCAGCTCGACGCGATCATGGATGCCAGCGAGGACCAGTTGCTGCAGGTGCCTGACGTCGGCCCCGTGGTTGCGCAGAGCATCCACACCTTCTTCCAGCAGGCGCACAACCGCGAGGTGGTGGAGCAGCTGCGCGCCTGCGGCTTGCGATGGGAAGAGGGTGAGCCCAGCCCGGCGGCCCAGCTGCCGCTGGCAGGCAAGACCTTTGTGCTGACCGGTACCTTGCCTACGCTGAGCCGTGAGCAGGCCAAGGAAATGCTGGAGGCTGCCGGCGCCAAGGTGGCCGGTTCGGTCAGCAAGAAGACCGACTACGTGGTCGCGGGCGAGGAAGCGGGCAGCAAGCTGGACAAGGCGCGTGAGCTGGGCATTGCGGTGCTGGACGAGGCGGGTCTGCGCACGCTGCTGCCGGGCTAGCCGGACGGTCAATGGGCCGCACAAACGCAGGAACAGGCCCGGATTTTCTTCCTGTCTTCTTTTGCTGCTCAGCGAAATCTGCGTTACGCTGTGTTGGCATAGCAGGCGATCCTCACAACAAAGACGGGGGTCGTCTGCGCCCGATCATTATTTGGACAGCATTACATGAGGAATCCGCTTGTGAACTGGCAATTCAAGCGCATCGGGGCCCGTCTGGGTGCCGGCTTCGGCGTCATCCTGGCACTCATGGTGCTGATGCTGGTGGCTGCCGTTCTGCAGCTCTGGCGCATCCAGTCCCACAACACCGACAACGAGCGCCATACCGAGCGGCTGGTGCTGGTCCAGGAATGGTCAGCCCTGGTGCGCACCAATCTGGATCGGGCCGTGACGGCCACCCGGCTGGATGCAGCCATCGGCGACGACGACGCGGTGCGTGGCCGCATGGAGCGCGTGCTGAGCCAGCTCAATGCCGAGATGTCATCGACGGCTGCGGCCACCGTGGAGTTGCAAAAAAAAGTGGTGGCCATTTCGGACGAACCTGCGGTGGCGGCCCTGATCACGAAGGTCAACGAGGCGCGCAACCGTTTCGTGGCCTTGCGCGCGAACATCCGTGACGACATCCAGATGGGCGAAGGCGGCAAGCGCGTGGAGGCCGAGCTGTTGCCGCTGGCGCAGTCCATGCTCAAGACCCTGGACGAGTTGACGGCCCACCTGAAGGCGGCCAGCACCACGGCCACGCGTGAGCTGGCGGACAACGTGCGCCAGGCGCAAGTGCTGCTGCTCGTCATCTGTGCCATCGCGCTGGCTGCCGGCGTGCTGATCGCCTGGCTGACCACGCGCGCCATCACCCGCCCCATGCGCGATGCAGTTCAGATCGCCGACATGATTGCCCAGGGCGATCTCACGAACAGCTTCCAGAGCACGCGTGAGGACGAGATCGGGTCCATGCTGCGTCGCCTGTCGCTGATGCAACAGAAGCTGCGTCAGGCCTTTACCGATATCAGCGTGGCCACGACCCAGATCAGTCATGCCAGCGGTGAAGTCGCCAGCGGCAACGCCGACCTGGCGCAGCGCACCGAACAGGCGGCCAGCAGCCTGCAGGAGACGGCGTCTTCCATGGAGCAGCTCACCGGCACGGTGCAGCACTCGGCCGAATCGGCTCGTACGGCCAGTGAATTGGCCACCACATCGACCGAGGTGGCGCAGCGCGGGGGTGCGGTGGTGGCGCAGGTGGTGGCCACCATGGACGAGATCAATCACAGCTCCAGCCAGATCGCCAGCATCATCAGCGTGATCGACGGCATCGCCTTCCAGACCAATATCCTGGCGCTCAATGCAGCGGTGGAAGCAGCGCGCGCGGGCGAACAGGGCCGCGGTTTCGCCGTGGTGGCGGCCGAGGTGCGCAGTCTGGCCCAGCGTTCGGCCGAAGCGGCACGCCAGATCAAGGTCCTGATCGACACCAGTGTGGGTAAGGTCGAGGCTGGCGCGCGGCTGGTGCAGGCGGCCGGCAGCACCATGAATGACATCGTGACCAGTGTGCAGCGCGTGACCGACATGATCGCCGGCATCAGCTTGGCTTCCACCGAGCAGAATCAAGGTATCACCAAGATGA
Organism: uncultured Hylemonella sp.; assembly: GCA_963512455.1. Classification (GTDB taxonomy): domain Bacteria; phylum Pseudomonadota; class Gammaproteobacteria; order Burkholderiales; family Burkholderiaceae_C; genus Hylemonella. The sequence continues at coordinate 661,493 of CAUPMJ010000001.1, read as the reverse complement.
ACCAGGCCGTTGGTCACCTCGATGAAATGACGCAGCAGAACGCCGCGCTGGTGGAGCAGTCCACCGCGGCGGCCGAGAGCCTGAAGGACCAGGCGCAGCGCCTGGCCGAGATCGTGGCTGCGTTCAGGTTGCGTTAGGGCTTGTCATCGCCGAGTCGTTCCGGCCGGCGCCAGAGCCACAGCAGCGTGGCCACCATGCAAGCGATGGCCAGCAGCGGCACCCACAGCGGCCGTACGCCATGCAGCATGTAGAGCGCGCTGGCGCCCATGAATGACGTGGCGAGCCACTTGGCGCGCCGGCTGACCACGCCGCCGCGACGCCAATCGCGGATCATCGGGCCGAAGGCCGTGTGGTTCTCCAGCCGAGCCAGTAGCCGAGGGGAGCCGCGCGCCGCGGCCCAGGCCGACAGCAGGATGAAAGGCGTGGTGGGCAACACGGGCAGGAAGAGGCCGATGATCCCCAGCAGCAGGAAAAACAGGGCCAGGATCAGGTAGAGCCAACGCATCGGTATTGGCCGGCGCACGGCTCGCTTTCAGGTCTCTTCCAGCAGTTTGTTCACCACACCCCGGAGCACGGCCGGCTTGAAGGGCTTGACGATGTAGGCATTGGCGCCGGCCTCCTGTCCCCGCTTGCGGTCTGCTTCGGCGTCGTTCGCCGAAAGCAGGACGATCTTCACCTTGGAGAGGGTGTCCGAGCTGCGAAGCTGTTTGCAGACCTCATAGCCGTCGAGCTCGCCCGGCATCATGATGTCGAGCAGGATCAGATCGGGATGGTTCTGCTTGGCCGCCAGTACGCCAGCCTCTCCGTTGGAGGCCTCGGCAAGCTTGAGCCCGGATTCATTCAGGGCCCATTTGACGAGATCGCGCGTTGTCGCGTGGTCATCAATAATGAGAACTTTCTTCATGACCAACCATTTGCTCCAGACACCATGACCGTTCGACAGATTCTACGCATGGGTGATCCGCGCCTGTTGCGTGTCGCCCAGCCCGTCACCAGATTCGACGATGACGAACTGCACCTGCTCATCACCGACCTGATCGACACCATGGCCGCCGCCAACGGTGCCGGCCTGGCGGCGCCGCAGATCGGCGTGGACCTGCAGGTGGTGATTTTCGGCAGTGGAGAGTTCAATCCGCGCTACCCCGACGCACCCGTCGTGCCGCGCACCGTCTTGTGCAACCCGGTGATCACACCCCTCGGCGAGACAGAAGAGCTGGGCTGGGAGGGCTGTCTCTCGGTGCCGGGGCTGCGCGGCATGGTGCCGCGCTGGCAGCGCATCCGCTATACCGGTTTCGATCAATACGGTGACGCCATCGACCGCACGGTGGAGGACTTCCACGCTCGCGTGGTGCAGCACGAGTGCGATCACCTGATCGGCAAGCTGTATCCGATGCGGGTGCGCGATTTCACGCAATTCGGCTACACCGAGGTACTGTTCCCCGGGCTGGACGCCAGCCGGGACGATTGACGTGAACGCGGGCCGGCACGCGATGCGCCGGCCTCTTGCTCAATTCAGAGCGGCTTGATCTGCACCTTGCGCCACTTGATCGGGCCGCCGTTCGCGCCCTGGACACCGGCACCGTATTGCAAGGCAAAGGGGCCGCTGGGGAATTTGCCGTTGCGGATGCTGACGGTCTGCACGCCGTTGAACTTCACGGTCAGCTCATCGCCCTTGGCCCGGATTTCCAGGGTATTCCACTTGCCACCGGCCTTGTAGACGGTGGGCACGGGAACGGCCGCAAAGCCGACGATGGCGCCGGTGGCATAGGTCGGGTCCGGGCGGATGTCCCAGATGTTGACCTCGTAGGCGTTGTCGGCCGCGATCTTGGCCGGATCGGAGGCGCGGATGAAGATGCCGCTGTTGGTGTCGGTGGCAGCCCAGAACTCGGCGTAGATCTCAAAATCCTTGTAAGCGTTCTTGGACACCAGGTAGCCGCCTTTGCCCTGGTTGGCCGAGATACCGCCGGCCTCGATGCGCCAGTTCGCGTCACCTATCCTGTTCCAGTTCTCCAGTCCCTGCTCGCCGTCGATCAGCGTGACCCAGCCGGAGCCGGGCCAGTTGGCGCAGCCGGCCAGGGCCAGGGCCAAGGTGCACAGGGCAAGCCTGCGCGGGAATGAGCGTCGCATCACGGTCTCCTCAATGGTGTGTCTTGTACTGCAGCAGGATGCTGCCTGCACACTATGGCACGGCAAGGGGGAGGCCTGTCAATCGGGGTCCGTCCGCACCCGGGGCTTGCGTGGCCGTGGGGGCAGTGGCTTCAGGAAGCCAGCACGTCCAGCAATTCGGTCTCGATGGCGATCTGGGCGCGGTTGTTCTGCAATGCGTCGCCGCTGATCAGGAAAGTGTCGTCCACCCGTTCGCCCAAGGTGTTGACCTTGGCCAGCTGCAGGTTGATGCGGTGGCGGGCCAGTACGCGTGCCACCTTGTAGAGCAGGCCGGTCTGGTCGCTGGCCGAGATGCTGAGCAGCCAGCGTTGCGCTTTTTCGTCGGGCTTGAGGCTCACGCGCGGTGTGACGGGGAAGCTCTTGACCCGGCGCGACAGCCGCCCGCGACTGGGCTCGGGCAGGGGGGCAGCCTCGGCAATGGCGCGCGCCAGCTCCGACTCGACCATGCTGGTCATTTCGCGGTAATGGTCCTGCAGACCGGGCGTGACCACCTGGAAAGTGTCGAGCGCATAGCCGTTGCGCGCCGTGTGGATGCGCGCATCCAGGATGCTGAAGCCGCCCTGGTCGAAATAACCGCAGATGCGGGCGAAAAGGTCGGGCTGGTCCGAGGTGTAGACCAGAACCTGCAGGCCTTCGCCTGCGGGTGAGCGGCGCGCGCGCACGATGGGCTGGTCGGTGCCCACAAAGCGGGAGATGTGGCGGGTGTGCCAGGCGATGTCGTCGGCATCGTGGCGCATGAAATAGCTGACGTCCAGTGTGTCCCAAAGCCTTTTGTGCGCCTCGTGTGGCAGGCTGTGCAGGGCCAGCTTGACCAGTGCCTCGCGCTTGTGCGCCTCGACCTCGGCATCGGGCGAAGGTGCGTGGCCGCCCAGGGCGCGCAGGGTGTAGCGGTACAGGTCCTCGAGCAGCTTGCCTTTCCAGGCGTTCCAGACCTTGGGACTGGTGCCGCGGATGTCGGCCACGGTGAGCAGGTAGAGAGCGGTCAGGTAGCGCTCGTTGCCGACCTGTTTGGCGAAGGCGGCGATGACATCCGGGTCGCTCAGGTCGGACTTCTGCGCGATGCGGCTCATGGACAGGTGTTCGCGCACCAGGAACTCGATCAGCTTCGCATCCTCGCGGCTGATGCCGTGCTGGCTGGCAAAACGACGCACTTCCGTGGCGCCCAGGTCGGAGTGGTCGCCGCCGCGGCCCTTGGCGATGTCGTGAAAGAGCGCGGCCGCGTAGAGAATCCAGGGCTGGTCCCAGCCGGCGCCCAGCTGCGAGCAGAAGGGGTACTCATGCGCGTGCTCGGCCATGAAAAAGCGCCGCACATTGCGCAGCACCATGAGGATGTGCTGGTCCACCGTGTAGACGTGGAACAGGTCGTGCTGCATCTGGCCCACGATGCGCCGGAAGATCCAGAGATAACGCCCCAGCACCGAGGTCTGGTTCATCAGGCGCATGGCGTGCGTGATGCCGCGCGGCTGCTGCAAGATGGCCATGAAGGTCTGGCGGTTGACCGGGTCGCTGCGGAATTTCGCCGTCATCAGGCCGCGCGCGTTGTACAGCGCGCGCAGGGTGCGCGCCGACAAGCCTTTGGCGCCTTCGGTGGTCTGGTAGACCAGGAAGGTCTCCAGGATGGCGTGCGGCTCGCGCTGGTAGAGGTCGTCGCTGACGACCTCGATCAGACCGCCCTTGTCGAGGAAACGCGCATTGATGGGGCGCGGCGCCTGGGTGCGCGGATTGAGCCGCTCCTCGATGTTGAGCAGCAGGATCTGGTTGAGCTGGGTCACGGCCTTGGCGGCCCAGTAATAGTGGCGCATCAACGCCTCGCTGGCGCGCACCTTGGTCCTGACCTCGGCCGTGTCCGAGTTGTAGCCGAAGGTGTTCGCCACCGCCGTCTGCAGGTCGAACACCAGCCGGTCCTCGCGCCGGCCGGCCACCAGGTGCAGGCGCAGGCGGATCAGCTCCAGCATGGCCTCGTTGCGTTTGAGCTGGCGTACCTCGAAGGGGGTGGCCAGGCCGGTGCGGGCCAGTTCATCCCAGGATTTGCCGTAGCCAGCCGCCCGCGCCACCCAGAGGATGATCTGCAGGTCGCGCAGGCCGCCGGGGGATTCCTTGCAGTTGGGCTCCAGCGCGTAGGGCGTGTCTTCGAACTTGTTGTGGCGCTGCTGCATCTCCAGCGTCTTGGCGACGAAGAAGGCGCGTGCGTCCAGCGCCTGGCGAAAGCGCCAGCGGAAATCCTTGAACAGGGTGGCGTTACCGCAGATCAGGCGCGACTCCAGCAGCGCAGTCTGCACCGTCACGTCCTTGGCCGCCTCGGCCAGGCATTCGTCCACGGTGCGCACGCTGGAGCCGATTTCCAGGCCGGCGTCCCAGCAACTGCTGATGAAGGTCTCGATGCGCTGGCGCAGGGCCTCATCCGTGTCCGGCGACTGGCCGGCGGGCAGCAGCAGCAAGACGTCGATGTCCGAGTGCGGGAACAGTTCACCACGCCCGAAACCGCCGACCGCCACCAGGGCCGGACCGGGGCCGAAGCCGGCCTGTTTCCACAGCGTCTTGAGGCTGTCGTCGGACAGGCGCGCGAGCTGGCGCAGGGCCGCATGCACGCCGCGTGTGGAGCGGCCGCTGTCGCTGACGTTCTGCAGCAGCTCGGCCTTGCGGGCGCGATACTGCTCACGGAGGGTCTGGGTTCTGATCATGACGCCAGAACAAGCAGGAATCAGGCCTGAGCGGCGCCGATTCAGGCCGTCAGAGCCGCGCTTTTCACGAAGTCTGGCACCGGCGGGCTGCCGGCCGACAGTGTCAGCACCTCGTAGCCGGTGGGCGTGACCAGCACGGTGTGTTCCCACTGGGCCGAGAGCGAGTGGTCCTTGGTGACGATGGTCCAGCCGTCGCCCAGCTCCTTGATGTCGCGCTTGCCGGCATTGATCATGGGCTCGATGGTGAAGGTCATGCCGGGTTTCAGTTCCTCCAGCGTGCCGGGCTTGCCGTAGTGCAGCACCTGCGGCTCCTCGTGGAAGACCTGGCCGATGCCGTGGCCGCAGAACTCGCGCACCACGGAAAAGCCGTTGCTTTCGGCGAATTTCTGGATGGCCCAGCCGATGTCGCCCAGGCGGGCGCCGGGTTTGACCTGCTCGATGCCGTGCCACATGGCTTCGTAGGTGAAGGAGCACAGGCGCTTGGCGGCAATGGACGCGTCGCCGACGATGAACATGCGGCTGGTGTCGCCGAACCAGCCGTCCTTGATGACGGTGACGTCGATGTTGACGATGTCGCCTTTCTTGAGCACCTTGTCGCCGGGAATGCCGTGGCAGACCACGTGGTTGATCGAGGTGCACAGCGAGGCCGGGAATGGCGGGTAGCCGGGTGGCTGGTAACCCAGGGTGGCCGAGGTCGTGCCCTGGGCCTTCATGCATTCGGCCGCCAGGCGGTCGATCTCGCCGGTGGTGATGCCGGGTTTCACGTGGGGGGTCAGGTAGTCCAGCACTTCGGCCGCCAGCCGGCAGGCCAGGCGCATGCCGGCGATGCCGGCTTCGTCTTTGTAGGTAATCGTCATGGGGCGGAATTATCCCATCGCCGGCGCTTTCATGCCCGCTGCGGCCTGAATCGGGGTAGGGTCGAAGTAAAATTTGCCCTTTCCCCCGCACACCACCACTAGGCCACCCCCGTGACCCTGCACATCTCCTCTTTCGAAGGCGGCAGCGCCCTCAGCCCCTTTCGTATCCAGCAGCTCCTGCCCCGTCTGCAGGGCATCCACGACAAGATCAGCGGCATCGCCGCGCGTTATGTGCACCTGGTGGCCAGTGACCACGCTCCGACGACTGAGCTGAAACAGCAACTCGCCGCGCTCCTGACCTATGGCGATCCCTACGCCGGCCCGGCCGAGGGCCCGCTGGTGGTGGTGGCGCCGCGCCTGGGCACGGTCTCGCCCTGGGCCTCCAAGGCCACCGATATCGCCCACAACTGCGGCCTGGCCGTGCACCGCGTGGAGCGTGTGGTCGAATACCGCCTGACGCTCAAATCGGGCCTGCTGGGCAAGAACGCCCTGACGACGGAGCAGCTCGGCCAGGTGGCCGCCTTGCTGCACGACCGCATGACCGAAAGCGCCGTGGCCACCCGTGATGAGGCCTGTGCCCTGTTCACCGAGCTGCACCCGGCCCCCATGGAGCACGTCGATGTCCTGGCGGGCGGGCGCGCGGCGCTGGAGCAGGCCAATGTGCAGTTCGGCCTGGCCCTGGCCGAGGACGAGATCGAGTACCTGGTCCAGGCCTTTCGCGACCTCAAGCGCAACCCGACCGACGTCGAACTCATGATGTTCGCCCAGGCCAACAGCGAACACTGCCGCCACAAGATCTTCAACGCCGACTTCAGCATCGACGGCGTGCGCCAGCAGCGCAGCATGTTCGGCATGATCCGCAACACCCACCAGCTCGCCCCGCAGCACACGGTGGTGGCCTATTCGGACAATGCCTCCATCATGGAAGGCAACGCCGTTGAGCGTTTCGTGGCCCGCATGGGGCCCGGCAGCGCCCCCGGCTACCAGAAGTCCGCCGCCGTGAACCACGTGCTGATGAAGGTCGAGACGCACAACCACCCGACCGCTATCTCGCCCTTCCCGGGCGCATCCACGGGTGCCGGCGGCGAGATCCGTGACGAGGGCGCCACCGGCCGCGGCTCCAAGCCCAAGGCCGGCCTGACCGGCTTCACCGTCTCCAGGCTCTGGGGTGGCTGGTCCGATGCAAAGGGCGGCAAACCCGAACACATCGCCAGCCCGCTGCAGATCATGACCGAAGGCCCGCTCGGGGGCGCGGCCTTCAACAACGAATTCGGCCGCCCCAACCTGGCGGGTTATTTCCGCGAGTACGAGCAGATCGTGGCCAGCGACGTGGACACGGTGCAGCGCGCCTACCACAAGCCCATCATGATCGCCGGCGGTGTCGGTGTCATTGACGCCGGCCAGACCCAGAAGATCCTGTTCCCTGCCGGTACCTTGCTGATCCAGCTTGGCGGTCCGGGCATGCGCATCGGCATGGGCGGCGGCGCGGCCAGCTCCATGGCCACCGGCGCCAACGCGGCCGAGCTGGACTTTGATTCGGTGCAGCGCGGCAACCCCGAGATCGAGCGCCGCGCACAGGAGGTCATCAACCATTGCTGGTCGCAAGGCGACAAGAACCCCATCCTGGCCATCCATGACGTGGGTGCCGGCGGCCTGTCCAACGCCTTCCCCGAGCTGAGCAACGACGCCGGCCGCGGTGCGCGTTTCGACCTGCGTGCCGTGCCGCTCGAAGAGTCCGGCCTGGCACCCAAGGAAATCTGGTGCAACGAGAGCCAGGAACGTTATGTGATGGCCATTGCGCCCGAGTCGCTGGAACAGTTCAAGTCTTTCTGCGAACGCGAGCGTTGCCCCTTTGCCGTCGTGGGCGTGGCCACCGAAGAGCGCCAGCTGGTGCTGGCCGACGCGGGTGCTGAATCCCCCGTGGACATGCCCATGAACGTACTGCTGGGCAAACCGCCCAAGATGCACCGCGACGTGAAGAGCATCGCGCGCCAGTTCAAACCGCTGGACCTCACGGGAGTGGAACTGCAAAAGGCCGTGATCGACGTGCTGAGCCATCCCACCGTGGCCTCCAAGCGGTTTCTGATCACCATCGGCGACCGCACCGTGGGCGGCCTCACGCACCGCGACCAGATGGTCGGCCCCTGGCAGGTGCCGGTGGCCGACGTGGCCGTGACCCTGGCCGACTACGCCGGTTTCGGGGGCGAGGCCATGAGCATGGGCGAGCGCACGCCCTTGGCCGCCATCGACGCGCCGGCTTCGGGCCGCATGGCCGTGGCCGAGGCCATCACCAATCTGCTGGCCGCACCCATCGAACTCTCGCGTGTCAAGCTCTCGGCCAACTGGATGGCCGCCTGCGGCGAGCCCGGCGAAGACGCCGCGCTGTACGCCACCGTGCAGGCCGTGGGCATGGAACTGTGCCCGGCCCTGGGCATCTCCATTCCCGTGGGCAAGGACAGCCTGTCCATGCGCACGCAGTGGAGTGATGGCAATGACAAGAAGAAGGTCACCTCGCCGGTTTCGCTGATCGTGAGCGCCTTCGCCACGCTGGGCGATGTGCGCGGCACGCTGACGCCGCAACTGGACAACACTGCGGATACCACGCTGCTGCTGGTGGACCTGGGCCGCGGCCAGAACCGCATGGCGGGTTCCATCCTGGCGCAAACCCTGAACCAGATGGGCGACAGGGTGCCGGACCTGGACGATCCACAGGACCTGATCAACCTGGTCAAGGCCGTGAACGCCCTGCGTACCCAGGGCAAGATCCTGGCCTACCACGACCGCAGCGATGGCGGCCTGCTGGCCGCAGCGGCCGAGATGGCTTTTGCCGGCCACGTGGGCGTGGCGCTCAATGTGGACCTGCTGGTGACGGAGGGCGACGGCATCTCCGACAGCCGCATGGACACCGGTGACAGCAAGAACTGGACAAGCCAGGTCAGCGCACGCCGCGAGGAACTCACGCTCAAGGCCCTGTTCAGCGAGGAGCTGGGTGTGCTGCTGCAGGTCAGGAGCGAAGACCGCGACGCGGCGATGCAGGTGCTGCGCGATTTTGGCCTCTCGAAATTCAGCCACGTGGTCGGCAAGACGCGGCCGGCCGGTGCAGCCGTTGGCGCCGGCGTGGGCGAGCTGCAGGTCTGGCGTGATGCCAAGGCCGTGTTCTCCGCCAAGCTTTCCGATTTGCACCAGGTCTGGGACAACGTGAGCTGGAAGATCAACCAGCAGCGCGACAACACGGCCTGTGCCGACCAGGAGCACGCCGCCGCCGGCGCGCCCAGCGATCCCGGCCTGCACGTGCACCTGACCTTCGATCCGGCTCAGCAACTGGCACCGGCGCTGCTCAAGAGTCGCCCGAAAGTGGCGGTGCTGCGTGAGCAGGGCGTGAACTCGCACGTGGAGATGGCGTATGCCTTCACCGAGGCCGGCTTCGAGGCCTACGACGTGCACATGACCGATCTGCAGAATGGCCGCGCGAACCTGAAAGACTTCAAGGGCGTGGTCGCCTGCGGTGGCTTCAGCTACGGCGACACCCTGGGCGCCGGCATCGGCTGGGCGCGTTCCATCACCTTCAACAAAGTGCTGTCGGAGCAGTTCCAGGCCTTCTTTGCCCGCCCCGACACTTTCGGCCTGGGCGTGTGCAACGGCTGCCAGATGTTTGCCGAGCTGGCCGACATCATCCCAGGGGCGCAGGACTGGCCGCGCTTCACCACCAACCGCAGCGAACGCTTCGAGGCACGCCTGTCTCTGGTGGAAGTGCTCGAATCGCCGAGCCTGTTCCTGCACGGCATGGCGGGCAGCCGCCTGCCGATTGCCGTGGCGCATGGCGAGGGTTATGCCAACTTTGCCTACCGCGGTAACGCGGCCAAGGCCATCGCGGCCATGCGCTTCGTGGACAACGCGGGCGTTGCTACCGAAGCCTACCCCTACAACCCCAACGGCAGCGCCGGCGGCCTGACCGCGGTGACCACGGCCGATGGTCGTTTCACAGCCATGATGCCGCACCCAGAGCGCGTGTTCCGCAACATCCAGATGAGCTGGACTTCGCTCGACCCGAGCTTGCACAGTCCCTGGATGCAGATCTGGCGCAACGCGCGCAAGTGGGTGGGGTGAAGCTCCTTGCGACGCTGACGCCGGTCCTTGCCCTCAAGGCTTGATCGGTCAAGCTCGCCCCGGAACAGCGTTCGAACCCCCGCAGCACCATGAATCATCGATCGCTGTTGCGCATTCTGGTCTCGGGCGTGCTGGTGCTTGCCCTGATGCTGGCCTGGCTGCTCTATCAAAGCCACGGCACGGCGATCCTTCGCGCCATCGACAATGCCGACAACCTGGCTGGTGCCCTGCACGGCCGGTTCACGGCCACCCTGCGGCGCATCGATGCCAATCTGCACGGCATCGCGGCACAGCTGCCGCCTGCGGCGCTGAACCAACAGGCCGTGCCGCGCTATCGCGCCCAGATCGAAACGATCCTGCAGTCCTACGCCGTCAATTTTCCGGAGATTGGCGCCTATTTCATCTGGGACGATGAGGGTGACTTCCTCTATGACACGACGTCGCGGGCGTCAGGCGTACAGCGCCGCAGCATTGCCATGCGGGATGGTTTCCAGCAGCTCAAGCGCGATCCGCACGCCACCATCGCATTCTCCGACTCGATACGCGGCATCGTCACTGGGCAGCAATCCGTGGCGGTTTATGTGCCCGTGCGCGACGCCGGCGGGCGGTTGCGGGCGGTCGTGACCGCCACCCTCAACCTGGAGCAGATTATCCAGGGCTTCGGTCAGTTGCAGACGCCTGTCGGCAGCGTGATTTTCATGCGCCGCAGCGACGACCACAAGCTGGTCATCCGCCATCCGAACATCGATAGCGAACTCAACAAGCCCGTGCGCAACCTGATCCAGCAGCGCATCGATGCCGGCGAGATGGGTGGTCGCGACCGTTTCCAGGCGGTGACCGACGGCGCGTACCGCCTCTACGGTTTTCGCAAACTGGACAGCTACCCCTTCTATCTGGTGGTCGGCCTGGCCGAGTACGGCGCCCTGGCAGACTGGCGCGGGAACGCCGCGATCGTGATCTCCGGCCTGGTGGTCATGATGCTGGCCCTGGGTTTCGTGGTGTGGCGCGCGAACTGCGCGGAGCGCCAGCGCCAGGTCGCCCAGAAGGAAGCCCAGCAAGCCCATGAATTGCTGCACGAAGCGATCGACAGCCTCTCTGCCGGCATCACCATCTATGACCCGCAAGACCGTCTCGTGATGAGCAACGAGGCGCACCTGCAGATCTTCGAGCGCCTGCGCGATGTCTTGCGGCAGGGCCGGACCTTCGAGCAGATCGCGCGTGATGCAGTGGCCCAAGGGCTCTTTCCCGAGGCCCTGGGGCAGGGCGAGGCGTGGCTGGCCCGGCGTCTGCGCCAGCACCAGGCCGCTGACGGTGTGCCCTATGAGGTGGAGCTCGACGACGGGCGCTGGCTGCAGTTCAGCGAACACCGCACACCCCAGGGATATATCGTTGGCAGCCGCATCGACATCACCGAGCGCAAGAAACTGGAGACCGATCTGCGCGAACAGGCCAGCACCGACGGGCTGACCGGCCTGCCCAACCGACGGTATTTCCTGCATCGGCTGGAGGAGGAGCTGGAGCGCGTGCGCCGGCGTACCACCCGCGAGGCCTGTGTGCTGATGCTGGACCTGGACCATTTCAAGCGCATCAATGACCAGTACGGCCACGCCGCCGGCGACAGCCTGCTGCGCCATTTCGCCAACCTGCTGCGCTACGAGCTACGCGCGACCGATACCGCAGGGCGCATGGGGGGCGAAGAGTTCGCCGTCATCCTGCCTGGCAGCAGCCAGCAGGCTGCCCTGGGCTTTGCCCAGCGCATCTGCGACAAGCTGGTCCAGCATCCCATGAGCTTCGGGCGCAACGAGGTCAGCGTGACGGTCAGCATCGGCATTGCGACCATCAGCGATGACGACCTGTCGGCCGATGCCGTGCTGTCCCGCGCCGACGGGGCGCTTTACCGGGCCAAGGACCAGGGCCGCAACCGCGTCGAACTCGCGGACAAGCCCGCTTGACAGCCTCGCCGCGTGGCCGACATACTGCCACGCAGTAGACCGGTCTGCCTGGGGGCTGACCCAAATCCGAAAGGGCGCCCGATGAACACCTTCAATCCGCTTGCGCAGAACAGTGCCGTCAACGGCCTCATCACGGCCATCTCGCGCAATACCGAGGACGGCGTGTTGTCGCGCCATCTCGGCGCGCAGTCCTGGTACATCGTGGCCGACTACCTGCGTCCGCACACCTACGAGCGGGGCCACCTGCTGATCTCGCAGGGCGCCCAGGACCGCAATCTCTACTTCCTGGAGTCTGGCAACCTCAAGGTCGACGTCAAGACCGACAGTGGCTTGATGCAACTGGCCATCCTCGGTCCGGGAACCGTCGTGGGCGAGGGCAGTTTCTTCTCGCACTTGCCGCGCAATGCCTCGGTGGTGGCGTACAGCAACTGCAAGGTCTGGGCCATGAGTCCCGAGGATTTCGACACCCTGGGCAAGAAGCATCCCACCGTGGCGCTTGCCCTGTCCATGGCCCTGAGCGCCATCATGGCCACGCGCATGCTCGACGTGAGCAAGCGTATCGCCAGCACCTGAGCTAGGGCCTGTTCACACTAATTTCACAAGATGCGTTGCGGATCAAAAAAGTCATGCGGTAGGCGCGTGGACGCTGCCGGGGTCGCCCCCCGGCAAGTCCGCGCAACACCCCGCATGGCTTTTTTGGCCGCAACCCGGAGGGAACGTGGTTAAAACCGCGCCACTCGTTGTTGCACTCCTAGCCCAGGCGGTCAGCCTGGGTGTCGTCGCGCGCCTAGATTGGCGCGGTTTTAACCACGTTCGCACTTGCGAAATTAGTGTGAACAGGCCCTAGGCCGCCCAGGCCGCCATCAGCTTCGCAGCTGCCTGCTCGGGGTCGGCTGCGGCCGTTATCGCCCGTACCACCGCCAACGAACCCACGCCTGTGGCCTTGATCTCGGGCAGCTCGGTCGCAGAGATGCCGCCGATGCCCACCCCCGGATAGTTCCGCATCAGCCGTGCATAGGCCGCCAACCGGCCCGGGCCCTGCGCCGCGGTGGCCATGCGCTTGAGCGTGGTGGGGTAGACCGCGCCCATGGCGATGTAACTCGGGCTCATCCGGTCGGCGCGCACCATCTCGGCATAACCGTGGCTGGAGAGCCCCAGGCGTAGGCCGGCGGCACGGATGGCCGCGAAGTCGGCGATCTCCATGTCCTCCTGGCCCAGGTGCACACCATAGGCGCCGGCGGCGATGGCCTCACGCCAGTGGTCGTTGATGAACAGCAATGCATTCGTGCCACGAACCGCTTCGACTGAGGCCTGCACCTCGCGCTGCACGGCCGCGGCATCGTCGGACTTGAAGCGCAGCTGCACCGTGGGCACGCCGGCGCGGGCCACACGGCCCACCCACTGGGCGTCGGGCAGCACGGCATACAGGCCCAGCGCCTTGGGGCAGGACGGGAAGGCATCGGTACGTGGCCACGGGCGCAGGCCGAAGTCTGCCGGTTCATCGGGCCAGGCCTGCGGGTCGAAACGACCTGTGCGCTGCACCTGGGCCCACCAGGCCAGCGCCACGCATTCGGCATCGATCTCGATGAAACCCAGGGCCAGGCAGGCCTGCTTGGCATGGCGATAGACCGCGTCTTCGCGGCTGTAGTTCAGGGCCGGCTCGCCGATGACGGGCAGGGCCAGATTCGGGTGCGCAGCCACGATGGCTTGCGCTTCGGGAGTCAGTGGTGTCATGCGTGATGCCAGAAGGGCGTGCCCAGCACGGGCGTGGAGGGCTGGGCGGCGTCCTGCTCGCTCATGGCGCCGGATCGGTAGGCGTCGCGCCCGGCCTGGGTGGCGGCGCCGAAGGCGCCAGCCATGGCCACCGGGTCCTGGGCCAGGGCGACGGCGGTGTTGAGCAGCACGCCATCAAAACCCCATTCCATGACGGTGCAGGCGTGCGAAGGACGGCCCAGGCCCGCGTCCACGATCATGGGCACGGCCAGGCGTTCGCGCAGCACACGCATGGCGTAGGGGTTGATGGGGCCCTTGCCGGTGCCGATGGGCGCGGCCCAGGGCATGACGGCCTGGCAGCCCACGTCCACCAGGCGTTGGCACAGCACCAGGTCTTCGGTGGTGTAGGGCAGTACCTTGAAACCTTCCTTGATCAGGTGCTCGGCCGCCTGCACCAGGTTGAGCGTGTCGGGCTGCAGGGTGTAGTCGTCACCGATCACCTCCAGCTTGATCCACGGCGTCTCGAACACTTCACGCGCCATCTGCGCGGTGGTGATGGCCTCCTGCACGCTGTGGCAGCCGGCGGTATTGGGCAGCACCGGCACCTTGAGCGCCTTGAGCAGTTCCCAGAACTGGTTCGCGCTTTCATGCGGCACGGCGCCCTGTCGGCGCAGCGAGGCCGTCAGCATGGCCGGCTTGGCGAGCTTGACGGCGGCTTCGAGCACGGCCGGCGACGGGTAGCGCGAAGTGCCCAGCAGCAGGCGGCTGTGGAAGGTTTCGCCGTAGAGAACGAGAGGGTCTTGGACGGTCGGCATGTCAGTGGTCCGATTCATTTGGCATTGGTGTTTGAGCGAGGAAAACCAGTTGGGGAACGCCGTGGAACCGGCTTTGCCGGGCCACTGGCGTTGCCCCCTGCAAGGGGGGTGGCGTAGCGACACGCAGTGCGCGGAGCCTGGGGGTGTGCCATGTCATCCGCCGGTGACGGGAGAGATGATTTCGACACGGTCGCCGTCTTGCAGCGGCTGCTCGGCGTACCGTGTTTTCGGGACAAACTGGGTGTTCACGGCAGCCGCAAAGGGCGGCTTGGCCTCGATGGCCGTGATGGCATCGAGCAGCGTGGCGCCTGCGGCCAGTTCGTGTTCTTGTTTGTTGATGATGACTTTCATGGGTTTCAAACCACGGTTTCCATGCGCAGGTCCAACGTAGCCGCGAGTGTAGTGGTCTGCTCCTGCACGAACTCCAGCACCACGTCCAGCAGCGCCGGCGAGATCATGAAACCGTGGCGGTACAGGCCGTTGATCTGCAGGCAACGCGGGCCCAGGTGGCGGACGGCCGGCAGGTTGTCGGGCAGGGTGGGGCGGCACTGGGTGGCGATCTCCAGGATGCGCGCCTCGCCAAAACCCGGGTGCACGGCATAGGCCGCGCTCAGCAGCTCCAGCGTGGAGCGCACGCTGGGCGGCGAGAGGTCGTTGCTCTCGATCTCGGTGGCGCCGATCACGAAGAGATGATCCTGCTTGGGCGCGATGTAGATCGGGTAACGCGGGTGGATCAGGCGCGTGGGGCGGCTCAAGGCCACCTCGGGGGCATGGATGCGCGCCACTTCGCCGCGCACACCGCGCAGCTGGCCCCACTGCGCGTTGGCGCCCAGGCCGCGACAGTCGAACAGCCAGTCGGGCTGGCCGGTGGCGCCGGGCTGGAAATCCTGCGGCGCGCGCGGGCTGTTCCAGTGCAAATCAACCTTCAAGGCCTGCAACTCATGCAGCAACGCAGCCAGCAGCTGTCGGTTGTCGAGCTGGCCTTCTCCGGGCAGGTACAGGCCTTGGGCAAAACGGTTTTCCAGGCTGGGTTCGAGTTGCTTGACACCCGCGGCATCCAGCGCCTGGACCTTGGGCAGGGCGGGATTCTTTTCGTTGGTGGCCTGCAGCTGGCCCGCGAAGCGACGCGCCTCGGCCGCGTCCTGGCGGTGCCAGAGGATCAGCGTGCCTTCCTGCTGGAAGAACACCGGTAAGGAGAGCTGCGCCAGCAATTGCGGCCAGCGCGTGAGTGCATGGCGCCCCATCTCGACCACGCTGGCTTCGGTGATGGCTGATTCGGCCAGCGGTGCCAGCATGGCAGCGGCAATGCGTGCGGGTGAGCTCTGCGCGTCGGCGCCACCGGCCTCGTAGACCGTGACACGGTGGCCGGCACGCGCCAGCTGCCAGGCCAGCAGCCGGCCCATGAGACCGGCACCCAGCACAACAGAAACAGGACCTGGTGTCTTGGTGTTCATTCAAAAGGCCCGATAATTTTCGACATGACGAATCTCACGACGAACGAAAAACACTACCCGCGCGTGCTGTCCATCGCGGGCTCGGACAGCGGCGGTGGTGCCGGCATCCAGGCCGACCTCAAGACCTTCAGCGCCCTGGGCTGCTACGGCATGACGGCCATCACCGCCTTGACGGCGCAGAACACGCAGGGCGTGCGCGGCATCTTTGCTGTGCCACCCGAGTTCCTGGCCGCACAGATCGACGCGGTGATCGAGGACATCGGCGCAGATGCCGTGAAGATTGGCATGCTGCATGCACCGGGCATCGTGCGTGTGGTGGCGCAGGCCATCCGCAAGCACGGGCTGAAGCATGTGGTGCTGGACCCGGTGATGGTGGCCACCAGCGGCGACCGGTTGATCGCCGAAGAGACCGTATCCGTGCTGGTGCAAGAGCTGTTCCCCCTGGCCACCGTGATCACGCCCAACCTCGACGAGGCCGAGCTGCTGCTGGGCCACAAGATCGCAGGCATCGCGGGCCTCGAACCCGCCGCCAAGGAGCTGCTGGCCTTGGGCGCGCCCAATGTGCTGCTCAAGGGCGGGCATCTGCAGGGCGACGAGGTGGTGGATCTGCTGCTGCAGCCCGGCCGCGCGCCGGTGCGCCTGGCGTCGGCGCGCATCGCGAGCAACAACGTGCACGGCACGGGCTGCACCCTGTCCTCGGCGATCGCCGCGCACCTGGCCCTGGGGCATGCGCTGGAGGAGGCCGTGCGCCTGGCGCGCGTCTACATCCTGGGCGCCATCGCCGGCGGGGCGGACGTGCGTACGGGGCAGGGCCACGGCCCGCTCAACCACGGCCATGCGCCGCGGGCGATGCAGGTCCTGGCGGGGACACGCTGAGACGTTCACGCGTTTCATATCAAAGCAGCAGGGGGAGGGGCCGGTGCCGGTGAACCCGGTTGGGGCCTGCTTCCCTGCGTGAGCATTACCTCAATCAGGTTCAAAGGGACTTTCTCAGTCGACGCGGTTGGCACCACGGCAACACCCCTAGCAAATGTGCCCGGATGGACACAGACGAATTGTAAGGCGTAGCGAAAAGGCCGGTGCCTAGGCGCGCGGCCGCAGACAGTGCTGATAGGCACGGCAAGGCCGCGCAACGCCGGCAGCGGCCTTTGCAGTAGCCGTCCTCAGTCGAAGACCGGGGATTCCACGCCCAAGACCTTGTGCAGCTTGGGGCTGGTGGTCGTGTACTGCAGGTGCACCTTCTTCTCGGGGAAGATGATGGGCATGGCGCCGAAGGCGGCCAGGGCGCACTCATGGAAGCCCGAGAGGATGAGCTTCTTCTTGCCGGGGTAGGTGTTGATGTCGCCCACGGCAAAGATGCCGGGCACGCTGGTGGAGAACTTCTCGGTGTCTACCACGAGCTGCTTGCGCTCGATCTGCAGGCCCCATTCCGCAATCGGGCCGAGCTTCGGGCTCAGACCGAAGAAGACCAGCAGCACGTCCAGCGGCACCACGCGGGTCACGCCGTCGCCGCCCGTGACCTTGATGGCGCTGAGCTTGCCGTCCTTTTCGTCGAAGCCGGTGACTTGGCCGACGATGAACTGCATCTCGTAAGCGTCGCACAGCTCGCGCATCTTGGCCACGCTGGCCGGGGCGGCCTTGAAGCCGTCGCGGCGGTGCAGCAGGATCACGCTCTCGGCCTTGTTCGGGCCTTCATTGGTGAAGTTCAGCGTCCAGTCCAGAGCGGAGTCGCCGCCGCCCACGATGACCAAGTTCTTGCCGGCGAAGTCGGCCGGGTTCTTCACGCGGTAGTGCAGCTGCGTGCCTTCGAACTTCTCCAGGCCGTCCACCTTGAGCGTGCGCGGCTGGAAGGCGCCTACGCCGGCGGCGATGAAGATGGTCTTGGTCAGGAACTGCGTGCCCTTGCTGGTCTCGACGAAGAAACGGCCGTCGTCCTGCTTGCGCACCACGGTCACTTCCTGGCCCAGGTGGAAGGTCGCACCGAAGGGCTCGATCTGCTTGAGCAGGGAATCCGTCAGCTCCTTGCCGGTGCACACCGGCACGGCCGGGATGTCGTAGATCGGCTTGTCGGGGTAGAGCTCCATGGGCTGGCCGCCGGGGTAAGCGAGCGAGTCGATCACATGGGCCTTGATTTCGAGCAGGCCGAGCTCGAAGACCTGGAACAGGCCGACAGGGCCGGCGCCGACGATCACGGCATCGGTTTCGATCGGGCCTTCATGGGCCTGGGCGGTCTGGATCACGGCGGGACTGAGTTTGGGTTCCATCGGTAAAGGGAGGGTTAGCGCACAAGCTCTTTGAGCTTGCCGGTCTTGTCTTTCCACTCGTCTGCGTCAGGCAGGGCGGGCTTGCGTTTGGTGATGCTCTTCCAGGTCGGCAGCTTGGCCAGATCGGCGTTGAGTTTGGTCATGTGCTGCTGGTCGGCCGGCACGTCCTCTTCGGCGTAGATCGCGTTGACCGGGCACTCGGGGATGCAGACCGCACAGTCGATGCATTCGTCCGGATCGATGGTCAGGAAGTTCGGACCTTCGCGGAAGCAGTCGACGGGGCAGACATCAACACAGTCGGTGTATTTGCAGCGGATGCAGGATTCGGTGACGACGTGGGTCATTTGTAGTTCTGGCTAAGACTAAAAGTCCTTGATTTTATTGGCTTTTGAAGATCACGGGGATTCTCGCCCTTGTCAGGCACAGGGTTGTTGAGATGGATCAATCCCCATGGGGTCAATTCACCAGCACTGCACCCGAGGTCTTGTGGCTGGCCGTGTCCACCAGGATCAGCGAACCCAGGCCGCGCGAGCGGGCAAAAGACAGGGCCGGAATCGCTTCTTGCAGGGCCAGTTCCACGTGGCCGATGGCATTGGGTTCCAGCTGGGTGGCGTCCTCCTCGGCCAGGGTGTTGATGTCCAGGCGGTGCACGATGCGCTTGACCTTGGCCTTGACCCAGCGGTGCCCGTGCAGGGCCCAATAGACCCGTCCAGCCACCAGGGGCTCGTCGTCCATCCAGGCCACGGTGGCCAGCAGTTCGCGCGAGGTCTGATCCTGGCCCACGGCCAGCAGCCAGTCGCCGCGCGAGACGTCCACTTCGCGGTCCAGCACGATGCCGGCGCTGTGCCCGGCGGTCACGCTGCCGGGCTGGCGCACGTGGTTGAGCACCTGGGCCACGGTGGCCGTCTGGCCGCTGGGGAAGATCTTCACGGTGTCGCCGGCCTGCACGCCGCCTGCGGCCACACGGCCCCAGAACACGCGGCGGCCTTGTGAGGTGTCGCTGGAAGAAGAGAACTTTTCCACCCATTGCACCGGGAAGGCCAGAGGCAGGGCTGTGTCGGCAGCCGTCACCGGCAGCTGTTCCAGGATGTCCAGCAGGGTCGGGCCCTGGTAGCCGCACCAGCCGGCCTGCTCGGGCGCGTCGACCACGTTCCAGCCCTGCAGGGCCGAGACCGGCACCGTGGCGCGCACGTCCAGGCCGGCGTTGCTGGCAAAGGCCTGCAGGGCGGCGCTGATGTGCTTGAAAGCCAGCTTGGCGTCGTCCACGGCATCCAGTTTGTTGATGGCGAAGACGATGGAGGGCACGCGCAGCAGTTGCAGCAGCAGGCTGTGGCGGCGGGTCTGCGGCAGCAGGGCCAGGGCCGGGTTGCGCCAGTCGAGCTTGGTGGCGTCGACCAGCACCACGGCGGCGTCGGCACTCGATGCCGCCGTGACCATGTTGCGGGTGTACTGCTCATGGCCCGGCGCGTCGCCGATGATGAACTTGCGCGTCTCGGTGCTGAAGTAACGGTAGGCCACGTCGATGGTGATGCCCTGCTCGCGCTCGGCGCTCAGGCCGTCGGTCAGCAGGGCCAGGTCGGTCTGGCCCTGGCGTTGCACGCCGGCCAGGTGGTCCTGCAGCACGGCGCGGGTGTCCACCAGCAGGCGGCCGATCAGGGTGCTCTTGCCGTCGTCGACACTACCGCAGGTGATGAATTTGAGGGCTTCCATCAGATGGCCTCCTGCCGGGCCGCCCCAAAGGAGGCCAAGGCCCCCTCAGGGGGCAGCGAATACACGAAGTGATGAGCGTGGGGGAACATTAGAAATAACCATCCTTTTTACGTTTCTCCATGGACGCATCAGAAGTCTGGTCGTCCATGCGCGTGGCGCCGCGCTCGCTGACCTCGGCGGCCAGGGTTTCGATCACGATGTCGGCGGCCGTGGCGGCCGTGCTGGCCACCGGGCAGGTGCAGGTGATGTCGCCCACGGTGCGGAAACGCACGTCGCGCACGATGACCTGTTCGCCCTCACGCGGTGGGGTGAGTTCGGTCACAGGCGCCAGCATGCCGCGGCGGTCCACCACCTGGCGCTTGTGCGTGTAGTAGATCGAGGGCAGGGCGATGGCCTCGCGGTCGATGTACTGCCAGACGTCCAGCTCGGTCCAGTTGCTGATGGGGAACACGCGGAAGTGTTCGCCCGGGGCCAGACGGGTGTTGAACAGGGTCCAGAGCTCGGGGCGCTGGGCCTTGGGCTGCCATTGGCCGAAGCTGTCGCGGTGGGAAAAGATGCGTTCCTTGGCGCGGGCCTTTTCCTCGTCGCGGCGGGCGCCGCCGATCAGCGCGTCGAAGCGGAATTCCTCGATGGCTTCCAGCAGCGTGACCGACTGGTGCACGTTGCGGCTCTCGCCCGGATGGGCCAGGCGCACGGTACCGCGTTTCATCGAGTCTTCCACGCTGCGCACGATGAGCTCGGCGCCGAGCTCCTTGGTGCGTTGGTCGCGGAAGGCCGTCACTTCGGGGAAGTTGTGGCCGGTGTCGATCATCAGCAGCGGGTAGGGCAGGCGACCGATGCCAAAGGCCTTTTCGGCGCACTTGAGCATCACCAGCGAATCCTTGCCGCCCGAGAACAGCAGGGTCGGGCGTTCGAAGGTGGCCGCCACCTCGCGCAGGATGAAGATGGTCTCTTCCTCGAGCGCGTCGAGGTGGGCGTTGCTGAGGTGGTGCACCGGCTGGTCCAGTAGGTCGTGTTGTGTGCGGGCGTTCATGGCGGTCTTCTTCCGGGTTCAGTGGGCCAGGTGCAGGCCACATTCGCGCTGCTCTTCACCCTTGGTCGGGTCCACGTAGTCGAAGTTGTTGGGCAGGCCGTGGAGCTCGCAGTACTGGTACAGGTCCTTGGACGACCAGTGCAGCAGCGGTGCGACCTTGATCAGGCCGTCGGGGTTGATGCTCACGGGGTCCATCTGGGCGCGCACGGCGCTGTCGGTGGCGCGCAGCGCGGTGAACCAGACCTTGGGGGCGGTCTCACGCAAGGCGCGGGCGAAAGGCTCGAGCTTCACCTCTTCGGTGAAGGCGGCATGGCGCGGATCGTCGAGCGCCGGCACCGGGCCCTCCACGGCCTCGCGGTGTGCGCGTGAGCGCAGCGGCAGGTAGATGCGCAGGTTCAGTCCGAGCTGTTTGGTCACCTCGTCGGCGTAGCGGTAGGTGGCTTCGGTGTTGTAGCCATTGTCCATCCAGACCACGGGCACGTCGGGCTGCACGCGCGTGACCAGGTGCAGGATCACCGCCTCGAAGGGGCGGAAATTTGTGGTGACGATGGCCTTCTGGCCCAGGCCGAGCGCCCATTTCACCAGGGCGGGGGCGTCGTGGCCGAGTTCGGCGTTGACCTTGGCGAGATCTACGGTCATGCGGCCTCCCGGGCGAAACGCGGACGCGGCTGCTCGGCGTCACCCTGGTAGTAGCCCTTGAAGCGGGCCAGCTGGCGTTCGGCCACGGCCAGATCCTGGTCGGCGCGCAGCGCGGCTTCGGTGAAGCCGTTGCGCGCCAGCAGGGGCAGCTGGTCGACCAGCACGTCGCCGGTGGCGCGGATCTCACCCTGGTAGCCCAGGCGGCGGCGCAGCAGGAAGGCCTGGCTGTGTGCTCGCCCGTCGGTGAAGCTGGGGAAATGCAGGTCGATGCGGGCCACGCCGTCGAGCGTCAGGGTGCGCGGGTCGGCTTCATTGGCCAGCACCAGCGTTTGCAGGTCTTGCGGCTGGGTGGCGGCGGTGTCAGCGTGCAGCAGTTTCATGGCGGGTCTTTCTTCAGGCCGTGGCGGCTTCGTGGCCGGTTTCATGGCGGGCTTGCTGGCCGGCCTGCTTGAACGGGTCGCTGCCGACACGGCGCAGCGTGTCGATGAAGTGCTCGCCGTCCTGGCGCTGGGCGCGGTAGGTGTCGAGCAGGGCTTCGATGACGTCGGGCACTTCGTGGGCCGAGAAGGAGGGGCCGATGACCTTGCCCGGCACCGGGTCGCCCGACAAGATCTTGCCGTCGGAGCCGCCCACCGTGACCTGGTACCACTCCTTGCCGTCCTTGTCCACGCCCAGGATGCCGATGTGGCCGCTGTGATGGTGGCCGCAGGAGTTGATGCAGCCGCTGATGTGCAGGTCGATCTCGCCCAGGTCGTGCAGTTCGTCCAGGTCCTGGTAGCGCGCGGTGATGGCCTCGGCCAGGGGCAGGGAGCGGGCGTTGGCCAGGTCGCAGAAGTCGCCGCCGGGGCAGGCGATCATGTCGGTCAGCAGGCCGATGTTCGGTTTGGCCAGGCCCAGGTGGCGGGCTTCGCGCCAGAGTTCGGCGAGCTGGTCGCAGCGCACCCAGGGCAGCACCAGGTTCTGCTGGTGGGTCACACGCACCTCGCCGCCGCTGTAGCGCTCGGCCAGCTCGGCCACGGCGTCCAGCTGGGCGGCGGTGGCGTCGCCGGGCGACTGGCCCAGGCGCTTGAAGGACAGGGTGACGGCGCGCAGGTCGGGGTTCTTGTGCGCGCTGACGTTGCGCTGCAGCCAGCGGCCGAACTCGACGTCGTCCTCGGCCGCGGCCTTGAGGATGTGGGCGATCTTGGCGTCGGCGCTCTTGCGGTCGCAGGTCAGGGTGGGCGGCACAAAATTCGCACTGATGCGCTCGAACTCGGCGGCCGTGATGGTGTGCGGGGCGCCGTCGCGCTCGATGATCTGGCCGAATTCCTCTTCGACCTCGTCGATATAGCGTTGGCCCTCGGCCTTCACCAGGATCTTGATGCGCGCCTTGTACTTGTTGTCGCGGCGGCCCCAGCGGTTGTAGACCCGCACCACGGCTTCCGTGTAGTTGAGGATCTGGTCGCAGGGCAGGAATTCGCGGATGGTGGTGGCGATGACCGGGGTGCGGCCCATGCCGCCGCCCACCAGCACCTTGAAGCCCAGGGTGCCCTCGTCGTTGCGCCGCAGCTGCAAGCCTACGTCGTGCCAGGCGATGGCGGCGCGGTCTTCGCGCGCGCCGGTGATGGCGATCTTGAACTTGCGCGGCAGGAAAGCGAACTCGGGGTGCAGCGTGCTCCACTGGCGCAGGATTTCGGCGAAGGGGCGGGGGTCGGCCACCTCGTCCACGGCGATGCCGGCCAGCGCGTCGCTGGTGATGTTGCGGATGCAGTTGCCGCTGGTCTGGATGCCGTGCATGCCCACCGTGGCCAGCAGGTCCATGACGTCGGCGCTCTTGTCCAGCGGAATCCAGTTGAACTGCACGTTCTGGCGCGTCGTGAAATGCGCGTAGCCGGTCGTCAGGCGGCTGCCGATGGCCTTGCCGTCGCGCAGCTGGATGTCTCCCAGCTTGTTCTGTGCCGCGATGGCGCCCTGGAAGATCTCGTTCGAAGGCTGGTCGTAGTCACGGGCGATCCTGGCCAGCACGCGTACCTGGGCGCTGGAGAGCTCGCCGTAGGGCACGGCCACGCGCAGCATGGGGGCGTGGCGCTGCACGTACCAGCCGTTCTGCAGGCGCAGCGGGCGGAATTCCTCGTTGCCGAGCTGGCCGTTGAGGTGACGCTCCAGCTGGTCGCGGTATTGCTCGGCGCGCAGGCGCACGAACTGGCGGTCGAAGTCGGTGTATTGGTACATATCAGATGGCGATCAATTTGAGGCCGGCCCAGGCCAGCAGAACGGACAGGGCGGAGCGCACCACGCGCTCGTTGATGCGGTGCATCAGGTGCGTGCCCAGCCAGATGCCGGGCAGGGAGCCGGCCAGCAGCAGGGTCAGCAGGCTCCAGTCCACCGAACCCAGGGAGGCATGGCCCAGGCCGGCCACCAGGGTCAGGGGCACGGCGTAGGCGATGTCGGCGGCGACGATGCGCGGCAGCGGCAGCAGGGGGTAGACGATCAGCAGCACGCTGACACCGATGGCGCCGGCGCCCACCGAGGTCAGTGTCACCAGTGTGCCCACCAGGGCGCCCAGCAGCAGGGGCAGGCTCCAGTGGCGCGGCCGGGCGGCGGCGGCTTCCTGGCCGGCGACCAGGGTGGCCGGCAGGGCCTTGCCGCGCACGGCCTTGTAGAGGGTGGCGGCAGCGGTCAGCAGCAGGGCCGCACCCAGGGTGCTAGTTATCAGGCCCTGCACGGCCGGATTGGCCGGGCCGACGCGGTGCAGGATGTAGAGGGTGATCAGGGCCGCGGGGATGCTGCCGGCCGAGAGATTAAGGACGATGCGCCAGTCGATCACGCGGGCGCGTGCCAGGCGCACGGTGCCGCCCAGCTTGGTGAAGGCGGCGAACAGCAGGTCGGTTCCGACGGCCAGGTGCGGCTTGACGCCGAAAAAGAAGATCAGGATGGGCGTCATGAGCGAACCGCCGCCCACGCCGGTCAGGCCGACGACCAGACCGACAAAGAAGCCCGCCAAAATGAAAGCCACGTCATGCATGGACGCGACTGTAAAAGCGGGTCCTCAGATCCCAAACTACATTTTTCTTGGATTCCTATAAGTATTAGTAATAAGGAATCCTCCAGCCCGGCCGGGGTGCCGGCTCAGCGTGGCAGCCCGTCTGCCAGCAGGGTGCTCTCCAACAGGGCCAGGACAGCCGGGGCGTCCACCTGCAGGGCGGCCTGGATCAGCGGGATCTGCGCCTCCCAGCCCGCCTGGGGGTAGGGGATGTGTTCGCGCCGGTCCATGATGCTCTGCCCCTCGGCCAGGCCATCGGGCACCACCCGTACCCGGCCGGTGACGGTCTGGAACAGGCCGGGGTTCAGCATCCAGGCCAGGCCCAGCAAGCCCGGGGTCGGGCAGGCCGGCGCGGTGCCGGGTTCCCGCCGGGTCCGGTAGCTGGCGTGCTGGCGTAGGGCATGCAGCAAGGCCGCGGTGGCGGGGTGTGACCGGTGGGCAGCGAGTTTTTCGATCAGCGCCGTGGGAAGCGGCGCGGCCTGGCTCACGTCCAGGCCCAGCATGGTCAGCTTGAAACCAGCCGTCAGCACCAGGTCGGCGGCGTGCGGGTCGCACCAGAAGTTGGCTTCGGCCACAGGCGACACGTCACCCGGCGCAGCCACGCTGCCGCCGGCCACCACCACCTGGGCCAGCAGCTCGGGCAGGTGCGGCTCCAGGCGCAGAGCCTGGGCCAGATTGCCCAGCGGGCCGGCGCAGACCAGGCTCAGCTGACCCGGGTGGGCCTGGGCCAGCTCCACGATGCAGCGCGCGGCCGAACGTTCGTCGGGGCCGTGCGCTTCGGGCGGGCGCCGCGGCAGATCGCCCAGGCCGTCGGCACCGAAGGCTTCGGGGTCATGCCACCAGGTTGCCTTGCGCGTGGGCGTGGCCACGCCGCTGCAGACCGGCAGATCGGTGCGCCCGGCCAGCGCGCAGAGCAGCAGGGCATTGCGCGTCGCCTGGGCCCCGGTGAGGTGGCCGAAGGTGGTGGTGACGGCGAGCACGTCCAGGTCCGGATGCGCGAGCGCGAAGTACAGCGCCAGCGCGTCGTCGGCGCCGGGGTCGCAGTCGAGGATGATCTTGTGGGCCATGGCGGGATTCTGCGGCAAAGTACAGTCCGGCTGATACTGGGTACCAAAGCAAAATCTATTTCTAGGGAAGGCGAAGATGCGTGACTACTGGTTGACACAAGACCTGCTCAAGGCGGCCGGATTCGGTTTACTGGCGCTGGCAGCTTTGGGCGTCGTGCTGGCGCTGTGGCTGCCCAGGAAGTGGTGGCAAAAGGGCGTCGCCCTTGCGGTCGTACTTTTTCTGATCTCCATCCCCGTTCTTCAGGGTGTGAAGGAAGTTGCCCAGGAACAGAAGGCCGTGGATGACTACAAAGAGCGCTACGCCAAGGCCAAGGCCTTGTTTGATGAGCGTTGCAAGACGGCGGGAGAGAAGATCTACAAGACAGTGGGAGGGATCGAAGGATTGCTTCTGCTGCGTATTCGATCAGACGACATGGTAGCGAATCGCGCCAACCCCAACTGGCCCGATGCCGCGTTGCCCAATGAAGCTGGTGGAGACGAATACATCCGTAAATTTCTCTACTGGGAACACAACGGTTCACCCGCCGGGTCGCGAGGCTATTTGAATTCCAACAGTAACGGCGCGACTTCCAAGGGCTACAAGTATGTAGAAGTCAAGAGTGCAGACGGATCCTTCTCACGATATGAGCTTTTGAACCCAAACAATCCAAGCAGTACCGAACTCAAGCGCACACCGATTCCTAAACCGACAGCGCGGTATGCGGTCGATTTCGTGAATCAAGTCGAGGCGGAAGACCGAAAGCAATGGGTTGCGGGCACGACGATCACCATTACGGACACAAAAATCGGCACCGTCATCGCTCAGCGGCAGTCCTATTCATTCGAGCCGGGTCTTGGCAGTACCGCGGGCTTTCGTGCCCCATGGGGCTTTGCGATTACCTGTCCGACTTTCCGAGGCTGGGATAGCGCACGTACACGCTATTTCGTAGACCAAATATTGAAAACTAAGCAGGAGGAATAAATTTGACATACAAAAGCTCAACTTCTGGTCGAAAGATCCAGAATTGAACTACCAAGAACTCAACTCACCCGTCGCGCATGCAGTGCCCGCCCCAGACTGGCCTCAAGGGGCCAGGGCTCGGCGCCCAGCCGGGCCACCAGCAGTTCGGCGCAGAGCAGGGCGAAGCTCAGGCCGCGTGAACCCATGGCAGCGCTGATCCAGAGCGTGGGCTGAAGGCCCTCTTCGAGCGGGCCGACCAAGGGCAGGCGGTCGGCGCTGACGCAACGGGTGCCGCCCCAGCCGCGTGCGGCAGCGGGGGCGAAGGAGGGGCTCAGGGCCTGGGCCGCGGCGGGCAGCAGGGTGCGCAGCTTGTCGAGATTGGTGCGGTGGTGTTCGCTGGCCGTGGCCGGTGGCTGGGTCGCGTCCTCATAGGTGGCGCCGGCATACCAAGCCAGCCCGTCTTCGGTGGGCACGGCCGGGATCAGGCCGCCCAGGCCGTTGACGGGGTAGGGGGGTAGGGTGGCTTCATCACCTGGCTGGCGCAGGCCGCTGCTCATCATGCCGCGCATTTCCTGTAGCGTGGGCAGCGCGGCGTCCAGGCCCAGCGGGGCCAACAGGCGCGGTGCGTCGGCTGCGTTGGCCAGCACCACGTGGCTGGCGCTGGTCAGCAAGCGGCCTTCGCGGTCCAGCAATTTCCACATCGTTCCAGCGCGTTGCAGTCGGTCCACCTTCGTATCGCCCCGGAAGGTCACGCCGTTTTGCTTGAGCCAGGCCTGCACCAGGCGCGCCGGTTTGATCCAGGCGGCCTGTTCGTGCCACAGCGCGGGCACGGCCGCCATGCCAGTGCGCCAGGACTCGGTACCCGTGGAGGCCAGGCGCGTGATCTGCTGGCCTTCGACGGGCCAATGGGCCGGCAGGCCGGTGTTGCCGTCCAGGCGCTGCTCCAGCACACCGCTGGCGGCCCAATCCTGCCCGGCCTGCAGCAGGCGCTGCGCTTCGGTGCGCATGAGGCGCAGGCCGGCGCGCGTGAGGCGCGAACGCGGGCTGTCGTCGCTGGAGACATGGGGCACCAGCAGGCCGGCCGGCAGGCCCGAGGCGCCGGCGGCCGGTTCGGGCGCAGCGTCCAGCACCTCGACCAACCAGCCGCGCCGCGCCAGGGCGGCGGCCACGCTGGCACCGGACAGACCGGCGCCGATCACCACGCAAGTGCCGGGTTGGGCCGCCTCGGTGCGTTGGGTCTCGCGGCTGGTCTTGAGGTCCCAGGGCGGGTCGTAACGCGCGTGACCGGGCTCCAGCACAAAACCGCTTTCGGGCAGCAGCTTGTGCAGCTCCGGCGTCAGCGTGTCGAAGGCCAGCTGCGTGCCGCGCCGGCAGCAGCGCGCCAGGGCCTTGAGGCTCCAGCGGTCCCAGGGCTGGGTGCCGTCGAGGAAAACGGCGTCGGCCTCGAACTGCTGTTCGCGCAGCAGCGTCTGCCGTTCACCGATGCAAAGTGTCAGCTGCAGCCGGCCCTCGGCGAGGGACAGGCGGTGCATGCCGGGCAGCAGGCCGGTCCACTGCGCCAGCAGTTCATCGGCCAGGGCGGCTTGTTCGGGCGTGGCGGCAGCGCGTAGCGCCTCGGCCGAGGGCGGCGAGGCGGTGAGGGCGACGAGGTGCAGCACGCAGGGGCGCTGCGTTTCATCCCGCCAGGCTTGCCAGAGCGCGAACAGGCGTGTCGCGTCCAAGCGCGTGTCGAGCACACGCCAGGCCGGCCGGCCGGCCGCTGGCGGCGGCAGCAAAGTGCGCGCCGCTTCGTTCACGGTGGGGAGGTGTATCGCTCAGGCGCTGGGCGGGACATAACCCGCCGCAGCGTCGGCACCGCTGCCGAAGAAATGGTTCTCCATCTGGCGGGCCAGGTACTGGCGGGCGCGGGCATCGGCCAGGTTCAGGCGGTTCTCGTTGACCAGCATGGTCTGGTGCTTGAGCCAGGCAGCCCAGGCTTCCTTGCTGACACTTTCCCAGATGCGCTTGCCCAGCTCGCCCGGGTAGGGTGGGAAGTCCATGCCTTCGGCTTCCTTGCCTAGCTTGATGCAGTTGACCATGCGTGCCATGTCGAGATTCCTTGGTTCGAAAAGAACAATAATGCGAAATTGTCGTCGGTTTTTGGAAACCTTATCGATGCCTCGTGATCCATATGGGTCATCGATTCCGTTGGAGCCATCATGTTTGATCGTTTGGGGACGCGCCGGATCATGGGCGTCATCCTGTTGAGTTGTCTTGCCCTCCTGGGCTTCGGCCTTTACCTGCAACACGTGGTCGGGCTGGAACCCTGCCCCATGTGCATCGTGCAGCGCTACACCATGGTGCTGATCGCCGTCGTCGCGGCCATCGGCGCGGCCGTTTCGGGCCGCCGCACCCACGTGGTGCTGGCGGGGCTGCTGGCCATCCTGGCGGTGTTCGGCGCCTTCGTCGCCGCGCGCCAGAGCTGGTTGCAGTGGTACCCGCCGGAGATCGCCACCTGCGGGCGCGACTTCTACGGCATGATCGAAAACTTCCCCTTGCAGCGCGCCATTCCCATGATCTTCAAGGGTTCGGGTGACTGCACGGCGATCGACTGGACCTTCCTGGGCGGTTCCATCGCCAACTGGTCTTTCCTGTGGTTTGCCGCCTTTGCCCTGGTCGGGCTGGCGCTGCTGTGGCGTCGTCCGGGTCGCTGAATCCGGTTTTTTCTCGCCTCTTCTCGCCTTTTCTCGCTTTTCCCGGAGCGGTGGCCACGCCATAATGGTTCGGCCATGGATCGCCGCGCCCGGCGTGGGCCTGGCTTGGCGCCGAGGAGCTATACATACATGAACAACCTGAAAATTTCCACTCGCTTGCTGGTCCTGCTCGCAGTCCTGTCGGCCTTGCTCGTCGTCATCGGTGCGATCGGTCTTTTGGGCATCAACCGGTCCAATGCCGCCCTCAAGTCCGTTTACGAAGACCGCACCGTACCGCTGGGACAGATGGCGGAAATCGATTTCCTGATGCAACAGAGTCGTACGCAGACTCTGGAGACGCTGATGACGCCAAATGCTGAATCAGTGAAGCGGGCCATAGCCACTATCGAGGCAAACAACGCTGCGATTGCGAAGCTCTGGGATGCCTACATACTGACGACGCTGACGCCTAAAGAGGCCGAGCTGGTCAAGGAGTTCGCCGTTGTCAGGGACAGCTATATCAACGACGGACTCAAACCTGCCATGGTTGCTATGAAGGCCGATGACATCCCGACACTGGCTTCGCTGGTGCAGGAGGTGCTGCCGGGTCTATATAGCAAGGCGCACGAGATCGCCAAGGCGCTGACCCAGCTGCAGTTGGACGTGGCCAAGGAGGAGTTCGAACAATCTGTCGCCCGTTACCAGACGATTTTCATGGTCTCCATCGCCGCCATCGTGATCGGTGTGGTGTTTGCCTGGGTGCTGGGTCTGGCCCTGATCCGCGGCATCTCGCGTTCCCTGGGGGACGCCGTCAACCTGTCCGAGGCCGTGGCTCAGGGGGATCTGAGCCTGCATGTGAATGCCACCGGCAAGGACGAAGTGGCCCGTGTGCTGCAGTCGCTCACGGCCATGCAGAGCAACCTGGCGCAGATCGTGAGCCGGGTGCGCTCGGGTTCGGAATCGGTGTCCACGGCCAGCGCAGAGATTGCCCAGGGGAACGGCGATCTGTCGGCCCGCACCGAAAGCCAGGCCAGTGCGCTGGAGGAAACCGCGGCTTCGATGGAAGAACTGTCCTCCACCGTCAAGCAGAACGCCGACAATGCCCGCACGGCCAACCAGCTGGCGCAGAGCGCGTCCAAGGTGGCGGTGCAGGGCGGCGAAGTAGTGGCCCAGGTGGTGGACACCATGAAGGGCATCAACGACAGTTCCAGGAAGATTGCCGACATCATCAGCGTGATTGACGGCATTGCTTTCCAGACCAATATCCTGGCGCTGAACGCTGCGGTGGAAGCCGCGCGCGCGGGTGAGCAGGGCCGAGGTTTTGCCGTGGTGGCCAGCGAGGTGCGCTCCCTGGCCGGTCGCAGCGCCGATGCCGCCAAGGAAATCAAGACCCTCATCACCGACAGCGTGGAGCGGGTCGGGCAGGGCACGGCCCTGGTGGACCAGGCCGGCCAGACCATGCAGGAGGTGGTGGCCAGCATCCGGCGGGTGACCGACATCATGGGCGAGATCAGCGCGGCGAGCACCGAGCAGAGCCAGGGCGTGGCCCAGGTCGGCGAGGCCGTGACCAATATGGACCAGGCCACGCAGCAGAACGCGGCGCTGGTGGAGGAGATGGCGGCAGCAGCCTCCAGCCTCAGGAGCCAGGCGCAGGAGCTGGTGCAGACCGTGGCGGTCTTCAAGCTCGATGCGGCATCGGGTGGTGGCCTGGCACCGGTCGGTTCGAGCCTGCAGGTGCGCTCAAGTCAGGCACCAGCTTATGGCGGCACCGAACGCCGCACGGTGGGTCAGGCTGCAAGCAGCGCTGGCATCGACCTGGACGGCGCCATCAAGGCCCATGCCGACTGGCGCAGCAAGCTGCGCTCGGCCGCCATGCACGGCGAGCAGGTCGACGCCGACACCATCTGCCGCGATGACCAGTGTCCGCTGGGCAAGTGGCTGCATGGCAGCGGCCAGGGCAAGTTCGGCGGCAAGCCCAGTTTTGTCGAACTGGTCGAGGCGCACCGCGAATTCCATGACGAGGCCGGCAAGGTGGCCCGCAGCATCAACAGCGGCGCCGGTGCCGAAGCCGAGAAGATGCTGGAGAGCGACACGGCATTTTCCCGCGCCTCGCAGAAAGTCACGCGCCTGATCGTGCAGGTCAAGAACGAGATCCAGGGCGGCGGCGCCAAGCCGACGCGACCGGCGCCTGCACCTCGTCCCGCGGCATCGACCCCGGCAGCCGCTGCAGGTGGGGATTGGGAGTCCTTCTGAGTCCACCGAACAGATGAACCGGACGGCACCTGCGGGTGCCGTTTTTCATGGCGTGGAGATGCCAGGCGCTATGCTCGACAGCTGGCTACAAACGAGGAAACCCACGTGAGCTCCCAACTGGACCGCAACGCCAAGGGCGTCTACCTGATCGCCGTCACCCCCTTCACCGACAGCGGCGCGCTGGACCTGGCCAGTACTGACCGCATGGTGGACTTCTGCCTGGACAAAGGCGTCACCGGCCTGACCGTGCTGGGCATCATGGGCGAGGCGCCCAAGCTCACCATGGAAGAGTCGCGCACCTTCGTCAAACAGGTGCTGGCGCGGGTCAAGGGACGGGTGCCGGTGGTGGTGGGGGCTTCGTCGCCGGGCTTCGCGCCCATGAAGGAGCTGACCCAGAGCGTGATGGCCCTGGGCGCGGCCGGTGTGATGGTGGCGCCGCCGTCCACCGTGCACACCGACGACCAGATCACCGCCTATTTCGACATGGTCAACGAGACCCTGGGTCCCGACGTGCCCTGGGTGCTGCAGGATCACCCGGTGGCCACCGGCGTGTTGATGTCCACCGGCGTCATCCTCAAGATCCTCAAGAACTCGCCGAACTGCGTGATGCTCAAGCACGAGGACAGCCCCGGCCTTGCCAAGCTCTCGGCCATCCGCGCCGCCAGCGACAAGGGTGAGCTCAAGCGCGTCTCCATCCTTACCGGCAACGGCGGCGGCCTCTTCCTGCCCGAAGAACTCACGCGCGGTGCCGACGGCGCCATGACCGGTTTTGCCTATCCCGAGATGATGGTGGACGTGTGCGCCGCGCATGCGGCCGGCAACGTGGAGCGCGCGCACGACCTGTTCGACGCCTACCTGCCGCTGGCACGCTACGAGCAGCAGGCCAATATCGGCCTGGCCGTGCGCAAGCACATCCTGATGAAACGCGGCGTCATCGCCAGCGAGGCCGTGCGCAAGCCGGGCCCCAAGCTCTCGGCGCAAGACATGGCCGACATCGCGCGTTTGACGGCGCGGCAGGACAAGCGCCTGGCCGAACTGGGCTGAGAGGGCCGACCCTTGGACATTCCCATCCACCAGGGTTATCTGCCGGGCTGCATCGGCCGCATCACCGCGCTGCATGCGGACTACTACGCCTTGCAGTCGGGTTTCGGCGTGTACTTCGAAAGCCGGGTTGCGCGCGAGCTGGCGGCCTTCTGCGAGCGCTATGAGGAGAACCGCGACGGCCTGTGGCTGGCGCTGGTGGAGGGCCAGATCGAAGGTGCCATCGCCATCGACGGCCTGCACGCCCAAACCGAAGGGGCCCATCTGCGCTGGTTCATCACCTCGGACCGGCTGCGCGGTTCAGGCATAGGCACCCGCTTGCTGGGCAGTGCGCTGGCGTTTTGCGATGAGCGGCGTTATGCCAGGACCAGCCTCTGGACGTTCGCCGGCCTGCAGGCCGCGCGCCACCTCTACGAAAAACATGGCTTTCGCCTGGTGCACGAGCAGCCGGGGCGGCAGTGGGGCAACGAGGTGATGGAGCAGCGCTTCGAGCGTGCCCGAGTCAACCTAGCTCCTTGACCAGCATCCAGTTGGTGCGCGGATAGCCCTTGCTCTGTCTGAGTCTGCGGAGAATAATCAGACAGCACTGACAGCCAACAAATAACAGCCAGACAAACGATCGGGGAGCTGGATGGTGATGGCCCCATTCGCAGGAATGGGTGGTCTTCCGGGCCCGCGCAGGCGCGGCCATGCTGAGGGGATCGATCATGCAGATCAGGGTCAGGCTGCCGCTCACGATTGCGGTGCTCATCGGGCTGTTGCTGTCGGCAAGCTTTTTCGGCATCTATCGGCTGCAACAGTCGCTGCTGGTCTTCGAGGTGCAGGTCGCCGCGGCCAACCAGCATGAACGGCTGTCAGCCGCCATGCTCAGTACCTTCAAGACCCAGGTGCAGGAATGGAAGAACGTGCTGCTGCGCGGCGGCGATGAGAAGCAGCTCGAGCGCTACTGGACCAGCTTCACCAAGACCGAGCAGGACGTGGCCAGACTCGGGCGCGAGCTGCTGGACGATCTGTCACCGGGCAAGGCGCGTGGCCTGGTTGAGGAGTTCCTGCAGGAGCACCAGAAGATGGGCGCCGGATACCGCCGGGGCCTGGAGGCCTACAAGTCTGCGGGTTTCAACTCTGCGGCGGGTGACCAGGCCGTCAGCGGCATGGACCGCGGGCCGGCACGCCTGATCGACGAAGCCAGCAAGCAGATAGCCGAGGACGCCAAGGTCATTGCGGGCGATGCACACGCCCAGGCCGACCAGGCCGTGACCGTGAGCATCGTGCTGGTGCTGATGGTCTGCGTCATCAGCGTCGGACTGTCGGTCTGGCTGACCCGTTCCCTGGTGCGTCCCATCGCCCAGGCCGTGGCCCATACCGAGGAGATCGCACGCGGAAATCTGGCGGTCGAGATCCAGGCCCGGGGTCATGACGAGCTGGCCGATCTGCTGCGTTCGCTCGACACCATGCGCATCGCCCTGGTCGACGTGGTGACCCGTGTGCGCCAGAGTTCCCAGTCTGTGTCCACGGCCAGTGCCGAAATCGCTCAGGGCAATCACGAGTTGAGCGCGCGCACCGAAAGCCAGGCCAGCGCACTCGAGCAGACCGCCGCCTCGATGGAAGAGCTGTCGTCTACGGTGCGCCAGAACGCCGACAACGCGCGCCAGGCCGACCAGCTGGCCCAGAGCGCTTCCACGGTGGCCGTGCAGGGTGGCGGCGTTGTGTCCGAGGTGGTCACGACCATGCACGGCATCAGCGCCTCAAGCCGCAAGATCGCCGACATCATCAGCGTCATCGACGGCATCGCTTTCCAGACCAACATCCTCGCGCTCAATGCGGCGGTGGAGGCCGCGCGTGCGGGTGAGCAGGGCCGCGGTTTTGCCGTGGTGGCCAGCGAGGTGCGCACCCTGGCCAGCCGCAGCGCGGCCGCGGCCAAGGAGATCAAGCAGCTCATCGACGACAGCGTAGGCCGGGTGGAGCAGGGCAATGCCCAGGTGGACCGTGCCGGCAGCACCATGGGCGAGGTGGTGAGCAGCATCCGGCGCGTGACCGACATCATGGGTGAGATCAGCTCGGCCAGTTCGGAGCAGAGCCAGGGTGTGACCCAGATCGGCGAAGCCGTGACGCAGATGGACCAGGTGACACAGCAGAACGCGGCCTTGGTCGAAGAGATGGCCGCAGCCGCCAGCAGCTTGAAGAGCCAGGCCCAGGAACTGGTGCAGGCCGTGGCGGTGTTCAGGCTGTCGGCCGACCGGGCATCGCCGGCCTTGGCGCTGACACAGGGCTGAAACCCGCCCGGATCAGAGCTTCTTGACCAGCACCTGGGATTTGCGGTCCCAGTTGTACTTGCGCTTGCGCGCCTCGGGCAGCCAGTCCGGGTCCACGTTCTGGAAACCGCGCTTGATGAACCAGTGCATGGTGCGCGTGGTCAGCACGAAGATGCTGTCCAGGCCCATGGCCTTGGCGCGCTGCTCGATGCGCTTGAGCACCTTCTCGCCGTCGCCCTGGCCCTGCGATTCGGGCGAGACGGTCAGCGCGGCCATCTCGGCGGTCTTGGCTTCCGGGTAGGGGTAGAGCGCGGCGCAGGCGAAGATCACCCCGTCGTGCTCGACGATGGTGTAGTTGCCGATGTCGCGTTCGATCTCGGTGCGGTCGCGCTTGACCAGCGTGCCGTCCTTCTCGAAGGGTTCGATCAGCTGCAGGATGCCGCCCACGTCATCGGCGGTGGCTTCACGCAGTTCTTCCAGCTTCTCGTCCACCACCATGGTGCCGATGCCGTCGTGCACATACACCTCCAGCAGTAGCGCGCCGTCCACCGCGAAGGGGATGATGTGGCTGCGTTCCACGCCGCCCTTGCAGGCCTTCACGCAGTGCTGCAGGTAGAAGGCGGTGTCGGTGGGCAGGGTGGCGCCGGGCAGGGCGGCCAGCAGCTTTTCGGCCGCGGCCAGCGGCAGCTCGGTGTCGATGGGGTTGTCGTCGCTTTCGGGCTGGCTCGGGTCCATGCGGATGCCCGGCACCTCGCCCACGAAAATCAGCTTGTCGGCGTGCAGGGCCATGGCCACGCTGGTGGCCACCTCTTCCATGGTCAGGTTGAAAGCCTCGCCCGTGGGCGAGAAGCCGAAGGGCGAGAGCAGCACCATGGCGCCCATGTCCAGCGTGCGGTTGATG
Organism: uncultured Hylemonella sp.; assembly: GCA_963512455.1. Taxonomy (GTDB): domain Bacteria; phylum Pseudomonadota; class Gammaproteobacteria; order Burkholderiales; family Burkholderiaceae_C; genus Hylemonella. The sequence goes on along the minus strand of CAUPMJ010000001.1, from coordinate 625,954 downwards.
CCCGCCACGTCCACCTTGCGCACCAGGCCCGAATGCTGGAAGTCCACCCCGTCGACGATGCCCACCGGGCGCGCCGTGATGAAGTTGCCCGAGAGCACCCGCACCGTGGCGCCGGCCATGGGCGTGTTGGGCAGGCCCTGGCTGAAGGCGGCCTCGATCTCGTAGCGCAGCTGGCCGGCGGCCTCCTGCGCGCAGTCCAGCGCCACCTCGTCGGTGATGCGCATGCCGTGCGAATACTTGGCGGTGTGGCCCTTGGCCTTGAGCTGCTCGTTCACCTGCGGGCGGAAACCGTGCACCAGCACGATCCGCACCCCCATGCTCTGGATCAGCGCCAGGTCCTGCGCCAGGTGCTGCAGCTTGCCGGCGGCGATGGCCTCACCACAGACGCCCACCACAAAGGTCTTGCCGCGGTGCATGTGGATGTAGGGCGCCACCGAGCGGAACCAGGGCACGAAGGTGAAGTTGAAGACGGCGGACATTCTGGGCTGGGTAGTGGGGTGCGTAGACACTGGGATAATCGCCGATTCTCCATGAAGTTGGTGCCTTGAGTTCCTCTCCCCTGAAAATCGAGTTCCCCGAGTCGCTGCCGGTGTCGGCCAAACGCGACGAAATCGCGGCCGCCCTGCAAACGCACCAGGTCATCATCGTCTGCGGCGAGACCGGCTCGGGCAAGACCACTCAGCTGCCCAAGATCGCCCTGGCCATGGGCCGCGGCAAGCTCAACTACCCCGCCGGCCAGCGTGCCCGCCTGATCGGCCACACCCAGCCGCGCCGTATCGCCGCCAGCTCGGTGGCCAAGCGCATCGCCGAAGAGCTGCACACCCCGCTGGGCGAGGTCGTGGGCTACAAGGTGCGCTTCCAGGACCGCCTGTCCAAGGACGCCTCCGTCAAGCTCATGACCGACGGCATCCTGCTCGCCGAGACGCAGACGGATCCGCTGCTGCAGGCCTACGACACCATCATCATCGACGAGGCGCACGAACGCAGCCTCAACATCGACTTCCTGCTCGGTTACCTGCGCCAGATCCTGCCGCGCCGGCCAGACCTCAAGATCGTGGTCACCTCGGCCACCATCGACGCCGACCGGTTTGCCCAGCATTTCGCATCAAGCAAAGGCCCGGCACCGGTCATCATGGTCTCGGGCCGCACCTTCCCGGTGGAGCAACGCTGGCGGCCCTATGAAGAAAGCCGCGAGTACGACCTCAACGACGCCATCGCCGACGGCGTGGATGAACTCTGGCAAGGCAATGCCGCGGGCGACATCCTGGTTTTCCTGCCCGGCGAACGCGAGATCCGCGAGGCCGCAGACCACCTGCGCAAGCACCTCAGCCACAACGCCATCACCCGCAACGCCGAGGTGCTGCCGCTCTTCGCCCGCCTGAGCCAGGCCGAGCAGGACCGCGTGTTCGACAGCCACAGCGGCCGGCGCATCGTGCTGGCCACCAACGTGGCCGAAACCTCGCTCACCGTTCCCGGCATCCGCTACGTGATTGACACCGGCACGGCCCGCGTCAAGCGCTACAGTTTCCGTAGCAAGGTGGAGCAGCTGATGGTGGAGCCGGTCAGCCAGGCCGCCGCCAACCAGCGCGCCGGCCGCTGCGGCCGCGTGGCCAACGGCATCTGCATCCGCCTCTACGACGAGAAAGACTTTGCCGGGCGCGAGCGTTTCACCACGCCCGAAATCCTGCGTTCGTCGCTCGCCGGTGTCATCCTGCGCATGAAGTCCCTGCACCTCGGTGTGGTGGAAGACTTCCCCTTCCTGGAAATGCCCTCGGGCCGGGCCATCGCCGACGGTTACCAGCTGCTGGCCGAACTGGGCGCCGTGGACGAGGCCAACGAGCTCACCCCCATGGGTCGCGAACTCGCCAAGCTGCCGCTGGACCCGCGCGTGGGCCGCATGATCCTGGAGGCCAAGGCCCGCGGTGCGCTGGAGGAGGTGCTGATCATCGCCTCGGCGCTTTCCGTTCAGGACGTGCGCGACCGCCCCATGGAGATGCAGACCCAGGCCGACCAGGCCCACGCCAAGTTCGACGACGAGAAAAGCGAGTTCACGGGTTACCTCAAGCTATGGAAGTGGATCAACGACGCGCGCGGCGGCCATGGAGAGCACAAGCTGAGCAACCGCCAGTACGAACAGCTGCTGCGCCAGAACTTCGTCAACATCCGTCGCGTGCGCGAGTGGCGCGACATCCACAGTCAGTTGCTCACGGTGGTGACCGAACACAAGTGGCAGATCAACACGGCACCGGCCGGCTACGAGCAGTTGCACCTGTCCATGCTGGCCGGCCTGCTGGGCAACGTGGGCTGCAAGCTGGAAGAAGAGGCCAGCGCCGGTGAATACCTGGGCGCGCGCGGCATCAAGTTCCACCGCCACCCGGGTGCGCACCTGAGCAAGCGGCCGGGCCGCTGGATCGTGGTGGCCGAACTGGTGGAGACCACGCGCCTCTTCGGCCGCGGCATCGCCAATATCGAGCCCGGCTGGATCGAGCAGGTGGCCGGCCACCTGCTCAAGAAGCAGCTGCTGGACCCGCACTGGGAAAAGAAGGCCGCCGAGGTGGTGGCGCTGGAGCGCGCCACGCTCTACGGCATCGTGGTCTACAGCGGGCGCCGCGTGAACTACGGCAAGGTGGACCCGGTGGCGGCGCGCGAGATATTCATCCGCGAAGGCATCGTGGGCGGCGAGTGGGAAACCAAGCTGCCCTTCATCGCCGCCAACGAGAAGCTGATCCGCCAGGTCGAGGAACTGGAGCACAAATCACGCCGGCAGGACGTGCTGGTGGACGACGAACTCATCTACGCCTATTACGACCAGCAGCTGCCGGCCCACATCTGCAGCGGCTACGAGTGCGAGCGCTGGTACCGCGAAGAAAGCAAGAAGAACCCGGACCTGCTGCGCCTGACACGCGAAGAGCTCATGCGCCACGAGGCCGCGGGCATCACCACCAACGCCTTCCCCAAGACCCTGCGCTTAGGGGGAGTCGACTGCGCCGTCAGCTACCTGCATGAACCTGGTGACCCGCGCGACGGCCTCACCGTCACGGTGCCGCTCTTCGTGCTGAACCAGGTCAACGAGGATCGCTGCGAATGGCTGGTGCCCGGCATGCTCAAGGACAAGATCCAGGCCCTGCTCAAGAGCCTGCCGCAGCGCCCGCGCAGCCGCTTCGTGCCGCTGCCGGAATCGGCGGCCAAACTGGTGGAAACGATGGGCACACCCGAGGCCTTTGGCCGCGGCGGCCTGACCGACGCCTTGCTGAAACAGGTGCGCGACATCACCAGCCTGGACGTCAAGCGCGCCGACTTCAAGCTCGACATGCTGAGCCCCCACCTTTTCATGAACTTCCGTGTGGTGGACGAACATGGCCGCCAGATGGGCACGGGCCGCAACCTCGGTGCGCTCAAGGCCGAACTCGGCGCGCAGGCGCGCGGTGCCTTCCAGGCCCTGGCCGGGCTCAAGCTGGCCGGGCAGCCGGCGCAGGTCGAGGCGGCCAGTGCATCGGCGCCCGCACCGGGCAAAGCCGCAGCCGGTGAGAAGGGCAACAAACCCACCGTGCCCGCGGATCAGCGCTACACCGCCTGGACCTTTGGCGAGCTGCCCGAGCTCATGGAAATCCGCAAGAGCGGGCAGACCCTGATCGGCTTCCCGGCCCTGATCGACCTGGGCGAGGCCGTGGGTATCGAGGTTTTCGACGAACCCGAGGTGGCCGCGGCCAAACACCGCGGCGGCCTGCGCCGCCTGTTTGCCCTGCAGATCAAGGACGCGCTCAAGTACCTGGAAAAAAACATCCCCGAGCTGCAGAAGATGGCCGTGGCCTACATGCCGCTGGGCACCATGGAAGAGCTGCGCGCGCAGATCATCGACGTGGCGTTGGAGCGCGCGTTTCTGCTGGACCCGCTGCCGGCCGACGAATTCGATTTCAAGAAACGGCTGGAGGAGGGCAGGGGCCGCCTGACCCTGATCGCCAACGAGGTGGCGCGCCTGGCCGGTGTCATCCTCATCGAATACGCCACGGCTGCGCGCAAGATCAAGGACACGAAGAATGCGCCCGACGCCACGGCCGACTGCACGCAGCAGCTGCAGCGCCTGTGCCCCAAGCGTTTCATCGCCCAGACCCCCTGGCCGCAGCTGCAGCACTTTGCCCGTTACCTCAAGGCCATCACGGCGCGCCTGGACAAGTACCGCGCCGACCCGGCCCGCGACGCAGCCCGCCTGGCCGAACTGCGCCCGCAGGAGCAGCGTTACTGGCGCCTGGTGGCCGAACGCAAGGGCGTGATGGACGAGCGCCTGCAGGAATTCCGCTGGCTGCTGGAGGAACTGCGCGTGAGCTTCTTTGCGCAGGAGCTGCGCACGCCGCAGCCGGTGAGTGTGAAGAGGCTGGATAAGAGCTGGGCGCAGATCAACAGCTGAGCCCCCGTCATAAGGCCAAGCCCTCACCCGCCTCCTCGTAGGTTCGCCCATCCCGGATGTGATAGATGCGCTTGAAGGTCGGGATGATCTTCTCGTCGTGCGTGACCACGATGATGGCTGTGCGGTACTGCTGGGCCATCTGGTTCAGGATGCGCATGACGCCCAGCGCGCGTTCGCTGTCCAGCGGTGCCGTGGGTTCGTCGGCCAGGATCACCGGTGGCTGGTTGGCCAGCGCGCGGGCAATCGCCACGCGCTGTTGTTCGCCGCCCGAGAGTTGTGAGGGTTCGGCGGCGGCCCGGTGCGCCACGTCCAGTGCCTGCAGCAACTCGCGCGCACGGGCACGGGCCTTGCCGTTGGGCTGGCCGGCCAGCATGGGCAGCAGGGCCACGTTGTCGGTCACGTCCAGGAAGGGGATGAGGTAGGGCGCCTGGAACACGAAGCCGATGCTGTCGCGCCGCAGCGCGCGCAGGTCGCGGATGGTCCAGCCGTTGTCGTAGATGGTCTGGCTGCCCAGCGTCATGCGTCCGGCCGTGGGCTCGATGATGGCGCCCAGGCACTTGAGCAGCGTGCTCTTGCCCGAGCCCGAGGGGCCGATCAGGCCCACCACCTCGCCCGGCGCCACGCTCATGTTCACGTCCTTGAGCGCGTGCACGGCGGCGTCGCCTTCGCCGTAGCGCTTGCTCAGGCCTTCGATGCGGATACCCAGTTCGCTCATGAGTTGTCCTTATCCAATCGCTGCGCCGGGGTCGACCCGCAGCGCCACGCGGATGGCCAGCGTGCTGGCCAGGGCGCAGATCACCATCACGGCGATCAGGCCGCGCACGGCGTCGCCGGTCTCCAGCAGCACGTACTTGGGGAAGAAGGGCGCCCAGACGGTGGCCGCCGTCTTGCCGACGATGAAGCCGATCAGGCCCAGGCCCAGGGCCTGCTGCAGGATCATGCCGGCGATGGTGCGGTTGCGCGTGCCGATGAGCTTGAGCACGGCGATCTCGCGCAGCTTGCCCAGCGTCATGGTGTAGATGATGAAGGCCACGATGGCCGCGCTCACGATGGCCAGGATCACCAGGAACATGCCGATCTGCTTGGCCGAGGTGGCGATCAGCTTGGCCACCAGGATCTCCTCCATCTGCTCTCGCGTGTAGGCCTCCAGGTGCTTCCAGCGGCGGATCGGTTCGGCCACCTGCTCCGGGTGGAAGCCTGGCTGGATCTGCACCAGCACCGCGTTCACGTTGTGGTTGCTGCTTTGCGCGGCCTGCACGGCTTCCAGCAGGCCCGGCACGGCCGGGCGGTTCAGGGCCGGGTTGGCGGCGGTGCGGGCGCGATCGTTCAGGATGGCCTCGTTGTCTTTCAGGAACTGGGCTTCCTGCGCGTCGGCCAGCGGGATGAAGACCATGGGGTCGCCGCCGGAAGACACCATGCGCTGCGTCAGGCCGACCACGCGGTAGTCGTGCCGGCGGATGCGGATCTGGTCGCCCAGGCGAAACCCCGTCTTCACGTCGGCCACGGCCTCGTAGTGGTTGCGCGTGAGGTGTCGGCCGGCCACCAGGTAACCGGCTTCGCCCGGCTGGCCGGGCACCATGCCCACCACCATGGCGCGCACGTCGTTGCCGTCGCGCCGCACCTGCATGGTGAAGTAGGTCACGTTGGCCGCGCGGGCCACGCCGGGCATGCCCAGGATCGAGCGATAGACGTCGTCGCGCAGGCTGGAGGATTCGGCATACGGCCCCTGCGTGTCTTTCTGCACCACCCAGAGCTCGGCGCCGCTGTTGTTGAGCAGGGCGCGCGCGTCGTCCACCATGCCGCGGTAGACCCCGGCCATGGTCAGCGTGACGCCGATCAGCAGGCCCAGGCCGATGCCGGTGAAGACGAACTTGGCCCAGGAGTGCAGCACATCCCGGCCGGCCAGGCTGATCATCGCGCTGGCTCCGTGAGTGTCGGCACCACCTTGATGCGGCTGTCGGCACCGATCTCCTTCTCGCTGTACACGACGACCGCCGCGCCGGGTTGCAGACCGTCGAGCACACGCACCTGCCCATCGAGGCTGGTCTCGCCCAGCTGCAGCGGTGCGAAGCGCAGCTGGTCGTCCACCATCAGCCAGGCACCGGCCTGGCCCTGGTGACGGCGGATGGCGGCATTGGGCAGCACCAGTGCGCGTGGTGTTGCGGGCAGGCGCAAGGTGACCTCGGCCAACTCGCCGACCGACAGGCCGGGGACCTGCTGGTCGAAGCTGATCTGCGCAATGCGCTCCTCCGTCACGCTGTCGCCCTGCAGCTCCACGCGGCTGACCTTGCCCGCCAGCGGGCTGTGCGGCTGCGAACGCAGCACGATCCCGGCGGCCAGACCCGGCGCCAACCCGGCCGAACGGCCCTGATCGAAACGCGCCTTGATCCACAGGCTGGCCGGATCGATGAGCTTGAGCACGGCCTGGCCGGCCACCACCGTGGAGCCGGGCTCGGCATCACGCGACAGCACCACACCGTCCTGCGTGGCCAGCAGGCGCGTGTTGCGGCGTTGCTGTTGCAGGGCGGAGCGTTCGGCCTGCAGGCGGGTCAGGTCCTGCGCGGCAGCAGACAGATTGGCCTGGGCGGCGCGCACCTGCGCCTCGGCCGAGAGCAGTTCCTGCTGCCGGGTTTCCACCACGCCGGGGCTGACGAAGTTCTGCTGTCCCAGATCCTGGTAACGCCGTGCATTGGCCCGGGCCAGCTCGCGCCGGGCGCTGGTATCGGCCACCTGGGCCTGGGCCGCTTCGTGCATGCTGGCCGCGCGGGCCAGCGAAGCCTCGATCCCCTCGACGCGCTGCTGCAGGTCCACCGGGTCCATCTCGGCCAGCAATTGCCCGGCCTTCACGCGCTCACCGGCGTCCACCATCACGCGCAGCACCCGGCCGGCGCTGGTCGGGCCGATCAGGTAACTGCGCCGCGCTTCCACCGTGCCGATGCCGTACAGCGCTGGAGTGATGGATGCTTCAGCCGCGGTGACGACGGTCACGCGCACCGGTGCCAGCGGCCCGGAGCGGCGGATGATGAAGACCAGCGCCGCCAGCAGCAGCAGGCCCATGACGAGCAGCACCAGCAGCCGCGGCGGGAGTGACTTGATTTTTTTCATACGGGTGTGCGCAGGCTGCGCAGGTAGAGATCGAACACGCGGGGCGCTTCGGAACGCAGGGTGGAGACATGGCCACTGAGCATGGACTGCATGACCAGGCCCTGCATGATCCCGACGAACATCGTTGCCGCCGCCGGCGCATCCAGATCGGGGTCGCACTGCTCCGCCTGGATCGCCTGCTTGATCAGGTTCAGCAGCAGCTGGCGGTAGCTTTTCATCAGGCCGCGCACGCTCTCCTTGAGCGGTGAGTCCGCAGGCTGCTGCAGTTCATGGAAGATCAACCGCGGCACGCCGGGATGGTGCGCCACAAAACCCACATGCGCGTCGAACACCTTGCGCAGGGCCTGCAGCGGCTCCGGGCTGGCGGCTGCGGCGGTCTGGATTTCGTGCAGCAGGTTCTCGCGTACCCACTCCATGGCGGCCAGCCAGATCGCCTCCTTGTTCCCGAAATGCTTGAACAAGGCCCCCTGGGTGACCCCGATCGCTTGGGCAATGTCCGTGGTGGTGATCAGGGCCGGGCTGCGCTCCTGGGCCAGGCGCAAGGCGGCCGAGACGATCTCGGCCTGCCGGGAAGCCGTTGCCAGTCGAGGGGTGGGAGAAGCCATGGAATGGTTTGGTAAGTAATAGATGACTTACCAAGTATACATGGGTGACAGGCCGGCACGCAAGCCAGGGCTAAACTGGGCCGATGCGCGTCAGGGGACAACACAAACTCAAACCACATCGCAGCCCCTGGCGGCGGCGCATGGACCTGACGCGGCACCGCGCGGGCCGGCTGGACCCGACGGTGCAGGGCCTGCTCTGGTCCATGGCAGCCGGTTTGTGCTTCGTGTTGCTCAACACCATGACGCGCTACCTCACCACGCAGATCCCGCCGCTGCAGTCGCAGTTCCTGCGTTATCTCTGCGGGGTCATCGTGTTGCTGCCCCTGGTCTGGCGCAGCGGATATGCGGCCTGGAAACCGCGGCACGTGGGCGGGCAGTTCGTGCGTGGTTTCGTCCACACCACGGGCCTGGCCATCTGGTTCACGGCCATCCCGCACATCTCGCTGGCAGATACCACGGCTATCGGCTTCACCACGCCCATCTTCATCATGTTGGGCGCCTGGATCTTCCTGCGCGAGCCCATGCGCTGGGAGCGCTGGCTGGCCGCGCTGCTGGGCTTCGGCGGCGTGCTCATCGTGGTGGGCCCCGGCCTCACGGCCAGCGGCGGTTATTACAGCTTGGTCATGCTGTCCTCGGCGCCCATGTTCGCGGCCTCCTTCCTCATCAGCAAGGCGCTCACGCGCTACGAGTCGGCCGGTGTCATCGTGCTCTGGCAGTCCATCACCGTCACCCTCCTGAGCCTGCCCCTGGCCCTGCTCGACTGGCAGCCCGTCTCGGTGATGCAGTGGGCTGGGTACATGCTCTGCGGCCTGCTGGGCAGCGGCGCGCACTACCTGCTCATGCGCTCCTACACCGTGGCCGACATCTCGGCCACCCAGTCCGTGAAGTTCCTGGACTTGGTCTGGGCCGCGCTGCTGGGCTGGCTGGTCTTTGCCGACGTGCCCACCAGCCACTCGCTGATCGGCGGCGTCATCATCGCGGGCGCCACGCTGTGGATCGCCCGGCGCGAGTCCCGCCGCCCCTGAACCCCGGGCAAGCGCGCTTGACAGGGCGGGGCGACTGATCGCCCAATAAGGCACTTGCCTGTTTTGTGGGAGCGCCCATGGACCGTCGCCAGTTCGTCGAGACCTGTTCCACCAGCGTGGCCTGCCTCACGGCGGCCGTGGCGTTGCCCAGCTTCGCGGCCGACGCGAAGCCGAAGGCCTACGCCCGCGTGCTGCTCACCGATGAGTTCGGCGATCCTTTCAAGGCCAGCCAGCTCAAGCCCCAGACCAACTACGTCTTCCATTACCCCTTCGAGGCCACGCCGGTTTTCCTGCTCAATCTGGGCAAACCCGCACAGCCGCAGCCGCTGAGCACCAAGACCAAGGAGAGTTACGTCTGGCCCGGCGGCGTGGGGCCACAACGCAACCTGGTGGCTTTCAGCGCCATCTGCGCGCACCAGCTGGTCTACCCCACGCAGCAGGTGAGTTTCATCAGCTTTCGCAAGAGCAAGGCCAAGAAGGGCGTGGCCGACAACCTGATCCACTGCTGCGCCGAACACAGCCAGTACGACCCGGCCCAGGGCGCGCGCGTGCTCAACGGCCCGGCCGAACAGCCGCTGTGCGCCGTGCTGCTGGAGCACGATGCCAAGGCCGACACGCTGACGGCCTACGCCACGCTGGGCGGTGAACTGTTCGACGATTTCTTCCGCAAGTACGAGTTCAAGCTCAGCCTGGACGTGGGGCCGAAGGCCAAGAACGCGGTGGCCGGCAAGGCGGCGGTGCGGGAGCTGGAGAAGTTTTGCAGGAATCCGATTCAGTGTTAGGGGACCAGCAGGGGCGCTGAGCAGCTTCTTAACAAGTTGGCTCCTATAGAGTGCGAGACAGTACGCGTAGTGCACGTGGGTCGCGTACTTGGAATTCATCAACTGGCCTTCCCGCACCCATTGGTCTCGTACCGCATGGACGAACAAGTCGACTGGATATCCAAGCGTCGATTCTGCTTCGAGCTGTTTGTGCCGATTGACGAATTAGGCCTTGAACATCCTTCGTGACGAATCTCACCTGCCCCATTTTTGCGATGGTACGAGCGTCTTCCAGAAGGCCGCTGTTGTTTAGAGACTTTATCGCGTAAGAATCCATACCTCCTTCAAAAGAAGCTAGGTCAAGTCTTCTAGGGGAGCCTTGATTTCGTTGAATGTGGGTGCTCAAGATATGGTCAAGTGCGGATATCAGTTGACGAGGAGAGCGACCCGTCAACTCGATAAGTTCGGGGAGCACTGTGTCGATCTTTGTGCCTTGTTCGCAAATGTCCGCAATGCTGTTGACTTTTCCATTCGAAAAAAATGAGAGGCGGCGTGACACTAAATCAGTAAGGTAATTTACTTCCCACGCGATTTCTCCGTTCGGGATCTTGTCAAATCTAATTTTTGACCCGTTGGTTTTTCTCATCCATCGAGAGACTTCGTCCCAAATGAAAAATGTCCAAGTTAACCCATCAATCTCATGCAAATTGATATTGGTGAGCAAAGGAAGAACTAGGGCCATAGCGGCCGATATGTCATCTCCCGTCCAGTCGGTTTCGTCTACCTTGTCGATCTGGATTAATACCCCGGTAAAGCCGAAAATTCGTGCCAGTTCAACAGTGCGGTTCAGGGTGTAAATGGGGTCGTGAAAGCCATCGCTTTTATGGTGTTCAACAAGCTTCTGAAAAGCAACTGGATCTGCTATATCTATTTCTGCGAATTTCTTCCCAAGAACGTTTGCGAAGCGAGCCACAACGCCAGCAATTTGATCCCATCGTTTTTCGGCCCAAATGGTGGCCTTTCCTCCGATGGAGGTATCCAGCAATTGGTATGTCTCGGCTGCTGTACTACTTCTTGAGTGATCAGATCTATTTAAATAGAAATTAGAGACAAACTTCGATACTTGTTTTTCGTAGGGCTTGATTTGCTGCGTGATCTTCTCTTGTTCTTCATCTGTAAGTGACGCCATCCACGCAAGTAGCGTTTCAACGGCGAGAAATGCGATTTGGACAGCAAAGAGATCAATTGATAAGCCGCCCTTCACATAGGGCCGAAAGACGTTAAAGCTGGTCAGAGGGATTAGCAGCGGGCCGCCAGGACCTTGAAAAATGCTTTTTGCAATCGTGAGGCGAGTGGCTGATTTCCCGCTTCCTCGAGCACCCTCTAAAAAGAATACCCCTTGTGCTCGGGATGCTTGTTCGACTCGATCAAGATATGGAGGGTGAACTGCATACTCTGCAATTTCCGGCTCACGTTCCGCGGTGTTTGAGTTGAAAGGGTTGGCGTGGAAGCCAATTACTTCATATCCTGTCTGAGACATTTATCACCCCCATTTTTTATCGTTGATTTCAATTATTCAGAATCTAGCTTAGAGCGCAAACAATCAATAGGTTGTGAGTTCTCTTGCTGCAAGAGGTTTGTCGTATCCCGGTGATTCGGGTGCTCTATTCAGTTGCATCAATTCAGGAGGTGTAGAGCTCACAGCCGAGCCCACCTTTTTAGAGCCATCCTCGGCGGCTCATCCTTCTTCACAAAGCAGAGTCGTACCACCTTCTGGGCGAAGTCAATTCCGTAGAGGGTATATGCGACGCGTTTCACCTGAATCCGGTCAAATGCCAATCAGTAAATCCAAGGCACAAACCGCTTCGTCTGCTCCCGGTAGTGCACATACCCCGGATGCTGCGCCAGCATCCAGCGCTCCTCCAGCGTCGACTTGAACCACAGCACCAGCGAGAGCGCCCACCAGGCCAGCCAGGCTTCATCGCTGGCGGCCGTCCAGGCCAGGGCCCAGGTGCCGAGCAGGAAGGCGCTGTACATGGGGTGGCGGATCCAACCGTAGGGGCCGCTGGTGACCAGGGTGCCGCCCACGCGCGGGCGGGGATGGATGTTGAAGTTGCCCAGCCGGTTGGCGCGCAGGGTCCAGCCGAACAGCAGCAAGGCCGCTGCGCCCGCGGCCCAGGCAACGAGGGGAACAGCCCCGTTCTCCACGGCGGGCCAGGCCATCAGCGCCAGCACGGCCAGCAGGCCGAACTGCAGGAGCACCAGCCCCGAACCGAGCCATACACGTTGACGTTCGTTCATGTTCAATCTCACGGTTGGGCCAGGCACTCACGTGCCGTGGTCGGGTTCTGTTCATTCCAGGCAAACAGTTTAAGCCTGCGGCGTGGCAGAGAGGCTGGGGTGTTGCGGCCGGCCGCCGGTGCAAATATTTTTTCAGGCCCCTGCATCCATACGCCGATTCGCTCCGTTCTGAAGGTGGGACGCAATGTTGCGGCCTATTTATCCAACCTTTCAGGACGAGGACATCATGAAAAAAAGCTCTCTTTTTGCCGCCTTTGCGTTTTCCGTTTTGCTCGCCGGTGCAGCCCAGGCGCAGCCGGTCATGCGTGACGGTGTGCTGGCCGACGCGGCCGGTCGCACGGTCTACATCTTCGACAAGGACGAAGTAGGAGGCAAGAGCAACTGCAGCGGCGGCTGCCTGTCCCTGTGGCCGGCATTCACCGCCAAGCCCGGCGCAGCTGCCAAGGGTGAGTTTGGCCTGATCGACACCAACGGCGCACGCCAATGGACGGTGAACGGCAAGCCGCTTTACTACTTTGCGGGGGACGCCAAGCCCGGTGACCGCAACGGCAACGGCAAAGGCGGCGTGTGGCACGTGATTTCCGAGAAGCCTGTGGCGGCTAGCCAATCGGCGTATTGAAGGGGCGTGGCGGGAGCATGCCTGTACGGTATGCTTCCGCCACATACCGCCCCGGAGAGCGCCCGCGATGGATGACCGTGATGAAGTGAGCCAGCTGCTGGCGCGTATTGCACTGCGCGATGCCCGGGCGTTTGAGTCGCTCTACCGCCTGGTCGCCAGCCGGCTGATGGCGGTGGCCTTGCGCGTGACGCAAGACCGCGCCATGGCCGAGGATGTGCTGCAGGAGGTGTTTGTCACGGTCTGGAACCAGACCGCCACGGCGGCGCCGGGGCAGAGCCTGACGCTGGCCTGGCTGTGCGTGGTGACCCGCCATCGGGCCATAGACCTGCTGCGCAAACGTAAACCCGATGTGCCGCTGCACTGGCAGGACGAGAACGGCGACGAGCAGTCGCACGACATACAGGATGAAAGCGGCTCCCCCATGGAGCAGTTGCTGGCGCATGAAGACGGTGCGCAACTGGGGCATTGCATGGAGGCCCTGGAGCCCGAGCCCAGGCGGGCGCTGCTGCTGGCTTTTTACGATGGTTTGACGCACCCCGAGATTGCCCTGCGCATGCAGCGGCCGCTGGGGACCGTCAAGGCCTGGACACGGCGCAGTCTGATGCGACTCAAGGGCTGCATGGAGGCCCTGGCATGAACTGGTACCGGAACCCATCGGCCATCGAACAGCTGGCCGCGGCCTATGTGGCGGGCACCTTGCAGGGCAGGGCACGCCGCCGCTTCGAGGCCGTGATGCAGCGCCAGCCGGCGCTGGTGGCCGCGGTGAACGACTGGACGGAACGCCTGGCGCCGCTGCACCGGGCCCTGCCGGCCCAGGCGCCCAGTGCAGATTTGTGGCGCCGGATAGCGAAGGCGACCGACACCGCCCCTGCGGCAGCGGCACCTTCCTGGTGGCGCCGCCTGCTGGCCCCGGCACCCGCGGGAGCCCTGGCGCTGGGCTTGCTGATGGGCATGCTGGTGCCGGTCTTGTGGCAAGCCCACGGCGACTACCAGCGTGACATGGCCTTGCCCGACAGTTATGTGGGCGTGCTGGGCACGGCCCAGGGGCAGCCGGGGCTGATCATTTCCAGCCTGCGGCGGGGCAAGGTGGTCGACATCAAGCAGGTGACGCCAGTGGACGTGCCGCAGGGGCAGACGCTGTACCTGTGGCGCATCGACAAGGCGGGCGTAGTGGAGGCGGTGGGGCCGCTGCCCGACGGCAAGTTCACGCACCTGACGCTGAAGGAAACCGCCGAGCAGGTGTTTTTCCCGGCGGTGGAGCTGGCGGTGTCGCTGGAGCCTTTGGGCACGCAACCCGGCGCACCCACACAGCCCTTTGTGTACCGCGGGTTGTGCGGCAAGCTCTGGCGTTGAGTCCGGCGGGCGCCCGGTTTTACAGGCGGGCGAGCCGCTCCAGCGCGGTGTTGAGCGTCTCGTCCTTCTTGGCAAAACAGAAGCGCACGACCTTCTGGTCGAAGCCGTCGCCGTAGAAGGCTGACAGGGGAATGGCGGCCACGCCGATCTCCGTGGTGAGCCACTTGCAGAACTCGGCTTCGTTCAGGTCGCTCACGGCCGAGATGTCCACGCACTGGAAGTAGGTGCCCTGGCCGGGCAGCATGCGGAATTTGGTTTTCTTCAGGCCTTCGCGGAACAGGTCGCGTTTGCGCTGGTAGAAGGCGGGCAGATCGAGATAAGGCCGGGGGTCGGCCATGTAGGCGGCCAGGCCGTGCTGCACCGGGGTGTTGACGGTGAAGACGTTGAACTGGTGCACCTTGCGGAACTCGGCGGACAGTGGCGCGGGCGCGGCCACGTAGCCCACCTTCCAGCCGGTGACGTGGTAGGTCTTGCCGAAGCTGCTGACGATGAAACTGCGCGCGGCCAGCGCGGGAAAACGCGCGGCGCTTTCGTGCTGCTTGCCGTCGAACACCATGTGTTCGTAGACCTCGTCGCTGATGACCAGGATGTCGGTCGGGTCCAGCAGCTCCTGCAGCTGCAGCATTTCCTCTTTCGTCCAGACCATGCCGCTGGGGTTGTGCGGGCTGTTGATGAGGATGGCGCGCGTCTTGGGCGTGATGGCGGCGGCGATCTTGCTGAAATCGGGGCGGAATGTGCCGGGGGTGAGCGGCACGCGCACCACCACACCGCCGGCCAGCTCGATATTGGGCACGTAGCTGTCGTAGCAGGGCTCCAGCACGATGACCTCGTCACCCGGGTGCACGATGGCCAGGATGATGGTGAGGATGGCCTGGGTGGCGCCGGCGGTGATGGTGATCTCGGTGTTGGCGTCGTATGTGTGGCCGTAGATCGCCTGGTTCTTTTTCGCGACGGCTTCGCGCAGCGCGGGCACGCCGGTCATGGGCGGGTACTGGTTCAGGCCGCGTTTCATGGCCTGGGTCACCGCGTCCACCAGGCGCGGATCACCCTCGAAATCCGGGAAACCCTGGCCCAGATTGACGGCGCCTTTTTCCGTGGCCAGCGCGGACATGACGGTGAAGATGGTGGTGCCCACGTTGGGCAGGCGGCTCTTGAGGGCGGGTGTTCTGATGGTCATGTTGAAAGGATACTCAAAGCTCGTAGTCGGTGTGTTCGCCGCGCATGACACGCGCCACCAGATCGCGCTGCAGGCGGTCGCTGAGCAGCTGGGCGAATTCGTAGACGAAGTTGCGCAGGTAGGCGCCCTTCTTGAAGGCCACGCGTGTGACGTTCTTGCCGAAGAGCGTGCCCAGCGGGCGCACCACCAGCTCGTCGCCCGTGCCCTGTGCCGGCAGGTTGCGCACGGCCATCTCGGCCACCAGGCCCAGGCCCATGCCGAGCTTCACATAGGTGGTGATGACGTCCGAGTCGATGGCTTCGAGCACGATGCGCGGCTCCAGCTTGCGCTGGGCAAAGGCCTGGTCGATGCGCGTGCGGCCGGTGAAGGTGGGGTGGTAGGTGATGAGCGGTTCAGTGGCCAGGTCTTCCAGGCTGAGGCGCTCCTTGCTGGCGAGCGGGTGGTTGGCCGGCAGCACCAGCACGTGTTCCCATTCGTAGCAGGGCAGGGTGATGAGTTCGTCGTAGTCGGCCAGCGACTCGGTGGCGATGCCGATCTCGGCGGTCTCGTCGATCAGCATGCGCGCCACCTGGTCGGGGTTGCCCTGGTGCAGCGAGAGGTTGACCTTGGGCCAGGCCGCGCGCAGCTTGGCCACGGGCTCGGGCAGCACGTAACGCGCCTGGGTGTGGGTGGTGGCAATCGACAGGGTGCCGCTGTCCTGCGCGCTGTACTGCTCGCCGATGCGTTTGAGGTTGCCCACCTCGCGCATGATGAGTTCGATGCTCTTGAGCACCTGCTGCCCCGGCTCGGTGATGCGCTTGAGGCGCTTGCCGTGGCGGGCAAAGATGTCGATGCCCAGCTCTTCTTCCAGCTCGATGATGGCCTTGGACACGCCTGGTTGCGAGGTATGCAGCGCCTTGGCCGCCTCGGTCAGGTTCAGGTTGTGGCGCGCGGCCTCCTGGACGAAGCGGAATTGGTGCAGGTTCATGGTGAAATCCAGCTAAGACTGGCGTTTATTATGCCTCGAGTGTCTAAGTGCCGAGGCCTACGCCATGTGGAATCCGCGCATCCGGCGGGCTGGCCGTGCCGCCTTGGGGTGGCGGGTTTCCGGGGTTTGTGGTGCACGCAGGCTGGCGGTATATTGGCCCGGATTCTTCAAGCAAAACAAGCGCTTGGCGCTTTCATACGGAGAGCAAGGGCATGGGCCTCGATCGCCTCAAACGCTGGCGTTGACCCCCGCCCACCCTGGCTGGCGATCCTCATGCAAGACAGCACGTTCCCTGCGCTCTCCGGCTTCGCCAAGTTCGGCTACGGCTTGGCGCTGCCGGTCCTGGTGCTTTTCCTGTGCCAGGTGCTGCTGCTCCTGTCTCTGAGCGGATCGGGCAGCTGGGACGGCATGGGCCTTGGGCTGGCCACGCTGTTCATCCTGCCCGGGATGCTGGTGGCCAACTGCTGGGTCTTGCCCTGGCCTTGGACGACACGCCGCCAGCTTTTCGCCGCCGGCTTGGCCCTGCCCGCGTTGCTGGTGCTCGCCGAGTTTCTCTGGCTGTATGGGGGGCCTGCCAGGCGCCTCATCCATGCGGCCTTTGTGGCCCCTTTCCTGTGGGTCTGGCTTTTTTTCCTGCTGCTTTTTGTGCCGCTGATCGCCTCGCTGGTGTATGCGGTGCGGCGCCGTTCTCGGCCAACGGGACACGACACCGGAGACACACCATGCTGAAAACCTACCGCGGCAGTTGCCACTGCGGTGCCGTCCAGTTCGAGGCCGATCTGGACCTCACACAGAGCACCTACCGCTGCAACTGTTCGATCTGCCGTCGCACGCGTTTCTGGCCGGCCGTGGCGCGCGAGGACGGTTTCCGCCTGCTGGCCGGGGAAGGCGAACTCACGAAGTACCTCTTCAACACGCGCAAGAACGAGCACTACTTCTGCCGGCATTGCGGCGTGCGCGCCTTCGGCATCGGCACCGAGACGCCCATCGGCAAGATGTATGGCGTGAATCTCGGTTGCCTGAGCGAGGTGAGCGACGAAGAGCTCTCACGCCTGCCCATCACTTACGTCGATGGTTTGCACGACCGGTGGCAGAACGCGCCGGCCTTCTACAGCCACCTCTGAGTGCTGCCCGCGCCGGGCGGGGCGATCCGGGCCTATTCGTCGAAATCCCAGATGCGGTGCAGGTCCAGCTCGATCAGCGCCAGGCCTTCCAGGACTTCCAGCTGCGCCAGCCGGGCGCTGGTGAGCTGCTCGGCCGCGAGGCGGCGGTTCTGGATGAGTTCGGTCATGGTGTGTTCACCCAGGGTGTAGGCCTTGCGTGATTTTTCCGCAGCCAGCTGCTGGGTCAAGGCGGCTGTGTCGACGCTGATGGCTGCGCGGGCCAGGTGCTGCAGGCTGTTGTACCGCGCCTCGATGTCGGCCCCTAGGCTTTGCTCCAGCTGCTGTACCCGGTCTTCTGCATTCTGGGCGTCGGCCGCGGCGGCCAGGGCGTGGTTCTGGCGCACCTTGCCTGAGATGGGCACGCTGATGGACACGCCGATGATGCGTTCGGCCCCGGCGCGTTCGTTGGCGGTGTAGATGCCCAGGGTGGGGTCCGGCCACTGGTCGCGGTCCGCGCGCTGCGCCAGCAGGCGCAGGCGTGCCGCTTCGCTGCGCCACAGGTTGAGCTGGTGGTTGCGGTCCAGGTATTGTTGCCGCAGTTCCGGCAGGGTGGGTAGCGCTTCCAGCCGCGTCTGCAGCCAGGCCGGCTCGGGCAGCGGGGGCTGCGCCAGCGTGATGCCGGGGTAGGTGCGTGTGAGCCGTGCCACCGCGGCAGACTGGGCCCCGCGTGCCTGATCGAGCGCCGCCTGGGCGCGCTGCAGCTCGGCCTGCGCCAGGCTGGCGTCGAGCTGCGAGATCTCGCCCAAGCGCAGGCGTGCGGCCGCCAGGCGGTCCAGCTCCTGGGCAAGGGTGAGGTTGGTCTGGGCGTTGTCCAGCCGCATGCCAGCGCGCAGGGCTTCGACCCACAGTTGCAGCAGTTCGCGGCTGGTTTCGTGGATGGCGTCGGCATAGGCCAGCCGCGCTGAGGTGCGGCTGGCGCCGGCCTGGTCGGCGTCCAGCCCGGCCTTGCCCCACCAGCGCACGGGGCGTTCCAGGCTGAGCAGGGTTTCCGAGTAACGCTCCGCCGGATCGGACACGTGGCGGTTTTGCTGGCTCAGGCGCGCGGTGAATTCGGCGGGGCCGCTTTCGGTGATGTCGGCGCGGCGCAGCTGGCCGTCGCGCTGGGCCAGGGCGGCGCGCGTGGCCGGGCTGCGCAGCACCACGTCCTGCACCTGGTGGGCGGGTGGTAGCAGCGCCTGCAGCGGATCGGCCGGCGGCTGAGGCTGCGCCGTGGCGAGCAGGCACAGGCCCTGCAGTGCGAGGAAGATCGATAGCTTGTTCATCTGGGTTCCTCCTTCAGGCCCGACGCCCGGGCAGATGGCGGCGCAGCCGGGCGGTGAGTTGTGCGAGGCTGTCCGGTGCGCCCAGGTGTTCGTAGATCTTGGGCAGCAGCAGCAGGGTGAGCAGCGTGGCGCTGACCAGCCCGCCGGTGACCACGATGGCCAGCGGCTTCTGTATTTCCGAACCGGGACCGGTGGCAAAGAGCAGCGGGATCATGCCCAGCGCGGTGATGATGGCGGTCATCAGCACCGGCCGCAGCCGCCGCTCGGCCCCCAGGCGCACGACGTCATGCATCGTTTCGCCACCGTGGAGTCGTTCGTTGAAGTGCGTGACCATGACCACGCCGTTGAGCACGGCGATGCCCAGCAGTGCGATGAAACCTACCGAGGCGGGCACCGAGAGGTATTCGCCAGCGACGGCCAGCGCCACCACGCCACCGACCAGCGCAAACGGGATGTTCAGGAAGATGATGGTCGCCTGCATCGCCGAGCCGAAGGTCAGGGTGAGGATCAGGAAGATGATGCCCATGGCCGCGGGGATGACCAGGCCCAGGCGTGCCGCGGCGCGCTGCTGGTTCTCGAACTGGCCGCCCCAGACGATCTGGATGTCGCGCGGCAGGTCCAGCTGGCCCACGGCCTGCTGGGCGTCCAGCACGAAGCCGGCCAGGTCACGGCCCTCGACCGAGACCTGGATGGTGGCCAGGCGCCGGCCCAGTTCATGGTCGACACGGATGGGGCCGTCGACCTGCCGGATGTCGGCCAGTGCGCCCAGGCGCCAGCTGCGGCCATCGGCGCCGAGCAGGGGCAGGTTGCGCAGGGCCTCGGGGCTGTTGCGCACGGTGTCGCCACCGCGCAGCACCAGCGGCACGCGCACGCCGTTTTCGTTGACCAGACCGGTGGTCTCGCCCTCGACCTGCTGCTTGAGCGCCTGCTGCACGCTCTCCACGCTCAGGCCCGCCTGGCCGATGGCATGGCGGTTGAGCGCCACCGTCAGGTACTGCATGCCTTCGCCGCGCGGCGCGATGACTTCGGCCGCGCCCTGCACCTGGCGCACCGCGCGCGCGACTTTCTGCGCGTTCTCCACCAGCTCGTCCAGGTTGTTGCCGAAGAGCTTGATGGCCACGTCGCCGCGGGTGCCGGTCAGCATTTCCGAGACCCGCATCTCGATGGGCTGGGTGAAGCCGTAGACCAGGCCCGGAAAACCGTCGAGCACCTCGCGCAGCGCGTGGATGATGTCTTCCTTGCTGCCGCGCCATTCGCTTTTGGGGCGCAGGACGAGGAAGGTGTCGGTCTCGTTCAGGCCCATGGGGTCCAGGCCCAGTTCGTCCGAGCCCGCGCGGGCCACGATGGATTTCACTTCCGGCACCGCGGCCAGGATGGCCTGCTGCACGCGGATGTCCATTTCCAGCGAGGCTTCCAGCGAGACGGTCGGCGCCTTCTGCAACTGGACCAGGATGTCTCCTTCGTCCAGTGTAGGCATGAAGGTCTTGCCCACCAGGCCGTAGAGCACCGCGGCCAGCACCAGCGAGCCCAGTGCCACCCCGGCCAGCCAGCGCGGGTGCCGCCAGGCGCTGTCGCGCAGGCGCACATAGCCCGCGGACAGGCGCCGCATGAGGGCGGACTCGTGGGCAGCTTCGGGGCGCAGAACAAGCGAGGCCAGCGCCGGGATGACGGTGAGGGCCATGAGCAGCGAGGCGGCCAGCGCCATCACGATGGTCAGCGCAACCGGGCTGAAGAGCTTGCCTTCCAGCCCTTCGAGCGTGAGCAGGGGCAGGAAGACCACGCCGATGATGAGCACGCCGGCCACCACGGGCTTGACGACCTGCTGCACGGCGTGCAATACGCGCTCGCTGCTGGCTTCGCCGGGCGTGCCGGGCGAGCTCTCGATGTTCTCGACCACCACCACGGAGGCGTCGACCAGCATGCCCAGGGCGATGGCCAGGCCACCCAGGCTCATGAGGTTGGCCGTGAGCCCGGCGAATTGCATGAGCTGGAAGGTGGTCAGCAGCGTCAGCGGCAGCGACAGGGCCACGACCAGCGCGGCGCGCAGCCCGCCCAGGAAGAGGTAGAGCACGACACAGACCAGCACCGCCGCTTCGGCCAGTGCCTTGATCACGGTGTCGGCCGCCCGCGTGACGAGTTCACCGCGGTTGTAGAAGGTCCGCACGCTCATGCCTTCGGGCAGCCGTGTTTTCAGCTCGTCCAGTTTCAGGGCGATGGCGTCGACGAGTTTGCGGGCATCCGTACCGCGCAGGCCCAGCACCAGGCCTTCGACGGCTTCGCCGCGCCCGTCTTGTGTGACGGCGCCGTAGCGTGTGAGCGCGCCCAGGCGCACGGTGGCCACGTCTTCGAGCAGCACCGTTTGCTGGCGTTGGGTCAGCGGCAGCCGGATGGCACGCAGGTCTTCCAGCGAGCGGATCGCGCCCTCGACGCGCACGACCAGCGACTCTTCGCCGGTTGTCAGGCGGCCCGCGCCGTCGTTGCTGTTGTTGCTGCCCAGGGCCGACCTGAGATCGGCCATGGAGAGGCCCAGTGCGGCCATGCGGGCCGTGTCGGGCACCACTTCGTAGGTCTGGACTTCGCCGCCCAGCGAGTTGACCTCGGCCACACCGGCGATGGTGCGCAGCTCGGGGCGCAGCACCCAGTCCAGCACGCGGCGGCGCTCGGCCAGGCTGTAGCCTTCGCCTTCCACGGTGAACATGTACAGCTCGCTCAGCGGGGTGGTGATGGGTGCCAGGCCGCCGCTGACGCCGGCGGGCAGTTCGGCCATCACGCCGGTGAGCCGTTCGTTGACCTGCTGGCGGGCCCAGTAGATGTCCACGCCTTCGTCGAAGTCGAGCGTGATGTCGGCGATGCCGTATTTGGAGATGGAGCGCACCATGCGCTTGCGCGGGATGCTCAGCAGTTCCTGCTCGACGGGCTTGACGACCCGCAGTTCCACTTCCTCGGGGGTCATGCCCGGGATCTTGAGGATGATCTTGGCTTGTGTGGGGGAGATGTCCGGAAAGGCGTCGATGGGCAGCTGCAGCCAGGCGCGCAGTCCCACGGCCATGAGGACCACGGCCAGCAGCAGCACCAGCACGCGGTGCCGCAGGCTCAGGCGTATGAGGGCATTGAACATGTCACTCGCCCTTATCCATCAGGGCGCGCAGCGAGGCGATGCCGGTGTGGGCGACCTGCCGGTCCGCACCGAGTTCGCCTTCCACGACCGCCTGCTCGTCATTGCCCGACAGGACCTGGACCCGGGTGGGCATGAAACCCTGGGGCGAGGCCAGCAGCACCCAGGACTGTCCGCGATACAGCACGATGGCGCGCGCGGGCAGCAGCCAGGCGGGTGCGGCGCCCTTGTCACGCGTGGGCTGGATCTGCACGGACAGGACTTCGCCGACCTGCAGGCGCCCGGGGGTGCTCACGCGGGCCCGTGCGCGGGCCTGGTTCGAGGCGTCCAGGGCGCGGCTGACGCCGATGAGAGTGGCGCGGGCTTCACGCGCCGGCACGGTGACGCTGTCGCCCACGTGCAGCAGGCCTGCCTTGTCGCCGGAGAGCACGATGTCGAGCTGCAGCTGCCGCAGGTCGGCGATCCTGAACAGCACGGTACCGGCTTCTACGCGCTGGCCCACGCCGGGCAGCGCCTCGATCACGCTGCCCTGGCGTGGCGCGCGCACCGTGCCGCTGGCGTAGTCGCCGTCACCGGCAGCGCCGGCCTGGCCGGTGGAGCGCAGCATCGCCTCCTGGGCTTGGCGGGCCGCATCGGCGGCGCGGTAGCGGTTCTGGCTGAGCTGCAGACGGGCGGCGGGGATCAGGCCTTCGTCGTACATGGCCTGGTCGCGCTGCAAGGCGGCTTGTGCATTCAAGGCTTCGAGCTGGGCCTCGCGTGCCTGGCGCCGGGCGTCGGCGAGCATGGGGCTGCTGATGGTCAGCAGCGGCGCGCCCTTGCGCACTGTATCGCCCAGGCCGACATCGATGCGCGTGATCACGCCAGCAAAGGGAGCGGTCACCGTGACGTCCTGGCCGGGCGGCACGGTGACGGTGGCTGACGCCAGCAAGAGCCCGGTGGTGGCGGGCTTGACCGCGATGGTGCGGATGCCGAGCGCGGCCTGCTGGCGGGCGTCGACTTGCAGTTCCTTGAAAGCGGGTTGGGCCTGGGCCTGCGCAAAGCTGGCGCCGGCCATGAGAAGCAGAGTGATGAGCAGTCGGGACATGACCGTCTCCTGGGATCGAAGAATGGAAAAACACCGCAGCGTGGCGGTGGGCCGGGCAAGGCAAAGCCTGCCTGGGGTCAGGCGCTCAGGGCGGGGGGAGCGAGGGCCGGAGGCGGCCAGCCGTCATGGTAGGCATGGACGGTGCGCGGTTCGGTGGCCGAAGGCCGCAGGCGCAGGAGGATCAGGCGCGGCAGCAGGCCCAGTACGGCGGCCAGCAGCAAGGCGGCCTGCAGGAGCAGGCTGCCGTCATCGTCGGGTTTGGGCAGGGACGTCGCCACGCCCAGTGCGGGGGATTCATCGTCCACGGCAAGCAAGCTCTGTGCTGTGCCAGCTTCGCCGGCGTGGGCGACCGCGTGTATGCCATCCAGATGGAAGCCGGAGACATGGGACGCTCCGAGATGGCCGTGCAGGAACGGGCCGAGGGCCAGCAATCCGATCAGGACAGCTAGCACCCCGCGGTTCAACGAATGGAATCTCGTGAAGGCTTGCACATTCCAATTATAGGAAGCGCAACTGGAGCAGGCTTGATGTGGATCAAGTCTGCCCCGGCCCGAGGCCCTGGGGCAGGCTGCCGGTCTACTGCACGAAGCGGTTGCCGCGCGAGAGGATGGTCAGCTCCACCCAGGTGCTGCCGTGGCGCTGGTTGGGGCCGAAGGTGAGCGTGTAGCCGTGCAGGTCCTGCCGACCCAGCGTGCCCATGGCCTGCAGCACGTTTTCGCGCGTGGGCTGCGGGCCGGCCTTCTTGAGGGCCGTCACCAGCACCTTGGCGGCAATGCAGGATTCCAGCGAGGTGTAGTTGAGTTTGGCGCCGTTGAGGGCCTTGAGTGCTTCGGCGCATTCCTTGACCAGCGGCATGGAGATCTGGTTCGAGGCGCGTGGCGAGGGAATGATCTGCGAGACCACGGTGCCGCGCGCCAGGTTGCCCACCGATTCGATCAGCTCGTCGGGGTTGACGAAGGACAGTGCCGCCACCGGGACCGGGATGCCCTTGTCGTTGGCGATCTTCAGGTAGTCGCCGACCACGCTGAACTGCGTGGTGGCCAGCACGTAGTGGGGGCCGTCCTTGGTGAGCGCCTCGACGCTGGCCGCATCGAGCGCCGCGCCGCGCTTGACGGCCACGCCGCGCGGTTTTTCTGCGCCGGCTTCGGTAAAGACGCCGGCCACTGCGTCGTAGTTGCTGCGGCCCACCTCGTCGTCGTAGTACAGGACCACCGTGCGGGTCGCCCCGACGCCGCGCTTGGACTCCATGATCTTGAGCGTCTCGTCTTTGTAGGACGCGCGGATGGTGTAGACGTTGGGGTGGCTGCGCAGGCTGAGCGAGCCGCTGAAGGGGGCAAAGAACAGCATGTTGTTCTGCGCCACCAGGGGCAGGGCGTCCACGCTGTTGGTGGCCGAGTTGTAGCCGAAGAGCACCATGGCGTTGTGCTGGCCCAGCAGCTGCTGGGTGTTTTCGGCGGCGCGCTGACGGTTGTTGGCGTTGTCCAGCGTCACGAGCTGGATCTTGCGGCCCCCCAGCTGGTTGCTGGCGTTGACCTTGGCAAAAATGGCCTGTGCGCCGTCGCGCATGTCGCGCCCGATGTCGGCATTGGAGCCGCTGAGCGGCACGGACTGGCCGATCACGATGTCCTGGCTCCAGGCGCCCGGGGTCATGGCCAGGGTCAGCAGGGCCGTAGCAAGCAGCTTACTCATCTTGTCTCCTTCGTTATGTGAACGCGGGGATTCGTGAGGCTGCCTCTGGCGGGCGGCTCCCAACTCAAGCCATTCTAGGGAGACAGGCGATTCTTTCGCTTATGGGATGCCTGCGCTGAGCTTATGGGTTCAGCCGCGCTGCCAGGGTTTTTCGCGGTACCAGGCCACGCTGGCCAGCCGCAGCATGGGCCGGTCGCCCGAGGTGTCGCCATAGGCGTGCAGCACGGGCTGCGCCGCGCCGAACTCGGCGACCAGCCAGGCCTGCAGCCGGCGCACTTTTTCCTCGCCATGGCAGTTGACCGTGGCCATGCGGCCGGTGTAGCGGCCGTCTGCCACTTCCATTTCGGTACAGAGCACGGCGTCCACGCCCAGGCTCTGGCCCACGAGATGCATGTAGAGGCTGGTGGATGCGCTGACGATGATGCAGCGGTGGCCCTGTTGCTGGTGTTGCACCAGTTGGCGCATGGCCCAGGGGCGCCACTGCAGGGGCAGATACTCGCACACGAAAGAATGGGCGCAGCGCTGCACCTCGGCTTGCGTGCGGCCGGCCAGACTGGCCTGCAGCAGTACTGCCTTGGCGCGGTGGTTGCTGGTGAGGCGCAGGGCGTAAGCGACCAGCCAGGGACTGCAGATGAAGAGCACCCACAGCATGGTGGGCGTGCCCAGCAGGCGGTGCAGGAAGGGCAGCAGGGTGTCGCGCCAGGTCAGGGTGCCGTCGAAGTCGAAGGCCGCGACGACGGTCTCTGGCGCTGCTTCGCTCACGGTTTCGGACATGACACCTGGCCGCAGTAGCGCACGCAGTAGGGGCAGCCGGTCATGGGCAGCCAGGCGGGGATGTTGTAGTAGCGCCGGAAGACCTCGGCCAGCACGCCCTGGCGGTAGGCCTCGAAATTGAAGTTGCGGCCTTCGATGTAGTGGAAGGGGATGCCGCTTTGCACCGCGGTGTAGGCCTGCACGCTGTCGAAATAAGGCGTGAAGTCGCCCATCACCGGCGGGTCCGACAGCAGCACGCGGATGGTCTTGCCCTGGTAGACGGAATAGTCGACCAGCAGGTCGTCCTGGCGCGCGTGGAACTTGCCGGGGCCGAAGACGGGCACGTATTGGCCGCTCACGTAGCCGTAGACGGCAGCGGGCGAATAACCGTCGGCCATGAGCACGGAATCCGGCGTGCGGACCTGGGCCAGCAGTTCGGGCGTCTTGAAGGCGCGCACGATGGCGAAATAACGCGGCTTGCCTTCCCATTGCTCCACATGGGTGAGCGCGATGCCGCCCAGAGGCAGCACGTGCAGGGCGGTGAAGGCGGCCAGGCCCAGGGCGCAGCGGCGCAGCGCGGCCTGCGGCAGCGCAAAGGCCAGCAGCACGAAGACGAAGGGGTAGAAGGACATCACCCAGTGCAGGCCTACCACTTTCTTGAGCGAGAGTAGCGCGAAGAACAGCAGCGGCACCACGATGAGCACGCCGACCAGGGGCAGCTGGCGTGCCGTGGCCGCGAGCAGGCTGCGGTGCTTGAGGCCCAGCCACAGCAGGGCGGGCGTGAGCAGGTAGGCCAGCATGCCCAGGTAGGTCAGCGGCTTGCGCAGTTCGAAGACGGCGTCTTCGTTGCGGTTGATGGCGTTGAACATGATGTTGGACCAGCCATGGCTCATGTTCCACAGGAGATTGATGAGGGGGCCGGGCAGCGCGCATAGCACCAGCAGCAGCAGGGCGGGCCAGCGTTCGCGGCGGAAGGCGGCGAAATAGACCAGGTAGGCCAGGCCCAGCACCACCGAGAAATATTTGGAGAGGAAGGCGCAGCCGATGAAGAAGCCCGAGAGGGCGTAAAGCGCCCAGGCGCGGCCGTCCATCTGCGCGCGCCGTTCGGCGCGCAGCAGCATGGCGACCGACAGCACCGACCAGAAGAGCAGCGGGGTGTCGGTGGTGATCAGCGCGTTGAGCCAGTTGATCGGCGCCAGCCAGAACAGCAGCACGCCCCAGGCGGCGCGCTCGCGGTTCAGCGGCTTGAAGGCCCACCAGAGCATGGCCCCCAGCGCAAGGGGCAGGAGCACCACCGGTAGGCGGATGGCCCAGGTGGCTTCGCCGAAAAGCGTGCGCATGAGCCAGATCAGCCAGCCCACCATGGGCGGGTGGTCGTAGTAGCCCCAATCGGGGTAGACGCCCCACCAGTAGAAGAAGGCTTCGTCGCCCGTGATGGGCATGGCGGTGGCGATCCACAGGCGCACGGCCAGCGCGGCCAGCGCGGTGACGAGCAGCCAGCGCGGCAGGTTGAAGGAGGGGGCGGTGGAAGAGGAGGACATCAGCGCAGGGAAATATCGCGGGAGACGGCCGCACTATATAGGAGGGCCAGCGCGCCGATGGCCACCGCCAGCCAGAGCGTGAGCAGGCGCACCAGCACGGTGATGGCGATGGCCGTGGCCAAGGCGCTGCCCTGCAGCACCAGCAGGCCGGTCAGCAGGGCTTCGGTACCGCCCAGGCCGGCCGGCAGCAGAGAGAGCGCGCCGCCCACCATGGCCAGGGCGTAGAAGCCGGTGGCCAGCAGCGGAGCGATGGTGAGGCCGAGTTCGCGGCAAATCAGCCAGGTGGCGAGGCCTTGCGCCGCCCAGGCCACGAGCGTGAGGCCCAGCCAGGTCCAGGGGCGCGTGGCCAGGCTGCGCCAGGCGGCGTGCATCCAGGGCAGTCGGGTGAACAGGACCCGCCTGAACTTGAAGAGCAGGATCAGCACGAGCAGGCCTGCCGTAGCCACGACGGCCAGGAGCTGCAACTGCCAGGCGGCCGCGCCGGGCAGTTGCGAAAGCCACCACAGGCCCGGCAGCGTGAGCAGCAACAGGGCCAGCAGGTCGGCCAGGCGCTCGGCACCGAAGATGGCCAGGCTGTCGGCCGCGCCCAGCGGCTGGCGCAGCAGCAGGCCGCGCGCGGCCTCACCCACATTGCCGGGCGTGGGCGTGAAGGTATAGCCGGCCAGGTACAGGCGCAGGCCCTGCCGGAGCGGCAGCGGGCGGCCGTAGTGCGCCATCCACAGGCGCCAGCGCTGGCCGCGCAGGAGGTAGTTGAGCACGCACAGGGCCGCCGCCAGCGCGCCGGCTGGCGACCACAGCGCGGAGAGCTGGGCGCTGCCGCTGGCGTCACCACTGAGCAGCAGGACCAGCGCGTAGACAGTGGCGGCGCCACCGATGACGAGGAGCAGGGGTTTGAGCGGCAGTTTCAAGCCAGACCCTAGCGCCAGAACCGCGAGCCCAGGAACAGCAGCAACCAGGCAATGCCGGCGGCCAGGATCCAGGGGTCACGCAGCAGGTCGCGCGAGACGTCCTCGCCCCGGCCGCGGTGCACCTGGTAGGCATAACGCAGCAGGCCGAAGACCACCACGGGCACGGTGTAGACCAGGCGCTCGCCGTGCTGCTGCAGCGCTTCGATGCTGGTGGCGTAGAGGCCGTAGGTGATGACGGTGGCGGTCATCGTGGCCGCAATGTAGGTGTCGAGCAGGGCGGGCGGGTAGTGCTCCAGCACGGCGCGCTGCTGCTCGGGTTCGTGGAAGGTCTCGGCCTTGCGTTTGGAGAAACCCAGGAAGAGCGCGATGAACAGGCCGGTGAGCAGCAGCCAGCGCGAAGGCGGGATGCCCACGGCCACCGTGCCGGCCAGCAGGCGCAGCATGAAGCCGCTGGCGATGATGGACACATCCACCACCGGCACGTGCTTGAGGCGCCAGCTGTAGGCCAGGTTGAGCACGACGTAGAGCGTCAGGATGAGCAGCAGCGCACGGCTGCCCCAGGCCAGGCCCAGGCCGGCGAGCAGCAGCAGAGCGGCGAGGATCAGCGCCTGGCGCGAGCTGACGACACCGCTGGCCAGCGGGCGCAGGCGCTTGGAGGGGTGCTGGGCATCGGCGGTGCGGTCGCGCCAGTCGTTGAGGATGTAGACCAGGCTGGAGAAGCAGCAGAAGGCGAAGAAGGCGTAGATCACGCGCGAGACCAGCGGGCCATTGCTCCAGGCCTGGCTGAACATCAGGCCGGCGAAGACGAAAACGTTCTTGAGCCACTGATGCGGACGCATCAGGCGGATCAGGGGAGGCAAGGCAGCCATGGTGTCACACCTTTCCGGGCGGCTGCCCGTATTTGTAGAAATAGCTCAGTACCACCCAGACCAGCCCGCTGGCCAGCAGCGTGATGGGCAGGGCCCAGAGCGCATCACTGAGCCAGTGCGCCCCGACCGACATGCGCGCCACGCTCACCAGCGCGCCGGCGACCAGGCCGCCGCTTATCCAGCGCCAGCGTCGGCGCGGGTCGAGCAGCATGAGCGAAACGAAAAAGAAGCCGCAGGCCACGTGGCCGCTGGTGAAGGCGCAGTTGTCGCTGCACTGCTGGGCCTGCGTCAGGGCCGGGGTGAACTGGCGGTTGCCGCCGAACTGGACCACGTCGAAGGGGCGTGCGCGCAGGGTGTGCTCCTTGACCGCCCAGGTGGAGAAGCCGGGGCCCAGCGTCAGGGCGATGCCCACGAAGGCCAGGGCGATGCCGATGCGGCGCGAGCGCCGCAGCAGGCTGATGACGATCCAGCCTGCGAGGCTCAGCAGGGCCAGGCTGCGGAAGATGTCCGGGACGTATTCGTTGACCAGTTCAACCCACAGCCACTGGGCCGGGTTGATCGGCGGCGCATCTTGCAGGAAATAGGCGGCGACGGCAATGTCGAGCTGCGGCCAGATCACGGGCAGCAGGGCCACGGCCAGGGAGGCGCCCAGGACGAGCAGGAAGACGGTGCGGTTGCGTAGAGGAGGTCGGGTCATGGGCGGCGCTTGGGTCCCGGCCGATTGTACGTAGGGCCGGCTGGCCCTTCTATGGCTCAGTGGTCGGCCAGTGCGATGCGTGCGAGCATGTCGACCACCCGTTCGTCTTCGCCGATGGCCGGGCGCAGTTCGAAGTGCACCTGCGGGTGCAGGCGCCGCAGTTCGGCCACCAGCAGGGGCAGGTCTTCGCGGGCATGACGGCCCACACCGAGGAACATGGGCACGATGGTGATCGCCTTGAGGCCCTGCGCCACCATCCCGGCGGCGCAGGCGGGCAGGTCGGGCGCCATGAGCTCCAGGTAGGCGCAGCGCACGACGGCGGCAGCTTCGAGCGCCGCGGCGCGTACGGCCACGGCTTCCATGGGGGCGCGCCACTGCGGGTCGCGCGAGCCGTGCGCGAAGAGGATGAGGCCGCGGGACGGCGCCGGGTCTTGCATGGGGGTCACCTTCTGAGCACCAGCCAGCCGAAGGCGGTGAGGGAGATCAGCATGTAGATCATGCCGGGGGCGGCGGCCGTGAGCCAGGGAATCCAGTGTTGCAGCTCGCCGATGTAGCCGAACACGTTGTTGAGGAAGAAGAAGCTGATGCCGGCCATCACGCCGCCGAAGACGTAGAGGGAGATGCCCTCGTTGCGGAAGTGCAGGTAGGCAAAGGGCAGGGCCAGCATGACCATCACCAGGCAACTCAGCGGGTAGAACACCTTTTTCCAGAACTCGATCTCGTAGCGCTCGGCGGTCTGGGCGTTTTCCTTGAGGTGGCGGATGTACTGGAAGAGGTCGATGGTGCTCATGCGCTCGGGCCGTAGCACGGCGGCGGAGACCATCTCGGCCGAGATGCCCGTGGGCCAGCGAAACACCGGCATGCGGGTGCGTTCGACCCGGCTGAGGGCCAGTCCGGGCGCGTTGAACTCGGTGCGCTCGGCATTTTCAAGCTGCCAGGAATCGTCGGGCATGAAGCGCGCCAGAGGCGCGTGTGTCATCGAGACCAGGGCGCTCTGGTTGTCGAATTCGAAGATGCGCACGTCGCGCATGTCGCCGTCGGAGTTCAATGCGCCGACGTTGACCGCGAACTGGGCGTAGGGCTCGCGCTCGCGCAGCCAGGCGCCGGTCTGGCCCACGCTGAGCTTGCCTTCGTAGCGCGCCTTGAGCAGCTGGGCCGTGCGGTCGGCCCAGGGGGCCAGGTAGTCGCCGATGACGAAGGTCAGCAGGGCAAAGGTGAAACCGGCGACGAGCAGCATGCGCAGCGCGCGCCAGGGCCCCAACCCGCTGGTGCGCAGGATGGTGAATTCAGAACTCTGCGCCAGGCGCGTCATGACGTAGATGGTGCCGATCAGCACGGTGATGGGCAGCAGTTCGTAGAGGTGGTTGGGCACCAGCAGGGCCACGTAGCTGGCAGCCTGCGGCACCTGGTAGCCGGCGGCCAGCCCGGGGCGGCCGATGGTGGGCAGCTGGTCGACGAAGTCGAAGAAAGCGAAGAGCGCCAGGAAGCCCAGCGTGACGAAGATCACGGCCGTGAACATCTCGGTGTGGATGAGGCGGCGGATGGTTTTCATGGGGTTGCCGCCTTGCGCAGAGGCAGCGGCACGCGCAGGCGCCAGCCCCAGTTGTACTGGCGCTTGGCCAGCCAGAGCAGGCCGGCGGCGAGCATGCCGCCGTGCAACAGCACGTTGTAGGCCAGGAAGCCGATCTTGCCGCTGGCGATCCAGGTCTGGCCCAGGCTGAGCAGGTTCAGATAGACCTGGAACAGCAGCAGCGAAAACATCAGGTTGCCCGAGCGCCCCACGCGCGGGTTCACGCGCGTGGCGGCCAGCGCGAGCACGGACAGATTGAGCGCGGCCAGCACGAAGCCCAGGCGCATGGAGATCTCGCCCAGGTAGGGCAGGGAGTTCGGGTTACGGATCAGCTCCAGCGTGGAGATGTTGCCCAGCGGGACATCGATCTTGCCACCCAGCGGGTCCTGCGCCACACGCAGTTTGTAGCGTTCGAACTCGCCGACCTTCACCTCGCCCTTGCCCTGGGTGCTCTCCAGGCGCTGGCCGTTTTCCAGCACCACGAAACGGTCGTTGCCGATCAGTTCGGTGTAGCCGCTGCGCGCCG
Organism: uncultured Hylemonella sp.; assembly: GCA_963512455.1. GTDB lineage: Bacteria > Pseudomonadota > Gammaproteobacteria > Burkholderiales > Burkholderiaceae_C > Hylemonella. Next base: position 594,459 of record CAUPMJ010000001.1, on the reverse strand, counting down.
AGGTCACCGTCTCCTTGCCGTTTTCGGTGGTGGCGACGAAGACGTTTCTGGCGCTGTACTCGTTAAGCAGGCTTTTCTCGACGAAGAAGACGCGGGTGCCGCCGGCCGATTCCTGGAACTGGCCGGGCTGCACGCGTTCGAGGTCGCCGCGACTTTCGTACTGGGCGCGCATTTTCTCGACCTGCTGGTTGGACCAGGGCAGCACGAACATGGCCAGGGTGGCGATGGCCAGCAGGATGGGCCAGGCGAAACGCAGCAACGGGCGCAGCAGGTTGAACAGGCCCATGCCGCTGGAGAACCAGATGACCATCTCGCTGTCGGTGTACAGGCGCGAGAGCGTCATGACGATGGCGACGAACAGGCCCATGGTCATGATGTTGGGCAGGAAGGACAGCAGCGTGTAGCCCATGACCAGCATCACGTCCGACGGATTGAAGCTGCCGCGCGAGGCCATGCCCAGTGTGCGGATCAGCGTCATGGTCATGACGACGGTGACCAGAACGATCAGCGTGGCGCCAAAGCTGCGTGCCAGCTCCTTGCGGATGGAGGAATCGAATAACATTGCTCGTCAGGAAAACGCCATTATGAACTTCGAACTCAAGTCCCTGGACCTCGCCGGTGCATCCGCGCAGGTCTGCGATGCCCTCATCCTCCTGGTTCCCGCCGGTTTCAAGCCGGGTCGGGACCCCTTTGGCACCCTCGTGGGCCAGGCCCTCAAGGCCGGCGACCTCGATACCAAGGCCGGCAAGCTGCTGGCCCTGTACCGCCCGGCCCAGGCCAAGGCCGGCCGCGTGCTGCTGGTGGGTGCCGGCGACGGGACGCCGCGCCAGGTCAGGTTGGCCGTGAATGCCGCGCTCGCGGCCCTGCGTTCCGGCACCCCGGCTGTGAAGAAGCTGGTGCTGGGCTTTGCGGTCGCGCCGCAGCCCGGTGCCGTCCGGGCGGCCGTGCAGACGGTGGCCGAGAACAGCTATGTCTACACCACGACCAAGTCCAAGTTTGAGGCCCGCAGCCTGGTGCGCGTGACCCTGGGCGTGCCCAAGCTGGCCGAGGCCAAGACCGAATTCGCCCAGGCCGCCGCCGCCGTGGCCGGCATCGAGCTGGCCAAGGAGTGGGCCAACCGACCGGCCAACCACGCCACGCCGACCGATCTGGCCCAGGCCGCGCGTGCGCTGGCCAAGTTCCCCAAGATCAGCTGCCAGGTGCTGGGCCCGCGCGAGGTGGCCAAGCTGAAGATGGGCGCCTTCATGGCCGTGGCCCAGGGCTCGGAGCAGCCGCTGCGTTTCATCGTGCTGCAGTACAAGGGCGCGCCGGCAGCCCAGGCACCCACCGTACTGGTGGGCAAGGGCATTTCCTTCGACACCGGCGGCATCTCCATCAAGCCGGCGGCCGAGATGGACGAGATGAAGTTCGACATGGGGGGCGCGGCCAGTGTGCTGGGGGTGTTCCGTTCTCTGGGCGAGCTCAAGCCGGCGATCAATGTGGTCGGGCTCATCCCGAGCTGCGAGAACATGCCCGACGGCCGCGCGATCAAGCCCGGTGACGTGGTGACGAGCATGAGCGGGCAGACCATCGAGATCCTCAACACCGATGCCGAAGGGCGGCTGATCCTGTGCGACGCGCTGACGTATGCCGAACGTTTCCAGCCCCAGGCCGTGGTGGACATCGCCACCCTCACGGGGGCCTGCGTGATCGCGCTGGGCGCGGTGCGCAGCGGTCTGTTCAGCCCCAGCGACGAGCTGGCACACAAGTTGTTGAAGGCCGGCGAGGCCGCGCAGGACCTGTGCTGGCGCATGCCGCTGGACGACGATTACGCCGAAGGGCTGAAGAGCAACTTTGCCGACGTGGGCAATGTGGCCGGCCGCGCGGGTGGCGCCATCACGGCGGCCAAGTTCCTGCAGCGTTTTACGGCCAAGTTCCCCTGGGCGCACCTGGACATCGCCGGCACCGCCTGGAAAAGCGGTGCGGCCAAGGGCTCGACCGGCCGCCCCGTGGGCCTGCTGCTGGAGTTCCTGCTGGCCCAGCAGGCACCCGTCAAATCCGCGCGCCGCAAGGCGTGAAACCCCGGGTGGGCGCAGCAGCATGACCGAAGTGGCCTTTCATTTCAACGCGCCGGACAAACTGGCCTACGCCTGCCGCCTGTTGCGCAAGGCGGTGGCGGCCGGTTCGCGCGTGGTGGTCACGGCGCCGGCCGATGCGCTGGCCCGGCTCGACACCCTGTTGTGGACCTTTTCCCAGACCGACTTCATTGCCCATGTGCGCCAGCCGGCCGAACCCGGCCAGCTGGCCGCCTCACCGGTCGTGCTCACTGACAGTCCGGCGCAGGAGTTGCCGCACCGCCAGGTGCTGCTCAACCTGGGCACGCAGCTGCCCGCAGGCTTCGAGCGCTATGAGCGCCTGATCGAGGTCGTCAGCCTGGACGACGAGGACCGGCAGCTGGCGCGCGGGCGCTGGAAACAGTACACCGAGCTCGGCTACGAGATCGTGCGGCATGACCTGAACCTGAAAGGCGCCAGCTGATGCCCGCGCTCTCCAAAAAGCTGCTGCGCACTCTGCCGACCCTCACCGAGGTGGTGGATGTGCCGGCACAGCCGACGGCCGCCTCCGGCGATCTTGATGAGGAAGCACTGATCGAGCGTGTGCTCATGCGGCTGGAGTTGACCCTCGAAGCCCAGGTGCAGAAGGTGGTGGCCGATGCCCTGCAGGAACAGATGAAGGATCTGGCCCCACGTATCCGCCAGCGTGTGGACAACGCCGTGCGCAAGGCCGTGACCCAGGCTGTGGCCGCAGAAACCAAGCCGCCGGCCAGCCGCGCTGCTTGAGTTGTCGCCCGCGGCATGGGGATATGCCGCCGCACCGCAGAATTTGAGGTAGTCTTGCGTTCGTCAGTTTTTTTCACCAGCCCGTTTCTATATTGGAGATCGTCATGCCCGTGAATCAAGTGAATCGTGTACTGCTCGTTGTTGCCGCCGCGGCCCTGCTGGTCGCCTGCGGCAAGAAGGAGGAGGCGGCTTCCGGTGCCTCTGCGCTGCCCGTGGTGAAGATCGGCCATGTCGCCCCGGTCAGCGGCGCCATCGCCCACCTGGGCAGGGACAATGAATACGGCGCCCGCATGGCGATCGACGAACTCAACGCTGCCGGTGTCACCATCGACGGCAAGCAGGTCAAGCTCGAGCTGATGGCCGAGGACGACGGTGCCGATCCCAAGCAGGGCACGGCCGTGGCGCAGAAGCTGGCCGATGCCAAGGTGGCCGGCGTGATCGGCCATCTGAATTCGGGCACCACCATCCCGGCTTCCAAGATCTACAGCGACGCGGGCATCCCGCAGATTTCCCCGTCGGCGACCAATCCCAAGTACACCCGCCAGGGCTACAAGACCACCTTCCGTGTGGTGGCCGATGACGTGCATCTGGGCAGCACCCTGGGCAAGTACGCCGTGGGCACCCTCAAGGCCAAGAACGTGGCCGTGATCGACGACCGCACGGCCTACGGCCAGGGCGTGGCCGAGGAGTTCACCAAGGCGGCCGAGGCCGCTGGCGCCAAGATCGTGGCCAAGGAGTTCACCACCGACAAGGCCACCGACTTCAACGCCATCCTGACCAGCATCAAGGGCAAGAAGCCCGACGTGGTCTTCTTCGGCGGCATGGACGCCGTGGGCGGCCCCATGCTCAAGCAGATGAAGTCCCTGGGCATCACGGCCAAGTTCATGGGCGGTGACGGCATCTGCACGGGCGAGCTCATCAAGCTGGCCGGCGACGCGATCGGCGAGGAGCAGGTGTTCTGCGCCGAAGCCGGCGGTGTCGAGGGCGAGGCCAAGGCCGGCATGGACAAGTTCCGCGCCGACTTCAAGAGCAAGTTCAATGTGGAAGTCAACCTCTATTCGCCTTATGTCTACGATGCCACCAAGGTGATGGTGGCCGCCATGGTCAAGGCCGGCTCGTCCGACCCCGCCAAGTACCTCCCGGTGCTGGCCGCCACGGCCGACTACAAGGGCGTGACCGGCCCGATCACCTTCGACGAGAAGGGCGACATCAAGAACGGCGCCCTGACGCTGTTCACGTACAAGATGGGCAAACGCGAGCAACTGGCCGTGATCCGCTGATCACACTTCTGCCTCCGGAAAAAGCGCCCACGGGCGCTTTTTCTTTGTCCGCCCCAACCCGGGCAGCCCGGGGGATGTGCCAAGCTCGGCTACAATAGCGGGCTTCGGAGAGGTGGATGAGCGGTTTAAGTCACACGCCTGGAAAGCGTGCGTGGGGTAAAACTCACCGCGGGTTCGAATCCCGCCCTCTCCGCCAAAAAAAGAAAACCCCGCTTCGGCGGGGTTTTGCTTTTTGCGGACGTGGGCGGGTGAGAAGCCGCGCCCGGGTTCGCTCTGAAACAGTCCGGGGGACTGTTTCAGGACGCGCGTAGCGCGGGGGCGCAGCCCCGAGAAATTCGCGCCAGACGAATTTCGAGCAATCCCGCCCTCTCCGCCAAAACAAAAGGCCCACGCAGTGCGTAGGCCTTTTGTTTTGGCGGGAACAGGGTTATTCAGCCTGCAGGCCTGCGATCTGGATGGCCTTGCGGCTGAGTTCGATGTCGCGCTCCAGGTAGCTGCGAAACTCCTGGGGCGTCGTGGCTGAGGCAACGGCACCGTTGGTCTCGAACGCGGTACGCAACCGGGGCTGCTGCAGCGCGGCCGTCAGCGCACGATTCAGTTTCTCCGTGACCTGTGGTGGCAGCCCTTTGGGCGCCATGAGGCCGATCCAGCCGGAGAATTCGAATCCCGGCACGGTGGCCGCAAGGGAGGGCGTATCGCCCACCGGCTTGCTCGTCGTGCCCATGCTGTGACCCAGCAGCCGCAAACGGCCTGCATTCACCAGGCCCATCGCAGCGGGGGCGGGCGTCAAGACCCAGTCGGTTTCGCCGGAAACGACGGAGGCCACCCCCTGGCTGCCGCCCTTGTAGGGAACATGGAGGGATTTGAAGCCTGCTGACGCTTGCAGCGCAACACCGGCCAGGTGGCTGGCCGAGCCGATGCCTGCGGAGGCCATGTTGCTCGACTCGCCCTTGGACCTGGCATAGGCGATCAGGTCTGCAGTACTGCGCACGGGCAGGTTCATGTTGCACACCAGTACGTTGGGCAACAGGGCGATCAACGAAACAAAATCGAAGTCTTCCAGCGGCCGGTAGGTCACGGCTTTTTGCAGCAAGGGCGCGCCCGTGATGGCGCTGCTGGACGCGACAATCAAGGTATACCCATCAGGCGCCGAATTGCGGCCCATCTGGACACCAATGGCACCCGCCGCACCGGCCTTGTTATCGACGACCAGAGACTGGCCCAGCAGGGGCCCCATCTCATTGGCGACGAGTCGGCCAACGGTATCGAGCGAGCTGCCGGGGGCATTGGGCAGGACCAGCGTGATGGGGCGGCGCGGATAGGCCTCTGCTTGCGAGAAGGCTGGAGCCGACCAGAGCAGGGCCGAGGCCGAGCCGGTGGCAAGCAGTTGGCGCCGTGAAAGCCGAAGAATGTCTTGCATGTCGTCTCCAGTGTTCAGGGTCTCGATCCTGGCGCTCTGCTCAGGTCGATCCGCTGTTGTCGTCCGATGGGCATGGTGGCCGGGGCGATCGGCACTTTATCGCCGTTTTTCATGGTACACGGAATGAAGCGTTATGGGGCATCGATGCCCGCGGGGCTGATCCACGTCAAGCGAGCTTCCTTGGCGCTCTCTATACTGCTCATGAAACAGTAGGGAGAGCGTGATGCGCGGGGTTTTCGTTGGCCTGATGGCCTGTTTGACGGCTTGGGCGGGGGTGGCGCATGCCTCGTGCCCGGCGCCCCAGTTTCGACCGGCGAAAGAGATCCGCCTCGCAAGCGATTCCGTCCTGATCGTGACGCACCCGTCGGCGACCTTCGACGCCAGGTTTTCAGCCAAGTACGGCGTCGACCAAGCGGTCCGTTTCGCCAAGAGCAGGAAGATCCCGGTCGTCTACCTCGCTGACGACTCTCCCATCCGTTACTACTACGTGGAAGATTGTGATCCCGACCACTGGGTGGCTTCCAGGGATGGTGAGGTGGAGTTCGAGGTCGCGCCGACACATGTCTATGTCGCCGGGGGGCATATGGAGTTATGCCTTCTGCGCTCCCTGCACGACATCCTGCACCAATGGTCGCGCAAGCCGGCACGGAACCTGACGATGACCTTCCTGCTGGATGCGATCTATTCCAATGGCAAATCGGTGGAGACGTCGGACCCTTACTACAACGACTTCAGCTGGTTCATGGGCGTCATCACCTATGGGCGGCCCGGCGGGGAAACCTGGCCCAAGCTCAACCTTCTGGAGATGACCGGCATCATCAAGAAGCCCGCCAATGACCTGCTGTTCCTCGAGAAGATCCTGCCGCGCTGGGACCGGACCTTCCCGAAGGACTATCGCGTCGAACTCCAGTTCAATGAGTTTTCGGCGCGTGTCCTGCGCCCCGGCGGGGGCGTCTTCGCCCCGCGGCTACGGTTCAACTTCGTCGACTCGGCCGAAGTCCTCATGGCGCAGTGATGGCCGGCCTGGAGGGCCTTCGCCCAGGCCCTTGCACGAAGACGCTGACCCGCCAGTTCAGGGGCCCGGTGCGCGACTTATTTCTGCTGGCGCACCATGGCCATGGCCGAGGTGATCAGGGTCGAGACCTCGGTCATGTTGCTGGGCACGATCAGCGTGGTCGTCGCGTCCGATGCCACCTTGCCATAGGCCTCGACGGCCTTCTCGGCCACCTTGAGCTGCACGGCCAGTTCGCCGCCGGGCTGGCGGATGGCCGCGGCTACGCGCTCGATGGCGCCGGCCGTCGCGTCGGCCACGGCGGTAATCGAAGCTGCCTCACCCTGGGCCTTGTTGATGGCGGCTTGCTTCTCGCCTTCGGAGCGGGCGATGAAGGCCTCGCGCTCACCGGTGGCAATGTTGATCTGTTCCTGGCGACGGCCTTCGGAGGCGGCGATCAGGGCGCGCTTCTCGCGTTCGGCCGTGATCTGGGCTTGCATGGCGTGCAGGATTTCCTTCGGGGGTGTCAGGTCCTTGATCTCGTAACGCAGCACCTTGACACCCCAGTTCAGCGCGGCCTCGTCGATGGCCTGGACCACCTGGGCGTTGATGATGTCGCGCTCTTCGAAGGTCTTGTCCAGTTCCAGCTTGCCGATCACGCTGCGCAGCGAGGTCTGGGCCAGCTGGGTGACGGCCACGATGTAGTTGCTGGAGCCGTAACTCGCGCGCATGGGGTCGGTGACCTGGAAGTAGAGGATGCCATCGACCTGCAGCTGCGTGTTGTCGCGTGTGATGCAGACCTGGCTGGGCACGTCCAGCGGCACTTCCTTCAGGCTGTGCTTGTAGGCTACCTTGTCGATGAAGGGAAAGATGAAGTTCAGGCCGGGCGTGAGCGCACCGTGGTATTTGCCCAGGCGCTCGACCACCCAGGCGTTCTGCTGCGGGACGATCTTGACCGAGCGGCTGATGAAAATGACGGCGATGACGAAGATGAGGATGGCGATTTCCATGAGGGTCTCCCTGGTTCAGCTTGCGATTTTTTCGAGGATCAGCTGGCTGCCACGCACCTCGACGATGCGGTGCGCACCGGTGGCGCGGGGGCTGCCTTCGCGCGGCACGGCGAGCCACTGGGCGCCGCGGTATTTGATATGGGTGCTGCCGTCGGGCAGCCAGGACTCGACCTGCACGGTCTCGCCGATGTCCAGGTTGACGTCCGGGTTGGTCCCGGCGTCCTGGCCGGCAGCCGCGCGCGGGCGCAAGAAGTGCCAGGCCAGCACGGCGCCGCCGCCGACCCCGGCGGCGATCACCACCTGCGGCGTGGCCGCCAGCCCGGCGTGGGCCGCCACCGCGCCGGCCGCCAGGCCCCCGGCCAGCATGAGCAGGTAGAAGGTGCCGGTCGTCAGTTCGGCGGCCACCAGGATGCCGGCGGCCAGCCACCAGAGGGTCGAATCAGCCATGACTTGCTTTGCTCCTATCGGTGCTTGTGATTCAATTGCGACATTCTGCGGCAAATCCCGTGACAGATTCGGGGCAGCCGCCAATTAATCCTTACACTTCGCGCTCGTTTTTCTTTTTTGTCAGTCCGGCTGGAGTCCATCGTCCATGAAGTTTCGCTTTCCCATCGTCATCATCGACGAAGACTTCCGTTCCGAGAACACCTCGGGCCTGGGCATCCGGGCCATGGCACAGGCCATCGAGGCCGAGGGTTTCGAGGTGCTGGGCGTCACCAGCTACGGTGATCTGTCGCAGTTCGCCCAGCAGCAGTCGCGCGCCAGCGCCTTCATCCTGTCGATCGACGACGAGGAGTTCACCCCCGGCCCGGACCTGGATCCGGCCGTGCTGAACCTGCGCACCTTCATCGAGGAAGTGCGCCGCAAGAACGCCGACGTGCCCATCTACGTCTACGGGGAGACCAAGACCAGCCGGCACCTGCCCAACGACATCCTGCGCGAGCTGCACGGTTTCATCCACATGTACGAGGACACCCCCGAGTTCATGGCGCGCCACATCATCCGCGAGGCCAAGAGTTATCTGGAAGGCATCCAGCCGCCGTTTTTCAAGGCGCTGCTCGACTACGCCGAGGACGGTTCCTACTCCTGGCACTGCCCGGGGCACTCGGGCGGCGTGGCCTTCCTCAAGAGTCCGGTGGGCCAGATGTACCACCAGTTCTATGGCGAGAACATGTTGCGCGCTGACGTCTGCAACGCGGTGGAAGAGCTGGGCCAGCTGCTGGACCACGACGGCGCCATCGGCGAGAGCGAGCGCAACGCCGCGCGCATCTTCAACGCCGACCACTGCTATTTCGTGACCAACGGCACCAGCACCTCCAACAAGATCGTCTGGCACCACACGGTGGCGCCGGGCGACGTGGTGGTGGTGGACCGCAACTGCCACAAGTCCATCCTGCACGCCATCATCATGACGGGAGCCATTCCCGTCTTCCTCAAGCCCACGCGCAACCACTTCGGCATCATCGGCCCGATCCCGCAAAGCGAGTTCGAGCCGGCCACCATCCAGGCCAAGATCAAGGCCAACCCCTTGCTCAAGGGCGTGGACCCGAAGAAGGTCAAGCCGCGCGTGCTGACCCTCACGCAGTCCACCTACGACGGCGTGCTCTACAACACCGAGACCATCAAGAGCCTGCTCGACGGCTACGTCGACAACCTGCATTTCGACGAGGCCTGGCTGCCGCACGCGGCCTTCCACCCCTTCTATGGCCGTTACCACGCCATGGGCAAGAAGCGCGGACGGCCGAAGAACTCCATGGTCTACGCCACCCAGTCCATCCACAAGCTGCTGGCCGGCATCAGCCAGGCCAGCCACGTGCTGGTGCAGGATGCCGAGAACACCAAGCTGGACCACCACCTCTTCAACGAGGCCTATCTGATGCACACCAGCACCAGCCCGCAGTACAGCATCATCGCCAGCTGCGATGTGGCGGCGGCCATGATGGAGCCGCCCGGCGGCACCGCGCTGGTGGAGGAAAGCATTCTCGAGTCGCTCAACTTCCGCCGCGCCATGCGCAAGGTGGACGAGGAATACGGCAAGGACTGGTGGTTCAAGGTCTGGGGCCCGGAGAAGCTGACGGAAGAGGGCATCGGCAGCGCCGAGGACTGGATCATCCGCAGCGATGGCCGCAGCACCAAGAACGGCAGCAAGTGGCACGGCTTCGGCCAGCTGGCCGACGGCTTCAACATGCTGGACCCGATCAAGTCCACCATCGTCACGCCCGGCCTGAACCTGGACGGCAAGTTCGACAAGACCGGCCTGCCGGCTTCCATCGTGACCAAGTACCTGGCCGAGCACGGCGTGGTGGTGGAGAAGACCGGCCTGTACAGCTTCTTCATCATGTTCACCATCGGCATCACCAAGGGTCGCTGGAACACCCTGCTGACCGCGCTGCAGCAGTTCAAGGACGATTACGACAAGAACCAGCCCATGTGGCGCGTCATGCCGGACTTCTGCAAGAAGCAGCCCAAATACGAGCGCATGGGCCTGCGCGACCTGTGCCAGTTCATCCACGAGATGTACGCCAAGTACGACATCGCGCGCCTGACCACCGAGATGTACCTGAGCGACCTGACGCCGGCCATGAACCCGAGCGACGCCTATTCCCATATTGCGCACCGCAAGACCGAGCGGGTGGAGATCGACCAGCTCGAAGGCCGCATCACCGTGGGCCTGGTGACGCCCTACCCGCCGGGCATCCCGCTGCTGATCCCGGGCGAGGTCTTCAACAAGAAGATCGTGGACTACCTCAAGTTCGCGCGCGAGTTCAACGGCCAGTGCCCGGGTTTCGAGACCGACATCCACGGCCTGGTGGAGGAAACCGGTCCGGACGGCAAGCAGCACTATTACGCGGATTGCGTGAAGGCCTGAGCCAGCGCTGGAGTCTCACGGCCCAAAAAAAACGCCCCGCAGTGCGGGGCGTTTTTTTTGGGCGGAACGCGGGAGCGCGAGGCTCAGGATTCCAATACCGCCACGGCGGACTGGCTGAAACCGCCGTCCACATAGCTGATTTCAGAGGTCATGCCGCTGGCCAGATCGCTCAGCAGGAAGGCAGCCACGTTGCCGACATCCTCGATGGTCACGTTGCGCCGCAGGGGCGAGCCGTTGGCCGCAATGCCGAGCAGTTTGCCAAAGTCCTTGATGCCGCTGGCGGCCAGGGTCTTGATGGGACCGGCGCTGATGCCGTTGACGCGGATGCAACGACCGTCCGGCAGGTGGCCCACGGCCTCGGCCAGGTAGCGCACTGAGGCTTCCAGGCTGGCCTTGGCCAGGCCCATGGTGTTGTAGTTCGGGATGGCGCGCAGGGCACCCAGGTAGCTCAGCGTCAGCAGCGCCGACTTGTCCTTCAGGTAGGGCAGGGCCGCCTTGGCCATGGCCGGGAAGCTGTAGGCGCTGATGTCGTGGGCGATGCGGAAGTTTTCCCGGGTCAGGCCGTCGAGGAAGTTGCCGGTGATCGCTTCGCGCGGGGCGAAACCGATGCTGTGCACGAAACCGTCGAACTGGGGCCAGTGGGCCGACAGGTCCTTGAAGAGATTGTCGATCTGGGCGTCGTCGCTGACGTCGCAGTCGAAAATCAGCTTGGAGTCGAAGTCGGCAGCGAACTCGGTGATGCGGTCCTTGAAGCGCTCGCCCACATAGCTGAAGGCCAGTTCGGCCCCCTGGTCATGGCAGGCCTTGGCGATGCCATACGCGATGGAGCGGTTGCTCAGTACGCCAGTGATCAGAAATTTCTTGCCGGTCAGGAAGCCCATATTTTTTCTCGGTTAACCAAGGAAGGAAAGATTTGTGTGCAGAATTGTCGCATGCGGATGCGCCATTTTCTGCTTGCCCTGATTTCGCTGATCTTCTGCCTGCCGGGCTGGGCCGCGCATGCTTATGCACAGTTCGGCGATATCAAGTATGCGCCGGGCTTTGCCCAGTTCGACTACGTGAACCCGGCGGCGCCCAAGGGCGGCGAAATCACGCTGGTGCCGCCTACGCGCCTGTCCAACTTCGACAAGTACAACCCCTTCACCCTCAAGGGCAGCGCACCACCCGGCCTCAACGGCCTGGTGTTCGAAAGCCTGCTGACCGGCACCCTGGACGAGCCGACCACGGCCTATGGCCTGCTGGCCCAGGACGTCAGGGTGGCGCAGGACAAGCTCTCTGTCATCTTCACGCTACACCCCGATGCGCGTTTTCACAATGGGGACCCGGTGCTGGCGGCCGACGTCAAGCATTCCTTCGACCGGCTGACGTCCAAGGAGGCGGCGCCCCAGTTCCGCACCATCTTCGGCGAGATCCGGGGCGTGACCGTGGTGGCAGAGCGGGCGGTACGCTTCGACTTCAAGCGCGTCAACGCCGAGCTGCCGCTGATCGCCGGCAGCCTGCCCGTGTTCAGCCGCAAGTGGGGCCTGGAGAACGGCAAGCTCAAACCCCTGGACCAGATCGTCACCGATGTGCCCATCGGCAGCGGCCCCTACCGCATCGGCAAGGTCAACTTCGGCAAGGACATCAGTTACGAGCGCGATCCGGCCTACTGGGCCCAAGATCTCAACGTGCGCCGCGGTCTGTTCAACTTCGATCGCATCACCTACAAGATCTACAAGGACAACACCGCGCAGCTGGAGGCCTTCAAGGCCGGCGAGTTCGACTACATCCAGGCCTTCATCGCGCGCGAATGGGCGCGGGCCTACACCGGCAAACAATTCGAGCGCGGCCAGCTGATCAAGAAGGAGCTGCAGCATGGCAATGCCGGCGACTTCCAGGGTTTCCTCTTCAATATGCGGCGCGACAAGTTCAAGGATGTGCGCGTACGCCAGGCCATCGCCCTGGCCATGGACTTCGAGTGGATGAACCGCCAGCTCTTCTACAACGCCTACACGCGTGTCCGGGGGTATTTCGTCGGCAGCGACTTCGAGGCCAAGGGCCGGCCCACGCCCGAGGAACTGGCTGTGCTGGCGCCGCTGCGTCGCCTGCTGCCGCCCGAAGTCTTCACCGACGAGGTGCCGCTGCCGCCGGTGGCCAGCCTGGACCCGGCCTCCGGCCACACCCTGCGCGACAACCTGCGCCGCGCCCGTGATCTGCTGGCCGCCGCCGGCTGGACCTACCGCGACGGCGCGCTGCGCAACGGCAAAGGCGAACCCTTCACGATCGAGTTCCTCGACAACTCGGGCTCCATGGGCCGTGTGGTCACGCCTTATGCGCGCAACCTGGAAAAGCTGGGCATGCAGGTCAACTACAAGGTGATCGACTTCGCCATCCTGCAAAAACGCATGGACGTGTTCGATTTCGAGATCATCAGCAACCGCCTGATCGGTAGCGAGGCGCCGGGCACCGAGCTGCTGGAGCGCTACGGCTCCAAGGCGGCCGATATTGAGGGATCGAGCAACGTCATCGGCCTCAAGGACCCGGCGGTCGATGCCCTGCTGGACCAGGTGATCTCGGCGCAGACCCGGCCGCAGCTGGTGGCACGTGTGCGCGCGCTGGACCGCGTGCTGCGGCACGGCCACTACGCCGTGCCGCACTGGTACAGCGGTGTGCATCGTGTGGCCTGGCGCGCCGGCCGTTTTGAGCAGCCGGCCGTGACGCCGCGCTATTACCAGCCCGAGGCCTGGATCACCTCGGTCTGGTGGGCAACGCCCGCCAACCTCGCGGCCAGCCAGGCCACAAGCAGAGGAGGAAAGTAAGCCGTGCTTGCCTACATCCTCAAGCGCCTGTTGCTCATGATCCCGACGCTGTTCGGCATCCTGCTGCTGACCTTTGTCGTCATCCAGTTCGTGCCCGGCGGCCCGGTGGAGCAGATGGTGGCGCAGTTGCAGGGGCGCGATACAGGAGGGGAGGGGGCGGCCGCAAGCGGTGCGGGTTACCGCGGCCGCCAGGGCGTAGACGCCGCGCGCATCGCCGAGATCCGCAGCTTCTACGGCTTCGACAAGCCGGCCCACGAGCGTTTCTGGCAGATGCTGGGGCAATACGCACGCTTCGACCTGGGCAAGAGCTTCTTTTATCCCAAGAGCGTCTGGGAGCTGGTCAAGGACAAGCTGCCGGTGTCGATCAGCCTGGGGCTGTGGACCTTCTTCCTGAGCTATCTCATCTCCATCCCGCTGGGGATTGCCAAGGCCGTGCGCGCCGGCACGCGCTTCGACACGCTGACCAGCCTGATCGTGCTCATTGGTTACGCCATTCCCGGTTTCGTGCTCGGCGTGGCCCTGCTGGTGATCTTCGGCGGCCAACTGCAGTGGTTTCCGCTGCGCGGCCTGACCTCCAGCAACTGGGAGACGCTGAGCTGGGGCGCGAAGATCGTGGACTACCTGTGGCACATCACGCTGCCGGTGACGGCCAGCGTGCTGGGCGCCTTTGCCGTGACCACCATGCTGACCAAGAACGCCTTCCTTGAGGAGATCCGCAAGCAATACGTGCTGACAGCCCGCGCCAAGGGCCTGGGCGAGAACCGTGTGCTGTGGACGCACGTGTTCCGCAATGCGCTGATTCCCATCGTGACGGGTTTCCCGGCGGCTTTCATCGGCGCTTTTTTCGCCGGCTCGCTGCTGATCGAGACCTTGTTCTCGCTCGACGGCCTGGGCCTGCTGTCCTATGAATCGGTGATGCGGCGTGATTACCCGGTGGTGCTGGGCACGCTTTACCTGTTCACATTGATCGGCCTGGTGACCAAGCTGGTCTCTGATCTCTGCTACGTCTGGGTCGATCCGAGAGTGAAGTTCGACTGATGGCTGGCGTTTCCCTTTCCCCCTCGCGTCGCGCCTGGCAGCGCTTCCGGCGCAATCGCCTGGGCTATTGGAGCCTGCTGATTTTCTGCACGCTTTTTGTGCTCAGTCTGGGCGCGGAACTCATCTCCAACGACAAGCCCCTGCTGGCACGCCATCATGGCCAATGGTATGTGCCCATCCTGCACAACGTGCCGGAGACAGCGTTCGGTGGTGACTTCGAAACGCCGACCGACTACCTGGACCCCTTCATCCAGCAGCAGTTCGCTCAGCCAGGCAACTTCGCGCTGTACCCGCCCAACCCCTACCACCACAACACCATCAACTACTTCGCCAAGGAACCCAACCCTTCAGGCCCCTCCCGCGACAATTGGCTGGGCACGGACGACCGCGGGCGCGACGTGGTGGCGCGCCTCCTCTATGGTTTTCGCATCTCGGTGCTGTTCGCCCTGGCGCTGACCTTCATCGGTGTTCTGCTGGGGGTGCTCACCGGTGCCGTGCAGGGCTACTTCGGCGGCAAGATCGACCTGGGGTTCCAGCGTTTCATCGAGATCTGGGGCTCCATGCCCGAGCTCTACCTGCTGATCATCTTCTCCGCCATGTTTGACCCGAGCGTGGCCTTGCTGCTGATCCTGCTCAGCCTGTTCGGCTGGATGGGCCTGTCCGACTACGTGCGGGCCGAGTTCCTGCGCAACCGCCAGCTCGACTACGTGCGCGCGGCGCGCGCCATGGGCCTTTCCAACGGTCAGATCATCTGGCGCCACATCTTGCCCAACAGCCTCACGCCCGTGGTGACCTTCCTGCCTTTCCGCATGAGCGCGGCCATCCTGGCCCTGACCTCGCTGGACTTCCTGGGCCTGGGCGTGCCGCCGGGCACACCGTCGCTGGGCGAACTGCTGGCCCAGGGCAAGAACAATATCGACGCCTGGTGGATCTCGCTGTCCACCTTCGGCGTGCTGGTCATCACCCTGCTGCTGCTGACCTTCATGGGCGATGCGCTGCGCGATGCGCTGGACCCCCGAAAGGCCGAAAAATGAGTGAGTTGCTGCTGGACGTGCAGGGCCTGCGCGTCGCCTTTGGCGGCAAGGAAGTGGTGCGCGGCCTCGATTTCCAGATCGCCCCGGGCGAGAAGGTGGCCCTGGTGGGCGAGTCCGGCTCGGGCAAGACCGTCACGGCGCTGAGCTTGCTGCGCCTGCTGCCCGAGGCTGCTGTCAGCGGGACCGCCGGCTTCGCCGGCAGCGATGGCCAGGCCGACCTGCTGTCCCTGTCCGAGCGCGAGTTGCGCGGCATCCGCGGTCGCGACATTGCCATGATCTTCCAGGAGCCGATGACGGCCTTGAATCCGCTGTTCACCATCGGCGACCAGATTGTCGAAGTGCTGCAGCTCAAGCTGGGCCTGGGCCGGGCACCGGCTCTGGCGCGCGCCATCCAGTTGCTGGCCGACACCGGCATTGCCCAGCCCGAAGAACGCATCAAGGCTTTTCCGCACCAGTTGAGCGGCGGCCAGCGCCAGCGCGCGATGATCGCCATGGCCCTGGCCTGCCAGCCCAGATTGCTGCTGGCCGACGAGCCGACCACCGCGCTGGACGTGGCCCTGCGCGGCCAGATCCTGGACCTGCTGGACGGCCTGCAGCAAAAACACGGCATGGCCGTACTGATGATCACCCACGACCTGAACCTGGTGCGGCGTTTTGCCAGCCGCGTGGTCGTGATGGAAAACGGGTGCATCGTGGAGCAGGGGCCGGTGGCCGACGTGTTTGCGCGGCCGCAACACCCCTATACCCGCAGCCTGATTGACAGCCGACCGGTGCGCGATGTGCAGGAGTTGCCCCAACAGGCCGGCGCGCCGGCGCTGCTGCAGGCCCGGGGCCTGCGCGTGGGCTACCCCGTGCCACTGCCCGGCCTGCGCGGCTGGTTCCACCGCGGCGAGTTCGTGGCGGTGCAAGGCGCAGACTTCAATATTCCGCCCGGCCACACCCTGGGGGTGATCGGCGAATCGGGATCGGGCAAATCCACCCTGGCGCTGGCCGCCCTGGGCCTGCTGCCCTTCACAGGGGAATTGCAGGTGGACGGCCGGGCCTGGGGCCGCGACCAGGTGCGCAACAAGGCACTGCGCCGGGTGGTGCAGGTGGTGTTTCAGGACCCGTTCTCCTCGCTCTCGCCGCGTCTGACAGTGGAGGAGATCGTGGGCGAGGGGCTGACCATCCATGCGCCTGAGCTATCAAAAGAGGAGCAAAAGGCCAAGATCGAGCGGGCGCTGGAGGAGGTTGGCTTGACCGAGACCCAGTTCCCCGGCCTGCTTCAGCGTTACCCCCATGAGTTTTCCGGCGGCCAGCGCCAGCGTCTGGCCATCGCCCGCGCGCTGATCGTCGAGCCGCGCCTGATCGTGCTGGACGAGCCCACCAGTGCCCTGGACGTGACCATCCAGAAACAGGTGCTGCAGCTGCTGCAGCGCCTGCAGCGCGAACGGGCTTTGAGCTACCTGCTGATCACCCACGACGTGGACGTGATCCGGGCCATGGCGCACGAGGTGCTGGTCATGAAAGGCGGGGAGATCGTCGAGTCCGGCCCGGTGGCGGCCCTGCTGGACGCACCGGCCCATCCCTACACCCGGACCCTGGTGCAGGCGGCCACCTGAAAACCGCGGGGTTCGGCAAGACCTGCGGTTTCAACAAAATCGGCCCACACGGGCTGGAATTTCCTTGAAAATCAAGGCTCTAGTCCCGATTTTCGAGTACAATTCGGCAATTCTCGACCAAACGGGCGGATTACCAACCGCCCTTTTTTTATGGTCGAACGCTTTTTGATGGCCAGGGAAGGGCAACGTTGACACTGCAGCAGATCGTCGAACAAACCGTGACCGGATTCGGTTACGACCTGGTGGAGATCGACCGCTCCGCCGGGGGCTTGCTGCGCGTGACAATCGACCTGCCCTGGGATCCGCAACTCGGTGAGCGTTTCATCAACGTCGAGGACTGCGAGAAGGTCACGCGCCAGCTGCAGTATGCGCTGGAAGTCGACGGCATCGAGTACAAGCGGCTCGAGGTGTCCTCGCCGGGCATCGATCGCCCGCTGCGACATGAAAAGGATTTCGAGCGTTTCGTCGGCCAGGTGGTCGACATCACGCTCAAGGCGCCGATGGGTGCGGCTGCGGCCGGCCAGGTCAGCGCCAACCGCAAGAAATTTCGCGGCACGCTCGAGCGCGTGATTGCTGCCGATGGCAGCAAGGGTTGGCAGATCGTCTGGAGCGACGCGCCGGCACCCAAGCCGGGACAGAAGGTGAGCAAGAAGCGTGAGCCCGCACCGCTGCAGGCACTGGGTTTCACATTGGATGAATTGCGCGAGGCGCGTCTGGCGCCGATCGTGAGTTTCAAGGGCCGCAGCGATACGCAAGCTGGGGTCACGGGTCTTTGAGGGTATTGGAGGTTAGAGGCATGAATCGCGAACTGTTGATGCTGGTGGAAGCCATTTCCCGCGAAAAGAACGTCGAGCGCGACGTGGTTTTTGGCGCGGTGGAGTCCGCCCTGGCGCAAGCCACCAAGAAGCTGTACGAAGGCGACGTGGACATCCGCGTGGCGATCGACCGTGACACGGGCGTGTACGAGACGTTCCGCCGTTGGCACGTGGTGCCCGACGAGGCCGGCCTGCAGCTGCCCGACCAGGAAATCCTGTTGTTCGAAGCCAAGGAACAGATCCCCGACATCGAAGTCGACGAGTACATCGAGGAATCCGTCGAGTCGGTGCCGATCGGCCGCATCGGCGCCATGGCCGCCAAGCAGGTGATCCTGCAGAAGATCCGTGATGCCGAGCGCGAGATGCTGCTCAACGACTTCATGTCGCGCGGCGAGAAGATCTTCGTGGGCACCGTCAAGCGCATGGACAAGGGCGACATCATCGTGGAGTCCGGCCGGGTTGAAGGTCGTCTGCGTCGCGGCGAGATGATCCCCAAGGAAAACCTGCGCACCGGCGACCGCGTGCGTGCCATGATCATGGATGTGGACCTGACGCTGCGTGGCGCCCCCATCATCCTGTCGCGCTCGGCCCCCGAGTTCATGATCGAGCTGTTCCGCCAGGAAGTGCCCGAGATCGAACAGGGTCTGCTGGAGATCAAGTCCTGCGCCCGTGATGCCGGTTCGCGCGCCAAGATCGCCGTGCTCTCGCACGACAAGCGCGTCGACCCCATCGGCACCTGCGTCGGCGTGCGCGGCACCCGCGTCAACGCCGTGACCAACGAACTCGCCGGCGAGCGCGTGGATATCGTGCTGTGGAGCGAGGACCCCGCCCAGTTCGTGATCGGCGCGCTGGCCCCGGCCAATGTGCAGTCCATCGTGGTGGACGAAGAGAAGCATGCGATGGACGTGGTGGTGGACGAGGAAAACCTCGCCATCGCCATCGGCCGCGGCGGCCAGAACGTGCGCCTGGCATCCGACCTGACCGGCTGGAAGATCAACATCATGGACGCGGCCGAATCGGCCGAGAAGCAGGCCACCGAAACCGGTTCGCTGCGCTCTTTGTTCATGGCCAAGCTCGATGTGGACGAGGAGATCGCCGACATCCTGATCGCCGAGGGCTTCACCAGCCTGGAAGAGGTGGCCTACGTGCCGCTGCAGGAGATGCTGGAGATCGAGTCTTTCGACGAGGACACCGTCAACGAGCTGCGTGCCCGTGCCAAGGATGCCCTGCTGACGATGGAGATCGCTCGCGAGGAGAGCGTCGAGGAAGTGTCGCAGGACCTGCGCGACCTTGAAGGTCTCACGCCCGAGCTGATCGCCAAGCTGGCCGACGGCGGCGTGCATACGCTGGATGACCTGGCCGACCTCGCGGTCGACGAGCTCACCGAGATCACTGGCCAGTCCGAGGACGAAGCCAAAGCCCTGATCATGAAGGCGCGCGAACATTGGTTCACCAATGAAGCCGCTGCTCAAGAGTCATCGTCATGAAAAAATAAGTTCAGTCAAGGCTGGCCATTGCCCTCCGGGCTGGTCATGCCCTAGCTAAAGGTCCCATCACAAATGTCCAGTACGACCGTCGCCGAGTTTGCAACCGAACTCAAGAAGTCAACCGATACCCTGCTTGAGCAGCTCAAGGCCGCCGGCGTGGCTAAATCCTCCGCCGCCGACACCTTGACCGATGCCGACAAGCAGCGCTTGCTGGGTTTCCTGCAGGCCAGCCATGGCACAGCCACGGCTGAGCGCAAGAAGATCACCCTGACCAAGAAATCGACCACCGAAATCAAGCAGGCCGACGCCAGTGGCAAGGCCCGCACCATCCAGGTGGAAGTCCGCAAGAAGCGAACCTTCATCCGTCGCGATGATGGCAGTGATGTGGCCGAGGGCGGCGCAGCCGAACCGGTTGAAGAGGCGCCGGTGGCAAGCCAAGCGGCCCCTGCGGTCGACAATGCTGAACTCATGCGCCGCGAGGAAGAGGCTCGCCGTCAGGCTGAGTTGATCCGCCGCCAGGAAGAAGACCTGGCCGAGAAGCGCCGCCAGCGCGAGGAAAGCGAAAAGCGCGAGCGTGAAGCCGAGGAGCGTGCCGCCAGCTACGCAGCGACCGAGGACGAGAAAAAGGTCCAGGCATCGACCAGCAAGGCTGAAGCCACGGCCGAGGCCGCAGACGCCGCTGCAGCGCGTGCTGCAGCGCAGGCCGAGCTGCGCGAAAAGGCGGCCGCCGAATCCAAGGCCCGTGCCGACGAAGAGGCTGCGCGTGCACTGGACTTGAACGACCGCCGCCGCAAGGCCGAGGCGGAAGCTGCGGCCATCCGCTCCATGATGGCAACCCCGGCCAAGAAGGCTCCGCCACCGCCGCCGCCGCCCAAGAAGGAAGAGCCGAAGACGGCCATGAAGGGCACCCTGCACAAGCCGGCAGCCGGCAGCACGGTTGCCAGACCGGCCAAACCGGCAGGTTCCGGTGCCGCTGCGCCGGCTGGTGCCGGCAAGGAAGTCAAGTCGGCCAAGCTCTCGAGCAGCTGGGCCGGCGATCCGGCCAAGAAAAAGGCCATCCCCACGCGTGGCGACACCAGTGGCGGCGTTGGCCGCAGCAGCTGGCGTGGCGGCCCGCGCGGCAAGCGCGGTCACGACCGCGATGACCAGCATGCCCAGGCCGCACCGGTCGAGGCCCGCGTCGTCGAGGTGCACGTGCCCGAGACCATCACGGTGGCCGAACTGGCGCACAAGATGGCCGTGAAGGCCTCCGAGGTGATCAAGCACCTGATGAAGCTGGGACAGATGGTCACCATCAACCAGCCGCTGGACCAGGACACGGCCATGATCGTGGTCGAGGAAATGGGTCACAAGGCCATCGTGGCCGCGCTGGACGACCCGGAAGCCTTCACCGACGAGGAAGTGTCGGAGCAGCACGGCGAATCGCTGCCGCGCGCGCCAGTCGTGACCGTCATGGGCCACGTCGACCACGGCAAGACCTCGCTGCTGGACTACATCCGCCGCGCCAAGGTCGCCGCGGGCGAAGCCGGTGGCATCACGCAGCACATCGGCGCCTACCACGTGGAAACGCCGCGCGGCATGATCTCCTTCCTGGACACCCCGGGTCACGAGGCCTTCACGGCCATGCGTGCCCGTGGCGCCCAGGCGACCGACATCGTGATCCTGGTGGTGGCTGCCGACGACGGCGTCATGCCGCAGACCAAGGAAGCCATCAAGCACGCCAAGGCGGCCGGTGTTCCGATCGTCGTGGCCATCAACAAGATCGACAAGCCCGATGCCAACCCGGACCGCGTGAAGCAGGAACTGGTGGTGGAAGAGGTGGTTCCCGAGGAATTCGGCGGTGACTCGCCCTTCGTGCCAGTGTCGGCCAAGACCGGCCAGGGCATCGATGCGCTGCTGGAGCAGGTGCTTTTGCAGGCCGAGGTGCTGGAACTCAAGGCCCCGATCGACGCCATGGCCAAGGGCCTGGTCATCGAAGCCAAGCTGGACAAAGGCCGCGGCCCGGTGGCGACCGTGCTGGTGCAGACCGGCACGCTCAAGACCGGCGACGTGGTGCTGGCCGGCCAGACCTATGGCCGCGTGCGCGCGATGCTGGACGAGAACGGCAAGCCGATCAAGTCGGCCGGGCCGTCCATTCCGGTGGAAATCCAGGGCCTGACCGAGGTGCCGCAAGCGGGCGACGAGTTCATGGTGCTGTCCGACGAGCGCCGTGCGCGCGAGATCGCGACCTACCGTGCCGGCAAGTTCCGCAATACCAAGCTGGCCAAGCAGCAGGCCGCCAAGCTGGAGAACATGTTTACCGACATCTCCGCCGGCGAAGTCAAGATGCTGCCCATCATCGTCAAGGCCGACGTGCAGGGTTCGCAGGAAGCGCTGGCCGCCTCGCTGCTCAAGCTCTCGACCGAAGAGGTCAAGGTGCAGCTGGTCTACGCCGCCGTGGGTGGCATCAGCGAGTCCGACGTCAACCTGGCGATCGCCTCCAAGGCCATCATCATCGGCTTCAACACCCGGGCCGATGCCGGCGCGCGCAAGCTGGCCGAAGGCAACGACGTGGAGATCCGCTACTACAACATCATCTACGACGCCGTCGATGAGTTGAAAGCGGCCATGTCGGGCATGCTGGCGCCGGAGAAGCGCGAAGAGGTCATCGGCATGGCCGAGATCCGTACCGTGTTCGTGGCCTCCAAGATCGGCACGGTTGCCGGCTGTATGGTCACGGCCGGCTTCGTCACCCGCAGCGCGCATTTCCGCCTGCTGCGCGACAACGTGGTCATCTACACCGGCGAGCTGGACTCCCTCAAGCGCATGAAGGACGATGTGCGCGAGGTCAAGGAAGGCTTCGAGTGCGGTATCAAGCTCAAGAACTACAACGACATCAAGGAAGGTGATCAGCTCGAATTCTTCGAGGTCAAAGAGATTGCCCGTACGCTGTAAACCATGCCGGCCAAGAAGTCATCCACTCCGAACCGCGGCTTCAAGGTCGCCGATCAGATCCAGCGCGATCTGACGGAGTTGATCGCGCGCGAGTTGAAAGACCCGCGTGTGGGCATGGTGACGCTGCAAAGCGTGGAGGTCACGCCCGACTACGCGCACGCCAAGGTGTATTTCAGCGTGCTGATCGGTGACCCGCAGGAAACGCAGGACGCGCTGAATCAGGCCGCCGGCTTCCTGCGCAACGGCCTGTTCAAGCGCCTGCACATCCACACGGTGCCGACACTGCACTTCCTCTTCGACCGCACCACCGAGCGGGCCGCCGACATGAATGCGCTGATCGCGCAGGCTGTCGCATCGCGTTCCAAAGACGAGGGATAAGCATGCAAGCGCCACGCACCAGGGTGCAACGGCGCCCTGTGCATGGGGTGCTCTTGCTGGACAAACCGCTCGGAATTTCGAGCAATAACGCTTTGCAGAAAGCCAAGTGGCTCCTGCGTGCCGAAAAAGCGGGCCACACCGGCACGCTCGACCCGCTGGCCACCGGGGTACTGCCCATCTGCTTCGGTGCCGCGACCAAGTTCAGCCAGTTGCACCTGGATGCCGACAAGACCTACGAGACCACAGTGCGACTAGGCGTGCGCACCAGCACGGCCGACGCCGAGGGCGAGGTCATCGAAACCCGTGCCGTGACCTGCACCCTGGGCCAGGTGGTCGAGGTGCTGGACCAGTTCATGGGGCCGATCCGCCAGGTGCCACCCATGCACAGCGCACTCAAGAAGGACGGCAAGGCACTGTACGAATATGCCCGCGAGGGCGAGACCGTCGAGCGCGAGCCGCGCGACGTGGTGATCCACGAGCTGGAACTGCTGGAGGTCCAGTTGCAGGGCGAGGCGCCGTTTCTGCGCCTGCACGTGAAGTGCAGCAAGGGCACCTACATCCGCACCCTGGGTGAAGACATCGGCGAGGCCTTGGGCTGCGGCGGCCACCTGGTGGCGCTGCGTCGCATCGCGACCGGCGCTTTTGACCAGACCCAGTGCGTGACCCTGGAAGGACTGGAGCGCATGGACGAGGCCGAACGCCCCGTGCAGCTCAAACCGGTCGATGCGCTGCTGGACGGTCACACCGCCGTCACCCTGGACACGGAGAATGCCGGTCGTTTCCTCAGCGGTCTGCGCCGACGCGGCAGCTGGCCCGATACCGAACAAGTGGCTGTCTACGGCAGCCAACCCCATGCCTTGCTGGGCACCGCCCATGTCAAGGCGGGGGAACTCATACCCGGGCGTCTGTTGAGCCCTATCGAAATCCAACAAATCCTGGAAAGCCAACCATGAGCCATAAACAGATCCGCAACATTGCCATCATCGCCCACGTCGACCACGGCAAGACCACCATGGTGGACCAGCTGCTGCGCCAGTCCGGCACCTTTGCCGAACACGAGAAGGTGGTCGACACCGTGATGGACAACAACGCCATCGAAAAAGAGCGTGGCATCACCATCCTGGCCAAGAACTGCGCCGTGACCTGGGAAGGCACGCACATCAACATCGTCGACACCCCCGGCCACGCCGACTTCGGTGGCGAGGTGGAGCGTGCCCTGTCCATGGTGGACGGCGTGGTGCTGCTGATCGACGCGCAGGAAGGCCCGATGCCGCAGACCCGTTTCGTCACGAAGAAGGCGCTGGCGCTAGGGCTGAAGCCCATCATGGTGGTGAACAAGGTGGACAAGCCCGGTGCCAATCCGGACAAGGTCGTCAACGCGGCCTTCGACCTGTTCGACAAGCTGGGCGCCAATGACGAACAGCTCGATTTCCCCGTGGTCTACGCCTCCGGCATCAACGGCTGGTCTTCACTGGAAGAGGGCGCACCGGGTGAGCAGTGGGGCCCCGACATGTCGGCCCTGTTCAATACCATCCTGAAACACGTGCCGTCGCAGAAGGGCGACCCGGCCGCGCCGCTGCAGCTGCAGATTTCCGCGCTGGACTTCTCGACCTTCGTGGGCCGTATCGGCGTGGGCCGCATCAGCCAGGGCACGATCAAGCCCGCCATGGACGTGGTGGTGATGGAAGGGCCGGACGGCAAGGCCGTCAAGGGCCGTATCAACCAGGTGCTCACCTTCCAGGGCCTGGAACGCGTGCAGGCCACGGAGGCCGGCCCAGGCGAGATCGTGCTGATCAACGGTATCGACGAGATCGGCATCGGCGTGACCATCACCGATCCAGCCAATCCGGCGCCCCTGCCCATGCTCAAGGTCGACGAGCCGACCCTGACCATGAACTTCTGCGTCAACACCAGCCCGCTGGCCGGCCGTGAAGGCAAGTTCGTGACCAGCCGCCAGATCTGGGACCGCCTGCAGAAAGAGCTGCAGCACAACGTGGCCCTGCGCGTCAAGGAAACCGACGAAGAAGGCATCTTCGAAGTGATGGGTCGCGGTGAACTGCACCTGACCATCCTGCTGGAAAACATGCGCCGTGAAGGCTACGAGCTGGCCGTGTCCAAGCCGCGTGTGATGTTCAAGGAAATCAACGGCGAGAAGTGCGAGCCGATCGAGCTGGTGACGGCCGACATCGAAGAGCAGCACCAGGGTGGCGTGATGCAGGCCCTGGGCGAGCGCAAGGGCGAGCTGGTGAACATGGAGCCGGACGGCCGCGGTCGTGTGCGCCTGGAATACCGCATCCCGGCCCGTGGCCTGATCGGTTTCTCCAACGAGTTCCTGAACCTGACCCGCGGTTCCGGCCTGATCTCCAACATCTTCGACGGCTACGAGCCGCACAAGGGTGATATCGGCGGGCGCAAGAACGGCGTGCTGATCTCCATGGACGCCGGTGAAATCTTCACCTATGCCCTGGGCAAGCTGGACGACCGCGGCCGCATGTTCGTCAAGGCCAACGACCCGGTGTACGAGGGCATGATCGTCGGCATCCACAACCGCGACAACGACCTGGTGGTGAACGCCACCCGTACCAAGCAGCTGACCAACTTCCGCGTCAGCGGCAAGGAAGATGCGATCAAGATCACGCCCCCGATCGATTGCACGCTGGAATACGGTGTGGAGTTCATCGAGGACGACGAGCTGGTCGAGATCACGCCCAAGTCGATCCGACTGCGCAAGCGTTTCCTGACCGAAAACGAGCGCAAGCGCGCCGGGAAGTCGAGTTAACCCCCTGAGTCGACCTGCGGTCGCCTTCCCCCAAGGGGGACAACGCCAGCGGCCCGGCAAAGCCGGTTCCGCGGCGTTCCTCGACTTTGGAGTGAGCGCGCCGTAGATCCTTTCGCTCCGACAGACGAAAGACATGAAGCTCACGCATCAGCGTGCCGTGTGGGTGATGGTGGCGGTGGCCCTGATGTGGTCCATCGCCGGTGTCGTCACGCGGCAGCTGGAGGCGGCGCGCAGCTTCGAGGTCACTTTCTGGCGCAGTTTTTTCACGGCGATCTCCCTGCTCGTGATCCTGCCGCTGTGGCGCGGTCCGCACGCCGTCTGGCGTCAGTTGCGCAGCGCGCCAGCGGCACTCTGGTGGTCCGGCCTGTGCTGGAGCGCCATGTTCACCTCCTTCATGCTGGCCCTGACCATGACCAGCGTGGCCGGAGTGTTGGTCATCTCCTCGCTCAACCCCCTGTTCACCGCGCTGCTGGCCTGGCTCTTCCTGCGCCAGCGCATCGCCTGGTTCACCTGGGCGGCCATCACGCTGGCTGGCGCCGGCATGGCCTGGATGTTTGGCGGGCAGCTGGGCAGCGACAGCGGCCTGGGCCTGTTCGTCGCGCTGTTTGTGCCGCTGAGCGCGGCGATCAACTGGATCGTGGTGCAGCACGCCCATGCCAAGGGCGAGGACGTGGACCTGGTGCCGTCGGTGCTGGTCGGCGGCATCCTGTCGGCGCTGGTCACCTTGCCGCTGGCGCTGCCCCTGCAAGCCACCGCGCACGACATCGGCCTGCTGGCACTCCTGGGCCTGGTCCAGTTGGCCGTCCCGTGCACGCTGCTGGTGATCTGCGCGCGCGTGCTCAAGGCACCTGAGATTTCCCTGCTGGCGCAACTGGAAATCATTTTTGGCATCCTGCTGGTCTGGCTCGGTGCCGGTGAGCGGCCGGCTGCAACCGTGCTGCAGGGCGGGGCCTTGGTGCTGTTCGCCCTGGTCGCCAATGAGTTGATGGTCTGGAAGAAAAAACAATGACATTCCCCATTGCCTACACCTGTCCCGAGGTGCAAACCGAAGTTCGCGGCCATCTCGGCTGCATCACCTTGAACCGCCCACGCGCGCTCAACGCCTTGTCCCTGCCCATGATCCGGGCCCTGGCCGCGGCGCTGCTGGCCTGGCGCGACGACCCGCAAGTGCAGGCGTTGGCGATCCGCGGCATGGGCAAGGAGGGCGCTTTTGCTGCCTTCTGCGCCGGTGGCGACATCCGCTTCTTCCATCAGGCCGTGCTGCGTGGTGACGCTGAACTGGAAGACTTTTTCACCGAGGAATACGCGCTCAACCACCTGATCCACCACTATCCCAAGCCCTATATCGCCTTCATGGACGGTGTGGTCATGGGCGGCGGCATGGGGATTTCGCAGGGGGCGAAGCTACGCATCGTCACCCCGAGGACCAAGATGGCCATGCCCGAGACCAATATCGGCCTGTTCCCCGATGTCGGCGGCGGCTGGTTCCTGGCGCGTTGCCCGCGCCATGGTGGTGAGTGGCTGGCCCTGACCAGTGAGGTCATTGGTGCTGGCGACGCGCTCGCGCTGCAACTGGCCGATGCCTGCTTCGATGCGGCCCGCATCGGTGAGGCCTGGGATGCGCTGGCCGGTCTGGCGAGTTTTGACGCGGCCAGCCTGCAGGCCTGGCAACAAGGCTACGGCGTCGCAGCACCGGCAGCTGAGCTGCCGCTGGACACCATAACCCGCTGCTTCGAGCAACCCGACGTGCTGCGCATCGTGTTGGCGCTGGAGAAGGAAAGCGGCGAGTGGGCAGCCGGCACGGTCAAGGCCCTGCGCACGCATTCACCGCTGATGCTGGAGGTCACCCTGCAGCAGGTCCGCCGCGGGGCCGACATGAACCTGGCTGACGAGTTGCGTATGGAACGCGACATGGTGCGCCACTGTTTCAACACGCGCCACCTGGATCGCTACATGGAGGCGACCGACACCATGGAAGGCATACGCGCCCTGGTGATCGACAAGGACCGCGCGCCAAAATGGAGCCCATCGCGCCTGGAAGAGGTCACGCCCGCCATGGTGGAAGGCTTCTTCGCCTCGCCCTGGCCGGCGCACGCGCACCCCCTGCGCGAACTGGCCTGACTCAGAGCCTGTTCACGGTCTCGCAGGGGCCGCGCAAGCACCTTGCCGGGATGGGATGCAAGGCACAAAACGAAGCCGGGCTCAATGCCCGGCGAGGCTTTGCAACGCCGCAGACCGCCCGGCAAGGTGCTTGCCCTGCGGGTTGGGGTGAAATCGAGCGATTTGCCCACCAAATCCCTTGCATGGGCATGAGCCCATGCGGCGTGATCTTGGCGGCCAACTCATCCCGATTGCACCCCAACGCGACCCCTGCGAGACCGTGAACAGGCTCTCAGAGCTGGTGGTAGACCGCCTGCGCCAGTTGCAGCAATTGCGGGCGCGTTAGCGTGCCTGACAGTGCGTAGGCAAAACCTTCTTCCACCCAGTAGAAGCCCGGGACCGGGCCATCTGCACTGTAACGGAATTCCGTGCTGGCACCGCCCCCGCTGACCTTTCCAGGCGTGCTGCCCAGATAAAGCGTCACACGCTCGCCGCGCGCATTCTGGTACATGAACTGGGCGCGGGCGCCTTCGTCGCCAGGCAGCAGGCGGCCGCCGACCAGCTCGTACCCCTGTTCGTTCAGCCGGGGCAGCTTGAGCGGACGGCCCAGGCGTTTGGACAACCACTGCACCAGATGCTCTTCCTGCGCTGAACTCACCTCGACCGGATGGCGGACTTCAGGCACATAGACCGCATGCGCCAGCGCAGCCTGGTGCACGAACTCGCGTGCAGGCTGCTGGCGGGCCAGCAACGCGGCCGCTGATCCCTGCTGCTGCCCATGGGTGAACCAGCCCAGGCCAAACGCCAGGGTCACGCTGGCAGCCATCCCCCCCCAGCGCCACCACTGCTGCACCCGCTGGCGCGCATGCTGCACCTGGCCAGCGGCGGCCAGCAAGGAAGCGGGGACGGGTTCAGCCAGCACGTCCCCATGCAGGCAACGCAAGGTGTCACGCTGGCGCTGCCAGGCTAGCAGCGTGGCGCTGGCCTGCGGATCCTGTGCCAGCCTGCGCTGAATATCGGCCCGCTCGCCGGCATCGAGCAGGCCGTCGAGCAGGGCATGCAGTTCAGTTTCGGGAACAGGGTGGTCGGGGCGCTTATCCATGGCGGTCTTCGGTTTTCATTTCAGGCGCCGCAAAGGCGGTACCTCGGATTCGGTGGCCGCAACGCTGCGGACCGGTGGGGTTGCCGATGCGTCCATCAGTTCCTGCAGCCGGCTGCGCGCCCGCGACAGGCGCGACATCACGGTGCCCACCGGCACGCCCGTGATTTTCGCGACTTCGACATAGGACAGGTCTTCCAGGGTGACCAGCAGCAACACCACGCGCTGTTCCTCGGGCAGGCGTAGCAAGCAGCGTTGCAGGTCGATGGCGCTGTCCGTGGAGGGCGCGGGCGCCACGGGTTCCTGGTCCAGTTCAGCCAGGTCCAGCGGATGGGCCAAGCCCCCCTGGCGCACGCGGTGGCGGACCTGGCTCACATACAGGTTGTGCATGATCGTGAACAGCCAGGCTCGCAGATCCGAGCCCACCAGCCACAACCGCCATTTGGCACAGGCACGCTCCAGCGTGTCCTGCACCAGATCGTCAGCGGCCCAGGCGTCCCCGGTCAGTGCGCGGGCGTAGCGGCGCAAGGCGGGGATGTGCGCGATCAGGGGTTGACGGTTCATCGATGGACAAACTTTATACCGCTCACCGCCCGATCGGGCTCAGGGGCGGGCCAGTTGCCAGACCTTGTTGAAGCCATCGCCGGTGCGGTCACCCGGTTTCATGTCCTTGGCCCAGAAGTACAGGGGCTTGCCCTTGAAGGCCCACTGCTTCCTGCCGTCGTCGCGGGTGATGACGCTGTAGTCGCCGCCGGCCTGGTCCATGTCGCCGGCCATCAGGGGAGGCCAGTTGGTGGCGCAGGGGCCGTTGCAGACGGATTTGCCGCTGCCGGCCGTATCGCGGTCGAAGGTGTAGAGCGTCATGCCGTTGGGGCCGGTCAGCACGCCATCGGACACCTTGGCCGGGCCGGCGGCCATCGAGGCACAGCCAGCGAAAAGGGAAGCGGACAGGGTCAGCAGCAGGAAGGCGCGCTTGGCGCGGGATGCGGTCAAAGTCATGGTCATCTCCGTCAGGTTGCGGCACAAAAGCGTGCTCAACGGAACAAACGCTGGCACCCCCCGGTTTATTCCATGCTGCCGAAGATAAATCAGCGACTGCGATTCTTCATGGCGCGCTCCACCTCCCGCTTGCCCTCGCGGTCCTTGATGGTGTCGCGCTTGTCATGCTCAGCCTTGCCCTTGGCCAGACCGATTTCGCACTTGATCTTGTTGTTCTTCCAGTGCAGGTTCAGCGGCACCAGGGTGTAGCCTTTCTGTTCGACCTTGCCGATCAGGCGACGGATCTCATCCTTCTTGAGCAGCAGCTTCTTGGTCCGGACGGCGTCGGGCCGCACATGGGTGGAGGCGGTCTTGAGTGCGTTGATCTGGCAGCCGATAAGGTACATCTCTCCATCGCGGATCACCACATAGCCGTCGGTCAGCTGCACCTTGCCTTCACGTACGGCCTTGACCTCCCACCCCTCCAGCACCATGCCGGCCTCGAAGCGTTCCTCGATGAAATAGTTGAAGACGGCCTTCTTGTTGTCGGCAATGCGGGAGGGCGTTTCGGGTTTTTTGGCCATGGAGTCTCAAATGGGGGCGGGCAGCAAACTTACAATTCGGTTTGGGCCTGCGGGTCCAGCATTCTATGAAAACCGTCCACAAGTCCGTTCTGATCTGGTACAGCCCACGGGAAATGTACGCGCTGGTCGTCGGCGTGGCCGACTATCCGGAGTTCCTGCCTTGGTGCGATCACGCCCGCGTCATCGAGGCCCATGAGGGTGGCGCGACGGCTGAGGTCGGCATTGCATTCAGCGGCATCCATCAGAGCTTCACCACGCGCAATACCCACGTGCCGGGCAGCGAAGTGCGGATGGAACTCGTCAAGGGGCCATTTTCGCAGCTTGAAGGCCGGTGGAAGTTCCTGCCGGTGGGTGAGGGCGATCAGCGCGCCTGCAAGGTCGAGCTGACCTTGAACTACGGTTTTTCCAATGCACTGCTGGGCAGGCTGGTTGGCCCGGTGTTCGACAAGATTGCGGCCAGCCTGGTCGATGCCTTCGTCAAGCGGGCGGAGAAGGTCTATGGGGTCTGAGATGGACATCGAGATCGTGGTCGCCTATGCGCCGGTCGCGCGCCAGGTGCGTGAGATTCCCCTGTGCCTGCCGGCCGGCAGCACCGTGGCACAGGCCCTGCAGGCCAGCGGCCTGGCCGGCAACTATCCGGAGCTGGACCTCTTACATGCGCCGGTGGGGGTCTGGGGGCGCAAGGCGACGCGTGAGCAAGTGCTGCGCGCGCAGGACCGGGTCGAGGTCTATCGTCCCTTGCGCATTGATCCCAAGGTGGCGCGACGCGAGCGTTTTGCCAAGCAGGGCGCCGGCAGGGCCGGCCTCTTTGCCAAGAAGCGGGCCGGGGCCAAGTCGGGCTACTGACTACTTGCAGTTCTCGTTGATGATGGTCTGAAGGCGCTGGCCTTCGGAGGCGATGGCTGCTTCGTCGAAGAATTCGCGCTCGCCCTTCTCGTTGATACGGCTCATGCGCCCACCCGCGTCCAAGCCTGCCTTGGCCTGCTGGGCCCGGCTGCAGTTCTCGGCCATGAGGCGGGCATTGCGCTCTTCCTCGGCCTTGCGTTTGGCGACCTCTGCATCCTCGGCCTGCTTCTTCTTGTCCTGCAAGGACTTGTCGGTGCCCACCGGGGTGGCAGCTGAACCAGGAGCAGCTGCGGGCGTCGCTGCAGGTGTTGCCGCCATCGGGGCGGATCCGCGGCTACCAGGACGCTTGAGTATGTCTTTCTCGGGAATGTCGGACGGCGGCGCCCGGTCGCTGAAGACCTTGCGGCCGTCCTTGTCCATCCATTGCCATTGGGCGCTGGCCGTGAGCGCATAGAGGCACAGGGCCAAGCAGATCAGGGGGCGGATCGGTTTCATGACAGCAGTGTAGCGCCGTCGGGCTGACTTTTTGATCCCGGGTGGTGCGCGTTGTGGTGTCCGCGCAGCAGGTCCGGGCGCAAGGCGGGTACAATTCTTTTTTTGGAGCTTAGACATGCGCCTTCTAGGTAAAGCGCTCACCTTCGACGATGTGTTGTTGGTGCCGGCGTATTCCCAGGTCCTGCCCAAGGACACCTCTCTCGCGACCCGTTTCTCCCGCAATATTTCCTTGAACCTGCCCCTGGTCTCTGCGGCCATGGACACGGTGACCGAAGCCCGGCTGGCGATTGCCATCGCCCAGGAGGGCGGTATCGGTATCGTCCACAAGAACCTCAGTGTCGCTGAACAGGCCGCTCAGGTGGCCAAGGTGAAGCGTTACGAATCCGGCGTGCTGCGTGACCCGGTCGTCATCCCCCCCGAGACCACGGTGCGTGAGGTGATGAAGCTTTCCGACGAACTGGGGGTGTCCGGCTTCCCGGTGGTCGTCGCCGGCAAGGTGGTGGGCATCGTGACGGGGCGCGACCTGCGCTTCGAGACCCGCTACGAGCTGCCGGTGCGCGAGATCATGACCCCGCGCGAGCGCCTGGTCACCGTGCCCGACGGCACCACCCCGGCCGAGGCCAAGGCGCTGCTGAACAAGCACAAGCTGGAGCGCCTGCTGGTCGTTAACGACGCTTTCGAGCTCAAGGGCCTGATCACCGTCAAGGACATCACCAAGCAGCTCAACTTTCCGAACGCCGCGCGTGACGCCGCCGGCCGCCTGCGTGTGGGCGCGGCGGTGGGTGTGGGCGAGGGCACCGAAGCCCGCGTCGAGGCCCTGGTGAAGGCCGGTGTAGACGCCATCGTGGTTGACACGGCCCACGGCCATAGCAAGGGCGTGATCGACCGCGTGCGCTGGGTCAAACAGACCTATCCGCAGGTCGACGTGATCGGCGGCAACATCGCCACCGGCGCGGCCGCACTGGCGCTGGTCGACGCCGGCGCCGACGCGGTCAAGGTCGGCATCGGCCCGGGCTCCATCTGCACCACGCGCATCGTGGCGGGTGTGGGCGTGCCCCAGATCATGGCCATCGACAACGTGGCCACCGCCCTCAAGGGCACGGGCGTGCCGCTGATCGCCGACGGCGGCATCCGCTACAGCGGTGACATCGCCAAGGCCATCGCGGCCGGCGCCGGCACCGTCATGATGGGCGGCATGTTCGCCGGCACTGAAGAGGCGCCGGGCGAGATCGTGCTGTTCCAGGGTCGCAGCTACAAGAGTTACCGCGGCATGGGCTCCATCGGTGCCATGCAGCAGGGCAGCGCCGACCGCTACTTCCAGGAATCGACCGCCGGCAACCCGCAAGCCGACAAGCTGGTGCCCGAGGGCATCGAAGGCCGCGTGCCCTACAAGGGCTCGGTGGTCGCCATCATCTTCCAGATGGCCGGCGGCCTGCGCGCCAGCATGGGGTATTGCGGTTGCGCCACCGTCGAAGACATGCGTAACAAGGCCGAATTCGTGGAAATCACGTCCGCAGGTATCCGCGAAAGCCACGTGCACGACGTTCAGATCACCAAAGAAGCGCCCAACTACCGCGCTGACTGAGAAAACCGCAGCCCAGGCCCGAACCCCCATCCACGGCGTTCGGGCCTTTGCCTTTCAGATGGACCGCACCGTTTCTGTACAGCCATGCAACACCAGAAGATCCTCATTCTCGATTTCGGCTCCCAGGTCACGCAGCTGATCGCGCGCCGCGTGCGCGAGGCCCATGTGTACTGCGAGGTCCATCCCTGTGATGTCTCGGACGACTGGGTGCGGCAGTTCGCCGCCGACGGCCAGCTCAAGGGGGTGATCCTCTCGGGCAGCCATGCCAGCGTCTACGAGGAAACGACCGACAAGGCGCCTCAGGCCGTGTTCGAACTGGGGGTGCCGGTGCTGGGCATCTGCTACGGCATGCAGACCATGGCTCAGCAGCTGGGCGGCAAGGTGGAAAGCGGCCACCAGCGCGAGTTCGGCTACGCCGAGGTGCGCGCACATGGCCACACCGCCCTGCTCAAGGACATCGCCGACTTCACGACGCCCGAAGGCCACGGCATGCTCAAGGTCTGGATGAGCCACGGCGACAAGGTCACGGCCTTCCCGCCCGGTTTCAAGCTCATGGCGTCCACGCCCAGCTGCCCCATCGCCGGCATGGCCGACGAGCAGCGCCGCTTCTACGCCGTGCAGTTCCACCCGGAAGTGACGCACACCGTGCAGGGCCGCGCCATGCTGGAGCGCTTCGTGCTGGAGATCTGCGGCACCCGCGCCGACTGGGTCATGCGTGACCACGTCAAGGAGGCTGTGGAGGCCATCCGCCGGCAGGTCGGCGACGAGGAGGTCATCCTGGGCCTGTCCGGTGGCGTCGATTCCTCAGTGGCGGCGGCGCTGATCCATCGTGCCATCGGCGACCAGCTGACCTGTGTCTTCGTCGACCACGGCCTGTTGCGCCTGAACGAGGGCGACATGGTCATGGACATGTTCGCCGGCAAACTGCACGCCAAAGTGATCCGGGTGGACGCCAGCGAGTTGTTCCTGGGCAAGCTGGCCGGCGTCAGCGAACCCGAGCAGAAACGCAAGATCATCGGCGGCCTCTTCGTTGACGTCTTCAAGGCCGAAGCGGCCAAGCTCAAGGGCGAGGGCGCCAAGGGCGCCAAGTGGCTGGCCCAGGGCACCATCTATCCCGACGTCATCGAGTCCGGGGGGGCCAAGAGCAAGAAGGCCGTCACCATCAAGAGCCACCACAACGTGGGCGGTCTGCCGGAGCAGCTCGGCCTGAAGCTGCTGGAGCCGCTGCGCGATCTGTTCAAGGACGAGGTGCGAGAACTCGGCGTGGCCCTGGGTCTGCCGCATGACATGGTCTACCGCCATCCCTTCCCGGGCCCGGGACTGGGCGTGCGCATCCTGGGTGAAGTGAAGAAGGATTACGCCGACCTGCTGCGCCGGGCCGACGCCATCTTCATCGAGGAATTGCGCTCGACCATCGACCCGATTTCCGGCAAGACCTGGTACGAGCTGACCAGCCAGGCCTTCACGGTCTTCCTGCCGGTCAAGAGCGTGGGCGTGATGGGCGACGGCCGCACCTACGACTACGTGGTCGCGCTGCGCGCCGTGCAGACCAGCGACTTCATGACCGCCGACTGGGCCGAACTGCCCTATGCACTGCTCAAGAAGGTCTCGAGCCGCATCATCAACGAGGTGCGTGGCATCAACCGCGTCACCTACGACGTCAGCTCCAAGCCGCCGGCCACCATCGAGTGGGAGTGATCTCCCGCGGGCCCGCGCGGTGAACCGGCCCTAGCCAGTCCAGTACTCCTGTTGCGGCACCAGCAGCGAGGGCGACAGCGAGCCGCTCGACGGCTGCCGCTCGCGAACCCTGGCGAATTCCACGCGCTCGCGCGCCTGCGCGGCTTCCGAATAGGCCCGTGTCAGCTGGCCCGCCGCGTCCAGGAGGGTCGGGTCATGTATCGCCGTGTTGGCCTTGCCACGGATCTGGACCATGTGCCAGGAGCCGTCATGGCCGCGTTGCAGTTCGATGGTTGCGGCGCGCCGGCCGTTGTGGCGCAAGGAGAAAACCCGGGTGGCGCCGCTGGCACAGGCATTGGCATAGGTGCCGATGCAGTGGCGCTGTTCCAGACCTTCCTCGGCCAGCAAAAAACCTGAATCAAGTTCCACGGCGAGGAAGGGTCCCGTGGCATACACCGGTAGCAGGGCGGGCCAGCGCACATCCTTGTCGGGATCGACCGTGATCAACAGCGCCCGGTGCCACTCGTCCGAGCGGCGGCACAGCGAGCGCCAGGTCACCCCCTTGAGCACCGCTGTGTGGGCGTAGACGAAATCGGACACATCCTGCGCCTCATGGGCCAGATTAGCCTCCTCTTCCATGGACAGCCGGGCCCGCATGATGGCACGCAGGAAAATACGTGCATTGTCTTCGCGCAGCGGGCCAGGACGGCCGCGCGTACGGTCGAGGATGCGTTCGACGCCGCGCAAGGCTGGCTGGCAGCGCTCGATCCGCAGCGGTTCGCTTTGCAAGGCGCTCGCCAGCAGATTGATGAAATGGGTGAAAGATCCCAGGATACGGGCCGAAGGCGGGAAGAACTGCAGCACGAAACGCAGCACGGCGTTGTCCTGCTTGATCAGGAAACGCCAGCCTTGCGTGCTCATGCCGGCGGCCAGAAAGCGCGAGCGCACCGTGTCGAAGAAGCCGGACCCCAAGGCCAGCTTCAGCCCGGAGGCCGTGCTCAGGCCGAGGTCGAGCAGGGGCAGGCCGCCGTCATCCGGCGCGTAGGGCAAGGCCGGCAGATGCGCCGCCACGTGGGCAACCTGCCCGAGATTCGCGTCCGGCCCGTAAATGGCTTGTGCCATCGCCAGCACGGGCGGGGCCAGCGCTTCGCGCAGCAGCGCTCCGCAGTGGGCATCGTCCAGCCTCAGCTCGCCGACCTGCCTGAGCTTGGCCCTGAGGGGGCCGCGCTCGAGCAACAGCCGGGCACGGCCGTGGGCCAGCTTGAGCCTGGACTGCCACGGCCCCGGCCCGGGAAAAGGCGCCGACACGGCATCCTGCAGGGGCAGGACCGGATCGATGCCATCGGAATAGGAGTGCTGGTGCAGCAAGCCATGCAGGGCCGAGAGATCGTGCGAGGTCAACTGGCGTGCATGGGCCAGGGGCAGGGTGCAGTAGGCGGGCTGGGTGTCGGCCATGTTGCTCCATTGGAAGCGCGCGTGGCGGTTGACAAAGATCTGCAGCGTGCCGGTATCGAGGTCGATCAGAAAACCCCAGGACACGTCACCGCAACTCTTGATGGCCGCCGCCGGCATGAAAGGAAAGCCGGCATGCCAGCCCTCCAGTTCGGGCAGGGCATCAAAGGTCTCCGCCCAGGTGTGAAACGGGCAGGTTTCGCCGAAATGGTCTTCGAAGAAAGCCTGGATCACGGTCTGGTCGGTTTCCCCCGGAAAGGGGCCGTGTTCCGGCCCGACCAGCTTCAGCGTGCGGGCATAGGTGTCCAGACGGGCATCGCTGACGCGGTGCAGGTAGGCCAGCAATTCGGTGAGCACGCTTTCACAGCTGCGCTCACCGTGCAGTCGGTGCAGCTTTTTCTCGCCGTCTATCCTGAATCCCACCAGCGCGCCACTCATGCCTGTGCCTGTCGTGTCCTGAATTTGTCCCCGTTCCCGGTAAAGGTATCAGAAAACACGCACCGTAGGCTTCGGGCGGTGCCGCCGGCTTAGGTGCGAGGCTAAACTAGCCGCAACATGTACCTGCCGCCCCAGTTCAAATCCGAGGAACGTGCGCATGCCCAGTCGCTGATGCGTGCGCATCCCTTTGCCAGCCTCATCAGCCCGGATGACGCGGGCCTGCCTTATGTGACCCATCTGCCGCTGCATGTACAGGAGGAGGGCGCCGAGCTCGTGCTGCTTGGCCATGTG
The DNA here is from genome assembly GCA_963512455.1 of uncultured Hylemonella sp. Classification (GTDB taxonomy): domain Bacteria; phylum Pseudomonadota; class Gammaproteobacteria; order Burkholderiales; family Burkholderiaceae_C; genus Hylemonella. The sequence goes on along the minus strand of CAUPMJ010000001.1, from coordinate 557,661 downwards.
GCCAAACCGAACCCGCACTGGCGCCATTTGCAGGCCCGGCCGCAGGCCGTGGTGACCTTCATGGGCCCTCACGCCTATATGTCTCCCAGTGTCTACCCGGATCTTGCGCGGGTGCCGACCTGGAACTACCTGGCCGTGCATTGCACCGTGCAGGCCACCCTGGTCGAGAGTGCCGAGGCCAAGGACGGGCTGCTGAAGAAGCTCATCGGTGACCATGAGCCGGCCTACGCTGCGCAGTGGCGCAGCCTGGGGCAGGACTATGCGCACAAGATGCTGGCCGGCATCGTGGCTTTCGAGCTGCGGGTGACGACGCTGCAGTGCAAACTCAAACTCAACCAGCACCGTCCCGAAGCGCACGCGGCGATGAAAGCAGCCTACGCCAAGGGCAACGCGAATGAACGCGAACTGGCGGCCTGGATGGAGCGCCTGGGGCTGCATGGCAACTGAAGCCGACTTCATGGAACAAGCCCTGGCGCTGGCGCGCCAGGCCGCTGACGCCGGCGAGGTGCCGGTAGGCGCTGTGTTGGTCCACCAGGGCGTCGTGATCGCGACCGGCCACAATGCGCCCATCGGCAGCCACGACCCCACGGCGCATGCCGAGATCCGGGCCTTGCGTGATGCTGCATCCCGGCTTGGCAACTACCGGCTGGAGGACTGTGAGCTCTACGTCACGCTGGAGCCTTGCCCTATGTGTGCCGGGGCCCTGCTGCACGCGCGGCTCAAACGCGTGGTGTTCGGCGCCCCCGATCCCAAGACCGGCGCGGCCGGCTCGGTACTCGACCTGTTTGCCAACAAGCAGCTCAACCACCAGACGCAGGTGCGGGGTGGGGTGTTGGCCACCGAATGCGGCGCGCTGCTGCAGGCGTTCTTCCAGCGCAAACGCCAGGACCATCGGCGCGCCAGCCAACCGGTGCGTGAAGATGCATTGCGCACCCCGGAAGAGCGTTTTGCCGACCTGCCCGGCTACCCCTGGGCGCCGCATTACCTCAGCGATCTGCCGGCCCTGGCCGGGCTGCGCCTGCATTACCTTGACGAAGGTCCACGCGATGCGCCGCTCACCTGGCTGTGCCTGCACGGCAACCCGAGCTGGAGCTATCTCTACCGCAAGATGATCCCTGTCTTTCTGGCTGCCGGCCATCGGGTGGTGGCGCCGGACCTCATCGGCTTCGGTCGCAGCGACAAGCCCAAGAAGGAATCTGCCCACAGCTTCAGCTGGCATCGCCAGGTGCTGCTGGAGTTCGTGGAACAGCTCGATCTCGAGAACATCGTGCTCGTGGTGCAGGACTGGGGTGGACTGCTGGGCCTCACCCTGCCCATGGCCGCGCCACAGCGTTATGGCGGCCTGCTGGTGATGAACACCATGTTGGCCACCGGAGACCAAGCGCTGTCAGCGGGCTTCCTGGCTTGGCGCGAGATGTGTGTCCAAAAACCGGAGTACGACGTAGGGTGCCTGCTGGCGCGCGGCAACCCGCAGCTCGGTGATGCGGAGTGTTCGGCCTACAAAGCACCCTTTCCCGACCGTGGTCATCGTGCGGCCCTGCGTGCCTTTCCGCTCATGGTGCCGGCAACCGAAGATGCCGATGGCGCCGCGATTTCACGCCAGGCCCGCGCCTTCTGGCAAAACGACTGGCAAGGCCGCAGTCTGATGGCCGTCGGCATGCAGGACCCGGTGCTGGGCTGGCCGGTCATGCAGAAGCTGCAACAGGCGATACGCGGTTGCCCCGATCCGATACGCGTGGAGCAGGGCGGACATTTCGTCCAGGAGCAGGGCGAGGCCATCGCACAGTCTGCGCTGCGTCATTTCCGGCCCCGATAATCAGCGCTTCATGAAGAAACACATCTACATCTATTCCCCCTCCGGCGCGGTGCGAGACAAGGCTGCCTTCCGGCGCGGCATCAAGCGCCTGCAGGCCCTGGGCCACGAGGTCGAGATCGACGAGGCCGCACTGGCCAGCCACCAGCGTTTTGCCGGTGATGACGCCACACGGCTGGCTGCCATCGAGCGAGCAGCCGCCAGCGGTGCGAACGTGGCGATGATTTCGCGTGGAGGCTATGGCCTGACCCGCATCCTTCCGGGAATTCACTACAAGCGTGTGGCCAAGGCGATTGAAAACGGCACGCAGTTCGTCGGCCTGAGCGACTTCACGGCCTTCCAGCTGGCCGTCCTGGCCCGCTCAGGTTCGGTGACCTGGGCCGGTCCCTCGCTATGCGAAGGCTTCGGGGTGAGTGACCGGGCGGACGTGGCCGATGGGCATGGTGCCGATGGTCAAGGTGGGCCGGACGACATCATGGAGGCCTGTTTCGAGGACATGATCCAGGGGCAGGGGGAGGGCGCCGGCTGGCGTCAGGCCAAGGAGCGTGAAGCCGACTTGGCTCAGGTCAGTGCTTTTCACGCCCGGCGTCTGGGTGATGCGGCCAACTTCAAGGTGGATGACGGCGTGCTGTGGGGCGGCAATCTGGCCGTGCTGTGCTCCTTGCTGGGCACACCGTTCTTTCCGGCTGTTAAGGGCGGCATCCTGTTTCTGGAAGATGTGGCCGAACACCCCTATCGCATCGAGCGCATGCTGACCCAGCTCTTGCATGCGGGTGTCCTGGCACAGCAGAAAGCCATCGTGCTGGGGCAGTTCACCGGCTACAAGCTGGTTCCGCACGACAAGGGGTTCAAGCTGCAGTCCGTGGTCAACTGGCTGCGCAGCCAGCTCAAGGTGCCGGTCTTGAGCAACCTGCCTTTTGGGCACGTACCGACCAAGGTGTTGTTACCCGTCGGCCAAGCCTGCGATCTGGTGGTGCAGGGACGCGACGCACTGCTGCTGTGGGGGCATGCCCACCCGGACTGAAGCCTGAAGCAGACCGAGACCGGGCTTTCGGTTCAGCGACCCAGCGCGCCTGGACGCGAAATCATGCCCCGGGGCAGCAAGCCTTCGAACATGCCGGTGATCAGGCGAATTTTCTGGTTGGCCACGCCTTCCCCCTGCAGGGAGGAAATGGCCACCATGATGTCGGCGCGAAGGTACCATAGGCCGTGCAGATCCGGCGCAAAAAGCACGCGCCGTTCAATGTGGGGGTAGCTGGTACAACCCTCGTCACCCAGAGAGTCGAGCATTGCCTGGCGGATGTCCTCAATGCGGACCGAGGCGTGAGCATCCTCTGCCAAAGGGCGGCCCAACAGTCCCTGCATGCTGCTGATGAATTGGCTGGCCAATTTGTTCATATGCTCTTGTATGTATAGTTATCGACAGACTCAACGATTTCCGCAGGGTAATTTCACCGCCGATTTCCCACAATCGATTTATGCTCTGTGTGTCAGAGTAAAACAACATACAAATCAATAATTTACCCAAGATACATCAAGCAACACCGCAGGGCTGTATGCTTGTCCAGCCACCTGCAGTGAGGGTTGAGCCGCGGTATCCAAGCGTTCGGGGATGCCCTAAACTGTCTACAGAAGAAATCAATCAAGTTCGCGCATGGGTGTCAACACCACCGTCGTTTTCACTGATCTGACCGGCAGCACCTCCGTTTTCGAGTCACTAGGCAATATCAGGGCCACCCGAGCCGTCACGCAATTGACGCGCTGGATCTGTGAAGTGCTGCAGGCCCAGGGCGGGCAGGTCATCAAGACACTGGGCGACGGCGTCCTGACCGTGTTCCAGGATGCCACCGTGGCGGTCAATGCCGTCGTGGATCTGCAGCGCCAACATCAGATGAACCTCCTGCAGCAGCCCCTGGCCGAGCACCTGCCGATACGCGTCGGGGTGGCCACCGGCGAGGTGGAAATAGTGAACGGTGATTGCTACGGTGATGCCGTGAACATCGCCTCCAGGCTCAGTGATCTCGCCGGCCCACACGAAATCTGGGTGGAGAGCCCCGATCTGGACTACACCAGCCGGGCCAACGGCATACGCTACCGGCCCCTGGGCCCCATCAGCGTGCGCGGCCGCGTCGAGCCTTGCAATGTGTACCAGGTCGAATGGCACGAGGACCAGTCCACCGACTTCATCACCATGCAGGGAGACATCGACCCCATGAGCAAGGCCGCCAAGGCCGACGCCCTGGGGCAGGAGGTCCACCTGAGTTGGGGTGACCAGAAGCGCGTCTTTCGGGCCTTTGAGTTGCCCGCGCACATCGGACGCATCCGTCATTGTGAATTTGTCGTCGCCGACCCGCGGGTGTCACGCACACACGCACGCCTTGAATGGCGCCACGGTCGCATCATGCTCATCGACATGAGCAGCTACGGCACCTGGATACGGTTTGTGGGGGCTCGATCGGAACTGCTGCTGCGCCGGGAAGAGTGCGTCTTGCACGGACGAGGCCAGATCGCTCTGGGCGCATCTTTTACGGATGCCAGTGCACCCATGCTGAACTTTGAGGTGACCTGAAGCTGTTTTTTTGGCATGTTTTTATTACTTAACATAATATACATCGTATTAAGTTAAGGGAATCCTCAAAAACAGTAATCAGACGAATAATCTCTTTATAAATCAATGAACTTCGTAAATCCTCTAAAGTAATTTATAAGCTTTGGTTTGCATCGAGACTTCCCTGCGGATGGCCGGTACCTTGCCCAGACGATCGACTTCCATGACGAAACCGGACGGGACCACGCGGACACAGACATCGAGATCCCTGGGTTCGAAGTCACCGGCCGGCACGGCCAGGAATTTCGCGGCCGGCCTGGAACGCCTGATGCGCCCCACCACATCCTCCGCCAGCAGCTGGTCCAAGCCCAGGATCTGGTCCCGGATGTATTCGGCACAGGCCAGATCGTCGTCATCCTGTGCATGCGACGCGATCACATTGACGGTACGCAGTCTATTCCTGACCAAGAGATGGCGTACGTGCCAGGCCGTATTCATGGCATTGGAATAGCCCGTGACGAAGACATGGCGGGCTTCTAGAGCCGCCAAAGTGGCCTTGACCCCGTTGGTGGTCTTTTGAACCAGGCGGCGGCCCTCCAATTCGGCCTGGGCCACGCGGTACGGTGAGTTGTCGAGGTCGAAGCCGGGGATGCCGAGCCCTTTGATTTCTCCCGCCAGCAGCAAGGCGGGATCACTCGCCTTCAGGGTCATGGCATCCTCGACGGTGTTGACCAGCAGGATTTCCCGAACACCGCGCAGGAAAGCGACGTGCGCCACCGTGAACGCGCGAATGACATCAATGACGATATTGATGTCGGCGTCGGGATAGGGCTGATCGGCCCCTTGCAGGATCCGGATCTCAGGTGCCGGGCCGCTCATGCCGCCACGCCCGGTGCATCGGTCCTTCGAGTCAAGGCGATGCCCGGTATTACTTGAGCCTCACCATGCCGGGGATCAACGCGGCTGGCTGCGGCCATTCGTTCCTTCCCGTGCCTTCGAGTTTGCGGCGCCGCTCTACGCCCGTACTGAAGCGGCTCGGTTTGGCCTCGGGTTCCACGAAGCGCCCGTCCGGCCCGTCGTAGAGGGAAAAGGTGTCGGACCGGATGCCCAGCCGCAAGGTTTCCAGGCCGATCACGTCGCCAAAGGCAATATTGCCCAGATTGACGTTGGGGCCGAGCGCAGCGATCAGTTTGGTCTGCAAGGCCTTGGTCGGCGCCTCCCAGATGGCATCGGAAGAGTTGAACTGGGCATTGCTGATGCTCTCGACCAGGTCGGAGCGCAGACGGCCCTGGGCATCGCAGATGCCGCTCTTGCCCGATTCTCGTGCTTCCAGGATCACCCTTTTCGCTCCGGCAGCCAGATCGGCATGGATTTCGGCGATCCATTGGGAGATCGGCATGTTGTCGGCCTCGTCGATGTCCTTCTTTCCAACCTCGCTTAGGACGTAGAAATCCTCGGCGAAATCGGCGATGTGCTTGCCCTTTTCCTCGCTCGAAAGCGGCAAGGTGCCGTTGGAGATCTCGACGATCTGGCAGTTGTAATGCTTGAGGAAGCGGTAAAACGCGTCCAGCTTCTTCTGGGCCAACGCCTTTTCGAACAGGGTGCCGCCGAAATAGAACATCACGTCGTTGTCGATCAGGCACTGGATCTTCTTTTCCAGCTCACTGGTGACCATGGCGGTGCACCAGCCGAACTTGACGACATCGATCAGGGCCGCATCGCTTTCCACCACATCCGTGAAGTACCGGGTCGGGACGCCGTTGTCGATCAGGGCTGTGAGGCCAAAGTCCCGGGGCTTGGAGATGCGTTTGGGGGTATCCAGAAAGTTTTGCGACAGCATACGACCTCTTTCAAGGAATGGCGGGGGAAACCGGACTCGTGAAAATGCGTGAAGGTTCAAGCACGGGAATCGCCCTTCCCTGATGCAGAAAACAAGAGATGGCGCTGCCGGCCCAACGCGCCTGGTCACCCGGCAGCGGACACTGGTCGCTATCGAGTACCTCGACCATGCGAACGAGGGAGGGGGCACAAAACGCCCCGTACCCGATGGCGAGACCGGGCGCCACCTGATAGGCCACGATCAGCACATGACTGAAAGGGGGGGCGGCCGGTGCATCGACGCCTCCCAGGTAGGCCTGGAGGTCGATCAGTGGCAGTTGCCTGGCCTGCCAGGCCACCAGGCCCCGGCAGAAATACGGCATGCCGGGGACCGGCACAAGTCGGGGCGATTCGACCAGTTCGACGCCGGCATGAACCGGCAACGCGATGAACGAGTCCGCGGCGTATTCCAGTACACAGGCCAGCGCCGGGGTTGCACGCCCTGCTTCACCGAGAAACGCATCGTCAACCAGAACAGGCAATTGCATGTCCATGGCTCAGTCCGGATGCGTCAGCGTCTCTGGGAGCATGCGCTGCGCCGTCGTGCAAAAAGCAAGCTCCCTGTCGATCTCGACGTACGCGTCGATCAACGCTCCCTTGCCTTGCATGACGGCAGGCATGGCATGAAACTCGAGCTCCGTATCGATCAGGACGCGGACTTCGGTCCAGGCCAGTGCGGTTCCCTGACGGGAGCCCGTGAAACGAGTCAGAAGGAAGCGATCCGGCGGAAACGTGCCCAGCAGATCCATCTGCGCGGACAGCGCCAGCACCGCCTGCGCCCCGCCCGGCTGGTCCCCCAGCACAAAAACGCCCGGCTCGGCGCTCGCCACAGGTGCCTGATCGATATATTCGGTCGACGACACGTCGCGCTGAGGGATCAACAGGCGCAGCGAATCGGCGCGCAACAGCACGAAGTCGCCCCGCATCTTCATGGTCCGGGCCTGGCCCGTTTGGCTCGGATCGCTCATGGTTTGCGGCTCCCTGGCTCCTTCATGCCACCAGCGCCTCGCGTATGGTCTGCAGAAGCTCGCCCTCGTTGTAGGGCTTGGTGATGTAGTTGCTGACGCCAGCCTGTTCGGCCAAGCGACGGTGCTTGTCCTGAGAACGCGAGGTGATCATGATCACCGGCACCGCCTTGAGATCGTCACGGTTGCGGATATGGGTGGTGAGCTCGATGCCGTTCATATTGGGCATTTCGAGGTCGGTCAGCACGATGTCCGCATTGAAGGACCCCAGTGTGTCGATGGCGTCGATGCCGTCGCGCGCAGACTGCACCCGAAAGCCCGCATCCTGGACCAATTGCATCAGGGAGGTGCGGACTGACAAGGCATCGTCGACGATCAACACCCCCGGCGAGTCTTTTTGCGTCGCCGCCGCGGCACCGGACGAGCGCAGGCTCTTCACCTGACGCATGACGCTTTCGCTGGCAAGCAGCTGGCTCGTGTCCAGATTCACGGCCACGCTGCCATCCCCCAGGATCGACAGTCCGGCCACGCCGCGGATGTGGCGGGCAAACCGGCCCGGGTTCTTCACCAGCAACTCGCGCGAATCGACCAGGCGATCAACGCCCAGAACATGCGTCTTGTTGTCCGCCCGGATGATCACGGCATCGTAGTCATCCAGCGGTTTTTCACTGTCCACGGCCAACCCGGTCAGCTCAGCCAGCAGCCGACCGCCCAGTATCCGCTTGCCGTGGTGGTAGACCAGCTTGTCGCCAACGCGTTCGAATCTCCCGACGCCCCTCGGGACGGCCTGTTCGATATGCAGCGACGGCAATGCAAAGCGCTGGCCACCGACCTCCACCACCAGCGACTGCATGGTCGATAGCGAGGCGGCGAAACGCAGCTCGAAGGTACAGCCCTGTCCTTCCCGCGTGCTGATACGGATGGTGCCATTCATGGCGCTGATCCAGTCCCTCACCACGTCCAGGCCCACGCCGCGCCCCGACACCTCGCTCACGGCATCACGCGTCGAAAAACCGGGCAGCAGGATGAGGCGCGCCAGCTCGTCGTCCGTCAATACCTGGTCCGGATTGATGAGCCCCCTTTCCATGCCGCGCCGGCGGATGGCGGCCAGATCCAGCCCGCGGCCATCATCGCTGCACTGGAGCACGACCTGCTGGCCCTGGCGCGAATACGCCAGTTCGATGCGACCCACGGGCTCCTTGCCAGCAACCCTGCGCTCCTCGGGCAATTCGATCCCGTGATCGACCGCATTGCGCAGCAGATGCAGCAGCGGCTCAGCCAGGCGATTGAGCATGTCGCCGTCGATCAGCGCGTCGCTGCCCTTGATGCCCAGCACCGCCTGTTTGCCGGTGGCCTGGCAGGTCGCACGCACATTGCGTTGCAGACGCGGCTCCAGTATGCCGGCCGGACTCATCCGTGTGCGGATGACCAGATGCTGCAAGTCCTTGGACAGGCGCTGCTGCAGCGACTGCACCCCCGTCAACTGGGAAATGTCCTCTTCGAGCCGGAAAGCGAGCGTGCGGGCATCGGCGGACTCCTCCATCAGCGCGTGGGTCGTGCTGTGCAGTTCGCTGTACTGGTCCATCTCCAGCGGGTCGAAAGCCTCTTCGTTCTCACGGTGCGTACGGGCGCGCATCATGGTCAGGGCTCGCACGTCGACCAGGGTCTCCAGTTCGAACAGGCGCTTCTGCACCCGCAGGTTCTGGTTGATCAGATCGCGGGCGTGCTCAGTCAGGCGCTTGATACGGGCCTCCAGCGCGGCGCTGTTGACCGAGACTTCGCCCGAGACGCGGAACAGTTCGTCAACCTGCTGGACGCTGACACGCAGCGCGGTGGCGTTGCGCGCCGCAGACGAGGCGCCCTCGTGCGCTTGTCCGACCGCCTGCCGGGACTCCGGCGCGTTGCTGCGGGCGGCGACCTGTGACGGCGCCGTGCTGGCCAGCACCACGGAGGTGGAGCGCGACAAGGGCTGGTCGATGACTTCGCCGCGGTCGATGCGATTGGCCAGGTCCAGGACTCGCTGCAGCACCTCCTGAGCCTGTTGAGGGTAGTCGTCCGTGCCGGTGACATAACCGACCATCTGCTCAAGGCAGTAGGCGGCGTCCAGCAGGGTGTCCGCGGCCGGCTTGGCAACAACCCCGCCCTGGCCTTCGAAGTGATCCAGGATGTCCTCGAAATGGTGCCCCAGCGATGCCAGGCCGCGCAGGCCGATGATGGCGCCGGAACCCTTGAGGGTGTGGGCCATGCGCCGCGCGGCAACCAGATCCGAGCTGTCGCCCTGCCCCAGCGCCATGTTGCGCGAAAGGTCCACCAGATAGCGCGCCTGGTCAGGCGCCTCGTGGGAAAAGCCCTCCAGCAGCTTGGTATCCACATCGGCCGGAATCTGCAGTGCCACGTCTTCCGGCGTGGCCAGCACCGCGCGTGCCGGCTGGCCATCTCCGCCCGGCTGTTGCACCTGCAGCGGCATGGCGCCCAGCATGTGCATGATCTTCAGCGCCTGTTCCTCATCCAGCGCATAGGGCGCATGCACCAGGTGGTCGACCAAGCCCGCAGCCGTGGTCGGATCGGAGATGTTGCGCAGGTAGTAGATGATCAGCGGCGGCCACGCGCGCAGAAACCTGATCAGGTCCCCACGTTCGTGGTTCTGCAGACCCGGCAGTGCCAGCGTGTTCTCCAGCACATGGTTGCAGACCGCCTGCAGACCGGGGAAGCCCGCCATTTCGGCGGCCTCCCCCATCCGCTGCGCCAGGCTACTGTATTCATCCAGCGCCACCAGAAAGGCCTGGTCGGCGGCATCCAGGGATGCCAGTTCGTCCAGGTCGCGGTCGAGCTGCGGCTGGGCGAGTTCGATCTCTGCGGCCAGTGCATCGATCAGGTCGTTCAGCTTCACGGGCGTAGCCTCCTCGGGAATGCAATACCGATGTCAGTCTCAGGCCATCTTCGGCAGCTTGAACACGTTGACCGATTCCACCAGGCGACGCGCCGATTGGAGCAGCGACTCGGTTTCGCGGTTCTGCGCCGAGATCTGGTCTGCCGTGCGCTCCGTGCTCAGGCCGATGTGCTGCACCGAGGCCAGCAGGTTGGCCGACATCTCGCGCTGCTGCTCGGATACCTCGGCAATCCGCTTCACCTGAGCCACCAGCTCACCGGTGATCTGCTGCGTCATGCGCATCTGCTCGCCCGCCTTTTGCGCCTGTTCGGAGCCCTGCACCACCTGGCCGATGGTGCGGTTCACCGTGCTGATGGTTTCATTGGTTTCGAGCTGGATGTTGTTCACCAGCGTACTGATCTGCTGCGTGGCGGTCCGCGAGCTTTCGGCCAGTCGCTGCACCTCTTCCGCCACCACCGCGAAACCACGCCCCGCTTCGCCGGCCACCGCGGCTTGCATGGACGCGTTCAGCGCCAGCACGTGGGTGCGTTCCGAGATGGTGTTGATCAGGTTCACGATGCCGGAGATTTCCTGCGAACGCTCGCCCAGGCGCTTGATGCGCTTCTCCGTCTCGGCAATCGTTTCGCGGATCGACTCCATGCCCTTGACCGTGCCGTTCACCGTTTCCAGCGCGGTATCGGTCACGGCCGTGGCCTTGTTGGCCGATGCGTTGGACTGTTCTGCGAGCACGGCCACCTGGTTCATGGTCTGCGTTGCGTTGGTGAGCGATTCGATCATCTTGCCCACGCTGGTGCGCTCGTCCTCGGCGGTCCTGGACACCATTTCGGCCTGGCTGCGCACCTTGTCCGACGCCTGAACCACGTGGCCGGCAATCTGGCTTACCCCTTGCAACACCTTGGAGGTTTCGGTCGTCAGCGAGTTGATGGAGTCGGATACTGCGCCGATCAAGTCCTCCGTCACCGGCGCCTTCACCGTCAGGTCGCGCTGCGACAGCTGATGGACCGACTCCAGAATCGAGATGACCGACCGGTTCAGGCTCTCGTTCTCCGCCTCGGCCTTCAACTGGGCGTCGCGACGCTCTTTCAAAAGACCATGCACGGTACGCCAAATGGCGCCCAGTTCGTCCTGGGACTGCACGCCCTCGGCCTCCTTGAGTTCTTCGCCCGCGCGTACACGCTCCACCGTATTCTGCAGATCCTTCAGGGGGCGGCTGATGCCGTCGTACACATACAGGGCCGTACCGATGCCGATCAACGCCAGCAACATGCCGGCCAGCGCCATCAGTCGGTTGGCCGTGGTGTGGATCTGGGCAATGCTCTCTTCGTTGTTCTTCTGCGCAAGTTTGCGCAGGTCGGTGATGCCCTGAACCGTGCCGATCGCGCCGGGCACTGTCCATTTGGTACGGATTTCCTGGGCTTCGTCCACTTTCCCTTCTTCGAACAGGGTGAACAGCAAGGGCTGTTTGGAGACATACTGTTCAAGGATGATCTGCGTATCCTTGAGCTTTTTCTCCTCTTCCGGCGTCAGGTTGGGCAATTCAGAGTAGGCCTGCAAGCGCTGCCGCACGTCGCGGATGTGATCCGGGTTCTTGTCCTTGATACTCTGACGCCGTTTGGGGTCGAGGCTTGCGAAATACAGCGGGAAGCCGGAGCGCAGCTCCCAGATGGAGTTTTCCGCCTGCGCAATGATCGAAAACTTGGTCTCGGTCAGCGCCTGCAGACGCTGGAAGGTGTTCACCTGCCAGGTCGCCACCACGGCGAACACGGCGGATAGGAGCAGCAGCAGGCTGAAGCCGGCCAGCACCTTGGTTCGGATCGTCAGGTTCAATTTCATCACGGCACTCCAGTCATTGCAATCATCAAGGGGGCGGCCATGGCTCGGTTATGCGCTTGTAGCCGCCAGTTCGTCGCTCAATTGGCTCAGCAGCGCCGGCACCTGCAAGTCCATCCAGGTACGCTCGGCGGCCCAGTAGGTCTGATGCACGCAGGCTTCCAGAACGGTCGGCACCGGCGCGCCCTCCGCACGGTCGTCGGGCTTGAACCGCAGACGCATGGGCAGACCGTCGATGAGCACGCCCGCGGCATCCGCGCCATGCCCCAGCACCAGCAGCATGGGCTTGGCGCCCTGCTGGTGCTCCAGGCCCAGATAGATCGCCAGGTCAAAGACAGGTACCAGCAGGCCATGCAGGTTGGCAATGCCGATGAACCAGTCCGGCGCGTTCGGCAGGCGGTAGGTCGAAGGCATGTCGGACAGTTCGCTCCCGTCCTCGTAGCGGATCATCAGCCCGAGGTGGCCGATGAAAAACCCCTCGCGCTGCTGCAGCTCCTCGCCGGCTGCAACCCCGCCGGTGCCAGCACCGGAGGTGGCGTAGGCGGTCGCCAGCGCGGTGGCCGCCGGATCTGCGCCCCCGAACGTGAATCCGCGGCGCAAGGCCTCGGTGGGCGGCATCAGCGCGCGAACCGAGGTCTGCGCATCATTCATGGCTGGCTGCATGGTCTTGCCACTCAGGCCAATTGCGCCAGGATCTGCTCGCGGCTGTAGGGCTTGGTGACATAGCCTCTGGCACCCAGCATCTGGCCCCAGGCCATGTCGGCTTTCTGGTTCTTGCCCGAGACGAACACCACGGGGATGTTCCTGGTCGACTCATCGGCCTTGAGCATGCGCGTGGCGGCAAACCCGTCCACTTCCGGCATGTTGATATCCATCAGGATCAGATCGGGCTGGTCGCGCCTGGCCCGCTCCAACGCCATGGCGCCGTTCTCCGCCAGCAGTGGCTGGTGGCCGGCCTCGGAGACGATGCGCTCGAGATGGGCGCGGTCAGCCTGCGTGTCATCGACGATGAGAATTTTTCTTGCCATCTTTGCTCTCCCTTTGATCTGACGCGGATGTGCGAAGGCTGACGCTCAATGCAGTGCACGGACCTGCGACAACAGCTGCTCATCGCTGAACGGTTTGGTGACATAGCCCTTTGCACCGAGCATCTGGCCCCAGGCCTTGTCGGCCTTCTGGTTCTTGGCCGAGACCAGGAGCACCGGGATGTCTTTCGTCTGCGCATCGCCCTGCAGGGCGCGGGTTGCGGCATAGCCGTCCATTTCGGGCATGTTGATGTCCATCAGGATGGCATCGGGCCGGCTCCGCTTGGCAGATGCCACGGCCTGGACGCCGTCCACGGCCGTTGCCACCATGTAGCCGGCTTCGCTGAGCAGCTTTTCAAGACGCTGGCGGTCGACCGGGTTGTCTTCGACGATGAGGATGTTGCGGGCCATGGTGCTTACTCCTGGAAAGGGGGATTTAATTGGGCAGATGCACGGCAAGGACATCGCCGAGATGCTGGGGGTCGATGGGCTTGGTCAGGTAGGCGTCGCAACCAGCCATCTTTCCGCGGATGCGATCGAAGGGGGATGACTTGCTGGTGAGCATGACCACCGGCACGGCGTGGCTGCCGCGCAGCATGGACTTGATCTGGCGGCAACCTTCATACCCGTCGAGGCCGGGCATCAGCACATCCATCAGCACGCAATCCATTCGTTCGTGCGACAGAATCCTGAGCGCAGACGTCACACTGTCGGCCTCGCTCACGGCGAAGCCGCCTGCTTCCAGCAGGGAGCGCAGATGGTTGCGCACGGCCAGACTGTCGTCGACCACCAGGATGGGACGATCTGAGAAGCGTCCGAGAAAAGTGCTATGGGCCGTTTCCTGTGCCGCCGCCTGCACCACGGAGGGTGCGCTCGGGCCGTTTTCCAGAGCGCGCGCCAGCAAAATAGGCAGGATGGACCATTGCACCGGCCGGCGGATGATCGTGTGACCCGCCGACACCGGGCCGGGGCCTCCGATCCAGATCACGGCCTTGTTTTCGATCCATGGCTGTTGCTTGGCCCAGGTGACGGCCGTGCTGTCGTTGGCTCCGATCAGCACCACATCGGCCCGCTCGGCGTCGTGTTCTTCCAGGACTTCCAGGCGCGGTGAACGCCTCAGGGAAACCCGGACCAGACCATCGAGCAACTGGCGCTCGTCGCGTTCGAGCCCCCGGACCAGCAACTTGAGCGCGGGGCCGGCGACCTCCTGCTTGTGTGCCGATGATGTCACCTCAGCCATGGCGGCTGAAGGGCGCAAAGAAGTGCGCTCCATCCCCCTTGCGTGGATTTCACTGCTCACAGCCACCTCCCAGAATTGACAGCCCAGACGTGACGAGCCTTTTTATTCTGTTGCCGCCGGCTCATCTGCGCAACAACTTGAAAAAATCTTGCGCTGTGGCTGCAAGGGGCTCAAGCAACACTACAGTTTTTTACATTTGCACCAACTTTGAAACGAACGGCGTTACAAAGCCCGCCGTCTTGTGACGGGACGGGGCGGAGTGGCCCGGGCTGGGCTTGGGGGCGCAGCGACTCAGCCTTGTGCTGCGTCGCGGGAGAAGGAGGAAAACAGGCGCTCGAAGTTGCGGCTGGTGACGTCGGCAATGGACTCCACCGTGCATTGCCGCAATTGCGCGATCTGCTGCGCGACGAAGGGCACGTAGGACGGGTTGTTGGTTTTCCCGCGGTGCGGCACCGGTGCCAGATAGGGGCTGTCTGTCTCGATAAGCATGCGATCCATGGGCACGAAGCCGGCCACGTCACGCAGGTCGGCGGCATTCTTGAAGGTCAGGATGCCCGAGAACGAGATGTAGAAGCCCAGGTCTAGCGCCGCGCGCGCCACGGCCATGGTTTCCGTGAAGCAATGGAACACCCCGCCGGCCGCGCCGGTCGAGCCGTCTTCGCCCTCTTCGCGCAGGATAGCCAGGGTGTCGTCCGAGGCGCTGCGCGTGTGGATGACCAGGGGTTTCCCCAGCTGGCGTGCCGCCCGAATATGGGTACGAAAACGCTGGCGCTGCCATTCCATGTCCGCCACGGTGCGCTCACCGAGGCGGTAGTAGTCCAGCCCGGTCTCGCCAATGCCGATGACACGCGGCAGGCGGCCGCGGGTCAGCAGGTCGTCCAGCGTGGGCTCGGTCACGCCCTCGTTGTCCGGGTGCACGCCGACCGTGGCCCAGAAGTTGTCGTACCCCAGCGCCAGGCCATGCACCTGCTCGAACTCTTCCAGAGTGGTGCAGATGCACAGGGCCCGGCTTACGCCGGCCTGGGCCATGGCCTCGCGGATGCGCGGCAGATCTTCACGCAGTTCGGGAAAGGTCAGGTGGCAATGGGAATCGGTGTACATGGCAAGGAGGCCACGGCCCCCTGCGGTGCGCGCGGGGCAACTGCGGCGCTCAGATGGTCTGGGTGGTGCGGTCGGACGACAGGTGGGAGCCCAGGATCTCTTCGATCTTGTTCTTGAGCAGGCGCGATTTCTCGTCTGCCGGGAAACGCACGCCCACGCCCTGGGTGCGGGTGCCGGCCGCCTTGGCGGGCGTGACCCAGGCCACCTTGCCGGCGACCGGGTAGCGCTGGTTGTCGTCCGGCAGGGACATCAGCACGTAGACATCGTCGCCCAGGCGGTATTCGCGCGTGGTCGGGATGAACACGCCGCCTTCAGCGAACAAGGGGATATAGGCGGCATAAAGCGCAGCCTTCTCCTTGATCGCCAGCTGGATGACGCTAGGGCGGGGTGTGGCGGTGGTGGGGGCTGTGGACATGGTGCGGGGCGATACGAAGCTGCTAGTTTAGAGCGGTTTGGGCGCGACTCACAAGCGCCTCGATCATCAGGCCCGTGTTGAAGGGGTGTTCCGCGCTGCGGCTCTCCTGCCCCAACTCGCGCTGCCAGGCGCTCAGCACCGGCAAAGCTGGCGGCGGCGGCAGGTCGCCGGCATCGAAATAGCGTGGTGCGGCGCCGCTGCCCAGCGCCAGCAGGTCGTGGCAAAGCTTGTGCAGCGCGTCGATCAGCTGGACCGGGCTCCAGTCGGCCACCGTGACGAGTTCGCCGCGCTGCATGGCACGCGGCAGGCTGCGCCAGCTCTTGGGCTCGCGCCCGGTGGCAGCAAACGCCAGGGCATCGTCGGGCCGTCCGCCCGCTGCACGCAGCAGTGTGCGGGCATCGGCCGCGGCCAGGCCCTGCCCCTGCAGCCAGGTCAAGGCCTCGCTTTCGGTCGGCCAGGTCATGGTGTGGGTCAGGCAACGGCTGCGGATGGTGGGCAGCAGCTGGTGCGCGGCCTCGCTGGCCAACACGAAGCGCACGTCGCCAGGCGGCTCTTCCAGCGTCTTGAGCAGGGCGTTGGCGGTGACGTGGTTCATGCGCTCGGCCGGGTAAACCAGCACGGCCTTGCCGCGTCCGCGCGCGCTGGTGCGCTGGGCGAATTCGATGGCGTTGCGCATGGCCTCGATACGGATTTCCTTGCTGGGCTTGCGCTTCTTCTCGTCGATGTCGCTCTGCGACTTTTCGTCCAGTGGCCAGCCCAGTTCCAGCATGACGGTCTCGGGCATCAGCACGCACAGATCGGCATGGGTGCGCACCTCGATGGCATGGCAGGAGGGGCAAGTCCCGCAGGCGCCCTGCTCCGTGGCCTGCTCGCACAGCCAGGCGCGCACCAGTGCCAGGCCCAGGCTGTACTGCCCCAGGCCGGACGGCCCTTGCAGCAGCCAGGCGTGACCGCGCTGGGCCAGCAACTGGCGACTTTGCTGCGCAAGCCAGGGGGCCAGGGTGGTTTCTTGCGTCATGCCAGCCATCCCTTGTGGCGCACAGCGGCCAGCACGTCCTGCCAGACCTTTTCCCGAGCTTGCGCCGCATCGATGCGGGCAAAGCGCCTCGGGTCCTGGGCCATGCGTTCGGCATAGCCCTGCGCCACGCGGCGGAAGAATTCGACCGGCTGCGCCTCGAACTTGTCGGGCACGCGCGCCCCCGCCAGTCGCTGTGCCGCAATGGCCGGGTCCAGGTCGAACCATACGGTCAGGTCGGGCTGGCGCAGGATCGTGGTACCTGGCATAGCCTGTACCCAGGTTTCCAGCACACGCAGCATGGGCAGATCGAAGCCTCGCCCACCGCCCTGGTAGGCATAGGTAGCGTCGGTAAAACGGTCGCACAACACGACGTCGCCGCGCGCCAGGGCCGGCTCGATGAGCTGCTGCAAGTGGTCGCGGCGCGCCGCGAAGACCAGCAAAGCCTCGGTCATGGCGTCCATGGGGTCATTAAGCACCAGGGTGCGCAGCTTTTCGGCCAGCGGCGTGCCACCGGGCTCGCGCGTGAGCGTCACATGGCGGCCTTGTACACGCAAGGCCTGGGCCAGTCCTTCGATGTGGGTCGACTTGCCGGCGCCATCGATGCCCTCGAAGCTGATGAACAGGCCCGGCATTCAGCGCTGTCCCAGCTGGTATTTGCGCACGGCGCGGTTGTGTTCTTCGAGGGTGGCACTGAACTCGCTGGTGCCATCGCCCCGCGAGACGAAATACAGAGCCCTGGTCTGCGCCGGCTGGACCGCTGCCAGCAGCGCATCCTGGCCGGGCATGGCGATCGGCGTGGGTGGCAGGCCGGAGCGGGTGTAGGTGTTCCAGGGCGTGTCGGTCTGCAGGTCGCGCTTGCGCAGGTTGCCGTCGAACTTGGCGCCCAAGCCGTAGATGACGGTGGGATCGGTCTGCAGCAGCATGCCCATGCGCAGGCGGTTGTTGAAGACGCCGGAGATCTGCCCGCGGTCCGAGGGACGGCCGGTTTCCTTCTCGACGATGCTGGCCAGGATCAAGGCTTCGTCCGGACTCTTGAGTGGGCTGTCGGGCGAACGCTGGGCCCAGGCGGCCGCCAGGCGCTGGTCCATCTCCTGCAGGGCGCGCCGCAGCAGGGCCAGATCGCTGGACCCCTTGGCATAGCTATAGGTGGTCGGGAAAAAGCGTCCTTCCGGGTGCACACCCGGGCGGCCGAGTTTTTCCATGATCTCGGCATCGCTCAAATCCTTGATGTCGGACTTGAGCCGGTCGGCTTTGCCCAGCAGCTCGCGCCACTGGGTGAAGGTCAGCCCTTCGACCAGGGTCACGCTGCGCTGGGCCACTTCGCCACGCACCAGCTTGTTGACCAGCGTACGCGGGGTGGGCGTACCGCTGATCTCATAGCTGCCCGCCTTGAGCTGGCGCGACTGCCCGGAAAGGCGTATCCACCAATAGAACAGCTGCGGCTGCACCTGCACCCCGCCGTCCACCAGGGAACGTACCACCGTGCGCGCGCCGGTGCCGGGCTCGATGGTCAGTTCCACGGGTTCAGACGTGAGCTCCAGGGGCTGCTGCAGCCACCAAGCCGTGCTGGCAACCAGGAGGCTGGCCATCAGGAAAAAAAGCGATGCAAGGAATTTCACAGCCCTAAGGAATTCATGTCTATGGCAGACGATGATAATTCACCCTCATGAACTCCATTCTGAACGGCCTGTCTTCCCTGCCCCATCTCGGGGTGATCCGCGCCGAAGGCGAAGACGCTGCCAAATTCCTGCACGGCCAGCTGACCCAGGACTTTTCCTTGTTGGGCCTGTCCGAGGCGCGTCTGGCAGCTTTCTGTTCAGCCAAGGGTCGCATGCAGGCCAGCTTCATCGCTTTCAAACGCAGCCACACCGACATCCTGCTCGTCTGCAGCCGCGACCTGCTGGCGCCCACGCTCAAGCGCCTGTCCATGTTCGTGCTGCGCTCCAAGGTGAAGCTCAGCGATGCCAGTGCCGAGATGATCCTCTGCGGCCTCGCCGGAGAGGCCGCGCAGGCCCTGGCGCCCGGCGCACACACGCCCTGGAGCCGCAATGATCTTGGCCCGGCCACCCTGGTGCACCTCTACCCGGCCGATGGCACGCCCCGCGCCTTGTGGGTGGCGCCTGCCGGCACGCTGCTGCCGACGGTTCCCGCTCTGAACCATGAGGACTGGCTCTGGGGAGAGGTACGCAGCGGCGTGGCCACGCTGACCCAGCCCATCTTCGAGGCCTTCGTGCCGCAGATGCTCAACTACGAATCCCTGGGCGGCGTCAATTTCAAGAAGGGCTGCTACCCCGGGCAGGAGGTGGTGGCGCGCAGCCAGTTCCGCGGCACGCTCAAACGCCGCGCCTACCTGGCACATGCCGCCGCCGAAATGCAGGCCGGTCAGGAAGTCTTCGATGCGGCCGACCCCAGCCAGCCCTGCGGCATCGTCGCCCAGGCGGCAGCGGCGCCCGGTGGTGGCTTCGATGCCATCGTCTCGCTGCAGACCTCGGCCGCCGGTGCCAACCTGCTACTGGGTCAGGCCGGCGGGCCGGCTATGCAATTGCTGCCCCTGCCCTATCCGCTGCTAGAAGACATCTAGCGCCCGGACCATCTCGATGTGGGGGATGCCGGCCTCCTCGAACGGTTCCCCCTGCGGCTGGAAGCCGAGTTGCAGATAGAAGGCTTCGGCACTGCGCTGGGCATGCAGCAGGACCGCACGGTCGCCGCGTTGCGCCGCCGCCTGCAGCAGTGATTGCAGGATGTCGCGCCCCCGCCCGCTCCCGCGCAGCACGCGCGTGACCGCCATGCGCCCGATCCTGGCCACGTCCGGCCCGTGTTGCAGCAGACGCCCCGTGGCCACCGGCATGCCCAGGCGGTTGTAGGCCACGGCGTGCAGGGCCGTGGCGTCGTCCTCGTCCCACTCCAGTTCCAGCGGAATCTGCTGCTCCTGCACAAAGACCTCGGTGCGTACCTGGCGCGCCGCCTCGCCCAGCTGGGCCCAGGCGCCCAGACGTATATCCACCATGGCCTCGCCGGCCTCAAAACCCGTCAGCGTGTCGCGCAGGGCGTGCGGCACCGATTTCGACGTCTGGGTGGCCGGGTTGGCGTAGACGTAGATGAGCTCGCCTTCGACCAGCAGCGTGTCGCCGCGGAACACGCCGCCACGGAACTGGATCGACGAGTTGCCGATGCGTTCGCACTTCAGTCCGATGCGCAGCTGGTCGTCGTAGCGCGCCGAGGCGTGGTACTCCAGGCCGGCTTTTTTCACGTACAGGTCGCCGCCCAGATGTTTCATGGCCGCCTCGTAAGGCAGGGCCAGGGCGCGCCAGTAGTCGCTGATGGCGGTGTCGAAATACATCAGGTAATGCGCATTGAAGACAATCTTCTGCATGTCCACCTCGGCCCAGCGCACACGCAGGGGGTGGAAGAAGCGGAAGTCGGCGCGGGTGATGGTGTGTTTGCTCATGCGGTCTGGAAGGCGTGTTTCAGGGCCCGTGCGGCATCGGCGTGGGCTCGCAGGGCTTCGGGAATGGCACGGCCCATCTTGATGAATTCGTGCACCACGCCGCGGTAGATCTCCAGGTCGACGGCCACGCCGGCAGCGCGCAACTTGTCGGCGTACATCACGCCCTCATCCACCAGCGGGTCGCATTCGGCCAGGCCGATCCAGGCCGGCGCCACGCCATCCACATCCGGCGCGTGCAGCGGCGCAAAGCGCCAGTCATCGCGGTCGGCCGGGGTGTTGACGTACTGTGCGAAGAAGTAGGTGATGTGCGGCTCCTCGATCACGAAGCCATGGGCAAAGGTCTTGTGCGAGGCGGTGTCTTGGTGGGCGGCGCACCCCGGGTAGAACAGCAGTTGCAGGGCCAGCGGCAGGCCGGCGTTGCGTGCCTCGATGGCACTTACGATGGCCAGCGTGCCGCCTGCGCTGTCGCCGCCCACGGCCAGGCGGCTGCCATCCAGGCCCAGGACCCCGGCTTGCGCGGCCAGCCACTGCAGGGCATCCCAGGCGTCGTTGGACGCGGTGGGGAACTTGTGCTCGGGCGCCAGCCGGTAGTCCACCGAGAGCACGGCGCAGTGCGCCAGATGGCTCAGGTGGCGGCACAGTGCATCGTGCGTGGCCACGCTGCCGATGGTGAAGCCGCCGCCGTGGAAGTAGAGCAACACCGGCAGATGGTCTTGCGCCGGCGCATAAAGCCGGGCCGGCAGCGCCTGGCCGTCGCGTGCCGGGATGCGCAGGTCCTGCACGCGTGCCAGTTTGTGCCCCGGGATGTCCAGCATGCTGGAGCCCACCTCGTAGACCTGGCGCGCCTGCTGGGGCTGAAGCGCATGCAAGGGCAACTGGCGCGTGCGCGCCATGCGGTCCAGCACTTGGTGCATGGCGGGGGTCAGCAGGGCACGCGGGTTGCGTTGGTGACTCATGGGTGGGGATTTGCTTGCTAAAGTGGCTCGACTCGGAGTTTTTGATCGTACACCGCGGAGACAAACCACCATGGCGCTTATCTACTACATCACCCAGGTCCAGTTCGAGTTCGGTGCCATCAGGCTGCTGAAGCAGGAGTGCGAACGCAACGGCGTCAGCCGACCGCTGATCGTGACCGACGCCGGCGTCAAGGCCGCCGGGCTGCTGCAGAAGGCGCTGGACGCCCTGCCTGGCATGCGTGCGGCGGTGTTCGACCAGACCCCGTCCAACCCGACCGAGGCCGCGGTGCGGGCCGCCACCGAGATCTATCAGGCGCAGCAGTGCGACGGCCTGATCGGGCTGGGGGGCGGCAGCGCCATCGACTGCGCCAAGGGCGTGGCGATCGCCGCCACGCACGCAGGCCCGTTGAAGACCTACGCAACCATCGAAGGCGGCTCACCGAAGATCACCGAGCGCGTGGCGCCACTGATCGCCGTGCCCACCACGGCGGGCACCGGCAGCGAAGTCGCGCGTGGCTCCCTCATCATCGTCGACGACGGCCGCAAGCTGGGTTTCCATTCCTGGTTTCTGGTGCCCAAGACCGCTATCTGCGACCCCGAGCTCACGCTGGGCCTGCCCCCGAAACTGACGGCCGCCACCGGCATGGACGCCATCGCCCATTGCATGGAAACCTTCATGGCTCCGGCCTTCAATCCGCCGGCCGACGGCATTGCACTGGACGGCCTGCAGCGCGCCTGGGCGCACATCGAGCGCGCCACCAAGGATGGCAGTGACCGCGAAGCGCGCCTGAACCTGATGAGCGCCTCCATGCAGGGCGCCATGGCCTTCCAGAAAGGCCTGGGCTGCGTGCATTCCCTGAGCCACAGCCTGGGCGGCGTGGACCCGCGCCTGCACCACGGCACGCTCAACGCCATGTTCCTGCCGGCGGTCATCAACTTCAACGCCGGTGCCGAATCGATCCAGAAAGAGTCGCGTCTGCTGCGTCTGGCCCAGGCCATGAACCTGGACTCGGCCGGCGACATCGCCTTGGCCATCAAGGACATGAACGCCCGCCTGGGCCTGGCCAGCGGCCTGCGTGAGATGGGTGTGAGCGAAAGCCAGTTCGACCAGGTCATCAGCGGCGCACTGGCCGACCATTGCCACAAGACCAACCCGCGCATCGCCAGCGCGGACGACTACCGGGCCATGCTGCAGCAGGCGATGTGAGCCTGAAGGCTGCGTGCTGCTTACTTGAACAGGCAGTTCTTGGCGTAGTCGGCCGCCTCGTTGGCCGTCCAGTCGCCCTTGGGCTTGGCCTGCAGCTGCTCACACCGGGCCTTGCTGCCGACTTCGGGTGAGCAGGCCGTCAGCAGCATCAGGGCCGCGATCAGGGTGAGCAGTTTGTTCATGAGCAGTTCTAAGGTTTGAAAGATCACAGCGGCTGCAGTTGTGCCGGGTCCGGCTGGTCCAGCCACGCCTGGAACTCGTCGGCCAGTTGACGGCTCATCTGCACGGCCCGGCTCCAGGCCTGCACACGCGCGGCCAGGTCGTTGCCGTAGTGGGTGAAGTCCTTGCGGTCTGGCAACTTGCCGTTGGGCAAGGTCCTGATCCATTCAGGGTTCGGTGCCAGCAAGAGCATGTTGTCCAGGTGGTGCGTGGCCCGGTGGCGCCAGGTGAGCGTCTTGTCCAGCCAGCCCGGTACCACGGCACGCTGGAAATGCGGATACAGCACCAGGCCGGGCCGCTGCGCGACATCGGGCGCGGCGGCGTAATTCAGGTGCAGGTGGTAGTCGGTGATGCCACCGTCCCAATAGGCACCAGGCGGCGCGCCAGGGATGTCGTGCACGGCCTGCAGTGCGAAGGGAATCGAGCAGCTGGCCTGCAGGGCCGGGTAGAAGTTGGCCGCATCCAGCGGCAACTGGCGGGTGCGGTAGTCGCGGCTGTCAAAGGGCAGCGCTGCGCCACGGGTGGAAAACACCACGCGCTCCAGCCAGGCACCCATGGCCTTGCGCCGTACCGTATTGGTGAGGAAGGCCCCCATGTAACCCAGTGGCGTGCGCAGGCCATGCTCGCGTTTCAGGATATGGCGGCCGCGCGAGGTCATGACATGCAGGTGGTAACGCGGATGCTGCAGTACCTGCGTCTCACGACCGCCGTAAAAAGAGCGCAGGCTCTGCCCGAACATCTCGCTCACATGGCGGGCGCTGGGCAGCTTGTTGCCGGGCCGGAACTCGTAGTGCTGGCGGATGTAGTCGTGCTCCAGGCGTTCGAAAGCGGCCACCGGATCGTCCAGGCAGGCGGTGGCCATGCGCCACGCCCCGATCGACGCGCCGACCAGGTCGACCGGCTGGGCCGATTGCGGCAGCCACTGGCCGAAAAGGTAGCGGTCCAGTGCCCCCAGGATCAGCCCCTTGGGACCGCCGGCGGCCGCTGGGATGGTGTGGATGTGCGCAGGCAAGAGGCCATGCTGGCGGATGTGCTCTCGGGCCGCCGGCCCGGCATACAGACTCAAGGCTTTCATAAGGAAAGAATCAGGGAAACCGGCACTCAGGTGTGGGCGGACCAGTCGAAGGGGTCCTGCTGCAGCACCATGTCAATGTCCAGGTCCAGCACCTCGCCGACTTCGCCGGGGAAGGTCACGGCCAGGGCACGCTCGTTGAGCTTGGCTTCCCGGGCGCGGGCGCGCCAGGTGGCGAGGTGGATGACCCCGGCCAGCGGCTCATAGACGTTGTTGGAGAACGGTGCGTACTGGTGTTCCAGGGCATCGATGATGGGCTGCGGAAAGTGCCACTGGCGCGCATAAGCCGCCCCGACATGGGCATAGTTGTAGCCAAAGCGCAGGAACTCCGCCTTGGCGCGCTTGAGGTCCAGCGGCCCGATCTCCTTGTTCAGCAGGGCCATTTCGGCGGGCATGCCGGCGTGCATGACCAGTTCGCCGATCGCATGGATCAGACCGCAGGTGAAGGCGGCGCCCTGGTTCTGCCGGGTCACGCCGGCCAGCGAACGCGCCAGCTTGGCCACGTTGAGGCTGTAGACCCAGAACTGCGGCAGGTTGATGCCGGGGATGCCTTTGAGCGAGGCCGCCGAGGCGGCCTCGGACGCCATGTGGCGGATGTGGGAAAGCTCCAGGATGGCCAGGGCCTCGGCGGCGCTGTTGACCTTGCCCGAGAGCCGGAACGGCGGGGTGTTGGCCGTCTGCAGCACACGCGTGGTCAATGCCGGGTCGGTACTGATCAGCTGGGTGATGTTCTTCAGGTCGGTGACTTCCCGGTCCAGCTCGCTGAGCAGCAACGCAACGACCTTGGGGATGCTGGGCAGCACGATGGGAGACGCCAGCAGGGCATTCAACTCCATGGTTGCGGTCTCCTGGCATCGTTCTGGCTCATGCTGCCATTATGTCCTGCCCTCACCCGCTGCGTCGAGTGACGAGGCCCCCAGGCGACAGGGGCGTGACCCGGCACACGCCACCCGCGGCCCTCCGGCCCCAGGCTCAGCGCTTGAGCTTGGCAAAGGCCGACGCCATGGCCGATTGCGGCACCGGGCCGGTGTCGCGGCGCGGTTGCTGCTGGCCCCGCCCGGCTCCTTCGTAACGGTTCTCGCGCGGGGCATCGCGGCGGGCCGGGGCGGCGTCGAGTTTCATGGTCAGGCTGATGCGCTTGCGCGCCACGTCCACCTCCAGCACCTTGACCTTGACGATGTCGCCGGTCTTGACCACCTCGCGCGCATCGTTGACAAACTTGTTGGCCAGCTGGCTCACGTGCACCAGGCCGTCCTGATGCACGCCTAGGTCGACGAAGGCGCCGAACTGGGCCACGTTGCTGACCGTGCCTTCGAGCACCATGCCCTCCTGCAGGTCCTTGATGTCGTCCACCCCTTCGTTGAAACGCGCCACCTTGAAGTCCGGGCGCGGGTCGCGGCCCGGCTTTTCCAGCTCGCCCAGGATGTCCTTGACGGTGATGACCCCGAATTTCTCATTGGCAAACAGCTCGGGCTTGAGCGTCTTGAGCATCTCGGCCCGGCCCATGAGCTCGGCCACCGGCTTGCCGGTCTGAGCCATGATCTTTTCCACCACGGGATAGGTCTCGGGGTGCACGCCCGTCATGTCCAGCGGGTTGTCGCCGCCGCGGATGCGCAGGAAACCCGCGCTCTGCTCGAAGGTCTTGGCGCCCAGGCCCGTGACCTTGAGCAGGTCCTGCCGGCTGCCGAAAGCGCCATTGGCCTCACGCCAGCGCACCACCGCCTTGGCCACGCTGCCCGACAGACCGGAGACACGCGACAGCAGCGGGACACTGGCGGTGTTCAGGTCCACGCCCACCGAGTTCACGCAGTCTTCCACCACGGTGTCCAGGCAACGCGCGAGTTCGCTCTGGTTCACGTCGTGCTGGTACTGGCCGACGCCGATGCTCTTGGGGTCGATCTTGACCAGCTCGGCCAGCGGGTCCTGCAGGCGGCGCGCGATGCTGGCCGCGCCGCGCAGGCTCACGTCCACGTCGGGCATTTCCTGGCTGGCGAATTCACTGGCGGAATAGACCGAAGCCCCGGCCTCGCTGACCACCACCTTCTCGATAGGCTTGCCGACCTTGGCCGCCAGCTTGATCAGGTCGGCCGCCAGCTTGTCGGTTTCGCGGCTGGCCGTCCCGTTGCCGATGGCAATCAGGTTCACGCCATGTTTCTCGACCAGGCGGGCCAGGGTGTGCAGCGAGCCGTCCCAGTCGTTGCGCGGCTCGTGCGGGTAGACCGTGGCCGTGTCGACCAGCTTGCCCGTGGCGTCGACCACGGCCACCTTCACGCCGGTGCGGATGCCCGGATCCAGGCCCATGACCACCCGCGGGCCGGCTGGCGCAGCCAGCAGCAGGTCGCGCAGGTTGTCCGCAAAAACCTTGATGGCCACCTTCTCGGCCTCTTCGCGCAGGCGGGCGAAGAGGTCGCGCTCGGTCGAGAGGCTGAGCTTGACGCGCCAGGTCCAGGCCACGCACTTGCGGATCAGGTCATCACCCGGGCGGGCCTTGTGGCTCCAGCCCAGATGCAGGGCGATCTTGCCCTCGGCGATCGAGGGCTTGCCCGGTTCCGGTTCGACCGGCAGCACGAGCTTGGCATCCAGGATCTCCAGCCCACGGCCGCGGAAGACGGCCAGGGCGCGGTGCGAGGGCACTCGGCCGATGGGTTCGTCATAGTCGAAATAGTCGCGGAACTTGGCCACGTCGGGGTGGTTTTCGTCCTTGCCCCCGGCCAGCTTGCTCTGGAACAAGCCCTCCTGCCAGAGCCACAGTCTGAGCGACTGCACCAAGGCCGCATCCTCGGCCCAGCGCTCGGACAGCAGGTCACGCACGCCGTCCAGGACGGCCGCCACGGTCGTGAAATCGTCGCCGGCCTCGGTTTTTTCTTTCAAGACGAAGGCTTCGGCCTCGGTGGCCGGGTTCAGGCCCGGATCGGCAAACAGCCTGTCGGCCAACGGTTCCAGTCCGGCTTCACGGGCAATCTGGCCTTTGGTCCGGCGCTTCTGTTTATAGGGCAGGTAGAGGTCTTCCAATTCCTGCTTGGTCGGCGCCGCCAGGACGGCAGCTCGCAGCTCGGACGTGAGCTTGCCCTGGTCGTTGATACTTTTGAGCACCGCCTCACGCCGGTCCTCCAGTTCCCGCAGGTAGGCCAGCCGGGCTTCCAGCTCCCGCAGCTGGATGTCGTCCAGCCCGCCGGTTGCTTCCTTGCGGTAGCGGGCGACGAAGGGCACCGTGGCGCCCCCGTCAAGCAAGGCCACGGCGGCCTCGACTTGCTGTACACGAACCCGGATTTCCTGCGCGATCTGCGCGATGATTTTCTGCATGACTCTTGGGTAAACCACCGGCCAGGAAGGCCGGTCAAGGGAAACAAAGCCAGCGAGTGTGCCACAGCCGCAACAGAGCTTGTCAGGGAAACTCCTACAAGAGGATCAGGCAAAACCCGACTCAATTTTTTAACGGCAAAGGCATAAAGTGAGACATGTCCGTTGGGGGGGCTGGACTCAGCCAGACGGGCAACAACCTAGCCTGAGGTATCCACCTATGTCGACCACTCTTCCGGGAACTGCCGTCTCCGCTCGATCCCTGGCCATTCCGCCTGCCTATCTGGAACCCGAAGAGGACCAGGCAGCGCCGGCTAACGTGCAGTATCTGCCATTCACGGTGCGCCAGGCGACCAACACGGACGATCTGAAGAAGGTTGTCGAAGTGCGTCAACGGGCCTATGGCCGGCATTTGCCCCTGGTCGCCGAGACGCTCAAGACGCCCGAACGGGACGACACCGAAGACGGGGTGGTCTTGCTGATCGCCGAGTCGAAAGTGGATGGATCGGCATTGGGGACCGTGCGTATCCAGACGAATCGGGTCAATCCCCTGAATTTGGAAGAGTTTGTCGCTTTGCCCGAGGGGCTGCGCAACAAGACGATTGCGGAAGTCCGGCGCCTGGGCGTGGCCCAGGGTCTGCCCGGCCGTCTGGTCCGGATGTTGCTTCTCAAGGCCGTGTACCAATACTGTGCGCACAACCACATTGACTGGATCCTCGTAGGTGCCAGGCCGCCGCTGGACCGCATGTACGAGCAGCTCACCCTTGCCGACGTGCTTCCGGGCAAGACCTTCCTGCCCAAGCAGAACAACATTCCGCACCGCATATTGGGGCTGGAGATCCGGGCCTTTCATGACCGGCTGGTCGCCAGCAACAATCCGCTGCTGGAGTTCTTCTTCTATACGCAGCATCCCGACATCCAGCGCACATGCCTGGAGCCGCTGCGCTGGAGTGGCGATCGGGAAAAGTTCAACACGACTTTCGCACAACATTCAGCGGGTGCTGAGAGCTAATTTTCTTGAAAACATAACCAAACGCGTCGAGATCGCGCTATCCTAACGGCCGGAATCCATCGATTGACGATGTGGACTTCTTGGCCAGTCCGTTCCTGGCGTTGGAATGGAACAATAAACAAGGGAACCGATCTTGACAGCACTGTCACAAGGGCTGCTATCTGTAGCGAACGCGATCTCCCGAGGCTTGGACCGTCTATCCAACGCCATCGCTTTCTACGTGGTTCCTCTTGCGATTGCCTTGGTGTCGTTTGCCGCGCTTTTCTTATGGCAAGACCTTTACCGCAGTGAATCCGAGCTCCAGCTTGAGCTGCGCGTGCTCGAGCCCACCGAGGCTCAGTGGACAGTTGAAGAGGCCAGAACCCGCCTGGCTACAGCGCCAACGAGCAGTTTCTACAAGACGAACCTGTCCGAACTTCCGGTCTGGTTCGGTCTTGAGATCCCGGACCGGGGGTCGAGCCCGCAGCCACGGCTGATCGAATTCCCATCCAAGCATGCGGTAGACATCCAATGCTGGGATGGGCAAAGCCTGCGTCCCATCGGTGGCACAACGGGCCACAGCCCCGAACAGACAATCTATCGCGCCATGGCCGGGCATGCGATGCCTGTCGCCGTGTCCCTGCGAGCCGTGATCTGCCGCAGTTCATTTGTCGGGCCCGCCAGACTGAGTGCTGAGTTGTGGGATCGCGACCGGTTCGACATCGCGATCCGTGACTACCACCGCAAGTCCGGCCTGATCGACGGCGGGATCCTGGTCCTGGCCGTATTCGTGCTGATCACCGCGGTCCTGAATCGGCAGCGTCTCTATCTGGTTTTCGCAGCGTGGCTGATCGTGACCGTACGACTCAGCGCCACCGCAGGCGGCTGGGATCATCAGTGGCTGAACCATGCCGTGCCACCCGATTGGTTGTCCCAGGGACGTTCGTTCACGCGTGCGGCGTGGGCCTTGCTGACGGTGACGCTCTTCAAAGAGTTGTTCATGGAGGACCTGCGCCGGTTGCGTTATGCGCTTCCGATCACGATCCTCCAGTGGCTCTGCGTGATGCTTTTTGTGGCGGCCATATTCCTGCCTCGAAACATATTCCTGCCCACGATGTGGGCGCTGGGGGCCGTGTGGGCGCCCTTCTTCGTCTATGTCCTGGCGCGGATTGTGATCGTGAATCGCAACCGGGTGGCCTTGCTGTATGCGGCTTCGCTGGGCGTCACCATGATATCGACGCTGTTCGATATCTTTGCTGCATCCATGGGGCTCAAGGGGCTGGATGAGTCCCTGAACACGGTGATCGTCACCTTGGCGTCGGCCCTGCTGATTTCCTTGGCCATTGCTGAACAGATGCGCCAGGAGCACAAGGCCCGACTGGCCGCACAGGCACAGCTGCAGCACACCTATGACGCCATCCCCATCGGCATGTTCACGTTGGATCTGCAGGGGCGCTTCACCAGCATCAATCCAGCCTTGCGCAAGATGCTGGGGCCGCGGGCCTTCAAGACCACGCACAACACGTGGCAGCAATATTTTGGTGCCGACATCTGGAACGCGCTGCTCGATCTGGCGCAGAACCAGCCCGACAGTGATATCGAAATCCGCAGCCAGATGGACGTGACCGGGTTCGAGGCACCCCGTCGCTACCTGGTCAAGGCTGCCCTGGCCGGCGACAAGATCGAAGGCTCCCTCCAGGACGTGACCGACAAGTCCATCGCCGCCGAGGAACTGAATTTCCTGGCCGACAACGATGCGCTGACCAAGGTGCTGAACCGCCGAGGCGTCGAGAAGGCCTTCAACGAAGCGGTGGCCGCCATCGACGATGCGCACCCCCTGGCCCTGGCCTACCTGGACCTGGACCGTTTCAAGCTCATCAACGACCTTTACGGCCACAACGCCGGCGACGAGGTGCTACGGCAGGTCTGCCACCGCGTCAACAGTCTGCTGGCAGGCCAGATGCGGCTGGGGCGCGTCGGCGGCGACGAGTTCGTCATCCTGCTGTCAGACACGCGTATGCCGCTGGCCACGGTCATCAGCCGCGGCATCATCGACAGCATTGACGAGAAACCCTTCCGCGTCGGCGAGAAGGCTTTCTATGTGCGCGGCTCCATCGGCCTGATCGAGGTCAGCCCCGGCACGCAGTTCAAGGAGGTGCTCTCCACCTCCGACCGCGCCTGCCGCGAGGCCAAGACCGGCCAGTACCGCGGGCTGGTCGTGTACGAACAGGACTCCCCGGCCTTCCGGGAGCACCAGGCTGAACTCCGGTTGATCGGCGAGCTCTCGGCGAGCGAAACCATTGCCGGCCTCTTCCTCGAAATGCAGCCCATCATGTCGCTGACACGACCGAACGATGCGCTCAACTTCGAGGTGCTGCTGCGCATGCGGGATACCGCCGGCAACCTGGTGCCGGTCAGCCGCGTGATTGCTGCGGCCGAGGACAGCGGACGCATGAGCAAGATCGACCACTGGGTGCTGTCCACCACCCTGGCCTGGCTGGACCAGCATCGGGCCAAGCTGCTGCGCACCCAGTTTGTCTGCATCAATCTCAGCGGCGCCTCGCTCAATGACGAGGAGTTCATGCAGGAGGTGTTCGACATCCTGCGCCGCAACAGCCACGTCTCCAGCTTCCTGTGCATCGAGATCACCGAGAGCATCGCCCTGCACGACCTCAAGAACACGCGCCGTTTCATCGACAAGGTGCGCAGCTACGGCGCCCGGGTGGCGCTGGATGATTTCGGGGCCGGCTACACGTCCTTCTCCTACCTCAAGGAGTTGCCCGCAGACCTGCTCAAGATCGACGGCAGCTTCGTGGTCAACATGAACCAGCACCCGGCCAATGTGTCCATCGTCGAGGCCATCGTCAACCTGGCGCGCAACCTGGGCATGAAGACCATCGCTGAATGGGCCGAGGATGCCGCCACGGTGCAGGCCCTGGCGGAAATCGGTGTTGATTATGTGCAGGGTTATGCCGTGGCGCGTCCCATGGCTCCGGAGAGGATTCTGGAGGTCAGCTCGGCCGCCAGCTTCATCAAGAACGTCGAGCTGCTGCACTTTGTCGAAGCGCAAGACCGGCAGAACAACCCGCTGGCCCAGCTTGACCTGCTGATCGACAACGACAAGCAGTCGCCCCCCAAGATCCACTGACCTTCAAGCTGCGGCTGCGCGCAGCGCCTGGCGCAACTCCTCGCCCAGTTCGGGCTTGTGGGCAAAAGGATCGGTCGGGTTGCGCGCCTGCATGATGTCTTCCAGGCGCGTCTGCACCGAGGCGATGGCCTTGGGATGGCTGTAGATATAGAACTGCCCTGCTGCTGCCGCGTCGAAGACCTTCTGCGCCACCTCGGCTGCCGTCACTTTGCCCGAACTCACCGCCTTGTCGCTCATGGCCTGGCCTATGAGCTGGCTGCGCGTGGGCTTGGCCATGGCCAGTTCGCCCGGCCGGTTGCGTTCGCTCTGGTGGATGCCCGTGGGCACGAAGAACGGACACAGTACCGACGCATGAACCTGCTGCGTCACCAGGGCCAGGTCCTGGTACAGGGTCTCGCTGAGCGAGACCACGGCATGCTTGCTGACGTTGTAGACGCCCATATTGGGCGGGTTCAGCAGGCCGGCCATGCTGGCGGTGTTCACGATGTGACCACGGTAGCCTGGGTCCTTCTTTGCGGCCTCCAGCATCATGGGCGTGAACAGGCGCACGCCGTGGATCACGCCCCAGAGGTTGACGCCCAGCACCCACTGCCAGTCCTGGACCGTGTTTTCCCAGACCAGGCCGCCGGCGCCCACGCCGGCGTTGTTGAAGACGAGGTGCGGTGCACCGAAGCGCTCCTGGACGCGGCGCGCGAGATGCTCCATCTGAACGGCATCGGAGACGTCGACCTGCTGGGCCAGCACCTCGACGCCGGCGGCCTTCATCTCCGCCGCCGCACGGTCCAGCGCATCCTGCTGCACGTCGGCCAGCACCAGTTTCATGCCCAAGCGGGCGCCGATGCGCGCGCACTCCAGCCCGAAGCCGGAACCGGCACCGGTCAGCACAGCGGTCTTGCCGGCGAAATCCTTGATCATGTTGTCTCTTCCTTTTTCAATACATAGCCGATGCGGGGGAAATGAACGTGGACCACGCCTGCACGCTCATCAACGCGGCGGATCGTGTAATGCATACGGGTGGCGGCCACGAGTTCGCCCGTGCTGGGCTCGGGCCCGAAGCTGTCGCTGGCGATGCTCACGCGGCTGCCCAGGGCAAAACCGTGCTCGTCCTGGAAAGGCAGGTCGGCCAGCACGGCCCCGACGCCTGGCGACGCCGCACAGTGCGCAATGGCTGCCGCCGCCTCCAGCTCGGTACGGCGGCCGTGCCCGATGGCGGCCATACGCGCCATCCAGGCCTGGACCGCGGGCGCGGCCTCAAGAATGCCGGCCATGGCAGGCGTCTGGGTCAACGTGAACCAGAGCGGATGGTAGGCCGAGAAATCGGCGACGCTGGGTGTGTCACCCAGCAGGTAGCGCTGCTCGTGCAGCATGTCGGACAGCCGGCGCAGGTAGCTGCGGTAGGCCGCCGTGGCATCCGGGGCCGGCGCCCTTGGCACGGCCGTGCGCATGCGCGCGCGGTCTTCGCCAAAGGTCTTGGCCATCGGGCCCCATTGCTCGGGTGCACCACCGCCGAAGACCTGGGCGATGCCCTTGGGCTGGAAGTTGTAGCTCATGGCGGCCCAGAACAGTCGTTCGTCGGCCCATTGGGCCACCACACGCGCTAGGCCCTTGTGCGCGGCCGGGTAAAGACTGGGTTCGGGCTGCAGATGTTCCAGCACGTCGCAGATCAGGGCCGTGTCGCAATAGATGTGCGAGCCGATCTGCAGAAAAGGTGTCTTGCGGTAGCCACCGGTCAGGGCCATCACGTCCGGTTTGGGCAGGATGCTCGGCACGATGACCGACTTCCAGGCCAGTTGTTTCCAGCCCAGGATCAGCCGGATCTTTTCCGAAAATGGCGACGAGGCGTAATGGTGCAGGATCAGGTCAGCCACGGGCTCTCCTCGGCGCAAAGATCTGGGACCAGGTGTCGCGGATATCGCGCACCTCGGCCTCACCCAGCGCCCTCTTCTCTTCCAGCAACCGGTGCAGGCGCGGCAGTTTGTAATGGGGTACTGCCGGGTACAGGTGGTGTTCCAAGTGGTAGTTCACGTGGTGCGGGAACAGGAAAAAACGCCCGACCCAGTTGCCCACATGGCCCCAGGTCCGGTTGGTGCGCGCTGCGGTCAGCGGCGATGTGAGGTCGCTCACCGCGCCGTGCTCGCAGATGGCACGCAGGCGCAGGATGGGCTGCAGCGTCGTGAGCAGCGGCAGGGTCCACAAGGCCAGATAGACCAGCAGGCCGTCGAGGCCACCGATCAGCGCGGCGCACAGCGGCGCCAGCAGATGAAAGGCCACCACACCCCAGCGATCGCGCCGGGCTGCAGTGCGCAGCTGCGGCGAGGTGTCGTCCAGCGGGGAGATGCGCCGCTTCGTGTCTTCGTTGATGGCCGGTGAACCGAAGAAGTAGGCGTAGGTTTTCCAGGCGTTCCAGCCGATCAGGTCCTGCCCCAGCTTCTTCCAGAGATAGGCCTTGCCACGCGGATAACCGCCGTGGATGGCCGTGTCCGGATCTTCGGGGCCGTAGAGGTTGTTGTGGTGCAGGCGGTGCGTGACGCGGTAGGTGCACATGGAGACGCCGCCGGTCATGCCGATCAGGCGGCCCAGCACATCGTTGAGGCTGCGGTTGGTGAGGAGGCGGTAATGGGCCGCCTCGTGCGCCAGGATGAACAGGCCGTGCTGGGCCACGCCGATCAGCACCAGGCCGGCCAGTCCGCCCGCCCACCACAGCGGTGTGGGCCAGGTGAACCAGGCCAGCGCCATGCCTGCAGCAGCCAGCAACAGGGTCTGCACAACCGCGAGCAAGGAGCGGCCGTCCGACAAGGTCGTGAGCGGCGCCAGTTCCTCGGCCGACAGCAGGCTTCGGGCCTGGGCATTGCGACTGCCCGGTGCGCGCAGGTCGTCGCGGAACTCCTCGCCCCGCCTGGCGATGGCCTGCCCTGCTCCATCGCCTTGCTGCGGGTGCGGGGCATGGTCCATGGTGATTCCTAGATGAGTTTGACCAGCTGCTTGCCGAAGTTCCTGCCCTTGAGCAGACCCAGGAAAGCCTCGGGTGCGGCTTCCAGGTTCGGGGCCACGCTCTCGCGCGGGCGCAGCTTGCCGGTGCCCACCAGGGTGCCGAGTTCCTTGAGGGCCTCGGGCCAGACTTCCATGTGCTCGCTGACGATGAAACCCTGCACCTTGAGCCGGTTGGTCAGGATGAGCTGCGGATAGGTCATGGGCACAGGCTGGCCATCGTAGCCGGCGATCATGCCGCAGACGGCGATGCGACCGTGCGCGTTCATGCGCGACAGCACGGCATCCAGCACCATGCCGCCCACGTTCTCGAAATAACCGTCGATACCATTGGGACAGGCCTGCTTGAGCGCCTTGGACAGCGAGCCCGCGTCCTTGTGCTGCTTGTAGTCGACGCAGGCGTCGAAGCCCAGGTCGTTGACCACGTAGTCGCACTTGTCCTTGCCACCGGCAATGCCCACCACGCGGCAGCTACGTGCCTTGGCAAGCGCGCCGTAGGCGCTGCCCACGGCGCCCGCGGCGGCGCTGACCACCATGGTCTCGCCCGCCTTGGGCTCGATGATCTTGACCAGGCCATACCAGGCGGTGACACCCGGCATGCCGACCGCGCCCAGGTAGTGGCTCAGCGGCACATGCGTGGTGTCGACCTTGCGCACGGCACCCGGCTGGTTGGCGTCGACCACGCTGTACTCCTGCCAGCCGCCCATGCCCACGACCTTGTCGCCGGCGGCGAATTTGGGGTGGCGGCTCTCCACCACCTCACCCACGGTGCCGCCGATCATGACCTCGCCCAGGGGCTGAGGCTGCGCGTAGCTCTTGCTGTCGTTCATGCGCCCGCGCATATACGGGTCCAGGCTCAGGAAATGGTGGCGCACCAGCACCTGGCCGTCCTGCAGTGCAGGCGTCTGGACGGTGACAAGCTTGAAGTTGCTGGTCGTGGCTTCGCCTTCGGGGCGGTTGTCGAGCAGTATCTGGCGGTTTGCGGGCATGGTGTCTCTCAGTATGTCTATGTCAGTCGGTGGAAATCACGTTGAGCGCCTGGCTGTCCTTGGGGCCGGTGGGCAGGCGCCTGACGTACTTGAAGGTGCCGGTGGCATGCGAACAAGGTTTGCCCTCGGCGTCGTAAATGGTGGCCTCGGTGAAGGCCAGGGTGGCGGTGCGGTGGATCAGCCTGCCCTTGGCCGTGAGTTTGCCGCGCGCGGCCTGCATGAAGCTGGTTTTCATCTCGATGGTGACCACGCCCATCTCGGGCTGCACGCTGCGCGCCGCTGTGGCCATGGCCACGTCCATTAGTGTCATGGTGGCGCCGCCATGCGTGACGGCGAAGGAATTCAGATGCTCGGGCCGGGCCTCGTAGTGCAGTTCGGACTGGCCATCTTCGAAGCGCTCCAGAGTAAAGCCCAGATGATCGACGAAAGGAACCCGGACGCCAAAGGGAATACTCATGTCACCCGCCCTCAACCGCCGGTCACGCAGCTGACGCCGCCATCCACCGCCAGCCACTGGCCGGTGATGTGCTTGCCGGCGTCCGAAGCGTAGAGCACGCACAGGCCCTTGAGATCCTCGTCGTCGCCCAGGCGCTGCAGCGGCGCGTGTTTCTTCAGGTTTTCTTCACCCCAGGCGGCCAGGGTGCCGGCCGTCATCTTGCTCGGGAAGAAGCCCGGGCAGATGGCATTGACGTTGATGCTGTACTTGCCCCATTCGGCGGCCAGCGCGCGCGTGAAATTGATCACCGCGCCCTTGGAGGTGTTGTAGGCGATGGTGGTCATCTCGGGCGGGTTGCCGCCCAGGCCGGCGATCGACGCGACGTTGATGATGCGGCCCGACTTGCGCGGGATCATGCTTTTCTTGCCGATCACCTGGCTCAGGATGAAATAACCGCGGATGTTGAGGTTCATCACCTTGTCCCAGGCGGGAATCGGGTGGTCCTCGGCAGGCGCACCCCAGGCGGCACCGGCGTTGTTGACCAGGATGTCCACCTCGCCCATGCGCTGCATGGTTTCATCGGCCAGCCGGTGGATGTCGTCTTCGCGGGCGCAGTCTGCGGCGATCCAGCGCGCGTCGATGCCGGCGGCCTGAAGGTCGGCCACCGCCACCTCCAGCTCGTCGGCCTTGCGGGCGCTGATCATGATGCGTGCTCCGGCCTCGCCCAGCGCCTGGGCCAGCTGCAGGCCCAGGCCGCGTGAGCCGCCGGTGATCAGGGCGGTCTTGCCCTTGAGGTCGAAAAGTTGCTGGATGCTGCGTGTCATGGTCTTGTGCCTTGGTTCCTTGCTTATTTCATGCGGGAGCGGACCCAGATCAGCAGGGCACCGGTACCCGCGACGATGGTGCCGCCGATCTGGAGGATGTCGGCCAGCAGCCGGTCGTAGCGCTGCACGAACATGCCCAGGACCAGCGCGATCAGCCCGCCATAGACAAGTATCCAGACCAGCCGCTCGACGCGGAGTTTGTTGAGTTCGGTTGCCATCAGAACGCCTCTTCGGGAAATTCCGCACACGTCATGTCACGGGATTCCACCACCTTAAGCCAGGCACCGATTTTCGGCAATTCATATCGGAAGAAAAATTGTGTCGCCAACAAGCGGCCACGCTGGGCCATGTCCTGGCTGTCCGGCTGGGCCGCCAAGGCCACTTCGAGCCAGATCCAGGCCAGCACCGTGTGGCCGAAAGCCTGCAGATAGGGCACGGCATTGGCCAGGGCCTCAGTGGGCTGACCGGTGGACCAGGCCGCTTTTGTCGTCGTGCCGACCTGCTGCAGGGCTTCGGCCAGCTGCGCAGCGTAGGGGGCCAGTTCGACCTGCTTCTGGGCACGGGCGATGGTGCTTGTCATGCGGCCGGCCAGAAGCTGCAGGCCCCGGCCCTCCTCCATCAGCACCTTGCGGCCCAGCAGGTCCAGGGCCTGGATGCCGTGCGTGCCTTCGTGGATCATATTGAGACGGTTGTCACGCCAATACTGTTCCACCGGGAAATCGCGCGTGTAGCCGTAGCCGCCGTGGATCTGGATGGCCAGGGAATTGGCTTCCAGGCACCACTCGCTGGGCCAACTCTTGGCGATGGGCGTCAGCACCTCCAGCAGCAGGCGCGCCTCGTCGGCGGCCTCGGGTGTGCCCGTGTGCTGCTCGTCGACCAGGCGCGCGCAATAGAGCTGCAGCGCCAGCGACCCTTCGCAATACGTCTTCTGCGCCAGCAGCATGCGTTTGATGTCGGCGTGTTCGATGATGCGGATTTGCGGTTTGGCGGCGTCCTTGCCGTCCGGTCCGATCGGCCGGCCCTGGGGGCGGTTCTTCGCATAGTCCAGGCTGGCCTGGTAACCCGCCATGCCCAGCATGGTGGCGGCCATGCCGATGCCGATGCGCGCCTCGTTCATCATGTGGAACATGCAGCGCAGGCCCTGGCCGGGCTGGCCCACGAGATACCCAATCGCCCCACTGTCCCCACGCACGGGGTATTTGCCTTCGCCGAAATTCAACAACGTGTTGGTCGTGCCGCGCCAGCCGCATTTGTGGTTCAGGCCGGCCAGCGCCACGTCGTTGCGCTCCCCGGTCAGCTGGCCCTGTGTATCGACCAGCTTCTTGGGCACGATGAAAAGCGAGATGCCCCGTGTCCCCGGTATCGTCTTGCCATCGGCACCAGGGATCTTGGCCAGCACCAGGTGGATGATGTTCTCGGTCAGCTCGTGTTCGCCGGCCGAGATCCACATCTTGTTGCCCCTGAGGCGGTAACGCGGGCCGA
Organism: uncultured Hylemonella sp.; assembly: GCA_963512455.1. GTDB lineage: Bacteria > Pseudomonadota > Gammaproteobacteria > Burkholderiales > Burkholderiaceae_C > Hylemonella. The sequence continues at coordinate 519,878 of CAUPMJ010000001.1, read as the reverse complement.
GCGGATCCGTGGCATGGTCCGCTCCATCAGGAACCGCACGCGTGGCGATGTCGCTCAATGACGAGCCAGCCTGCGGCTCGCTCAGGCACATGGTGCCGGAGAAACGCCCCGCGAATTCGTTCTTTGCAAAAACCTCTTTCTGCAGGTCCGTGCCGTGCGCCATCAGCAGGTTGGCGTTGCCCGACGTCAACAGGCCCGAGCCGATGCTGATCGAGGCCATGGCGAAGAAGGAGTTGGCCGCTGCCTCCACGGTATAGGGCAGTTGCATGCCGCCGATGTCGTAATCCTGCGCGGCGCTGAGCATGCCCGAGGCCGCGTAGGCCTTCTGGGCATCGTGGGTCGCCTGCGGCAGGATGACCTGCTCGCCGTCGAAACGCGGTTCCTCGATATCGACCGTGCGGTTGAAGGGCGCGTATTTCTCACGCGCGATGCGCTCGCAGGTGTCAAGCACGGCGTCGAAGGTTTCGCGGTTGTGGTCCGCGAAACGCTCACGCGCATTCAGCGCATCGGCCGCGAGCCACTGGTAGAGCAGGAAGTCGAGGGTCTGCCGGTAGCTCATGGTGCGAGGCGCCTTTCCTGCTGTTCACAGCACCTCGAACACGCCGGCTGCGCCCATGCCGCCACCGATGCACATGGTGACCACCACGCGCTTGGCGCCACGGCGCTTGCCTTCGATCAGGGCGTGGCCCGTCAGGCGCTGGCCGCTGACACCGTAGGGGTGGCCCACGGCAATGGCGCCGCCGTTGACGTTCAGGCGGTCGGCCGGGATGCCCAACTTGTCACGGCAGTAGAGCACCTGTACGGCGAAAGCTTCGTTGAGTTCCCAGAGATCGATGTCCGAGACCTTCAGGCCCAGACGCTTGAGCACCTTGGGCACTGCGAAGACCGGGCCGATGCCCATCTCGTCGGGCTCGCAACCCGCCACGGCAAACCCCAGGAAACGGCCCAGGGGCTTGAAGCCGCGCTTGCTGGCGAGTTCTTCGCTCATGAGCACGCAGGCGCCGGCGCCGTCGGAGAACTGGCTGGCATTGCCGGCCGAGATCACACCGCCCGGCATGGCCGGCTTGATGCCGCTGATGCCTTCTTTCGTGGTGCCTTCGCGCAGGCCTTCGTCCGCGCTGATCGTGACCTTCCTGGTGATCAGGCCCAGGGTCTTGTCGACCACGCCAGCCGTCACCGTGATGGGGGCGATCTCGGCGTTGAACAGGCCGGCGGCCTGGGCCGCGCAGGCCTTCTGCTGACTGGCGGCACCGTATTCGTCCATCACGTCACGGCCGATGTTGTAGCGCTTGGCCACCTGTTCGGCGGTCTGCAGCATGTTCCAGTAGATCTCGGGCTTGGCCTTCAGCAGGGCCGGGTCCGTGATCATGTGACGGTTGGCTTCGTTCTGCACGCAGGAGATGCTCTCGACGCCGCCGGCCACGTAGACATCGCCCTCACCCGCGATGATGCGTTGCGCAGCCATGGCGATGGTCTGCAGGCCCGAGGAACAGAAACGGTTGACCGTGACACCGGAGACGGTGACCGGGCAGCCCGCGGCCAGCGCGATCTGACGCGCGATGTTGGAGCCCGTGGCGCCCTCGGGCGTGGCACAGCCCATGAGCACGTCGTCCACTTCGGCGGCGTCGATGCCGGCGCGCTGGATCGCGTGCTGCACGGCGTGGCCACCGAGGGTGGCGCCGTGGGTCATGTTGAAAGCGCCCTTCCAGCTCTTGGCCAGGGGGGTGCGTGCGGTGGAAACGATAACGGCGTTGGTCATTTCAAATTCTCCTGAATGCGGCTCAGCCGTTGAAGCTCTTGCCTTCGGCCACCAGCTTGGCCAGCAGGGGCGCGGGCTGCCAGAACTTGGCGTCGTCGAGCGGATTCTGGGCAAATCGCTGCATGCTTTGCACGACATTGAACAGGCCCACCGTGTCGGCATATTGCATGGGGCCACCGCGATGGATGGGGAAGCCGTAGCCGGTCAGGTAGACCATGTCGATGTCGCTGGCGCGCGAGGCGATGCCCTCTTCCAGAATGTGCGCGCCTTCGTTGACCAGGGCGTAGACCAGGCGCTGCACGATTTCCTCGTCGGAAATCTTGCGCGGGGTGATACCCATGTCCTTGCGGTGCTTCTCGATCATGTCCACCACCAGCTGGCTGGGAATGGCGTCGCGCTTGCCGGGCTTGTAGTCGTACCAGCCGGCGCCGGTCTTCTGGCCGTAACGGCCCAGCTCGCACAGCAGGTCAGCCGTCTTGCTGTACTTCATGTTCGGCTTTTCGACGTAGCGGCGCTTGCGGATGGCCCAGCCGATGTCATTGCCCGCCAGGTCGCCCATGCGGAAGGGGCCCATGGCAAAGCCGAATTTCTCGACCGCCTTGTCGACCTGCTCGGGCGTGGCGCCCTCCTCGATCAGGAAACCGGCCTGGCGGCTGTACTGCTCGATCATGCGGTTGCCGATGAAACCGTCGCAGACGCCCGAGACCACGGCGGTCTTCTTGATGGTCTTGGCCACGGCCATCACGGTGGCCAGCACGTCTTTGCCGGTCTTGGCGCCGCGGATCACTTCCAGCAGCTTCATGACGTTGGCCGGGCTGAAGAAATGCAGGCCCACCACGTCCTGCGGGCGCTTGGTGAAGGAAGCGATCTTGTTGACGTCCAGGGTCGAGGTGTTGGAGGCCAGGATGGCCCCGGGCTTCATCACCTCGTCGAGTTTCTTGAACACGGTTTCCTTGACGCCCATTTCCTCGAACACGGCCTCGATCACGAGGTCGGCGTCCTTGAGGTCCGCATAGTTCAGCGTGGTCGACAGGAGCGCCATGCGCTGGTCGTACTTGTCCTGCTTGAGCTTGCCCTTGGTGACCTGGGCTTCGTAGTTCTTGCGGATGGTGGCGATGCCGCGGTCGAGTGCCTCCTGCTTCATCTCCAGCATCTTCACGGGAATGCCGGCGTTCAGGAAGTTCATGGTGATGCCACCGCCCATGGTGCCGGCGCCGATCACGGCGACCGACTTGATCTCGCGCTTGGGCGTGTCTTCCGGCACGTCCGGGATCTTGGAGGCGGCACGTTCGGCCGCGAAGATATGGCGCAGCGCGCGGCACTCGGGCGTCCACATCAGGTTGATGAAGATATCGCGCTCGAAGACCAGGCCGTCGTCGAACTTTTTCTTGGTGGCGGCTTCCACGGCATCGACGCACTTGAGCGGCGCCGGGAAGTTCTTGCTCATGCCGCCCACCATATTGCGGGCAAACTGGAAGTAGGCATCGCCCTGCGGATGCTGGGCCTTGAGGTTGCGCACCAGGGGCAGCGGGCGCACATCGGCCTTCTCCTGCGCCAGCGCGATGGCTTCTTCCAGCAGGGACTCGTTGGACTTGGCAAGCTTGTCGAACAGCTTCTGGCCGGGTACCTGGGCCAGCATCTCGCTGGGCACCGGCTCGCCACTGACGATCATGTTCAGTGCGGGCTCCACACCCAGCGCACGCGGCAGGCGCTGCGTGCCGCCAGCGCCGGGGATCAGCCCCAGCTTGACTTCGGGCAGCGCGACCTTGCAGCCCGGCGCGGCAATACGGTAATGGCAGCCCAGAGGCAGCTCCAGACCGCCGCCCATGGCGATGGTGTGCATGGCGGCCACCACGGGCTTGGCCGAGTTCTCCACGGCGAGGATGACGCTGAGCAGATTGGGCTCCTGCAGGGCCTTGGGTGTGCCGAATTCCTTGATGTCGGCGCCGCCCGAGAAGGCCTTGCCGGCACCCGTGATGACGATGGCCTTGACCTTGCCATCGGCGTTGGCCTTGGCCAGCGCCTCGGTGATGCCTATGCGGGTTTCGTAGCCCAGGCCGTTGACGGGCGGGTTGTTCAGCGTGATCACGGCGACGTCGCCATGCACCTTGTATTCAGCGCTCATGCTTGCGTTCCTCGGGTGGTTCAGAAAATAGAACGATCGTTCGATTTTTGATTGTAAAAGGTTTATGTTGCGATGCAACGAGGGTTTGTCGCCGCTGGGACAAACCCCCTGAACCTCAGCCTCTGAAGGCTCAGACCTCGAGCCACTCCTTGCGGGTGTAGCTGTCGTTGCGCAGCGCTTCAGGGGTGCCCTCGAAGACGATGCTGCCGTGCCCCATGACCAGGGCGCGGTCGGAGATGGCCATGGCGATGGTCAGCTTCTGCTCGATGAGCAGCACCGAGATGCCGCGGTCCTTGAGCGTCTTCAGGTACTGGCCTACCAATTCCACGATCTTGGGCGCCAGGCCCTCGGTCGGCTCGTCGATGATGATGAGGTCCGGGTCGCCCATGAGGGTACGACACAGGGTCAGCATCTGCTGCTCGCCGCCCGAGAGCACGCCGGCTTCGGTGTGCTGGCGCTCCTTGAGGCGCGGGAACATGGTGTACATGTCGTCGAAGCTCCAGCGACTCTTGCGCCCCTTGCCCTTCTCGCCCAGCATCAGGTTCTGGTGCACGGTCAGGTCGGGGAAGATGTCGCGGTTCTCGGGCACGTAGCCCACGCCCAGGTGGGCGATCTCGAAGGCCTTCTTGCCCTGGATCTCCTGGCCTTTCCACTTCACGCTGCCGGCGCAGTCCACCAGGCCCATCACGGCCTTGGCCGTGGTGGAACGCCCGGAACCGTTGCGGCCCAGCAGGGCCACGATCTCGCCGGGCTGCACCTCGAAATGCACGCCATGCAGCACATGGCTCTTGCCATAAAAGGCGTGCAGGCTCTCAACTTTCAGCAAAGCCGTCATCTCAATGTCCCCCCGCCTGCGAGTCGGCCACGGTCGAGCCCAGGTAGGCCTCCTGCACACGCGCATTGGCGCGTACCGCTTCCGGCGTGTCAAAGGCCAGCAGCTCGCCGTAGACCACCACGGCAATCTTGTCGGCCAGGCCGAAGACCACGCCCATGTCGTGCTCCACGGTCAGCAGGGTCTTGCCCTCTGTGACTTCGCGGATCAGCTTGATGAACCGCGTGGTCTCGCTCTTGCTCATGCCGGCGGTAGGCTCGTCCAGCAGGATCACGCTGGCGCCGCCGGCGATGGTGACGCCGATCTCCAGCGCACGCTGCTCGGCATAGGTCAGGTTCACGGCCAGGATGTCGCGCTTCTTGTCCAGGCGGATCATCTCCAGCAGTTCTTCGGTACGGTCGTTGGCGTCTTCCAGGTCCGCCAGGAACTTGAAGAAGGTGTAGCGGTAACCCAGACTCCAGAGCACGGCACAGCGCAGGTTCTCGAACACGCTGAGCTTGGGGAAGATGTTGGTGATCTGGAAGCTGCGCGCCAGACCCATGCGATTGATCTCGTAGGGCCTCATGCCGTCGATGCGCTTGCCATGCAGCAGCACTTCGCCGCTGGTGGGGCCGAAACGCCCGCTGATCAGGTTGAACAGCGTGGACTTGCCGGCGCCGTTGGGGCCGATCACGGCCACACGTTCACCGGGCTGCACAACCAGATCGACGCCACGGATGATCTCCGTCTTGCCGAAACTCTTGCGCAGATCCTTGAGTTCCAGTGCGGGCTGCTGCATGTGGTCTGCCCCGCTCATAGCGCTTCCCTCCGCTTGATTTCCTTCTCGATGTCTTCCTGGACCTCGCCCCACTCATGCACGTAGTGCCGGCGGCACAGCTCGAACAGGCCCAGCCCGGTCAGCATCACGAAGGCGCCCCCGAACCAGTGGTCCGGGCTGTGCGCATTGAGCGGAATGCCGATGAAACGCAACTCCGGCCCCATGGAAAGGTTGAGCTGCAGGTGGTAGACCATCTCGATCAGCACTGCCGCACCCAGCAGCAGCACCAGAGCCGAGATCGCCAGGCCCAGGTAGCTGACCCAGAGCTTGCGCAGGAAACCGAAACTGGCCACGCGCAGGTTCATCATGATCAGGCTGGCGATGCCGCCCGGCGCATACATCACCATGAACACGAAGATCAGGCCCAGGTACAGCAGCCAGGCCTTGGTGATCTCCGACAGCAGCACCGAGGCCAGCACCATCAGCACCCCGCCGATGATGGGGCCGAAGAAAAAGGTGGCGCCGCCCAGGAAGGTGAACAGCAGGTAGGCGCCGGAGCGGATGCCGCTCACCACTTCGGCCGTGACGATCTCGAACAGGATGACGCCCAGGCCACCCGCGATGCCGGCGAAGAAACCCGAGATGATGAAGGCCAGGTAACGCACACGCTGGGTGCTGTAGCCGATGAACTCCACCCGCTCCGGGTTGTCGCGTACGGCGTTCAGGATGCGGCCCAAGGGTGTACGCGTGAAGGCGAACATGAGCGCCACACAGACGAAGGTATAGACCGCGATCAGGTAGTAGACCTGGGTGCCCGGCCCGAAGCTGATGCCGAAGAAGGGCTGGCCCACCACGCGGTTGCCCGATACACCGGCCTCGCCCCCAAAGAATTCGGAGAACATCAGCGACATGGCGAACACCAGTTCGGCCAGGCCCAGCGTGATCATGGCAAAGGGTGTGCCGGACTTGCGCGTCGTCACATAACCAAAGAGCACGGCAAAACCCAGGCCGGCGAAGCCGCCGATGATGGGCAGCAGGCTCACGGGAATGGGCAGGGTTCCCTTGCTGACCATGTTCAAGGCATGGATGGCCATGTAGGAGCCCAGGCCCGAGTAGACGGCGTGGCCGAAGCTGAGCATGCCGCCCTGCCCCAGCAGCATGTTGTAGGACAGGCAGGCGATGATGGCGATGCCCATCTGCGAGAGCATGGTCACCGACAGGCTGCTGGTGAAGACCTTGGGTGCAAAGAAAAGCAGCAGAGCGAAGAAGCCCCAGATGATCCAGCGGCCGACGTTGTAGGGTTTGAATTCGTAGTAATGCTTGGCCATGATGTTCACTCGTCCCGTGTACCGAGCAGGCCCTTGGGCCGGAAGATCAGGATCAGGACCAGGAAGAGATAGGGCAGGATGGGCGCGACCTGCGAGAGCGTGAGCTTGAGCACCGAGTTGTTGCGAGCTGCCGCGCTGAGCTCCAGGCCCAGCTGCTGCGCCAGCGTGATGAAGGAATAGTCAAAGGCCACGGCAAAGGTCTGGATCACGCCGATCAGCACCGAGGCCAGAAAGGCGCCAGAGAGCGAACCCAGCCCGCCCACCACCACCACCACGAAGATGACGGAGCCCACGGTACCGGCCATGGCCGGTTCGGTGACGAAGGTGCTGCCCCCGATCACACCACCCAAGCCGGCCAGCGCGGCGCCGGCGCCGAACACCAGCATGAAAACGCGTGGCACGTTATGCCCCAGGGACTCGACCATCTCGGGGTGCGTCAGCGCGGCCTGGATCACCAGGCCGATGCGGGTGCGCGTGAGCATGAGCCACAGGGACACCAGCATGAACAGCGCCACCAGCATCATGAAACCACGCGTGGCCGGGAACGGCGAGCAGGCGGCCGCCTCACAAAGCTCGGCCGGCGCCACACCCCAGACCAGGCTGATGCCCTGGGCAGCGTGGTTGACCAGGGTGAACATCGGGCCCTGCAGCAACTGCGGCGGAGAGAATTCCACGGCCGTGCGGCCCCAGACCAGCTGCACCAGCTCGAGGATGATGTAGGACAGGCCGAAGGTGATCAGCAGTTCCGGCACGTGGCCGTACTTGTGCACCTTGCGCAAGGCCAGGCGCTCGAACACAGCGCCCAGCAGACCCACCACCAGCGGGGCCATGATCAGGCCGGGCCAGAAGCCCACCAGGGAGGCCACGGAGTAGCCGATGTAGGCCCCCAGCATGTAGAAGCTGGCGTGGGCGAAATTGAGCACGCCCATCATGCTGAAGATCAGCGTCAGCCCGGAGCTGAGCATGAACAGCAAGAGCCCATAGCTCAAGCCGTTGAGCATGGAGATGATGAAGAACTCCATCAGGGAACAACCTTCCGTGTCTGCCGGGCAGACCTCAATACGTACACATTCCTGTCAGACATGAAAAGGGCCCGACCTTTTCAGAGCAATCGGGCCCCATGCCTGGCTGCAGTCAGGAAAACTCAGGGACGCTTCATCTGGCAGCTGGTGGGGGTACTGGACACGTAGGACGGGAATTCCTTCACCAAGGCCAGGGTCATGCCGGTGTTCTCCGGGCTGTAGGGGAACTTCTTGTCCGCCTTCTGCCAGACCGTCAGGAACAGCGGCTGCTGCATCTGGTGGTCGGTCTTGCGCATCTCGACATCGCCGTTGTAGCTCTTGAACTTCAGGCCTTCCAGGGCGGCCGCCACCTTGACGGGGTCGGTCGACTTGGCCTTGGCCATGGCTTCACCCAGCGCCTTGTAGATGTGGATGACCGAGCCGGTGTAGAAGTCGTCCTTGAACTTGGCCTTGTATTCGGCCTGCCACTTGCCCATGTCACCACCCATGTTGTAGTGGTTATAGGACACCTGGAAAACGCGGCCCGCGCTGGTCTGGCCCAGGGCGGTCGGCGTACCGCTCACGCCGGTGTAGTAGGTGTAGAACTTGCCGTTGTAGCCGCCTTCGTTGGCCGCCTTGACCAGCAGGGCCAGGTCGGAACCCCAGTTGCCGGTGATCACGGTGTCGGCGCCAGAAGCCTTGATCTTGGCGATGTAAGGCGCGAAGTCGCGCACTTGGGCCAGCGGGTGCAGGTCTTCGCCGGCGATCTTCACATCGGGGCGCTTGAGCGCGATCAGCTCCTTGGCGAACTTGGCGACCTGGTGCCCGTGCGAGTAGTTCTGGTTGAGCAGGTAGACGCTCTTGATGTCTTTCTGGTCCTTCATGAAGGTGGTGATGGCTTCCATCTTCATGGAGGTGTCGGCGTCGAAGCGGAAGTGCCAGTAGCTGCACTTGCTGTTGGTGAAGTCGGGGTCCACGGCCGAGTGGTTCAGGTAGATGATTTCCTTGCCGGGGTTGCGCTCGTTGTGCTTGGCCACGGCGTCGATCAGCGCGCCGGCCACCGAAGAGCCGTTGCCCTGGGTGATGTAGCGCACGCCCTGGTCGATGGCGGCCTTGAGCTGGTTCAGGCTTTCCGCCGGGCTGAGCTTGTTGTCGAGGGCGATGATCTCGAACTTCACGCCGGCCGGGTTGCCCGCGCCGCTGAACTTCTCGCCGAAGAACTGGAAGCTTCGGACCTGGTTGTTGCCCACTGGGGCCATGAGCCCGGACAGCGGATCGATCCAGGCGATCTTCACGGTTTCGCCCTTCTGGGCCAGGGCCGCACCGGCAAAAGCCAGCATGGCGGCGGCGGTCACAAGTTTCGTGGTGAACTTCATTTGAAATCTCCTCGTTGACAAAACCATTGCAGCGTAACCAAATTCCTAGGGTGCAGCGCTAGGGATTGCCCTAGAACTATCGCCTTTGCGACTCCGTCACAAAGTCGGCCGGAGCATCGTACCCAGGCAGCTCATTCAGCATGCTGGCGGGCGCTCAGGTCCCGGGCAGCTTGTAGTCCTTGAGCGTCTCGCGCAGCCGCGTCTTGAGCATCTTGCCGGTGGCGCCCAGGGGGATGGCATCGACAAAGATCACGTCGTCCGGGATCTGCCACTTGGCCGTCTTGCCTTCGTAGAACTGGAGCAACTCTTCCTTGCTGACTTCCGCACCGGGTTTCTTCACGACCACGACGACAGGCCGCTCATCCCATTTCGGGTGTTTCATGCCGATGCAGGCTGCCATGGCCACGGCCGGGTGGGCCACGGCGATGTTTTCCACCTCGATCGAGCTGATCCACTCACCGCCGGACTTGATCACGTCCTTGCTGCGGTCGGTGATCTGCATATAGCCATCGGGGTCGATGGTGGCGACGTCACCGGTGGGGAACCAGCCGTCCTGGACCAGTGGGTTGCCGCCCTCCCCCTTGAAGTACTCGCGCAGGATCCAGGGCCCACGCACCAGCAGGTCGCCGTAGGCCTTGCCGTCCCAGGGCAGCTCCTGGCCATCGCCCCCCACGATCTTCATGTCCATGCCGTAGATGGCGCGCCCCTGCTTGAGGCGGATCTTCATCTGCTCGGACTCGGGCATCGTCAGGTGCTTGTTCTTGAGCGTGCACAGCGTGCCCAACGGCGACATCTCGGTCATGCCCCAGGCGTGCAGCACCTCCACGCCGTACTCTTCGCGGAAGGCGGTGATCATGGCCGGCGGGCAGGCCGAGCCGCCGATGACGGTGCGTTTGAGCGTGGAGAACTTCAGGCCGCCGGGTTTCATGTGGCCCAGCAGCATCTGCCAGATGGTGGGCACGCCCGCGGCATAGGTGACCCGCTCCGCCTCGATCAGTTCGTAGATGGACTTGCCATCCAGCGCCGGCCCCGGGAACACCAGCTTGGCACCGGTCAGCGCCGCCGAGTAGGGAATGCCCCAGGCATTGACGTGGAACATGGGCACCACCGGCAGCACCGAGTCGCGTGCGCTGAGGCACATCACATCGGGCAGCGCCGCGGCATAGGCGTGCAGGATGGTGGAGCGGTGGCTGTACAGCGCGGCCTTGGGGTTGCCCGTGGTGCCGCTGGTGTAGCACATGCTGGAGGCCGAGTTCTCGTCGAACTCGGGCCAGCGGTATGTGTCGCTCTGGGCACCGATCCAGGCCTCGTAGCTTTGCAGGCCGGGAATGCCGCTGTCCTTGGGCAATTTGTCGGCGTCACACAGGGCGATCCAGTGCTTCACCGTGGTGCACTTGGCGTGCACGGCCTGGATGATGGGCAGGAAGGACAGGTCGAAGCACAGCACCTGGTCTTCGGCGTGGTTGGCGATCCAGGCGATCTGCTCGGGGTGCAGGCGCGGGTTCAGGGTGTGCAGCACACGGCCCGAACCGCTCACGCCGAAATAGAGTTCCAGATGGCGATAACCGTTCCAGGCCAGCGTGGCCACGCGGTCGCTGAACTTCAGTTTCAGCGCGTCCAGCGCATTGGCCACCCGGCGCGAACGCAGCGCCACGTCACGCCAGTGATAGCGGTGGAGGTCACCTTCGACGCGGCGCGAAACGATCTCGCCGTCACCATGGTGACGTTCGGCAAAGTCGATCAGGGAAGAAATCAGCAGCGGCTGGTTTTGCATCAATCCGAGCATGGACAGGTCTCCTTTTGTGTTCTGTGCTCTCTATTTACCAGTATGGCGCAAGCAAACGGGCTGTCCACACAGGGTAAGTCCCTGATCAGGACCGGAGATCGTCCACTGCGTGACAATCAGTCCATGTCTGTTGCCACCGAAGTTTCCCTGGACGGAAAAACCGCCGTCGAGTCTGGCCTGGGCTGGGTCAACCGTTACGCCGCCCTCGGCTCGGCCTTCCACACCGCCCTGCCCCCGCAGCCCCTGCCCGCGCCCCACTGGGTCGGCCAGAGCCGCGCCGTGGGCCGGGAAATTGGCCTTCCCGAAGGCTGGACCGAATCCGAGGACCTGCTGCAGGCGCTCAGCGGCAACCGCCCGCTGGCGGGCAGCCAGAGCGTCGCCACGGTCTACAGCGGCCACCAGTTCGGCGTCTGGGCCGGCCAGCTGGGCGACGGGCGTGCCCTGCTGCTGGGTGAGACCGATACCGGCCTGGAGCTCCAGCTCAAGGGCGCCGGCCGCACACCCTACTCGCGCATGGGCGATGGCCGGGCCGTGCTGCGTTCCAGCATCCGGGAGTTTTTGTGCAGCGAGGCCATGCAGGGCCTGGGGATTCCGACCACACGTGCCCTGTGCGTGACCGGCTCGGACGCGCCTGTGCGTCGGGAAGAGATCGAAACCGCCGCCGTGGTCACCCGCGTGGCACCCAGTTTCATCCGCTTCGGCCACTTCGAGCACTTTGCAGCCAACGACCAGCCCGAAGAGCTGCGCCGGCTGGCCGACTTTGTCATCGACCACTACTACCCGGCCTGCCGCGGCACGGAGAAGTTCGCTGGCAATGCCTACGCCGCCCTGCTCGAAGCCGTCAGCGAACGCACCGCCGCGCTGCTGGCGCAGTGGCAGGCCGTGGGTTTCTGCCATGGGGTCATGAACACCGACAACATGAGCATCCTGGGCCTGACGCTGGACTACGGCCCCTTCCAGTTCCTGGACGGCTACGACCCGGCGCACATCTGCAACCACTCCGACACCCAGGGCCGCTACGCCTACGGCCGTCAGCCCAACATCGCCTACTGGAACCTCTTCTGCCTGGGCCAGGCCTTGCTGCCGCTGATCGGCGAACAGGAACTGGCGCTGGCCGCGCTGGAGTCCTACAAAACCGTGTTCCCGGCCGAACTCGAAGCGCGCCTGCGCGCCAAGCTCGGCCTGCACGCGTCACGGCCCGAGGACCGGGCCTTGGTCGAAGGCATCCTCAAGCTGCTGGCCCAGGAACGCGTGGACCACACCATCTTCTGGCGGCGACTCAGCCACTACGCAGGCGATGCCCAGGCCGCGCCGGTGCGAGACCTGTTCCTGGACCGCACGGCCCTGGACGACTGGCTCAAACAATACGATGCGCGTCTGGCACAGGAAGACCGCACCCTGGCCGCGGCTACCATGCTGGGCACCAACCCCAAGTTCATCCTGCGCAACCACCTGGGCGAACTGGTCATCCGCCAGGCGCGAGAAAAGGACTTTTCCGGCGTTGCGCGCCTGCTCGCCCTGCTGGAAAATCCCTATGCCGAGCATCCCGGCCATGAGGCCGAGGCCGGTTTCCCGCCCGAATGGGCCACTTCGATCGAAATCAGTTGCTCCTCATGAGCGACCGCAATCAACCATGAGCTATTCCATCCAGAAAACTGCCGAAGAGTGGAAGGCCCTGCTGGCCGCCAAGCACGCCGAGCCCGGCGCCTACCAGGTCACGCGCCACGCGGCCACCGAGCGCCCGTACACCGGAAAGTACGCTGACTTCTGGCAAGCCGGGCACTATGACTGCGTCTGTTGCGGCGCGCGCCTGTTCGAGTCCGACAGAAAGTTCGACGCGGGTTGCGGCTGGCCCAGCTTTTCCGAACCTGCCGAACCGCACGCCATCGAAGAGCGCCGCGACACCAGCCACGGCATGGTGCGCGTGGAAACTGTCTGCGCCCAGTGCGGCGCCCACCTGGGCCACGTCTTCGAGGACGGCCCCACGCCCACCGGGCTGCGCTACTGCATGAACTCGGCGGCGTTGGAGCACAAGCCCTGAGCGGCCTTCCCTGCCCCGATAATCCGGGCAGACGAGTCTTTACCCCATGAAAATACTGATCGACTTCTTCCCCATCCTGCTGTTCTTCGGTGCGTACAAGTTTTACGACATCTACGTCGCCACCGCAGTGCTGATGGCCGCCACCGCGCTGCAGACCGGCCTGATGTACGCCATCGACCGCAAGCTGCAGACCATGCAGAAAATCACCCTGGCGCTGATCTTGGTCTTCGGCACGCTGACCCTGGCTCTGCACGACGACCGCTTCATCAAGTGGAAGCCCACCGTGCTCTACGCCGCCATGGCCGTGGCGCTGGCCGTCGCCTTGTGGGCCATGAAAAAGAACTACCTCAAGCTGCTGCTGGGCAGCCAGCTGGAACTGCCCGACGCCGTGTGGATGCGCCTGAACGTGGCCTGGATCGTCTACTGCACTTTCATGGCCGTGCTCAACGGCTATGTGGCGGCCTTCTACAGCACCGAGGCCTGGGTCAACTTCAAGCTCTGGGGTTATGCCTTCCCCCTGATCTTCATCGTCGGCCAGGGCCTGTACATCGCCCGCTACCTGAAGACCGACCAGGCATGAAAACCATGACACAGGACCTGTCCGGACTGGCCGGCCGCATGGCCGAACGCCTGCAACAGAAGCTGCAGCCCAGCGTGCTCGACGTCATCGACGAAAGCGCGGCGCATGCCGGCCACACCGGCTCCAACGGCACGCCCTACGGCACCCATTTCCGGGTACGCATCGCTTCACCCTTTTTTACAGAACTGTCACGCGTGGCGCGGCATCGCCTTGTGTATGATGCGCTGCAAGATTTCATCGCCCAAGGCGTGCATGCGATCGCCATCGAAACGCTCTGAACGCACTCGGGCCTGTTTTCCCTCCCCCTGACACCTCCGTCGATTTCCTAGGATTCATGATGAACAAGCTGATACTCCCGGCCCTGGCCCTGGCCACGCTGATGGGCGCCCTGGTGGTTCCGGCCCAGGCGCAAAACCTGGCCATCGTCAATGGCAAGCCCGTCCCGCTGGCACGCGTCGACGCGCTGGCCCAGCAGTTCGCCCGCTCGGGCCGCCAGATCACGCCCGAGATGATGGACGAGCTCAAGAAGGCCGTGGTCGACCGCGAACTGCTGGTGCAGGAAGCGCAGAAGCAGGGCCTGGACGCCAGCCCCGAGTTCAAGGCGCAGATGGAGTTCACGCGCGACTCCCTGCTGATCCGAGACCTGGTGACCACCTTCCAGAAGAACAACCCGATCACCGACGCCGAGATCCAGGCCGAGTACGACAAGTTCGTCGCCGCCAATGCCGGCAAGGAATACCGTGCCCGCCACATCTTGGTCGAGAAGGAAGCCGAAGCCAAGGCCATCATCGCTCAGCTCAAGAAGGGCGCCAAGTTCGACGCCATCGCCAAGAAGCAGTCCAAGGACCCGGGCTCCGGCGCCAACGGCGGCGACCTGGACTGGGCTGCAGCCGGCAACTACGTCAAGGAATTCTCCGACGCCATGGTCGCGCTGCCCAAGGGCAAGATCACCGAGACCCCGGTCAAGACCCAGTTCGGCTACCACGTGATCCGCCTGGACGACGTGCGCGAAGCCCAGCTGCCCAAGATCGAGGAGATCAAGCCGCAGATCGCCCAGCAACTGGGCCAGCAGAAGCTGGTGAAGTTCCAGGACGAGCTCAAGGCCAAGGCCAAGATCGAATAAACCCTGGCAGCATCCCGGAAAAACGCGGCCTGGGCCGCGTTTTTTTATGGTCCGGATGACACTCGCGGGGTTTGCTCGCTTGACGTCGGCCCATGGCCTGTATTCAATCGGTGCAGCAAGTCCCCTCCCCCAACGACCACAGACCAGGAGATCCTCCATGCAGCCCTTGTTCAAGCAATTGCTGAAAGCCGCCCTCGCCACCAGCGTCCTGCTCGGCGCCATCAGTGCCAGTGCCCAAAGCGGCAAGACCGAGGTGCTGTGGCTGGGCCAGGCCAGCGTGCGCATCACCACGCCCGGCGGCAAGGTCATCGTGGTCGACCCCTGGCTGCGTACCAACCCCAAGACCCCGGCCAGCTTCAAGAACCTGGAAGCCCTGGGCAAGGTCGATCTGGTGCTGGTCACGCACGGCCACTTCGACCATGTGGCCGATGCCCCGGATCTGGCCAAGATGCACAAAGTCCCGATGTACGGGCCGGCCGGCCTGAACCAGACCCTGACCACCCTGGGCGTGCTGCCCGCGGAACTGTCCCCGCGCTTCGGCAAGGGCGGCACCATCATGCCCTTCGGCCCCAATGGCGTGAAGATCACGGCCACCCACGCCGAACACTCCTCCGAGTACGCCTGGAAGAACCCGGCCACCACCAAGGAAGAAGTGCAGGTGGGCGGCGAACCGGTCGGTTTCGTCATCGAGATGGAAAACGGCTTCAAGATCTACCACATGGGGGACACCGGCCTGTTCGGCGACATGAAGTTCATCGGCGAGTACTACAAGCCCGACCTGCTGCTCATCCCCATCGGCGGCCACTTCGTCATGAGCCCGGCTGACGCCGCCTATGCCGTGAAGAACTACCTCAAGCCCAAGTACGCCCTGCCCATCCACTACGGCACCATCCCGCAGCTCAAGGGCACCACGGCCGAGTTCTCTGCCGCACTGGGCAACGAGGCCAACAAGATGCTCGCGGTCAATCCCGGTGAGAAAGTGGACTTCTGATGCCCGTTCTGCCCCCGACCCTGCGCCGCGGCCTGGCCCTGGCGCTTTTTCTCACTTCATCCGTATTCATGACCGCCTGTTCCACCATCCCGCCAGCCGCCCGCGAGGCGCTCGCCCCCCAGGGCACCCTGCGTGCCGCCATCAACTTCGGCAACCCCATCCTGGCCAACAAGGACGCCGCCGGTCAGCCCACAGGGGTCTCCGTCGACCTGGCGCGTGAACTGGCCAGCCGCCTGGGTGTCAAGCTGGAACTCGTCACCTTCACCGCGGCCGGCCAGGTCGTGGAAGCGCTCAAGGCCAATAAGGTCGACATTGCCTTTGTCGCCATCGATCCGCTGCGAGGCCAGGACGTGCTGTACAGCGCGGCCTATGTGGTCATCGAGGGCGCCTACCTCGTGCGCCAGGATTCGCCGCTGCGCCAGAACGAAGAAGTGGACCGACCGGGCCACCGCATCGCCGTGGGCAAAGGCAGCGCCTACGACCTCTACCTGACGCGCGAGATCAAGCAAGCCACGCTGGAACGTGCGCCCACCTCGCCCGCCGTCGTCGACTACTTCGTGGCCAACAAGCTCGAAGTCGCCGCCGGCGTCAAGCAGCAACTCGAAGCCGACGCCAAACGCGTGCCCGGCCTGCGCCTGTTGCCTGGCCGCTTCATGGTCATCAACCAGGCCATGGGGACACCACGCGTGCGCGGCGAGGCCGGCGTGGCCTATCTGCGTGATTTCGTCGAGGAGATGAAGGCCAGCGGCTTCGTGGCCCAGGCCCTGCAGCGTCACAAGATCGAAGGCGCGGCCGTCGCCCCGGCGGCGCCCTGACCCGCAGGGGGCTCGTCCCCTGGCTACTAAAAACGGGTTCGGACTGGGATAATCGGGGGCATGTCCCTGCCCGAACACCAGCTCGAACTCCTTTCCCCGGCCCGCACCGCCGACATCGGCATCGAGGCCATCAACCATGGCGCCGACGCCATCTACATCGGCGGTCCCTCCTTCGGTGCGCGCAGTTCGGCCGACAACTCCGTGCAGGACATCGCCCGCCTGGTGCAGCACGCGCACCGCTACAACAGCCGCATCTTCGTCACGCTCAACACCATCCTGCGCGACGACGAGCTGGAGCCGGCGCGTAAGCTGGCCTGGCAATTCTTTGACGCGGGCGTCGATGCTCTGATCATCCAGGACATGGGGCTGCTGGAGATCGACCTGCCGCCCATCCAGCTGCATGCCAGCACCCAGACCGATATCCGCACCCCCGAAAAAGCCCGTTTCCTGCAGGACGCCGGCCTGAGCCAGATCGTGCTGGCGCGCGAGCTGACGTTGCAGCAGATCCAGGCCATCCGCGCCCAGACACATTGCACGCTGGAGTTCTTCGTGCACGGCGCCCTGTGCGTGGCCTACAGCGGCCAGTGCTACATCAGCCACGCCCACACGGGTCGCAGCGCCAACCGCGGCGACTGCTCGCAGGCCTGCCGCCTGCCCTACCAGGTGCAGGACAGCCAGGGCCGTTTCGTGGCGCACGACAAGCACGTGCTCTCGATGAAGGACAACAACCAGAGCGCCAACCTGGCCGCCCTGGTGGACGCCGGCATCCGCAGCTTCAAGATCGAAGGCCGCTACAAGGACCTGGCTTACGTCAAGAATATCACCGCGCACTATCGCAAGCTCTTTGACGAATTGCTGGAAGCCCGCCCCGAACTCGCCCGAGCCTCCAGCGGCCGCACCACCTTCAGCTTCATGCCCGATCCGGACCAGAACTTCAACCGCGAGTTCACCGACTACTTCGTGCAGGGTCGCAAGGAAGACATCGGCGCCTTCGACACGCCCAAGAACCCGGGCCGCCACTTGGGCTACGTCACCAAGGTCGGCCCCGATTTCGTCGAGCTCACGGTGAGCGAACCCGGCACCGTGCTGCACAACGGCGACGGCCTGTGCTACTACGACCTGCAGAAGGAACTGGTGGGCCTGGCCATCAACCGGGCCGAGCCGGCCGGCGCGCTGGCGGTCGACCAGTGGCGCGTGTACCCCAAGGACCCGATGGCCGGCTTCAAGGACCTGCGCAAGGGCACCGAGTTGAACCGCAACCGCGACATGAACTGGGTTCGGCTGATGGAAAAGAAGTCCAGCGAACGCCGCATCGGCGTCTGGGCCAAGCTGCAGGAAACCGCCACGGGCTTTGCCCTGGAGCTGATGGACGAAGATGGCCATACGGGCCACGCCAGCGTCGCTGCGGCCAGGGAGCCGGCCAAGAACGCCGCGCAGGCCGAGGCCACGCTGCGCGAACAGCTGGGGCGCTTTGGCGCCACGCTCTTCGAACCGATCGCCATCACCGTGGACCTGGCGCAGGCCTGGTTCATCCCCGCCTCCACGCTCAACGCCCTGCGCCGCGACGCGGTGGCCGCGCTGGAGGCCGCCCGCGCTGCCGCCTACATGCGCCCGCCGCGTGCCCGTCCGGTGGAGCCGCCCGCGCCCTACCCGGAAGACACACTCAGCTACCTGGCCAACGTGTTCAACGAGAAAGCGCGCGACTTCTATGCGAAACACGGCGTGAAGGTCATCGCCGCCGCCTACGAAAGCCATGAAGAAGAAGGTGAAGTCAGCCTGATGATCGCCAAGCACTGCGTGCGCTTCTCGCTCAGTCTGTGCCCCAAGCAGGCCAAGGGCGTCACTGGCGTGCAGGGCACGGTACGCGCCGAACCGCTGACCCTGATCAACGGCAAGGAAAAGCTCACGCTGCGCTTCGACTGCAAACCCTGCGAGATGCACGTGGTGGGCAGGATGAAAAAATCGGTACTGAACCAGGCCGCACGCGAGGCCGAGGTCGTGCCCCTGAAGTTCTACCGCACGCGTCCGGCGATGGCGATGGACTGAGGCCGGCCGCCCCTCGGCCCCACCTCAGGGCTCGCGCTGCGATCCGGGGCCGTCGAGCGGCGCCATATCGGTCTGGTACTCCCAGTCACCGACATGCAGCACGGGCAATTCGCTGCCCTGCCGGATGGCCTCCATCAGGGCCTGTTTTTCCTCTTCCGACACCAGTTGGTAATACGGGTGCGCCGGCGCGGCAGCGGCCACACCGGACGACCGGGAGGGTGCCGGGGCGTCACCGGTACGCCAGTAGATGGCATCGAGCAACAGGCCGAAGCGTTCATAGGCGCACTTGCGGATCCAGCGTTCGGTCTCGGGATCATCCCAGGCGCGCCCGGCGCGTCGAGGCTGGAAATGACGGCCCACATCGATCATGGCGACGAAGCGGTGATGGCGCGCATCCAGCGGCATGGTGCGCAGGCGGTACATGCCAGCCGCCACCTCCAGCGCCAGCAGGCTCTCCCGTATCACCCGGTCCAGCAGTTCGCGCCGGAAAGCCTTGCGCTCCTCCAGATCCATGCGATGCGGCAGCATGGAATGGTGGCTGATGGTCTCCGGGCTGGCGCCCCTGTTCTTGCGAAATAGGGAAAACATGGTCTGCGCCATTCTGCAGCGCCATGCGCAGTGCCGGTGCCGACTTGGTGTGGATTTGTAAGCAATCCGTCCGGCAAAAAAAATCGCCGCCAGAGCCTGGCGGCGACCGGGTGTCGAAGCGACAGCAGCTCAGTTGCGCACGTAAACGATCTTCTTGCTGCCACCCTCGCAGCTACCCACCACCTTGCGGTCGCCGACCTGATCGGTGGCCACGATTTCCAGCGTGTAGTTCTTGACGCCGTTGGCGTCCATCTTGGCCGCGATTTCGGCCTTCAGTTCGTCACAGGGCTTGAGCTGGGCCCAGGCGCTGGGCATGGCAAGGATCAGCAGGGTGATGAGGGACAGACGCTTCATGGATGCTCCTTGAATATGTGATCGAAATATAGACGGCTCCGCGGGATGCCGTTTCAAATATATACCGCAAGCCCCGCGTATCGCCACGGCCCGTGCGGATTGTTGCAATTACACACAGTTTCAGATCAAGGCCCGCACCTCGCGCGCCGCTTCCCACAGCATAGGCAGCAAATCGCGCTGCATGGCCGCGCCGGAGAGACGGGAGGTGGCGGCGACGACATTGAGCGCCGCCACGGTGCGGCCCTGGCCATTGCGCAGGGGGACCGCCAAGGCGTGCACACCGAGCTCGTGCTCTTCCGTGCTCAGGCAGTAGTCTTCGCGACGCACCTGCTCGATGAGACTGCGAAAGGCAGGCGACTCGGTCACCGTGTGCATGGTCAGGCGTGTCAACAGCCGCCCCTTCATCCAGGCGCTGAAGTCCGCCCTCGGCAGCGCAGCCAGCAGCACACGACCGGTGGAGGTGGCATGGGCGGGCAGGCGCGCCCCCAGATGCAGGCCATAGGCCAGCACCTGCGGCAGACCTTCACTGCCGGTGCGGCGCACGTCGCTGCTGCGCGCCACGATGACCACTTCGTCCCCGTTGAGCACCACCGCCGAGAAGGATTCTCCGGTCTGCGTGGCCAGGCGCTCAAGCACCGGCTGCAGGGCTCTCGGCAGCCGCGAGGAGGCCAGGTAGCTGCCGGAAAAGCGAAGCACCTTGCTGGACAGCCAGAAGTGGCTGCCGTCGGTCTCCAGATAGCCCAGATGGGTCAGGGTCAGCAGATGGCGGCGCGCCGCGGCCCGCGTGATGCCGGCGCGCTGCGCGGCCAGCGTGGCGTTGAGGCGCTGGCGCTCGGTGTCGAAGCTCTCCAGCACCGCCATGCCCTTGGCCATACCTTCGATCAAATCGGATTTGGCGATCATGGGAATTCCATCGTTTGCGCGATGATCGCACACTTATGGCGATCATCGCGCATTGACGGACATCAAGGGATGCATTCCGGAACGCTCCTGCCTATTCTTGGGCATCGTTTTTTCGCACAGGAGCACCTCATGCGTACCCAGGTAGCCATCATCGGCGGCGGGCCCTCGGGCCTGCTGCTTGGCCAGTTGCTGCACAAGGCCGGCATCGCCGCCATCGTCCTCGAGCGCCAAACCGGTGACTACGTGCTCACGCGCATCCGAGCCGGCATCCTGGAGCAGGTCTGCATCGACCTGATGGACGAAGCCGGTGTCGGCGCGCGCATGCACAAGGAAGGCCTGGTGCATGGGGGCTTCGACATGCTGTTCAAGGGCGAGCGCCACCGCATCGACATGAACAAGCTGACCGGCGGCAAGAACGTCATGGTCTACGGCCAGACCGAATTGACCAAAGACCTGATGGACGCGCGCGCCGCGGCCGGCCTGACCACGGTATACGAGGCCGCCAACGTGCAGGTGCACGACTTCGACAGCAAGAACCCGCGCGTCACTTACGAAAAGGACGGCAAGACGCACGAGATCCAGTGTGACTTCATTGCCGGCTGCGACGGCTTCCACGGCGTGTGCCGCGCCAGCGCACCGCGCAGCGCCATCCGCGAGTACGAAAAGGTCTACCCCTTCGGCTGGCTGGGCCTGCTGTCGGACACCCCGCCGGTGCACGAGGAACTGATCTATGCGAACAGCCCGCGCGGTTTCGCCCTGTGCTCCATGCGCAGCGAGACCCGCAGCCGCTACTACCTGCAGGTGCCGCTGACCGACAAGGTGGAGGCCTGGTCCGACGAGGCCTTCTGGCAGGAACTGCGCCTGCGGCTGGACCCAGAAGCACGCGAACAGCTCGTCACCGGCCCCAGCATCGAGAAGAGCATCGCTCCGCTGCGCAGCTTCGTGACCGAGCCGCTGCGTTTCGGCCGCATGTTCCTCGCCGGCGACGCCGGCCACATCGTGCCGCCCACTGGCGCCAAAGGCCTGAACCTGGCGGCCACCGACGTGAAATACCTCTTCAACGGCCTGGTCGAGTTTTACAAGGACAAGTCCGAGGCCGGCATCGACCGCTACTCCGAGCTGGCGCTCAAGCGCATCTGGCGCGCCGAGCGCTTCTCCTGGTGGTTCACCAGCCTGATGCACCGTTTCCCGAACGAAGGCGAGATCGCCCAGAAGTTTCAGGAAGCCGAGCTGGACTACCTGATCCACAGTGAGGCTGGCTCGCGCAGCATCGCCGAGAACTATGTGGGCCTGCCACTGGACTTCGGCCGTTGACGCCAGCTGCCCCTGCGGCCCCGCTTCGGCGGGGCTTTTTTTTGCCTGACGACCTATTACCCCTACCGTGAATATTGCCTTACTTGATATTTTGCTCAATACAATAAATTTGATATATTTGATAAAACAACAGCGGAAATCACCTCCCTCAGTACCATGGCCGTCAACTTCCACCAACCCTCGGTCTACGCCCTCTTTGATGCCATGCCGGCACCCCTGCTGACCTTCGCGGTCAGCGGGCTGGTGACCTACGCCAACCCTGCAGCCAAACAGCATCCAGGCCGGCCGGTGGACACCATGAGTGGCAACCCCGTCATCAAGTCCCTGGTCGCCGCCGCCACGCTGGGCAAGATCAAACTACCCTACAGCGCCAAGATCGAGCTGGCCGATGGTCACAGGATCGAAGGCCGATTCATGTCAGGGCCCGCGGGCCTGGACATCGCCTTCGTAGGCTCGGCAGACACCGTTGGCGCGGCAAGCATCGGCCCCTCCCCGGGTCACATGAAGCTGCAGCAGATCATCGAATTGCTGCGCGGCGAGCTGACGCCTCCGATGCGCTTGCTGCAGCGCCAGATGCAGACCCTGCCTTCCGGCAGCGGCCATACGGGTGTCGAACTGGCGGTCCAGGCGCTGGGGCAGCGCCTCATGCGCCTGGCCGACCTGATCGAGGTCTTCGGCAACGAAGTCCTCGATCTAAACGACCGCGTCGAGCCGGTAGCGCTGATGCGCGAACTCTGCGAGGAGCTGAGCGAGCGTGCGGACAAGATGGGGGTGCGCATCGAGATCATCGAACCCACGCAGACCCTACCGCCGATCTATGGGAATCAAAAACTGCTGGCCCGTGCTTTCCACGAATGCCTGGAAAATGCCCTGATCCACTCGCGCAAGGAAATCAACACGGGTCAGCAACTGGCCGTCGAAATCAGGTTCACGCTGTCGGGTGAACACGTCCTGCTGGGCGTGCGCAACCGCGGGGCCAGCCAGATCAAGGTCAGCGGCCAGGACGCGCTGCGGCCCTTCGTGACACCCGGCGGCGCTGAGTCGGTTCCCCGGCTCGGACTGCCCCTGCTTCAGCGTATCGTGAGCCTGCACGGCGGGCAGTTACGCCTGGGCAGTGTGGATGAGGACACCGTGCAGGTCCTGATGGAGTTTCCAACCGGAGCGCCCATGCGCGGCCAGTCCAACTTCGACATCACCCAAGCCCAGAAATATGCGAAGGACCTCGCCGAACTGATGTCGCGTCGCAAGAAGGAGAAAGTATGAAGCGCAATGCCTTGATCGTGGATGACCAGCCGGACATCCGCAAGCTCATCCTCATGACCATGGAGTCGGAGGACTTCCAGCTGCACGAAGCAGACAACGGTGTAGACGCATTGAGACTGGCCCAGACCCTGCGCCCCGCCGTGGTCCTGCTGGACGTGATGATGCCCGGCGGGCTCGACGGCTACCAGGTCTGCGAAAAGATCAAGTCAGATGAAGTGCTCAAGCACGCCACCAAGGTGATCCTGTTGACCGCGCGGGGGCAGCGCACGGACATCGAGCGGGGCCAGGCCGCCGGCTGCGACGCCTACCTGGTCAAGCCATTCAGCCCGATTGAACTGCTCGACACCGTAGACCGTCTGGTGCCGCGATGAGCAAACGAGCTATCCCGGTTTGCGCAGCGCGGCGGTCACTGATCGCCGCCCTGGGGCTGGCGGCAGTTCCCCTGGCACTGCCGCGCATCGCACGCGCGGGCGACGCGCTCCCAAAGGGTGCGAGGTTGCGGCTGGCGGTGGTGCCACAGCTCACGCCCGTAGAGATGTATCGCAACTGGCAGCCGCTGGTTGAAGCCCTTGAACAGGCGGGACTGCCTTGCGAGCTCATCATCCACCCATCGATTGCGATGTTCGAACGGGAGTTCGAACAAGGTACGGCCGATGTGGTCTTCCTGAATCCCTACCACATGGTCATGGCCAATCGCGCGCACGGCTACCTGCCACTGTTGCGCGACGAGCGCGCACTCGAAGGCTTGCTGCTGGTCCTGCGTGACAGTCCGGTGCAACGCGTCGAGGAACTGCAGGGGCAGCGCATCTCCTTTCCGGCACCCAATGCGCTGGGCGCGAGTCTCTATGTCCGCGCGATGCTGGCCCGCAAGGGCGTGGCTTTCAATGCGCATTACGCCTCAAATCACCGCAACGCCATTCGCCAGGTCCTCACGGGCGACTCGGCGTCCGCCGGTGTAGTGCGCGCGACCTACGAGATGGAGCCCCCCGAAGTGAGCCGGGCGATGCGCGTCCTGTATGCGACTCCCGCCATTGCGCCCCATCCGCTCGCTGCGCATCCGCGCGTGCCAGTGGCGATCCGGCAGGCCCTGACCAGGACCCTACTGGCTTTCGCACGCGAACCGCAACGCCTGCCGATGTTGACAGCGATACAGATGCCCAAACCCATGACGGCCGACTACGCGCGGGACTATGCACCACTGAGCCACCTGGGTCTGGAAAAGTACATCATCAAGCAGTGAACACCATGCGGCGCGCCTCCAGTCTGTTCAACCCCTTGCAGCCTCCCTATAGCCTGCGCACGGTCCTGATGCTGGCTTTGACGGCTCTGGCGCTGTTCATGGTGGCCGTCAACGGTCTGGTGTCCTACCAGCGGATCGATCGTGAAACACTGGAGAAGGCCCGGCAACAGGCCGACTCGCTGGCCCAGCTGGTCGCCTCCGCCAACACCGAGGCCATGATCCTCAACGACATCGGCGCCATCGAATCCAGTCTGCTTCAGGTGACCCGACTGCCTGGCGTGAGCAGCATCGCCGTGATCCGCTCCGACGGACGCCGCCTGGCCGAGGTGCGCCGTGAAGGCAGGCAGTTCCGCAGCAGCGTCGGCGGCACGGAGGCGTTGCCAGCGCCAGCTGCCGACGGCTCGATTCCGGCGCGGATCCTGGCCGAGGACTACCAGGCTTGGGCCAGCATCGGTGTGGCGCAGCGCACACCGCTCGGCTGGGTCCGCGTCGATTACAGCCTTTCGCAGCGCCGACTCGAACAGGAGCAGCTGTGGCAGGGCGCCGCCTACACCCTGCTGGCCACCATCGCCGCCATCCTGACCATCCTGCCGCTCATCCTGAACTGGGCCTTGCGCCCGCTGCAGCAGCTTTCGACCATCGCCGGCAGCCTTTCCAGCCAGATCGGTCGCCAGGTGGTCATCGATTCCAGCAGCCTGGAAGCCAATACCCTGGCACAGGCGCTCAACAAGGCCAGCCATGACGTGGCGGAAGAAGTTGCACGCACCCAGGTGATCGTCAACACTGCGGCCGTGGCAATCATCAGTCTCGATGTCCGCGGCCACGTGATTTCAGCCAATCCGGCCACGACCAGCATCTTCGGCGTGGAGGAAGGTGATCTGCTCGGCCAGTCGCTGGAGCAGTGCATTCCGGGCCTGGGCAGCGGCACCCTGCATGAGTTGTTCGGCGAGCTGGAGAACACGGCCGGTCGTGTCTACCGCATCGTGCGTCAAGACTTCTTTGGCATTCGCCTGGGAGGCACCTTCTTCCCGATTGAAGTCACGCTGGGGCAGGCCCCCCAGGGCAGCGCTCTTCACTACGTCTGCATCGTGCGCGACATCACCGACGAGCGCGCTGCCCTTGAAACCTCGGAGCTATATGAGCGCGCGCTGGCGAGCAGCCACAACGGCGTGTTCATCACCAACGCCAAGGTCGCAAGCCAGCCCATCATCTTCATCAACGAAGCCTTCCAGAAGATCACTGGTCTGGGCCCGCACCAGGTGCTGGGCCGCAGCATGGACCTGCTGCGCAACGACCAACGCAGCGAACCGGGACTCCGGGAGCTCCAGCTGGCCGTCCTGGAGCAGAGAAATACCAGCATCACCTTGCTGCACGAACTCCCCAATGGGCGCCAGCTCAACGCCGAGGTCTCTCTTTCGCCAGTGCGCTCAGCTGAAGGAACATTGACCAATTTCATCGGCATCGTGTCCGACGTCACCGCCCGCGTGCGGGCGGAGCAAGCCATCGCCGAGCGCAGCGCGCAGCTCGATGCCATCTTCAGCCTCAGCCCGGACGGTTTCGTGCTGTTTGACGCCAATGGGGAAATGATGTTCGCCAACCCGGCCTTCGAGCGCATGACCTGCCTGCAATGGAAGCAGGACGGACGGCAAATGACGCAGGCTGAACTGGAAACGAGCCTTGCCGAACTGTGCCATCCTGATCATCCACTGCCCGCCCTGGATGGCCAAGACGATGATCTGACACCGTGGCAGGCACGCCTCGTGCTGACCCGTCCGCAACATCGTGTGGTCCAGGCGCAGTCCCGCCGCAACATTGCCGGCCGCGGAGAAACCATTTTGTACTTTCGTGACGTGACGCACGAGGATGAAGTCGACCGCATGAAGAGCGAGTTCCTCGCTTCGGCTGCACATGAGCTGCGCACGCCCATGGTCAGCATTTTCGGTTTTACCGAGCTGCTGCTCAAGCGCCAGTTCACCGACGAGCGACGCGCCGATATGCTGGCGACCATCCATCGCCAGTCGGGTCTGCTGGTCAAGATGATCAACGAGCTGCTGGATCTGGCACGCATCGAATCGCGCCGCGGGCTGGACCTGCACATCGACCAGCATCCGCTGAGCGAACTCGTGCAAAACAGCGTCAAAGGCCTGATGCGCAAGGACAATGAGCGTCAGGTCAGCATCCACCGCTTACCTGACGTGCCGGTATTGATCGACCCGGAGAAGATGCAGCTGGCCCTCAGCAACCTGCTGAGCAACGCCTTCAAGTACTCACCCCAGGGAGGTGAAGTGACCCTGTCGGCACGGGTCACGGTACAGAAAGACCGTGAATACGCCGTACTGGAAGTGAGCGACCGGGGCATCGGCATGACGCCCGAGCAATTGGCGTGCGCCTTCGAGCGCTTCTACCGCGCCGACACCACCGGCAACATCCCGGGTACCGGCCTAGGACTGAGTCTGGTGAAGGAAGTGGCCGAACTGCACAATGGCCATGTTGAACTGGAAAGCGAACTTGGCCGCGGCACCCAGGCTCGCCTGTACATCCCGATGCCTTCGGGTACGGCCATCAGCTGAAGGGCCGCCGCTGCGCCCGCAGGACAACCCCGTCGCCGCGCCCGGCCGGAAAACGGGACGGCTGACGCCGGGCCTCAGGCCAGTGCCGCCTGCTTTCGCACATCCCGGGCCAGCGCCTGGATCTCCTGGAAAGGCACGGGCTTCTGAAACACGGTCACGCCCTCGGGCAGGCCACCGCGATCCTTGATATCGCCCTTGCTCAGGGCCGTCACCACGATGATGTTCAGATCGTCGAAACTCGAGCCGGGCTTCTTGAGCGAGCGCACCATCTGGAAACCATCCATGCCGGGCATGTTGAGATCGGTCACCACCATGTCAGGGCGAATCTGGCCGATGCGCACCAGCCCTTCGAAACCGTTGACAGCCGTCGTGAGCTCGACCGGGAAATCCCAACCCTCGACCATCAGGGAAAACAGGCGCAAGAGATCGGGATCGTCCTCCACCAGCAGCAGCCTGAGCGCCCGGCCGGCATCACGGTCGCTGTCGTTCTTCAGCGACGGCGGCTGTGCGATCATCTGCGCGCGTTCAGCCAGGAGCCTGTCCACCGCACTACGTGCAATGCGCCGGTGCCCGCCGGCGGTTCGCCAGGCGGGCAGAACACCGGACTCCACCCACAACTGCACGGTACGCACGGCCACACCCAGCACTTCGCCGGCTTCGCGTGTCGTCATGAGCTCGTCGTTGCTGGAGATTTTTCTCATTTATGGCATTTTTAAGTTTTCCGGCATTAACGGCATTCTAGCCAGCGGAGCCTGAGAAACCTCTCAGGCGGCCATTCCCGGATCCCGGAGGTCGGAGGGACGCGACAGAACGAAATCTGCAGTGAGCGGGAACCACAGTGTCACCACCGTCCCCTGCTGGGGCATGCTTTCGATCTGCACATGCCCCTCCTGCAGCTCGGTGATTTCCTTCACCAGGCTCATGCCCAGGCCGGTGCCGGGAATCGCCCCGGAGGGGTCGGACCGCCAGAAGCGCTCGAAGACCCGGCCGAGTTGTTCGGTCGTCATGCCCATGCCCTGGTCCGTCACGCGGATACCGACAAAGCGATCGGCTCCCTCTTCCTTGAGCACGGTCTCCAGCGCGATGTCGCCGCCATTGGGAGAATATTTGAAGGCGTTGGAAAGCACGTTGAGCAGAGCCTGCTGCGTCTTTTCCGGATCGACCATGATGGCCTCGGCACCATGTGGCATGTGCAGTTTCACCTGACGCTTGTCATGTTTGATCAGCAGGCCCTTGATGGTCTGATCGATGATGGTGCCGATCCGGCAATACTGCCGGTGGAAGTCCTTGCCCTGGCGCGATTCGATACGCGAAAGATCGAGCAGCTCGTTGATGAGATTGATCAGCAACTGGGACTGGCGATGAATGGTACCCAGCAGTTCCTGCTGCTGCTCGGGCGGCATCTTGCGCGTCATCATCAGCTCGGCAAAGCCGAAGATGCTGGCCAGCGGGGTGCGCAGCTCGTGCGCGGCCGTGGAGAGGAATTCGCTCTTCATGCGGTCGACCTCGGCCTCGCTGGTGATGTCGCGGAAGTACAGCACGATGTCGCGCCGGCTGGTCAGCGTCAGGCTCATCAGCAGGGTCACGCGGCGCGGTGAGATCAGACGGATGGTCCGCGTGTGCTTGACCGCGGCGGCCTGCCCCTGGCTCTCCAGCACGGCATCGAGCAGCGCCGAGATCGGCTGGCGCTGCGACTCCTCGGGTGCCAGCAACTCGCCCAGGTGTTTTTCGAAGGCATCCAGCGTCAGACCGGCGACCCGGCTTTCGTCTATGCCGAACATCTCGCACAGCGTGCGGTTGACATGCGCGACGCCGCCGCCCGGGCCCGCGTGGAGCACCCCGCTGTCTCCCAGCTCGACAATGGCGCGCAACTGCTCGATCTGCAGGCGCAGCTCCATCGTGTCCAGGTGCTGGCCGCCGCCGCTGCGAAGCACTTCGGCCACGGAGTCGTACAGTGCATAGTCCTTGAGACCCAGGCCCAGCTGGCGCATCTTGTCGAAACTTGCCGCGGCCACCGTCACCAGAAACATGAGCCCGTTGTCCCCGACGGGTTCCACCGTACCGCGCAGCACCACAGCCGGATTTGAGCGACTCCTGAGAATCACCAGGTCGCCGGCGCCGGCGGTCCAGTCCTCGAAGGTCCCGATGCCGGCCGGCTGATTGACCAGGAAATGCCTGGTGAATGGATCGCCGGCGCCCAGATCAGGCACCAGCTTGCGCAGGCTGGGCCCCATGGCCTGCACCTGCAGGCCACGGTCAAGCTGGAGATGAAACGGAAAAGTCCGATCCAGCTGGTCTGCGTCCAGCTTCAGGCTGCGGGACGGTACAGCGCGTTCTTGCATCACAAGCCCGGGTCCGACGCCAGCAGGCTGGCATCCTCGCGCAACAAGGCGCCGTGCTCCCGGTCCGCTGCATTGACGTTGTCTCGCAGATGGATGAACTTGTCGACGTTGTTCATGAAGGTATCCAGCATTGCCGGGTCGAATTTTTTCGCCCGCTGGGCGTTCATCATATGCAATGCCTGTTCGTCGCTGAAGGCCTTGCGGTAGACACGGTCCATGGTCAATGCATCAAAGAAGTCGATCAAGGCCACGACCCGTCCTGACCAGGGAATCTGTGTGCCGTGCAACTGGTGGGGATAACCGCTGCCGTCCCAGCACTCATGGTGTGTCAACGCAACATC
Source organism: uncultured Hylemonella sp. (assembly GCA_963512455.1). Classification (GTDB taxonomy): domain Bacteria; phylum Pseudomonadota; class Gammaproteobacteria; order Burkholderiales; family Burkholderiaceae_C; genus Hylemonella. The sequence continues at coordinate 490,403 of CAUPMJ010000001.1, read as the reverse complement.
GGCCGCCATCTGGAACAGCGGGATATCCGATTGCCCCAGGATCTCCGCACCGACGATGGTGTGTCTGTTCATGATGCCCCGCTCCTCCGGTGTGTAGCCGCCCGGCTTCTTGAGCACAGCGTCCGGGATGGCAATCTTGCCGATGTCATGCATGGGCGCGGCGACACGGATCATGTGCGACTCGCTCCCGGTGCGGCCGATCAGCTGCGCCAGCAACTGCGCCAGGGCCCCGACACGGTCCATGTGCACGCCGGTATCGTCGTCTCGGTATTCAGCGGCGCGACACAGCAGCGTGAGCGCATTGAGATGCGCCAGCTCGATCTGCTTGAGCACCTCGTCCCTGTCGCGCACCAGCTTCTTCAGGTCCGCCGAATAACGCCCCAGCTGCGCGAGCGCGGCATTCGAATCGGCAAACGCCGGGCTGCCATAGGCCCTGGCGTATTGCTCCATCGATGTACCTGCCACAGAATCCGTCACTGACATCCGTACGCCTCGTTTCGTCTTGCGCCCCACTACCCCTGGCCAGCTTCAGGCCGTGCTTGAGCTGATGGGGCTACCTGTTAGCCCGAGGTTAATATTTTATCTATATTTATCATATTTTGCATTAAATAAGGATTTCAAAAATGAAAATGCTCAAAGGGGTCAAAGTCCTGAGCCTGGCGCTCAATCTGCCGGGGCCGGCCGCCTTGAGCCGCTTGCGAAATATGGGGGCACATTGCGTCAAGGTCGAACCGCCGGCCGCCACCCCAGCGGGCTCGGCCGACCCCATGAAAAGCTATGCGCCTGCAGCCTATGAGGCGCTACATGAGGGTATCCGGATCGTCGTGGCAGACCTGAAGACGGACAAGGGCAGGCGCAAACTGGCGCAGGAACTGGCGCGCACCGATGTGCTGCTCACCTCCTTCCGGCCGGCCGCCCTGAAAAAGCTCGGCCTCGGCTGGAAGAGCCTGCATCAACAGTATCCCGCGCTCAATATGGTCAGCATCGTCGGCTGGCCGGGCGCGCGGGCCGACATCCCAGGCCATGACCTGACCTACATGGCTGAAAACGACCTGCTCAACGGGCTGGAACTGCCCCCCACCCTCTTTGCCGACATGGCCGGCGCCCTGCTGGCCAGCGAGGCGGTGCTGCAAGCCCTGCTGCAACGCCAGGCACAAGGTCAGGGCACACGGCATGAGGTCGCCCTGGCGCGGGCCGTGGCCTGGCTGGCGCAGCCGCGCCGCTGGGGGCTCACCATTCCCAAAGGCGCGGTGGGCGGCGCCCATGCCGGCTACCGCGTCTACGCTTGCAAGGATGGCCGTGTGGCGGTAGCGGCCTTGGAGCCGCATTTCGCCCAGGCGCTGTGCGAGGCGGCCGGAATGAAGACGTCCAACATGCTGGCACCGGCCACCCGCAAGACACTGGAAAGCTGGTTTGCGCAGCAGACGCGCCGCACGCTGGACGCCCTGGCACAGCGGCTGGACCTGCCGCTGCACACCCTCGCCAAATCCTGAAACTCAGCGCGGCTTGCGCGCCGGCCTGGCTTTGGCGCCGCCGGTCTCGCGCGGCGGCAGACCGGTGTGCTGCGTCAGGATGCGGCCCTGGGCAGGCGTTTTCGCTGCGGGTTTGGCAACGGACGGCGTCGAGTTCTTGCGTCGCGCGCTCTGGTAGCCACCGTCAGTCAGCGGCTGGAAAGTCGGGATCAGGTGCTGCTTGCCGTTGCCGATCAGGTCGGCGCGGCCCATGGTCTTGAGGGCCTCGCGCAGCAGCGGCCAGTTGTTGGGGTCGTGGTAACGCAGGAAGGCCTTGTGCAGACGACGGCGTTTGTCGCCACGCACGATGTCCACCTTCTCGCCGCGCTCATCACGGTGGATGCCCTTGAGCGGGTTCAGGCCGCTGTGGTACATGGTGGTGGCCGTGGCCATGGGACTCGGGTAGAAGGTCTGCACCTGGTCGGCGCGAAAACCATTCTTCTTGAGCCACAGCGCCAAGTTCATCATGTCCTCGTCGCTGGTGCCCGGGTGGGCCGCGATGAAATAGGGAATCAGGTACTGCTTCTTGCCCGCTTCCGCGCTGAACTTCTCGAACATCTGCTTGAACTTGTCATAGCTGCCGATGCCGGGTTTCATCATCTTCGACAGCGGGCCGCCCTCGGTGTGCTCGGGCGCGATCTTCAGGTAACCGCCCACATGGTGCTGCACCAGCTCCTTCACGTACTCGGGCGACTTCACCGCCAGGTCGTAACGCAGGCCCGAGCCGATCAGGATCTTCTTCACGCCCTTGAGCGCGCGGGCGCGCCGGTACATGTGGATCAGCGCGCTGTGGTCGGTATTGAGGTTCTGGCAGATACCGGGGTAGACGCAACTGGGCTTGCGGCAGGCGGCCTCGATCTCGGGGCTCTTGCAGCCGATGCGGTACATGTTCGCCGTGGGACCGCCCAGGTCGGAGATGACACCGGTGAAACCCGTGACCTTGTCGCGGATGTCCTCGATCTCCTGGATCACGGAATCCTCGGATCGGCTCTGGATGATGCGGCCCTCGTGCTCGGTGATGGAGCAGAAGGTACAGCCGCCGAAGCAGCCCCGCATGATGTTCACGCTGAAGCGGATCATCTCCCAGGCCGGGATCTTGGTGGCGCCGTCATGGCTGCCGTTTTCGTCGGCATAGGCCGGGTGCGGGCTGCGCGCGTAGTGCAGGCCGAAGACATGGTCCATCTCGGCCGTGGTCAGCGGAATCGGCGGCGGGTTGATCCAGACGTCGCGTGCCGTCGTGCCCTCCCCGTGCGCCTGCACCAGGGCGCGCGCATTGCCGGGGTTGGTCTCCAGGTGCAGCACGCGGTTGGCGTGGGCATAAAGCACCGCGTCTGACTTGACCTGCTCGTAGCTGGGCAGGCGGATCACGGTGCGCTCGCGCGGAAGGCGCTTGATGTTGCCCTTGCCGCTGAGCGCCGGGTTGGCCATGAAGGTCAGCGGCTGGATGGCCGGCAACACCGGCGCGGCACCGCCCTCTTCCTTGCTGCAGGACTGGCCCTGTGCCGCCGCCTGCTCGGAGGTGGTCTGGTAAGGGTTGATGTGCTCTTCGACGTGGCCCGGGGTGTCAACCTCGGTCGAATCGATCTCGAACCAGCCTTCGGGGCTATGGCGCTGGACAAAGGCCGTGCCGCGCACGTCGGTGATGCTCTGCACCGGCTCGCGCGCCGCGATGCGGTGCGCCACCTCGACCAGGGCGCGCTCGGCGTTGCCGTAGAGCAGCAGGTCGCACTTGCTGTCCACCACGATGGAGCGGCGCACCTTGTCGCTCCAGTAATCGTAATGGGCGATACGACGCAGCGAGCCTTCGATACCGCCCAGCACGATGGGCACCTCGGGGTAGGCCTCGCGGCAGCGCTGGCTGTAGACGATGGCCGCACGGTCCGGCCGCTTGCCGCCCACGTCGCCCGGGGTGTAGGCGTCGTCGCTTCGGATCTTGCGGTCCGCCGTGTAGCGGTTGATCATGGAATCCATGTTGCCCGCGGTCACGCCCCAGAACAGATTGGGCTTGCCCAGCACCTTGAAGGGATCAGCGCTTTGCCAGTCCGGCTGGGCAATGATGCCCACGCGGAAACCCTGGGCTTCCAGCACGCGCCCGATCACCGCCATGCCGAAGCTCGGGTGGTCCACATAGGCGTCGCCCGTGACCAGGATGATGTCGCAGCTGTCCCAGCCCAGCTTGTCCATCTCGGCACGGCTCATGGGCAGGAAGGGGGCCGTGCCAAAGCGAGCGGCCCAGTACTTGCGGTAGCTGGTCAGCGGTTTGGCGGCACGCGGGAAGAGGGAGACGTCGGCAGGAGCGTTCATGGGGCACTGAAGTGTACGTTTTTGGCAATACCAGCGGGGGGCCGGGGGGATCGGCCGCTTGGCAGCCTCGACAGGCGGGCGCAGAATGGTTCAACGCCATCTGACTCGACCACCACCCCATGCCCACGTTTGACACCCTGGCCAGCTTCTGGTCCATCCCCATGATCAAGACCAATGTGCTGGTCTTTTTCAACCTCTTCGGCGCCCTGTTGCTGGGCCTGCTGGTCGGCTACGAACGCGCCTACCACGGCCGCGCGGCCGGCATGCGCACCTACGGCCTGGTCTGCATGGCCTCGGCCGCGCTCACTGTCATCGGCGGCTACTCCTCCGCCTGGTTCGGCGGCAACTTCCTGCTGGGCACGGCCACCGACACCAGCCGCGTCATCCAGGGCATCGTGACCGGCATCGGCTTCCTGTGCGCCGGCGTCATCATGCGCGAGGGCTTCAACATCAGCGGCCTGACCACGGCGGCCTCACTCTGGGCGGCGTCAGTCATCGGCATCCTGGTCGGCGTCGGTTTTTATGCCGCGGCCATCGCCCTGGCCGCGCTGTCGGCCTTCTCGATGATGTGGATCTCCCGGCTGGAGACCTGGCTGCCCTCGCGTCAGGCCGTGGCCATCACCTTGCGCTTTCGCCCCGGCTTCCAGCCCAGCGAACCCGCTCTGCGCCAGATGGCCGTGGCTCGCGGCTACGACATCGCCTCGGGCACCATCGCCATCGAGCTTGAAGACGATGTCCTCCAGTGGTCCTTCGTGGCCGTGGCACGCAACCGGCAGAGGATGATGCCCATCTCCGAGCTCTCGCACGAAATGACACGCTTCGACGGCGTCACCGGCTTCCAGCTCAACTACGCTCGCAATTAGGAACAGGCCCTAGGGCCGCCCTGCGCCTGCCACCTCGACCGGCATCGCATGGATGGTGCCGGTGCGTATTTCGCGCGACTGCTCCGGCGTCACATTCACCTTGCCCGAGAGGATGTACAGCGTGCGCCGCTGCGCGCCGCCCAGCACGCAGGCCACGGGCTGACCGGGCATGGCCACGCGGTGCGTGATCTCCCCGCCCTCGCGCACGCGCAGCACCTCGCGGCTGGCCGGTGAGGCCAGCCAGACGGCGTCCTCGGCATCCAGGCAGATGCCGTCAGGGCTGCTGCCAGGCACGTCGGCCCAGGTGCGGCGCCCGCTCAGGGATCCGTCGGCGGCGATGTCAAAGGCGGTCAGCCGCGCCGCGTAGCTTTCGGCCACGATCAGCGTGCCCCCATCCGGGGTGATGATGCAGCCATTGGGAAACATCAGCTCATCGGCGACGACGCGAGGGTGTCCATCGGGCGTCACAAGCACCAGTGTCGTCGCCCGCGGCTCGGCCCGCGCGAGGAAGTCGAAGCCGAAGTTGCCGATATAGGCGCGTCCCCGGGCATCCACCACCATGTCGTTGCAGTGAAACGGCGCCAGGCCCGACAGGTCCGCCACCTCGACCAGCGTCTTGCCGTCCAGCCTGAGCAGACGCCGGTCGCGCATGGAGACCACCAGCAAGCGGCCGTCGGGCAGCCAGCCCAGGCCCGAGGGCTGGCCCGGCACGGTGGCCATCGTCGCGCAACGCCCGTCCGGACCCAGGCGCTGCACCTGGTGCGTGTAGAAGTCGGAGAACCACAGCGCACCGTCGTGCCAGCGCGGCGATTCGGGGAAGGCCAGCTGGCCGACGATCAACTGGGGAACGGCTTGGGACATGCGACCCATCTTCGGCTTGACTGGTGAGCCCGTCAAGCCCGCAGCGGACCGGACGCGCAGGCCCGATAATCGGCGCATGGATGACACTTCCCGCAGCGTCGAGCGCACGCAACCCAAGTCCCTGACCGATCTTTTCCTCTCCTTCACCGTGCTGGCCCTGCAGGGCTTTGGTGGGGTGCTGGCCGTCGCCCAGCGCGAACTGGTGGAGCGCAAACGCTGGTTCACGAACGAGGAGTTCGTCGAGGAATGGGCCGTGGCGCAGATCATGCCCGGCCCCAACATCGTCAACCTGGCCATCATGATCGGCGGGCGCTACTTCGGCGTGCCGGGGGTGCTGGCAGCGCTGGCCGGCATGTTCACCGCCCCCCTGATCGTGCTGCTGTCGATCGCCCTGCTTTACGCCCAGTACGCCAGCCATCCGGGTGTCATCGGCGCGCTGCGCGGCATGGGCGCGGTGGCGGCAGGCCTGGTGGTGGCCACCGGCTTGCGGCTGGCGTCCTCGCTCAAGAACAGCGCCATGGGCATGGCCCTCAATGGTGCCCTGGGCCTGCTGGGCTTCGTGGCTGTGGCCCTGCTGCGCTGGCCGCTGGTGTATGTGCTGCTGGGCCTGGGCAGCGTGGCCTGCGTGCTGGCCTACCGCAAGCTGGACAAGGGGGCCGCCGCATGAACCCCGTGCTGGAACTGGGCTGGAACGACTGGCTGCATCTCTTCACGCACTTCATGACGCTCTCGCTGCTGTCCGTGGGCGGCGGCATCACCACGGCGCCCGACATGCACCGTTACCTGGTGGACCAGCAGGGCTGGCTCACCGATGCGCAGTACACCGCGTCCATCGCCATCGCCCAGTCCGCGCCCGGGCCGAACATCCTGTTCGTGGCACTGCTGGGCTGGCATGTCGGCCTCAATGCCGGCGGCACCTGGCTGGGCCTGTTCGGCGTGCTGGTCTGCATGCTGGGCATCATCCTGCCCAGCTCCATCCTGGTCTACGTCACCGCACGCTGGAGCCATCAAAACCGCGAGTTGCGCGCCGTGCGGGCCTTCAAGCTGGGCATGGCGCCCATCGTGATCGCCCTGCTGATCGCCACCGGCTGGATCCTGGCCAGCGTGAACGGCGATCCGGCACGCCACTGGCCGCTCTGGCTGATCACCGTGGTCACCGCCCTGATCGTCTGGCGCACGCGCCTGCACCTGCTGTGGCTGCTGGGCATCGGCGGGCTGCTGGGCTGGTTCGGCCTAGTTTGATTCCGTCCATGGCGGCGCGGCCTACGCTCAATCTGCTCGGCGGCGGGCGTGTCGGCAAGACACTCGGCCAGCTCTGGCACACCCGGGGTGTGCTGCAGGTGCAGGAGGTGTTGACCACCTCGCTCGCCAGCGCGCAAGCCGCGGTCGATTTCATCGGTGCCGGCCGACCCGCCAACTCCCTGGAGAGCATGCGCCCTGCCGATGTCTGGCTGATCGCCGTGCCGGACCGGCAGATCGCGGCCTGCGCGCAGGCCCTGGCCGCTTCGGGTCTGCCACCGGCGACCGCCTTCCACGCCAGCGGTGCGCTGGCCGCCGCCGAACTCGCGCCCCTGCTGGCCGCGGGCTGGCAGGTCGCCAGCGCGCACTGCATCCTGAGCTTTGCCACACCGGCCACGGCCGTACAGCAGTTTGCCGGCACGCCCTGCGCGCTCGAAGGCCAGGCCGCCACCCTCGCCGTTCTGGAGCCGCTGTTCCAGCTTATCGGGGCGCGCTGTTTCACCCTGCCCTCGGCCGACAAGCTGCGTTACCACGCGGGGGCCGTTTTCGCCACCAACTTCCTGCCCGTGCTGCAGGCCACGGCCGAAGCGCTGTGGCTGGACAGCGGCGTGCCGCCCGAGCTGCTGCCGCAGCTGCGCGCCACACTGCTGCGCAACGCCGTCGACAACCTGCTGGCCCTGGGGCCGGCCGGCGCGCTGACCGGCCCGGCCGCGCGCGGCGACACGGCCCTGGTAAAGCGCCAGGGCGCATCCGTCGCCCAGTGGGACGCGCAGGCCGGTGCCGCCTACGCCGCGCTCAGCGAACTGGCCGCCCGGCTGGCACGCGACCGCAGGCTCTGAGCACAGACATTCCGGACCGGCTGCGCTATCCTGTTACGCACAGTCCAAGCCCTGAGATCCCGCCATGAACAAGCCCCTCAAAATCATCCTCATCGCCCTTGCTGCCATCGTCGTGCTGCTGGTGGCCGTGGTGGCCTTCATCGTCGCCACCTTCAACCCCAACGACCACAAGCCCGAGATCATCAAGCTGGTCAAGGAGCAGACCGGCCGCACCCTCTCCATTCCCGGCGAGATCCGGCTCACCCTGTTTCCGCGCATCGGTGCTGACCTGGGCCAGATCTCCCTGTCCGAAGCGCGCAGCGAGCAGGTCTTCGCGGCCGCCCAGCAGGTCAAGGTCTCGGTGGCACTGGTGCCGCTGTTTTCCAGAAAGGTGGAGGTGGACCGCGTGCTGGTCGATGGTCTGAACGTCAAGCTGCAGCGCGACCGCCAGGGCCGATTCAATTTCGACGACCTGCTATCCCAAGGCGACAAGGCGGCGGCCCCGCCTGACACCGGCAAGGCTGAAGGCTCAGGCGCCATGCCCCTGCTCCAGGTCGGCGGCATCGCCATCACCAACGCCAACCTGGACTACCGCGACAACGCCAGCGGCCAGCACCTGAGCGTCTCCAAGCTGAACTTCAGCACCGGCCCCATCGCCGACGGCAAGAAGAGCTCGCTGGACTTCAGTGCCGACGTGCAGGGCACGAACCCGCAGCTGGCCCTGCAACTGGGTCTCAAGAGCGACTTCACGCCCCAGCTCGCGCAGCAAAAGCTCCAACTCGACAATTTCAAGGCCAGCCTGGGCGGCACCGCCGCCGGCCTGCGCGACCTGCAGGTCAAGCTGGGCCTGGCCAACGTCGAAGCATCGCCCCAGGCGCTCAAGCTGACGGCGCTCACACTTGAGGTGGCGGCCCCCAACCCGGCCGGCGGCACGCTGGCGCTCAAGCTGCAGGGCCAGGCCTCGGTCGACCTCGCGCGCGAAGCGGTTCAGCTGGCGCTCAATGGCCAGCTCGACAGCACCACCCTCGCGCTTAAGGCCGGTGTGAAGCGCTTTGCCCATCCAGCCATCGACTTCGACCTCGACCTGGGCGAACTCGATGCCGACCGCTACCTGCCCAAAAGTGAAAAACCGGCAGTAGCAGCCGGCAGCGGCCCGGCAGGCCCTGAAGCCGTGATCGACCTCGCCCCTCTGCGCACGCTGGATGCACGCGGCACGCTGAAGATCGCCTCGCTCAAGATCATGAACCTGCGCGCGGCCAGCATCCGCCTGCAACTCAAGGCCCAGGGTGGCAAGGCCGAACTCAACCCGCTGACGGCAACGCTCTACGGCGGCGGCGTGAACGGCGCGCTCACCGCCAGCGCCCAGGGCGCCCAGACGCTGACGGCCAAACTGGATCTGCGCAGCATCAACATCGGCCCCCTGATGAAAGACGCGCTGAACCAGCAGCCCGTCGACGGACGCGGCAACGTGGCGCTCGATGTCAGCACCAGCGGCAACACCGTGAGCCTGTTCAAGAAGAACCTCAACGGCACGGCCGGTCTGCAGCTGACGGACGGCGCCATCAACGGCGTGGACATCGCCGGCGCCCTGCGCAACTTCAAGGCCAAACTCGGTGGCGGTTCCCAGGAAGGCAAGGCCGGCGCCCATGAGAAGACCGACTTCACCGAGTTCGGCGCCAGCTTCAAGATCAGCAAGGGCGTGGCGCACAATGACGACCTGTCCGCCAAGACGCCGCTGCTGCGCCTGGGCGGCGCGGGTGACATCTTCCTCGCCGAGGACCGGCTGGACTACACGGTCAAGGCCACCGTGGTGCCCACCCTGCAAGGCCAGGGCGGCCCGGAAATGGAGCAGCTCAAGGGCCTGACCGTGCCGGTGCGTCTCACCGGCCCCTACAAGGCCATCAGCTGGAAGATCGACTTCGGCAATGCGGCCGGCAACCGCGTCAAGGAGTTGGTGGACCAGCGCAAGGTGCAGCTACAGCAGGAAGCGCAGCAGCGGCTGGACGAGGAAAAGGCCAAGGCCGGGCAGCGCCTCAAGGAACAGGCCGAAGACCGCCTCAAGAACCTGCTGCGGCGCTAGCGCGCCGGCGCTTCAGGCTGCCCGAACTTCAGCACGCGCGTGGCCATCAGGGTCTCGGCGAAAAAGCAGCACAGTGCGGCCATGAAGCAGCTCACGCCGGCCAGGAAGGCGTAGATCGCCAGCCGCTCGATCTGGAAGACCGTGGTCTCGCCCAGGAAGAGCACCACGATGGTCAGGCCGATCATGAAAGCGCACAGCGTAAGCAGGCCGATGGTGCTGTTGGCCAGCAGGCCGCGGCGGCGCAGCATGGCGAGCTCGGCCCCCCACTGCGGCACCAGCAGGGGTTCGGCATTCAAACGCAGCTTCTCTTCCAGCACACGGCCGCGGTCGATGATGCGAGAGAGGCGCCCGGCCACCGCGCCGATCATGCCGGAGACGGCGGTCAGCAGGAAAACCGGGGCCACGGCCAGCTGGATGCCGTGGGTCACGGTACCGGAATCGACAAAAAGGGCCATGCGTGAGCTCGTGTGTGGGGTGTGGGCGCCGATTATCCTCCCACGAACAGGGGAAGACAGGCGCCGCATTTGTGCCTATAAAGACGCACATCCACAAGCAGACTAGGGGAGCTTCCATGAGCGTCCGCATCCTGTGCGTCCACGGCGTCAACACCAACGAGAACGGCGACTGGCTGGCCAAGTGGCAGCAGTCCATCCGCAGCGCGGCCGCCAGTGCCGGCGTGGCCGCCGACGCCTTCGAATTCCATGAGCTGCGCTACAACGCGCACTTCGAGGCCGCTCACGCGGACGGCGCCGTCTACGCCGAGGCCGTCAAGCGCCTGTGGAACAGCTACTGGGCACACCGTCGCGCGCTGGGCCGCGCCGCTGAAAAAGGCCTGGGCACGCTGATCGACAACACCATCGGCATGGTCGCCAAGTGGACCGCCCTGCCCCAGCTGCGCCAGCAGCTCGCCAGCGATCTCGCGCAAAGCATCAAACGCGTCAACCCGCACGTCATCTGCGCACACAGCCTGGGTTCGCTCATCACCTACGACACCCTGGCTGCCCAGCAGGACCTGGCCCAGGACCGTCTGCTGGTCACCCTGGGCTCCCAGATCGGCCACCCGGCCCTGGCCGAAAGTTTCGGCGGTTACCTCAAGCCCCTGAGCACCCTGCGCCACTGGTACCACCTCTTCAACGCCGAAGACGCGGTGCTGACCTGCGAACTGGATTTCCCGGAAGCCCCCTACACCCAGCTCGACACCTATTTCGACGAATGGGGCCCGCTGGATCACAGCGCCGAACAATATCTGGCGCACGAAGTCACGGCCAGCAACGTCTGGGCCGGCCTGGCCAAAGCGCTGCCGCGCAGCACCGAGCCGGCCAAGCCCAGGCCGGCACCGGCCGTGGGCGGAAACTGGTTCAAGGCGCCCATCGTCCAGCGCCGCAGCCCGCGCAAACGCCGTGCGCTGCTGATCGGCATCAACGAGTACCCGCAACCGGAAAATCGCCTGAGCGGCTGCGTCAACGACGTTTTCCAGATGAGCGCCATGCTGCAGGAGCGCGGCTACCAACCCGAGGAAATCCGCGTGGTGCTCGACGCGCGAGCCACCACCCGGGGTGTCAACGAGCGCCTGAAGTGGCTGCTCGAAGACGTACGTGCGGGTGACGAACGCGTGCTTTTCTATTCGGGCCACGGCGCCCAGGTGGCCGCGCTGGACACCGACGGCGAACCCGACCACAAGGACGAGGCCCTGGTCACCTACGACTTCGACTGGAGCGGCAACACCGGCATCACCGACGACATACTGGCCCGGTACTACGCCAACCTGCCCTATGAAGCGCGCCTCTCCATCATCCTGGACTGCTGCCATTCGGGCGGCATCGCGCGCGCCGGCGGCGTAGCCGTGCGCGGCATCAACCCGCCTGACGACGTGCGCCACCGCAGCATCGAGTGGGACGCGGACAAGCAGATGTGGTTCCCGCGCAAGAAGCTGGATCTGCGCGGCCGCATGAACAAGGCGCCCGCCGAAGTCGTGCGCCGTTACCTGGGGGCTGATGGTGCCACCCAGAAGATGGGCCGCGCCGTCAGTCGCTGGAGCGACGACCCCGCCGCCTTCAAGGCCGCCACCAAGCGCCTGGGCCACCATGGCCCCTACAACCCGGTGCTCCTGGCCGCCTGCCGTGAAGACCAGTACGCCTACGAGTACGCGCATGGCTCGGTGCCCTACGGCGCCATGACCTTCATGCTGATCCAGCAGCTGCGCGCGACCGCCGGGCGCAAGACGCTGGAAGACGTGGTGACGCAATGCAACAGCGTGCTCAAGAGCAAGCTGGGTTACGAGCAGGAAGTGCAGCTCTACCGCCCGCGCGAGCACAAGCAGACGCGTTTCCCCGGCAAGGCGCCAGTGGCGAAGAAGAAAAAAGCCTAGGCCTTTTTCAGCTGCCGGCGCAGCGGCGTCAATAGGCCAGAGAGGCCGTTGTGGTCGATCTCGTGCATCAGCGCCAGCAGACGACCCAGGTCCCCGCTGGGAAAACCTTCCCGCGCGAACCAGTTCAGGTAGTTGCCGGGCAGGTCGGCGATCAGGCACCCCTTGTGTTTGCCGTAGGGCATTTCCACCGTCAGCAGGCGCTGCAGCTGATCCGCGTCAGGAATCATCCGCCCGCCCTCTTGGCCGCGTAACCCTGCGCTTGCAGCAAGGCCAGCACCTTGTCGGCGTGGTCACCCTGCACCTCAATCAAGCCGTCCTTCACCGTGCCGCCCGTGCCGCAGGCCGCCTTGAGCTGCTTGCCCAGCTGGGTCAGCGCCGCGGCATCGAGCGGCAGGCCGCGCACCACCGTCACGGCCTTGCCGCCGCGCCCGCTGGTTTCGCGCGAGACCCGTACCTTGCCATCGCCCAGCGGCTGGGCAGCCTGCTGCGATTTGCAGACGCACTGCGCCTGCGGCCGACGGCAGACCGGGCACATGCGCCCGCCCTCGGTGGAATAGACCAGACCGCCGCTGTGCTTCACGGCTCGAACTTGGTGTTGAAAGTGGCCATGTCGGCCTCGTTCTCGAAGCTCACCAACTGGCCCTGTTTGCGATCGGCCTCCCGGCTGGCCGCAAACAGGCTGTAACGACCCTTGAGGCCCATGGCCGGCAGGTCGATCAGCGCGTAGGGATACGGCACAAAGACCTGGTGCTCGAACAGGATGCGGTGCGCGTTGCGCGGCGAGGGGTAGAGCTGGTAGTCACCGCTCGTGAAGGACTTGCTGCTGGACATGGGAGGCGTTGCGTGGAACGCCTGATTATCCCCGGTGCTCAGCTGTCGAAGTTGGTGCGTGGCGCGCGGCGCCGTTCCATCTGGACCTGCCAGCGTTCCGCGGTCTCGATGGCATCCATCTGCAGGCGGGCCCGGTGCAGGATTTCATTAAGCTCACGCGCCTTGTCGTAGGATCGGCCATGCGACTCGTTCGCAAGCTTGCGTGCCACGTCCTGCATCACCGACAACAGTTTGGACAACTGGTCGATGCGATCCTGTCTTTCCTCGAATTCAAAAGTCATGTTCCACCCCCTGTGTACCCTGAACCTGGCGAGCCTTCTGGCCTTCTGCCTTCTGTTGTGGCAATTATCGCAAGCATACCGAATTCGTAACTCTTTGTCACACATTAATATCGCATTGTGAAATAAAATATGCCCGCGCACACCCACCAGCCCACCCCCAGCAAGGATGAGATCAACCTGCTCGATCCCTTCGAACGCCTGGGGCTGGACCGTATCCGGCTCGTCAGCAACGCCAAGGAAGCTGAAAAAGCCTGCGCCGAGCTGGCCGCCGCACCCCATCTGGGCTTCGACACCGAGTCCAAACCCACCTTCCGCGTGGGCGAGTTGTCCGACGGGCCGCACATCGTGCAACTTGCCACGCCCGAGCAGGCCTGGGTCTTCCAGCTGCATGAGCCCGCCAGCCGCGGGCCGGTGGCCGAACTGCTGGCCCTGCACGGCGTCACCAAGGCCGGTTTCGGCCTGGGCGACGACCGCAAGCGCATCACGTCCAAGCTGGGTGTGGAGCCGGCCGGTGTGCTGGAGCTCAACACCGTGTTCCGCGAGCGCGGCTACCGAAAGGACATGGGAGTGAAGGCCGCCGTGGCCATTCTCTTCAACCGTCGTTACCTCAAGTCCAAGAAGGCGGCCACCTCCAACTGGGCCAATCCGCGGCTGACGGAAGCGCAACTGGTCTATGCCGCCAACGACGCCTGGGCCGCCATCCGCGTGTTCCACGCGCTGGGGCTGGGCAGCAGCTCAGCCAAGGCGCCTTAAGCGGGCTTGAGCTCGTACATGCCGTCGCCCATATTGCGCAGCGGGCCGAAGACGGCGGTGATGGCGGCCGTCTCGGCCGCCTGCCATTGTTCGACGATCTCGCGCTCGGCGTCGGTCAGGGCCGCAGTGTCGGGCTGCTCGCCGTAGGCGGCGGCGATGCGCTGGTAGGCCAGGTACACCGGCAGCACCAGGCTGGCATCACCCAGGGTGTCTTCCAGCGCGCGGCGAAACCGCAGCACGGCCTCGCGGTGCTGGGCCTCGGACACGCCGTCGGCGTCGTACAGTTTCACGGTGTAATTCATCTGGCAGCTAGCTTAACTTGGTACAGTGCGGTCTCAGGACGAAGACATACCTATGGCAAAACAAAGTGAATGGCCGGGCAAGGTGCTCACGCTGATCAAGGGGGGCAACGCGGCAGCGGCCATTGCTCAGATCAAGGTGGCGCCCACCGTGAAAGACATCCAGCAGCTGCAGGCCGCCATGGTCAAGGCGCAACTGGTGGGCCGCTGGCGCGACGTGGACCTCGCCATCGAGGAAAACCTGGCCCTGCTGGCCGCGCCGCGCCTGCACCGCTCACCCTGAACACCGCTTACCGGAGGACCCCATGAGCAACATTCCCGGCACACCCGAAAAACGCAGCCTCTGGGTGCGTTTGCTGCTCATGATCCTAATGGCCATGGCCTTCCACCTGGCCGCCACCCTGCTGGGGGTGCTGGCCCTCGTCCAGTTCGTGCTGGCCATCGTCGCCGGCGGCCCCAACGAGCGTCTGCAGCAGCTAGGCCGCGGCCTGGGGCGTTATTTCCGCCAGCTCACCGACTTCCTGAGCTTCGCCAGCGAAGAAGCGCCCTTCCCCTTCAGCGACTGGCCTTCGGGCGACTGAGCGATCAGCGCGCCACCTGCTGGCGCAACACGCGCGCGGCCTCCTCGGCCCGCGCGTCGTCGATCACGCGGATCACGCCGCCTACATCCACCGCACCCACCGGCTTCTCGAAGCGCCCGCTCAACGGCGTCTCGGGGTCCAGCATGCCGCGTTGGTACAGGTCCCAGATCTCCGGGCCGTAATCGGTCAACAACAGCTCGGGCGCGAACTGCCCGAAAAAACCGCGCAGATTGGCCACGTCACGCAACAGCATGCGTGCGGCGTGGTTGTTGCCCGCGGCGTCCACGGCCTGCGGCAGGTCGATGATCACCGGGCCGTCCGCCGCCAGCAGGATGTTGAATTCCGACAGGTCGCCGTGCACGATGCCTGCGCACAGCATGCGCACCACCTCGGTCAGCAGCGTGGCGTGGTGCTGGCGCGCTTCTTCCGGGGTGAAGACCACGTCGTTCAGGCGTGGCGCCGCGTCGCCGTGCTCGTCCGTCACCAGTTCCATCAGCAACACGCCCTCGTGGAAGTTGTAGGGCTTGGGCACGCGCACGCCGGCCGCGGCCAGGCGATACAGCGCATCGACCTCGGCACTCTGCCAGGCCGCCTCGATGGCCTGTCGGCCAAAACGCGAGCCCTTGGCCATGGCGCGGGCCTGGCGGGTGTTCTTGACCTTGCGGTTCTCGGTGTAGTCCACCGCCTGGCGAAAGCTGCGCTGCGTGGCTTCCTTGTAGACCTTGGCGCAGCGCGTCTCCTCACCGCTGCGCACCACGTAAACCAGCGCCTCCTTGCCGCTCATGAGCTGGCGCACCACCGTGTCGATCAGGCCTTCCTCGACCAGGGACTGGAGTCTTTCGGGTACTTTCATCGCCCCATTTTGCGCCCTGCGCTCTTCACCAGCGCGCCGCCGGGTCTCTGGCCCGCCGTGTGTAGCACTTGCCGGCCGGCCCGTCTTGCTGCCAGAATGGGCCGCTCCGCCCGCGGGAGCGAGATTCAACGCGAGGAGACCTGGCCATGACGCAGCATTCGTTCGCGCAACCCAAGCCATCGCCCAGCCTGCACGGGCTCCAGCGCCGCACCGCCCTGCTGGCCTTGCCCGGACTGGCACTGGGCCTGCCCGGCACGGCAGCCGCGCAATCCCTGGGCAGCCGCCTGCAATCCTGGCCGCTGAACACGCCGCGCGCCACCGGCATCCACGACCTGGCCCCCGCGCCCGATGGCGGCGTGTGGTTCTCCGCGCAGCGCAGCGGCCACCTGGGCTGGTTCGATCCGCGCACGGGCAAGACGGAGCTGATCGCCCTGGGCAGCGGCTCCTCGCCGCACGGCGTCATCGCCGGCCCAGACGGCGCCGCCTGGCTCACCGACGGCGGACTCAATGCCATCGTGCGCGTGAGCTGGCCCGCGCGCGAGGTGCGCGCCTATCCGCTGCCGGCGGGCACGCCGTATGCCAACCTCAACACCTGCGCCTTCGACGGCCACGGCGACCTCTGGTTCACGGGGCAAAGCGGCTACGTGGGCAAGCTGGCCGTGCGCAGCGGTGCGGTCAGCGTGCAGGCCTCGCCACGCGGGCGCGGCCCTTACGGCATCTGTGCCACACCCAAGGGCGATATCTGGTGGTGCTCGCTGGCCGGCTCCTACATCGCGCAGATCGACCTGAAGACCGGCGCCTCGCGCATCGTGGAGCCGCCCACGCCCGACCAAGGCGCGCGCCGCATCTGGTCCGACAGCCGGGGCCGCATCTGGGTGGCCGAATGGCGCAGCGGCAATCTGTCCATGCACGACCCTGCCGCAAACAGCTGGCGCACCTGGAAGGCGCCCGGCGACAGCCCGCGCGTGTATGCCGTCTATGTGGACGACAAGGACATCGTCTGGGCCGCCGAGTGGAACCACAACGCCATGCTGCGTTTCGACCCGCGCACGGAAAAGTTCGACGCGCTGACCATGCCGCGCGCCGGCGCCTCCATCCGCCAGATCCTGGGCCGGCCCGGCGAAGTCTGGCTGCCCGAGAGCGGCAACGAGTTCATCTCGGTGATCCGCACCGGCTGAACCGGCTTACAGCCTTGCTGCCAGCCGCGCGGCCTGGTCTATAGCGCGCTTGGCGTCCAGTTCGCCCGCCTCCAGCGCCCCGCCGATCAGGTGCGCTTTTTTGCCCAGCGCCTGCAATTCATCCGCCAGCGTGCGCAGCGGCAGCTGGCCGGCGCACAGCACCACCGTGTCACACGCGATCCAGGTGGGGTTCTCGCGCTGCTCGCCGTAAGTCACCAGCAGCCCTTCGTCGGCGATGCGCTCGTAGTTCACGCCGCCGATCATCTTCACCTGCTTCATCTTGAGCGCGGCGCGATGGATCCAGCCCGTGGTCTTGCCCAGGCCGTCACCGAGCTTGCCGACCTTGCGCTGCAGCAGCGTCACCTGGCGCTCGGGCGGGCTCACCTGCGGGCCCACGGCGCTCAGGCCCCCACGCTCCTGCGCCGGGTCCGTCACACCCCACTCGGCCAGCCAGGCCGGCAGGTCCACCGTGGTGGAGTGGCCCTCGCTCACCAGGAACTCGGCTACGTCGAAACCGATGCCGCCCGCGCCCACGATGGCCACCTTCTGGCCCACCGGCTTCTTGTTGCGCAGCACGTCGATGTAACTCAGCACCTTGGCATGGTCCTGCCCTTCGATCTTCGGGTCGCGCGGTGTCACCCCCGTGGCCACGATCACCTCGTCGTAACCCTGCAGGTCCGCCGCCAGCACGGCGCGGTTCAGGTGCAGCTGCACGCCCGTGGTCTCCACGCGCCGCGCCAGGTAACGCAGCATCTCGTGGAACTCTTCCTTGCCCGGCACCACCTTGGCCATGTTCAGTTGCCCGCCGATCTCGCCCGCCGCGTCGAACAGGTGCACCTCGTGCCCGCGCTCGGCGGCCAGGGTGGCCGCCGTCAGCCCGGCCGGGCCGGCGCCCACCACGGCAATGCGTTTGCGCTGCACGGTGGGGCGGTAGACCAGCTCGGTCTCGTGGCAAGCCCGCGGGTTCACCAGGCAGCTGGTGAGTTTGTTCTTGAAGATGTGGTCCAGGCAGGCCTGGTTGCAGGCGATGCAGGTGTTGATGTCGGCGGCCCGCCCTTGCGCCGCCTTCTTCACGAAGTCGGCATCGGCCAGCAGCGGGCGCGCCATGGACACCATGTCGGCGCTGCCCTCGGCCAGCAAAGCCTCGGCCACCTCGGGCGTGTTGATGCGGTTGGAGGTGACCAGCGGCGTGCTCAGGCCCGCTGCGGCAAACTCGGCCTTCATCTTCTTCGTGACCCAGGCAAAGGCCGCACGCGGCACGCTGGTGGCAATGGTGGGCACACGGGCCTCGTGCCAGCCGATGCCGGTGTTGATGATGCTGGCGCCCCCCTGCGCCACGGCCTTGCCCAGCGTCACCACCTCGTCCCAGCTGCTGCCGCCCGGCACCAGGTCGATCATGGACAGGCGGTAGATGATGATGAAGTCCTGCCCCACCGCCTCGCGCGTGCGCGCCACGATCTCCAGCGGCAGGCGCATGCGCTGGCTGTAGTCGCCGCCCCACTGGTCGTCGCGGTGGTTGGTGTGCTTGGCCAGGAACTGGTTGATGAAATAACCCTCGCTGCCCATGATCTCCACGCCGTCGTAACCCGCCTCGCGCGCTTTCACGGCGCAGTTCACGAAGGCGCGGATCTGCCGCTCCACGCCGCGCGCCGACAGCTCGAAGGGTTTGAACGGGGAAATCGGCGACTTGATGGCCGAGGGCGCCACCGCCAGCGGGTGGTAGGCATAACGCCCGGTGTGCAGGATCTGCAGCGCGATCTTGCCGCCGGCCTCGTGCACCGCACGGGTCACCACCTGGTGGCGGCGCGCCGCGCCCGAAGTAGAGAGCGTGCCGGCAAAAGGCTTGGCCCAGCCCACGATATTGGGTGCAAAACCGCCCGTGACCATCAGCCCGACGTCGCCCTCGGCGCGCTCGCGGAAATAGGCCGCCAGCTTGCTGAGGTCACGCCCGTCTTCCAGGCCGGTGTGCATGGAGCCCATGAGCACGCGGTTCTTGAGTTGCGTGTGCCCCAGATCCAGCGGGGCCAGCAGATGGGAATAAAGGGTCTGGCCGGGAAGCGTGGCGCTGGCGGGTGTAGGCATGGCGGCTTTTTGCGAAGGTGACGGTGTGGGTTTGATCATAGGCTGCCGGAGCCGGCAGGCCAGATGGGCTAACATTACGGTTTTATCGTTCGTCAGAAGGAGCCCCAGATGGGCAATAAGATCGTTACCGAAGCAGACCGCAAGGCCTCCCCCCGTCCGAAGCCGCTCAATGGCGTGACCCTGCCCACTGGCGGCCGCGGCCAGAAGGTCAGCCTGGAGCGTGGTGTTTCCACCCGCAGCAAGAAGAACCCGGGCAAGCGTCCCTCCAAGGGCGGCTGATCCCGCGCTGGCTCAGGCCAGCGTCAGCCCCGAACAAAGGCCCTCATCGAGGGCCTTTTGTTTTGGCGGGCGACAATGCACCGGTGTCCCACCCCACGCGCCGCATGACCCTCCTGAAAGCCCTCACCGCCGGCCTGCTCGGGCTGGCCATGGTCGTGCCCGCCGGGGGAGCAACCCTCACGGTCGGCTCCAAGCGTTTCACCGAGGCCTACATCCTGGCCGAGATCGTCAGGCAGACGGCCCAGACGACCGGCGAAGCCGAGGTGACGCACCGGCAAGGCCTGGGCAACACGGCCATCCTGCTTAGCGCCCTGCAGGCCGGCAGCATCGACCTGTACCCGGAATACACCGGCACCATCGCGCGCGAAATCCTGCGGCTGGACCACGTGCCGCCCCTGCCCGAACTCAATGAACGGCTGGCGGCGCTGGGGCTGCGTGCCTCTGTGCCGCTCGGGTTCAACAACAGCTATGCGCTGGCCATGCGCATGCAGGACGCCGCCACACACAACATCTCGCGTCTGTCCGACCTGAAATACCACCCGCAACTGCGTTTTGGCCTGTCCCAGGAGTTCATCGGGCGCGCCGACGGCTGGCCGGGGCTGACATCGGTCTACGCGCTGCAGCAGGCCCGGCCGCGCGGGCTGGACCATGGGCTGGCCTATGAAGCGCTCGCCCAGGAGCAGGTCGATGTCATCGATATCTATGCCACCGACGCCAAGATCGGCAAATATCGGCTGTGGGTGCTCCTGGACGACGCCAACTACTTTCCGCGCTACGACGCGGTGCTGTTGCACAAGGCCGATCTGCCAGCGCGCCTGCCCCGAACCTGGGCGGCCCTGGCCCGCCTGGAAGGCCGCATCGACGAGGCGACCATGCGCCGTTTGAACGCCGGTGTGGAATTGGAAGGCCAGAGCTTCGAGGGCGTGGCCCAGGCCTTTCTGACGCGCGAGCGGGCCGCGCCGGTCAAGACGGGCGATACGCGCCCCGCGACCCCGGGCTGGCTGGCCAAACTCTTCGCCCCCGACCTGCTGCGCCTCACGCTGGAACACCTGGCCCTGGTCTTCCTCTCGCTGGGCGCGAGCATCGTGGTCGGCATCCCGCTGGGCATGCTGGCAGCGCGCCACGCGCTGGCGCGGGCCCTCATCATCAACAGCACCAATGTGCTGCAGACCATCCCCTCGCTGGCCCTGCTCGCCATCCTCATCCCCCTCACGGGCAGCATCGGCCTGCTGCCGGCCTTCATCGCCCTCACTGTGTATGCCCTGCTGCCCATCGTGCGCAACACCCACGCCGGGCTCAGCCAGGTTCCCGTCGGCATGAAACAGGCGGCCCTGGCCCTGGGCCTGAGCCCGGGCGCGACACTGCGCCTGATCGAGCTGCCGCTGGCGCGCACCACCATCCTGGCCGGCATCAAGACCTCGGCCGTCATCAACGTCGGCACCGCCACCATCGCGGCCTTCATCGGCGCCGGCGGTTTCGGCGAACGCATCGTCACCGGCCTGGCCCTGAACGACAACGCCACCCTGCTGGCCGGCGCCATCCCCGTGGCGCTGCTGGCCCTGCTGATCGAAGCGGCCTTCACGCTGGCCGAGCGCGGCTTCTTCCCGGAGACCTGGCGCAAGAACCGCTAAACCAGCGGCGACCCAAAACAAAAGGCCCTCGATGAGGGCCTTTTGTTTTCAGAGTACGGAAGTGCCTCATGGCTGGGCAGACCGCTCCTGGATCAGTTCGATTTGTTCCCTGGCCTGATGCAGCAGTTCAATCACGTCATGCGCCAGATCGTAAAGCTCGCCATGCGATTTGTTGGCCAGCCGTCGCCCCGTCTCCTGGGCGAGATGGATCAGTTCAGCCAGCTCGATCACAGCCTCTTGCCGGTCCTGTTCGTCCGCGTCGTTCGATCCCATAAGCAGGCCCTCCGCTGATGCGGTCCTCGCGCCGCGCCAGGAATGTCAAACCTGGGGCGCAAGTACAGTTTGCATCCTAGGCGCTTTATCGTGTGTCTGCCAGCGCACATTCGATGGGGAGGCCAACAAAAAAAGGGCACCACCGGGTGCCCTTTTTTCAGCGCCACAGACGGTGTTCAGTACGCGCCGACCCGCTGCGGCGCCCGGCGCAGCACCAACATGCCGAACAGCGAGGCCGTGAGGTACATACTGACCGAGTAGATCGCCGCCGGCAGCGCGAGCTGGAAATTGCCCAGCACCGACAGCGCCACGAAGATGGCCAGCGTGGAGTTGTGGATGCCGATCTCGAAACTCACCGCCGTGGCCATGGGCTTGTCCAGCCCGGCCCAGCGCGAGAGGTAATAGCCCGAGAGCAGGCTCAGCAGGTTGAAGGCCAGCACCACCGGCCCCAGGCTGCTGAAGGACTGCGTCAGCGCCGTCCACTCCTTGGCAATCGCAATCACCGCAAAGGCCGCCAGCACCAGCGCGCTGAAAGCCTTCATGGGCTTTTCCATGCGCGCGGCAAAACCCGGCCGGCGGCTGCTCACCGCCATGCCGATCAGTACCGGCACCAGGATCACCCCCACCACCTCGAACACCTTGCCGAACTGCAGCGGCACCACCTGGCCCGTCTGCGCGAAGGTGGCAATGGCCCAGTTGGTGATGAGCGGCAGGCTCACGATGGACAGCACCGTGTTGATTGCCGTGAGCGAGATGTTCATCGCCACATTGCCGCCGAACAGGTGGCTGAACAGGTTGGCCGACACCCCGCCCGGCGACGCCGCAAGCAGCATGAGCCCCACGGCATAGACCGGCGCCACGCCCAGGCCCACGATGAGCCCCCAGGCCACCGCCGGCAGCAGCAGCATCTGGATGCCCAGGGCCAGCAGCACGGCCCTGGGGTGCTGGCGCAGGCGCACGAAATCACCCAGCGAGAGCGACAGGCCCAGGCCGAACATCACCAGGGCCAGGGCCCCGAGCAGGAGAGCGGGCAGCGCCGCAGTAAAACTCATGCCGTGGCCACCCGGCGGGCGCCGTGCGCGCCCTCACCCAGGCGGCGCTGCATCTCGGCCTGCACTTCGGTGCGCAGGCGCAGGGCAAAAGCCACCTCGGCCGTCAGGAACAGCGGGCCCACCAGCAGGCCCACCAGGTCATCCACGAAAGCCGGTTTGCGGCCCTCCCAGTAATGCCCCAGGAACTGGATGGCCCAGCCCACGACAAACAGGCCGATGCCCCAGCCCAGCCACACGGCCGTGCTCTGCGCGGCGATCCACTGGCTGATCCACAGGCTCACGATCAGCTGCGCCACCATGGTCAGGCCGAAGCGCAGGTCCAGCCGCAGGTAGAACAGTGAGGACAGGATGGCCAGCAGCAGGGCCGGCGTGGCCGGCAGGCCCCCTACTTCCCAGGCCGGGCGCGAGAGCAGCGTGGTCACGGCCAGCACGATCATGGGGATGCCCACGAAATGCGTGGCCACGTTGCGCTGGTCCTGGTGGTAGGCCGCGTACTGGGTGAGATGGTCGGTGAGTGTTTTCATGGTCGTCTCCTCTTCGGTGTCTTTCACATTGACAGATGTCAATGATCGACCTACCCTCGCCCACAGTCTGTCAGGTACCCGACACAAGCCACGCCCCCCGTACAAACCCCAAGCCCTACCCCGCATGCTCGACCCGACTCGCTACTTGCCCGTGCTGAACGCCGGCCGCTGGTACGCCCAATTGCCCCCCGACTTCGCCCAGGCCCTGCTCAAGATGGCCAAGGTGCGCACCTTGCAAGCGGGCGAAGTGCTCTTCCTGCGCGACAGCCCGCCCTGCGGCCTTTACGCCGTGGTGTCTGGGTCCATCCGCATCTCGGGCCAGAGTGGCCGCGGCGACGACGCGCGCGAGGCCCTGCTGGTGGTGCTGCCCCCACCCCAGTGGTTCGGCGAGATCACCGTCTTCGACGGCGCCACCCGCACCCACCACGCGCATGCCGCCGAGCCCACAACCCTGCTGCAGGTGCCCCAGGCCGAGCTGCTGGCCTGGCTGCACGAGCACCCGCAGCACTGGCGCGACCTGGCGGTCTTGATGGCCGACAAACTGCGCCTGGCCTTCCTGACGATGGAAGAACAGACCGTGCTCAGCGCCCCGCTGCGCCTGGCCAGGCGTCTGGTGGGCATGGCCGAGGGTTATGGAATACAGAGTGGCAAGGGCGGTACACGGCGCGTGCTGGCGGTGACGCAGCAGGAGCTGGCGCTGATGATCGGCGTGTCACGCCAGACGACGAACCAGATCCTCAAGGAGCTGGAGGCGCAGGGAATCTTGCGGGTGCAGCGCGGGGGGATGGAGATTGTGGATCTGCCGGCGTTGCGGGCCCTGTGCCAGTGAGACGCCTAATCTGTGGCCGAGACGATGCATCGATCCCGTCCCGCACGCTTGCCGACGTAGAGCGCCTTGTCCGCACGCTCGATCGCCTCGGCAATGCCCTCGTCTGCGCTGACCTGCGCAAGACCCAAGGTAACCGTCAGATCCAATAGATCCCCTTGCGGCGTCGTCGCCGGCGTTGCACGAACCATCTCGACGATACGCTGCGACGCAGCGCTGGCTTCGTCGACGGATTCGCACTGCAGCAAGACAAGAAACTCCTCGCCACCAAAACGGAAAAGAGGTTCGCTCGCCCGGACCACGCCGCGCAAGGTGCTCGCCAGATGACGAAGAGCGACATCACCGATGGGATGGCCATAGGTGTCATTCACCCGCTTGAAATGGTCTACATCGATGATGCCGACATAACACTGCATGCGATTGCGATGACAGGCCTTTCTGAACTGAGTGAATTCAGCCTCAAGCCCATGGCGTGACGGCAACCCCGTCAGGACGTCTTGGTGACCAGAACTGGCCAGATGCAGCGTCTTCAGTTCAGCGAGCAAGACAAGCAGCTCGGATTGCGAGCGTTCATACCGCTCCAGGTCGGCGCTCGTCCCCCTGTTTCGTTCCAGCAGATCCATGCACAGCGATCTGACGGCGTCGTGCATGTACTGATGCGCCATCTCAATCCGATCGGTCTTCTGCATGTCCAGTTTCTCGAAATGGCCCCTGTTTTCGGTGAACCACAGACCGAAATGGCAGAGCCTGTGGGCCGAGACCTCAAGAACGTCTGCCCCTGGCGAAGCGCCAAGCACGGCACATCGCAAGATGCGCCTGGACCAATCCTGGTGGGCCTCGACGGCGGCGTCCAGCTCATGAACGAATTCAACGACTTGGGGCAGCAGCCCGAGATCATCCTTGGACGCCATTCGATATCGACCACTTTCTGACCCGATGGGCCATGCGTGCCTGCTTCGGGCAGGCGGCTATTTTGTTGAGGGATCGGCTTCTGGCGAACTCACAGGCGCCACTGCCGATGGTTCATGCAACTTGGCTTTCACGAGTGATTCGGACAACCGTGCGCTGGCCTGATTGAGGGGCCCATCCGCGGCGAGATCTTCCTTGGCCTCAGCAAACCGCTTTTCCTGGATCTTCTGGACGATGCCATCGGCGACCCGGTGAAATTCGTTGTGCGCTGCCTGGATCTCCATGCGCCGCTTTTCGGGCATCAGCCGGTACCCTTCATGGTCCAGCCAGTCGCCGAACTGACAGCGATGGCTGTCCCCCGCCAGGGCCGCATCAAAAGACGCTTTGCCATACAAATAATCCTTGAAGCGCTTGCGCCATGCCGAATGCGCCAGCAAAGCCGCTTCGATCTCGATCTTCATGCCCATGATGCCGTTGCCACCTCATGTTTTTGGAGGGAATTTTCAATATCTTGCTTGATACGACCTCCTTGTCAAGCATCACCCAGGTGATTGCTCCGGCATGTGCTGGCCGCTGGCCTGGCTGAACGAGCACCCGCAGCACTGGGGCGACCTGGCGGTCTTGATGGCCGACAAGCTGCGCCTGGTGGGCATGGCTGAGGGTTATGGGGGGCAAAATGGCAAGGGCGGCACACGGCGCGTGCTGGCCGTGACCCAGCAGGAACTGGCACTGATGATCGGCGCGTCACGCCAGACGACGAACGAGATCCTCAAGGAACTGGAGGCGCAGGGAATCTTGCGGGTGCAGCGGGGGGGGATGGAGATTGTGGATCTGCCGGCGTTACGAGCTCTGTGCCAGTGATACGTAACGCATACGATGCCAATCAATAAGAGAAGAGGGGGTGCCCTTCGTGAGACAGGCTGGGTTGTCGGCCATAGCGTTCAAAGAACTCTCAATGCAACCGCTTAGTCTTACGTGCGGTCAACGGCTTTTCGAACAACTCGTCAATACGGCCTTGAATGGCTGCACGCTCAGCAGCAGCCAATTTTCCGCTGGCGGCAAACATCTTCTTAAGCTTGTCGCGGTGATACTTCAACAAGCCGCTCTTCTCAATATTTGTGTTTGAACTGAGTTCACAGCTAATCGCAAGCGAAACTGGCAATGGCAACGACCCTGCTCCTATTGTCTGAACAAGGAAACGGAATCCCGACTCGTTTCCGCACTCTAGCGCCGCGCAGCCCAAAAAGAAAAGTGCATAGGCTTTTGTCTCTGGGTCTTCAAGAGACTCATCAATTCGAAGCGCCAAAGCATCGAAACCGCGATCAAAGAAGTGGTACCCCAAATTCTCTCCAACCAAGCTCTTGAAGAGATAAAGCAACTGCATTTCAGTTAGCTCAGGCAAACGCGTTTTAGTTGCCCCACTTCGAACTTGCAGGAAGAGCTTTGCCGTTTCAAGCAATACCACCATCAAATTCGCCTCGACCTCGTCAAACTCAGTCTGGTACGCAGCAAGAAGATAGTTAGGGACGGAAATTATCTTCATCCATTCCTCAGTTTCGTTTGCTGCATTGATCTTGCGCAGTTGAGTCAGAACCTCCGGACAATCAAGCAACGTTCCAACATAGAAGAAAAAGACGTTAGTCCAATAAGGATCGAGTGCGGCGGACGCAACAGCCAGAGATCGATCGCGAGCCTTCTTCTGAGCGCATAGATATTCTGCAAACGAGCGATGCCTGAACGCCACCGTTCCGGATTCTTCGTCAATAGAGAAGATATTTGAACGCTCAAAAAGAAGTGCATCAACCGTCGCTTTGTCGACTCCCACATTGCGCTTACTCAAATAGCCCTCGATCATCTGATCTAACTCGGACCTCGCAACATAGATCAACCGATTCTCGACGTAGTACACAGCAAGTTGTTCGGCGATTAGCTGCGCTGTCTTGAATTGCTTCTCTGTCGCGAGTTCCTTCTTTTGCTCCCACCGCCCTAACATCAACTCGATGCTTTTGGCATATAGCTCCGTCAGGCTTTGCGGAACCTCCTGCTGACTCTGCGACAACAGATTAGAAAACAATGCTGCAGCGATGGGTGAATGCGGTAGCTGCTTAAATAACGGAGACTTCTTTAGATCTTCAAATAGCCGAGCAGGCAGCTTCTGCTTGGAGCAAGTTTCCTCAAGATACCTGACAATTTTCGCCAGACTTAGTGGGCGAATGCCAAACGTCCTCGCCTCCCCATAAAGTGCCGCCTTATCAACAAGTGATTTAAGAGGTCGACTCGACACCATTACCCGATACCTTGGCAACCCTCTCAGCTGCGCAGTCAAATTGTCAAACAATGTTGACGAGGTATGTTCATGGTTGCTGCACTCATCAATGCCGTCGAGCACGATGAGCAACTCTGTCTTAGCGTCATTCAAGCAACTCATCGCTGAGCCAAGATGGCTCGTGGCAATTTTCTCTAGATCGCCCCCATGTTGGTCAAGAAAGAGCCGATAGCTTGAGAAGATTGGAATGACATGATGCTTGAGATAGCTGTCAGCATTACAAAGCGAAGCCGCAAGGCGACGAGCGAGTTTTGACTTCCCAAACCCCATCTCCGCCTCAAGAAGACCGACCCTCGTTCCAAGTGCTTCTTTCAGGAAATCAACGTTTTTTATTTCCGGCTTATTTGCCCCATTTTTGCTATAGCTCTTTTTTATGCGTTCATATGTATCGAGTTCGATATAGAACGATTCAGGTCTAGAAGATGCGAGCAAACCTGACGATCGATCCAGCACATCTAAACGAGCCTGCAGCTGTTGCAAATACGAACCTAGGTCATTCGGGAGGTCATGCCAAAAATAGCTGTAATGATCATCGACAAATTTAGCGATGTCCTCGGGGCCAAAAAACTCGACGCTGCGCCCAGGAAATCTTTCAAGAAGCTTCTCCTTTGCTCGCTCCGAATACCCACCTGAGGAAAACACCCAAACCTCTGCGCAGCGCACTCGGTGCATCACCTTATACGCACGTTCTTCAGAACATTCTTTTACTTGCTCTTCAACGTCAGAGCTCTTACCGCCACTCACCTTTCCGCATTTGACAACCACACCAACGTGTGATCTTCGGCCAGTGGTGGCATTTTGAATTTCAACTACGAAGTCTGCACCGCGTTCGAATTGCCCGTGCGTGTACTCAAAACTTACAACGTTAGGCAACTTCGGAAAGAAGTTCTGCAGCAATGGGTGTAGCTGCTTGACCTCATCACTAATCGCCTCGATTAGTTGTCTCTTTTCTACGAATTCCATGCCACCCCCTGTGCGCAGATTATTTGTGTGCTTTGACTATACGGTAACCCACTGAATATTGAAATTGGATGCGCTGGAGAGAATAGGCAAGGCTGAGGCTTCTACAACGCCGACGTCAACCTCTCCACCCCCTCACGAATCTTGTCCTCCCCCACCGTCGCAAAACTCAGTCGCAGGGTCGAGGCATCGGGGTTGGTCGCATAAAACGGCGCACCTGGCACAAAGGCCACGCCCTTCTCGATGGCGCGTTTGGCCAGTTCGCCGGCATCCTTGAGCTTCCCGTTGGCACCCGTGAGCCGGGCCCAGAAGAACAGGCCGCCGCCGGGCTGGGTGAATTCGATGGCGTCACCCAGTTCCTTCTTCAGACATTCGCCCATGGTCTTCGCTCGGCCGGCGTAAACCTCGCGCACATGCGCCAGGGTGGCGGGCATGCGGCCGGCCTTGAGGTATTGCGCCGCCGTGGCCTGGGCAAAGGTACTGGTGTGGGCGTCGCTGAACTGCTTGCACATGGTGGCCTTGGCCAGCAGTTCGGGCGGGGCGATCATCCAGCCCACGCGCAGGCCGGGGGACAGCACCTTGCTCAAGCTACCGCAGTGCACCAGCCAGTCGCGGCTGCCGGGCACCTGGGCCGTGAGGGCCATGAGGCTCGCCGGTGGGGCCTTGCCGAAGTAGAGGTCGCCATAGGGGTCGTCCTCGATCACCACGGTCTGGGTCTTCACGGCCAGCTCCAGGATGCGCTTGCGGCGCTCCAGGCTCAGGGTGGCGCCGCTGGGGTTGCCGAAGGTGGGGATGAGGTAGACGAAACGGGGTTTGTGTTCGGCGATCAGCTGCTCCAGCTTGTCGACCTGCACGCCGTCGGCGTCGATGGGCGCGCCGATGACCTGGGCGCCGTAGAGGCGGAAGCACTGGATGGTGGCGAGGAAAGTCGGCGCCTCAACGATGACCTTGGCGCCGGGGTCCACCAGGGTCTTGCCGATCAGGTCCAGCGCCTGCTGGCTGCCGGTGGTGACGATGAGCCCGTCCGGGGCGACCTGCACGCCCTTGCTGCCCATGAAGGCGGCCAGCTGTTCGCGCAGGGGGTTGTAGCCTTCGGTGGCGCCGTACTGCAGGGCGGCGCCCGGTTCTTCGCTCAGCGCTTTCTGCGAGGCTTCGCGGATGCCGTCCACGTCGAACATGGCGCTGTCGGGGAAACCGCCGGCAAAGGAGATGATGCCGGGCTTGCCCAGCAGCTTGAAGAGTTCTCGGATGGCGGAGGTTTCGACGTTGTTGAGGCGGTCGGCAAATTGCATGGAGTTCTCGGGGGTAAGAAACGACTCCCCCGATTCTCCGTCAAACCGCCCCGCCCTCGCCGGGCGCCCTACTTCGTCGGCAGCGGCAGCGGCTTGCCTTCGGATGTGGCGGGCGGCGCCACGCCCAGCCAGTTGGCCACGGTGGGGGCGATGTCCACCACTTCCACGCGCTCGTCCACGCGGCCGGGTTTCACCCAGCGCGGGCCCCAGGCCAGGATGGGCACGTTGGTGTCGTACGGGTACGGCGAGCCGTGCGTGGCGATGCTGGTGCTGGACTGGAACATCCAGTAGGGCTTGAGGACGTACTGCACGTCGCCCGACACGTCGACGTGCCAGGCCCGCTGCATGGCGCCGAAGAAGGGGCCGTCGATGCGGCTGCCGGCGGCCAGTTCGCGCCGGGTGTAGGCGGCGGCAATGCCGGGCTCTTCCATCAGCAGGGCGCGCGCTTCCTCGGCCACTTCGTCCGGGTCCACGCGCTGCTGGGTGATGAGTTGTTTGTTCAGCAGCAGGGACGAGCCCGAGAAACTGATCCACTTGCCGGCGCCGAACTCTTCTTCCAGCCCGGCGTTGACGCGGTTCAGCAGCTGGCTGCCGACGATGCGGCCCGAGCGCAGGCCCTGCTGGGCGGTGAACTCGGGCGCGGGCATGAAACCGTGGTCGGCGGTGAGCGTGGCGATGTAGTTGTCGCGGCCCACGGTGGCGTCCAGGTGCTTGAAGAAGTCCTGCAGCAAACGGTCCAGCTGCAGCAGGTGGTCGTGCGAGAAACGCGATTCGGCGCTGAAGCGGTGGTTGATGTAGTCGTGCGCCGAGAGGCTGATGCTCAGGATGTCGGGCACGTTGTCCTTGCCCAGGCCCTCGCCGGCGATGGCGGCACGCGCGAAGTCCAGGGTGAGCTGGTCGGCGTAGGGACTGCGCAGCAACTGGCTGTAATAGGCCGAACCGGGCGCCTCGTCGCTCGGTGCGCCCATCAGCATGGGCAGTGCGGCGGCCTTCTGGCCGTACCAGGCCTGGCGGTCGGGCAGCGAGCGTTCGTACGCGGCTTCGGGCAGCAGCGGCTTCCATTCCTTCTTGAACCAGCGGTCGGCCGGCTTGGCGGCGTTGAAGGCGGTGACCCAGGCCGGGTGCTGCGGCATGTAGAAGGTGCTGCTGGCAAAAAAGCCGGTCTGCGTCATATACATGTAGGCGGTGCCGGTCTGGCCCGCGGGCAGGATGGCGCCGCGGTCCTTGCCCGAGATGCCGATGACCTTGGCGCGCGGATCGGCGCGCCTGAGCACGTCGCCCACGGTCTCGACCTTGAGGTTCTTGGGGCTGGTGCCGTCCAGCGGCTGGGTCTTGTGGCCGATGTAGGTGGCGGTGGTGTCGCCGGTGCAGTACTCGGGCGCGCCGGTGATGGCGTCGCGCCATTCGTTGGCGATGATGCCGTGGCGGTGCGGGTAGGTGCCGCTGAGCACGGTGGCGTGGCCGGCGCCGGTGACGGTGAAGGCGTGGCCGTAGTGGGCGTCGCTGAACCAGGCGCCGCGCTCCAGGAAACGGGCCAGCCCGTCCGGGGCGAGCTGGTCGCGGTAGGCCAGCATCTGGCGCTGCGGCAGGCCGTCCACGACGAGGAAGACCAGCAGGCGCGGACGGTTCGTGGCCGCGGCCGGTGGCGCCACCGGCAGGGCCGCGGGCGCGGCAGCCGGTGCGGCCACGGCGGGTGCGGCCACGGGCGCAGACGCCGCAGGTGCAGCAGCAAGGGGCGGATCGGAAGGCGCAACGCTCTGGCAAGCGGCCAGCACGGCCGCCAGCCCGCCGGCGAGGCACAGGCGCAAGGCGCGCGAGAGGACACGTGGCTTCATGGTGGGCGTGAGGGTGGACAGCAGGGAGAAGGATCATCCCATGAAATTTGCGCCCTGTGCCGGGTGGGCGCAGGGACCTGATGGACAATGCTGTAACGGGAGAATTCCACCCTTGCCGCGCGCCTGCGCTACCGCCACACTGGCGGGACTGTCACACGAGGATGTTTCATGTCCGACCTTTCTGCCTTTTTCCAGTCCGTCAAGCTGCCGGTGATGCCGGAAGTGGCGCACGCCCTGATCCGCACCCTGCACGACGAAGACGTGTCCATCACCCAGGTGCGTGACCTGGTGGCCAAGGACCCGGTGCTCACCGCCAAGCTGCTGCGCACGGCCAACAGCGCGGCCATGGGTATGCGCCGCGAGATCGGCACGCTGGACGCGGCCATCTCCATGGTGGGCCTGTCGCAGGTGCGCACGCTGGCGCTGACGGCCTGCATGAACGTGGCCTTCCCCGTGGTGCCCGGCCTGGACCGCACCGAGTTCTGGCGCAACAGCATGGCCTGCGCCGGCTACGCGCAGTGGCTGGCCGGCGGCATCGGCCTGGACGCCCAGCAGGCCTGGCTGACCGGCATGATGCTGCGCCTCGGCGAGCTGCTGATCGTGCAGGCCAGACCTGACACCCTGGCCGTGCTGGAGCGCCAGCCGCAGATCCCCGGCGACCGCTGGGCACGCGAACAGCAGCTGCTGGGTTTCACCGAGGCCCAGGTCACGGCCGAGCTGGCGCACCGCTGGCACTTCCCGGCCGACATCGTGCACGGGCTCAACGCCGCCTCGGCCCCGCTGGCCTCGCAGCCGCTGTCGCAGCTGGGCGGCGTGGTGCACCTGGCCAGCCGCCTGGCCGACATGGCCTTCAGCGACCCGGAGATCGTGGACGCGCTGCCGCAGGAGGTGGTGTCCGCCCTGGACCTGAACCTGGACTGGATGCGCAGCAAGCTGCCTTCGCGCGACGGCTTCTTCGACATCTCCACGCTCTGAACGCCCTCCCTCCCGCTGAGACATGACGCCAGCCGCTATTCGCTCGTTTTTCGCTACCCTCCAGGCCGCCAACCCGCAACCCGTCACCGAGCTCGAATACACCTCGGTCTTCGAACTGCTGGCCGCCGTGCTGCTCTCGGCCCAGGCCACCGATGTGGGCGTGAACAAGGCCACGCGCAAGCTGTTTCCGGTGGCCCACACGCCGCAGCAGATCCTGGACCTGGGGCTCGAAGGGCTGGAGAGTTACATCAAGACCATCGGCCTGTACCGCAGCAAGGCCAAACACCTGATGGAAACCTGCCGCATCCTGGTGGAGCGCCATGGCGGCCAGGTACCACGCAGCCGCGAGGCGCTGGAAGCCCTGCCCGGCGTGGGCCGCAAGACCGCCAACGTGGTGCTGAATTCCGCCTTCGGCGAGCCGACCATGGCGGTCGACACGCACATCTTCCGCGTGGGCAACCGCACCGGCCTGGCGCCGGGCAAGAACCCGTACGAGGTGGAGATGCGGCTGCTCAAACGCGTGCCACCCGAATACCTGGTGGATGCGCACCACTGGCTGATCCTGCATGGACGCTACGTGTGCCAGGCACGCAAGCCGCAGTGCTGGTTGTGCAGTGTGTCGGCGTATTGCGACTTCAAGGACAAGACGCCTGCGCCTTGAGAGCGCTCAGAGTTCGAGCGCCTGCCACTCGCCCCACCCCGCCACGTCTCGTGGCCACTGCGGCGCTTGATCGAGCGTGTTGAGCCCCTGATCCAGCAAAGCCATGGCGCGCAAGACGCCGGCGTGCGTGACCCAGATGGCGTCCTGCCCCAGGGCCTGCGCATCGCTGCGAACCGCGGCCACGCGTTGCAGCAAGTCGTTCACGCTCTCCTTGCCGCCGAAACGTGCGGCGCCGAAGTTGCTCGTCCAGTCGTCGTAGGCCGAGCGCGGAATGTCGTCCCAGCGCACGCCTTCCCAGCAACCGAAGTCCAGCTCAGCCAGTCGCGCGTCGGTGCGTAACGGCAGGTCCGGGCGCAAAGCCCGCAGCTGTTCGGCCAGTGCACTGCAGCGCTGCAGCGGCGATGTCCAGAGCGTGAGGCCCTGTGGCAGCAAAGGCGCCAACTGTGCAGCGCAGTCGCGCGTGTGGGCCGCATCGGCCGGCATGTCGCTGACGCCGTAGCAGACCCCGGCCTCGACCAGCGGGCGCGCGTGCCGGACGAGCCAGAGCTTCACAGGGTCAAGGCCACCGCCAGGCCGAGATAGATGGCGATCTCGCAGACCTGTTGCGTCGCCCCCAGGCCGTCGCCCGTGTAGCCCTGCAGGCGGCGTGCGAGCAGGCGCCACATCCAGAGCCAGGCCAGCACGGCCGCGAGGCCGCCGCCGATCCAGAGCCGGGTATCGGGCAACCACCACCAGGCCAGGGCCACGGCGGCGAGCGTCCAGAGCGCGGCCACCAGCAAGCCGGCGACGCTGATCTGGTCGGCCAGGGGCTTGGATTTGGAGCGTGCCGTGTCACCCACGTGCGGCAGCAGGCGGATGAGCCACAGCGGCGTGAAGCGCGAGAGCACATGGGCAAAGAACAACGCGCCACAGGCCAGGGCCGGATCTGCCTCGCCCAGCAGGGCCAGCAGCGCTACCTTGAGCAGCAGGGCCAGCACCAGGGCCAGCGCGCCGAAGGCGCCGATGCGCGAGTCTTTCATGATGTCCAGCGCGCGTTCGCGGTCGCTGGCGCCACCCAGGCCGTCGGCCAGGTCGCTCAGGCCGTCTTCATGGAAAGCGCCGGTGAGCAGCACCGTGAACACCGTGACCAGCACCGCCAGTACCAACGGCGTGTAGCTGCCGTCGGGCAGCGCGCGCGCCAGGGCCGCATAGAGCAAGGCCGACAGCCCGCCCACGAGCCAGCCCACACCGGGGAAATGCGCGGCCGACTTGCGCAGCATCTCGGGGCTGTAACCCACCCATTGGGCGAGCCGACCCGTGACGGGCACACGTGTGAAGAACTGCAGGGCCAGCAGGTAGTGACGGATGAAGGTCATGGTCAGCGTTGTCACTCAGGCCGACTTTTCCGAGACGCCGGCCGATTCGAAACTGGCCATCTCGCGCAGCATGGTGCAGGCCGACACCAGCAGCGGCCAGGCCAGGGCCGCGCCCGAACCCTCGCCCAGGCGCAGGCCCAGGTCCAGCAGGGGCCGGG
This sequence comes from uncultured Hylemonella sp., assembly GCA_963512455.1. Taxonomy (GTDB): domain Bacteria; phylum Pseudomonadota; class Gammaproteobacteria; order Burkholderiales; family Burkholderiaceae_C; genus Hylemonella. The sequence goes on along the minus strand of CAUPMJ010000001.1, from coordinate 456,445 downwards.
CCTGCAGCTGCGCGAGCATCAGCGCATGGCCGCGCTCGCCCGAGCGGTGCGCGAACACGCAGCGCTGCAGCACGGCCGGCGCCAGGCGGCTGGCCACCAGCACCGCTGAACTGGCGATGAAGCCGTCGACCACGATGACCCGGCGCTCGGCCGCAGCCTGCAGCACGGCGCCTACGAGCGTGGCGATCTCGAAACCGCCGAAGGCTGCGAGGACTTCAAGCGGGGTTTGCACGTTCGAATGCTTGAGCAGCACCTCGCGCAGCACGGTGGTCTTGCGGGCCACGGCGGCATCGTCCAGGCCGGTGCCGGCGCCCGTGCAGTCGGCGATGTCCAGCTGGGCCAGGCGTGCGAGCAGCAGCGAAGCCGCCGAGGTATTGCCTATGCCCATCTCGCCGAGCAGCAGCGCATTGCCGGGCAGATCCTTGACGATCTGGACGCCATTGGCCAAGGCCTGAGCGCATTGCGCCGCCGTCATGGCCGGGCCTGCGGAAGCGTCGGCGGTGCCGGGGGCCACCTTGTACTGCAGCAGGCCGGGGCGCGACGCGAAGTCATGCCGCACGCCGCAGTCCGCCACACTCAGGGCTATGCCGTGCTGGCGCGCCAGCACGCTGACGCAGGCGCCACCCGCGAGAAAGTTCTCCACCATCTGCCAGGTCACGTCGCTCGGGTAGGCCGAAACACCGCGCGCGGCCAGGCCGTGGTCACCGGCGCAGACCAGCATCTGCGGCGCCAGCAAGGCGGGTGTTTCGCTGCCCAGGATCAGCCCGAGTTGCAAGGCCAGGGTTTCCAGCTGGCCCAGGGAGCCCAGGGGTTTGGTCTTCTGGTCGATCTTGTGCTGCAGGCGCTGCGCGAGGGCGATGTCGTGCAGGTCGGGGATGGTGGGGAGTTTGAAGTTCATGAGTTCAGTCAGCAATCAGCGCGTCGAGCACGCCCGTTTCGAAATGTTCGTCGATGAAATCGGCCATGCGCTCGAAGACGGCCTCCAGCGTAGGCACCTGGGCACCGAAGATTGCGTGCAGCACAGCCGGATCCTCGAACAGGCCGTGTAGGTAGAGGCCCAGCACATTGCCCGCCGCGTTCTGCCAGGCCAGGCCGGGCATGGGGACACGTGCCACATCACCTGCTGCTGCCATGGCCGGGTGCTGCGCGGTCTGGCCGTGGTGGATCTCGTACCCCTGCACCGCCACACCCGAGAGCGCGGCCCAGGGGCCGGTCACGGCGCCAAAGCTGGCGCGCGTGCGCTGCACGGTCTTGGCCGGCTCGAAGGCCGTCACGAGCGGCAGCAGGCCCAGGCCGGGTGCGTTGCCGTCGATGCCGTGCGCATCGATCAGGGCTTCACCCAGCATCTGCAGGCCACCGCAGACGCCCAGCACCGCCCTGCCCTGCGCGGCGTGCGCGGCGATGGCGCGGTCCAGGCCCTGCGCGCGCAGCCAGGCCAGGTCCCCACTCGTGTGTTTGGAGCCGGGCAGGATGATCCAGTCGACGTCCTGCAGTTCGGCGGGGCTGCGGGCCCAGCGCAGCGAGACGCCGGGCACGTTCTTGAGCGGCTGGAATTCGTCGAGGTTGCTGATGCGCGGATAGGCCACGACGGCGATGCGTGTGTGGATCTCGCCGCTGCCGGTGTGGCGGTCGTCGAAGACACCATCTTCTTCGGGCAGGCCGTGTTGCCACCACATGGGCAACGTGGCCACGGTGGGCACACCCGTGAGGTCCTGCAACTGCTGCGGACCGGGCGCGAGCAGCGTGGCATCCCCACGAAACTTGTTGAGCACAAAACCGTGGATCAGTTTTCGATCGGCCTCGGGCAGCAAGGCCCAGGTGCCGTAGAGGTGGGCGAAGGCGCCGCCGCGGTCGATGTCGGTGACCAGCAGGCAGCGCGCCCCGGTGTGCCGCGCCACCCGCAGGTTGACGATGTCGCTGCCCATGAGGTTGATCTCGGCCGGGGAACCGGCGCCTTCGATCACCACCACGTCGTTCTCAGCCATCAGCGCATCAAGCGCGCGTGCGACGGTGGGCCAGACCTTCTCGCTGCGGCCGCGCCAGTCCATGCGGGTCAGCGCCTCGTCCACCTGGCCCAGCAGCACGACCTGGCTGTGGGTGTCGCGCTCGGGCTTGAGCAGCAAGGGGTTCATGCGCACCTCGGGCTCGGCCTTGGCGGCCAGGGCCTGGAAATACTGGGCCGAACCGATCTCGCCGCCCAGCACCACCCGGGCGTTGTTGCTCATGTTCTGCGCCTTGAAGGGCGCCACCCTCAAGCCCTGCCGCGCGTAATGGCGGCACAGGGCTGTGGTGAGCCAGCTTTTTCCCGCGCCGCTGGTCGTGCCCAGCACCATCACCGCCCTGGCCTTCATGCCTCGACCTTTCCATGTTGCGTGATGCGGCACCAGGCATCACGCAGCGCATCCTGCGACGCGGGCGCGAGCACGCCCAGGCGCACCGAGCCCGGCAGGCCGAAGGACGCGGCGGCACGCAGCTTGATGCCCTGCGCACGCAAGGCCTGCAGGGCATGGACCAGCGCCTCGCCTTGCAGGCCGCTGCGGGCACAAAAGAAGTTGGCCAGGCTGGGCGTGCAACGCCAGCCCAGGGACTCGCACAGTGCGATCTGCTGCGCCTTCCAGCTGCGCAGGGTGGACAGGCTGGCCTGCAGCCAGGCCTGCACGTCGGCCCGCACCCAGGCTTGCAGCAGGGCCACACCATGCGCGCCCAGGGGCCAGGAAGGACACAGCGCTTCGAGCTGGGCCACGGTGTCCGGCGCCTTCACGGGCGCGATCACGTAGGCGGCGCGCACGCCGGTCAGGCCCAGGGCCTTGTTGGGGGTCCAGAGTTGCCAGACCTGTTGCAAGGTTTCCTGATCCAGGGTCGGCTCGCCTTCCAGCCGCAGCGGCTCGTAGGCGCGGTCCAGGACACACAGCGGGGCCGCCTGCACCAGCTGGTCCAGACCTTCGTGCGCCTGGCCCAGCGGGCTGGAGGGTTCGCAGGCCCAGGCCAGGCTGGCCAGATGCGCCTGGTCCACACGCCGCAGGCCCCAGGCCAGCGCGGCGGCGGCATAGTCGCCATAACTGTGCGCGGGCAGCCAGACGCTGCGCGGGCCGCGCTGCGCCACCCAGGCGCTGATACGGTGGATGAACTCGCTGGCACTGGCGGCCAGCAGCACACGGCCGGGCGCCACGCCGTGCCAGTTCGCCAGTTGCGCGCGCAGGGCGGCGTAGGACGGGTCCGGGTAGTGCGCGGCATCGGCGCCCTGCACCGCGGCCAGCGCCTCGGGACAGGGACCGCAGGCATTGCTGTTGGTGGAAAAGTCGTGCGCGGGCACGCCGAGCGCGTCGGGGCCGCCGTGCTGCGGTGTCGTGTTCATGGTGTCGCTCCGTACCGGGCGGCGATGACCCACAGCACTGAACCCAGCAGCAGGGCCAGCAACAGCACCACCCGTTCACCCAACTGCGCGGCGCGTGCGGTGTCGCCGGCCTGCGGCGGGCGGCCCGTTTCATGCAGCACATAGACACCGGGTTTGCTCAGTTGCACATCCAGCGCCAGGGCCATGGCCGCCATGGGCCAGCCGCTGTTCGGTGACGGCGTGCGCGGCGCCTGCGCGCGCAGGGCCCGCCAGCTCATTGGACTACCTTCGCCCTGACGGGCTACGGTGCTATTCGCCTTGGGAGCGGCCCGGCGGCTCATGCCGCCGTGCACCAGCGCCAGCAGCAACGCCGTGAGGCGGGCCGGCAGCCAGGACAGCAGGTCATCGGCGCGCGCGGCCCATTTGCCGGCCCAGCTCCAGTCGCGGCCCTGGTAGACACCACGGTAGCCCCACATGGCGTCGGCCGTGTTGGCGTAGCGGTAGAGCAGCGCGCCGGGCAGACCCAGCAGGGCGAACCAGAACAGCGGCGCGACCACCGAGTCGTTGAGGTTCTCGGCCAGTGATTCGATGGCGCTTTCGCGCACCCCGGTTTCGTCCAGCGTGCGGACGTCGCGGCTGACCAGGCGCGAGAGGCGCTCGCGCCCGCTCTGCAGGCCGGTCGACAAGGCCGACTCGACCGCCCGCACCTCGTCACGCAGCATGGCCCAGGCCAGCAGGGGTTTGAGCAAGAGGCCCAGCAGCAGCACGGCGGCCAGGGGATGCCAGGAGAACAACGCTTGCTGTGCGTACAGCCCCAAGGCGAGCACCGTCACGGCCCCCAGGCTCCAGGCCAGCGCGCCGAGGACAAAACACCCCCACTGCGCACCCTGCCCGGCCTGCGCGCCCTGCGGGGCGATGCGTGAGCCCATCCAGCCCAGGTAATGCCCCATCCACACCACCGGGTGCAAGCGCGCCGGCGGCTCGCCGAGCCAACGGTCGATGAGCAGGGCCAGCCACAGCGCGCCCGCGAGCAGCGGGAAGACCGTGGGCGGGACGAGCCAGGCATCCATGCTCAGTCCTCGATGCCGCGCTGTGCGGGAATGCCGGCGTTGAAAGCGTGTTTGACCTTCGTCATCTCGGTCACGGTGTCGGCCAGTTCGATGATCTCGGGCGGGCAACGCCGGCCCGTGAGCACCACGTGCACCTCCTTGGGCCGCGCACGCAGCGTGGCCAGCACATCGTCCAGCGGCAGCCAGCCGTAGATCAGCGGATAGGTGATCTCGTCAAGGATGACGAGGAACAGCTCACCGCCAAGAATGCTGGCCTTGGCCTTCTCCCAGCCGTCGCGGGCCAGTTGCGCCGAATGCTCCAGGTCCTGGCTCTTCCAGCTGAAACCGTCGCCCAGGCCTTCGATGGGGATGCCCAGCTGCTCGAACATGCGGTGCTCGCCGAAGCGCGCCGTCGGGACCTTCATGAACTGGTAGATCTTCACGGCCTTGCCGCGACCGTGCGCGCGCAGGGCCAAGCCGAAGGCGGCCGTGCTTTTGCCCTTGCCGTCGCCGGTGTTGACGATGACGAGGCCGCGGCGTTCACCCTCGGGCTTCTCGTACGGTTTTTCGGTCGGTGGGGTTTCGATGTGCATGGTGTCCTGGGTGCTTAAATTTTGGGCAAGGAGATCCACTGGTCGGCGACACGCTGGATGTGGATGCGCTGCTCGAACACGGTCTCCAGCGCGCGGTGGGTGGCCGGGGCGGTGCAGTCCCCGTGGTGCGTCACGCGACCGTGGGCCATGACGACCAGTTCATCGGCCTGCAGGGCGAGCGAGATTTCGTGCAGCACGCTGACCACAGTGCGGCCCTGGCGCACGAGTTCGCGCACCAGCAGCAGCCAGTCCACCTGGTGCGGCGGGTCCAGGTTGGCCAGGGGTTCGTCCATGAGCAGCACCTGGGCCTGCACGGCCAGGGCGCGCGCCAGCAGGACCCGCTGGCGTTCGCCGCCCGAGAGCTGGCCCAAGGGGCGATGGCGCCAGTCCCAGGCCTGGGTGGCGCGCAAGGCCAGTTCCACGGCCGCGAGATCGGCCGCGCTGGGCGGCGCCAGCCAAGGCTGGTGCGGCAGGCGGCCGAGCATGGCCACGTCCCAGACGATCAGGTCATCGGCCGAGCTCTCGTTCTGCCCCAGCCAGGCGAGCTGGCGCGCCCGCGCGCGCTGCTGCAAGGCCAGGAGCGGCTGGCCCAGCAGCGCCACGCTGCCCTGATGCGGCAGCAGACCGGCCAGGCACTTGAGCAGGGTGGACTTGCCCGCGCCATTGGGGCCGACGATGCTGGTCCAGCGGCCTGCCGCGATGTCCAGCGACACGCCGTGCAGCACCGGCGTGCGGGCCGGGCCATGGCCCAACTGCACCTCGATGGCCTCGGCGCGGAGGGCCGGGGTGTGGATAGTCGCGTTCATGCCGGGCTCCCGGTGCGGGCGGTGCCGCGGTGCATCAGCCACAGCAGATAACCACCGCCCAGCACAGCGGTCAGCACACCCACGGGCAGTTCCTGCGGGGCGATGAGCCAGCGGGCCAGGGTGTCGGCCGCCATCAACAGCACACCGCCCGCCAGGCTGGAGAGCAGCATGAGGTGGCCGTGCGTGGTCTTGACGATGGAGCGCACCAGGTGCGGCGCGGCCAGGCCCACAAAAGCGATCAAACCGGTCTGCGCCACGGCCGTGCCTGTGGCCAGCGCCAGCACGGCGACCAGGGCCGCACGCATGGGCGCCACCGGCAGGCCCAGGCTGAGGGCCGTAGCGTCACCCAGGCTCAGGCCGTCGAGCACCCGCGCCAGCAGCCAGGCGGCCAGCGCACACAGGCACCATACGCCAGCCATCAGCACAAAGGAGGTCCAGCCCACAAAAGCCGTGGAGCCGAGCATGAAGGCCTGCATGGCCTGCAGGGAGTCGGGCGAGAACAGCAGCACCAGCTGCGTCATGGCGCCCAGCACCACACCCACCACCACGCCGGCCAGCAGCAGGCGCAGGGTGTGGCCCACGCCGCGCGAGAGCACCAGGGTCAGCAGCACCGCGAACACGGCGCCGATGAAGGCCGCGCCCGTGAGCCCCAGGCGCACCCAGACGCTGCTGGAAAACACGCTGACGGCCACACCGCTGTTCATCATGTTGCCCACCCCGGCCGATCCTCCGAGCATGCCCGCCGCCCCCCCAAGCGCGGCCAGCGCCAGCGCCACGCCCAGCGCGGCACCGGAAGCGCTGCCCAACAGAAAGGGGTCGGCCAGCGGGTTGCGGAACAGCCCCTGCGCCACGGCACCCGCCAGGCCCAGCAAGGCGCCCGCGGCCCAGGCGCCCAGGGTGCGCGGCAGCCGGATTTCCCAGACGATCTGTTTCGCCATGGCGGTCTGCCCCGGGTCCAGAGCCGGGTTCAACAGGGGCTGCAGCAGGTTCTCGAAACCGGCGCTGCCCACGCAGATGCCCAACGCCGCCAGGCCAAAGGCCAGCAAGACGCTGAGCAGGATCGTCCAGGCCACACGCGGCTGTTTCACGGTCTGGCTCCTGTGACGGCCTTGGCTTCCAGGCAGCGGGCCATGAGGCGCGCGGCCTCGGCCATGCGGGGCCCGGGGCGCACCAGCACATCGGCCTCCTCGGCGGGGAAGATGCACACGCGCTGCTCACGCAAGGCGCGCATCGCTTGCCAGCCGGGCCGGCTCATCAGGCCATCGGCGCTGCGCTGGCCGATCATGATGAGGTCGGGGTTGGCGCGCACGATGAATTCGGGGTTGAGCTTGGGGAAGGGCCCGAGCCTGGCGGACACGATGTTCTGCACACCCAGGCGCGCCAGGGTCTCGCCGATGAAGGACGACTCGCTGGCCGCATAAGGCCCGGGGTTGACCTCGAAATAGACCTTCACGCCGCGCACGCTGGCCGGCAGCGACTGGGCCGCGGCCGATACGCCCGCGTCGATGGCGCGCCAGATACGGGCCGTGTCGGGCACCTCCAGCAGCTGGCCCAGCTTGAACATCACGCGCTGGACGTCCTTGTGGCTCTTGGGCTCCAGCGCCACCACCTTGAGCCCCAGGGCCTGCAGCCGATCACCTGCCCGGGAAGACTTGGCCATGAGCACCACGTCCGGCTTGAGGGCGACGATGAGCTCGATGTTCGGGTCCAGGCCGCCACCCAGCTGGGGCAGCTTCTGCAACGAAGCCGGGTAGTTGGAGTACCGGTCCACCCCGACGAGGCGATGGCACTGGCCCAGCTCGCAGACGGTTTCGCTCAGCGAAGGCAGCAGGCTGACGATGCGCTGCGGCGACTGCGCCAATGTGACCAGCACGCCGCGGTCGTCGGTGATCTGCAGCGCCGCAACCGGCAGGCTGAGAGCCAGCAAGAGGCAGCCGAGCAGGCGTTTCATGGCGTTCCTTTCAGCGTGAGCGGCAGGCCGGCGGCCATGAAGGTCACGCGCTCGCAGACACGGGCAACCTCCTGGTTGAGCCGGCCCAGGGTATCGACGAAATCGCGCACCTCGCGCCCCATGGGGATCACGCCCAGGCCGATCTCGTTGCCGACCAGCACCACCGGACCCGGGGCCGCGCGCAGGACCTGCAGCATGGGCTCGATGGGCGGCTCGCCGGCCACACCGCTGGCCGGCATGAGGTGGTTGGTGAGCCACAGGGTCAGGCAGTCCACCACGATGAGGGTGTCGGCACGACTGTGTGCGGCAAGCGCTTGGTCCAGCTGCAAAGGTTCTTCCACGGTCAACAGGCCCGGCACGCGCAGGGCGCGTTCGCGCTGGTGGTGGGCGATGCGCGCGTGCATCTCCGTGTCACCTGCATGGGCCGTGGCGATCAGCACGGCGCGGTGCTGTGGCGATTGCGCCAGCCAGGTGCGCGCCAGGGTTTCGGCGCGGCGCGACTTGCCGCTGCGCTGGCCGCCCAGGATGAGTTCGCTGCGCGCGAATGTGGCCCCCACGCTCGGCACTGGCGTGTCCTCGCTGCCCCCCGAGGGGGCCCTCGCGCCTTGGGACGGCCCGGCGGCGCTCATGTTCGCTCTCCGCAGGCCGCAGCCCAGTCCATCACGATGCGATGCAATTGGGCGACGCCGTCGGTGAGCGCGGCCGGACCGGGCTGCAGGATGTCGGCCGACTTGATCTCGAAGAGCTGGCTGTTGCGTACGGCGGGCACGTCCTGCCAGCCAGATCGGGCGGCCACCTTCTCGGGGCGGAATTTCTTGCCACACCAGGAGCCGATGATGATGTCGGGCGCGCGGCGCGCGATCTCCAGCGGATCGGCCACGATGCGTTGCTTGCCCATGGACTGCTGGGCCAGTTCGGGAAAGATGTCGTCACCACCGGCAATGCCCATGAGCTCGGAGACCCAGCGGATGGCGCTGATGGGCGGCTCGTCCCATTCCTCGAAGTACACACGCGGGCGGCGCGGCAAGGCGGCCGCAGCCGTTCGGATGTCGTCCAGGCCTTGCCGCAGGGCCGCGATGCGCTGTGTGCCCTGCTCCACCTGCCCCACCATGGCGGCCACCTGGTACATCATGGAAAAGACCTCGTCCACGCTGCGCTGGTTGAACACCGTAACCTGGATGCCCTTGCGGATGAGCTCGGTGGCGATGTCGGCCTGCAGGTCGGAAAAACCGAACACGCAGTCAGGCTGCAGGGCGACGATCTGTTCGATCCTGGCGCTCAGGAAGGCGCTGATCTTGGGTTTCTCTTCACGCGCGCGGCGCGGCCGCACGGTGTAGCCAGAGATGCCCACGATGCGTCGTTCCTCGCCCAGCAGATAAAGCCACTCGGTGGTCTCCTCGGTCAGGCAGACGATACGCTGCGGGCCGGGCGAAGACATCCCGCTCATGCGACCAGCTCCTCGGGCAGCGGCAGGCCCTCGGTGAACAGCCGTCCCACCAGGGCCGGATCGGAGGGGAACCAGGCGTGGAAGTAGCTGGCCCCGATGGAGCCCTGCTGGTACACCGCCTCGCCGTCCCCGGCCGCAACCGCCTGTGCGGGCCGCGTGGTGCGCAGCCGGGGCTGCAGCGGTGTGTCGCAGGTCGAATAGTGGAAGGTGTGGCCGCGCAACTGCCCCGCCCCGGTTTCCAGGGCCTGCGGGCCCAATGCCGCCAGGCGTTTTTGCAGGGTGACCGTGCCGGGCAGCAGGCCCCAGAGTTCATGCGTGACGCCCGCACCATCGGTGAGCCGCTCGAACAGGGCCATCATGCCGCCGCATTCGGCCCACAAGGGCTTGTGCGCCGCCACGTGGGCGCGCAGGCTGTCGCGCAGGCCGTGGTTGGCGCCCAGGCGCGCGGCGTGCAGCTCCGGATACCCGCCGGGTAGCCAGACGGCGTCGCAATCAGGCAAGGCGCTGTCGGCCAGCGGCGAGAAAAAGACCACACGCGCGCCCAGCTGCTGCAGGCACTCGATGTTCGCGGCGTAGATGAAGCAGAAGGCTGCGTCCGACCCCACGGCCACCGTCTTGCCCTTGAGCGGTACGGGCTGGGGAACAAGCACCTCGGGCACCGGAAAATCCACGCCCCAGCGCTGGCGCAGCTCGTCCAGCGTCAGGCGGCCCAGCGGGGTGTCGGCCAGGGCATCGGCCGCGGCGTCCAGCCGCTGCTGGGCGTCACCCAGCTCAGTGGCTGCGACCAGGCCCAGATGGCGTTCGGGCAACACCAGGGCTGCGTTGCGTTGCATGGCACCCAGCCAGTGCTGCGGCTCGCGCAGGCCCTGCTGCAGCATCTCGGCATGGCGCGCGCTGCCCACGCGATTGGCCAGCACGCCGGCCCAGCGCAGGCCCGGCTGGTAGTGCTGCAGGCCATAGGCCAGCGCGCCAAAGGTACCGGCCATGGCCGAGGCGTCGATCACCGCGAGCACCGGCAGGCCGAAGTGCTGGGCCAGGTCGGCCGCGCTGGGCTGACCGTCGTACAGGCCCATGACGCCTTCGACGATGATGAGGTCGGCCTCCTGCGCCGCCTGGGCCAGGCGTGCGCGGCAGTCGGCCTCGCCGGTCATCCACAGGTCCAGCTGGTGCACGGGGGCACCGGTGGCCAGGGTGTGCCAGAACGGGTCCAGGAAATCCGGGCCGCACTTGAAGACCCGCACCCGCCGCCCCTGGCGGGCATGCAGGCGCGCCAGCGCGGCCGTGACGGTGGTCTTGCCCTGGCCCGAGGCCGGGGCGGCTACCAACACGGCCGGGCAACGCAGGACTTCGGACATGGCGGTCATTGTGCCGCCGCGGAAGCCACCGCAGGGGCCGGGCCCGGCGCCCAGGTCAGCGCGACGAAGAGCGAGCGGCCCGGCGTGGCGTAGGTGCTGGCCAGCTGGTACGTCGCGTCCGTGGCATTGTCCAGGCGCACCAGGACCGACCAGTCGCGGGCCACCTGGGCCCGGGCGTGCAGGTTGAACAGCACATAGCCGGGCAGCACCGTGGTGTTGGCGGCTGTGTCATAGCGCATGCCCGAGAGCTGGGACTCAGCGCCATAGACCCAACGGCCCTGGCGTGTGTCGGCGCCCAGCGTGGCGTGCTGGTTGGAGCGGCGGGCCAGCATGAGGCCGGTGCTGCCGTCGCGCGGGTCCTGGATATCGAGCGAGGCGCGCAGATTCACGTCCTGGACGCGTTGACGGCCCGAGAAGGTCACCCCCCTGTATTCAGCCTGGGCCACACTGCCATAACAACCGTTGGGGCTGTTGGGACAACCCGGGTTGCTGTTGGCATAGACGATCAGGTTGTTGACCATATTGCGGTAGGCCACCACGCCCCAGCTGGTCGTGCCAGCGCTGTAGCGCGCACCCATTTCCACGTTACGGCTGCTTTCGGGCTGCAGGGTGGACACGCCGTAAATGCTGAACCGCTGGTACAGCGTGGGCGCGCGGAAGGCCGTACCGCCCGAGGCGGTCAGGCGCCACTGCGGCGTCAGGGCGTAGCCATAGGCGACGCTGCCCGTGTTCTGGTGGCCGAACTCGCTGTCCTGGTCCTGGCGCGCCTGCAACTGCAGGGTGTGCTGCCTGCCGCTGAAGCCATAACCCAGGGCGAGGCCGTTGAGCGCACGGGCGGTCGTCGCGGGTGTGGTGGTGCTGTTGTCCAGCTGGTCCTCGCGCCGCTCCAGGGCGGCCGTGAAGAGCTGGGGGCCGACACGGTATTCGTTCTGGAACAGGTAGCCCCGCTGCTGGGTGATGGACTTGGAGACCGACGGTTGCGTCTCGTAGCGGTTGCGCGCATCGGTGGCGCTCAGGCGCGTGCTGTAGGCCCCGGTCCATTGCGCCAGCCAGTTCAGGCCCATGGTCTGCAACTGGTACAGGCTCTTGTCGTCTCTGGCCGAGGTGTCGTACGAGGAATTCATGTTGCTCGACAGGCCGGTGGCCTCGACACGCTGGGTCGGCGTGATCTGCCAGCCCAGACGGGCGTTGGCGGACTGCCGGTTGTAGCCATCATCGTCACCGTTCTGGGCTGCGACGGGCCGGGCATTGAAGCCCTTGCTGCTCTCGTCACCCAAGCCCAGGGCATAGTCGAAGCCTTCGTGGCTGCCGCTGAAGCCGGCCTCGGTCTTGCGCGTGCTGTAGGTTCCCACACCGGTGCTGACAAAAGGCGAGAAGCCGCCCTCACCCTTGCGCGTGAAGATCTGGATCACGCCGCTCATGGCGTCCGCGCCGTAGACCGCGCCGGCCGGGCCGCGCAGGACTTCGATGCGGTCGATCAGGGCCAGGGGAATGTTTTCCCAGGGCGCGCCGCCACTGCCGGATTGCGTGTCCACGCGCACGCCGTCAATGAAAACCGCCGTGTAGCGCGTTTCGCCGCCGCGTATGAACAGGCTGGTCGTGGTGCCGGGGCCGCCGTTGCGCGCCAGCTCGATGCCGGGCACGCGCGCCAGGATGTCCGGCAAGGTGCTGGCGCCGCTGCGCTCGATGTCTTCGCGGTCGAGCACGCTGACGTCGGCCACCAGGTCGCTCAAGGGTTGTGCCGTGCGGTTGGCCGTGACCACGGTTTCGCCCAGAAGCGCCACGGTCTGGGCCTGTGCAGAGAAGGAAAGGAATGCGGCGGCCAGCACAAGCCTGGCCCGGCGCGCGTAAGAAGAACAGTTGTTCATGATGAAGAATAGAACCGAAGCCCTCACCGTCTTCCCCGACAGTGCATGGGCGGCACGGTGTCACGCAGGCGCGACACCACTTCATTGGCCGGTATCCGGGCTGATGGAAACAACCTTCATCGCCTTCCCGGACGCTTGTTCAGGGCATCCAGTGGCTGATTGATGAAAGCGGAGCCTCGCGGCTCGTCCACTTACCGTTGCGGGGGCAGCGCAGGTTGGGCTCACCATGACGGCTCACCTTCCTGCTTCCCGTTGAACTGCGGCATGTGAACCACACCGCGAGCACCAACGTTGTAGATTTTACGTTCGAAATCTTGCGTAAACCCTACAATGGCTTGATCTATGTCGAACCCGTCCCAAATTGAGCAACTGGTTGAGCGCGTCGAGCGTCTGCTCGTGCGCCATGAGGAACTGCAGCGCACCAACGAGCTGCTGACCGACCAGATCGACGAGTTGACGGCCGAACGCGATCAGCTCAAATCCCGTCTGGGTGCTGCGCGCTCCCGCGTCGATGCCCTGCTGGAGCGCCTGTCCGAACCGGCCGAAAACGACGGCCACAAGGACGCCGCATGAAGCAGCTCGAAGTGCAGATCATGGGGCAGAGCTACCTGCTGGGCTGCCCCGAAGGCGGCGAAGCCAGCCTGTTGGATGCCGTGGAACGCGTGGACACCGCCATGTGCAAGATCCGCGACGCCGGCAAGGTCAAGGCCCGCGACCGCATTGCCGTGCTGGCGGCGCTGAACCTGGCCTTCGAGCTGAGCGACCGCGGCACCGCTGCCGCCCCCACGCCCGCTCCCGCGCCGCGCACGACGGCGGCCATCGCCAGCGGCAATGGCGCCGATGCCGACGCCGTGCTGGGTGCGCTGATCGGGCGGCTCGACGCGGCGCTGGGCCAGGACGGCCAGCTCATTTAACCCCGTGGCCCGCACCGCTGCCTGCGGTGCAAAAGTCGCCGCCATTGCTTCGGCATCCCACTACAATGGTCTGGTCTGCAATGCCATCGGGCTTTAAATTCCTTGAACCAATGCTCATTGAGCCCGGGCTTGGAAATTGCCTGGCTAGCGTGATCGTCTCGCGTCAGATGAACCCAAAGCCAACGCTGACCTCGCCCACCTGAACCCCGGTTCAGGATGCGGCCTGGTGGCACTTGCAGACACCTATACTCCGCGCGCCCTTCTGAAAATTCCCCGATGTTCCTTGAACCCCAGTTGATTGTCGAACTGGCCCTGATGGGCGTGTGTGCCGGATTCCTCGCAGGCCTGCTGGGCATCGGCGGGGGCATGATCATGGTGCCCTTCATGACCATCATCCTGGAGTCCAAGGACTTCCCGGCCGAGTACGTGGTCAAGATGGCGGTGGCCACCTCGCTGGCCACGATCTGCTTCACCTCGCTCTCCTCGGTGCGCGCGCACCATAAGCACGGCGCCGTGCTCTGGCCGGTGGCGCGCCTGCTGGCGCCGGGCATCGTGCTCGGCGGTCTGATCGGCGCGCAGATCGCCGCGGCCCTGCCCACCCGTGTGCTGGGCATGGTGTTCTCGCTCTTCATCGCCTACTCGGCCACGCAGATGTTCATCGACCGCAAGCCCAAGCCCTCGCGCACACTGCCCGGCGGACTGGGCATGTTCGGCATGGGCAATGTGATCGGCCTGCTGTCCTCGGTGGTGGGCGCCGGCGGCGCCTTCGTCTCGGTGCCCTTCATGACCTGGTGCAACGTCAAGATCCACCAGGCTGTGGCCACCTCGGCGGCACTGGGCTTTCCGATCGCGCTGGCCGGCACGCTGGGCTACATATGGGCCGGGCGCAACCTGCCGGACATGCCGCCGGGCGCCTTCGGCTACCTCTACCTGCCCGGCCTGCTGGTGATCGCCACGGCCAGCATCCTGACGGCCCCGCTGGGCGCACGCACCGCGCACCGCATGGACATCCGGCCGCTCAAGCGCGCCTTCGCCGTGGTGCTCTATCTGCTGGCGGCCTACTTCCTGATGCGTTGAAGTCGCCCGGCTGATAGGTCGGCCCTGTAAGCCACGGATAATCCAGCTTCTATAAGCTCGCACTGAATTCCGAGGAGACAAGAAAACCATGCGTATCGCCATCATCGGCCAACAGGATTTCGGCAAGGCCGTGCTCGAAGCCTTCCTGGCGCGCGGCGACACCGTTGCCGGCGTGTTCTGCAAACCCGAGAAGCCGGGTGAGAAGCCCGATGCCCTGCGTGCCGCCGCCGAAGCGGCTGGCCTGAAGGTCTTCCAGCTGCCCAGCCTCAAGAGCCCTGAGGCTGAAGCAGCCCTGCGTGACCTGAACGTCGATCTGGGCATCATGGCCTATGTGCTGCAGTTCGCGCCGCAGTCCTTCGTGGGCATCCCCAAGCACGGCACCATTCAGTACCACCCCTCGCTGCTGCCCAAGTACCGCGGCCCGTCGTCCATCAACTGGCCGATCGCCCGCGGCGACAGCGAGACCGGCCTGACCATCTTCCGCCCCACCGACGGCCTGGACGAGGGGCCGGTGATCCTGCAGAAGCGCTGCCCCATCGGCCCCGACGACACGCTGGGTGATGTCTACTTCAAGCACCTCTTCCCGCAGGGTGTGGCCGCCCTGCTGGAGGCCGCCGATCTGGTGCTGGCCGGCAAGCACACCGAAGTGGTGCAGGACGAAAGCCAGGCCAGCTACGAAGGCTGGTTCAAGGCGGAGGAGTCGAAGATCAACTGGGCCAACCACGTGGACCAGGTCTACAACCTGATCCGTGCCTGCAACCCGGCACCGGGCGCCTGGTGTGAACTGGGTGGCGTGAAGGTCTCGATCTACGACTGTCGCAAACATCCCGTGCGCACCTTTGGCGCGGTGCGCGGCAAGCCCGGCGAGATCGTGCAGGTCACCGAGCAGTCCCTCTTCATCTATGCCCAGGGCGGCACGATCGAGGTGCTGCGCCTCAAGCCCGAAGGCGGCAAGAAGATGGAAGCCGGTGAATTCGCGCGCAGCCAGGGCCTGCAAGCGACCAGCGAGAAAAAGAGCGCGGGCTGAAGGCGGCCTCGCGCCCTGCTTCACCACACACGGGCAGCCAGCGGCTGCCCGTTTTGTTTCGGTGTGCGTCAACAAACATAAGAGGTCGTTGATGCGTATCAGAGTGAAAGTTAATGTTCAAGGCCCCGCTACGGGAGTAGCATGCAAGGCTGCGTGCACACAAGGAATGCCTCAGAAAAACATGCTGGAGCATGCCCGCAACCGTGCTGCGAGCGTACGCAA
Source organism: uncultured Hylemonella sp. (assembly GCA_963512455.1). Taxonomy (GTDB): domain Bacteria; phylum Pseudomonadota; class Gammaproteobacteria; order Burkholderiales; family Burkholderiaceae_C; genus Hylemonella. The sequence goes on along the minus strand of CAUPMJ010000001.1, from coordinate 440,802 downwards.
TATCCCCACTCGTAGAAACCCTAGGGCTCGCGAAAAATTCTGAAAAGTTGACCGCAATCAAGAGCAAATTTGCGAGAAAATTTCACAGTAGCAGCACGTCGATTGCAGAGAGTGATCGAGAGGCTATCGCAGAGTGGTCTTAATCGGCAAACGTTCCATCAACAGGAGACAAGAGATGAAGAGCTTTCAAGCCAAACTGAAAACCAGGGTCGTGGCCGCTGCCACGGCCGTCATCGCTGCGGCCGGGCTGAGCGCCTCGCTGCCGGCCATGGCATGGGAACCGACCAAGCCGGTCGAGTTCGTGGTGCCGGCCGGTACCGGCGGCGGTGCCGACCAGATGGCCCGCCTGATGCAGGGCATCATCGTCAAGCACAAGCTGATGAACCAGTCCATGATCGTCGTGAACAAGTCGGGCGGCGCTGGCGCCGAGGGCTTCCTCTCGGTCAAGGAAGCCAAGGGCGATCCGCACAAGATCATCATCACCCTGTCCAACCTGTTCACCACGCCCCTGGCCACCGGTGTTCCCTTCAACTGGAAGGAAATGACGCCCGTCTCCATGATGGCGCTCGACCAGTTCGTGCTGTGGGTCAATGCCGAGAAGCCCTACAAGACCGCCAAGGAGTACATCGACGCTGTGAAGGCCGCCGGCCCGAACAAGTTCAAGATGGGCGGCACGGGCTCCAAGCAGGAAGACCAGATCCTGACCGTGGGTCTGGAAAAGGCCACCGGCACCAAGTTCATCTACGTGCCGTTCAAGGGCGGCGGCGAAGTGGCTGTGCAGCTGGTCGGCGGTCACGTCGACTCCAGCGTGAACAACCCGGCTGAAGCCGTGGCCCAGTGGCGCGCCGGCAAGCTGCGTGCCCTGTGCGTGTTCGACGACACCCGCCTGCCCTACAAGGCCAAGGTGACCGACACCCAGTCCTGGGGTGACATCCCGACCTGCAAGGAAGCTGGCGTGCCGGCCGATTACGTCATGCTGCGCGGCATCTTCGCTGCTCCTGGCATCACGGCCGACCAGCTCAAGTACTACATCGACCTGATGAACAAGATCCGTGCCACTCCCGATTGGAAGGAATACATGGAAAAGGGAGCCTTCAACCAGACCTTCATGACCGGTGCTGACTTCAACAAGTGGCTCGCTGCTGCTGAAGACAACCACCGCAGCCTCATGAAGGATGCCGGTTTCCTGGCCAAGTAAGCAAAAACCATCAGCGGGTCCGGCCTCCTGCCGGGACCGGACCCGCCCTCTCCCACCCCCACGCAAAGCACAGCGGGACGGTGGCCAGTCTGGACTGGCGCTGACCCTAGTTTTCTGCCGCCCAAAATTACCTCATCAGCACTTCTTTCGTCATGGAATCGAATATGGAATCACACGAAGGCGAACGCACCGGCGTAGCCACCAACATCATCGATGCGGTCGTCGCGATCCTGGTAATCATCATGGGCAGCACCGTCATTTACGGTAGCCGCAAGCTCGGTTCCGAGTGGACCAGCGATGGCCCCGGCGCCGGCTATTTCCCCTTCTATATCGGCCTGATCCTCTGCATCTCCGGCGTCGGCGTGCTTTATCAGGCCCTGGCCGGCAAGAACAAGAACACCGAGGTGTTCGTCGACCGCGAATCCTTCAAGCGGGTGCTCTCGGTACTGCTGCCCGCTGCCGTCTACGTTGCGGCTATCCAGTTCATCGGCATCTACGTGGCCTCGGCCGTCTATATCGCCCTGTTCATGATCATCCTGGGCAAGTACAGCTGGCTCAAGAGCGTCATCATCGCCCTGGCAGTCAACACCGTGTTCTTCATGATGTTTGAAGTCTGGTTCAAGGTGCCGCTGCACAAGGGCGCCTACGACATGCTCAGCTTCCTGGGTTATTGAGAGAACGCCAGGAAATTACGGAGACTTAAGAAAATGGAAGAACTCAACGCACTGTTCCAGGGCTTCGCCGTCGTGATGACGCCCATGAACTTTCTGCTCATGGTGGTGGGCATCGTCCTCGGCGTGCTGATCGGCGTGCTGCCAGGTCTGGGCGGCGCCAACGGCGTGGCCATCCTGCTGCCGCTGACCTTCAGCATGAACCCGACCTCGGCCATCATCATGCTGTCCTGCATCTACTGGGGGGCCCTCTTCGGCGGCGCCATCACCTCGGTGCTGTTCAACATCCCGGGTGAACCCTGGTCGGTGGCGACCACTTTCGACGGCTATCCCATGGCCCAGAAGGGCCACGCCGGCGAAGCGCTGACCGGCGCCTTCACCTCGTCCTTCGTGGGTGCCTTCGTCGCCGTGGTGATGATCACCTTCCTGGCACCGATGGTCGCCAAGTTCGCCCTGAAGTTCGGTCCGCCCGAATTCTTCTCGGTCTACCTGCTGACCTTCTGCAGCTTCGTGGGCATGGGCAAGGGTTCGCCCTTCAAGATCCTCGCTTCCATGACCATCGGCTTTGCCCTGGCATCGGTCGGCATGGACACCGTGACCGGCCAGCTGCGCCTGACCTTCGGCTTCCATGAACTGATGCGCGGCTTCGACTTCCTGATCGCGGTGATCGGCCTGTTCGGCATCGGCGAGATCCTACTCTCGATGGAAGAAGGCCTGGCCTTCTCCGGCAAGAGCGCCAAGATCGACCCCAAGGTCGTCTGGCAGACCTGGAAGAAGCTGCCCGCCTACTGGGCGACTTCGATCCGCGCCTCGCTGATCGGCATCTGGATGGGCATCACCCCTGGCGGCGCCACCCCGGCCTCGTTCATGAGCTACGGTATCGCCAAGAAGATGTCCAAGAACGGCGCCAAGTTCGGCACCGGTGAACTCGAAGGCGTCGTGGCGCCGGAAACCGCAGCACACGCAGCCGGCACCGCCGCCCTGCTGCCCATGCTGGCCCTGGGCATCCCGGGTTCGCCGACCGCCGCCGTGCTGCTGGGTGGCCTGCTGATCTGGGGTCTGCAACCCGGCCCGCTGCTCTTCGTCGAGCAGAAGGACTTCGTGTGGGGCCTGATCGCCTCCATGTACCTGGGTAACCTGGTCGGCCTGCTGGTGGTGCTGACCACCGTGCCGCTGTTCGCCTCGATCCTGCGCATCCCCTTCTCGATCATCGCCCCGGTGATCATCGTGATCTGCGCGATCGGTGCCTACACCGTTCACAACGCCATGCTCGACATCTGGTTCATGCTGCTGTTCGGTGTGGTGGGTTATGTGTTCAAGAAGCTCGACTACCCGCTCGCGCCGCTGGTGCTGGCCCTGGTGCTGGGCGACAAGGCCGAGGACTCCTTCCGACAGGCCATGCTGGTCGCGCAGGGCGACATGGCCATCATGTACGACAACTGGCTGGTCGGCTCCATCACGACGCTGGCCCTGGTCCTGCTGTTCTGGCCGCTGATCTCCAAGCTGATCGCCCTGGTCAAGCCGCCCAAGCAGGATGAGTTCGCCGCCGAACGTCCCGTGGACTGATACAAGACAGGAGAAACACAACATGCCCGTAATTGCATTGACCCAAGGAATGGGCTCGCTGGCCCAGGATGTCGCCGAGAAACTCGCGGCTGACCTAGGCCTGCAGAACCTGGAGCACGAGGTGGCTGCCCGGGTGGCCGACAAGATGCACGTCTCCAAGAGCCTGATCAACCGGCTGCGCAGCGGCAAGGCCGGCCTGATCGAAGGCCTGCGCGCGGACAAGGACGCCATGGCGATCTATACCGCCGAGGAAGTGCTGGACGCTGCCGCACGCGGCAATGTCGTCATCCGCGGCTGGGGTGCAACCCAGTTGCTGCGCGCCGTGCCGCATATCCCGTGCGTCCGCATCATGCGTCCGCTCGAACAGCGTGTCGAATGGCTGATGAAGCAGCTGGGAACGGATGACCGCGACCTCGCCAGGTCCGAGATTCAGCGCAGCGACCAGGCCAATGCCGCCCGCATGCATGACCAGTTCGGCGTGCACTGGGGCGATCCGGTGCTGTTCGACATGGTGCTCAACACCGAGCGTCTGAGCGTGGACAGCTGTGTCGATCAGATCAAGAACCTGCTCAAGCGACCCGAGTTCGCCGAGACACAGGCATCGAAGACTATGCTGCAGTGCATGGCGCTCAGCGCCCGGGTGCGGGTCGCCCTGAATGCCCACGAGGACACGCATGCCGTCGACATCTCAATTGACTGCCTGGACGGCAACGTAACGCTGAGCGGCATCGTGGCCAACGACGCTGAAAAGACCGCGGCCGCGCGCGTCGCCCAAGGCGTGTCAGGTGTGAAGTCGGTCAACAACCAGCTGCATGCCATGTCAGACGCACGGCACTTCCCCGCCAACCGTCGTTGAAATGCGGTCCGTCGTGCCGACCTTGCGTCGGCACGACGCAGACCGGAAGGAGTCAGATCTTGCCGCGCTGCTTGAGGCGACTCAGCGTTTCGGCCGAGAGGTTCATGTAGGCCGCGAGTTCCTTTTTCGGAATGCGGTCGAAAAGCTCGGGGTGCTTGCGCAGGAAGCGGTGCACACGACCCGGCGCGTCCAGCAGGTGCAGCGTGATGGTGTGGGCCATGATCTCGCTCATCAGATTCATCACGCAGTATTCGAAGATGCGCTTTTCCTCCGGATGGCGATCGATGAAGGTGATCCATTCGGGCATGGGAAGCTTCACCACCCGCGCCTTGGTCACCGAAACGATGCTGTAGGGCGTAGGCGTCTTGAGAGACCATGCTGCGTAGCTGGTCTCCATCTCGCGCTCGGCGGCGAAGCGCAGGATCATTTCCTTGCCCTGGGGATTGGCGACGACCCGCTTGAGCACCCCATCCAGGATGAAATACTGCTCCATCTCGTGCACGCCCTGGTGCAGCAGGAAATCGCCCTTGTTGCAGTCCACCACGGTGAGGTGCTGTTCCAGCTCCTCGTGCGATGCCGCACTCATGCCTTTGAGCACGTTGTTCTGGCGGAGCTGAACCCGAATGATGTTCTTTTCCGGATGGTTCTCGATGGATGTCATGGGCCAGGGATCGCGCGTTCGCGCCGGTAGCGGGCCGACTCCCCGTGGAAAGCCGGTTATTTGTCCCGAAAATTGACCGTGGTCAATGGCGGAACCTGAATCGGTTTCTATCATAACCCGTCGATGCAAATGGGCCCTGATGACACCTCGTCAAACGAGGGCCCGCAGCACCGCCTGAAACCCCGATTGCGCGCTCCCGGGGCCCCCCAGATTCGAGGAGCCGCGGATATTTGCCAGCCGGGTCGCCCGACTTTCACAGACGTCAAAAACCGAGAGAGACTACACCATGTCCAACGACGCTCAATCCAGAGAACTGACCGACGGTTTCCACCTGGTCATCGATGCTCTGAAACTCAACGGCATCACCAACATCTACGGCCTGCCGGGCATCCCGGTCACGGACCTGACCCGCATGATGCAGGAAGAAGGCCTGCGCGTGATCTCCTTCCGCCACGAGCAGAACGCCGGCAACGCCGCCGCCATCGCCGGCTTCATGACCGGCAAGCCCGGCATCTGCCTGACGGTGTCCGCGCCCGGCTTCCTCAACGGCCTGACCGCCCTGGCCAACGCCACCACCAACTGCTTCCCCATGATCCTGATCTCCGGCTCTTCCGAGCGCGAGATCGTCGACCTGCAGCAGGGTGACTACGAAGAGATGGACCAGCTGGCCATCGCCAAGCCCCTGTGCAAGGCTGCCTTCCGCGTGCTCAACGCCGAAGACATCGGCGTGGGCATCGCCCGCGCCATCCGTGCCGCCGTCTCCGGCCGCCCGGGCGGTGTCTACCTGGACCTGCCGGCCAAGCTGTTCGGCCAGGCCATGGACGCTGCTGCCGGCAAGGCGTCGCTGATCAAGGTGGTCGATCCCGCTCCGCGCCAGATTCCCGCCCCGGACGCCGTCAAGCGCGCCCTGGACCTGCTCAAGGGCGCCAAGAAGCCCCTCATCCTGCTGGGCAAGGGTGCTGCCTACGCCCAGGCCGACGCCGATATCAAGACCCTGGTCGAGAAGTCCGGTATCCCCTACCTGCCCATGTCCATGGCCAAGGGCATCCTGCCCGACACCCATGAGCAGTGCGCCTCGGCCGCCCGCTCCTTCGTGCTGCCGGAAGCCGACGTGGTGCTGCTGGTGGGCGCGCGCCTGAACTGGCTGCTCTCGCACGGCAAGGGCAAGACCTGGGGTGGCAAGGACCACAAGAACGCCGGTGGCCAGAAGTTCATCCAGATCGACATCTCGCCCACCGAGGCTGACAGCAACGTAGCCATCGACGCCCCGCTGGTCGGCGACATCGGCTCCTGCGTCTCCGCGCTGCTCGCCGGCATGGGTTCCAGCTGGGCCAAGCCCCCGGCCGAGTGGACCGGCGCCGTCGCCGAGCGCAAGAACAAGAACGTCGCCAAGATGGCCGAGACCCTGGCCAAGAACCCGACGCCGATGAACTACCACAGCTCGCTGAACGTGGTGCGCGACATCATCAAGGCCAACCCGGATGCCATCCTGGTCAACGAAGGCGCCAACGCGCTGGACTTCACCCGCTCCATCGTCGACATGTACAAGCCGCGCAAGCGTCTGGACGTGGGCACCTGGGGCGTGATGGGCATCGGCATGGGTTTTGCCGTGGCTGCCGCCGTCGAAAGCAACCAGCCGGTGATCGCCATCGAGGGCGACAGCGCCTTCGGTTTCAGCGGCATGGAAGTCGAGACCATCTGCCGCTACAACCTGCCGGTCTGCATCGTCATCATGAACAACAACGGCGTCTACCGCGGTGACGAGCTGGCGCGCGGCGGCTCCAGCGACCCCTCGCCCCTGGTGTTCGTCAAGGGCGCCCGCTACGACAAGCTGATGGAAGCCTTCGGCGGCGTCGGCGTGCAGGCCACCACCCCGGCTGAGCTGCGCAAGGCGATGGAAGAAGCCATCAAGTCGCGCAAACCGACCCTGATCAACGCCGTCATCGACGAAGGCGCCGGCACCGAGAGCGGCCGTATCACCAGCCTCAACCCCACGAGTGCTGCCACCAAGAAGCACTGATTTCACCCACGCAACAACCCACAAGGAGATATGCACATGTCTGGAAACAAACCCCTCAAGGGCATCAAGATCATCGACTTCACGCACGTGCAAGCCGGTCCCGCCTGCACCCAGCTGCTGGCCTGGTTCGGCGCTGACGTGATCAAGGTCGAGCGCCCGGGCTCCGGCGACGTCACCCGCAGCCAGCTGCGCGACATGCCCGATGCCGATGCGCTCTACTTCACCATGCTCAACAGCAACAAGCGCGGCCTGACCCTGGACACCAAGACGGCCGAGGGCAAGGAAGTGCTGGAGAGGCTGATCAAGGTCTCCGACGTCATGGTCGAGAACTTCGGCCCCGGCGCCCTGGACCGCATGGGCTTCACCTGGGAACACATCCAGAAGCTCAACCCCGGCATGGTTCTGGCTTCGGTCAAGGGCTTCAGCGACGGCCACCACTACGAGGACCTCAAGGTCTACGAAAACGTTGCGCAGTGTGCAGGTGGCGCCGCCTCGACCACCGGTTATTGGAAAGGCGAGAATGCCGGCCCGACCATCTCGGCCGCCGCGCTTGGCGACACCAACACCGGCATGCACCTGGCCATCGGCATCCTGACTGCCATCATCGGCCGTCAGCAGACCGGCAAGGGCCAGAAGGTCGCCGTGTCCATGCAGGACGCCGTGCTGAACCTGTGCCGCGTGAAGATGCGCGACCAGCAACGTCTGGAGCGTCTGGGCTATCTGGAAGAGTATCCCCAGTACCCGCACGAGATGGAAGCGTTCAAGGACCGGGTGACCCCGCGCGGCGCCAACGCCGGCGGCGGCGGCCAGCCGGGCTGGATCCTGAAGTGCAAGGGCTGGGAGACCGACCCCAACGCCTACATCTATTTCACGGTGCAGGGCCACGCCTGGGAGCCGATCTGCGACGCGCTGGGCAAACCCGAGTGGAAGACCGATCCGGCCTACACCACCCCGAAGGCCCGCCAGCCGCACATCATGGAAATCTTCGCCACCATCGAAGACTTCATCAAGGACAAGACCAAGTACGAAGCTGTGGACATCTTCCGCAAGTTCGACATTCCTTGCGCCCCGGTGCTCTCCATGAAGGAACTGCTGGTCGACGAGTCCCTGCGCAAGAGCGGCTCCATCGTGGAAGTGCCTCACCCCGTGCGCGGCAGCTACTTCACCATCGGCAGCCCGATCAAGTTCTCGGACCTCAAGCCCGAAGTCACCGCTTCGCCGCTGCTGGGCCAACACACCGACGAGGTGCTGGCCGAGCTGGGTTACAGCAAGGACCAGATCGCGTCCATGCACAGCAAGAAAGCCGTCTGAGGACCTCCTTTCGGACATGACAACGGCGCCTTCGGGCGCCGTTTTTTTGTCTGTTCCGCTTCCTCGCTTCGGCCGCAAAAAATCTCCATTTCTCCTCTGTACGCATGTATCAGCGAGGCCCTGCGCCCACATAAAAAACGACAATATTTCAATGCGTTGAAACCCCTATAATGATCAAGTCATATAGAAGACTAGTCGCTTCTATTCATAAGAATTTTTTATCATTAGAACCAGGAGTTTTTTCATGACCAAAGCCCTCGAAGGAGTGCGCATCCTCGACTTCACGCATGTGCAGTCGGGACCCACCTGCACACAGCTGCTGGCGTGGTTCGGCGCCGACGTGATCAAGGTGGAGAAGGCCGGTGAAGGCGATGCCACGCGCGGACAGCTGCGTGACATCCCGAACGCCGACAGCCTGTACTTCACCATGCTCAACCACAACAAGCGCTCCATCACCCTGGACACCAAGAACCCCAAGGGCAAGGAAGTGCTGATCAAGCTGATCAAGGAATGCGACGTGATGGTCGAGAACTTCGCCCCCGGGGCGCTCGATCGCATGGGCTTTCCCTGGGAGAAGATCCAGGAGATCAACCCGCGCATCATCCTGGCCTCGGTCAAGGGTTTCGGCCCCGGCCCCTACGTCGACTGCAAGGTCTACGAGAACGTGGCCCAGTGCACCGGCGGTGCAGCTTCCACCACCGGCGATCCGGACGGCCTGCCCATGGTGACCGGCGCGCAGATCGGCGACAGCGGCACCGGCCTGCACCTGGCCCTGGGCATCGTCACCGCCCTGTTCCAGCGCGAAAAAACCGGCCGTGGCCAGAAGGTGCTGGCCGCCATGCAGGACGCCGTGCTCAACCTGTGCCGCGTCAAGCTGCGTGACCAGCAGCGCCTGGAGCGCACCGGTGAGCTGCGCGAGTATCCGCAGTACCCCGACATCGAGTTCGGCGAAGCCGTGCCGCGCGCGGGCAACGCCTCGGGCGGCGGCCAGCCGGGCTCCATCCTCAAGTGCAAGGGCTGGCAGAAGGACCCCAACGCCTACATCTACTTCATCACCCAGGCCGCCGTCTGGCCCGCGATCTGCAAGATCATCGGCGAGGAAGACTGGATCACCAACGCGCACTTCGCCACGCCGCAGGCCCGTCTGCCGCACCTGAAGATGATCTTCGACCGCATCGAGGAATGGACCAAGACCAAGACCAAGTTCGAGGCCATGGACATCCTCAACGAGTTCGACATCCCCTGCGGCCCCATCCTCTCCATGAAGGAGATCGCCGAGGACCAGTCGCTGCGCGACACCGGCACCATCGTGGAGATCGATCACCCGGTGCGCGGCAAGTACCTGAGCGTTGGCAACCCTATCAAGCTCTCGGACAGCCCGACCGACGTGACCCGCTCACCCCTGCTGGGCGAGCACACCGAAGAAGTGCTGATGCAGATGGGCTACAACAAGGCGCAGCTCGACGAGCTGCGCGCCGCCAAGGCGATCTGATCCGTCGCTGCCCTGCCCGCTGTGCCGCGGGCATGAAAAAAGCCAGGGCCTGCCCTGGCTTTTGCTTTGGTGCCCGCTGTGACTCAGGTGTCGGACAGCGGCGCCGGGCCTGAGTTCTCGAAGTAGTAGGCAATGCGCTGACGCGGGCCCAGGTACTCCAGCGCGTCGGGCGGCAGGCTGGACGGCTTGAGGCTGCGGCGGATGCCGATGCCGGGCTGGCTTTCCAGGTCGAGGATCAGGGCCTCGTGCTTGGGCACCGAAGGCTCGTGCACGATCACCCGGGGCTTGAGCGGACGGACCGAATTGACCGAGACGACCAGCGCGTAGCGCCCGTCGATCAGCTGCACCACCGAGCCGGGCGGGTAGACACCCATCATGCGGATGAAAGCGCTCAGCACGATGTTGTCGAAACGCGCCTTGTGCTGCGCAAACAGCAGGGAAAGGGCTTCGTGCGGGGTCAGCGCTGTCACCAGACGCACCGGATTGCACAGGTTGTCGTAGCGGTTCACCAGCGCCAGGATGCGCGCCGGCAGCGTCAGGTCGCCACCGGGCGGCCGCATAGGGAAGCCGGTGCCATCGCTCAGCTCGTGGTGCTGAGCAATGGCCATCAGCGCACCTTCGCTGAGCTGCATGCGGTTGGCGATGGCCACCCCCTTGTTGACGTGGTCCTGGTAGAGCTTGAAGTCCTCGATGGAGAAGCCGTCCTCGAACCAGCGCACGCGCTGGGGCAATTGCAGCTTGCCCACGTCATGCAGGAAGGCGCCCACGCCCAGGTCGACCAGGGTCGGGCCTGCCAAACCCATGGCCTTGCCCAGCAGCAGGCTCATCACGGTGACGTTGACGGGGTGCATGGCGGCACGCTCGCCCACGCCCTCGGACAGCAGGCGGATCGCCGCCTCGCCGTCACAGGCCATTTCCTGGACAAAGGCATGGATCATGGCCACACACTCGTCGCGCACGAGCTGCGGCTGTTCCAGCACCTCTTCCTGCACGCGCCGGTATTGCTGCTGGGCCTGGCCGAATCTCTGCTCGCAGGCCTTCAGGCTCTTCTGTTGCGACTCGATCAGCGCAGCGCGGCGCCGACGAAATTCGCGCTCCTGCGCCAGGGCGCGGGCGGCCGAAGCCTCGTCCGTGGCCGGTTGGCTCGCCACACCGTCCGACGGCGGATCGCTCTTGGCCGGCACATAACGTACCTGCTTGAGGCCCAGGCCACGGATGGTTTCGATCTGGCGAGGCGAGGTAATCTTGAAGCTGCCGGTCGGAAAGGGATGCGCCATCCAGCCCAGTTCGAGCTCGACGTAGAGCCCGATGCGCAGGTCTGCGATATTGATCAGTTCTGAATCGGAAGACTTCATGGGAATTTTCGGTCTACCACCACCCTTGAATCCGGCAGACGCGCCGATTCTAGTCCAAGGTTCAGCCCTGTGCAGAGCCAGAACCATGAAGAATCAACGACTTTGCTACAAATCCTGCAGCAAAACCTGAACTTGCAACCATCCCACTCTGTCCGGTGGCCTGGCGGGGTACATCGGTGCACCCATGACCTCCTGCGCACGCCATCTGCAGCGCAAGGCCGGGGGGAATCCACCGTGGATTCATGACCGGGATCAAGAGGCACAGGTGCCATCCGCCTATCATGGGCCCATGCCCGCCATGAACCCGCACAAGGATATGAACCCGAGCGCCGAAGCCAGCCCCACCGTCTTCGCCGCCCGCAGGCTGAGCAAGACCTACCAAATGGGTGAGGTCGAGGTGAAGGCGCTGCAGGACGTGGACCTGGACATCCGGCGTGGCGAGTTCATCGTGCTGCTCGGCCCCTCGGGCAGCGGCAAGTCCACCCTGCTCAACATCCTGGGTGGCCTGGACCGCCCCAGCAGCGGCAGCGCGCGTTTTGCCGAACACGAACTCAGCGGCGCCAGCGACGCCGAACTCACGCGTTACCGGCGCGAGCACGTGGGCTTCGTGTTCCAGTTCTACAACCTCATCCCCAGCCTGACGGTGCGCGAGAACGTCGAGCTCGTCACCGACATTGCGCACAACCCCATGCCTGCCGCCGAGGCGCTGCGCATGGTGGGCCTGGAAGAGCGGCTGGACCACTTCCCCTCGCAGCTCTCCGGCGGCGAGCAGCAGCGCGTGGCGATCGCCCGCGCCATCGTCAAGCGGCCCGAGGTGCTGCTGTGCGACGAACCCACCGGCGCGCTGGACTACGTGACCGGCAAGCTGGTGCTCGAAGTCATCGAGCGCATCAACCGCGAACTGGGCACCACGGCCATCGTCATCACGCACAACGCGGCCATCGCCGGCATGGCCGATCGCGTGTTGCACCTGGGCGGCGGGCGCGTGCAGCGCGTGGACGTCAACACGCACAAGATCAGCCCTTCCGAGCTGTCGTGGTAGCCGGGCACAGACGATGAAAGCCCTCGACCGCAAACTCCTGCGCGACCTGCGGCTCATGTGGAGCCAGGCCATCACCATCGCCCTGGTGGTGGCCAGCGGCGTGGCCGGCTTCATTGCCAGCTTCAGCGCCTACGACGCCTTGTCCTGGTCGCGCGAGGTCTATTACACCGAATCGCGTTTTGCCGACGTTTTCGCCAGCCTCAAACGCGCACCGCTGGCGCTGGAGCGCCAGCTCGCCGCCCTGCCCGGCGCCGCGCATATCGAGACCTCGCTGACGCAAATCGTTCAGGTGGACATTCCCAACGTGTCCGACCCCATCATCGGCCGCCTGATCGGCATCGACCTGCAGGCGCTGCCGCGCCTCAACCGCCTGCACCTGCGCGAAGGCCGTATGCCCGTCACGCAGCGCGGCAGCGCCCTGGAAGTTCTGGTCTCGGAAGGCTTTGCCATTGCGCGCAAGCTGCAACCCGGCGACCGCATCCACGCGCTGGTCAACGGCAAGCGCGAGCAACTGCTGATCACCGGCATCGCACTTTCCCCCGAATACATCTTCGCCGGCATGGGCGGCTCGCCCGATCTGCGCGGCTTCGGCGTCTTCTGGCTGGACCGCCACGCGCTGGCCGCCGCCTACAACATGGAAGGCGCCTTCAACCAGGTGTCGGTGCGCCTGGCCCCCGGCGCCAGCGAGGGCCGCGTGATCGACGGCCTGAACCGCCTGCTCGCGCCCTATGGTGGCATCAGCGCGCACGGCCGCGACGAGCAGATGTCGCACATGATCCTGAACTCCGAGATCAAGGAGCAGCGCGTCATGGGCACCGTGCTGCCCAGCATCTTCCTGGCCGTGGCCGCCTTCCTGCTCAACGTGGTGCTGAGCCGCCAGATCGCCACCCAGCGCGAGCAGATCGCCGCGCTCAAGGCCCTGGGCTACGGCAACGGGGCCATCGCCGCGCACTACGTCAAGCTCGTCATGCTCATCGTCACGCTGGGTGTGGTGATCGGCATGGGCGTGGGTGCCTGGCTGGGCAACTGGTTCTCCGAGCTGTATGCCGACGTGTTCCGCTTTCCCGAGCTGCGGCACCGCGTGCGGCCGGAGCTGGCCATGACCGCCACCGCCATCACCCTGGTCGCTGCCCTGGGGGCCACCTGGCGCGCCATTGCCGCCACCGTCCGGCTGGCCCCGGCCGAGGCCATGCGACCGCCGGCACCCGGCCGCTTCCGGCCCAGTTTCGTCGAGACCTGGGGCCTGCGCGAATTCTTCAGCCCGGCCGTGCGCATGGTCCTGCGCACCATGCAGCGCCGCCCGCTGCGCACCCTGCTCACCATCTTCGGCATCGCCGCCTCCATGGCCATCGTCATCAGCGGCACGTTCTGGCGCGACACCATCGACCTGCTGCTGCACACCCAGTTCCGCCTGGTGCTGCGCGGCGACGTCATCGTCAGCCTGGTGGAGGCCGCGCCCGCACCCATCACCTTCGAGGTGGCGCGGCTGCCGCACGTCACGGCCGTGGAAGGCGTGCGCAGCGTGCCGGCACGCCTGGTGCACGGCCAGCGCCACTGGCGCGGCAGCGTGCAAGGGCGCAGCGCCGAACCGCAATTGCAACGCATCGTGGACGTGGCGCATGAAAGCTTTGCCCCGCCGCAGGACGGCCTGCTGCTGACCGACCGCCTGGCCGAACGCCTGCGCATCAAGCCCGGCCAGATCGTGCGCGTGGAACTGCTGGAAGGCCGGCGCCAGGTGCTGGAACTGCCGGTCATGGGCACCGTGCAGGAAATGATGGGCATGGGCGCCTACATCGAGCGGCGCAGCCTCAACCGTCTGCTGCAGGAAGGCGACAACGTCAACGTGGTCGCCATCTCGGTGGAGCGCGGCCATGAACCCGAGCTGCTGGACCGGCTCAAGAACCTGCCGCGCGTGGCGGCGGCCTTCAGCAAATCCGTGATGCTGCGCAACATCGAGGAGATCACCGCGCGCAACGTGCTGGTCTTCAGCGCCATCCTCACCGTCTTCGCCAGCATCATCGCCGTGGGCGTGGTCTACAACCACGCGCGCATCGCCCTGGCCGAGCGCGCCTGGGAACTGGCCAGCCTGCGCGTGCTGGGCTTCACGCGCGGCGAGGTCTCCACCTTCCTGCTGGGCGAACTGGCACTGGAAATCCTGATCGCCATCCCGCTGGGCCTGGTGGCCGGCTACTGGCTGGCCGCCGGCATCGTGCAGCTCATCAAGACCGACGAATTCTTCTTCCCCCTCATCATCCAGCCGCCCACCTACGCCTATGCCGCCATCGTCGTGGTGGCCGCCGGCATGGCCAGCGCCCTGATCGTGCGCCGGCGCATCGATACGCTGGATCTGGTGGGCGTGCTGAAGACGCGAGAATAGAAACATCAAGCTAGGGAAAAAAATGATGATCTCCAAGAAAAAACTGTGGACCGGCGGCGGCGTGCTGCTGGCCGTGCTGCTGCTGGTCTGGGCCTTCTGGCCGCAAGCCACGGAGGTGGAATTGGGCGCGGTGAACCGCGGCCAATTCGAGCGCGCCGTGCAGGAAGACGGCAAGACCCGCCTGCGCGAACGCTACGTGGTCTCCACCCCGCTCACTGGCCGCGTGCAGCGCCTGGCGCTCAAGCAGGGCGACAGCGTGGCGCGCGACGCCGTGCTGGCCACCCTGTGGCCCGTCATGCCCGGCCTGCTGGACGAACGCGCGCGCCAGGAGCAGAACGAGCGCATCGGCGCCATGGAAGCCGCCGTGCGCCGCGCCAGCGCCAATGTGGAACGCGCCAAGGCGGCGCTGGATCAGGCCGTGGCCGACCTCAAGCGCAGCGAGACCCTGGCACAGCAGGGCTTCGTCTCGCCCACGCAAAACGAGACCGGGCGCCTGACCGTTCGCCTGCGCCAGAAGGAACTGGACAGCGCGCGCCAGGAAGAAGACGCCACCGGCCACGAACTGGCACAGGCCCGCATCGCCATCCGCACGTTCAGCACCGGCACCACGTCACAACGCAGCTGGGCCATCAAGTCGCCCATCGCCGGCAAGGTGCTCAAGGTCAACCAGCAGAGCGAGAGCCTGGTGCAGGCCGGTACGGCCCTGCTGGAACTGGGCGACCCGGGCGACCTGGAAGTGGTGGTGGACCTGCTGACCGAAGACGCCGCCCAGGTGCGCCCCGGCACGCCGGCCACGCTGGCCAACTGGGGTGGGCCGCAGCTGCTGCAGGCGCGCGTGCGCCTGGTGGAGCCTGCCGCCTACACCAAGGTCTCGGCCCTGGGCGTGGAGGAGCAGCGCGTTAACGTGGTGCTGGACATCCTCTCGCCGCGCGAGCAGTGGAGCGCTTTGGGTGACGGCTTCAAGGCCGACGTTCGCATCGTGGTGCAGACCGAGAAGGATGCACTCAAGGTCCCGGTCAGCGCCCTCTTCCCCTCGGGTGCCCGTGCCGCCCTCTATGCGGTGGAAGGCGGCCGCGCCCGCCTGCATGAGGTGGAGGTGCTGGCACGCAATGGCAGCGAAGCGTGGATCAAAAGCGAACTGCCCACGGGCACCGAAGTGATCCTCTTCCCGCCCAGCTCGCTGCAGGACGGCCAGCGGGTGCAGAAACTCGTGGGCGGCTGAACGGCTAGTCCGCCGGCAGCCAGTCCCGCAGCTGCGCGATCACCCAGGCCGGGTCATCCAGCGGCAGATCATGACCAGCCCAGGGATGCAGGCGTATGGGGCAACCCCAGCGCTGCGCCACGGCCTGAGAACAGCGCACATCCACCAGCCGGTCCTGCTCGCTCGCCAACAACAGCAGCGGAGTGGCCGGCGCCTGTGCCCGCGCCCGGTAGCGACCCGCGGCCCATAGCTGCCGCAACGCATTGGTGCCGCTCACGGGATGCTGCAACCGCGTCGCCGTCCACGCGGGCAACACCCCGGCCCGTTCAGCCGGGCGATTGCTGGTCATCTCCAGAATCGCCTGCTCCCAAGTCGCGGGTGCGGCGGCACCGAGCGCCAGCCGCAGCAGCCGCCCATAGTTGCGCGGCCGCAGCCGACGGTAGAACGGACTGAAAGGGCCGAAGCTCGTATTGATCAGCACACAGCCGGCGATCTCCTGCGGCGCGCGGTAGGCCCACTCGGTCGCCACCATGGCGCCCAGCGACATGGCCAGCAGATGCACCGGCCCCTGGATGCCGCGTTGCGCCAGCTCGGCCCGGCACCAGGCCACCATGGCCACGATCGTCGTCGGGCTGCGCATCGCATGGAGCTGGCCATTGCCCGGCAGGTCCAGCGCAACGACGCGCGCCTGCGGCATCGCCTGCTGCAACGCGTCCACAAAATCGCCCCAATGGGCGGTCTCGCGCGTGAGGCCGCGCAAGAGCAGCCAGGTTGTCATGGGTTCAGTCATGCCATGGTTCACTCATACCACTCCTGCAGCGCCTGCCCCTGGTGCGCCGCTCTTGCCTCGCCCTGCGGCAGCCACAGCGCCTGGCTGGCCGCCGCGCGGGCCAGGAAGTCCAGCAGCGAGATATGCCGGCGCAGCACGCGCTGCTGGCGATGTTCGATCAGCGGGTTGAAGATGCCCAGGCGCGAGAACAGCTGGCGCGGGTTCTTCTTGATCCACAGCCAGGAACCCATCTCCAGCGTCAGCGGCAGGAACACACGCTGTGGGTCCTGCAGGGACTGCAGATACAGGTGGTCCCACAGATCGCCGTGCGCCAGGTACTGCAGGCTCTGCGGCTCGAACACGTACTGGTGCTGGCTGTAAGTCTGGAAGAAGATCTCCTTGAGCGCATGCATCTCCGCCAGATGCGCAATCGGCTCTGAACTGTGCGCATAGGGAAACCAGAGCCGGTCGCGCGCGCCGAAACCCGAATGGCAGTCGATCGCCAGACTGAAACGGCGCGACAGCAATTCGGCATGGACGACGTCGCACAGCGCCTGGCTCTCCGGCTCCAGCGCTGCCCCCACCTTGCCACGGTACCAGGGCAGGCCACTGCTGATGCGCTGCCCACCCACCAGGAACGGCACCCGGTCCACCGCCTCCACCGGCGCATTGCGCATCAGGTCCACACCGCTGGGATTGGCACGCGTGCCCAGCCACATGCCGCCCGGGTTGACAATGGGCACGAAGACCAGCCGCACCGTCTCCAGCTGCTGGCGAAAGGGCTGGTCCCACTGCAGGCGGTGCACCACGCTGCGCAGATAGGCCATCACCACCTCGGTGCCGATGCGCTCCAGCCCATGCACCCCGCCGAAGAAACCGATGGCCGGCACCTCGAGCGAGGGGTTGCCCAGACAGATGGCATGGATGGGCAACGGCCCGTTGCCCGGCGCCGACACCTGCTGCAACACCTTGACCTCCAGCGCGGGCCCACCGCGCTCGATGATGCTCTCCAACGCCTCCAGCTCGGGCAACTGTTGTTTGGACACGAAACTCGGGACGCTTGGAGAACCTAGAAACGGCAGCTGGACGCGCCCGAATGGGCCGTCATGGGGTGGGCGGGCAAGGCGCAACGGCGCGGCTGGCTCCTGCCAGCGGGGAGGAGCAACGCCGCCAGCACGCCCCAGGGCAGCGCAATCGGGTGCGTGGCTCTCTTACCCGAGAGGTGGTGTGGTTCGTGGCTCGAACAGTAGATGTTCATGCGGGCTTCCGGCGGCAAACAAGCGGTCAACTGCTGCTTCTAAGTTGCAGGCTGTGGTGTAGTGCCAACGAGCATAGCGTAGCCCCTGCGTCTTGTGTGAGCGTCATCCGACCGACACGAAAGCGTCACGGTTCACGGCTACCTTAACGGTGTTGTCATTCATGACAGGAGAGCACCATGTTCTGGAAACTGTTCAGACTGCAGGAACTGCTGGACGCTCTGTTCGACGAGGGCTGGTTCAGCCTGGGGCTCACGCTGGAAGGACAAGGCCATGAGGATGAAGACACACACATGCAGCCGCATCAGGCCTAAAGCGCGCCGCTGGCTGGCCGTCGGCGCCGCCCTTGCCTGGGGCGTGGTGGAGTTCCTGGCGCTGCAGCGCTCGCGCTATGGCACGAGGCAGGGGCGTGGTTGATACCGGCTTGATGCGTGATCGCTGAGGGAGTCGGGGCGGGTGTGGCGACGCGCGATGGTCTGGAGACGACCCTTTGCGGTCATGCGCCCGAGTCAAAAGCGGACAGTCAACGTTTGAGTTAGGTCCCACCGGCGACAAACTTACGCGCGGAGCGAAGCCGGCTGATTCGAAGATCGATTTCGTCTCTGCACGGTGGTAGGTCCATAAACCTTGCTGCTTCCCCTCTGGTTGTGAATCCAAAGGAGTTGCCGAGGTGAAACAGTAGGAGAGAGTCTACGTGCTGCTTCAGCAGGAAGACCAGCGATTCAATCTCGTCTGAGTCGGAACCTGCGTGTACGAAGCGGTTCCTGTGCTGTGTGAGGTGCGTGAGCACGAGTTGAGCCCTCTCTTGATCTTGGAACATGAAGGCTGCACGGCGCGTGGCAACCTTGTATGGGTCATGACCACTATCCGTTAGGTACTCAAGCAAGCTCCACAGTCGGAGGAACGCGTCGTTCAGGTCTGCGGAATCCAACGCACGAACATATCGAAGAAGCGCCGCCTCAATGTCTTGCCGGTATGGCAGTTGGACGAGTCTTGTACGCAGGTTCGCTGCGAACTCCTGAAGTTTTGAGAACCGTGGCTTGTCGGAGTACAAGCTGGCGGGTTTGGCGTATCCTGGGTCATACCAGTACGTCTCAGTGGCAAGCGTTCCCGTCGAGTCGTGGACGGTGTGGAACGGTGAAAGTCGGATGTCGTTAACCGGAGCTGGGCGACCACCGGAGTACCGCCAAGTCTTCCCGCGGTTGAGTGAGAGGTTCCAACTGGCGCGCACCAGATCTATGGCGTTCAATGCCTTTTCGGCGGCTTCGTAGGGGGTTCTTGCTGACACCAGCGCCGATAGGCGCTTGTAGTGAGCCGGAAGTGCGAAGCCTACAGTGGCCTGGGAGTCTTTGAAGAGTCGAGACCGTTCCCCAAATCCTTTCACCGTCTTCGGGTTGAAAGTGATGACCGTTTTGCCTACCGTGGTACGGGGAACGTCGATAGTCCACGAAAGCGATATTTCCGTAAGCAACCGGAATGGCTTCATCGGTAGCGAGAGGTACTCCCGCTCCAACTTAGAGCATTGCTTGAGGAGGCTTTCAGCGGTTATGGGGCGAGCAATAGCGGAATCGTGCGCGACGCGCGTGACTATTTTCTTGCGCTCAAACTCAGGCAATTCAGGATGGAACTCGACGCATCCTCCCAAGATGATCGAGAAGTCTGAAGTCGCAAACCCACCTGAGATGAAACCAGCGGGGTCGCCATCAGATTTCGCGCGCTCTGCGCGCATGGCTAGGGCAGAGAGATCTGCATCTTTGCGACGACTTGCCATGGCGGTGGATTGTGTGGCCTAACGAATGTCAGGTGCCATGCTGGCGTGAGTATCTACACAATCCAATGAAGACCAAGAGAATCCGCACCTCTCGCCATCCCACTTTACTGGTTTTGATTGGACTCACTCTCCTCCCTCCCGTTTTGAAGGCTCACCAGTTGCGCGCAAAGACGCATTGCCGGCCAAAATCCCTTCCGCTGCTTTTGTGTTCTTCGTGTCCGCAAGTCTGACAATTGCTTGCTTCATCCACTCGGGCTCAACCAGAAGCTCTTGCGAAACCCCGGCGTCTATGAGATCGTTCCGCAGTTTTTGGATCGAGCTAACCATTCGAAAAGGAACTGGGCTTCGCGCCACTACGCCCCACGCAGCAGGCACGATCCTCGGAAAACGAGCGTGGATTGCTTTTAGACTTTCCAATCCGCCCCAGCTAGCGTCCCGTACTTGAAACAAAAGCATATGAAGGTAGAGTTTCGCGTTCTCCCTCAGCACAATTGAGATTCTTTCGTGCGCTGCTCCATCCAGAGCAAATACATTTTGCAACTTCAGTGCGAGGGACGGATCATTGTAAAAAGGCGACTTGTGGCTCTCCAATAGCCAAGTCCCCAATTCGTAGTCGCCGCGCGCTGTAGTTAAAAGACCGTCTGGCTTCAAGAAACGCTTCAGCAAATCCTCAGTAATAGGGCCGATAAGAGCGGCGCGAAGCGCATCTCGCCAAGCATCCGAAATCGCGGCACTCTCCGCATCCTGGAAAGATCGGCCTCTATTCCAATAAGGATCGGTATCACTATATAGACGCGCCTTGTCCACACACATCTGCGCGGCGGTCATGGCTATTTCGCGCTCACGTTTCCTCAAATCACCTTCGCCAGGATTCCTGACCCACCCAATCCACCGCGATGTCATAGAGATCAGCGCGGCTGTCGCTTCTCCCGTTTTTCGCGCCTGTTGAACCCCCCCTACAGCACAGATTGTCCACACGAACTCCAGCACTGAGAGGGTGTCACTTGCTTGACGTGCCAGTTCCAGAAACTGAAGTTCCGTCTCAGCGTCCGCCATCGCTTGCAGTACGTTATTGTGATTGTCTATGGCCAATTTTATGAAGTGGTGCGAAGCTTCTAGTTGGGATGTTGCAGCACGTTGTGCCGCCGCCTCTACCGCATCAGCGATCACACGGTCATCCCTATCGATAAACCATTCATTGATAAGCGAACGATATTCTTTTAGAGTGAAGGTGGGCTCGTTAAGAACTAGGTTTAGCCAATATCTAACCTTTTCGGGGGTCTCCTGGCTCCAACGATTCAGTAACACGATGGCGGCCGAAACGGTGCGATCAACGGCAACCGGCTGGCCTGCTTTATTGATTCGTTCGAGCAGTTCGGCACGAGCTTGGCTCTCTCTCTTCTCTCGTTCTTTTGCATCACCTAACCAGAGCTCCCACCCGGCAGTGTCGTCCGTGACGGCATTCGTCAACCAGGCCGCAGCCTCGGAGCTCGCCTCATGGACAATGTTGTAGAAAGCAATCCCTGTCCAATCCACTTCTTCCGTTCCGTGCCTATCTGCAACGCTTGCTAGCACGCCCAAGTTTCGGGCAATGAGCTTTATACGCCGCGGTTCATCCGGCAGGAAGATCGCTATGGCTTGTACTGTTTCGGTTGGAATAAAAGAGCAACAGGCAGCGAATGCATGAGTTGCTAATGCTTGTTTCTGAAGGTTGGTCGGTGTCGGCACCTCAAAAGGCACATCTACTACCTTCTCCAAAAACACATGCGCGTTGTCACCGTAGGCGTTGGAATACTCCCCCAAAGCCTTTGCAATGACCCCTTTGTCAAACGCCAGAACGAAGCTGAAACCCGGCCAATCCAGCAGCTCGCGAAGTGCCAAGAGCGTTTTGGGGACAACGCGTGGATCAGCTCGATCCAAATCATCAATGAAGACTACAACGCGTCTCCCATTAAGTTGCTTGACCAGTGCTTGTATATCTTGCTTGTTGATCGCGAGCCATCCAGCCGCAAAGCTGGCTGCTTCCGACACGAGATCTGTCACACCCTGCGGAATTTGCTGGGTTATTTCAGCACCGCGACCGATTCCGCGCAAGAATTTGCCAAGGGGCCGTGCTTTAGTGACAACTTGTTTCGTCTGACTACGCAACGGTTGATTGATGTTCTCGCGCTTCAGATCATGTGCTAGAGCTTCATAGAACAACGCCAAGACACCGGCCTCCCCAATCGCAGACCAAGCCGAGAATCGAACGACAATTGAAGAATCACTTTTTTCTAGACTCTCGAGCAAGTTAAGAATGCTGGTTTTTCCGCTGCCCCAGGCCCCGTACAGTCCAATTCGGGTCGACCAGCCGCGCGGCGCGGCGCGAATCGTCCTATGCACTGCACGCGCGACGGCTAAGGCACCAAAGTGGTCCTCGTCTGCGCTGGTAATTGGAGCATCGTGCCCGCCCTCGCCTGGGCGTGTTGTTCCATCTGTGTACTGAGTCAAAGCCACGGAATCTCCCTCAGTGTCTGCAATTCGACAATATCAGTTTATTGTCGCACTCCACTCTTCAATGTGGGTTCCCCCAGCTTCCCGGACACATTCAATGTCCGCTATGAGGACGATGAATCAATGACGGCTCCTGGCCAATTCTGTTGAAAAACTCGATTTGAAGCACGGTCACTTTCACGCCTGAGCCGCGCGAGCCGACTCTTTTTATCCAGTGTTCAGATTTTTGGCCGAGGCGTCTTCCCCTTTTTCCCTTTCACGCCGGCATCAACCCTACTGTTCCGTTACCTGCCATCAACCGCTTGGCCATTCTTCGCAGGTTCTGCGCAGTTGCCGCGAGCAAGAACTCATCTTGCGCCCCCGAGAGCCCGCGTAGCCGCAGTCGGTCCAGCTTCAGGATACGTTTGAGGTGCGCAAACAGCATCTCGACCTTCTTGCGGTCTTTGCGTGACTGCTTGTAAGCATCCGTTTTAGCGATCTCACGTGCCACGTCCCGAGCTGATTCATGGATGCTGCGCGCGATCTTGCGCATCGGCGTGTTTGGGCAGCAGCGTGCCTTCTTGGGGCAAGCAGCGCAGTCCAGCTGGCTGGCGCGGTAGATGATCGTGTCGGCCTTGGTGATGTGTGAGCGTGGGTTCTTGAACGCACGTCGCTCGTTGCGCAATGCATGTCCTTGGGGGCAGCGGTACTCGTCGGCCGGCTCATTCCATTGGAAGTCACTGGTTGAGAAGGAGTCGTCCTTGCGTTGCGTCTTGTCCCAGACCGGTACATGGGGCTCTATGCCTTTGTCCTCCACCATCCAGGCCAGCATCGGTGCAGCCCCATAAGCCGTGTCGCCAATGAGGCGCTCGGGCGTGAGATCGAAGCGCTGTTCGACCCGCTCAACCATGACCTTGGTGGACTCGACCTCGGCCGTGCGGTGCGCTGGCGTCGCTTCCACGTCCAAGATCACGCCGTGTTGGATGTCGATCAGGTAGTTGGTCGAGTAGGCAAAGAAGGCCGGCCCACCGGGCGCTGCTGTGTATTGGGATTGCGGATCGGTCAATGAGATCGTCCGGGACGCAGCGTTTGGAGGGTCTCCCTGCGGCGTATCGTCTTCGGCAGGGTTCTGCTCTTCCAACGCAGCCAGGTATTCACGCACCGCTCGGCTCGGGCCGTCCCCTTGGCTCCAATCCTTCACCTCGCCAGGCGTGATGCTGCGGGCACGGTTGGCGTCCGCCTTGATGATGCTGGCATCCACGGCGAACCCTTCACCGCCCACCAGCCCTTCAGACATGCAGCGGCGCAGCACAGTCTCAAAGACATGGCGCAAGGTCTCGCTCTGGCGAAAGCGGCCGTGACGGTTCTTGGAGAAGGTGGAGTGATCTGGGACCTTGTCTTCCAGGCCCAGTTGGCAGAACCACCGGTATGCCAGGTTCAAATGGACTTCTTCGCACAGTCTGCGCTCGGAGCGGATGCCAAAGCAGTAGCCAATGACCAGCATGCGCACCATGAGTTCGGGATCAATGGATGGACGCCCCGTGTGGCTGTAGAACTCACTGAGGTGGCGACGCAGGTCGCTTAGGTCTAGAAATCGGTCAATGCCGCGTAGCAGGTGATTGGAGGGGATGTGGTCTTCAAGGTTGAAGGCGTAGAACAGTTGATCCTGTCCTCCCGTCTGGCGTCCCATCATGGCCGGCCCTCCATTGAGTTGCACGTGCCTCAAATTTAGGAACTCAAAGGGAGTTTTTCAACAGAATCGGCCGCGAACCGTCCTCCGACAGAGAGAATCACTCGCCTACCCAAATGTCGTATCGAGCTGCTGTGTAAGCACTTTGGTGAAAGCCTCGGTCGCCACGGATCGCCCCAGCAGATCCTCGCAACTCACCGTGCGCTGCCGCAGCAGCGCCGCATCCTGCGGTCGCTCCAGCGCATCGCACAACACAGCCCACGGCGGCTCGGCCAGCAGGGTGCCGGCCACCAGCAGCGCGCCTGTCTGGCGCCGCCGCTGCGCCAGGCCCACGAGCTTGCGGCCCTCGGCATCCACCACTTCCCACGGCGAGAGGCTGGCGAAGCAGGCCCAGGCCAGCGGATCCGCATCCTGTCTGGTTTTCTCCGTGCGCAGTTCCGCCGGCGAAACGACGCGGATCGTCATGCCGAGCGATTGCAGCACCTCGACGTGCAGCTGGCCCAGCCGCCGGTAGCTCGGCAGCAGGCCGCCGGCCAGCCAGGCATGCCCCGGCGGCAACACGAGCGAGAGGCCCAGCAGCCAGGGGCCGGTCAGCACGGCGCCGCCACCGGCCTCGCGCTCGACCACGACCAGCCGCCCCCCCACCCTCGCCTCCAGCGCAGGGCGCAAGGCACGCTGCGAGCAACCGAGCACGATGGCCGGTTCGGCATAGGTCCAGACGCGCCACTGCGGCGCCGTCACAGTCTGAGCCAGCGCCGCGTTGTTCCAGGCCTGTTCCTGGGCTGCCGTGCTTATGACGTCTCCAGCGTGGCGATGGGCTTGCCCCGCGCAAAGGTGCCGCCGGCCGGCACCAGAATCTGGGCGATGCGGCCGTCGGCAGGCGCGGTGATCTCCTGGTTGGACTTCACCAGCACGACGTTGGCCAGCGGCTGGCCGGTGCGCACGGTGTCACCCGCCTGCACCAGCCACTTGTCCACCAGCGCCTCGACCGCGTCGTCCACGCCCTCCCACGCCTCGGCCGCCAAGGTGATGTCCGTCATGCGGGCAGCCCTTCGGCCACGCGCCCCTTCATCAGCGCCTGCGAGGCGGCCACGATGTTCTCGACCTGCGGGATCACGAACTTCTCCAGCGGCCGACTGTAGGGAATGGGCACGTCCGGCACGGCCAGACGCTTGACGGGCGCCTTCAGGGCCACGGTGTCCAGGTTCTCCGCCACGAGGGCGGCGATCTCGCCGGTGAGGCCGAAGCTGAGGTAATCCTCATCCGCCACCAGCAAGCGGCCGGTCTTGGCCACCGACTTGAGCACGGCCTTGCGGTCCAGCGGGACCAAGGTGCGCAGGTCCAGCACCTCGGCGCTGATACCCAGCTTCGCCAGCTCCGCGGCGGCCAGCAGGGACTTCTGCACCATCTGGCTGAGCGTGACGATGGTCAGGTCCGTGCCCTCGCGCACCACCTTGGCCACACCGAAGGGGATGGTGTACTGCTCCTGCGGCACCTCGTTGCTGCTGCCCTCGAAGTAGGCCATCCAGGGCAGGCCCATGATGCCCTTGTGGTACATGAACAGTACGGGGTTGTCGTCGCGGATGGCCTGGGTCATCAGGCCTTTGGCGTCGTAGGCGTTGGACGGCACCACCACCTTGAGGCCCGGCATATGGGCAAAGGTGGCGTAGAGACACTGAGAGTGCTGCGCCGCGTCGTTGTAGCCGCCGCCGATGGCGGTGGTCAGCACCACGGGCAGCTTGATGTTGCCGCCGGCCATGTAGGTGTTCTTGGCCAGGTGGTTGTAGATCTGGTCCATGCAGACGCCGAAGAAGTCGACGAACATCAGCTCGGCGATCGGGCGCAGGCCGGCCGCGGCCGCGCCGGTAGCCGTGCCGATGAAGGCGGTCTCGGAAATCGGCGTGTCCATGATGCGCTCGGGGCCGAACCTGTCAAGCAGGCCGCCGGTGGCACCGAAGATGCCGCCGTATTTGCCGATGTCTTCGCCCATGACGAAGACCTTGTTGTCGCGCTCCATTTCCTGGCCGATCGCCTCGGCAATCGCCTGCGCCATGGTGAGTTTGCGTGTCGTGGTCATCTCGTGTTCCTCCTGGGGAATCGGGTCAGGCAAAGACGTGCTGCAGGGCTTCCTGCGGCGCGGGGTAGTCGCTCTTGCGGGCGAAGGCGAAGGCATCGGCCACGCGCTGTTTGGCGCGCGCCACGATGGCGGCCTCTTCCGCGTCCGTCATCTGTCCGGCGCTCCTGAGCTGCGCGGCCAGCTTCGGGATGGGGTCGTTCTTGCGCAGGTTCGTCACTTCGTCCTTCGGCCGGTAGACCTCCGGGTCGCCCTGGAAGTGACCCAGGTAGCGGTCGGTCTTCACCTCGATCAGGCTGGGACCCTTGCCGCTGCGCGCGCGCGCTATGGCCGGGGCCACCGCCTCGTAGACTTCGACCGCGTCGTTGTGCGCCACCTTGATGCCGGGCATGCCGTAGGCGCTGGCGCGATCCGCCACCCACTCGATGGAGGTGGCACTGGTCTTGGGCACCGAAATGGCCCACTTGTTGTCTTCGCAGACGAAGATCACCGGCAGTTGCCACAGAGCCGCCAGGTTGAGCGACTCATGCACCGCGCCCTGGTTGGCCGCACCTTCACCGAAGAAGGCCACCGCCACCCAGTCCTTGCCCAGCTTCTTGGCCGCCAGTCCCGCGCCGCAGGCCGGCGGCAGGCTGGCGCCGATCAGGCCGCTGCAGCTGAACTTGTGCACGGGGTCGAACAGGTGCATATGCCCTCCCTTGCCCTTGCCCAGGCCCGTCACCTTGCCGAACATCTCGGCCGTCATCGGGTTCAGCGGCACGCCCTTGGCGATGGCAAAGTGGTGCGGGCGGTGGGTGCCGACCACGGTATCGTCCTGCTTCAGGTGGGCGCAGATGCCCACTGCCACCGGCTCCTGCCCGGCCGCCAGGTGCATCTCGCCCGGCACCGGCCCCGAGCCGATGTCGAAGGCCAAGCCTTGCTGGATGTTGGGCGGCAATTTTCCTTCGAGGTAGACATTGGCCATGGTCTCCTCGTAGTTCCGGATCTCGACCATCTTCTCGTACATCCAGAGCAACGTCTCTTTATTGGCTTGCATCTCTGATTCCTCCTTGTAAGGATCGGGTGGATCCGATGCCCCGGCGCGGTGCGCCGCAAGCAAGCGGAAGGCCCAGAAGAATAGGAGGCCATCCCCGTTTTTCGTTGACGCAGGTCAACTCCGGGGCGGTTAGCCGGCTTCAGGGCCACTGCGGCCCAGCCCATATAAACTCACCCCATGCATCACCGTACCCTCCTCCTGTCCGCCCTTTTGGCCAGCCTGTTGCTGGCCGGCTGCAGCACGCGAGCCTGGTACGAAGGCGCCCGGGCCAGCGCCGAAAGCGAATGCCGCCGCCAGCCGCCCGGCGCCTACGACGACTGCATGCGCCGCGTGAACCGGCAGACCTACGAAGACTACGAGAAGGAACGCACGCGCAAATAGGCCGGAGGTGACGCCGGCGATTTGCTTGATCTTCCTAAAGGTTTGACGCCGCGCCTGACACACGCTTTTCACACGCGCGTGAGAAAATCGCCTCCATGAGCGAACGTTCCCAGACCCTCGGCGAGGAAATCGCCAACAGCGTGAGCCACGGTCTGACCCTGGTCGCGGCGCTGGTGGCAACACCCATCCTGCTCGTGGCGGTGAGCCCGCAAAGCGCCGCCAACATCGTGGGCGCTGCCGTGTTCGCGGCCACCATGGTGCTGCTCTACTTCACGTCAACCCTCTACCACGCCCTGCCCCAGGGCCGCGCCAAGCGCGTGTTCATGAAACTCGACCACGGCGCCATCTACCTCTTCATCGCGGGCAGCTACACGCCCTTCGCCCTGGGTGTCATGGGCGGCGCCTGGGGCTGGACGCTGTTCGGCCTGGTGTGGGCCATGGCCTTGATGGGCATCGCGCTCAAGGCCTTCGACCGTCTCTCGCACCCTTGGCTCTCCACCGGCCTGTACCTGGCCATGGGCTGGCTGGTGCTGATCGCCGCCGTGCCGCTGGTGGAGCGTGTGCCTTCGGCCGGCCTGACCCTGCTGGTCGCAGGTGGCGTGGCCTACACCGCGGGCGTGGTCTTTTTCATGCTGGACTCGCGGGTGCGCTACGCCCATGCCATCTGGCACCTCTTCGTCGCCGCCGGCACGACCCTGCACTACTTTGCGGTGCTCGGCTACGCGGCTTGACACCGCTATTCGAGAAAAAGCCGCGCCTCCTGGCTGGAGGCCCAGTCGACCGGCGCATGGGCCAGCACCACGCCCACGTCCAGGCCCAGGGCCAGGGCTGTCTTGTCGGGAAAACTCACGGCGAGCTTGTTTTCCGTGTAACCCATCTCGTGCGCGCGGCAGCGCCAGGACGCCACATGCAGGATGCCGGCCATGGGCTCGTAGTCATCGCGTTCAAAAGGCGCGTCCTGGTGTTCCAGCGTTTCCACCAGGGCCTCGGGCAGGTGCCAGATGCGTGCGAATCCGGCGCCGACCTGGGCATAGGAATAGCCTAGCAACTCGCGCTCGGCACGTGCCCGCTGGGGCGCGAAAACGTCGATGCGCTGGTTGAGATGTTCCATCTCCTTGGGCATGCCACGATGCATGACGAGCTCGCCCAGGGCGTGGACCAGGCCCACCGTATAAGGCGAGACCTCCACCTTCTTGGCCCGGGTCAGGAGTTGCGTCAGACTCGCGGTGTCCAGGCTGTAGCGCCAGAACTGCTTCATGTCCACGCCGCCCACCTTGCGAAAGGCACTGGCCATGGCGGCCTCGATGGTCATGTCCCGCACCGGGCGCAAGCCCAGGACGGTCAGGGCCTCGCTCACGGTGCCGATGCGGTGGCTGAGCTGGAAGCGCGCGGAATTGGCCTCCCTGAGCAGGCGCATGGTCATCACCGGCTCCATGCTCAGGAAGCCGCTCACGCGCTGCACGTCCGGCTCCTTGGCGTTGAGCTCGGTCAGCGCCAGCGCGATCACGCGGGGAATGCTGGGCAGGGCCACCGGCGAAGCAAGCAGGGACTGGATATCCATCGTGTTTCAAGCTTAGCGTCTATCGTCCCGGGGCTCAAGCACTAGTGCCGACTATCATTAGAGGATCACGTGAAAGCGTGACAATGTGCTTCATTCCACGACACCCCGGTCAATCGACCGACAGGTTTTCATGACCACCAGTTTCCTGCGCGCGGCCCTCGTCCTGGGCCTGCTCTCGGCCATCGGCCCCTTCGCCATCGACATGTACCTGCCGGCCCTGCCCTCCATCGGGCAGAGCCTGGGCGCTTCCATCGGCGCGGTACAGGGCAGCCTCATGGCCTTTTTCATCGCCCTGGGCCTGGGCCAGCTGATCTACGGCCCGGTCTCCGACATGGTGGGCCGCAAACCGCCGCTGTACTTCGGCCTGGCGCTGTTTGCCCTGGGCAGCGTGGGCTGTGCACTCGCGCCCGACATCCACACCCTGGTGGCCATGCGTTTCGTGCAGGGCCTGGGCGCCTGCGCCTGCAGCGTGGTGCCCCGCGCCGTGGTGCGTGACCTGTACACGGGGCACGAGGCGCTGCGCCTGATGTCCACGCTCATGCTGGTCTTCAGCGTCTCGCCCATCCTGGCGCCGCTGGCCGGCAGCCTGCTGATCGAATGGCAAGGCTGGCGCAGCACCTTCTGGTTCATGCTGGCCGCCGGCCTGCTGGGCTTGCTCCTGATCGCCACACAGGTGAACGAGACACGCCCGCCCGAGCATCGCGTGGGCAGCAGCTGGCACCAGGCCCTACGCGGCTACATCACCCTGCTGCGCGACCGCCACTTCCTGGGCCTGGTGCTGATCGGCGCCTTCGGCATCGCCAGCTTCTTCGCATACCTGGCCAATTCGTCCTTCGTGCTGATCGACCACTACGGCCTCACGCCGCGGCAGTACAGCATCGTCTTTGCGGCCAACGCGGCCTCGTTCATCGGCATGTCGCAGCTGACCGCCCGCCTGGGCCGGCGCTTCGGCATGAAACCCATGATCGGCATGGCCGCCCACGGCTACGCGGGTGTCATGGTCCTGCTGCTGGCGCTCTTTCTGCTGGGCGTGGACGCCCTGCCCGTGCTGCTGGCGCTGCTCTTCGTGGGCTACGGCTTCCTGGGCTTGATCATCCCCACCTCGGCCATCCTGGCGCTGGAAGACCACGGGCCGATTGCCGGCACCGCCTCGGCGCTGATGGGCACGCTGCAGTTCGCCACGGGTGCGGTGGTGATGGCCATCGTCGGTCTCTTCGTGGATGGCACGGGCCTGCCCATGGTGGCGGGCATCGCCGGCTCGGCGGCCATGACCTGGCTCTTCGTGCGCGGCACGCTCAAGCGTTAAAGGCCCAGGTCAGAGGGCCTGCACCACGCCTCCGCCCGGCAATTCGCGCATGCGCCTGATATCGCGCTGCGGCGGCGCGCCGAACTGGCGGCTGTACTCGCGGTTGAACTGCGAGACGCTTTCGTAACCCACACGCGCCGCCGTGCTGCTGGCGTCCAGCGCCTGGGTCAGCATGAGCTGGCGCGCCTCCTGCAGGCGCAGCTGCTTCTGATACTGCAGCGGGCTCATGCCCGTGAGATTGCGGAAGTGCTGGCGGAAGGTCGACGGGCTCATGTGTGCACGCTCGGCCAGCTCGTCCATCAGCACATCACTGCTGAAGTTCAGCTTGAGCCAGGCGATGGCCTGCGCGACCTGGTGGCTGGGTGTTCCCGCGGCGATCAGATGCCGCAGATAAGGGCCGTGCGGGCCGGTCAGCAGGCGCACCATGATCTCCTGCTGGATCAGGGGCGCCAGCCGGGTGATGTGCTGCGGCTCCTGCAGCAGCCGCACCAGGCGGATCACCGCGTCCAGCAGCGGCTCGTCCAGCGGGCCCAGCGATATGCCGCGTGCGGCCTGGTCGCGCGGCAAAGGCGGCAGTTCCATGTCCGCGGCCAGTTGCACCAGCGCGCGCGTATCCAGCGTGAGCAGCATGCCGAGAAACGGCTGGGCCAGGTCGGCCTGCGTGACCTGCGAGACCACGGGCAGATCCACCGTTGCCAGCAGGGACTGGCCGGGTCCGTAGTTCACGACCTGGTCGCTCATGGTCACCTGCTTGCCGCCCTGCGCCACGACGGCCAGGCCCAGCATGTAGATGCAGGCCAGCGGCTCCGTGCGGCCGCTGCGCCGGGCCATCAGCAGCTGGGGGATGGCCGTCTGGTAATCGCCGTCATTTCGGGCAATCCGGCCGATTTCCTGGGCCAGGGTGGCGATGCTCATGCTGAAACCTTCAAGGCGGTTGGAACGGGCGCGGTCACGACTCTGTCACAGGACGGATGGTTGCGTGGCACGCCATGGTCCGCACTGTACCTCCCCCGGTTTAGCGGCGATGATTTTTGATGACAGTCGATCAGAAAAGGCAAAAAATAGATCGGAAACGGCAAGCCCGCCGCCGGACCAGGGCGGACACTTCCGGCACCGTCCCAGATTCCACAAGGAGCATCGTCCCGCCATGAACACCCTCCACGTCAACGGCCGCGAGCATCAGCTCAACACCGACCCCACCACCCCCATCCTCTGGGCCCTGCGCGACAACCTGGGCATGACCGGCACCAAGTTCGGCTGCGGGGCGGCGCTGTGCG
Organism: uncultured Hylemonella sp.; assembly: GCA_963512455.1. Taxonomy (GTDB): domain Bacteria; phylum Pseudomonadota; class Gammaproteobacteria; order Burkholderiales; family Burkholderiaceae_C; genus Hylemonella. The sequence continues at coordinate 409,459 of CAUPMJ010000001.1, read as the reverse complement.
GCGCCTGCACCGTGCACCTGAACGGCCAGGCCATCCGCTCCTGCGTCACCCCCATCTCGGCGGCCCAGGGCGCCAGGATCACCACCATCGAAGCCGTCACCGATGGCAAGGACCGTGTCGGCGCCGCCGTGCACGCCGCCTGGGTCAAGCACGACGTCGCGCAGTGCGGCTACTGCCAGAGCGGCCAGATCATGAGCGCCACCGCCTTCCTCAAGTCCCTGCCGCGCGGCAAGCAGCCCACGGCCGCCGAGATCGACAGCGCCATGGCCGGCAACATCTGCCGCTGTGGCACCTATGCCCGCATCCGCGCCGCCGTGGCCGATGCCGCCAAGACCCTCGCCTGAAGGAGCACCCCATGTTGCCCAACACCCTCGCACAAGACATGCCGCGCGCCCTGCAACACCTGCTGGCCCGCAACGAACCCGCCGACATGACTGCCCTGCCGCGCCGCAGCTTCCTCAAGCTCGCCGGTGCCGGCGGCCTGGCGCTCGGTGTCTACCCCGGCCTGGCCACGGCCCAGCCGGCGGCCGCGGCCGGCCTCAAGCCCACCGAACAGCCCTCGGCCTTTGTGCAGATCGCACCCAACGGTGAGGTCACCGTCACCGTCAACCGCCTGGACTTCGGCCAGGGCGTGCAGACGGCCCTGCCCATGATCCTGGCCGAAGAGCTGGACGCCGACTGGAGCAAGGTGCGCAGCCAGCACGGCACGAACAACCCGGCTTATGCCGACCCGCTCTTCGGCATGCACCTCACCGGCGGCTCCAACTCGATCAAGAACAGCTACACGCAATACCGTGAACTCGGCGCCCGCGCCCGCGCCATGCTGCTGACGGCCGCCGCCATGCACTGGAGCGTGGATGTGCAGAGCCTGCGCACGCAGGCCGGCTGGGTGCTCGGCCCCGGCGGCCGCAAGATGGGCTACGGCGAACTGGCCGAAGCCGCCATGACCCAGCCCGTGCCCGAGAAGGTCACGCTCAAGAACCCCAAGGACTTCCGCATCATCGGCAAGCCCACCGGTCGCCTGGACGCCAAGGCCAAGAGCAGCGGCCGCCAGGACTTCGGCATCGACGTGCGCCAACCCGGCCAGCTCACCGCGGTCATTGCACGCCCGCCCGTGTTCGGCGCCAAGATCGCCTCACTGGACGACAGCGCAGCCCGCGCCATCCAAGGCGTGAAGGCCGTGCTGCGCGTGCCGCTGGACCGCGGCGCCGAAGGTGTGGCCGTCATCGCCGAAGGCTACTGGCCCGCCAAGCAGGGCCGCGACGCGCTCAAGCTGCAGTGGGACACCAGCGGCGTCGAAAAGGTGGACAGCGAAAAGCAGCTGGCCCAGTACCGGCAGATGGCCCAGGAAAGCGGCCCGCGCCACTTCGACGCCGACATGGCCCCGCTGGCCGGCGCGCCGAAACAGATCGAGGCCGAGTTCCACTTCCCCTACCTGGCCCACGCGCCCATGGAACCGTTGAACTGCACGGTGCAGATCAGCGAGCAGGGCGCCGAGCTCTGGGTCGGCTCGCAGATGCCGGGCCTGGACGGCATGGCCGCGGCCCGTGTGCTTGGGCTGAAGCCCGAGCAGATCAAGGTCCACGTGCAGGCTGCCGGCGGCGGTTTCGGCCGCCGCGCCATCCCCACCAGCGAATACGTGGTGGAGGCCTGCACCATCGCCAAGGCCGCGCGCACTGCAGGCCTGAACGTGCCCGTGCGCACGCTCTGGAGCCGCGAGGACGACATCAAGGGCGGCTACTACCGCCCCATGCACCTGCACCGCGCGCGCATCGGTTTCGATGACAAGGGCCAGGTGCTGGCCTGGGACCACACCATCGTGGGCCAGTCCATCATCTCCGGCACCTTCTTCGAAGGCATGATGGTCAAGAACGGCATCGACGCCACTGCCGTCGAAGGCATGCGTGAGCCCTACGCCGTGCCCATGCGCCTCACCGTGCACCACCCCAAGCAGAACGTGCCCGTGCTCTGGTGGCGCAGCGTGGGCTCCACCCACACGGCCTACGTGATGGAAACGCTGATCGACGAGATCGCCCGCGCGACCAAACAAGACCCGGTGGCCTACCGCCTGCAGCTCATCGGCGACAAGCACCCGCGCCACCGCGCCGCGCTGCAGCTGGCCGTGGCCAAGAGCGGTTACGGCAAGAAGGCCCTGCCTAAGGGCCGCGCCTGGGGCGTGGCCGTGCATGAATCCTTCAGCACCGTGGTGGCCTATGTGGTGGAAGCCTCGGTCAAGGACGGGCAGCCCGTGCTGCACCGTGTGACGGCTGGCGTGCATTGCAACCTGGTGGTGAACCCGCGCACCGTGGAAGCCCAGGTGCAGGGCGCCGCGCTCATGGGTTTGTCCATGTGCCTGCCCGGTGCGGCCATCACGCTCAAGGACGGGGAGGTGCAGCAGAGCAACTTCGGCGACTACGCCGTGCCGCGCATCACCGACATGCCACAGATCGCCGTGCACGTGGTGCCCAGCGCCGACGCGCCCACCGGCATGGGCGAGCCCGGCCTGCCCCCGCTGGCGCCGGCTTTCGCCAACGCCATCGCGCGCTTGACGGGCAAGACGCCGCGCGAGCTGCCCTTCAAGCTGGCCTGAGCCCATGGAGGATCTCGACACCCTGGTGCTGCGCACCGCGTTGCGCTGGTTGACCGAGGGGCAGGCCGTGGTGCTCGTCACCGTGGCCCGCACCTGGGGCTCCTCGCCGCGCCCGCCCGGCTCGCTCATGGCCATCAACGGCCGCGGCGAGACCGTGGGCTCGGTTTCGGGCGGCTGCATCGAGGACGACCTCATCCACCGCATCCGCGAGGGCGGCGTGGAAGCAGCCATGACCAGTGCCGCGCCCACCGTGCAACGCTACGGCATCTCGGCCGACCAGGCCCACCGTTTCGGCCTGCCCTGCGGCGGCACCGTGGAACTGGTGCTGGAACGCGTGGCGCCGCACAGCCGGCTGGACGAGCTGCTGATCGCCTGCGAACAGCGCCGCAGCACCGAGCGTGTGCTGGACCTGAAGACTGGCGTCGTCACCCACAGACCAGGCAGACGCGACGGCGTGCCGCAACTCGATGATGACCACCTCATCACTTGCCTGGGGCCGCAGGCGCGTCTTATCGTCATTGGCGCGGGCGACCTCTCACGCTTCCTGAGCCAGATGGCGCTGAGCCTGGGCTTCGAAGTGTTTGTCTGCGACCCGCGCGAGGAACACCGCGCCAGCTGGAGCCTGCCCGGCGTGACCCTCACGCACGAAATGCCGGACGACCTGATCCTGCGCCTCAAACCCGACGCCCGCACCGCGGTGGTGGCCCTCACGCACGACCCCAAGCTCGACGACCTGGCGCTGATCGACGCCCTGCAGTCCGAGGCCTTCTACGTCGGCGCCATTGGCTCGCGCCGCAACAGCGCCACACGCCGCGAACGGCTGCATGAGCACTTCGATATCTCGTATGAGGTACTGGACCGCCTGCGCGGCCCGGCCGGGCTCTACATCGGCAGCAAGACGCCGGCGGAGATCGCACTGTCCATCATGGCGGAGGTGGTGGCGGTGAAAAACGGGGTTGAAACACGTCGACGCGCCCATGACAGTGGAATCGCTGCCCCGGCGGAGATGGCGTAGTTGCTGGTGCGAGTAACGTCGACAGCTACCCAATCAGGGCACCGACGGCATACACACGGCATAGATCGTGGACCGTTATCGACCCAAAGCGGTCCGTCGCAGCTTGCGAAAGCAGACGGTCAACTTCTTGCTGTGCGGCGGGCGCGCACAAAGTTTGAAGAAGGCACGCCGCTGATCGCCCGTCCGCACCAGCTTGAGTTAGAGCTCATACGGAGAAAAGCCTTGCGAGATGATTTTGCATAACCCCTTTCGCAATACGGAACCCTCCGACGATGTCATCAATTTCAGAGAGCCGCACGAAAGCGGCAGATGTCGAAAGGTCCGCGACGTTGGCCTTTAGAACCAGTATGTCATGACCTCGGCCGGAAATATCCATGGCTAGGTATGGGGCTGCACGGTGAGTAAAGTAGTTCCGGTGGTCGTTGAGTCGTTTGATCCAGCCAGCGTCGTGCCCCTCAGAGTCGAGTATGTGCTTTATCGACGCATCCGCTGTCCGAGAGGGCATGGGAGTCCGAGCGTGTCGATGTAGCGATCTGAAGAACTCCGTCCAGAGTTCGTAGAGCGAACTCAGCTCGAACAACAGCGCATCAATATCTATCAGCAACTGGTACTTCAGATTGTTGTCCACCGGCAATGCGCGTCCGGGATCGCCCTGCCTGAACTCGTGGTGCTGCTGCCTCCCGCGCGCAACCTGAACGAGTGCAGCACTCTCCTCATTAATGCGACGGACGATGCGTGGAATAAAGTTTAGACGTATGGAGATGTGGAGACCAAGCTCCCTCAGCGCTCGGGGAGGTGCGAGAACTAGCCCGACCGCTACTGCTTCATTCACGGCGCGCCAAATGGGTAGCACCCATGGATCACCGCCTAGCTCAGAAAAATGTAGCCATCGATCCATTGCGTTTCCTCGGATGGTTCCCGATGAGCTCTAACGGGAGTTGAGGCGCCTGCGCGGCTTTTCGCGCAGGCAGCCTCGAACGCAGGGTTAGAGGTCGCGTTCATTTCGCCAACTTCCTTAGTGATGACCAGTCTTCCAAGTAGAGCGACAGATCTCTATCGCCAAGAACAATACTTCCGTCGACGAGTTGTCGCTTGTGGGCACGCATGAGTCCTCGACCATCCAAGCAAACATCATCGTTCGTTACCCATGGATAGAAGTGGTACAGCTTTGACTTGCCATGAATTACGACTAAGCGCCGCAAGAGTTCCTCTGGAGGAATGACGATGAATCGCGGTTTCCTCTTGCGCTCATGAGACACCAAGACGATCACCCAAAGATCAGCCGTAGACACAGCAAGCTTTTCATGGTTTATCGTTAGCCAACCGGCGGCGACTAAGTTCCTATCGAACTCACTAACGGCTTCGGCGGATTTGTAATCGCGCGAGAGTTTTACTTGCAGCGATACAGGGCGGCGATCAGCCTTCCCAGTAACCAGAAGATCAACGCCGGTATCTTTCGCTGGTATCCAGACATTCAGCGAAGGAAAGTTCTTCTCGATGAACTCCCCTACTAGAAACTCGCCAGCGTGAATAGTAAAGAGCGGCCGCATTTGTGACCTCTAACGTTTGAGATGAGAGGCTTGACCCGGCTTGCCGGGGCAAGTCCTCTCGATTGAAGGGTTAGGAGTCTCCACGTTAAACCTTTGGCGGTTGCTTGCTGGGCGGAGCCTTCTCCCAGGGCGGAATTGGATCAAGTGGTTTGTATGCCCAGGCGGTTGGCTTCTCGTCTTCTGGGTTCTCACGCCAAGGACGAAAAGGGCCATCTCTGGGGCCCCAATGCATGTTGAGATGATTCGAGATTCCATAGAGATCCCAAGTCATCGCGTCGATCGTGTCCGTGCCGATCTCATACCCCTTCGCATTCCCGTAGCGAGACGCTCTTGTGTTGGCGACAATTCGCTTCTTTGGATCGTCGAAGGAGTAGCTATCTGACGCGTGATGTACCAGGTGATCTCGCATCGTATTGATGGTCGAAAGTTGTGCGAAGACGTGCTCAAGATCACCTCTGCGATCTGCAGGCATTGCAGAGTTGTGAGCAATGCTTCGAATGAAGTCGATCATCCCTTTGGCTCTGGTTCCAGAGAAGAGAGCCCTGGCGATTGGGTCAGAAACCTGGCTGTACTGGACGAGAACCTTATGAAGTTCTGACTCTGCGTCGGCAAAGGCAATGATGAAGCGCCCAAGTGCGCGTTCGAAGTTTTCGTCTTCTGCGCGCGCTTCGAATGCCGCCTCAATGTCTTTGCGCAACGAATCGTCAGGCTTAGGCGGGGCGTTCATAGCGCAAGACTCCTAACGTAATGTAGACCGCAGAGCGGCGTAGGCCATATCTTGGTCACTGCGGCCTAACTTGGCTATACCCCGCAGACTCAAGTGCTTGATTGAAAAGCGTTTTCCAGTCATTTGATGTTTAGTTTCCACTACTAAACACTCAGACAAACCCCGCAGCATCGTAGCGGTCGCGCCACTATGTGTCCATCCCCACCATGGGGAATCTCTGTCCGCTTTTCGGAAACATTCTGAAGGACCGCAGTTGGCCGCAACCAGTCCCTCCTCATCGAACCTCTCCGCAGAAACGACAAACCCCGCCGCAGCGGGGTTTGTCGTTGAAGCGTCCAGGCGCTCAACCCATGTGCAACCCACCATTGACCGAGAAGTCCGCCCCGGTCGAGTACCCGCTCTCCTCGCTCGCAATCCAGGCAATGATGGACGCGATCTCGCTCGGCTCGCCCAGGCGCTTGACCGGGATGGTGCCGACGATCTTCTCCAGCACATCCTGGCGGATGGCCTTGACCATGTCGGTGCCGATGTAACCCGGGCTCACGGTGTTGACCGTCACACCCTTGTTGGCCATTTCCTGCGCCAGCGCCATGGTGAAGCCGTGCATGCCGGCCTTGGCGGCCGAGTAGTTGGTCTGGCCGGCCTGGCCCTTCTCGCCGTTGACCGAACTGATGTTGATGATGCGGCCCCAGCCGCGCTCCACCATGTCGCCCACCACCTGCTTGGTGACGTTGAACATGGAGTTGAGGTTGGTCTCAATCACCGCGTCCCAGTCCTCGCGGGTCATCTTGAGGAACATGCGGTCACGGGTGATGCCGGCGTTGTTGACCAGCACGTCGATGGGGCCGTGCTCGGCCTTGGCCTTGCCGAAGGCTTCGACGGTAGATTCCCACTGGCCGACATTGCCGACCGAGGCGTAGAAGGTGTAGCCCAGGGCCTTCTGTTCCGCGATCCATTTGTTGAAGTCGCGCGTGGGGCCGCAACCCGCGATGACCGTGAAACCTTCCTTGTGCAGGCGCTGGCAGATGGCGGTACCGATGCCACCCATGCCGCCGGTGACGTAGGCTACTTTCTTGCTCATGATGCTCTCCTCGTTGAACTCGTTCTCAATCTAATGGCTGGGCTCTGCCGGCGCCCCTAGGCAAAACCCGTGTGTGGGGCAAACCCTCAACGCTCGATGGTCAATGCAACCCCCATGCCGCCACCGATGCACAGGCTGGCGATACCCTTCTTGGCGTTACGGCGCTGCATCTCGTGCAGCAGCGTGACCAGGATGCGGCAGCCCGATGCACCAATCGGGTGACCGATGGCGATGGCACCGCCGTTGACGTTGACCTTGGACGTATCCCAGCCCATCTCCTTGTTGACGGCGCAGGCCTGGGCGGCAAAGGCCTCGTTGATTTCCAGCAGGTCCAGGTCGGCGGCCTTCCAGCCGGCACGCGCCAGCGCCTTGGTGGAGGCCGGCACCGGGCCCATGCCCATGGTGGCCGGGTCCAGGCCGCTGGTGGCGTAGCTGGCGATGCGACCCAGAGGCTTGAGACCGAGCGCGGCGGCTTTCTTCGCCGTCATCACCATCACGGCGGCGGCGCCGTCGTTGATGCCCGAGGCGTTGCCCGCCGTCACGCCGCCGGCCTTGTCGAAGGCGGGGCGCAGGCCGGCCAGGGCTTCGGCGTTGGTCTTGCGGTTGATGAACTCGTCGGCATCGAACACCAGCGGGTCGCCCTTTTTCTGCGGCAACAGCACGGGCACGATCTCGTCCTTGAAGCGGCCGGCGTCCTGCGCGGCGGCAGCTTTCTGCTGGCTGGCCAGGGCCAGCGCGTCCTGCATCTCGCGCGTGATGCCGTACTGCTTGGCCACGTTCTCGGCGGTGATGCCCATGTGGTACTGGTTGTAGACGTCCCACAGGCCGTCGACGATCATGGTGTCGATGAGTTTCCAGTCGCCCATGCGCTGGCCGTCGCGCGAGCCCGGCAGCACGTGCGGCGCCAGGCTCATGTTCTCCTGGCCGCCGGCGATGACGATCTCGCTGTCACCCGTGGCCACGGCCTGGGCGGCCAGCATCACGGCCTTGAGGCCGGAGCCGCAGACGGCGTTGATGGTGAGCGCGGGGATTTCCTTGGGCAGGCCGCTTTTCATGAGCGCCTGGCGCGCCGGGTTCTGGCCGGCGCCGGCGGCGAGCACCTGGCCCATGATGACTTCACCCACCAGGCCGGCATCGACCTTGCTGCGTGCTAGCAGTTCCTTGATGACGATGGCGCCGAGCTCGGTGGCCGGGGTCTTGGCCAGGCCGCCGCCGAACTTGCCGACCGCGGTGCGTGCCGCGGCAACGATGACGATGTCTTCCATGATGTGTCTCCTAGGGCCTGCTCACACTGATTTCTCAAGTGCGAACAGGGTTAAAACAGCGCCAATCTAGGCGCGCGACGACGCCCAGGCTGACAGCCTGGGCTAGGAGTGCAACAACGAGTGGCGTTGTTTTAACCCCGTTCCCTCCGGGTTGCGGCCAAAAATGCCATGCGGGGTGTTGCGCGGACTTGCCGGGGGCTACCCCGGCGGCGTCCACGCGCCTACCGCATGACATTTTTGATCCGCAACGCATCTTGAGAAATCAGTGTGAGCAGGCCCTATGCTTTCTGCTTCACGTAGCGGCCGGGCGCCGCCTCGACAACCTTGTACTTGCTGCCCTTGCCGTATTTCTTGGGTGCAGCCATCTGCTTGCCGGCGTGCATCTTGAGCCAGGCGGCCCAGTCGGGCCACCAGCTTCCGGCGTGCTCATCGGCGCCCTCGAACCAGGCGTCGAAGCTCTTGGGCAGCTTGCCATCGGCGCGGATCCAGTGGCTGCGCTTCTTTTTCTCGGGCGGGTTGATCACGCCGGCAATGTGGCCTGAAGCGCCCATGACAAAACGCTTCTTGCCAGGCAGCACCTGGGTGCTGGCGTAGGCGCCAAGGATGGGCACGATGTGGTCTTCGCGCGAGCCGTAGATGTAGACGGGCACGTCCACCTTGCGCAGGTCCACCTTCTCGCCGCAGACGGTGAGCTTGCCCGGCTTGACCAGGTTGTTTTCCAGATAGGTGTTGCGCAGGTACCAGGCGTAGAAGGGCCCGGGCAGGTTGGTGCTGTCGCTGTTCCAGTAGAGCAGGTCGAAGGGTGGCGGGGTTTCGCCCTTGAGGTAGTTGCCCACCACGTAGTTCCAGACCAGATCGTTGGGCCGCAGGAAACTGAAGGTGGAGCCCAGGTCGCGCCCGGCCATCAGGCCGCCCTGCCCCATCTGCTTCTCGCGCAGGCGCACCGAGTTCTCGTCGATGAAGACGTCCAGGATGCCGGTGTCGCTGAAGTCGAGGAAGGTGGTCAGCAGGGTGAGGCTGTGCACGGGTTGTTCGCCACGTGCCGCCAGCACGGCCAGGGCCGTGCCCAGGATGGTGCCGCCCACGCAGAAACCCAGGGCGTTGATCTGCTCGGCGCCGCTGATTTCCTGCACCACGTGGATGGCCTGGATGGCCGCGTCCTCGATGTAGTCGTCCCAGGTCTTGTGACCCAGGCTCTCGTCGGGGTTGCGCCAGCTCACCACGAAGGTGCGGTGGCCCTGGGCCACGGCGTAGCGGATCAGCGAGTTCTCGGGCTGCAGGTCCAGGATGTAGTACTTGTTGATGCAGGGCGGCACCAGCAGCAAGGGCCGCTCGTAGATCTTCTCGGTGAGCGGCTTGTATTCGATGAGCTGGAACAGCTCGTTCTCGTAGACCACCGCGCCTTCGCTGGTGGCCACGTTCTTGCCGACCTCGAAGCGGCTTTCGTCGGTCATGCTCACATGGCCCTGGCCAAGGTCGTGCAGCATGTTCTGCAGGCCCCGGGCGATGCTCTCGCCCTTGGTCTCGATGGCCTTCTTCTGGGCCTCGGCATTGAAGGCCAGGTAGTTGCTGGGCGCGCTGGCCGCCACCCACTGTTCCACGCCGAAGCGGATGCGCGCGCGCGTCTTGGCGTCGGCCTGCACGGCATCGGCCATCTCCATCAGCAGGCGGGCATTGAGCAGGTAGGTGGAGGCCGTCATGGCCGCCAGCGGGTTCTCGCCCCAGGCCGGCGCGGCGAAACGCCGGTCGCTGCTCACCGTTGCGCCGGCGCCCTGCTGCATGAGTTGCGCCAGGTCCTGCACGTACTGCTGCTGCAGGGCCTGCAGCTTGTCGGGCGGGATGGTCACCGGATGGTCCATCGCCGGGAGTGCGGCGGGGCCCTGGCCGGGATGCGTGCCCTGGAAGGACTGGAAGAGCTTGAGCCAGCTGTCAGCGTAGGCCTGCTGGAACTGTTGCGCCGCTTGCGCCCAAAATTCGGGGGTATCCTGTGTCACGCTGGGTCCTTCGTGCTGGAAATACGCTTCCGTAGCCAGTATGTCAGGCTTGGGCCTACAAATTCCTGACGCCGACCAATTTACTCATGTTCTCGATCCCATGTTCCTGATCCTGATCGCCATCGGCTGGCTTTACGTTGCGCTGATGATGGCCGTGGCCGAAGCCACCAACCCCATCGGTAGCGTGCTGGGCGCGTTCTTCACCTTCCTGCTGTACGGCGTGGGCCCGGTGGCCCTGCTGCTCTACATCCTGGGCACGCCGGCGCGCAAAAAGCTGCGCAAGCAGCGCGAGGCCGAGGAACTGCTCGCCTGGCAACAGGCCCAGGATGCGCAGGCTGGTTCAGCCCAGCCAGATGCAGGCAGCCAGGCGGCCGCTGACGCGGTCGCGCCGGTGCGAAAAGAACCGTGACGGATGCGTGACGGTGCACCACGATGGTGAACTGTCGTTGCCGTAGACCTGCGTGATACCCAGCGCAGCCAGGCGCAGCCTGGCCAGGGCCGGCAGATCGGCCAGCCATTTGCCCGAGGCAGCGGCCGGGCGAAAGCAGCTGGCGGCCCGCGGAGACCGGACCTCGAACGCCGCCTTCACTTCGGGCCCGACCTCGAAGGCCTGCGGCCCGATGCAGGGGCCGAGCCAGACCATGAGTTCGCGCGCGTCGACCCGCAGCGCGGCGTGCAGGGCTTCGATCACACCCACCCCACCCTCGCCGGCCAGGCCACGCCAGCCGGCGTGGGCCGCGGCCACGACACTGCCGCGGGCATCGGTAAGCAGCAGGGGCAGGCAATCCGCCACCATGATGGTGCAGGCGACGCCGCGCTCACGCGTGAGGCAGGCATCGGCCTCGGTGCCCTGGGGCGTGTGCGCATCCAGCGTCACCACGCCGCGGCCGTGCACCTGCTGCAGGAAGACCGGGCGCGCGCCCAGGGCCTGGGCCAGCACGGCCCGGTTGGCGCCCACGGCCAGCGGGTCGTCGCCCACGTGGTCACCGAGGTTGAGGCTGTCATAGGGCGGCAGGGAACGGCCGCCGGCGCGGGTGGTGCAGACGGCGCGCACCGTGGCCGGTGCCGGCCACTTGGGGATGAGCCAGTCCGGATGCATGTGCTGCCTCGATTCAGGGCTCGTTGTCGGGGCAGCTGGAGGGCTGCGCCTGCTGGAAAGCCGGCAGCGCCATGCAGGCCGCAAAGGCGCCCATGGTCAGCGGCAGGCCGTCGAGCTTCACCTCGAAGCGCTGGCCGTTGAAGATCTGCGGCACCAGGCAGCAGTCGGCCAGGGTGGGCGTGTCGCCCCAGCAGTAGACCGAGCGCTGCAGGCCGGCCTGCTGGCGCAAGGCGGCCAGGGTGGCCAGCTGGCGCTCGAAGCTCTCCAGCCCTTCGCGCACCCAGTGGCGGTACCAGGTGTTCTTGGCGTCCTCGCTGACCTTGAGCTCGCGCACCAGGTACTTGAGCACACGCAGGTTGTTGAGCGGATGGATCTCGCAGGCGATGGACTGGGCCAGGGCGCGCACCCTGGCACGGCCAGCCGGGTCGCGCGGCAGCAGCGGCGGCTGGGGATGGGTCTCGTCCAGGTACTCGATGATGGCCATGGACTGCGAAAAAAGCGCGCCTTCGTCGTCGAGCAGGGGCACGAGGCGATCGGCCGAGACCTCGGCGTAGGCCGGCAGCTTGTGGTCGCCGCGCGCCAGGTGCACGGGGATGTAGTCGTAGCTCAGGCCCTTGAGCGCCAGCGCGATGCGCACGCGGAAGGAGGCCGAGGAGCGGAAGTAGTTGTGGAGCTTCATGCCGGCGAGGATAAACCGGAAACGGGCGGCCCGGCTTGAGAGACAATCCGCAGCAAGCAAGCCCACCCGCACAAGGAGACCGCAGCCATGATTCTGGAAATCGCCGACATCCGCATCCACGCCGACCAGCAGACCGCCTTCGACGAAGCCATCCAGCGCGGCCTGGCCACGGTCATCAGCCAGGCCCGGGGTTACCGCGGCTTCAAGGTGAACAAGGGGGTCGAGCACCCGGACCGCTACATCCTGATGATTTTCTGGGAAACGTTGGAAGACCACACCGTGCATTTCCGCCAGTCGCCGGCCTTTGCCGAGTGGCGCGCCATAGTGGGCCCCTTCTTCGCGGCGCCACCGCAGGTGGAACACTTCACATTGCTGGCGAAGTCGAACTGAAGGCACCACCGCGGCAAACGCGGAACTGCTCAGGACCGCTGGTCGTGGCCGGCCACGAGCTTGGTCAGCAGGCGCATGATCTGATCACGCTCGGCGACATTGAGCGGGCCCAGGATGCGGGTCTGCACGCGCGCCACGGCGCGTTTCATCTGCTGCACGGTCGCCTCGCCTTCGGGCGTGATCCACAGCAGCTTGCGGCGGCGGTCGTTCTGGTCGGCCTCGCGCCGCACCCAGCCCTTGGCCTCGAGACGACCGATCACCGAGCCCGAGGTGGCGGGATCGAAAGCCACGCGTGCGGCCAGCGTGACCTGGTCCGCCCCCGGGGTGTCCATGAGCGCATTGAGCAGGGCGAACTGCACGGGCGTGACGTCGTAGCTGGCCGTCTCTTCCATGAAGGCGGCCACAGAAACCTGGTGAGCCCGGCGGATCAGGTGACCCGGGGCGTGGGGAAAGTCGTAACTCTTGCTCATGGGAAGTTCGTCATCCTGGTGGTCGGCAAGTGTATTCGCCCGGCGCGGGGGTCGGCCGCCCCCGGGAAAACCCGGGCGGCACCCCATCTCATTGGTATGTATGCTTATTAAATGACAATCGGCTTCACCGTAAGGAACCGGCCATGAACGCCCCCCACCCGTCTGCCACCGCCCGCCAGTCGCTCTACCGCGACATGTCACCGCTGAACCTGAGCCCGCTGTGGGAGGTGCTGCACGCGCTGGTGCCGCCGCAGCCGGCCTCGCCCTGCGTGCCAGCCCACTGGAAATACGAGCAGCTCCGCCCCTATCTGCAACGCGCCGGCGAAGTCATCACCGCCGAGGAGGCCGTACGCCGCGTGCTGATCCTGGAGAACCCGGCGCTGCGCGGCCAGTCGGCGGTGACGCAGTCGCTCTACGCCGGGCTGCAGCTGATCCTGCCGGGTGAGGTGGCGCCCAGCCACCGCCATACGCAGAGTGCGCTGCGTTTCATCGTGGAGGGCACGGGCGCCTACACGGCCGTGGACGGCGAGCGCACCACCATGCACCCGGGCGACTTCATAATCACGCCCAGCTGGACCTGGCACGACCATGGCAACGAGGTGGACGAGCCGGTGGTCTGGCTCGACGGCCTGGACATCCCCATGATCCGCTTCTTCGATGCCGGTTTCGCGGAGAACGGCGCGACCCGCTCGCAGCCGGTCACGCGCCCCGAAGGCGCCAGCTTCGCACGCTACGGCCACAACATGGCACCGGTGCGCGGCCACGCACCTTTCGGTACCACCTCGCCCATCTTCAGCTATCCCTACGAGCGCAGCCGCGAGGCGCTGCACCAGCTCGAGCGCAGCGCGCCGATCGACGCCAGCGACGGCTACAAGCTGCGCTACATCAACCCGCTGACCGGCGGCACCCCCATGCCCACGCTGCAGCCCTTCCTGCAGCGCCTGCCCGCGGGCTTCGACGGCCAGGGCTGGCGCCAGACCGACGGCGCGGTCTACAGCGTGGTGGAAGGTACGGGTACTGCGTACATCGAGGGCCCGAACGGCCCGGTACGATTCGATTTCGAAGCCCGCGACCATTTTGTCGTGCCCTCCTGGCAGGCGCTGCGCCTGCACTCGACGGCCGGTTGCGTGCTCTTCAGTTTTTCAGACCGCCCGGTGCAGGAAGCCCTGGGCATCCACAAGGAAGAAAGGCTCGCATGAGTTTCGTCATCACCGCCCCGGCCCAGGTCTCCGTGCCCGTGGTCGGCAGCAAGGACCGTTTCCCCGTCGGCCGCATCTACTGCGTCGGCCGCAACTACGTGGCCCACGCCCAGGAGATGGGTTTCACCGGCCGCGAGCCGCCCTTCTTTTTCATCAAGCCGGCCGACAACTGCCTGGTCATCGAGCCGGGCCAGACCCCCGATCTGCACTACCCGAGCCTGACCAAGGACTTTCACCACGAGATCGAGCTGGTGGCCTGCATCGGCACCGGCGGCAAGAACATCAAGGCCGCCGACGCGAAGAAGCACATCTGGGGTTACGCCGTGGGCCTGGACATGACCCGGCGCGACCTGCAGGGCGAGCAGAAGAAGCTGGGCCGCCCCTGGTGCATCGGCAAGACCTTTGACGAGGCCTGCCCCATCGGCGCCATCACGCCGGCCGCGCAAGCCGGCGACGTGGAGAAGGCCGAGATCTGGCTGAAGGTCAACGGCCAGGACCGCCAGCGCAGCGACGTCACCAAGCTGATCTGGAACATCGGCGAGATCATCGAGCACCTCAGCACCGCCTGGGAGCTGCGCCCCGGCGACCTGATCTATACCGGCACGCCCGAAGGCGTGGCCGCCGTGGTGCCGGGTGACGTGATGGAAGGCAGCGTGGCAGGGTTGACCCCAATCCGTCTCAAGGTGGTCTGAACCGGGAGCCCCCTACAATCGCGGCCCATGATCTACAAGATGTTGGGAACACTGGCCAAGGCTTGCGCCATCCTGGCCGGTGTGCTGCTGACGGTCATCACGCTGATGACCTGTATCAGCGTGTTGGGGCGCAACACCACCGGGACCACGCTGGTCGGTGACTTCGAGCTCACGGGCGTGGCCGCCGGCGCGGCCATCGCCCTCTTCCTGCCCTGGTGCCAGCTGCGTCGCGGCAACATCATCGTGGACTTCTTCACCGCGCGCGCCAACGAGCGCACCACCGCCACGCTGGACCGCATCGGCGCCTTCGTGCTCGGCCTGTGCATGGCCCTGCTGGCCTGGCGCACCGTGCTCGGCGGCCTGAGCGCCTGGAGCACGCAGTCGGCCACCATGATGCTGGGCTTCCCCGAGTGGATCGTCTACACGCTGATGGTGCCGCCCCTGATCCTCACGGCCCTCATCGGTCTGAGCCAGGGCCTGCTGGGTTTTGACCCGGAGGTCCAGGCATGAGCGCCGCCGGGCCGTCCCAAGGCGTGAGACGTGGCGTGGCGAGACGCCAGCGCCTCTTCGTCCCGTCCAAGCCTGCGCAGGCAGGCTTGGAGCCGCGGGACTCAGCCCCATCGGGGGGCAGCGCAGCACACACAGTGGCAAGCGTGGGGGCCAGCATATGACCCCCGTGACCCTGACGCTGATGATCTTCGGCATCATGCTGCTGCTGATGGCGGTGCGCATCCCGATTGCGATCGCCATGTTCGTGGCCGGGGCCATCGGCTACGTGACCCAGGCCGGCTGGCTGCCGCTGTCCAACTTCCTCAACACCCAGGCCTTCGCGCGCTTTGCCAGCTACGACCTGTCGGTGATCCCGCTGTTCATCCTGATGGGGCATTTCGCCACGCAAGGCGGCATTTCCAAGGCCCTGTTCGGCTTTGCCAGCGCCGTGATGTCGCGCCTCAAGGGCGGCCTGGCCATGGCGGCCGTCCTGGCCAGCGCGGCCTTTGGCGCCATCTGCGGCTCCTCGGTGGCCACCGCGGCCACCATCACCTCGGTGGCCCTGCCCGAGCTCAAGCGCCACGGCTATTCCGGGCGCCTGTCCACCGGCACCCTGGCCGCCGGCGGTACGCTGGGCATCCTGATCCCGCCCTCGGTCCCGCTGGTGATCTACGCCATCCTGACCGAGCAGAACATCGCCAAGCTGTTTGCCGCGGCCATGGTGCCGGGCCTCATCGCCATGACCGGCTACATGATCGCCATCGCGGTCTATGTGCGCCTGGTGCCGGGCCAGGCGCCGGAGAAGGACGTGGTCGCCGAAAAGATCACGCTGCAATCGCTCAAGGGCGTCATCCCCATTGCGCTGATCTTCCTGATCGTCTTCGGCGGCATCTATGGCGGCATCTTCACGCCCACCGAAGGTGCGGCCGTCGGCGCGGCCGCCACTTTCGTGATGGCCCTGGCCTTGCGCGAACTCACGCTCAAGAAGCTGGTGCATTGCTTTTACGCCACGGCCGAAAGCTCGGCCATGATCTTCATGATCTTCATCGGGGCCGACCTGATGAACTCCGCGCTTACGCTCACGCAGGTGCCGGCCCAGCTGGCCAGCCTGGTCAGCGGCTGGGGCCTGCCGCCGCTGATGGTGGTCAGCGCCATCCTGCTGCTCTATGTGGTGCTGGGCGCGGTCATGGACGAACTGTCCATGATTCTGCTGACCATCCCGATCTTCTTCCCCATGGTCATGGGCCTGGATTTCGGCATGCCCGCTGAATCGGTGGCGATCTGGTTCGGCATCATGGTGCTGATGACGGTGGGCTTCGGCCTGCTGGCGCCCCCCGTGGGCCTGAACGTCTACGTGGTCAACGGCATGGCCAAGGATGTGCCCATCAGCGAGAGCTACCGCGGCGTGATGCCCTTCCTGATCAGCGACGTGCTGCGCACCCTGCTGCTGCTGTTCTTCCCGGCTGTCTCGCTGTGGCTCGTGAAGTACGTGGGCTAGTACCGGGGCGGCATGGCCGCCATGCGTGATCATTGAGGGAAAGCCCCAGCACGGGCGGAAGTGAATTTCGGCTATGGTGCAGCCTGAACCCCCAAGAGGAGACAGACCATGATCCAGCGCCGTACCCTGCTCAAATCCACCGCTGCCGCTGCAGCACTCGGTGTCCCGACCCTGGGCCTGGCCCAGCAGAGCGTGACACTCAAGTTCCACACCTTCATGGCCCCCATGTCGGCCGTCTGGCTGACCATGCACAAGCCATGGATGGACAAGGTCGAGAAGGAGTCGGGCGGCCGCATCAAGTTCGAAGCCTACCCCGCCATGCAGCTGGGTGGCACGCCGGTACAGCTCTACGACCAGGCACGTGACGGCGTGGTCGACGTGGTCTGGACCCTGCCCGGCAACACTGCCGGGCGCTTCCCGCGCATCGAAGTGTTCGAGCTGCCCTTCATGCTCAACAACGCCGAGGCCACTTCCAAGGCCTATTGGGAATACGTGCAGACCGTCGCGGTCGACGAGTTCAAGGACACGCACCCGATTGCCCTGCACGTGCACGGCCCCGGCATGTTCCACACCAAGGCCAAGCAGATCAAGACCCCGGACGACCTCAAGGGCCTGAAGATGCGCGGCCCGACCCGCCAGGTCACCAAGCTGCTGCAGGCCGTGGGCGCCACACCGGTGGGCATGCCGCTGCCACAGATCCCCGACGCCCTGTCCAAGGGCACGATCGATGGCTGCGTGATCCCCTGGGAAGTGGTGCCAGCCGTCAAGGTGCACGAACTGACCAAGTTCCACACCGAGTTCCCGGCCGGCCACACGGGCCTGTACACCACGACCTTCGTCATGACCATGAACAAGGCCAAGTACGAGTCGCTGGCACCGGACCTCAAGAAGGTCATCGACAACAACTCCGGCCTGGCCACCTCGGGCTGGCTGGGCAAACAACAGCAGGCCAGCGACATCCCGGGCCGCAAGCCGGCAGTCGAACGCGGCAACACCATCTACACGCTGAGCAATGCCGAGGCCCAGGAGTTCGTCAAGCGCTCCAGCGAAGTGGACAACGAGTGGGTGGCCGACATGAACAAGCGCGGCTTCGACGGCAAGAAGCTGCTGCAAAGCGCCAAGGACCTGATTGCCAAGCACGGCAAGGCCTGAGCGATCAGCGCGCCTGTAAATAAAGCGCCCGATGGGCGCTTTATTTACGTCTGGGCACAAGGGCTAGTAGCGGGCGCCTCCGATGAAACGGGCAATGCCCGCGGCCACCTCGGCCTCCTGCTCCAGGAATCCGTGCGGCGAACGCCCTTCGCAGGCTTCCACCGCCGACAGGCCGGCCCGGCCCGGCCCGCCGTCTACCATCACGAGCTGTTCACGCGCGCCCTCGGTGCGTGCCGTGATGCGCTCGTTCTGCGTGGCCGGGGAGCGCAGGCATTTGTCCTGCGCATGGCCGATCACGAGCACGGGCATGCGGATGGATTCCAGCGGCAGGTCGAACACGGTCTGCGCCACCCAGGACTTCTGGCCCTTGGGGTTGCCCGAGGTGACGGGCGAGGTCAGCACCAGGCCATCGGGAGCCGCCGGGCCGCTCAGGCGGCTCGCCGCGTTGGCCGCCGAGATCGCGCCGCGGCTGGTACCGATCAGCCAGATGCGGGCCCGGGTCCGCTGGCGCACATCGGCAATGATCCGCCCCAGGTCCTGCGCATGCGTGGTCGAGGCCCGGAATCCCGCCAGGCCGTCCTCGCCCGTATGGTCCGAGCGCGCATCCACCAGCGCCGTGGCGAAACCGGCAGCCTGGAAAAGCGGCAGCGAACGCACCAGGGAATTGCCGGCCAGGGCCTGGGGGCAGGCCTGGTCGTCAAGCCGCAGATGGCCGCTCCCACCGGCCAGCAGCACCAGTGCCACCCGGCTGCCCTGGGCCGGACTCGCGGGATGCGCGAACGCATAACGCGTGCTGGTTCCGTCGTTCGTGCCTATCGTCACGAGTTCGCCGCAAGGCCGGGCCTGCGCAACCGCCATGGTCAGGAACACCAGGGCAGCAGGCAGCCATGCACTGCGCAAATTCCGTTCGTGTTTCATGAGACGCTCCTGTTGGGAGGGCAAGCGCGAAAAGCAACTCAGAAGTTCGGACGCACCAGCCGCACCGTGAGCATGGAACGCTTGGTGACGTCACCCCGCGCTTCACCCGAGCCCATGTGGACCGCCCAGCCCTGCTGCACGCCGAGCTGGTCGGTGTTGCCGCCGGTGCGGCCCTGCCGGATATTGTCGTAATCGTAGGGATTGATCCGCACGGCATTGATGCTGGCCGTGATGGACCAGTGCCAGTCCTGCGGAGCCGCCGGGAACAGCGCGGCCTCCGGACCTGCAGGCTTGCTGACTTTGCCGGAGAGTCGACGCAGTTCGGGCACGCGCGGCAGCCGCCAAGCCACGCCCTCGGCCTTGGCCCGCGCCGCGGCCAGCGCCGTGGCTTCGCCATGTGTCATCAGGCGCGCCACGCCCGTGCAGGTCTTGCCGTTCCAGGCCATGCCCTCCACGCAGCGGGGCCAGGCCAGCTTGCTGCGGGCATCGACCACATAGGCGCCATCCTCCGACAGGCTCAGCTCCGGGGATGCGGGGGCATCCGCGGCACCGGCCAGCGTACCGACACCGGCAAGGACCAGGCCGAGCAGTACCCGTGGGCGATGGGGAAGCAGGCAGCGTTTCATGGTTTGAGTCCCGCGACTATTTCACCAGCTTGAGCACGTCCGCGAACGCCGGATGCTCGGCCGAGCGCAACCACTCGAAGGCCACCATCTCGGTCGTCACCAGTTCGGCACCGGCGCCGGCCAGGCGGTCGAAGGCGGCATCGCGGTTGCGCTCGCTGCGCGAACCGCAGGCGTCCGTCACGACCCAGACCTCGAACTCATCGTCCAGCAGATCCAGCGCCGTCTGCAGCAGGCAGACATGCGCCTCGCAACCGGCCAGAACAATGGTGTTGCGCCCATCGGCCGGCTGGGCCGGCTTCTGCAGGTGCTTGGGCAGGCTGCGCGCGTTGCCTTGCGGCGCACGCGCCGGCGGACGCAGCAGTTCGGCCAGGCCGTCGGCCACGGCGCTGAAGCTCATCTTGGCGAAGGTCTTGCCGCCGGCCTGGGCGATCAGGGCCTGCAGCGCGGGCACGGTGGGCCCCAGGCCGGCGGGGTTCTCTTCGGTGGCGAAAACCGGCACCTGGAGCAGGCGCGCCATTTGCGCCAGGCGACTGGCGTTGGCCAGCACGGCCGGGCCCTCGTGGATGGCGGGCATCAGCTTGCCCTGGTAGTCGACCAGCAGCAACTGGGAATCATCGAGTTCGAGCAGCATCTTGTCTCCTTCAGGCGATGCGGACCACCACACGGCCACGCACCTGGCCGGCCATGAGTTGCTGGGCCTTGGCGATGGCCTGGTCCAGCGGCACCTCCTCGACCATGCGCTCCAGCAGGGCCACGTCCAGGTCGCGCGCCAGGCGGTCCCAGGCGCGCTGGCGCTTCGCCAAAGGGGCCATCACGGAATCGATGCCGGCCAGCGTGACACCGCGCAGGATGAAGGGCATCACCGTGGTGGGCAGGTCCATGCCCTGGGCCAGGCCACAAGCGGCCACCACACCACCGTAGCGAGTCTGCGCCAGCGCATTGGCCAGGGTGTGCGAACCCACGGCGTCCACCACCGCGGCCCAGCGCTCTTTCTGGAAGGGCTTGCCGGGCTTGGCCAGTTCTTCGCGGTCGATGATGGCGCTGGCACCCAGCGCCTTGAGATAGTCAGCCTCGCCGGCCTTGCCGGTGGCCGCGACCACCTGGTAACCGAGCTTGCCCAGCAGGGCGATGGCGACACTGCCCACGCCGCCGGTGGCACCGCTCACTAGCACCTCGCCGGCGCCGGGCTTCACACCATGGTCCTCCAGCGCCAGCACGCAGAGCATGGCGGTGTAACCGGCCGTGCCGATGGCCATGGCCAGTCTTGGCGTGAAGGCCGCCGGCAGCTTGACCAGCCAGTCACCCTTGAGGCGCGCTTTTTCGGCCAGGCAGCCCCAGTGCGTTTCACCCACCCCCCAACCGTTGTGCACAAAGGCGTCGCCGGCCTTCCAGGCCGGGTGGCTGGATTCGAGCACGGTGCCGGCGCCGTCGATGCCGGCCACCATGGGCCAGCTGCGCACCACCGGCCCCTTGTTGCACAGGGCCAGGCCGTCCTTGTAGTTGAGCGTGGAGTACTGCACGGCCACGGTCACGTCACCGGCCGGTAGCCGGGCTTCGTCGATCTGCTGCAAGGAGGCAGTGAATCCGTTGGCATTGTCCAACACGAGCGCTTTGAACATGAAGGAGTTTCTCAATGAATATTTATTTAAAATCAGTCACTTAGGCTGTTTTCCATGAAAAAGCTTTAATTGACATTCGCACTCGCACCGTCCTATGCTAACCGCATGCGTACCGTTTGTATCGCCCTGCTGCTGAGTCTGCTTGCCTGTGCGCGCGCCGGCGCCAGCGGTGCGGACGGTGATGAACTGGACCGCTTCCTCAATGCACGCGGCCTGGTGGACGCCCCGGCACGTGGCGTCTCGGCGCCAGCTGGCCCCGCACCGGTGCTGCGCACCGAGCCCCCCTCGGCCAGCACGCCCCATCCCGCCAGTTCGAACCAGCCGATGGACCGCATGTCCGAAATGGTGGTGGCGGCCATGGGCGCGCTGGGCGTGCCCTACCGCCGCGGCGGCAACACCTACGACTCGGGTTTCGACTGCAGCGGTTTCGTACGGGCCGTGGTCGAGCAGACGCTGGGCCTGATGCTGCCTCGCAATGCGGCGCAACAGGCCGCCGCCACGCATCAGATCGAACGCACCGAGCTCCAGCCCGGCGACCTAGTCTTCTTCAACACCCTGCGCCGCAACTACAGCCACGTGGGCATCTATGTCGGCGACCACAAGTTCATCCACTCCCCCAAACCGGGTGCGGCGGTGCGCATCGAGGACATGCGGGTGAACTACTGGGACCGGCGCTTTGACGGCGCCCGCCGGGTCTTCGGCCAAGCTGCGGCCCTGACGCCGCGGCCAGCCACCGCAGCCGCGCCCTGGGACCGCCCGAACTACTGAGCTCCCACGCTCGGTCGCTCAGCAGGCAGCCGACTTCCCTTTAGCGGCCGGGAGAAAGGTCGATTTCAACACCCTGGCCCCGCGCCAGCGAGTCACCCGCCCCAGCCGGCGCACTGCGCACGACGACGACCTGGCGCGGCGCCGAGACCGCGCTGACCACCGGGGTCCCACCGCTGCCACTGGCCCTGCCGGTGCCCGTCGAGGTCGTTGAGCTCGTGGACGAGGTCGTCGTACCGCCGCCCGCAGGCGCGGAGCTGCTCGTACTCCCATTGCCGGTGCCGGCTGCCGTGGCGGGCTGCGCCGGGATGTCAACGCTGCCCTGCAGGGCGACCGGTGCCGGCGGAGGCAACGGCAGCGGCGGCGGTGGCGGCGGAATGACAATGACCGGAACGATGCGAATGTTGTCGATGACCGCGGCCACCGTATCGTTCTGCAACGCCCGGCCGTTGACCTTGATCACACCGTTGCCTGTGTTGTCCACCGTGTCGAAACTGCCCGTCAGGTTGCCGTGCGGCGCATTCACGCCGATGCGGGTGGCGCGGCCGGAAAGATCCGCCTGGACCCCGGCGCGCACGTCGGCCGTCGTGGCGTCCAAGGTCATGTCGACCCGCTGGCCCGCGTTGACACCCAAGGTCGGCACACGCACATTGCCTTTGATGTTGTCGCGGGCCGTCAGCGCCAGCGCATAACCATTGCTGCCGGTGTTTTGCACCAGACCGTTCAGGCTGATGTCTCCCGCGTTGGCCACCAGCGTGGTGTCGGCCAGTAGGTTGAGCGCCGCGTCAGACAGAAAACCTGTCGCCGAATTGGCCGTCAGCCTGCCGCCGATGCCCGAGCCGCCGGCCGCGGACGTGAAGGTCAGACCCTGCACCGTGACATCGCCGAAACGAAGGTTCAGCAGCCGGTCCACCGACAGCGACTCCGCATAGTTTCCGGAAGCGACGTTCACCGTCCCGCCGCGCACGGCTGCGCTCATCCCACCTTGTATCGTGTTGATCGGCGTCAGCCGGCTGCCCTGGTTGCTGCTGCCGCCGCCGGTCGCCACATTCACATGGGTTCGGTTGGACGAGGTGTACCCCTGGTCCTGGATGGTCCATCCACTATTGGCAGTGCTCAAATTGAGCAGCGCTTGCTGCCACTCCAGCGTCGGCGTATCCAGCTTGGGCGACTTGTTCAGGTTGAGGTTCACGCCCCATTCGTTGCCGACCCCGCCCACCTTGTCCCGATTGCCGGTCATCGCGATATCCGTGCCACCGGTGTACTGGACCGAGATACCGCTCTTGGTGTTTTCGATCGTGTTGTCGGCGACGCTGCCGGAGTTGCCGAGGCCATTGATCAGGACGCCGGTGCGCACGTCGTGGACGTTGTTGTTCCTGATCGTGAAGTTGGCCACACCGCTTCCCACCACAATGCCGCGGCTGATGTTGGTGGGCGTCGTGTAGCCCGGCTCGCTGCGGTAGTAGGTGTAGTAGGGAACGCCACCCAGCGGGCCGGCGATTTCCATGCCCTCCACGGTCACGTTGTTGGCACTGATGGTGATGGCATTGACCTCGGTCAGATCCGGGACCTGAAGTTTGGCGCCGTCCCCCTTCAAGGTCAGACCCGCCTTGTTCAGGGTGATCTGCTCGGCATAGGTGCCCGAACCAACATTGACGGTGGCCCCCGTGGAAGACTGGTAAATCGCGGTGGCAATCGACATGGCCTGCGCCTGCGTACCACTGCCCACGATCTGATTGCCCACGCCCACCTCGAACACCTGCGTCCGGCCCGAGCCATTCCAGCCCTGGACATAACTTGAACCGATGTTTGCCCCGGAAAGATAGACCGGAACATTGACGGCCAAGTCATACGCGCCCTGCTTCGTTCGCTGCAGCCACGTGTACTGGCCGCTGCCGGCGTTGGTCGCGTTGCGCACAGCGTAATCGAACCCGGCAATGTTCAGGCTGCCGAAGTCATGCAGCGCAGACTCGTCCTGCATATAGACTGGATTGAACTCATTGAAGTGGTTGTTACCCTCGATGGTGATGTTGTTCACTCGCTGGTTGTAGCTGTAGTTGGCCTGATAAAGCGCCAACCCGCCCCATTGGTTGTTCAGGGTCGTGGTGTTGCGTACCGTGACATTGGCACTGTCGGTCAGCTGCAGACCCGCGCCTTGCGACATGTCCGTGCTGTTGTCGACCGGCCTGCCGTTGAGCGTCACATTGTCAATCAAGGCTCCGTCGACCCCATTCAGGTCCAGCTCGGCCTTGCCGGCGCCGCGGCTGGTCACGTTGCGGATGGTGAAGTTGCGCAGACGCGCATCCACCCCCCCACCCCCCGGTGAAACCTTGATGCCGTAAGCCGAGATGTAATAAGCGGACGGGCCATAAAAAGTGAAGTCGCTCAAGGTGACGTTGTCCGCCTTGACCTCCATGCCGTAAGTGCCCGTGACACTGCGGGCGTCGATGACGGTCGAGGATTGGCCCGCGCCATGGATGGTCAGCGATTTGTCGATGAGGAGTTTTGAGGTCTGGGTGTAGTTGCCCGCCGCTATATCGACCGTGCCACCGCTTCTGGCGATCTGCACCGCGTCCTGGATCGAGGCGGTGTCGTACACCTGTACGGTATTGGAACTGCCCGAGATGCTGGGCGCATCGAGATCGGATTTGAGCACCACCGTATCGCCGTTGACCACGATGGCGCTGCTGGCCCGCTGCACGCCTTGCAGGTTGACGACACCCGAGACCAGGTTGGCGGCGTCCCCGGTGGTCAGCAGGATGTGCGCACCCTCCAGACGGGCACCGGCCATATTGCTCACTGTCGCATTCGTGCCGAGCGCCCCGCTGTCGACCGCGAATTCGAACAGATTGCCGTTGAACGACACCGTGCCGCGGTCAGCGCCCGAGAGCCGGATGCGCCCGCCCGTGGCAACGATGGTGCCCTCATTGACCACCGAAGGCGCGACCAGCGCCACCAGCCCGGCGTTGGCCGCCGTGATGCTGCCACGATTGGTGATGCTGCCCGTGGTCGCGCCGGTGATGGCAAACGTTCCTGGGTTAACGGTCTCACCTGCCTCGAAAGCTGCCTGATTGACAGTCCCTGTCGTCACAATGAGGGAACCCACGTTGATGTACGCGCCCTGATGGAACATGACGCCATTGGGGTTCATCAGCAGCACCGTGCCGTTGGCCAACAGTGTGCCCGCAATCTCCGACATATTCACCCCGGCTGTGACCTTGTTCAACACTGCGGAATCGGCGCCGGGCTGGATGAACTGCACCGTCTTGCCACTCGCAATATTGAAGGAGGCCCAGTCGATCACCGCACGTTTGGTGGTCTGCGTCAAGGTAAGGCTGTTTGTGGTCAGAACAGCATTGTTTATGGTTCCGGATGCCACATTGCCCCCCATGGGCAGCCCTGTCGTTCCCGGATTGATGACATCGGATCGCACCGAAGGACAAAAGCACAGGGCGACCGCCAGCGGCAGCGCCTTGAGCGCAAAGCTTGCGGCCTCGGCCCGTGGCCGACGACGGCGGTGAGAGAGCGTAGAGAGTGAGTTTTTCATCATGCTTCCCTTTTCCAGTTTCAATTACCGCCCCAACTAGAAGCGAACCATCAACGAGCCCAGCAGGCGCGCCGCCTTGCCGTTGTCCGGCGCACTGGCCAAGGGTTTGGTCAGGGGCCACACGGCCTCTACCTGAGCCGTGATATTGCCAACCAGGAACAAGCGGGCACCAATGCCGCCCGAGGCCAGGCTTTGCGTCGGCGGTGTGCCGCCCGCCGGCGTCCCCACCCGCGTCACCTCGCCGACTTCGTACAAACCCAGCAGGTGATAGGCCTGCAGCCCCGGCAGCGACGACACGCCGGCATACCGCGGCTCCAAGCGCAGGGCTAAGGCCCGGTCACCCACCAGTTCCGCGGAGTCGTAGGCCCGGCCAAAACGCCGCCCGCCCAGTGCAAACTGCTCGGACGACAGCAGGGGCGTGTCGCCCGACCACTGCCCCGCCATGCCCACCGTCACGCCCCAGCGCGCGCTCAGCGGCTGGAAACGCGTGTAATCGAAGGCCACCTTGGTGAACATGCCATCCGCCCCGGCCCGGCTTTTCAGCGGGTCGCCCTTGCTGGTTCCGCCCACGCCCTGGCTGACGTCCATGTCCAGGGTGTTCTGTCCATCCCAGCCATCTAGCACCAACCAGCTCAGACCCGCGCGGACGGCGCGAATGCGATCCTCGATCGTGCGCACCCCCAGGGTGTTGGTGTCGCTATCGATCGTGTCATAGGCCAGGCGGGCCAGCACGCTACGGTTGCGCGTGCGCAGCAAGGGGTAGCCGAGCGAGAACGACACGCCGTCCGCTCGCCCGCGGATGTCCTGTGAGCTCAGGCTGTCACCCGGCTGGGTTCGTGCTTGGTACGCCATCAGCCCCAGCTTGAGCCCCTCCTCGTTCACCACCTGGCTGTAGGCCAGCTGGTGGTAGGACATTTCGGTATCGCCGGTCCCGACGCCGATGTAACGCAGCTGGTCATTGGTCGCGGTCAACTGGTTGGCCGAGATGCCGAGCATGGCCTGGTTCGGCCCCAGATAGCGGGTGCCGTAGTTGTCGATGGACGCGAAGGCCTCGACGTCCTTGATGCTGGCAATCAAGGTCAGGTCGGCGGCACCCACCGTTTCCGACGGCGTCAGCACGCTGCGCAAGTGCAGGCCGGGAAACTCGTTGGCGATCAGCAGGTAGCGTTCGAGCACCTCGGCCTGAAGTGGCCGTGTCGCCATGATCTTTTCGCCGATCGCGGACAGCTGCTTGCGGACACGCTCGTCACCCTCGATGAACACCGCGGCGATGTATCCCTCAACCACACGCAGAGTAAGCGTTGCGTCCCGGCCCAGAGTTTGCGGCGGCACGACGACCTGCGACAGGAAGTAGCCCGCGTTGCGGTAGTGCGCCGTCAAGGCCTGCGCCAGGACGAACAGATCGCTGCCACTGATTTCGCGGCCGATATAGGGCGCCGTCAACTCGCCGAGCTGCTCGGACGAGAACACCGTGGCACCCTCGACGGCGATGGTGCGCAGCGTCACCCGGACCGCCTTGATCGAGTCTGGCACCGCGTCACGCAAGCCAGCTTTCAGCTCCGGCAAGGCGATCCCGGCCGGAGCCGGGGGAACATCAAAACGTTCCCGCAGGCGACCCGGATCGATGGCAGGAGACGGGGTCACCTGCGCCTGCGCGCAAACCGACAGGAACAGCAATAGACAACCCCGCCCAAGCGCACAGGCCCAAGTGCGTGCAGGCATAGGCCAGCGCCCGCCCGACGCGCTGGAAACCAAAACGCCATCCCCCATTTGCCCCATAGCCTCTCCTTGTGGATCCGTGTTGCCAAGCCAGGGGTCTTATTGCTATTTACTGGTCATTCACCATAGTGAACACGCCCCTGACATCTTTCCAGCATGTAACTCATCGTAACCATATATTACAAATTGTAAATAACCCTGCTTTGACGACGCTCAAAAGATGCGGTATCAGCTTTCTCGCCGCCGCATGACAGGAAGGACGACAGGGCACGGCGCACATGCGCGGCGTCTTGCGCAGATTCCCTGGGAGAGTCCGGCAAAATGAAGTACCGTTGTTCCTCTCTTCTCCGACACAAGTCTGGCCATGTACTACACCGTAGAAACTTCCAAATCTTTCGAGCAGGCTTGCGCTGACCTGGACGCCGCCGTCAAGCGCCATGGCTTCGGCGTGCTGCACGTGCACGACCTCGGCAACACCCTGCGCAGCAAGGGCCTGAGCTTCACCGAGAACTGCCGCGTCTTCGAGGTCTGCAATCCGGGCCAGGCGGCCAAGGTGCTGGCTGCCGACATGCAGATGAACATGGCCCTGCCCTGCCGCATCTCGGTCTACACTGAAAAAGGCAAGACCAGGATCGGCATGATCAAGCCGGCCGACATGCTGGCCATGCTCTCCCAGGATCCGGCTCTGGGCCAGGTGGCCCGGGAAGTCGACGAGAAAACCACCCTGATGATCAACGAGGCGAAATGATGCGACCTGCCCTGCACCGACTCCTGCGCCAGACGGCAGCCCTGCTACTGGCGGGCAGCAGCCTCTGGACCCTGGCCCAGGAAGCCAGCCAGCCCACCTATGCTGGCGCCGAGCCGCTGGGCGCGGCCATGGAGAACTGGGCCTATCCCTACCCGGTGCAGATGTTGCAGTTCGAGGTGGAGGGCCGGCCGGTGCGCATGGCCTATATGGACGTCAAGCCGCAGAACCCCAACGGCCAGACCATCGTCCTCCTGCACGGCAAGAACTTTGGCTCAGACTACTGGCTCCCCACGCTCAAGGCCATGTCGACCTACGGCTTTCGCGTGATCGCCCCGGACCAGATCGGCTTTGGCAAGTCGTCCAAGCCCGAGATACGCTACACCTTTGGCATGCTGGCCGAGAACACCGCGCGTCTGCTGGATCACCTCAAGCTCCCCCGGGTCACGGTCATCGCCAACAGCATGGGCGGCATGCTGGGTGTGCATTTCGCGCGTCGTTACCCGGAACGCGTGATCGCCCTGGTGCTGGAGAACCCGCTGGGCCTCGAAGACTACGTGGCCAGCATCCCGCCCCAGCAGCTCTCCAACCTCGTGAAGCTGGAAATGGCGCAGACACCGGCGAGCTATCGCAACTTCGTCAAGGGCTACTTCCCGGTCTGGAAACCCGAGTTCGAGCGTTTCGTGGAGCAGTTCGCGCGCGTGCAGCTCAGCGGCGACTACCCGCACTTCGCCCTGGTCTCGGCCCTGACCTACCAGATGATCTACGACGGCCCGATCATCAACGAACTGCCCCAGCTCAAGGTGCCGACCCTGCTGGTCATCGGCCAGAATGACCGCACGGTCTTCGGCCGCCGGTTCGCGCCGCCCGAGGCGGTCAAGCCCATGGGCAACTTCCCTCTAATGGGACGCAACGCGCAGCAGCGCATTCCTGGCGCGGTACTCAAGGAATTCAACGGCGTGGGCCACGTGCCGCATCTGGAACAGCCCGAGCGTTTTCACGCCGTCGTCATGGACTTCATCTACGGCAAAAAATAAACCCTGAAGGCTGACGCCCTCAGGGTTGTTCGCGACCGGTGACAGCGGCTTATTTGTCGGCCGGCTGCTCCGCATTGCCCTTCTTGTTGACCTTGTTCTGGATCCAGTTGTCGGCTGGCTTGAACACCTTCTCGTTGACGGTGCCAAAGGCTTTGCCCACACCCTTGTCAGCGGCGGAGGCGCCTTTCTCGATGCCCTCCTGTGTCGCCTCGCCGCCCTTCTTGATGGTGCGACCGGCCTTGTCGACGAAACGTTCCTCCTCGGCGTGCACAGCAAAGGCAACGCAAAGGGCAAGCAGGAGCAGAGTTTTCTTCATTGGATACCTCATCACAAGTTCAAGTGGTGATACAGAGCGTGAATCTACCATCCATCAAGACAGCCCTTCGCAGACCAGTTTGCGCGCAGCGCACCTCATTCAGTGCGCACCTCATTCAGTGCGCATCTCGCCTTGGCAAGCGATGCGAAAGCCGACCCGAACCGGTCGAAGTTTACTTGTACACTTTAAAAATCAACCGTTCTAATAGGGGGCCGCACATCATGTCATCTAAGTCCCTGTGGATACTCTGCCTTGCCCTGACGCTCCCTCTTGCCTCATACGCAGCCGCTTACAAATGCACGGATGCCAAGGGCAAGGTGTCGTTCTCCGACATCCCCTGCCCGACCAGTGCCACAACGGCAGAAAAAATCATGGGGCGTGGCGCGGGCTACAACCCCTTATCGAATGAAGAGAAAAGCGATTTCAAAAAGGGCGTGATGATGAGCTGCACGGCGCCGCGTAATGTGTGCGAATGTTTTGGCGAAACCATGGTCGACACCCTGACCTACGAAGAGCTTCAGGAGGCCATGAAAAGCGGCAATAAACCGACCCCCTCCCTTGCAGAGAAGTCCCAAAAGGCCATGCGCTCCTGCCAGGCAACGGAGTCCAGACGTTGACGCGTGACCTGTATGCCTTGCTGGGCGTGGCTCCCGATGCGAGTGCAGAGGCGATTGCCGCCGTATGCGCCCACAAACTGGACGAGGCGACCGACCACAATGCCAAGGTCGTCCTGCGCCATGCGCGGGAGGTTCTGTGCAACCCTGTTTCCCGCGCCACTTACGATCTGAAGCTGCGTGAACACCGCACGCCAGGCGGTTCGCGACAGATGCTCCCGGATCCGGATGAACCCTCCCGCCTTCCCTCGCGCAGCAAGCTACCGGTGTTCTTGTTGGCCGTGATAGTGGTGCTGGGACTCATCGCCTGGATCTGGGCCAAAAAGACCGCGCAGGTCGTCGCGAGCTCGCCGAAACCGCCAGCCGCTGTCATCGTTGGGCAGACCCGTCTAGTGATACCGCCCACCCCGACCGTGGACCCCGCTGGCAATTCAGCGGCTGCGCTCAACCCTGAAACCCTGTATGCCACGAACGCCCCAAGCGTGGTCGTTGTCGAATCGGTGGGAGCAAACGGCCAACCATTTGGTCGTGGCAGTGGCGTCGTTATCGGTCCACAACGCGTGATCACCAACTGCCATGTGATCGAGCGGGCCGTCAGCGTCAGGGTCAAGTCCGGTGCCGCCGAATTCACGGCCACCAGCGGCACCTCCGATACTTACCTGGATCTGTGCATCTTGCAGGTGGACGGTTTGCCCGCGTCCGAGGTGAAACGTGGAAGCGCAAAAAACCTGCAGGTGGGACAGACGGTCTACGCCATCGGTGCACCGCAGGGGCTGGACCGCACCCTTAGCCAGGGCCTGATTTCGGCGCTGCGCGAGACACCCGAGGGCACCGTCATCCAGACCTCGGCAGCCATCTCGCCGGGTTCGTCCGGCGGTGGCCTGTTCGACGTCGAGGGACGACTCATAGGCATCACCACCTTCCAGACCAAGGCTGGGCAGAACCTCAACTTCGCGGTTCCGGTGGACTGGCTGGACAATATGCGGACCCGCTGATCGCTGCGCCGCTCCTCGAACCACGTTCAGGGATGTGGTGCCTGATCGCCGCCTATTTGCGTGCCGGCGGCACGTCGGTGCAGGAACCGTGTGCCACTTCCGCCGCCATGCCGATGCTTTCGCCCAGCGTGGGGTGCGGGTGGATGGTCTTGCCGATATCCACGGCGTCGGCGCCCATCTCGATGGCCAGCGCGATCTCGCCGATCATGTCGCCCGCATGCGTACCCACGATGCCACCACCGACGATGCGGTGCGTCTCCTCGTCGAACAGCAGCTTGGTGAAACCTTCGTCGCGGCCGTTGGCGATGGCACGGCCCGAGGCAGTCCAGGGGAACAAGCCCTTCTTGACCTTGACACCCTGCGCCTTGGCCTGCTCCTCGGTCAGGCCCACCCAGGCCACTTCCGGATCGGTGTAGGCCACGCTGGGGATCACGCGGGCGTTGAAGGCGGCCGAAGCCAACTCCTTGCTGCCCTGCAGCTCGCCGGCAATCACCTCGGCCGCCACGTGCGCCTCGTGCACCGCCTTGTGCGCCAGCATGGGCTGGCCCACGATGTCGCCGATGGCGTAGATGTGCGGCACGTTGGTACGCATCTGGATGTCGACCGGGATGAAGCCCCGATCCGTCACGGACACACCGGCCTTCTCGGCGGCGATCTTCTTGCCGTTGGGGCTGCGGCCCACGGCCTGCAACACCAGGTCGTAGGTCTGTGGCGCCGGCGCGCCCTCGCCTTCAAACGTGACCTCGATGCCCTTGGGCGTGGCCTTGGCGCCCACGGTCTTGGTCTTGAGCATGATGTTGTCGAAACGCGGCGCGTTCATCTTCTGCCATACCTTGACCAGGTCGCGGTCGGCGCCCTGCATCAGGCCGTCCATCATCTCCACCACGTCCAGGCGCGCGCCCAGGGTGCTGTAGACCGTGCCCATCTCCAGGCCGATGATGCCGCCGCCCAGGATCAGCATGCGCTTGGGCACTTCCTTGAGCGCCAGAGCGCCGGTGCTGTCCACCACGCGCGGATCGTCGGGCATGAAGGGCAGGCGAACGGCCTGCGAACCGGCCGCGATGATGGCCTTCTTGAAGGCCACGACCTGTTTCTTGCCGGTCTTGTCCTGGGCTGTGCCCGAGGTCTCTTCCACTTCGACATGGTTGGGGCCGACGAAGGCTCCGTAACCGCGCACGATGGTGACCTTGCGCATCTTGGCCATGGCGGCCAGGCCGCCGGTGAGCTTGCCGACGACCTTCTCTTTGTGGCCGCGCAGCTTGTCGATGTTCACCACCGGCTTGCCGAAGTCCACGCCCAGCGCGCTCATGTGACTGACCTCGTCCATCACAGCGGCCACGTGCAGCAGCGCCTTGGAGGGAATGCAGCCCACGTTGAGGCAGACGCCGCCCAGGGCAGCGTAGCGCTCGACCAGCACGACCTTGAGGCCCAGGTCGGCCGCGCGGAAGGCGGCCGAGTAACCGCCAGGGCCAGCGCCCAGGACCAGCAGATCGCACTCGATGTCGGCGCTGCCGCCGAAGCTGGCCGCGACCGGCGCGGGTGCGGCGGATGAAGGGCTGTTCGAGCCCTCCCCCGTGACGGGGGAGGGTTGGGGTGGGGGTGAGCCAGCTTGCCCCGAAGGGTCTCTCGTGTCGCTGCTTTCAAGCAGCAACACGAGAGACCCTTCTTTTACTTTGTCGCCGATCTTGACCTTGAGCTCCTTGACCACCCCACCCTGGCTGGCCGGGATCTCCATGGAGGCCTTGTCGCTCTCCACGGTGATCAGGCTCTGCTCGGGCTTAATGGTGTCGCCGGGCTTGACCAGCAACTCGATCACGGAGACCGATTCGAAGTCACCGATGTCCGGGACCTTGATTTCTATAAGTGCCATCGGTTTTCCTTACAGCATGACGCGGCGGAAATCGCCGAGCACCTGGGCCAGGTAGGCATTGAAACGTGCGCCCGCAGCGCCGTCGATCACACGGTGGTCGTACGACAGCGAGAGCGGCAGCACCAGGCGCGGCTGGAAGGCTTGGCCGTCCCAGACCGGTTTCATAGCACTCTTGGACAGGCCCAGGATGGCCACTTCCGGCGCGTTGATCAACGGGGTGAAGTAGGTGGTGCCGATACCACCCAGCGAGGAGATCGAAAAGGTGCCGCCCTGCATGTCGGCCGCGCTTAGCTTGCCATCGCGCGCCTTCTTGGACAGTTCGGCCATCTCGGCGGAAATCTCCACCAGGCCCTTCTGGTCGGCATTCTTGAGCACAGGCACCACCAGGCCATTGGGCGTGTCGGCCGCAAAGCCGATGTTCCAGTAGTTCTTCAGGACCAGTTGATCACCGTCAAGGCTGGCGTTGAAGTCGGGAAACTTCTTGAGTGCGGCGACCGCCGCCTTGATGACAAAAGCCAGCATGGTGAACTTGATGCCCGCCTTCTCGTTTTCCTTGTTGAGCTGCACGCGCAGGGCTTCCAGCTCGGTGATGTCAGCATCCTCGTAGCTGTTGACGTGCGGGATCATGACCCAGTTGCGGTGCAGGTTGGCGCCGCTGATCTTCTTGATGCGCGACAGCTCCTTGCGCTCGATCGGGCCGAACTTGGCGAAGTCCACCTTGGGCCAGGGCAGCAGGCCCAGGCCGGCGCCATCGCCACCACCGGACGGCGCCGTGCCCATGGCCTGGGTGCGCACGGCACCGCTCATCACAGACTTGCTGAAGTTTTTGATGTCTTCGTCAACGATGCGGCCCTTGGGACCACTGCCCTTGACCTCTTCCAGCGGCACGCCGAGCTCGCGAGCGAACTTGCGCACCGAGGGGCTGGCATGCGGCAGCTGACCCTTGGGGGCCGAGGGGTCGTGCGCCGGTACGGCGACGGATGCCACAGGCGCGGGGGCCGCTGCGGCCTGGGCCACCACCGGTGCCGCAACGGGAGCAGGAACGGCAGGAGCCGGGCTTGCCGCAGCTGCAGCGGGTGCCGCAGCAGGCGCGGCACCGGCGCCCGCCTCGGCCGCATCCAGCATCAGCACCACAGACCCCATGGCGACCTTGTCGCCGATCTTGACCTTGAGCTCCTTGACCACACCGGCGTGGCTGGAGGGGATCTCCATGGAGGCCTTGTCGGACTCGACCGTGATGAGCGACTGCTCGGCCTTCACGGTGTCGCCGGGCTTGACCAGCAGTTCGATGACCGCGACGGACTCGAAGTCGCCGATATCGGGTACCTTGATTTCTACGATAGCCATGTTCTTGTCTTCCTGGTTGGGAAGCGGGCCCTGAGAGTCAGGCCCACCCGGCTGAGCGCGGGCAGGCCTGAGCCGCAGGATCGACCCGCCTTATGCGTAAAGCGGGTTGATCTTGTCTACTTTGATCTTGTACTTGGCGATGGCCTCGGCCACTTTCTCCATCGGCACCGTGCCCTCCTCCGCCAGGGACTTGAGCGCAGCGACCACGATGTAGTGGCGGTTGACCTCGAAGTGCTCGCGCAGCTTGCTGCGGAAGTCGCTGCGGCCGAAGCCGTCGGTGCCCAGCACCTTGTAGGTCCGGCCCTTGGGGATGTAGGGACGGATCTGTTCGGAGAAGGTCTTGACGTAGTCGGTGGAGGCGATCACTGGGCCGGCATGCGGCTCCAGCTGCTGCGTGACGAAAGGCACGCGCTGCTTGCTCGTCGGGTGCAACAGGTTCCAGCGTTCGCAGTCCTGGCCGTCGCGCGCCAGTTCGTTGAAGCTCGGGCAACTGAAGACGTTGGCGCCTATGCCCCAGTCCTTCTCCAGCAGCTCCTTGGCGAACATGGATTCGCGCAGGATGGTGCCCGAACCCAGCAGGTTGACCTGGGGCGACTTCTTGGCCGCCTTGGCTTCCTGCAGCAGGTACATGCCCTTGATGATCTGCTCTTCCGTGCCGGCCTTCAGGCCCGGCATGGGATAGTTTTCGTTGAGCAGGGTCAGGTAGAAGAAGACGTTGTCCTGCTTCTCCACCATGCGTTTCAGACCATGGTGCAGGATGATGCCCACTTCGTGTGCGAAGGTCGGGTCATAGCTCACGCAGTTGGGGATGGTGCTGGCCAGGACCTGGCTGTGACCGTCCTCGTGCTGCAGGCCTTCGCCGTTGAGCGTGGTGCGCCCGGAGGTGCCGCCCAGCAGGAAACCGCGCGCCTGCATGTCGCCGGCCGCCCAGGCCAGGTCGCCCACGCGCTGCAGGCCGAACATCGAGTAGTAGATATAGAAGGGGATCATGATGCGGTTGTTCGTCGAATACGACGTTGCCGCGGCGATCCAGCTGCAGATGCCGCCCGCCTCGTTGATGCCTTCCTGCAGGATCTGGCCGGCCTTGTCTTCCTTGTAGTACATGACCTGGTCCTTGTCGACCGGGGTGTACTGCTGTCCTTCGGGGTTGTAGATGCCGATCTGGCGGAACAGACCTTCCATGCCGAAGGTGCGTGCCTCATCTACCAGGATAGGCACGACGCGCGGGCCCAGGGCTTGGTCACGCAGCAGCTGCGTGAGAAAACGCACATAGGCCTGGGTGGTGGAAATCTCGCGGCCCTCAGCCGTGGGCTCCAGCACCGACTTGAAGGTCTCCAGCGACGGCACGGTGAAGCTCTCGCTCGACACGGTACGACGCTTGGGCAGGTAACCGCCCAGGGCCTTGCGGCGCTCGTGCAGGTACTTCATCTCCGGCGTATCGTCGGCCGGTTTGTAGAAGGGGATCTTGGGCAGCTCGCTGTCCGGGATCGGGATGTTGAAGCGGTCGCGCATGTAGCGGATGTCGTCATCGCCGAGCTTCTTGGTCTGGTGGGCGGTGTTTTTGCCCTCGCCAGCCTTGCCCATGCCCCAGCCCTTGACGGTCTTGACCAGCAGCACGGTGGGGCCGCCCTGGGAGTTGTGGGCCTTGTGGAAGGCGGCATAGACCTTCTGGGCGTCGTGGCCGCCACGGCGCAGGCCCCAGACTTCCTCGTCGCTCATCTTGGACACCATCTCCAGCGTGCGCGGATCGCGGCCGAAGAAGTTCTTGCGCACGAAGGCACCGTCATTGGCCTTGAAGGCCTGGTAGTCGCCGTCCAGCGTGTCCATCATGATCTTGCGCAGAGCACCATCCTTGTCGCGTGCCAGCAGGCCGTCCCACTCCTTGCCCCAGATCAACTTGATGACGTTCCAGCCGGCACCGCGGAACTCGCCTTCGAGCTCCTGGATGATCTTGCCGTTGCCACGCACCGGGCCGTCCAGGCGCTGCAGGTTGCAGTTGACCACGAAGACCAGGTTGTCGAGCTTCTCGCGCGCGGCCAGGCCGATGGCGCCCAGGCTTTCCGGCTCGTCCATCTCGCCGTCGCCGCAGAAGACCCAGACCTTGCGCTGGCTGGTGTCAGCCAGGCCGCGGGCGTGCAGGTACTTGAGGAAACGCGCCTGGTAGATCGACATGATGGGCCCCAGGCCCATGGACACCGTGGGGAACTGCCAGAAACCAGGCATCAGCTTGGGGTGCGGGTAGCTGGACAGGCCCTTGCCGTCGACTTCCTGGCGGAAGTTCAGCATCTGCTCTTCGCTGATGCGGCCTTCCAGGAAGGCGCGGGCATAGATGCCGGGCGAGGAATGGCCCTGGATATAAAGCAGGTCACCACCGTGGGTGCCGCCCTCGTCGGTGTTGTCGGCGTGCCAGAAGTGGTTGAAGCCGGCCGCGAACATGTGCGCCAGCGACTGGAAGGAGCTGATGTGCCCCCCCAGGTCACCGCCGTCGGCCGGGTCCAGGCGGTTGGCCTTGACCACCATGGCCATGGCGTTCCAGCGCATGTAGGCCCGCAGGCGGCCTTCGAGATCCAGGTTGCCGGGACTGTGAGCCTCCTGGTCCGGCTCGATGGTGTTGGTGTAGCCAGTGGTGGCCGAGAACGGCAGGTCGATGCTGTGCTCGCGCGCATGTTCCAGCAATTGCTCCAGCAGAAAATGGGCGCGTTCCGGGCCCTCCTGCGCAATCACGGCTTCCAGGGCGTGCTTCCATTCAAGGGTTTCCTGGCTGTCGAGATCTTGGGCATCGATTCCCGACAGGTTCTGGGGCAGGGCTGACATGCTTGGCTCCTCTTGGTTTTAGGCACGGAACCTGTCTGCAGACAGGTTCTTCAGTCAATGTAGAACGATCCGAGAGTTTCTCATAATTCTTTTCCCATTTCAAGGCGTGCTCATCGATTTCATATTATGGACTCAACAGAATCCGCCAAAGGCCATACGGAATACACTCGGGACACATGCAAACACGACTGCGCCGCCTGCTGCCTTACCTGCGCGAACTGCCCGCGCTGGTGCGTCTGCGGCAGTGGTGGCGCCGGCAGTCACCCCACCGTCAGGACCGTTACGCCATGCTGGCGCCGCTGCTGGCCGTGCTGCTGTTCCTGGCCGCCATCGTGGCCGCCTTTGGCTATCTGCGCCTGGAAGAGATGGAGCGGGAACAGGAAGCGGTTCGGCGGGACGTGGAATACGCCCAGCAGCGTATGCGCCTGCGATTGCTGGAGCGCCAGGAAGAACTGGTGCGCCTCGCCCAGGAAGTCTCCAGCCAGGAACTGGACGCCGACCAGTTCCGCAACCGTGCCAACGTGCTGCTCAACCAGTACCCCGAACTGCAGGGCCTGAGCTGGATAGATGAACGCCGCCGGCTGCGTGTCGCCCATGGCAATCCCAGTCTGGCGCAAAGCCTGGTCAACAGCCCGGCGCGCAGCGGCGTGCTGCCGGAAAAACCCAGCGAGACCGAAAACGCCTTTGCCCTGGCGCGTGAATTGCGCCAGCCCATCTATGTGCAGCGCAGCGCCACGCCGGATGGCACCGCGCTGCTGGAACTGCACCTGCCTTTGCACAGCCGCACCCGATTCACCGGCGTGCTGCTGGCCGAGTACTCGCTGGACACGCTCTACCGCTATGGCGTGCCCTCGGAAGTCTCGGCGCGTTATGCCGTCTCCTTGCGCGATTCCCGCGGAGAGGTGCTGGCCGGCAGCATCGCCCCCAAGCGCAACCGGGCGGGCCAGTGGCTGGGCTGGGCCTCCCATGCGAACGAATATGAAGTGCCGGTCTCGCCTGTGGGCAACGGCTTGGTACTGCATGCCCAGGCCTACCGCGCCTCGCTGGGGGTGATCGGCAGCGGTCTGTTCTGGCTGGTCGGAACGCTCAGCGTGATGACCGCCTGGATGCTGATCGCGAACTGGCGCCACACCCGCCGACGCATGCAGGCCCAGCAGGCCCTGGTGCTGGAAACCAATTTCCGCCGCGCCATGGAAAACTCCATGCCCACCGGCATGCGCGCGCTCGACCTGCAAGGCCACATCACCTACGTCAACGCCGCCTTCTGCCAGATGACGGGCTGGAGCGAGCGTGAACTGGTGGGCTGCACCGCCCCCTTCCCCTACTGGCCCGAGGAAGACCGCGACATGCTGATGGGCCGTCTCGAAGACGAGCTGACCGGCCGGGTGACCCCGGGCGGCTTCCAGGTGCGCGTCAAGCGCAAGGACGGCACCCTGTTCGATGCCCGCATCTACGTCTCGCCGCTGATCGACGCCCGCGGCCTGCAGACCGGCTGGATGACCTCGATGACCGACATCACCGAGCCCAACCGCGTGCGCGAGCAGCTCTACGCTTCCTATGAGCGCTTCACCACGGTGCTGGAGGCGCTGGACGCCTCGGTGTCGGTGGCGCCGCTGGGCACCGATGAATTGCTGTTCGCGAACAAGCTGTACCGGCTCTGGTTCCACGAGCAGAGCAGTGGCCATGTGCTCCTGTCCACCCAGGCCGGCATACCGGCGCGGGTGAGCAGCGAGGACAGCCAGGACAGCGTGGACGGCCTGGTGGGCATGCCTACCAGCGCCCTGCCCGACGCCGAAGCCGAAAACGCCGAGGTCTACGTCGAGGAGCTCGGCAAATGGCTGGAAGTACGCACCCGTTACCTGACCTGGGTGGACGGGCGTCTGGCGCAGATGGTGATCGCCACCGACATCACGCCGCGCCGCTTGGCCGAGGCCCAGTCTGCCGCCCAGGCCGAACGCGCCCAGACCGCCAGCCGCCTGATCACCATGGGCGAGATGGCCTCCAGCGTGGCCCACGAATTGAACCAGCCGCTGACGGCCATCAACAACTATTGCAACGGCATGGTCTCGCGCATCAAGGCGCAGCAGATCTCCGAGGAGGACCTGCTGGGCGCGTTGGAGAAGACGGCCAAGCAGGCCCAGCGCGCCGGCCAGATCATCCAGCGCATCCGCGCCTTCGTGAAGCGCAGCGAGCCCAACCGCACGCTGTCCGAGGTGGCCGTCATGGTCAATGAGGCAGTGGAACTGGCCGAGATCGAACTACGGCGTTACAACGTGCGCCTGAGCTACTTCATGGCCGACCTGCCACCGGTGCTGGTCGATCCCATCCTGATCGAGCAGGTGCTGGTGAATCTGCTCAAAAACGCGGCCGAGTCCATCGTCCACGCGCAACGCCCGCCGCCGCATCGCCGCGTGGAACTGCACGTGCTGCCGGCCACCGTCGAGGGCAGGCCGGTGGTGGAGTTCACCGTGACCGACACCGGCCGCGGCATCGCGCCCGAGGTCATGGCCCGCCTTTACGAGGCCTTCCACACCACCAAGGCCGAAGGCATGGGCATCGGCCTGTCCCTGTGCCGATCCATCGTCGAGTCGCACCAGGGCCGGATGAAGGCGGAGAACCTCTACAATGGCTCCGAAGTCACGGGCTGCCGTTTCACCTTCTGGCTGCCCGTGGACGAACCAGCGGCGGCGGCCCCCTTATAACTGCAAGCAGAAAAACCTCAGGTTAGAGCATGAGTCTGATTCCGAAAAAAGGCACGGTCTATGTAGTCGACGACGACGAGGCGGTGCGCGATTCGCTGCAATGGCTGCTCGAAGGCAAGGACTACCGGGTGCGCTGCTTCGACTCGGCCGAGTCCTTCCTGAACCGCTACGACCCGCGCGAAGTGGCCTGCCTGATCGTCGACATCCGCATGGAGGGCATGACCGGTCTGGAACTGCAGAACCGCCTGCTCGAAGGCCATTCGCCCCTGCCCGTCGTCTTCATCACCGGCCACGGCGACGTGCCCATGGCGGTGGACACCATGAAAAAGGGCGCCATGGATTTCATCCAGAAGCCCTTCAAGGAAGACCAGCTGGTGGCCCTGGTCGAGCGCATGCTCGATCGCGCCCGCGAGACCTTCAGCGTGCACCAGCAGGCCGCCAGCCGTGATGCCCTGTTGGCCAAGCTGACGCTGCGCGAAAGCCAAGTGCTGGAGCGCATCGTCGCCGGCCGCCTGAACAAGCAGATCGCCGACGACCTGGGCATCAGCATCAAGACGGTGGAGGCGCACCGCGCCAACATCATGGAAAAGCTCAACGCCAACACCGTGGCCGACCTGCTCAAGATCGCCCTGGGGCAAGCCGCCAAAGCCTGACCCACACACCACTTCTCCGACGCCCGCCTCGTTCGTTCAGCGGGCGTTTTTACTTGACCGACGGAATAGCACGATGACCCAGACCACCGGCCGACTGATCGACGGCAACGCCCTCTCCAAGCAACTGCGCGGCGACGTCGCCCAGCGCGCCGCCGCCCTCAAGGCCCGCGGCATCACGCCGGGCCTGGCCGTGATCCTGGTCGGCGAGAACCCCGCCTCCCAGGTCTATGTGCGCAACAAGGTCAAGGCCTGCGAAGACAGCGGACTGCACTCCGTGCTGGAAAAGTACGAGGCCTCCATGACCGAAACCCAGCTGCTGGCACGCGTGGAAGCTCTCAACAACGACCCGTCCATCCACGGCATCCTGGTGCAGTTGCCCCTGCCCGCGCACATCGACGCGCACAAGGTCATCGAGGCCATCTCCCCAGCCAAGGACGTGGACGGCTTCCACGTGGCCAGCGCCGGCGCCCTGATGGTGGGCCAGCCCGGTTTCTGGCCTTGCACGCCCTATGGCTGCATGAAGATGCTGGAATCGATCAACTACGACCTCAAGGGCAAACACGCCGTGGTCATCGGCCGCTCCAACATCGTGGGCAAACCCATGGCCCTGATGCTGCTGCAGCAGAACGCCACGGTCACGATCTGTCATAGCGGCACAAAGGACCTCAAGGCCCTGACCCTGCAGGCCGATGTGGTCGTCGCGGCCGTGGGCAAGCGCAACGTGCTGACGGCCGATATGGTGAAGCCCGGCGCAGTGGTCATTGATGTCGGCATGAACCGCAACGACGAAGGCAAACTCTGCGGCGACGTGGACTTCGAGGGCGTGAAGCAGGTGGCGGGCTGGATCACCCCGGTGCCGGGCGGCGTGGGCCCCATGACCATCACCATGTTGCTGGTCAATACCCTGGAAGCTGCCGAGCGCATGGCGGCGGGCTGATCGGGAACATCAGCAAAAGCTATGGGGACATGGTTTGAATCCGGTCCCGCTGACCGCACAATGCTGGATATGAGCAATCCCCTTCTCGACGCCTCCGACCTACCCCTGTTCGACCGCATCCGCCCGGAACACGTGACCCCAGCCATGGATACGTTGCTGCAGGCCTGCGACGCTGCGCTGCAGCGCGTCACCGCAAGCGACTTCCCGCCTGACTGGTCCGCCATCGCGCGCGAACTGGATGTGACCACCGAACGACTGGGCCGGGCCTGGGGCGCGGTCAGCCATCTCAACAGCGTGGCCGACACCCCGGAGCTGCGCGCCGCCTACAACGAGGCGCTGCCGCGCGTGACCGAGTTCTGGACCCGTCTGGGCGCCGATGAGCGCCTGTACGCCAAGTACAAGGCCATCGATCCCGCAACTCTTAACGCCGAGCAACGCCAGGCACACCAGAACGCCCTGCGCAACTTCGTGCTGGGTGGAGCCGACCTGCGCGGCGCGGCCAAGGAACGCTTTGCCCAGATCCAGGAGCGCCAGGCCGAACTGAGCCAGAAGTTCAGCGAAAACACGCTGGACGCGACCGATGCCTGGTCCTATTACGCAACGCAGAGCGAACTCGAGGGCGTGCCCGCCGACGTGCAGCAGGCCGCACGCGCCGCCGCCGAGGCCGAAGGCAAGGGAGGCTACAAGCTCACGCTCAAGATGCCCTGTTACCTGCCGGTGATGCAGTCTGCAAAGAGCAGTGAACTGCGCCATAAGCTCTACCGCGCCTACACCACACGCGCCTCCGACCAGGCCGAGGGCGATGGAGCCAAGTTCGACAACAGCGCGCTGATCCACGAAATCCTGGCCTTGCGCCAGGAAGAGGCCCAGTTGCTGGG
This sequence comes from uncultured Hylemonella sp., assembly GCA_963512455.1. Classification (GTDB taxonomy): domain Bacteria; phylum Pseudomonadota; class Gammaproteobacteria; order Burkholderiales; family Burkholderiaceae_C; genus Hylemonella. The sequence goes on along the minus strand of CAUPMJ010000001.1, from coordinate 367,467 downwards.
CTATCTGAACTTCGGCGAAGTATCGGTGGTGCCGAAGATGGCCGAATCCCCCCAGCAGGTGGTGCGTTTCCTGCGTGACCTGGCGGTCAAGGCCCGCCCCTACGCCGAGCAGGACGTGGCCGATCTGCGCGCCTTTGCACGAGACGAGTTGCGCATGGCCGATCCCGAGCCCTGGGACTGGTCCTACATTGCCGAGCGCCTGAAGGAGGCGCGCTACGCCTTCAGCGAGCAGGAAGTCAAACAGTACTTCACGGCACCACGTGTGTTGGCTGGCCTGTTCAAGATCATCGAGACCCTGTTTGAGGTGTCGATCCGGCCCGATACGGCCCCGGTCTGGCATCCTGCCGTGGCTTTCTACCGCATCGAACGCGACGGCCACCTGGTGGGCCAGTTCTATCTGGACCAGCCGGCCCGTCCGGGCAAGCGCGGCGGCGCCTGGATGGACGATGTACGTTCACGCTGGCTGCGCCCGGACGACGGCCGCCTGCAGATGCCCATAGCCCACCTGGTCTGCAACTTCGCCGATGGCGTGGGCAGCAAACCGCCGCTGCTCACGCACGACGACGTCATCACCCTCTTCCACGAGTTCGGCCACGGCCTGCACCACCTGCTGACCCAGGTCAACGAGCGCGATGTCTCCGGCATCAGCGGCGTGGAGTGGGACGCAGTGGAACTGCCCAGCCAGTTCATGGAGAACTTCTGCTGGGAGTGGGACGTTCTCAAGCACATGACGGCCCATGTCGAGACCGGCGAGCCACTGCCGCGCGCCCTCTTTGAGAAGATGGTCGCCGCCAAGAACTTCCAGAGCGGCATGCAAACCCTGCGCCAGATCGAGTTCGCGCTCTTCGACATGTTGCTGCACACCGAACACGACCCGCAGCAGGACTTCATGCCCCTGCTGGACCTGGTGCGCGCCGAGGTCGCCGTGCTGCAGCCGCCGGCCTGGAGCCGCACGGCCCACACCTTCAGCCACATCTTCGCCGGCGGTTATGCGGCGGGCTACTACAGCTACAAGTGGGCCGAGGTGCTCAGTGCCGACGCCTACGCCGCCTTCGAGGAAAACCCGGGGCCGGAGGGCTTGCCGAATGTGCAAACCGGGCGAAAATACCGCCAGGCCATCCTGGAGGCCGGCGGCAGCCGCCCGGCCATCGAATCCTTCAAGGCCTTCCGCGGGCGCGAGCCCAGCCTGGACGCCCTCTTGCGGCACCAAGGCATGGCCCGCACCTAGGGAATCTGCACATAAGGAATAATGAGTCGTATGAAGACCACTTACCGTCCCCGTAGCGCAGCCCGGCTGGCTGCAGTTGCCGTCCTGGCCCTGCTCCCTGTCCTGGCCTCTGCCCAGGGCATCTACCGCATCGTCGGCCCGGACGGCCGGGTCACCTTTTCCGACAAACCGCCCACCAGCAGCGAAAAAGCCACGGCCCTGAGCCCGAGCGGCCGTTCCAGCGATGGCGGTGCCGCCGGCGAACTGCCCTTCGAACTGCGCGAAGCTATGAACCGCTACCCGGTCACCCTGTACACCGGTGATAACTGTGAACCCTGCGGCGCGGCCCGGAGTCTGCTGAACCGACGCGGCGTACCCTACACAGAGCGCACCATTACCACGGCCCAGGACATCGAGGCCCTCAAACGTCTGGGTATGGAAGCCACGGTCCCTACAGCTACCATCGGCGGCCAGCGCCTCAAGGGCTATTCAGAGGGCGATTGGAGCGAATACCTGGATGCCGCCGGCTACCCCAAGAGTTCGCGCCTGCCACCCGGTTACCGCAATGCTGCGGCCAGCCCGCTGGTGCCCGTGCCGGACGCACCTGCGGCGCCTGCCGCACGCCCGGCAGCCCCGACACCAGCAGTACCCAGCGCCGCGCCACCCGGTCCGACGCCGGACAATCCAGCCGGCATCGTTTTCTGACTACCAAGGGGCCTCAAGAGGCCCCTTGTGCATTTCAGTACGTCAGCGTCTTCACGCCTGCGGCCGTGCCCAGCAGGCAGACCTGGGCGCGCTGGTGCGCGAACACGCCCACCGTCACCACGCCCGGCCACTGGTTGACCTCGGACTCGAAGGCCAGCGGGTCCTTGATCTGCAGGCCGGTGACGTCCAGGATGTGCTGGCCGTTATCGGTCACCAGGGGCTCGGCGCCTTTCATGCGCACCCTGGCCGTGCCGCCCAAGGCCGCGAACTGGCGGATCAGGCGCTGGGTGGCCATGGGGATCACCTCCACCGGCAGCGGGAACTTGCCCAGCACGGTCACCTGCTTGGACTCGTCGGCAATGCAGACGAAACGGCGTGACTGGGCCGCCACGATCTTCTCACGCGTGAGCGCCGCACCACCGCCCTTGATCATGTAGCCGCGACCATCGATCTCGTCGGCCCCGTCGATGTAGACCGAGAGTTCACCCACCTCACCGGCCTCGAACACCGGGATGCCCAGGGCCAGCAGGCGCTCGGTGCTGGCGACCGAACTCGACACGGCCCCCTTGATCTGCCCCTTCATGGAGGCCAGCGCATCAATGAACTTGTTGACCGTGGAGCCGGTGCCGACCCCGACGATCTCGCCAGGAACCACGTATTGAAGGGCCGCCTGGCCGACCAGGGTCTTGAGTTCGTCTTGGGTAAGCATGTTGGGGAAAGAAAGGAAGGGTTGATCTGGGAAAATCGGGAAAACACTGGAATTATGCGATGTCCCTGATCCCCTACGCCCTCTCCCGCGCCATGCTGTTCCGCCTCGACCCTGAGGCCGCGCACGATCTCACGATCGACATGCTGGCACGCACGCAGAACACCCCCCTGGCCTGCGCCTACAGCCAGACCCGGATCGAGGACCCCATCACCCTGGCCGGCCTGCAGTTCCCGAACCGCGTGGGCATGGCCGCCGGCCTGGACAAGAACGCCCGCTGCATCGATGGCCTGGGCGCCATGGGTTTCGGCTTCGTCGAGGTCGGCACCGTGACGCCGCTGGCCCAGCCGGGCAACCCGAAACCTCGGATGTTTCGCCTGCCCGCCGGGAACGCACTGATCAATCGCATGGGCTTTAACAACGACGGCTTGGACGCCTTCCTGGCCAACGTGCAGCGCGCCACCTTCCGCCGCAAAAGCGGAACGCCCCTGCTGCTGGGCCTGAACATCGGCAAGAACGCCGCCACGCCGATCGAACGTGCCACGGATGACTACCTGATCGGCCTGGCCGGCGTCTATCCGCACGCCGACTACGTCACCATCAACATCTCCAGCCCCAACACCAAGAACCTGCGTGCACTGCAGAGCGACGAGGCGCTGGACGCGCTGCTCGGGGCCATCGCGACCCGACGCGAACAGCTGGTGCAGCAGCATGGCAGGCGGGTACCGGTGTTCGTGAAGATCGCCCCGGACCTGGACGAAGAGCAGGTCAAGGTGATTGCCGCCACCTTGCAACGCCACGGCATGGACGGCGTGATCGCCACCAACACCACGCTCAGCCGCGACGCCGTGTTGGGCCTGCCGCATGCGCAGGAAGCGGGCGGCCTGTCGGGCGCGCCGGTGCTGGAGGCCAGCAACCGCGTGATCCGCCAGTTGCGCGCCGCGCTGGGCCCGGCTTACCCCATCATCGGTGTGGGCGGGATCCTGAGCGCCGCCGATGCCGCGAGCAAGATCGAGGCCGGCGCCGACCTGGTACAGATCTACACCGGCCTGATCTACCAGGGCCCGGCGCTGGTGCAGCAGTCTGCGCTGGCGATCAAGGCCTTGCGACAGACGTCCTGAAGCACGTCGTGCGGATTCAGGCCCCCGGCCTGGAACTGCGGCTCTCTTTGCCGGGAGGCGGCGTGAGCAGCGGCCGATCCCAAGAGGGTTCATCCGCAAAACGCTCGGCGAGGAACTGGACAAAATTGCGCAGGCGCTCCGGCAGGCGACGATCCGGCAGGAATACGGCGTACAGCGTGCTCTGCGGCATCGTGTACTCCGGGAACAGCTGGACCAGACGTCCTGCCACGATGTGTTCACTGGCCGCGAAGGACGGCAGCACGGCAATGCCCACGCCGGCCACGGCAGCATCGACCAAGCCCTCGGCCACATTCGCACGCAGGTTCCCCGACACATTGACGGTCAGCTCCCCCTCGCGTCCGCGGAAACGCCATTCGTTGCCCTTGGGCCGGTCATAGACCAGGCAGTTGCAGGCCAGTAGGTCGCGCGGGGTGCGCGGGGTGGCGTTGGCAGCCAGGTAGGCCGGCGAGGCCACGACGATCCAGCGGCAAGGCGCCAGGCGACGCGCCACGAGATTGCTCAGACGCGGCTCCTCCGCCAGCCGAACCACCAGGTCAGCATTGCCCGAGATCAGGTCGGCGAAGCGCTCGGACAAGGTGACATCGATCTGGATGGAACGATTCAGCGCGAGAAATTCGCTCACGGCCGGCAACAGATGCAAGCGGCCAAAGGTGATGGCGGTGCTGATGCGGATCAAGCCGTGCGAACCCCGCGAGAGCTCCTCGACATCGCGCACGGCATCGCCGGCATCGGCGACGATGCGCGCGCAGCGCTCGTAGAAACGCTCGCCCGCCAGGGTCAGGCCCAGCTTGCGGGTGCTGCGATTGAGCAGCTTCACCCCCAATGACTCCTCGAGCTCCTGGATATGACGGCTGGCCAGGGCCTTGGAAATGCCGCAGCGATCGGCAGCGACCGTGAAGCTGCCGGCATCCACAACCGCCACGAAGGTGGCCAGGGCGTTCAGGTCGCGCATGGACGGGCCCTCGACATGACTCCCGTAAACAATGAATTCACAAAATCCCGTTTCATAGACGATGGCTTGAAAGTATATTGTCCCGTTGACCCGGCGTGCCAGCGGCAACAACCGGCGCGAGCGCGCTGCCCCTCTCTCGAATTGAAAGACCATCATCGTGATCTGGAGTGAAGAACATTTTGTGACCCGTGAGGGCGTGCAACTCTATGTGTACCGCAAGCGCGCCAAGGCACCCGCACCTGGCGGAGCGCCGCTACCGGTGCTGATGCTGGTGCACGGCTCCACCGTCTCGGGTCGCAACACCTACGACCTGCAGGTGCCCGGCGGCAAGGACTACTCGGTGATGGACTACTTTGCCGAGCGCGGCTACGACGTCTGGACCCTGGACCACGAAGGCTACGGCCGCTCGGGCTGGTCGGGTCGCGGCAACAGCGACATCAAGACCGGCGCGCTGGACCTGGCCGCCGCCATCCCCTTCATCCTGCAAAAAACCGGCGCGCAGAAGGTCAACCTGTTCGGCTCCTCCTCCGGTGCATTGCGTTCCTGCCTGTACACCGCCGCGCACCCGGATACGGTCGAGCGGCTGGGTCTCTCGGCCCTGGTCTACACCGGTGCCGGCTCCCCCACGCTGGAGCAGCGCCGCAAGAAGCTGCCCGAGTACTCGGCCAGCCCGCGCCGCAAGGTGGACCTGGCCTTTTACGAGGGCATGTTCAACCGCGACAAGCCCGGCAGCAGCGAGGACATCGTGCCCAAGGCCATCGCCGCGGCAGAACTGCCGCTGGTGAGTGAAGTGCCGACCGGCACCTATGTGGACATGTGCGCCAACCTGCCGGTGGCCACGCCCGAGGCCATCCCCTGCCCGACCCTGGTGATCCGTGGCGAATACGACGGCATCGCCGCCGAGCCGGACCTGCTGGACTTCTTCGCCCGCCTGCCCACCAAGGACAAGGAGTTCGTCGTGCTCTCCGGCATCGCCCACAACCCGATGATGGGCGTGCAACGGTACAAGTTCCATTACGCGCTCGAGACCTTCCTGCGCCGCCCCGTCTGAGCATCGATCGACCCCAAGGAAACAAGACCATGGCAAACGTGCAGTGGACCGGTGGCATAGAGCACTGGACTAGCAAGGGCGACATCAAGCTCTTTCTCTGGCAAAAACCGGCTTCGCCCAAGGTGCCTTACGCCGGCACCATCCTCTTTGTCCATGGTTCTTCCATGGCCTCGCAACCGACCTTCGACCTCACGGTCCCCGGCCGGCCGCATTCCTCGGTCATGGACTGGTTCGCCGAGCGAGGCTTCGACACCTGGTGCATGGACAACGAGGGCTATGGCCGTTCCGACAAGCACCGCGCCATCAACTTCGACATCAGCAACGGTGCCGACGACCTGGCCACCGGCAGCGAGTACATCCTGAAGACCACCGGTGTGGGCAAGCTGATGGTGTACGGCATCTCGTCCGGCGCGCTCAAGGCCGCGCTGTTTGCCGAGCGCCACCCCGAGCGCGTCGCCCGGCTGGCGCTGGATGCCTTCGTCTGGACCGGCGAAGGCAGCCCCACCCTGGCCGAGCGCAGGAAGAAGCTGCCTGAATTCCTGGCCAGGAACCAGCGCCCGATCGACCGCGCCTTCGTGCACAGCATCTTCAACCGCGACCATCCGGGCTGCGCCGACGAAGCCACCAAAGAGGCCTTTGCCGACGCCATCCTGACGCTGGATAGCACCATGCCCACCGGCACCTATGTCGACATGTGCTCGAAACTGCCAGTCGTCGAGCCGCGCAACATCAAGGCCGCCACGCTGATCATGCGCGGCGAGTTCGACGGCATCGCCAGCCTGGACGACCTGCTGAAGTTCTACCAGCTGCTGCCCTGCACCAACAAGCAGTTCAGCATGATGGAGGGTATCTCCCATGCCAGTTTCCAGCAGAAAAACTATCTAATGGTCTACGCCATCCTGCACGGCTTCTTTGCCATGCCCGAACCTAGCTACAAGGGGTAATCATCATGACCGCACGCTTCTCCGTCCGTCGTCTTTTCCTGGGCTCGCTGCTCGTGCTGGCCGCCGCCAGCGCCACTGCGCAGGGCTATCCGAACCGCCCTGTCAAGATCATCGTGCCCTTCGGCCCCGGCGGCTTCACCGACGTGGTGGCGCGCATCCTGGGCCAGAAACTCGGTGCCGCCATGGGCGGCTCCTTCGTCATCGAGAACAAACCCGGGGCCGGCTCCACCATCGGTGCCGACCTGGTCGCCAAGGCCGCCCCGGATGGCTACACCCTGGTCATGATCTCCTCGACCCACACGATCAGCCCTTCGATCTACAAGACCATCCCCTACGATCACATCAAGAGCTTCACCCCCATCAGCAAGCTGGTGGACTCTGCCTATGTGCTCGTGATCAACCCCAGCAAGGTCCCGGCCAGCAACGTGAAGGAATTCATCGCGCTGTCCAAGGCCAAGCCAGATACCCTGCGCTACGCTTCGTCGGGCAACGGCAGCACACAGCACCTCATGGGCGGACTGTTCATCTCCATGACCGATGCCAAGCTGCAGCACATCCCCTACCGGGGTAGCAACCTGGCCATGACCGACCTGATCGGCGGCGTGGTCGAGAGCAGCTTCGCCGGCATCACCAACGCCCTGCCCCATCTGTCCAGCGGCAAGCTCAAGGCCCTCGCCGTGACCACGGCCACCCGCGCACCGCAGATGCCCGATGTGCCGACCCTGCAGGAAGCCGGCGTGGCGGGCTACGACGCCAGCAACTGGCTGGCCCTGCTGGGGCCGGCCGGCATGCCCAAGGAAATCGTGCAGCGGCTCAACAGCGAGATCGCCAAGCTCATGGCCCTGCCCGATACCCAGAAGGCCCTGTTTGATGCCGGCGTGCAGGTCAGCCTGTCCACCCCCGAAGGGCTGACCAAGCTCATGCAGGAGGAGACCGTCAAGTGGAGCAAGATCGTCAAGGATGCCGGCGTCAGCATCGACTGAGCGGCTTCAGACGAGTTCAGCCACCCGGGCCGCAATGGCCAGACTGCTGGTCAGCCCGGGGGATTCAATGCCGAAGAGGTTGACCAGGCCTGGCACCCCGTGCCCGGCCGGCCCCTGAATCACGAAGTCGCGTGCTGCTTCTCCCGGGCCGCTGATCTTCGGCCGAATACCGGCATACCCTGCCTGCAGGGCTGCATCGGGCAGCGCCGGCCAGTACTTGCGAACCTCGGCATAGAACGCTTGGCCGCGCACCGGGTCCACCACCAAATCGTCAGGCGACTCCACCCACTGCACATCGGGGCCGAATTTGGCCTGGCCTCCCATATCAAGGGTCAGGTGCACGCCCAGCCCGGCGGCTTCAGGCACCGGATAGATCAGGCGCGTGAAGGGCGAGCGGCCCGCCAAGGTGAAGTAATTGCCCTTGGCATAGTAGGCGGTGGGCAAGTGCTGCGGGTCCAGCCCCTTGAAACGACGCGCCAGCAGCGGCGCCTGCAAGCCTGCGGCATTCACCACACTGCGGGCGCGCAGCCGGGTGCCGTCTTGCGCTTCCAGCTCCATCCCCTGGGGCGTCACGCGTGCGCGTGCAAGCGGCGAATTGAAGGCGACCATACCTCCGGCGTTTTCGAGGTCCCCCTGCAGGGACAACATCAGTGCGTGGCTGTCGACGATGCCAGTGCTCGGCGACTGGATGGCCGCCACGCATTCCAGCGCCGGCTCCAGGGCGCGAGCCTGTTCGCGCGTCAGCAGCACCAGATCATCGACACCGTTGGCCGCAGCCTTGGCCAGAATGCCCTGCAATGCGGGGACCTGCTGCTCGGCCGTAGCGACGATCAACTTGCCGCAGCGGCGGTGCCCGATGCCGCGCTCGGCGCAGTAGTCGTAGAGCATCTGCTTGCCCTGCACGCACAGCAGCGCCTTGAGCGAACCCTGGGGGTAATAGATGCCGGCGTGGATGACCTCGCTGTTGCGCGAGCTGGTCTGGGTACCGATGGCCTCGGCGGCTTCCAGCACCAGCACTTCGCGCCCGGCCAGCGCCAGCGCCAGTGCGCGTGCCACAGCCAGGCCGACGACACCGGCCCCCACCACCACACAGTCCACCTGTTCCACAGCTCAGCTCCTCTTAGGGCCTGCTCACACCAATTTCACTTGAGAAATTGGTGTGAGCAGGCCCCAGGCAAAGCTTAGAGCATAAGCGAGCTGCCGGTCAGCCTTCTTCGCCGCCCAAGGCCTTGTAGAGCTGGGCCGCGGCCGACCACATGGTGCGGCGCACCTGGATCAGGCTCTGCTGCACCGTGAAGAGCTGGCGCTGCGCATCCAGCACTTCGAGGAAGCTGCCCACGCCCTGGCGGTAGCGGGCCTGGGCAATATCGGCCGCACGCTGCTGCGAACGTTCCTGTGCCTCCACGGCCTTGAGCTGCTCGGCCAGCTGATCGCGTGCGACCAGCAGGTCGGCCACTTCGCGGAAGGCCTGTTGCACGGTGCGCTCGTAGTCGGCCACCGCGATGTTCTTGCGGACCGCGGCCAGGTCCAGGTTGGAGCTGTTGCGGCCGTAGTCGAAGATGGGCAGGCTGATGCTGGGCGTGAAGCTCCAGGCATCGGATCCGCTCTTGAACAGGCCGTCGATCTCACGGCTGGCCGTGCCGGCCGAAGCCGTCAGCGCGATGCGCGGGAAGAAGGCCGCGCGCGCTGCGCCGATGTTCGCGTTGGCCGCCAGCAGACGCTGCTCGGCCGCCAGCACATCCGGGCGACGCACCAGGACCTGCGAAGGCAGATCGGCCTGCTGGTCCAGGGCGATGCCCTGCTCGGCCAGGGCCTTGCCCGCGGGCAGATCTTTGGGCTCGGTCCCGACCAGCGCGCGCAGATAGTTGCGTGCCGCCGACTGCTGGCGCAACAAGGCGGCCACTTCGGCACGCGCGCCCTCGAAGGCTGCATCGGCCTGCAGGTAGTCCAGGTCGCCGGCCAGTCCCGCCTGGCGCCGGCGGTCCACCAGCTCACGGGTCTGGGCCCGGGTCTCCAGCGAAGACTGAGCCAGCACCAGACGCTCCTGCGCTTCGCTCAGGGAGAGGTAGGCATCGGCTACGCTGGACACCAGCGTCAGACGGAAGGAGCGTTCGGCCTGCTCCGTCGCCAGGTAGGAGGCCTTGGCGGCCTCGCTGAGGCTGGCCACGCGTCCCCAGAAGTCCAGCTCGAAAGACGACAGACCCACGTTGACATCGGCCCGCTGACCGATGACAGCGGCACCGGTGCTCGACAGGTCGGCCGGCGTGCGGCTGCGCGCCAGCGAGGCGCCCACATTCACGGTAGGCAGACGGTCGGCCCGCTGGATACCGTAGAGCGCCTGCGCCTCGGCCACGCGGGCCGTGGCGATGCGCAGGTCGCGGTTGTGCTCCAGCGCCAGCTTGATCAGGGCGCGCAGGCGCTCGTCCGGGAAGAAACTGGCCCAGTCCACCGGCTTGCCTGGCGCCGCAGTTGCCTTGACGTCATCGGGCCAGGCCTCCGGCACGGCAAGCGCAGGGCGCTCGTACGTGGGCGCAAAGGAACAGCCGGCCAGCGCCAGCAATGCGAACAGTGCCGCGTAACGAATGTGCTTAGGCGCCATGGTGGCCCTCCTCACCTGCGGCCGCACCGCGCTGACGGCTGTGACCCGGGAAGAAGCGGCTCACGACCAGGTAAAACACCGGCACCAGGAAGATGGCCAGAACGGTGGCTGCAATCATGCCGCCCATCACGCCGGTGCCGATGGCATGCCGGCTTTGCGCGCCGGCGCCGCTGGAGATGGCCAGGGGCAGCACCCCCACAATGAAAGCGATCGAGGTCATCAGGATAGGGCGCAGACGTAATCGGCAGGCCTCCAGGATGGCCTCCTTGAGCGCCATGCCCTGGTCCTGCAGGGTACGCGCGAACTCGATGATCAGGATGGCGTTCTTCGAGGACAGGCCGATGGTCGCGATCAGGCCGACTTTGAAGTAGACATCATTGGGCAGGCCGCGCATATAGACCGCCAGCAGCGCACCGAAGATGCCCAGCGGCACCACCAGCATGACCGAGAACGGAATCGTCCAGCTCTCGTAGAGTGCGGCCAGGCAGAGGAAAACCACGATCAGCGAAACCGCGAACAGCAGCGGCGCCTGCGAGCCCGACAAACTTTCCTCAAAGGACGTGCCGGACCAGGAATAGCCGATGCCGTTCGGCATCTGGCCCGCCACGTCCACCATAGCCTGCATGGCTTCGCCCGTGCTGTGGCCCGGTGCCGGGTTGCCCGAGAGCTTGACCGAAGGCACGCCGTTGTAGCGGTCCAGTCGGGGGGCACCTACCATCCACAGCGGCTTGATCACCTCCGACAGCGAGACCATGCCGCCACTGCGGTTGCGCACCTGCACGCGCAGCATGGCGTCAGGGCTGGTGCGTACCGACGGATCGGCCTGCATCTGCACGCGCAGGATACGGCCCTGGCGCTCGAAGTCGTTGATATAGGACACACCGAACAGGGTCTGCAAGGTGTCGTTGAGCGTGCCGATGTCGACGCCCAGGGCCTGCGCCTTCTCGCGGTCGATCTGCAGCAAGAGCTGCGGACCGGGCGGCATGCCCTCCATGCGGACCCCTGTCAGGGCCTTGTTGGCGCTGGCCACTTGCACGGCCATGGCCTGGGCCGCGGCCAGCTGCTCGCGGCCCAGGCCACCGCGGTCCTGCAGGCGGAAGTCGAAACCACCCACCGCCGCCAGCTCGGGGATGGGCGGCGGATTGACGCTGAAGATGAAAGCCTGCTTGATGCCGAAGAGCATCATGTTGGCACGCTGGACCACAGCGGTGGCACTGCTCTCCTTGGCCTTGCGCTCGTCCCAGTTCTTCAGACGCGTGAAGATCAGGCCTGCGTTCTGGCCGCGGCCAAAGAAGGAGAAACCCACAACGCCCACGGTGTGCTCCACCTCGGGCTGTGCCAGGAAGAACTGCTCGGCCTGCTGGATCACTTCCACCGTGCGCTCCTGCGTCGCGCCTGGCGGCAGCATCACCATGCTGATGAAATAACCCTGGTCTTCCTCGGGCAGGAAGCTGCCCGGCAGCTTGGCGAACATCCAGACCGTCGCCGCCAGGATGGCACCGTAGACGATGAGCCAGCGACCCGGTCGGCCGAGCAGGCGCGTCACGCTTCTGATGTAGCCGCGCGTGGCGGACGCGAAACCGCGGTTGAACCAGCCAAAGAAACCCGTGGTGGGCAGCACGCCCGCCTCACCCGGTTTGTGCGGCTTGAGCAGGGTGGCGCACAGGGCCGGCGTCAGCGTCAGGGCCATCAGGGCCGAGAACAGCATGGTCAGCACCAGGGTCACGGCGAACTGGCGGTAGATCGCCCCCACCGAACCCGAGAAGAAGGCCATGGGAATGAACACCGCCGACAACACCACGGTGATGCCGATGATGGCGCCCACGATCTGGTCCATGGCCTTGGCGGTGGCGTCCCGTGGCGAGAGATGTTCCTCGCTCATGATGCGCTCGACGTTTTCCACCACCACGATGGCGTCGTCCACCACGATGCCGATGGCCAGCACCATGGCGAACAGCGTCAGCACGTTGATCGAATAGCCCAGCACGTACAGGCCCAGCGCCGCGCCGATCAGCGAGATCGGCACCACGATGGTCGGGATCAGCGTGGCGCGGAAGTTCTCGAGGAACAGGTACATCACCACAAAGACCAGAAACACGGCTTCAATTAGAGTCTTGATCACTTCACTGATCGAGATCTCGATGAAGGGCGTGGTGTCGTAAGGCACGTCCCAGGCGATGCCCTTGGGGAAGTAGCGCTCGAGTTCCTTCATGCGTGCACGCACGGCCTTGGCCGTGTCCATGGCATTGGCGCCCGGCGAGACCTTGACGCCCACCGCCGCGGTGGGCTGGCTGTCCAGGCGCGCGAAGATGGAATAGTCCTGCGCGCCCAGTTCCACCCGTGCCACATCGCGCACGCGCACCAGCGAGCCATCGGTCTGCGCGCGTACCACCACGTTGCCGAACTCTTCGGTCGTGGTCAGACGGCCGCGCGTGATCACGGTAGCGGCATACTCCATGCCCTTGGGTGCCGGCGGCTGGTTCACCTCACCCACGGCCAGCAGCACGTTCTGCGCACGCACAGCGCTTATGACCTCGGTCGGAGTGAGGCGGTAGGCCGCGAGCTTGTCGGGGTCGACCCACAGGCGCATGGCGTACTCGGAACCAAAGAGCTGGGCTTCGCCCACGCCGGGCACGCGCCGCAGCTCGTCGATCACGCTGGCCGCCACATAACTCGCCAGATCCACGCCCTTGAGGCTCTTGTCCGGCGAAAACAGCGTGATGAACATCAGGTAGTTGCGCCGCGTCTTGGTCACCGTCACACCCAGGCGCTTGACCTCATCGGGCAGGCGGGCTTCCACACGCTTGATGCGGTTCTGCGTCTCGACCGAGGCGATCTCGACGTTGGTCCCTGTCTTGAAGGTCAGGTTGATGGTGCCGGTGCTCTGCTCCGACGTCGAATCCATGTAGAGCAGGTTCTCGATGCCGTTCATCTCCTGCTCGATGAGGGCCACCACGGTGTCCTCGACCACCTTGGCCGAGGCCCCGGGGTAGGTCACATTGACGGCCAGCGCGGGTGGTGCGACTTCGGGGTACTGGGCCACGGGCAGCTGGCGCAAGGCCAGGGCCCCGGCCAGCACGATGACCAGGGCAATCACCCAGGCAAAGACCGGACGGTCTACGAAAAATTTGGCCATGGTGTCTTACTTCCCTTGTTTGGCCGGTGCGGTGGTGGCGCCGGCGGGTGCCCAGGGCACGGGCTTGACCGTGCTGCCCGGATAGGCCTTCATCTGGCCCTCGACGATGACCTGCTCGCCGCCATTGAGGCCGCTGAGGACGGTCCAGGTGCTGCCACTCATGCCCCCCAGCTTGACAGGACGCGGCGCGACCTTGCCGTCCTCGCCCACGATCAGCACAGAAGCGCCAGCCGGCGACAGCTGCACGGCCCGCTGCGGTAGTGTGATCAGCTTGTCGGCCTTGGCCTGGGCATAACGCACGCGCACAAACATGCCAGGCAGCAGCTCCTTCTTCGGGTTCGGGAACTCGGCGCGCAGCGAGACGGCGCCCGTGTTCGGGTCCACCGCCAGGTCCGAGAACAGCAGCTTGCCCGTCAGCGGATAGACACTCTCGTCCTCCAGCACGAGCTCCATGCGCGCCTTGGTGGCGCTCTTCCAGCGTCCGCTCTTGATGGCTTCACGCAAGGCCAGCAGTTCGGCGCTGCTCTGGGTGAAGTTCACATAGATCGGGTCGATCTGTTCGATGGTGGCCAGTTGCGTGGCCTCGCCGCGGCCGATCAGCGCGCCCTCGGTCACCAAGGTGCGGCCGATACGGCCAGAGATCGGAGCCGGCACGGTCGTGTTTTCCAAGTCCAGTTCGGCGCGCGACAAGGCAGCCTCGGTCTGGCGCAGCCGCGCTTCGGCCGTATCGAGCTCCTGTTGGCTCACCGCCTTCATCTCGACCAGGGGGCGGTAGCGGTTCACCACGGCACGCGCCGCGGCGGTATCGGCCTTGGCGGCCTCGTAGCTGGTGCGGTAGGTCCGAGCATCAATCCGGTACAGGGGCGCCCCGGCCTTCACATCCGAGCCTTCGACGAATAGACGCTTCTCGACGATGCCTTCCACGCGGGCCCGCACCTGGGCGGTGCGCCAGGCCTGCAGGCGCCCCGGCAGGTCCTTGGTCAACAGGGCCTCGCCCTGGCGCGCGATCACAACGGCCACTTCAGACGGCGGCGGCGCAGCGCCGGGGCCTGCAGCGGCCGGTTTGGGTGCATCGGATTTGCTGCAGCCACTGAGGAACAAGACCACGGCGGCCAAAGCCAGGAGAGAGCGGTAGACAAACGGTTTCATTCTGGATTCCCTTCAATACGCATGGGCGTGCGCTGGGGCGCGTACGCCTGTAAAAAACATTCGATGATCTGAGCCGTCCTGGCGGCCTGCTGCGGCGCTGTCGGCGCCACGCCGAAGAGGTGCAGATCGCGCTGCGTGCCGGTCAACATACTCAGCAGCATGTCGGCCGCAAAATCGACGTCGCCCTCGCGCAGTTCGCCACGTGCCATGGCCTCACGCAACAATCGAGCCAATTCGACCGCGGCGACCTGCCAGGCCTCATAGACGGCGCGTGCCAATTCGGGAAAGCGTGGCGCTTCGGCCACGAGCATGCGATGCAAGGCCAGCCCCTGCTCGCTCATGGTCTTGGCCTGGAACGACTCGGCAAAACGCAGCAGGTCCTGGCGCACCGAACCCGAGCGGGCCACCAGATCAACCAGCAGCTCATTGACCAGCCCGGTCAATGCCTCGCGAAACAAGGTGTCCTTGCTGCCGTAGTGATGGTAAAGCGTCTGTTTCACAACGCCAGCCCGGCGCGCAATGTCGTCCACGCAGGCGCCATAGCCCTTCTCGCAAAAAATGCTGAGGGCTGCATCGAGAATGCGCGCGCGCGTGTCCGCTGTCATGATGGCTGGGCTGGGCTGGGCTGGGCTGGGCTGGGCTGGGCTGGGCTGGGAATCCGGCTTGACGAACATCAAGTCTGGAAGGGGCCCGATCATACTAGACTGATGAGTCTAGTGCTTGTCGTGACCGTAAAGTATGGTGAAGCCCGCAAAGCAAAAAGGGTCACGGCATGTGCGTGACCCTTTGCATAGATGGTGGGCGATACATGGATCGAACATGTGACCCCTGCAGTGTGAATGCAGTGCTCTACCGCTGAGCTAATCGCCCTGAATTCGTGCTGAAAGCGCGTGTCTCTTCAGGAAAACGAAGATTATGCCACAAGTTGCATGGCGCTTTTCAGGCCTGCAGACGCCAGACCGTCTTGCCGCCACTGGCCTTGTCGAGCTGGGCCAGCAGCTCCTCATGGGCCGAGAGCTCCTGCTCGGACGCGGCCAGCACCGGCAGTTCAAAACGGCTCAGATCCACCCGTTCGAAACTCCCCGCCGTACCGGACGTTTCGGCCACGTCGATCAGCAGCGCGTCCTGGCCCCGCGTGAGGTTGATGTAAACGTCGGCCAGCAGTTCGGCGTCCAGCAAGGCGCCGTGCAGGGTGCGCCCGGAGTTGTCCACCCCAAGACGGTCGCACAAGGCATCCAGGGAGTTGCGCTTGCCCGGGTACATCTCCTTGGCCATAGCCAGGGTGTCGGTCACGCTGGCGACGAACTCCGCGAAGCGCGGCTTGCCTATGAGTTCCAGCTCCTTGTTGAGGAAGCCGACGTCGAAGGCGGCGTTGTGGATGATGATCTCGGCACCCTGCAGATAGGCCAGGATCTCCTCGGCCACTTCGGCGAACTTCGGTTTGTCGCGCAGGAACTCGTTGCTGATCCCGTGCACACGCAGCGCGTCCTCGTGGCTGTCGCGCCCCGGGTTCAGGTAGAAGTGCAGGTTGTTGCCGGTAAGCTTGCGGTTGAGCAGCTCCACACAGCCGATTTCAATGATGCGGTCGCCGCCTTCGGCGGACAGGCCCGTGGTTTCCGTGTCGAGAAAGATCTGGCGCATGGGTCAGATCATAGCGGCACGACTCAGTGATTTTCCTTCGCGTGGTTGATCGAGTATTTGGGTATCTCGACTTCCACGTCCTGTTGCGCCAGGATGGCCTGGCAGCTCAGGCGGGACTGGGGCTCCAGGCCCCAGGCACGGTCCAGCAGGTCTTCCTCGTTCTCGTCGGGCTCGTTGAGCGAATCGTAGCCCTTGCGCACGATGACATGGCAGGTCGTGCAGGCGCAACTCATATCGCATGCATGCTCGATGTTGATGTGGTTGTCCAGCATGGCCTCGCAGATCGAGGTGCCGGCTGGCGCCTTGATCTCGGCGCCTTGCGGGCAGTACTCGGGATGGGGCAGGATCTTGATGACGGGCATACGGGGTACTCAGAGTGGGTGCGTATCAGACGGCTGCGATATTTTTGCCCGCAAGGGCCTGCTGGATGCCACGGTTCATGCGCAGTGCGGCAAAGGCTTCGGTCCCCTTGGCCAGCGCTTCGGTGGCGGCGTCGATGACAGCCGCCTCGTCCTGCGTACGTACGTTCTCCAATGCGGCCATCAGTCCGTCGAGGGCACTGCGTTCCTCGGTCGACAGCAGGTCGCCGTCAGCCGCCAGCGCCGTGCGCGTGGCCATCAGCATCCGATCGGCCTCGACACGGGCCTCCACCAGCGCGCGGGCCTTCATGTCCGCTTGTGCAGTCGTGAAACTATCCTGCAGCATCTTGGCGATCTGATCATCACCGAGACCATAGGACGGTTTGACGGTGATGCTGGCCTCCACGCCGCTGCCCTGCTCGCGCGCACCCACCTGCAGCAAGCCATCGGCATCGATGGTGAAGGTCACACGGATGCGCGCTGCACCGGCCGCCATGGGCGGGATGCCGCGAAGTTCAAACCTCGCCAGGCTGCGACAGTCGGCCACCAGGTCGCGTTCGCCCTGCACCACGTGCAGGGCCAGCGCGGTCTGACCATCCTTGTAGGTGGTGAAGTCCTGCGCCATGGCGGTGGGGATGGTCTGGTTGCGCGGCACGATGCGCTCCACCAGACCACCCATGGTCTCGATGCCCAGGGACAGCGGGATCACGTCCAGCAGCAGCAGATCGCCACTGGGGTTGTTGCCGGCCAGCTGATTGGCCTGGATGGCGGCGCCCAGGGCCACCACCTCGTCCGGGTTCAAATTGATGAGCGGTGCGCGGCCGAAGAACTCGCCCACCGTACGGCGGATCACCGGCATGCGGGTGGAGCCGCCCACCATGACCACGCCCTGCACTTCGTCCACGGTGAGCCTGGCATCACGCAGCACCTTGCGCACGGCCGTCATGGTGCGTGCAGTCAGCGCTGCGGTGCAGGCCTCGAACTGGTCTCGATTCAGGGAAAGGTCCACCGCACCGCTGGAGATCTCCAGTTCGGCCGTGACGATCTCCTCGTCCGACAAAGCTTCCTTGGCCTCGCGCGCCTCGGCCATGATGCGGGCTTGGTCTTCGGGGCTGTCGGCGGTGAGTCCCGCTTCCGTCAGTATCCACTCGGCCAAGGCGCGGTCGTAGTCGTCGCCGCCCAGAGCCGAGTCGCCGCCGGTGGCGATCACCTCGAACACGCCCTTGGAGAGGCGCAGGATGGAAATGTCGAAGGTGCCGCCGCCCAGGTCGTAAACGGCATAGATTCCTTCGCTGGCATTGTCCAGGCCGTAGGCGATGGCAGCGGCTGTGGGCTCGTTGATCAGGCGCAGCACGTTCAGACCCGCCAGCTGGGCCGCATCCTTGGTGGCCTGGCGCTGGGCGTCGTCGAAATAGGCGGGCACGGTGATGACAGCGCCGTACAAGTCGTCGTTGAAGGTATCTTCGGCGCGATAACGCAACGTGGCCAGGATCTCGGCGCTCACCTCCACCGGCGTCTTCTCGCCATCGATGGTGCGCACGCGCACCATGCCGGGCGCATCGACCAGTGCATATGGCAGCTTGCCGGGCTGGCTCACATCGGCCAGGCCACGCCCCATCAGGCGTTTGACCGAGGCGATGGTGTTGCCCGGATCGTTGATCTGCTGTGCCAGCGCCTCATGGCCGATCTGCCGGCCACCTTGCGGCAGGTACCGCACCACCGAGGGCAGGATGACGCGCCCCTGGGCGTCGGGCAGACACTCGGCCACGCCGTTGCGCACGGCGGCCACCAGGGAATGGGTGGTGCCCAGGTCGATGCCCACCGCGATGCGCCGCTGGTGCGGGTCGGGTGCCTGGCCGGGTTCGGAAATCTGCAGCAGTGCCATCGTTGTTCTATTCAGGTTCAGGGCGAATTGTCACCCGAGCCGGCTTTCCATCTTGTCGTAACGGGCTTCGATGTCACGGGCAAATCGCTCGATGAACATCAGCGCCCTCACCTGCGCGACGGCGCCGGCGTAGTCCTTGGCCTCGTCCAGCAGCTGCTCGCAGCGCTGCAGCAAACCCTTGCGACTGCGGTTGACTTCGTCGTTCAGGGCATCGAGCGCCGGCGTGTCCTGGGCATCGTCCAGCGCCTCGCGCCATTCCATTTGCTGCATCAGAAACTCGGCCGGCATGGCCGTGTTGTTCTCGGCGTTCACCGCGGCCCCGTGCAGTTCGCAGAGGTAGGCGGCCCGTCGGAGCGGGTCCTTCAGACGCTGATAGGCCTCGTTGATGCGCACTGACCACTGCATCGCCACGCGCTGGGCCGCTGCGCCCTGCGCGGCAAACTTGTCCGGATGGGCCTCGCGCTGCAGGTCTTTCCACCGCGCGTCGATGGCAGCGCGGTCCTGGGTGAACTGCTGCGGCAGGCCGAAGAGTTCGAAGTCGTCGGACTGGAGATTCACACCCGGAACGATTCACCACAACCGCAACGATCCCGCTCGTTCGGATTGTTGAAACGGAAACCCTCGTTCAGGCCCTCGCGCACATAGTCGAGCTGGGTGCCGTCGATGTAGGACAGGCTCTTGGGATCGATCAGCACCTTGACACCATGGTCTTCGAAGACGATGTCTTCCGAGGCAATCTCGTCCACGTACTCCAGCTTGTAGGCTAGGCCCGAGCAGCCCGTGGTCTTGACACCCAGGCGCACGCCCACACCTTTGCCGCGTTTGGAAAGGTAGCGGGTCACATGCCGTGCTGCGGCTTCAGTCAGGGAAACAGCCATAGTTCTTTATCCGTCGTGGACAGAGGTGCACCCCGCGGTACCGCCCTGATCCACAAGCTTGCTGGTTTAGTGCGCGTGCTTCTTCCGGTAGTCGTCCACCGCTGCCTTGATGGCGTCTTCGGCCAGGATGGAGCAGTGGATCTTGACCGGGGGCAGCGCGAGCTCTTCGGCGATTTCGCTGTTCTTCAGCGCGGCGGCCTGGTCCAGAGTCTTGCCCTTGACCCATTCGGTCACCAGCGAACTGGAAGCAATGGCCGAACCGCAGCCGTAGGTCTTGAAGCGCGCGTCCTCGATGACACCGGTACTCGGATTCACCTTGATCTGCAGCTTCATCACATCACCACAGGCGGGCGCACCCACCATGCCGGTGCCTACCGTGTCGTCGCCCTTGTCAAAGGAACCGACGTTGCGCGGGTTTTCATAGTGGTCAACGACTTTTTCACTGTATGCCATGGTCTTACTCCTGGGGCCTTAATGGGCGGCCCATTGAATCGTGCTGATATCGATGCCGTCCTGGAACATCTCCCACAGGGGGCTGAGTTCGCGCAGCTTGGCCACGTTGTGCTTGATGGTCGTGATGGCGTAATCGATTTCCTCTTCCGTCGTGAAACGGCCGATGGTCATGCGCAGGCTGCTGTGGGCCAGCTCGTCGCTGCGGCCCAGAGCGCGCAGCACGTAGCTGGGTTCCAGGCTGGCCGAGGTGCAGGCCGAGCCGGACGACACCGCCAGGCCCTTGATGCCCATGATCAGCGACTCGCCCTCGACGAAATTGAAGCTCATGTTCAGGTTCTGCGGCACGCGCTTTTCCAGGCTGCCGTTCACGTAGACCTGTTCGATGTCCTTCAAACCGTCGAGCAGGCGCTGCTGCAGCTTGCGGGCCTTGGCCAGATCCTGGGCCATCTCGGCCTTGGCGATGCGGAAGGCCTCGCCCATGCCGACACACTGGTGGGTCGGCAGGGTGCCCGAGCGCATGCCACGCTCATGGCCGCCACCGTGGATCTGCGCCTCGATACGCACGCGCGGCTTGCGGCGCACGTAGAGCGCGCCGATGCCCTTGGGGCCGTAGGTCTTGTGGGCCGTCATGCTCATCAGGTCGATAGGCAACTTGTTCATGTCGATCTCGACCCGGCCCGTCGCCTGGGCGGCGTCCACATGCAGCAGGATGCCCTTTTCGCGGCAAAACGCGCCGATGGCGGGAATGTCCTGGATCACGCCGATCTCGTTGTTCACGAAGAGGATGCTGATCAGGATGGTGTCGGGGCGGACGGCTGCCTTCAGCGCATCCAGATTCACCAGCCCGTCTTCCTGCACGTCCAGATAGGTCACCTCGAAACCCTGGCGCTCCAGCTCACGCATGGTGTCCAGCACCGCCTTGTGCTCGGTCTTGAGGGTGATGAGGTGCTTGCCCTTGCCCTTGTAGAACTGGGCCGCGCCCTTGAGGGCCAAGTTGATGGATTCGGTGGCACCGGAAGTCCAGACGATCTCGCGCGGGTCGGCGCCAATCAGGTCGGCCACCTGCGCACGCGCCTTCTCCACGGCCTCCTCGGCTTCCCAGCCCCAGGCATGGCTGCGGGAAGCCGGGTTGCCGAAGTGCTCGCGCAACCAGGGAATCATGGCATCCACCACGCGCGGGTCGCAAGGCGTGGTGGCACCGTAATCCATGTAGATGGGAAAGTGAGGCGTCATATCCATACGGTTCTGCAAAAACAAGAAATCGATGTAAAGGCGGTCTGCTCAGGACTTTGAAAAGGCATTACCCAGTGCAAACACCGAATTGGGCGCGTTCACGCGTACCGGCTTGACCACCGGGGCGCTGGAAATAGCCCGCTTGATCATGGGCTTGTGCTCAATGGTGATGCCCTTGGCGAGCTGGTCGTCAACCAGCTTCTGCAGGGTGACCGAGTCCAGAAACTCGACCATGCGGGTATTCAGGGAAGCCCATAGCTCGTGCGTCATGCAGCGGCCGCCTTCTCCCATGCAGTTTTCCTTGCCGCCGCACTGGGTGGCGTCGATGGGCTCGTCCACCGACAGGATGATGTCGGCCACGGTGATCTCGGCAGCCTTGCGCGCCAGCGTATAGCCGCCGCCCGGACCGCGAGTAGATTCGACCAGTTCGTGACGGCGCAGCTTGCCAAAGAGTTGTTCCAGGTAGGACAGGGAAATCTGCTGCCGCTGGCTGATGGCGGCCAGGGTCACAGGGCCGTTGCTCTGGCGCAGGGCCAGATCAATCATGGCGGTGACCGCAAAGCGGCCTTTGGTCGTGAGGCGCATGGCAAGCTCCTATTCCGAGTAATGGACTCAAGTATACCCAAAACCCCAGTTGCGCGCTCGGGATAGCGACATTAGAGCGCAAGTGCTTGTCAAAAAAGGGATTTCTCCAGCCTAGCGGGAAGCCGGCAGGCCGTCAGGGTGGTCCGGGACGGCCGCCCCGAAGGCCCGGGCCTTGAGCAAACCCAGCTGGTCACGCACCCGGGCGGCCAACTCGAACTCCAGGTTGCGGGCGTGCTCCAGCATCAGCTTTTCCAGCCGCTTGATCTCGCGCGCAATGTCCTTCTCGCTCATTTCCTCCACCTGGGCGCGGGCCATGGCCTCCTGCTCCAGACGTTCGGCCTCGCGGCCGGCCTTCTCGCTGTAGACCCCGTCGATCAAGTCGCGCACCTGCTTGACGATGGCGCGCGGCGTGATGCCATGCGCTGTGTTGTGTGTCACCTGCTTGGCCCGGCGGCGCTCGGTTTCACCGATGGCGCGCGACATGGAGTCGGTGATGCGGTCCGCATATAGGATAGCCCGGCCGTTCAGATTGCGCGCCGCGCGCCCTATGGTCTGGATCAGGGAGCGCTCGGAGCGCAGGAAACCTTCCTTGTCGGCGTCCAGGATGGCCACCAGGGAGACCTCGGGAATGTCCAGGCCCTCGCGCAGCAGGTTGATGCCCACCAGCACGTCGAAAGCCCCCAGGCGCAGGTCGCGCAGGATTTCCACCCGTTCCACCGTATCCACGTCGCTGTGCAGGTAACGCACCTTGACGCCGTTGTCCGTCAGGTAGTCGGTCAGCTGCTCAGCCATGCGCTTGGTCAGGGTGGTGATGAGCACACGCTCGTGCTTCTCCACACGGATGCGGATCTCCTGCAGCACATCGTCCACCTGGTGCGTTGCGGGACGTACCTCCACCTGCGGGTCGACCAAGCCGGTGGGGCGCACCAGCTGCTCCACCACCTGGCCGGTATGTTCGTTCTCCCAGTTGCCCGGGGTGGCCGAGACGAAGACCGCCTGGCGCATCTTGGTCTCGAACTCCTCGAACTTCAGGGGCCGGTTGTCCAGCGCGCTGGGCAGGCGGAAACCGTACTCCACCAGGGTGGTCTTGCGCGCGCGGTCGCCGTTGTACATGCCGCCGAACTGGCCGATCAGCACGTGGCTCTCATCCAGGAACATCAGCGCGTCCTTCGGCAAATAGTCGGTCAGCGTGGGCGGCGGTTCACCCGGGGCGGCACCGGAGAGATGGCGCGTGTAGTTCTCGATGCCTTTGCAGTGGCCCACCTCGCTCAGCATCTCCAGGTCGAAGCGGGTGCGCTGCTCCAGGCGCTGGGCTTCCACCAGCTTGCCCATGCCCACCAGTTCCTTGAGGCGGTCGGCCAGCTCCACCTTGATGGTCTCCACGGCGTTGAGCACCTGCTCGCGCGGGGTCACGTAATGGCTGCTGGGATAGACGGTGAAACGCGGGATCTTCTGGCGGATGCGCCCGGTCAGCGGGTCGAAGAGCTGCAGACTCTCGATCTCGTCGTCGAACAATTCGATGCGCAGGGCCAGCTCGCTGTGCTCGGCCGGGAACACGTCGATGGTGTCGCCGCGCACGCGGAACTTGCCGCGCCCGAAGTCCATGTCGTTGCGCTGGTACTGCATGCGCACCAGCTGGGCGATCACGTCGCGCTGGCCCATCTTGTCGCCGGCGCGCAGGGTCATCACCATCTGGTGGTAGGCCTCGGGTTTGCCGATGCCGTAGATGGCCGAGACCGTGGCCACGATGACCACGTCGCGTCGCTCCAGCAGGCTCTTGGTGCAGCTCAGGCGCATCTGCTCGATGTGCTCGTTGATCGCGCTGTCCTTCTCGATGAACAGGTCGCGCTGAGGCACATAGGCCTCGGGCTGGTAATAGTCGTAATAGCTGACGAAGTACTCCACCGCGTTCCTGGGGAAGAACTCGCGGAACTCGCTGTAGAGCTGGGCCGCCAGGGTCTTGTTGGGCGCGAACACGATGGCGGGCCGCCCCATGCGGGCGATCACATTGGCCATGGTGTAGGTCTTGCCCGAACCCGTCACCCCCAGCAGGGTCTGGTAGACCTCGCCGTTTTCCACCCCTTCCACCAGTTGATTGATGGCCTCGGGCTGGTCACCCGCAGGCGGATAGGGTTGGTAAAGCTCGAAGGGCGAGCCGGGGTAGCTGACAAAACGGCCTTCGGCGGGGCTGTCAGCGGCATTTGCCTCGGGCGCGGGGACTGCTGATACGTCTTGCATGTCGACCTGATATGGACGGTTTCCGGAGCCCGTTAAAATTAGGGCTAACCCGAAAGAATACGTCATTCCGGTGCCGGGCGCAGCCCGCTGCCGGAGTGGCATGAATCCACCCGCTTCACCACTTTTCCAAGGAACCGACATGTCCATGTTCTCCGCCGTCGAAATGGCACCGCGCGACCCTATCCTGGGTCTGAACGAGCAGTTCAACGCCGACACCAACCCCAAGAAGGTCAACCTGGGCGTGGGTGTGTATTTCGACGACAACGGCAAGCTGCCCCTGCTGCAATGCGTGCAGGCCGCCGAAAAAGCCATGATGGACAAGCCCACCGCCCGCGGTTACCTGCCCATCGACGGCATTGCCGCCTATGACGCCGCCGTCAAGAGCCTGGTCTTCGGCGCGGACAGTGAGCCCGTCAAGAGCGGCCGCGTCGCCACCATCCAGGGCATCGGCGGCACCGGCGGCCTGAAGATCGGCGCCGACTTCCTCAAGAAGCTCAACCCAAGCGCCAAGGTACTGATCTCCGACCCGAGCTGGGAAAACCACCGCGCCCTGTTCACCAGCGCCGGCTTCACGGTCGAGAGCTACCGCTATTACGACGCAGCCAAGCGCGGCGTGGACTTCGCCGGCATGCTGGCCGACATCCAGGCAGCCCCGGCCGGCACCATCGTGCTGCTGCACGCTTGCTGCCACAACCCCACCGGCTACGACATCACCGCCGCCCAGTGGGACCAGGTGATCGCCGCCATCAAGGCCAAGGGCCTGGTGTCATTCCTGGACATGGCCTACCAGGGCTTCGGCAACGGCATCCAGGAAGACGGCGCCGTGATCGGCAAGTTCGTGGCCGCCGGCCTGGACTTCTTCGTCTCCACCAGCTTCTCCAAGAGCTTCAGCCTCTACGGCGAGCGCGTCGGCGCCCTGTCCGTGCTGTGCCAGAGCAAGGAAGAAGCCGACCGCGTGCTGAGCCAGCTCAAGATCGTGATCCGCACCAACTACAGCAACCCGCCCACCCATGGCGGCGCCGTGGTGGCCGCCGTGCTGAACAACCCCGAGCTGCGCGCCCTGTGGGAGAAGGAGCTGGGCGAGATGCGCGTGCGGATCAAGGCCATGCGCCAGAAGCTGGTCGATGGCCTGAAGGCCGCCGGCGTGAAGCAGGACATGGGCTTCATCACCAGCCAGATCGGCATGTTCAGCTACTCGGGCCTGTCCAAGGACCAGATGGTGCGCCTGCGCAGCGAGTTCGGTATCTACGGCACCGACACCGGCCGCATGTGCGTGGCCGCGCTCAACAGCAAAAACATCGACTATGTCTGCCAGGCAATAGCCAAGGTGATGTAAGCCGATTCAGCCCGAGACAGAAAAGCCGCCCGAGGGCGGCTTTTTCATGCGCGGTCTAGAGATCGAACTTGCGCCGGAACGCTGTGCAGAACTGTTCACTGCCACTGAGCACCAGCGTCACCATATGCCGCGGGGGACCAGCCGAACCCGGCTGGCTGCTGAAGCGCCGGGTCGCCTCGTCGTAAGCCAGGGTCTCTGGCACCAGCCATTCCTGCTGCCCTTCCAGCAGATAGTCCCACTCCCCGCCCTCCTCCAGCGGCGCGCGCCGATTGGGAAAGGCGGCATGGGCCCAGTCCAGCACCTGCCCGATCTCGGCCTGCAAGACAGTCAGGCGCGCCGCCGGGACCGAAGCCATGGCCTCGAATGTGCCGTGGCCGTGCCCGTCTTCGCTGTAATCAAAGTCCAGGTACTGCAGCATCGTCTCAACCCAGCAAATCCCGGATATGCGGCAGCGCGAACTCGGCGGCACGCTCGCCCTCGGCGATGGTGCCTGCCGCCATGTGGTAGTCCATGGCCGCCACCTCGTTGAGCCGGGGGCGGATCACCACGTCGGCCGGCTCGCCGGCCAGGCGGCTCTGCGTGATGCGCATCTGCATGATGTTCAGGCTGGTGGTCATCACGTCCAGCATGGAGGGCATGGGTGCTCCGTTGTCGCGGCCATTGCCCGCCCTGGCCGGCCGCAAACGGGTGAGGATGGCCTGCAGCATCCCGCCTTGCGGGGTTTCCTCGGCCTCGGCATCGCGGGCGTGGCTGGCCACGCGGCTGTGGTGCAACATCACGTCCCAGTTCAGGTCCACCGCAATGACGACGTCCGCCCCCATGGCACGGCACAAGGAGACCGGCACCGGATTGACCAGACCACCATCGACAAGCAGGCGTCCTTCATGCTGGGCCGGGGTGAACAGGCCTGGCACGGCGATGGAGGCACGCACCGCGTCGATCACCGGCCCCTCGCGCAGCCAGACCTCGCGCCCGGTATACAGCTCGGTGGCCACGCAGCCAAAGGCCTTGTGCAAGCCGGCGATGCCCTGGTCCGCGTAGCGGCTGCGGAAAAAGTCCAGCAGCTTGCCGCCTTCGATCAGACCGCCGCCCATCTTGAAGTCCATGAGCCCGAGCACGGACTTCCAGGTCAGGCTTTTGACCCAGGGCTCCAGGCGGTCCAGCTCGCCGGCCGCATAAACCGCCCCCACCAAGGCGCCGATGGAGGTCCCGCAGACGATGTCGGGCGAGATGCCGGCGCGCTCCAGTGCACGGATGACACCGATATGCGACCAACCGCGCGCCGAGCCGCTGCCCAGAGCCAAGCCAATGCGCAGGGGCTTCTTGCTCATGCTCGTTCTCCCGGCCATCCCTCAGTCGTCCTGATCCTCTGGCCCGCTGCCCGCCGGACGGGCCTTGCGGTGACCGTTCTTGGCCAACAGTTCCACATACACCGCCGTGGCACCTGCCTTGGCGGCGGCATCGACCTGCTCGATGAGGTTGCCGAAGTGGACGGGCGCGGCCATCTCGGCACCGAGGCCGAACTTGCAGTCGAAGTCCCAGAAATCGACGCCTTCGGGCAGCGCCACGCGCCGCTGCCGTTTGACGTATTTGCGGATGTCGTGCTTGACGGCGTCGAGCACGCGGTCAGGGTTTTTGCCCTCGATATGGAGCGGATAGGTTTTGCGCACGATGGGCCTTGGTAAATTTCGCGAGGGGCTTGATTATCGTCGTCCCATGCCGGTGCTGGCAGCGGAGCGCTTAAACTGGGTGCCCTTTCCCGAAGTTGCTCATGCCATTTTCCTCCCTGGGTTTGTCGCCCGCCCTGCTGCGCGCGCTCAGCGCCCGGGCCTACGCCGCCCCCACACCCATCCAGGCCGCGGCCATTCCGGCCGCGCTGCAGGGCCGCGACGTGCTGGGCTCGGCGCAGACCGGCTCGGGCAAGACCGTCGCCTTCGCACTGCCGCTGCTGCAACAGCTGGCGCAGGTTCCGGCTGAGAAACCCCGGCGTGCCCATGCGCTGGTACTCGTGCCCACGCGCGAACTGGCCGCCCAGGTCGGCGAGGAGTTCCGTAGCCTGGCCCAGCACCTGGACGCGCCGCTCAAGGTGAGCGTGGTGTTTGGCGGCGTGTCCATCAACCCGCAGATGATGGGCCTGCGCGGCGGCACCGACATTGTGGTGGCCACCCCCGGCCGCCTGCTGGACCTGCTGGACCACAACGCGCTCACGCTGGATGGCGTTCGGGCCCTGGTGCTCGACGAAGCCGACCGCCTGCTGGACCTGGGTTTTGCCGAGGAGCTGGAGCGCATCCTGTCGCTGCTGCCCCGCCGGCGCCAGAACCTCTTTTTCTCGGCGACCTTCCCGCCCGCGGTGCAGGCCCTGGCGCACACCCTGCTGCAGGACCCGCTGCGCATCGACGTGCTGCCAGCACCACAAGACCGGCCCGATATCCTGCAGCGTGCGATCGCCGTTGATGCGGCCCGGCGCACCCAGTTGCTGCGCCAGCTGATCACCCAGGAAAAATGGAGCCGGGTCCTGGTGTTCGTGGCCACCAAACACGCGGCCGAGATCGTGGCCGACAAGCTGCGCAAGGCCGACATCGATGCCGAACCCTTCCACGGCGAGTTGAGCCAAGGCAAGCGCACGCAGGTGCTGGCCGACTTCAAGGCCGAGCGGCTGACCGCGGTGGTGGCCACCGACGTCGCGGCGCGCGGACTGGACATCACACAGCTGCCGGTGGTCGTCAATTACGACCTGCCGCGATCGCCCAGCGACTACACCCACCGCATCGGTCGCACCGGTCGCGCCGGTGAAAGCGGGCTGGCCGTGAGCTTCGTCAGCGCGGGCACCGAGGCACACTTCCGACTGATCGAAAAACGCCAGAGCCTCCAGTTGCCGCGTGAAGTGATCCCCGGGTTCGAGCCGACGGAAGCGCCCCAGCCAGCCGCCGCCGGCACGGGCGGTGTCAAGGGCAAACGCCCGAGCAAGAAAGACAAGCTACGCGCCGCCGCACGCGGCGACTGAGCGGCCCGACCATGCCGGACCTCCTGACCCTGCTCTTTGCCGAACCGGTCATCACCGTGGCCTACGTGGTCTTCGGCCTGGTGGGCTTTGGCTCCACCCTGGTCAGTGCACCCTTGCTGGCGCACCTGCTGCCCGTCTCTACCGTAGTGCCCACACTGGCGCTGACGGACATGGTGGCGTCCTGGTCCAACGGCTGGCGCCTGAGTGAACACGTGGCGCGGCGCGAACTCTGGCGCCTGGTGCCGGCCTTGTTGGCCGGCAGTGCGCTGGGCGCCTGGCTGCTCTTCAACCTGCCGGTCACGCTGCTGATGCCGGCGCTGGGCGCCTTCGTCGTGCTGTACGCGCTCAACGGCCTGCGGCCCAAGGTGGCCCCGACCACGCCGCTGTCGCCGCGCTGGGCCTGGTGGTACGGCAGTGTGGGCGGCGTGTTCAGTGCGTTGTTCGGCGCGGGCGGCTGGGTCTATTCGCTCTACCTGCTGCGCCGCCTGGACGATGTGCAGCAGATCCGCGCCACGCAGACGGCCGTCTTGATGTTCAGTTCGGTGGTGCGTGTGGCGCTGTTCCTGCTGGCTGGCCGCCTGCTGGACCCCGAACTGCTCTGGCTGGTGCTGAGCCTGCTGCCGGCCGTGGCACTGGGCCTTTACATCGGCCACCATGTCAGCCTGCGGCTGGACAAGCGGCGCTTCCTGCTGGTGCTGCACGGCGTGCTGCTGCTCACCGGCAGCAGCCTGCTGCTGCGCTCGCTGTTCTGAGCTATTGGGAGGCGGACAGGCCCAGCAGGGCGTCTTTCAAGGTCCAGTCGGCCGGATCCTGGCCCAGCCAGATGCGCAGCAAGGCGCCATAGAACTCGGGCTCGGGAAAGGGCTCGCCGACCGGGACACCGCGGATGGTGATCACCGTCCCCTTGCCCGGCACCCAATCCATGTTGATGACTTCGCCGATCTTCATCTTGCGGGCATCGTAGAAGACCTGGCTCATGCGCATCACGCTGCCGACGATGCGCGTGTACTCTTCATTCGGTGTGTTGGACTTGATGCCCTTGATGAACAGCCGGCCCAGTTCCTCGGAAGCAATTTCGCGTACAAAGGTCAGTGTCAGGCGCTTGGGCCCGGGGACGGCCAGGGCTTCGGGCAGGGTGCCCGCCTTCTTGCCAAGGTACAGACCGGCCGTATAGACCTTGAACACGGCCTTGTAGCGCGTGCCTGCGCCGTTGAGCTGCAGCTTCGCGCCGGCGAGTTCGATGTTTTCCTCGTATTTCACGCCGTCCACTTCACGGGCCTGCGCTTGCAGTGCCAGCAGGCCGAGGGTGCACAAAAACAGCGCTTTCAGAATTCGACTCATTTCTTCCTCTGGTTTTTGTTGGGAATAAGGGCATTGTCACTGCCTTACAGAGACTTACAAACGGGCCTGTGCAAGCGATTTCCTAGGCCCGCTCAGCGTGACCGGCTAGCCCCAGATGACCGAGCGCATGGAGATCGAGGCCCCCTGGAAACTGTCGTTGAAAAAGCGCATGGACTCGCCTGCGTCCGCAGCGCCCGCTGCGTACAGCAAGGGCAGGAAGTGGTCGTGCGTGGGATGGGCCAGGCGGGCCAGTTCGCCCAGTTGCAGGAAGTCCGGCAATGCGTTCAGACGTCCCTGAGCGATGTGCTCGCCCATGAGGCGGTCGAACTCCAGGGCCCAGTCATAGGCCTGGTCATTGGAGGCGCCCCGGCGCAGGGTGCGCAGGTTGTGCACGATGTTGCCGCTGCCCACGATGAGCACGCCGCGCTCACGCAGACGGCGCAGTTGCTGGCCGAGTGCATAGTGTTCGGCTGGCGGGCGGCTGTAGTCCATGCTGAGCTGCAGCACCGGAATGTCCGCCTGCGGAAACATGGGCTTGAGCACCGACCAACTGCCGTGGTCGTAACCCCATTCAGCCTGGTCCACGCCCAAGGGCTGCTGGCTGGCGGGCTGGCGCAGTTCGCCGGCCAGGGCCTGCGCCACCCGCGGCGCACCCGGCGCCGGGTATTGCTGGTCGAAGAGCGCCTGCGGAAAGCCGCCGAAGTCGTGGATGGTGGGCGGTTTTTCCATGCCGGTAAGCCACCAGCCGCGCGTCAGCCAATGCGCCGAGATGCAAAGGATGAGTTGCGGCCGGGGCCAGCGGGCCTGCGCGCCGCTGCCGAATTCACGGCCCAGGGCCTCCCAGCGGGGCCGGAACTCATTGGGTTCAATCACGTTCAACGGGCTGCCGTGCCCGATGAAGAGCACCGGTAAGCGCGGACTGGGCTGGAGTTGGGTGAGGCTGGTCGCCCCGGCAATGGCGGTCATGGGCATTCCGGTCAGAAGGCTGGCGCCAGGGCCCAGGGCCGTGGCAAGAAGGATGCGGCGCTGCATGGTCAGGGTCTGTTCAGGCCGATTGTCGCCTTGGCGTCCCACTGGCCCACTGATTAGGTGCAATTCCCCAGACCGCAAAGCCCTACAACTGCTATATTGCACTGCAGCAATACGCTGAAAGCGAGTCCGCCATGCTGTACCAGCTCTACGAAACCCAGCGCTCCCTGATGGAGCCCTTTGCCGATCTGGCCGAGACCACGGCCAAGGCTTTCAACAACCCGCTGTCGCCGCTGGCCCACCTGCCCCATGCCCAGCGCATGGCAGCCGGCTACGCGCTGATGCACCGCTTGGGCAAGGATTATGAGAAGCCCGAATTCGGCATCCGCACGGTGGGGGTGGACGGCGTCAACGTGGCCATCCACGAACGCGTGGAGCTGGACAAGCCTTTCTGCGAACTGCGCCGCTTCAAGCGCTTCACCGACGACCCGGCCACGCTGACCAAGCTCAAGAACCAGCCCGTGGTGCTGGTGGTGGCGCCGCTCTCGGGTCACTACGCCACGCTGCTGCGCGACACCGTGCGCACCATGCTCAAGGACCACAAGGTCTACATCACCGACTGGAAGAACGCGCGCATGGTGCCGCTGTCGCAGGGCGAATTCCACCTGGACGACTACGTCAACTACGTCCAGGAATTCATCCGCCATATCCAGCACGAATACGGCAACTGCCACGTGATGAGCGTGTGCCAGCCCACGGTGCCGGTGCTGGCCGCTGTCTCCCTGATGGCCAGCCGCGGCGAGACCACGCCCCTGACCATGACCATGATGGGCGGCCCGATCGACGCACGCAAATCACCCACGGCCGTGAACAACCTGGCCATGACCAAGAGCCACAGCTGGTTCGAGCACAACGTGATCTACCGCGTGCCCAGCAATTTCCCCGGCGCGGGCCGGCGCGTCTACCCCGGTTTCCTGCAGCACGCTGGTTTCGTGGCCATGAATCCGCAGCACCATGCCAAGAGCCACTACGACTACTTCGAGCACCTGCTCAAGGGCGATGACACCAGCGCCGAAGCGCACCGCCAGTTCTACGACGAGTACAACGCCGTGCTGGACATGGACGCGCACTACTACCTGGAAACCATCAAGACCGTGTTCCAGGACTTCAGTCTGGTGCAGGGCACATGGGATGTGAAGGGTGTGGACGGCCAGATCGAGCGTGTGCAACCACAGGACATCAAGACCACCGCCCTGCTCTCCGTCGAAGGCGAACTCGACGACATTTCAGGCTCGGGCCAGACCGAGGCCGTGCACGGCATCTGCAGCGGCGTGCCCAAGACCCGCCAGCAGCATCTGGAGGCCAAGGGTGCCGGCCACTACGGCATCTTCTCGGGCCGGCGCTGGCGCGACATCGTCTACCCGGCGGTCAAGGCCTTCATCCTGGAACACAACACGCCGGCCAAGGCAGGCGGTAAGAAAAGCGCCAGGTCAGCCGCCTGATACCCGCCCCCGGCGGCCGGATAATCCGGACATGCCCGCAACCGCTGCCCAGATTCTCGACGCCCTGCCCCAGACCCAGTGCACACGCTGTGGTTATCCGGACTGCGCAGCTTATGCCCAGGCCATCGCGGCAGGAGACGCCGCCATCAACCAATGCCCACCCGGTGGCGCCGAAGGGATCACCCGCCTGGCGGCGCTGACCGGCCGGCCCGCGCTGCCCCTGGACCCCGCGTTCGGCACCGAAGGCCCGCTCACCGTGGCCGTGATCGACGAGGACTGGTGCATAGGCTGTACGCTGTGCCTCGCCGCCTGCCCGACCGACGCCATCCTGGGCGGCAACAAGCGCATGCACACGGTGATCGAGTCGCACTGCACCGGCTGCGAACTCTGCATCCCGGTCTGCCCGGTGGACTGCATCCGGATGGAAAGTGTCAGCGGCGAGCGCACCGGCTGGGCTGCCTGGACGGCGCAGCAGGCGACCACAGCGCGCAAACGCTATGAATTTCATAGCGTTCGTCAGCAGCGCAGCCGAGAGGAAAACGAACTGCGGCTGGAAGAAAAAGCCCGGATGAAGCTGGCCGATCTGCCCGCGCATTCACAGCACACGGATCCGGCGGTGCTGGACCAGAAACGCGCTGTGATCGAGGCGGCCCTGGCACGCGCACGGGCACGGCGCGAAGGTGGAAACTGAGGCCCGCAAGCCTCAGGACGCCACCAGGTTCTTGTAGACGCCTGCGCCGACGTACAAATCGTCGACCTGTTGCACATAGGACATCTTGGTCTGCACCGCACCCGTGGCCGGGTTGGTGATGTCGTACTCCACCCAGCCCGGCGCGTGCTCGGCCTGCGCCACGATGGCCTCGAGCAAACCCTGGCCGTCGATGCCCGGGATGTCCTGCACCCGCGTCCCCACCTTGGCCGGGTTCCCGCCGAAGGCCACATAGGCACCACTGCGGTCCAGTGCAAAGACGTACATGTCGCGGTCGTGGAAGCCTTGCTGCGGATCGGTCAGACCCCGTACAAAACCCTCGCGTGTGGTCTGCCGGCGAAAGGCGATGGCCCGCTGCACCAGCTCGAGCGCCTCGTCGGCCGTGCCCTGCTGCAGACGGAACGCCGCCACGGCCTGGGCCAGGGTGGAAGCCCGTTGCTCCAGCTTTTCGGCCTGTTCGACGGCATGTTCCACCATGGCGGCATTGCGCTGGGTGATCTCATCGAGCTGGCGGATGGCGGCCGTGATCTCGTTGAGCGACGTGCTCTGCTCGGCGCTGGACACCGAGATATGGGACATGCTCTCGGCCACGCCGCGGATGCCCGGAACGATTTCACCGATGCTGCTGCCCGCCGTGCGAATCTGCGTCACGCTGGCCGCCACCTGGGCGGAAGAAGCACCGATGAGCTGGCGAATCTCCTTGGCCGACTCGGCCGAGCGTTGCGCCAGGGTACGCACCTCGGCCGCCACCACGGCAAAACCACGTCCGGCCTCACCGGCCCGCGCGGCCTCGACAGCGGCATTGAGCGCCAGGATATTGGTCTGGAAGGCCAGGCTGTCGATCACGCCGATGATCTCGTTCATGCGCTGCGTGCTGCTCTGTATGGCCTCGACCGACTGCACGGCCTGCACCATGCCCTGGGCACCGCGGTCGGCCACGTCGCGCACCTGGGCAGCCTGGCTGTTGGCCTGCTGCGTGGTGTGCGCATTGCCCTGCACGGTGGACGACAGTTCCTGCACGCTGGCCGAAGTCTGCTCCAGGTTGGCTGCCTGCTGCTCGGTGCGGTCCGACAGCTCGCGGTTGCCGGCGGCCAGGCTCTGCCCCGCATGGGCCACCAGGGCCGAGTTGCTGCGGATGCTGGCCACCATGCCCGACAGGCTGGCCACCATGCCCTGCATCGCCTCGGCCATGGCGCCGAGTTCGTCGCGCCCACGGATCTGCACCTTCTCGCGCAGATTGCCCTGCGCCGTCTGCTCCATGAAATGCATGACCCGGCGCAGATCGGACATGAAGCTGAGATAGAAAGCCAGCATCAGGTAGACCAGGACCAGAAAGGCGCAGACGCCCGTAACGACGCCGACCCACTCCATCGCGACGTAGGCCAGCAGCATGACCAGGTTCAGCAGAACCAGCTTGCCGGCCAGGGACAGGCGGCGCATGAGCCATGCGCCGGGTCCAAAAATCTGTTTGATGATGCCCATGACGGATCCCGGTGACGTATGCCTCTCGAGCAAGGCGGGTCTGATCGCAATTCAAGTTCGACCATATCGAACCGGAACTGAAGCGCCCGATACCCTGTTCAGTATAGGGATACGTCCTACAGAGGCCTTACGGGGTTTGCCCCTATCAAGTCGGATCAACCCAGTGCTGCCACCACCTCGGGCGGCGCCTGCACCAGTTCAATCAGTACACCTTCTCCCGAAACCGGGAATTCGTCACTTGACTTCGGATGCAGAAAGCAGATGTCGTAGCCGGCGGCACCCTTGCGGATGCCGCCCGGGGCAAAGCGCACACCCTGAGCGGTCAGCCACTCGACGGCCCGAGGTAGATCGTCGATCCACAGGCCCACGTGGTTGAGCGGCGTGGTGTGCACGGCCGGTTTCTTCTCGGGGTCCAGCGGCTGCATCAGGTCGACCTCGACCTTGTAAGGCCCGGCGCCCATGGCACAGATGTCCTCGTCCACGTTCTCGCGTTCGCTCCTGAACGTGCCCGTGACCTGCAGGCCCAGCATCTCGACCCAGAGCTTTTGCAGCCGGGTCTTGTCGGGCCCGCCGATGGCGATCTGCTGAATGCCCAGCACCTTGAAAGGACGCACTTGACTCATCTGGAACTCCACCTTTGCATTCAAGCAAATTCGATGATCGGCTGATCGACCGTGAGCGACTCCCCCTTACTCGCCAGCACCTTGGCCACCACGCCATCGGCGGCAGCGAACAGCACGTTCTCCATCTTCATCGCCTCGATCACGGCGACGCGCTCACCCGCCTGCACCTTCTGGCCGGGCTGAACTGCCACGTCGACCAGCAGACCCGGCATGGGCGAGAGCACGTAACGGCTCATGTCCGGCGGCGCCTTGTAGGGCATGAGCTTGTGCAGCTCGGCCATGCGCGGCGAGATCACCAGCGCCTCGATCAGCGTGCCGTTGTGCTGCAGCCGCAGGGCCAGCGGATTCCGGGCCGTGCCGCGCTCGACCTGGGTCGTGAAAGGTTTGCCGTCCACCGTGCCGACGATGATGATGTCGTTCAGGCGCGAGGTGCTGCAGATTTCATAACTCCTGTCACCCACGCGCACCCGGGCCTTGCCGGTTTCACCCACGAATTCGTCCACGTGCACCGGAGTCTGCACGTGCTGCCCCTCTGCGCCCAGGGTGATGACCACGTAGTCCTTGCCGGCATCCACTGAATAACCCGGCAACTGGCCGGAGATGGTGGTCGTGCGCTCGCGTGATTTGCGGCGCACAAAAGCCGCCAGCGCCACCAGGAAGTTCGGATCGGCGTGCGGCACGTCCTCGGAAGAGAAACCCTTGCCGTAGTGCTCGGCGATGAAACCAGTGTTGAAATCACCCGCAACAAACTTCGGGTGCGCCAGCAGCGCGGCCTGGAAAGGAATGTTGGAGCTGATGCCACGGATCACGAAGCCGTTGAGCGCTTCACGCATCTTGGCGATCGCCTCCAGGCGGTCCCTGCCATGCACGATGAGCTTGGCGATCATCGAGTCGTAGTACATCGGGATCTCGCCACCGTCCTGCACGCCGGTGTCGACGCGCACGCCCTGCAGGCTCTTGGTATCGGACTGCCACATGCTTTGCGTCGGCGGCGTGAAACGCACCAGGCGGCCGGTGGACGGCAGGAAGTTGCGGAACGGATCTTCGGCATTGATGCGGCATTCGATGGCCCAGCCGTTGCGCTTCACGTCGGCTTGCGCCAAAGGCAGCTTCTCGCCGGCCGCCACGCGGATCATGAGCTCCACCAGGTCCAGGCCCGTGATGCACTCGGTCACCGGGTGTTCCACCTGCAGCCGGGTGTTCATCTCCAGGAAATAGAAACTCTGGTCCTTGCCAACGACAAACTCCACCGTGCCCGCGCTCTGGTACTTCACGGCCTTGGCCAAGGCCACGGCCTGCTCGCCCATGGCCTTGCGGGTCGCGTCGCTGATGAAAGGGCTGGGCGCCTCCTCGATCACCTTCTGGTGGCGGCGCTGAATCGAACACTCGCGCTCGTTCAGGTAGATCACATTGCCGTGGGCATCGCCCAGCACCTGGATCTCGATGTGGCGCGGCTCCTCGACGAACTTCTCGATGAAGACGCGGTCGTCGCCGAAGCTGTTGCGCGCCTCGTTGCGGCAACTGGTAAAACCTTCCAGTGCCTCCTTGTCGTTGAAGGCCACGCGCAGGCCCTTGCCGCCGCCGCCGGCCGAGGCCTTGATCATCACCGGGTAGCCAATGCCCTTGGCAATCTCCACTGCCTTCTCGGCCGATTCGATGGCCTCGTTCCAGCCGGGAATGCAATTCACCTTGGCCTCGCCCGCCAACTTCTTGGAGGCGATCTTGTCGCCCATGGCGGCGATGGAATAGTGCTTGGGACCGATGAAGACCAAGCCCTCTTCCTCCACGCGTTTGGCGAAGTCCTCGTTCTCGGACAGGAAACCGTAGCCCGGGTGGATGGCCTGTGCGCCGGTCTGCTTGGCCGCGGCAATGATCTTGTCAGCCACCAGATAGGACTCACGGCTGGGCGCCGGACCGAGCAGCACGGACTCGTCGGCCAGCAAGACGTGGCGCGCGTCGCGGTCGGCCTCCGAATACACCGCCACGGTGGCGATGCCCATTTTCTTCGCGGTCGCGATGACGCGGCACGCGATTTCTCCTCGATTCGCAATCAGGATTTTCTTGAACATGATGTCTTCCTGTTCTCTCTCAAAGTTGTGCGGCCAGCAGCGCCTTGCGCCGGGCCGTGAAGTTCCACCACGGCTGGCTGGGCCCGCCGTTCATGAAATCGTGCGCGGCCAGAAAGGTATCCAGCACGCAGGGATCGTGTCGCTTGCCCATGGAGTCACGCAGCTGTTCATAAGCCGCCAGCGGCTCCATGTCCCGCACCTCCGCGGGCGTCGTGATGCCCAGGATGCGCAAATCGGCTGCCAGCGACTTCCCGATATTCGGGATGTCGGTCAGCGTGCGCGCTTGCTCGGCGTGAAGGGCTTTTGGCATGGCCAGACTCGTCAAATACCGGTTCAAAGCGGAATGTTCCCGTGCTTGCGCCACGGGTTGTCCAGCTTCTTGTCTTTCAGCATGACCAGCGAGCGGCAGATGCGCTTGCGCGTCTCGTGCGGCAGGATCACGTCGTCGATGTAGCCCCGCGCGCCCGCCACGAAGGGGTTGGCGAAGCGGGCCTTGTACTCGGCTTCCTTGGCGGCCAGCTTGGCCGGGTCGCCCTTGTCTTCGCGGAAGATGATCTCCACGGCGCCCTTGGCGCCCATCACCGCGATCTCGGCATTGGGCCAGGCGAAGTTGACGTCGCCGCGCAGGTGCTTGGAGGCCATCACGTCGTAGGCACCGCCATAGGCCTTGCGCGTGATCACGGTGATCTTGGGCACCGTACACTCGGCGTAGGCGTAGAGCAGCTTGGCACCGTGCTTGATGATGCCGCCGTACTCCTGGCTGGTGCCGGGCATGAAGCCGGGCACGTCGACAAAGGTCACTACCGGGATGTTGAAGGCGTCGCAGAAGCGCACGAAGCGCGCGGCCTTGATGCTGCTCTTGATGTCCAGACAGCCGGCCAGCACCAGCGGCTGGTTGGCCACGATGCCAACGGTCTGACCGTCCATGCGGGCGAAACCGATCAGGATGTTCTTCGCGTACTCAGGCTGGATCTCGAAGAAGTCGCCATCGTCCACGGTCTTGACGATCAGCTCCTTCATGTCATAGGGCTTGTTGGGGTTGTCCGGCACCAGGGTGTCCAGGCTGCGCTCCATGCGGTCGATCGGGTCGCCGCTCTTGCGCACCGGGGCCTTTTCGCGGTTGTTCAGCGGCAGGTAGTTGTAGAGACGGCGCAGCATGAGCAGCGCCTCCACGTCGTTCTCGAAGGCCAGGTCGGCCACACCGCTCTTGGTGGTGTGGGTCAACGCACCGCCCAGTTCCTCGGCGGTCACCTCCTCATGCGTCACCGTCTTCACCACCTCGGGGCCGGTCACGAACATATAGGAGCTGTCCTTCACCATGAAGATGAAGTCCGTGATGGCCGGGCTGTAGACAGCGCCGCCGGCACTCGGCCCCATGATCATGCTGATCTGCGGGATCACGCCGGAGGCCAGCACATTGCGCTGGAACACCTCGGCATAACCACCCAAGGAGGCCACGCCTTCCTGGATACGGGCGCCGCCCGAGTCGTTCAGGCCGATCACCGGCGCGCCGGCTTTCATGGCCTGGTCCATGATCTTGCAGATCTTCTCGGCGTGGGCCTCGGACAGCGCACCGCCGAAAACCGTAAAGTCCTGGCTGTAGACGAAAACCAGGCGGCCGTTGATCATGCCGTAGCCGGTGACCACGCCGTCACCCGGGATCTTGTTCTCCTCCATGCCGAAGTCCACGCAGCGGTGTTCGACGAACATGTCCCACTCTTCGAAGGTGCCTTCGTCGAGCAGCACCTCCAGGCGCTCACGTGCCGTGAGCTTGCCCTTGGCATGCTGTGCCGCGATGCGCTTTTCACCCCCGCCCAGCCGTGCTGCGGCGCGTTTTTGCTCCAGTTGTTCCAGGATGTCGTGCATGGTTCGTCCTCTGTTGATTCGTTCAGGTTTTGTGTTCGTAGGCCTGCAGCAGCTGGCGCGCGGCGGTGGAGGCCGCCAGACGGCCGGCTATGACTTCCGTGCTCAACGATGGCAGCAATTTGCGCACTTGCGGATGCGCGCGAAAGGCCAGTCGGAGACCGGCCTCGATGCGCTCCCACATCCAGACCTGGGCCTGGCCTTCGCGCCGCGCCGCCAGTTTGCCGCTGGCGGCCTGCAGTGCACGGAACTTCGTGACGGCAGCCCAGAAGCTGTCCACCCCCTGGCCCAGCAGGGCACTGAGCTGGACCACCTTCGGGTGCCAGCTCTTCTCGTCGTGGTGCGCGTGTTCGGGGTTGCCGTGTTGGCCCAGCAAGCGCAAGGAAGAGGTGATCTGCGCCTGCGCACGTGTAGCGGCCGCGGCATCGATGTCGGCCTTGTTGATCACCACCAGGTCGGCCAGTTCCATCACGCCCTTCTTGATGGCCTGCAGGTCGTCGCCCGCATTGGGTAATTGCATAAGGCAGAACATGTCGGTCATGCTGGCCACTGCGGTTTCGCTCTGGCCCACGCCCACGGTCTCGACGATCACGATGTCGTAACCCGCGGCCTCGCAGACCAGCATGGCCTCGCGCGTCTTCTCGGCCACGCCACCGAGCGTGCCGCTGGACGGACTGGGCCGGATATAGGCCTGTTTATGCACGGAGAGTTTCTCCATGCGGGTCTTGTCGCCCAGGATGGAGCCACCAGACACGCTGGAAGACGGGTCCACCGCCAGCACCGCCACGCGATGCCCATGGCCGATGAGGTAGAGGCCCAGCGCCTCGATGAAGGTGGACTTGCCCACACCAGGCACGCCGCTGATGCCCAGCCGAAACGCGCCGCCGGTGTGCGGCAGCAGCGCCGTGAGCAGCTCGTCGCCCTGCGCCCGATGATCGGCCCGCGTCGATTCGAGCAGCGTGATGGCCTTGGCCATGGCACGGCGCTGCTGGGCGGGGTTGCCCTGCAGGATGCCGTCCAGTAGTGGAGGATGGCTCACCGCCGCCTCTTTCAAACGTGGGCTTTCTTGATCTGCTCCAGCACATCCTTGGCGCTGGCCGGGATCGGGGTGCCGGGGCCGTAAATGCCCTTGACGCCCGCTTCATAGAGAAAGTCGTAGTCCTGACGCGGAATGACACCGCCGACGAAAACGATGATGTCGTCCGCGCCCTGCTTCTTCAGCTCGGCAATGATGGCCGGCACCAGGGTCTTGTGGCCTGCCGCCAGGGTGGAGACGCCCACGGCGTGCACATCGTTCTCGATGGCCTGGCGCGCGCATTCCTCGGGGGTCTGGAACAGCGGGCCCATGTCCACGTCGAAGCCCAGGTCGGCAAAGGCGGTGGCCACCACCTTGGCGCCGCGGTCATGGCCGTCCTGGCCGAGCTTGGAGATCATCACGCGCGGACGGCGGCCATGCGCCGTCGCGAAATCGGCGATTTCCTTCTTCAGGGTTTCCCAGCCCTCGGCCGAGTCGTAGGCAGCTGCGTAC
Organism: uncultured Hylemonella sp.; assembly: GCA_963512455.1. Taxonomy (GTDB): domain Bacteria; phylum Pseudomonadota; class Gammaproteobacteria; order Burkholderiales; family Burkholderiaceae_C; genus Hylemonella. Next base: position 327,195 of record CAUPMJ010000001.1, on the reverse strand, counting down.
ACACCGGTCACCTTTTGCGTATCGGCGCGATGGCGCCCAAAGACCTTCTCCAGCGCATCGCTCACCTCGCCCACCGTGGCGCGCAGGCGGATGGCCCGGATGCTCAGGTCGAGCAGGTTACCACTGCCCTGCTCGGCGGCCTGCGTGAGCGCATCCAGTGCCGCCTGAACGGCCTGGGCATCGCGGCTGGCACGGATGGCCTTGAGGCGCGCGATCTGGCCGTCGCGCACCTTGACGTTGTCGACCTCGAGGATGTCGATCGGGTCCTCCTTCTTGAGCTTGTACTTGTTGACGCCGACGATCACGTCCTTGCCGCTGTCGATGCGCGCCTGCTTTTCGGCCGCGGCCGCCTCGATCTTGAGCTTGGCCCAGCCCGAGTCCACCGCCTTGGTCATGCCGCCCATGGCGTCGACCTCCTCGATGATGGTCCAGGCCGCATCCATCATGTCCTGCGTGAGCTTCTCCATCATGTAGCTGCCGGCCCAGGGATCGATCACGTTGGTGATGTGGGTCTCTTCCTGGATGATGAGCTGGGTGTTGCGCGCGATGCGCGAGCTGAACTCGGTGGGCAGGGCGATGGCCTCGTCGAAGCTGTTGGTGTGCAGGCTCTGCGTGCCGCCGAACACCGCGGCCATGGCCTCGATGGTGGTCCGCACCACATTGTTGTAGGGATCCTGCTCGGTCAGGCTCCAGCCGCTGGTCTGGCTGTGCGTGCGCAGCATCAGGCTCTTCGGCGCCTTGGCGTTGAAGCCCTTCATGATGCGGCACCAGAGCAGGCGCGCCGCGCGCATCTTGGCGATTTCAAGATAGAAATTCATGCCGACCGCCCAGAAGAAGGACAGTCGGCCCGCGAAATCGTCCACGTCCATGCCCTTGGTTATCGCCGTCTTCACATACTCCTTGCCGTCGGCCAGGGTGAAGGCCAGTTCCAGCGCCTGGTTGGCCCCGGCCTCCTGCATGTGGTAACCCGAGATCGAGATCGAGTTGAACTTGGGCATGTGCTTTGCCGTGTACTCGATGATGTCGCCGATGATGCGCATCGACGGTTCCGGCGGATAGATATAGGTGTTGCGGACCATGAACTCCTTGAGGATGTCGTTCTGGATGGTCCCGCTCAACTGGTCCTGGCTCACGCCCTGCTCTTCCGCCGCCACCACGTAACCCGCCAGCACCGGCAGCACGGCGCCGTTCATGGTCATGGAGACACTCACCTTGCCCAGCGGAATCTCGCTGAAAAGGATCTTCATGTCCTCCACCGAGTCGATGGCCACACCGGCCTTGCCCACGTCACCGGTCACGCGCGGGTGGTCGCTGTCGTAGCCGCGGTGCGTGGCCAGGTCGAAGGCCACGCTCACGCCCTGCCCGCCGGCCGCCAGGGCCTTGCGATAGAAGGCGTTGGATTCCTCGGCCGTGGAAAAGCCCGCGTACTGGCGGATGGTCCATGGCCGCACGGCGTACATGGTGGCCTGCGGACCGCGCAGATAGGGCTCGAAGCCGGGTAGCGTGTCGGCGTGCGGCAGGCTCTGGATATCGGCCGCGGTGTACAGCGGCTTGACCGTGATGCCATCGGGCGTGAGCCAATTCAGGGCGTTCACGTCGCCGCCCGGCGCAGATTTGGCGGCGGCCTTGTGCCAGGCCTCGAGGCTGGCTTGTTGGAACTCGGTCTTTTTCTGGTTCATGGCAAAGCGGCGGCCCCGGGAAGGCCCTTTAATTTGTTGCGCGGAGTTTACATCATTCATAATTATTGATGCAAAATATTCTTTAAGCTTACAATCCAGGCCATGTCCGCCGTTTCCCTCTCTCCCCGCGCCCTGTATGAAGAAGTGGCCGAACTGCTGCGCCAGCGCATCTTCAACCGTGAACTGGAGCCTGGCAGCTGGATCGACGAACTGAAGATCGCCGAGGACTACGGCATCAGCCGCACCCCCCTGCGCGAGGCGCTCAAGGTACTGGCGGCCGAAGGCCTGGTGACCATGAAGGTACGCCGCGGCGCCTACGTCACCGAGGTCAATGAAAAGGACCTGGTGGACATCTACCACCTGCTGGGCCTGCTGGAATCCGACGCGACCGGCATGGTGGCCCGGCACGCCACGGACGAGCAGCTGCGCGAACTGCACAGCCTGCACGAGGCACTGGAAGCCAGCACGCAGGACCGGGATCGCTTCTTCGAACTCAATGAACGCTTTCACATGCGCCTGCTGGAGATCGCCGACAACCGCTGGCGCAACCAGATGGTGGCCGACCTGCGCAAGGTCATGAAGCTCAACCGGCACCACTCGCTGCTCAAGTCCGGGCGCATCGAGGAATCGCTGGCCGAACACCGCGCCGTCATGACCGCGCTGCAGGCACGCGATGCGGCCACCGCCACACAAAGGATGCTGGAACACTTCCGCAACGGACTCGAAGCGGCAACCTGAGACTTTTGCACTGGCCGCACAGCCGGAATTGCCCTATCCTGAATTAATGGCCCCACTGCCCGGCGACACCTTCAAACCCGACATCCAGCAGACCCTGCTGGAGTACCAGGCCATTCTCGAAAACGCTTCGGTCGGCATCCTCTTCACGCGTGACCGCAAGGTCCTGCACTGCAACCCGCGTTCCGCCGAGATCTACGGCTGGACTCAAGGGGAACTGGTCGGCCAGCCTGGCTCCGTCTTTTACGCCAGCCAGGAAGCCTATGAAGCCATGGGCCGCCAGGCCGGTCCCTTGCTGGCACGCGGCGAATTGCTGGACGTGGAAATGCCCATGCGCCGCCAGGATGGCAGTGAGGTCCACTGCCATCTGCGGGCCAAGGCCATCAACCCGGCCAACACGGCCGAGGGCACGATCTGGATCATCGAGGACATCAGCCAACGCAAGCGTGAGCAGGCCAGCCTCGACGAACTGCTGCAGCGCCAGCAGGCCATCCTGGAAAACGCCTCGGTGGGCATCCTCTTCACACGTAACGGCCAGATCGTGCATTGCAACCCACGCATGGAAGCCATCTATGGCTGGGCGCCGGGCACCCTGATCGGCCAGTACAGCCGGATCTTCTTCCACGACGACGCGGACTACCAGGCCTTCGGCTCGGCCGTCGGCCCGGTGCTGGCACGCGGCGAACTGGTCGACATCGAATGGCGGCATGCGCGCCACAACGACGGCGTCATGATCTGGAGCCGGCACTTGGCCAAGGCCATCCCCAACCAGGACGGCAGCCAGGGCGCCATCTGGATCAGCGAGGACATCAGCGTCCAGAAGGCGGCGCTGGGGGCGCTGGCCGAGGCGCGCCACGAACTCGAACGCCGGGTCGAAGCGCGCACCCAGGAGCTGGCGACGATCAACGAGCAGCTGCAGCATGAAATCGCCGAACGCGTCGCCGCCGAACACCACCTGCGCACCGAGGAGGCACGCTTTCGCGACCTGTCGGAAATGTCCTCGGACTGGTTCTGGGAAATGGATGCAGACCTGCGCTTCACGGAAATCTCCGGCGGTCTGCTCGCCCCCCCGCCCAGCAAGGACGAAAGCGGACTGGGCAAACACCGCTGGGAGTTGCCCATCGTGGGGGTGACGCCGGAGCAGTGGGCCGAGCACCGCCACGTGCTCGACGCACGCCTGCCCTTCAAGGATTTTGTCTACCAGCTGAGGGACCGTGACGGCGAGCTGCGCTGGTGCGTGATCAACGGCAAGCCGGTATTCGAGGACGGCATCTTCAAGGGTTACCGCGGCACCGGCTCGGACATCACGCAGCGCAAGCTGGCTGAGCAGAAGGTCGAGTTCCTGGCCTACCACGATCCGCTGACCGGCCTGCCCAACCGACTGCTGCTCGAAGACCGGCTGCAGCAGGCCATCACCCAGGCCGAGCGCGGCCGCAGCGGCCTGGCCCTGGTCTTCCTGGACCTGGACAACTTCAAGAAGATCAACGACTCGCTAGGCCATGCCACGGGCGACGCCTTGCTCAAGGAAGTCGCAACACGGCTCAAACATTGCGTGCGCGACAGCGACACCATCAGCCGCCAGGGGGGCGACGAATTCGTGCTCATCCTGCGCGAGCAGCACGGCACCGAGAGCTGCCTGCCGGTGCTATCCAAGATCATGGAACTGCTGCAGGAACCCTTCTTTTCCGACGGCAACGAGCTCTCCACCTCGGCCTCGATCGGCGTGGCGCTCTATCCGCAGGACGGCAGCGACTTCGACATCCTGCGCAAGAAGGCCGACATGGCCATGTACCGTGCCAAGGAGGCGGGCCGCAACACCTATCGCTTCTTCGACGAAGCCATGGACGAGGAGGCGGTGGAACACCTGCTGATGCGCAGCGGCCTGCGCCGAGCCCTGGAGCGCGGGGAGTTCGTGCTGCACTACCAGCCGCAGATCGAGCTGGACAGCGGCCGCGTCATCGGCGTCGAAGCCCTGCTGCGCTGGCAGCACCCGGAATTCGGCCTGGTCCATCCCGCCCGTTTCGTGCCGGTAGCGGAGGACAGCGGCCTGATCGTGCCCATCGGCGACTGGGTGATCCAGGAAGCCTGCCGCCAGGCCCAGGCCTGGCAGCGCGCCGGCTTGCCCGCCATGATGATGGCGGTCAACCTCTCGGCAGTGCAGTTCCAGCGTGGCAGCATCGAGGAGACCGTGGTGCAGGCGCTGGCCGGCACGGGCCTGGACCCGTCACTGTTGGAGCTGGAGCTGACCGAATCCATCCTGATCCAGGACGTCGAGCAGGTCATGGCCACGGTCCGTCGCCTCAAGCAGTTGGGTGTGAAACTGGCCATCGACGACTTCGGCACCGGCTACTCCAGCCTGTCCTATCTGAAGCGCTTCGACATCGACAAGCTCAAGATCGACCAGAGTTTCATCCGCGATCTTGCCAGCGACCCGGACGACGCGGCCATCGTGCGCGCCATCATCCAGATGGCGCACAGCCTGGACCTGCTCACCATCGCCGAGGGCGTGGAAACACCGGACCTGCTGCAACAGTTGCAGAACTTCGGCTGCGACGAAGCCCAGGGTTACCACTTCGCCCGTCCCATGCCGGCGGCGGAATTTGAGGGTTATATGGGCAGCCGCAAGAACGGTCTGCACTGAGCCCGCCGTACCCCGGTCGGCAAGTGCGCGACGCGAATTACGCCGAAGGTCCCTGGTGCGCCAGCGCCATCACCTCGCGAGGGTCGAGCGGCTTGAGTTTGTGGTCGCTCCAGACCTGGCGCCAGCGCCGCGCCCCGGGCAGGCCGTGGCGCAAACCCAGCATGTGACGCGCAATCGCGTACCAGGGGCAGCCATCCTCGGCGGCGGCGCGTAGCATGTAGTCCACCATCTGCTGCTCCACCGTCTCGCGCGTCAAGGTCGAAGGCGACGCACCGAAATACCGCTCGTCCCAGGAGGCCAGCCACCAGGGGTTGTGATAAGCCTCACGGCCGATCATCGCGCCGTCGAGCAGGCGCAATTCCCGCGACACCTGTTCGTCCGTGGTGAGGCCGCCGTTGATCACGATGGTCAGTTGCGGAAAGTCGTGCTTGAGCCGGTGCACCAGTTCGTAGCGCAGCGGCGGGATCTCGCGGTTCTCCTTCGGCGACAGACCCTGCAGCCAGGCGTTGCGCGCATGCACGATGAAGGTGGCGCAGCCCGCCTCGGCCACGGTCCCCACGAAGTCGCGCACGAATTCATAGCTCTCGGTCCGGTCGATGCCGATGCGGTGTTTCACCGTGACCGGCACGGACACGGCATCCACCATGGCCTTGACGCCTTCGGCTACCAACTTCGGCTCGGCCATCAGGCAGGCCCCGAAGGCACCTCGCTGCACGCGCTCGCTGGGGCAGCCGCAATTCAGGTTGATCTCGTCGTAACCCCACTGCTCGCCCAGCTTCGCGCAGCGGGCCAGGTCGGCCGGTTCGCTGCCGCCGAGCTGCAGGGCCACCGGGTGTTCCTCGGCATTGAAGCGCAGGTGGCGTGTCACATCGCCATGCAGCAGCGCACCGGTGGTGATCATCTCGGTGTACAGCCGGGCGCGGCGGCTCAGCAGGCGGTGGAAATAACGACAGTGGCGGTCGGTCCAGTCGATCATCGGCGCGACAGAAAGACACCACGGGTTGGGTTTCGACATGTTTCTTGAAATCAATGACAGACGCGATTTTCTCAGATGACTGTTTTTCCTGTTTCCAGCCCCATGGAGCCCATGACCGGATGCCGTGTTGCACCAAGCGTGGCGAAACGCCTTGCAAGACGTGATCCGCGACTGTCCGCTGCCGCACGGACGGCCCGCTGACGCGGACCTAGGATCACCTGACCGTTCACGCGCGGATCTCGTGCCTGTTCCCTCATCACATCACACCGGAGAGCCTCATGTCCCCACCCAACACCGCGCAAGCCGACCAGGACCTGGCCGAGCAGGCCCTTCCAGGCCACGGCATTCCCTCGCAGGACCCGAATCCCGCAGCGCAGAGCATGCTGGAACCGCAGGAAGCGGAGCGCGAGGCCAACTCGGCGCTGATGGGGGGCGGCATGGTGGCCGGTATGGCCACGGGTGCCGTCGTCGGCGTTGCTGTGGCCGGCCCCGTGGGGGCGGCGGTCGGGGCCACGCTGGGCGCCGTTGCCGGGGCACTGGGTGGCGCCGCGGCTGGCGTGTCGGCGAACCCGGAGGATGTCAGCTTCACAGAGGCGGCTCCAGCGGGCGCCGTGCGCCTGCACATCGACGACAGCGGTGGCGGCGGCCGGCCGGTGCTGCTGATCCATGGCTGGCCGCTGTCGGCCCAGGCCTGGGAACCGCAGATCTCGGTGCTCCGGGCCGCCGGATACCGCGTGGTGGCCTATGACCGAAGGGGCTTCGGACGTTCGGACAAGCCGGCATCAGGTTACAGCTACGACGGGCTGGCCGATGACCTGCAACGCGTCATGGACAAGTGCGGACTGCAGGATGTGACGCTGGTGGGCTTCTCGATGGGCGGGGGCGAAGTGGCCCGCTACATCGCGCGGTGCGGCGAATCGCGCCTGCACAGCGCGGTGTTTGCCGCGGCCGTGCCACCGTACCTGATGAAGACGGCCGACAACCCGCAAGGGCCGCTCACACCCGAGAAGGCACAAGAGAAAAGGAAGGCGCTCGAGCAGGATCGCGACGGCTACTTTGACCAGTTCACCCGGAACTTCTTCTCGGCCAACGGTGCACTGAAGGTCACCGAGTCACAGCGCAACGAGGCCATCGCCCTGTGCCAACAGTCAGCACAGCATGCGGCCTTGGCCTGCATGGACGCCTTCAGCACGACCGACTTCCGCGAAGACCTGAAGAAAGTGACCGTGCCCACCCTGGTGATCCACGGCGAGGCCGACGCGATCGTGCCCATCGAGGGCTCAGGCCAGCGCACGCACCGCGCCGTGCCCCACAGCCGACTGGTGCGGGTGAGCGGAGCGCCGCACGGGCTGAACGTATCGCACCCGCAGGCGTTCAACGATGCCCTGCTGTCGTTCCTGCGCGCGTGAACCATGCAGACGTGAGCGGTATGGTCAACAGGAGGTTGGACAGGCGCCAACGATCCCAGGCGGACCGGTAGAATGGGGGGCTGTTCCGCAAGCACCTCACGTGGCGCTGCCTCTCATCTGTCCGCCTGTCAAACGCCCTCATGAGCATCACTCAAACCCAGACCGAATTCGAACAAGAGATCGCCCGGTTCATCGTCACCGCCCTGAACCTGGAAGTCGCCCCCGAGCAGATCCCGCCGCTGGACCCGCTGTACGGCGACGGCCTGGGACTGGACTCGATCGACGTGCTGGAGATCGCCCTGGCCGTTTCCAAGCAATACGGCTTCCAGATGCGCTCGGACGACCCGGACAACGCCAACATCTTCAGCTCCCTGCGCAGCCTGGCCGCGCACATCGCCAGCCACCGCGTCTGAGCCGCTGCGGCCTCGCACCTGTCCATGAAAACGGGACTGTGGTTCAAGACGGCTCTGGCCTTGCTGCTCCTGCTGGGCTACCCTGCTGCCATGCACTGGCTGCTGACCGCCTCCAGCTGGTCACACGCCACGCTGGCCTGGATCAACCTGGCGCAGACCGTGGGCATGCAGTCGCTGCTGGCCTGGTTCTTCGGCCACACGCTGCGCCCGGGCCGTGAGCCGCTGATCGCCCAGTTCGCCCGGCGCATCCATGGCGCGGACTACAGCCCGCGCATCGCCCGCTACGCGCGCCAGGCCACCTGGGCCTGGACCTGGTTTTTCATCGCCATGGCCGTGATCCCGCTGGTCATGTTCTTTACCGCATCGCTGTCCACCTGGTCCTTCTTCGTCAACGTGCTCTCGATCCCCCTGCTGGGCGGGATGTTCGTGGCCGAATACGCAGCGCGGCGCTGGTGCCTGCGCGGCATCCCGCACGTCTCCATCCTCCAGAGCTTCACGATGTACCGCGACAAGCGGCGCGCCGCGGGCGACGGCACCTGAACCACAGACCATGCCGGCCCTGATCTCGCACCGCACACCCCAGGCCCTGATGGCCTGGTCCAAGGGTCGTGGCGTCACGGCGCTGGACTACCTGGGCGCCGTGCGCCACATGGCGGCGCGCCTGCCGCAAGACGCCGCCGTGCTCAACCTGTGCAGCAAACGCCACCACTTTGCCGTGGTGCTGGGTGCCGCCCTGCTGCGCGGCGTGCCGCTGCTGCTGCCTTCGACCCGCACGCCCGAGATGCTGCAGCGCCTGGGCCAGCGTTACCCCGGCCTGCACGCCGTGGTGGATGCGCCCGGCGACAGCGGCGGCCTGCCGCAGATCGTCTACGAACGCGGCCCCGTTCCCGCGGCCGACGCGCCCTTCGAGGTGCCCGAGATCGATGGCGATCAGATCGCCGCCTACGTCTTCACCTCAGGCTCCACCGGCGAGCCCATGCCGCACGCCAAACACTGGGGGCCGCTGGTGCAGAACGCCCAGGGCGCCGGCCGCCGCGTGCGCGAATGGCTGGGCACGGATCAGCCCTTCACGGTCACCGGCACCGTGCCGCCCCAGCACATGTACGGCTTCGAATCCACGGTGTTGCTGCCCCTGCTCAACGAGAGCGTGATCGACGCCAGCCATCCCTTCTACCCGGCCGATATCGCGGCCGCGCTGCAAGACACGCCGGGCCCGCGCGTGCTGGTCAGCACGCCCTTTCACCTGCGCACCCTGGTCGAAGCGCAGCTCGCCGTGCCACCGCTGTCCCTGCAGCTGAGTGCCACCGCACCGTTGGCGCCGCAGCTGGCGCGCCAGGCAGAAGAAGCGCTGGGCGCACCGCTGCTTGAAATCTACGGCAGCACCGAAACCGGCCAGATCGCCGCGCGCCGTTGCGCGGCCGGCGATCTGTGGCAGACCTTCGACGGCATCGAAGTACGAGCCGAGCCGGTCGTGGACGGTGAGCCACGCTTCAGTGCCCATGGCGGCCACGTGGAAGGTGTGGTGCCGCTGAGCGACGTGCTGGAGCTGCAGTCCCCCACCCGCTTTGCCTTGCTGGGCCGCCACGCCGACATGGTCAACATTGCCGGCAAGCGCACTTCGCTGGCCTACCTGAACCACCAGCTGAACAGCATCCCCGGGGTGGTGGATGCCGCCCTGTACTGGCCGCAGGACGCCGTCCAGGACGCGCAGGGCCGCATCCAGCGCCCGGTCGCCTTCGTAGTGGCGCCTGCGCTGAAGGAGGCCGAACTGCAGCACGCCATGCGCGAGCGCATCGACCCGGCCTTCCTGCCGCGCCCCATCCATTTCCTGGCGTCCCTGCCGCGCAACGCCACCGGCAAGCTGCCGCAGCAGGCCTTGGCCCAGCTGGCCTTGCAGGTTGCACAGGATCGCGGTGCGGCCCGGGCCGCACCCGCCACTCGCTGGAAGCCGGCGCCTTTCGTCCAGGTCTCCCTGGGCGTGCACGCCCTGGCCGGCGTCGGCCTGCTCACACCCGCCTGGCCCCTGAGCCTGGGCGCGCTGGCGGCGAACCATGCGCTGATCGCGGCCACCGGCCTGTGGCCACGCAGCCGTTGGCTGGGCCCCAACCTGACCCACCTGCCACGCCAGCGCCCCGAAGTCGCCCTCACCATCGACGACGGCCCCAATCCGCAGGTCACCCCCGCCGTACTGGACCTGCTCGATACGCTGCAGGCCAAGGCCACCTTCTTCTGCATCGGCGACCACGTGCGGCAACATCCGGAACTGGCACGCGAGATCGTGCGGCGTGGCCATGCCCTGGGCAACCACAGCCAGCGGCACCGGCACCATTTTTCGGTCATGGGACCGGGCCAGTTGCGTCGGGAAATCAGCGCTGCACAAGCCACCCTGGAAGACGTGACCGGTCAACGCCCACAGTTTTTCCGTGCGCCAGCCGGCCTGCGCAACATCTTCCTCGACCCCGTGCTGCATGAGCTCGGCCTGCAACTGGCCAGCTGGACACGGCGCGGTTTCGACACCCGCACGGGGGATGCGGCCCTGGTGCTGCGCCGCCTCACCCGCGACCTGGGAGCCGGTGACATCCTGCTGCTGCACGACCACCATGCTGCCCTCAGTCCGGCCGGCCGCCCCGTGATCCTGGAAGTGCTGCCGCCGCTGCTGGCGGCCCTACGCGCGCAAGGCCTGCAAGCCGTGCGGCTGCAAGCCTGAACCCACGCCCCGTCCCGACCATGCGCACCGCCACCCTGCCTGCCGAGTTGCTTGAACAAGCCACGGCCCCCTATCGCCCCCTGGGCAACTTCCCCTGGCGCTTCGCCCGCGGCAAGCTAAGTGCCGACCCGGCCTTCGCCGGCCTGCTGCAGCGCGGCCTGCTGCCGGCCCGCGCCCGCGTCCTGGACATCGGTTGCGGCCAGGGCCTGCTGGCCGCCCTACTGGGCAGCCTGGACGGCCAGTCCGTAGCGGAGCGGCAATGGCCGGCCGGCTGGGCGCCGCCCCCGTCGCACTGCCAGGTCCGCGGCATCGAACTGATGCCGCGCGACGTGACACGGGCCCAGCAGGCCCTTGGGCACCTGGGCGAGCGCGCCGGCTTCACCCTGGGTGACATGCGCCACACCGATTTCGACCAGGCCGATGCCGTTGTCATCCTGGACGTGCTGCATTACGTCGCGTATGCAGCGCAGGAAGACGTGCTGCGCCGCGTCAAGTCTGCGTTGACGCCCGGCGGCACGCTGCTGCTGCGGGTGGGCGACGCCTCGGCCGGCCTGCCGTTCAGGATCAGCAACTGGGTGGATGCCGCGGTCACCTTCGTGCGCGGGCACCGGCTCGCGCGCCTGTATTGCCGCACACTGGACGACTGGCAGACCTTGCTGCGCGCGCTGGGTTTTGCGGTGGAAGCCATCCCCATGCACCAGGGCACGCCCTTCGCCAACATCCTGCTGGTCGCCCGGCTGGCGCCGCCTGAGGGCAACGGGAATGGACGCTGAATGACCAGCCTGCCCTTGCCGGTGGCCATCGACCACCCTGCTTATGCGGGCCACTTTCCCGGCCGGCCCATCCTGCCGGGCGTGGTCCTGCTCGACCGGGCCCAGCGCGCCGTGGAGCAGGCTTGCGGCATCGCCATCAGCGGCATCGCCATGGCCAAGTTCCTCAGCCCCTGCCAACCGGGTGATGCGCTGGTGCTGGAGTTTGAAGCGAGCGATGTTGCCGTGCGCTTCGAGATCCGCAGCGGCGAACGACGCATCGCCAGTGGCCGCTTCACGGTCGCCACGGCCAGCCAGGCATGACACATCAGCCGCCCCCCAGCCAAGGACACGGCACCGATACGCCAGCCTGGCTGCAACGCAAGGAGCGCGGCAGCCTGATGCTGCTGCGCTTCATGACCTGGCTGTCGCTGGCGCTGGGGCGCCGCCTGACCCGCCCCATCGTCTACGGCATCGCGCTCTATTTCCTGCTGGCCGTGCCCGCCGCGCGCGCGGCCTCGCGCGGCTACCTGCAGCGTGTACTGGGCCGGCCCGCCAGCTGGCGCGACATGTACCGCCACATCCTGGCCTTTGCCAGCACCATCCATGACCGCGTCTACCTGCTCAACGACCGGCACGAGCTCTTCGACATCCGCGTCTGCGGCGAAGAGCTGCTGCCGGCAGCCGACGATGCCGCGGGCGGCCTGCTGATCTTCGGTGCCCACCTGGGCAGCTTCGAGGTGCTGCGCGCGCTGGCGCGCAAGAACGCCAGGCACAAGGTCTGCGCGGCGATGTACCCGCAGAACGCCCGCCTGCTCAACAGCATGCTGGCCCGGGTCAATGCCCAGGTCGTGCTGGACATCATCCCGCTGGGCCAGCTCGATGCCATCTTCACGCTCAATGAGCGGGTCCAGGCCGGCGCCTGGGTCGCCCTGCTGGCCGATCGCGCCGTGGGGCCGGACACCCACCTGCAGGTACCGCTGTTTGGCGAGCCGGCCCCCTTCCCGCTGGGGCCGTTCCGCCTCGCCGCCATCGTGCGCCGCCCGGTGTATTTCATGACCGGCCTGTACCGAGGTGGCAACCGTTACGACATCCATTTCGAACGCCTGGCCGATTTCAGCCAGCTATCCTCGGCCGACCGGGAGGCTGCACTGCGTACCGCGATCGAGCGTTATGCCCAGCTGATCGAGTTGCACTGCCGCGAGGCACCGTATAACTGGTTCAATTTTTATGACTTCTGGAAAGAGACTTCCCGTGCGTCCCGCTGACATCCGCCTGCGACGCGGCCTGCTGGTGCTGTTCGGTGCCGTGCTGCTGGCCGGCACCTCCGTCAACCAGGCGGCGGAATGGCAGCTGGGCGAGCTGATGCAGTTGCTGGCCCAGACGAAAAGCGGCCAGGCCCGTTTCGTCGAACGCAAGTACATTGCCATGCTGGACAAGCCGGTCGAATCCTCGGGTGAGTTGTCCTTCTCGGCGCCGGACCGTATGGAGATGCGCACGCTCAAACCGAAAAGGCAGGCCATGCTGCTGGACGGCAACCGCCTCACCCTGGAGCAGGATGGCCGCCAGAAGACCGTGAGCCTGCAGTCCTACCCGGAAGTGGCAGCCTTCGTCGAAGGCATACGCGGCACCCTGGCCGGCGACCGCCAGGCCCTGGAAAAAGTCTACAAGGTGCACCTGATCGGCACCCCGGCCCGCTGGCAGCTCATGCTGGTGCCGCGCGAGCCCTCGATGAACCGCATCATCAGCGGCATCCGCATCGGCGGCAGCCAGGGCGAGGTATTGAGCGTGTCCTATGACCATGCCGATGGTGACCGCTCCGAAATGCAGATCACCCCGGTGACCCGGCCATGAAGCGCCTGCGCATCCACCTGCCCATCGTGCTCTGGCTGGCCGCGCTGCTGGCCTGCGTGGCCGTGATCGCCCGCACGACCTTCGTGGCCGACCTCTCGGCTTTCATGCCGCGTGCGCCCAGCGAACGCCAGCAGATGCTGATGGACCAGTTCAAGGACGGCATCATCGCGCGCCTGATCGTGGTCGGCATCGAGGGCGGCGACGCCGCCGAGCGGGCCCGGCTCTCAAAGGCACTCTCCACGGCGCTGCGCCAGCAGGCCGAGTTCATCGGCGTGCAAAACGGCAGCGCCGCGGACCTGGCGCTGGACCGCGCGTACGTTTTCGACAACCGCTACCTGCTCAGTCCCGCCGTGGACGCGCAACGCTACACGGAAGAAGGCCTGCGCCGCGCCATCGGCAACACGGTGGAGGATCTCTCCGGCAGCGCCGGCATGCTGCTCAAGCAGCTGTTGCCGCGCGACCCGACCGGTGAGACACGTGAGCTGCTGGGCCAGTTCGAAGGCAGTTCGCAACCGCCCAGCACCGAGGGCGTCTGGTCCACCCGCGACGGTGCGCGCGCCCTGCTGCTGCTGCAGACCCGGGCCGAGGGTTCGGACATCGATGCACAGGCGCGCACGCTCGAGACGGTGCGCAGCGCCTTTGCCGCCATCCCCGACCGCCAGGCCGACACCCGCCTGCTGATGACGGGCACCAGCGTGTTCTCGGTGGCGTCGCGGGCCCTGATCGAAAGCGAAGTCCATCGGCTTGCCGCCGCCAGCCTAGTGCTGGTCGTCGCCCTGCTGCTGCTGGTCTACCGTTCGGCACGGCTGCTGGGCCTGAGCCTGCTGCCCATGCTGACCGGCACCCTGGCCGGCATCACGGCGGTGAGCCTGGGTTTCGGGCAGGTGCACGGCATCACGCTGGGCTTTGGCACCACGATGATCGGTGAGGCGGTGGATTACGCCATCTACCTCTTCGTCCAGCGCCCGACCACGCCCCAGCAGGCGCGCCTGTTCTGGCGCACGCTCTGGCTGGGCTTGCTGACCTCGGTGGCGGGTTTCCTGGCGCTGCTGGGCTCGGGCTTCCCGGGCCTGGCGCAACTGGGGCTGTACTCCACGGTCGGCCTGGTGGCCGCTGTGCTGGTCACACGCTACGTCCTGCCCCGACTCATGCCCCAGGATCTGCCAGCGCCCGACCTGCCGCGCACCGGTGAGCTGTTGCTGAGGCTGATGCGACAGGCACCGCGGCTGCGCTGGCTGCTGCTGGTGCTCATGCTGGGCATGCTGGTGGTGGTCGGCCTGCATGCGGACCGCATCTGGAACCGCAGCATCTCCGCCCTCAATCCCGTGACCCAGGCCGACCAGCAGTTGCACGAGGAACTGCGCCGCGACCTGGGCGCCTCGGATCTGCGTTACCTGGCCGTGCTGACAGCGGCGGACCAGGAACAGGCCCTGCAGCAGGCCGAGCGCGCCGGCAGCGTGCTGCAGGCCCTGAGCCGTGCCGGCACGCTTGCAGGCTACAGCTCACCGAGCCAGGTGCTGCCCAGCCTGGCCAGCCAACAGGCCCGCCAGGCCGCGCTGCCGGAACCGGCGCCCTTGCGTCGACGGCTGGAAGCGGCACTGGCCGGCCTGCCCCTGCGCGCCGAGCGCCTGCAAGGCTTCCTGGCGGATGTGGAAAGCAGCCGCACCCGCGCCCTGCTCACGCGCCGCGACCTGGACGGCACGGCCTCGGCGCTGCTGTACGACTCCCTGCTCATCCCGCGGGAGCGCGACGTGCTGGTGTTGATGCCGCTGCGCCCGCCCATCGTCGATCAGGCGGAGCAGGACATCGACATCGAACGCGTCGACGCCGCGCTCAAGGCCGACGGCACCAGGAACATCACCGTCATCGATCTGCTGGCCGAAACCAACGCCCTGTTCGACAGCTACCTCCACGAAGCGCTGCTGTTCTCGGGCCTGGGTTGTCTGGCGATCCTGGCCCTGCTGCTGCTGACGCTGCGCTCCGTCACACGCGCGCTGCGGGTCGCCCTGCCCCTGGCCTGTGCCGTGGTCTGCGTGACCGGCACCCTGCTGCTGGGCGGAACCTCGCTGACGATCCTGCACTTGGTGGGCCTGCTGCTGGTGGTCGCCATCGGTTCGAACTACGCCCTCTTCTTCGACAACACGAACACCGGCAGCAGCGCCCAGGCGCAGCGCCAGACCAGCATTTCCCTGGTGACGGCCAACCTGACCATCGTCGGCAGCTTCGGCATGCTGGCACTGTCCAGTGTGCCCGTGCTGGCCATCCTGGGCATCACCGTCGGTCTGGGCACGGTACTGGCGCTGCTGTTCTCGGCCATCCTGGCCCGTCCACAAACCGGCCTGCCACAGGCTGCGTCGGTAGAATCGCCCGCCTGAACCTGGCATACGCCGCCATCGATCCCATCCCCCATGTTGCCGCTCCACCTTGCCGCCTACACCATGACCAGCGCCCTGGGCGCCGGGCTTGCGCCGACGCTTGACGCCCTGCGAGAACAACGCAGCGGCGTGCGATCCATGCACTGGGAAACGGTCGATCTCGACACCTGCATGGGCGCCGTGGACGGACTCGATGCCTACACGCTGCGCGAGGACCTGCACGCCTTCGATTGCCGCAACAACCGCCTGGCGCAGATGGGCCTGGAGCAGGACGGTTTCGCGGCTGCCGTGCGCGAAGCCATGACCCGCCATGGCAAGGACCGGGTGGGCGTGTTCCTGGGCACCAGCACCTCGGGCATCCTCAGCGCCGAACTGGCCTACCGCCACCGCGATCCCGACACTGGCCAGTTCTGCGGGAATGTGGACTACCAACACACCCACAACAGCTATTCCGTGGGTGACTTCGTGCGCTCCTACTTCGGCCTGAGCGGGCCGGCCTTCGTGGTCTCGACCGCCTGCTCGTCGAGCGCCAAGGTCTTCGGCAATGCCCAGCGCATGATGGCCTGCGGCCTGATCGACGCGGCCATCGTGGGCGGGGTCGATTCGCTCTGCCTGACCACGCTCTACGGTTTCAACTCGCTGCAGCTGGTCTCGGCACGTCCCTGCCGCCCCTTCGATGCCGGGCGCGACGGCATTTCCATCGGAGAAGCCGCGGCCTTCGTACTGCTCGAACGCGCCGACACGCCGCCGGCGGGCGCCATCGTGGTCAGCGGCATCGGCGAATCCAGCGACGCGCACCACATGTCCTCCCCCCATCCGCAAGGCCTGGGCGCGCGCCAGGCCATGCAGGCTGCACTCGACATGGCCGGCCTCCTGCCCGGGCAGATCGGTTACATCAACCTGCATGGCACGGCCACGCCCAGCAACGACGCCTCCGAAGACAAGGCGGTGAGCGGCCTGTTCGGCACGACCACCCCCTGCAGTTCCACCAAAGGCCACACCGGGCACACCTTGGGCGCTGCCGGTGGCATCGAGGCCATCATCTGCGCGCTGGCCCTGCAGCACGGCCTGGCGCCGGGCGGCTGCGGCACCGAGCAGCTGGACCCGGCCCTGACCTCGCGCTACCTGCTGGCCAATCTCGAACTGCCCCTGCAGCATGCCCTGAGCAACTCCTTTGGGTTTGGCGGCAGCAACTGCAGCATGGTGCTATCACGGGTCCAGGCATGAGCAAGCTGCAAATTCATCTTGACGGCGTAGGCTTCTACGGTCCCGGCCTCTCGGGCTGGGCACAGACAGCCGAGGTACTGGCCAAGCGCGCCGCGCTGACCCTGGCCCCCCTGCAACTGCCCCCGGCCGAGGCGCTGCCCCCCGCCGAGCGGCGCCGGGCCGGCACCGCGATCAAGCTGGCCTTCGCATCCGGGTTCGAAGCCATCCGCCAGGCGGGCGCCGATGCGTCCACCCTGCGCACGGTTTTCACCTCCAGCGCCGCCGACTGCGACAACTGCCACGCCATCCTCGAGACCCTGGCCTCCAGCGACCGCGCGGTGTCGCCCACCCGTTTCCACAACTCGGTGCACAACGCCCCGTCAGGCTACTGGAGCATCGCCGCGGCCTGCCGTGCGCCCTCCACCAGTCTGTGCGCTTACGACGGCTCCTTTGCCGCCGGCCTGCTCGAGGCAGCCACCCAGGTGATGAGTTCCGGCGAGTCCTGCCTGCTGCTGGCCTATGACACCCCCTACCCGCAGCCCCTGGCCAGCCTGCGTCCGATCGCCCACCCCATGGGCGTGGCCCTGCTGCTGAGCCCCCGGCCGAGCGCGGCGACGCTGGCCTCGCTGAGCCTGGGCCTGACGCACGGGCAGGCGACCCGCATGACCGATCCGGCGCTGGAGCAACTGCGTCAGGGCATTCCGGCCGCGCGTTGCCTGCCGCTGCTGCAATGCCTGGCGCAAGGCGATGGGGGCCAGGTCACGCTGGACTATCTGGATGGGATGAACCTCGATGCAGACATCCGCCCCGCTGCCTGACCACACCTGGATCGCGGCCCGCATCCCGCACCAGGGCAGCATGTGCCTGCTCGACAGCGTTCTGCGCTGGGACGACAGCAGCATCGTCTGCCGCGCCAGCAGCCATCAAGCCACCGACAACCCGCTGCGTTCGGATGGGCAGCTGGGCATGGCCAACGGCATCGAGTACGCGGCCCAGGCCATGGCCGTGCACGGCGCGCTGCTCGCGGGTAGCGAAACGGCACCGGCCGCCGGTTTCCTGGCCAGCGTGCGCGACGTGAAGTGGCAGGCCCTGCGGCTCGACACACAAGCCGCCGAACTGCAGATCCATGCCCAGCGCCTCTCGGGGGACGGCAACACCATCCTCTACAGCTTCCACCTCGAAGCAGGGGGCAGCACCCTGCTGAGCGGTCGCGCCAGCGTCATGCTCGACGCGGGCGCATCATGAACTTCCTGCACACGGACCCCGCATGAAATACGCACTCGTCACCGGTGGCAGCGGCGCCATCGGCGCGGCCATCTGCCGCCAGCTGGCCGCCGACGGCCTGCACGTCATCGTCCACGCCAACCGCAATGTCGAAGCGGCCGAAGCGCTGCGCGCCGAGATCGTGGCTGCGGGCGGATCAGCCAGCACCGTGAGTTTCGACGTGGCCGACGAGGCGGCGACGCGCGCTGCACTGGAGCCCCTCGTGGCGCAGCAGCCCATCCAGGTGCTGGTCAACAACGCCGGCATGCACGACGACGCCGTCTTTCCCGGCATGAGCAGCGCGCAGTGGCACCGGGTGATCGACGTGTCGCTCAACAGTTTTTTCCACGTCACGCAGCCCTTGACCATGCCCATGATCCGCACCCGCTGGGGGCGCATCATCACGGTCACTTCCATCGCTGGCATCACCGGCAACCGCGGGCAGACCAACTATGCGGCGGCCAAGAGCGGCCTGCATGCGGCCAGCAAATCGCTGGCGCAGGAGCTGGCCAGCCGCGGCATCACCGTGAATGCCGTGGCGCCCGGCATCATCGCCTCCGACATGAGCAAGGACGCCTTCGATGCCGAATCGATCCAGCGCCTAGTGCCGATGAAACGCGCGGGCCGGCCCGAGGAGGTCGCGGCCTTGGTGAGTTTTCTGGCCTCGGAGCAGGCGGCCTACGTCACCGGCCAGGTGATCTCGGTCAACGGCGGGATGATCTAGGCCCTGACAGCGAACGCGTCGACGGCAAACTGACGGCGGAACAGGCCCAGGCTGAGCAGGCCACCCAGCGCGCCCAGCAGCACACCGCCCACCACATCCAGCGCCACGTGCTGCTTGGTGGCCAGGGTCGAGTAGGCGATGACGAAGCACCACAGCCAGTTCAGGGCCAGCCAGACGCGGCCGACGCCGACGGCACGTAGCTGGTGGTGCAGCCAGATGGCCGAGAACACGGCGATGGCCACGTGCAAGGACGGGCAGGCATTGCCCGCCGTATCGACCCCTTCAAGCATGGCCAGGGCGCTGCCCGGTGGCCGCTCGAACGCCGGCACGCTCGTGGGCCAGAAGTAAAAACAGGTCAGACCGGCCAAGCAGGTGCCACCCACGCTCAGGCCGTAATACAGCAGCTGCCGCAGATTGGGCATCAGCGCGGGCGACAGACAGGTGTAGAACCACAGCGAGAGGTAGGGCCCCCAGGCCCATCCCTGCATGGGGATGGCCCGGTCCAGCCAGGTGAGCGGCATCGTGCTCACCTGGGCATGCGGGTAACGCAGCAGGAAGAAATAGGCTTCGAAAAACAGCCAGATGAAGAGGGCCGAGCCGGGTGCCTTGAGCCACCAGAGGCGCCAGAACAAGCGGTTCAATTCGTGCGCCGGGGACTGTCGGGAAAGAGGCATGGTCAATAATCGCTGATCTGTGAGCAATGGTACCAACTTGTCTATGCAATCGCGACGATCCGGCAACCCGCTGTGGCGACTCTACGAGGTCTGGGTGATGATCTTCGGGTTGGGCCTGCTCGCGGTGATCTGTCTGCTGTCGATCCCGCTGTTCCTGCTGCTCTTCATCGCGCTGCCGCGTCGCTGGCACAGGGCGGTGTCACGCCGCATCATCCGCTTCGGCTTTCAGGCCTACCTGCGGACCTTGCATTGGGTCTGCCAGATCCGCACCGACCTGCGGGAACTGGATGGCCTGCAAGACGAGGGACCGCTGATCATCATTGCCAACCACCCTTCCCTGCTCGACGCGGTCATGCTGCTGAGCTGTTCGTCCAAGGCGACCTGCGTGCTCAAGGCCAGCCTGCTGCACAACCCCCTGTACGGTGTGGGCGCGCGCATGGCCAGGTACGTGAGCAACGAAAACCCGCGCCGCATGATCGAAGGCGCCTGCCGTGAACTGGCACATGGCGCGCATTTCATCCTGTTCCCGGAAGGCGGACGCAGCCGCGAATTCCCCATCAGCAGCCTCTCCGGCGCCTGCATTCTCATCTCGAAGAAAAGCCAGGCGCCCATCCAGACGGTCATCCTGGAGTTTTCCACGCCTTATCTGGGCAAGCACTGGGGACTGTTCAACCCGCCCGTCCTGCCCCTCACCATCCGGGCCCGCCTGGGCCGGCGCTTCGAGCCGCCGACGGTCACCGCCCAGGCACTGAGCGAGCTGGACAGCTACTTCCGCAGCGAACTTCCGACGAAAGACTGAAGCTGTCGCACCGGTTCAGGCGCTGCGCTGTGCGAGGCTGGCCAGGCCTTCCATCACCGCCTGTCGCGGGGAGTTGATCACCAGGATCTCGATCTGGGCAGCTTCATCGCCGCCCACGGTCAACAGGGCCGTGACCGCAGCTGCTGTTTCCGACATGGGCCGCGTGCGCACATCCACCTGCACGGTTTCACGCGGCAGCACCGGGCGCTTGAAGCTGCACTTGCGGATGCTGGCGAGCAAACCCAGGTAGTCGCCTTCCAGGCGACGCGCCGCCGGTGAGCCCGCCCGCATGCCCGCGCCGGCCACCTGTGCCACCAGCTCGACCAGCATCACGCCCGGCACCAGCGGCAGGCCGGGGAAGTGGCCGCGCAGGATGGCACCGTCCGCAGACCAGCGCGCACTGGCCAGGTAGTGATCGTGGTCCAGCACCGTGAGGTGTTCGATCAGTTGCATGTCGCCGCGGTGCGGCAGCAGCTGGTAGACGCCTGCGGCGTCGAGCTCGATGGGGTAGCTAAGCGTCTCGCTCATCAGTAGACCTCCGCCCTGCAGGGTGCACTGCCATGCGCCTGGGGAGCGGCCCGGCGGCTCATGCGTACCGTCGCGCGATCAGCGACACATTGCTGCCGCCGAAGGCGAAGGAGTTGGACATGACGGCCTGCAAGGACTGGCCGTGGCGCGCCTGACGGGGCACGTAGTCCAGGGAACAGCGCGGGTCCGGCTTGTCCAGGAAGGCCGTCGGCGGAATGCTGCCGCTCTGCATGGCCAGCAGGCTGATGGCGAATTCGGTCGCGCCGGCGGCCCCGATCAGGTGCCCGTGCTGGGACTTGGTGGAACTCACGGGCAGGTGATCGGCATGGTCGCCAAAGGCCAGTCGGATGGTCTCGCTTTCCACCACGTCGCCGGCCTCGGTGGCCGTGCCGTGGGCGTTCAGGTAATGGATGCCGGCGGGCGCGATGCCGGATTCATCGAGCGCCATGCGGATGGCACGGTACTGGCCTTCGCTGGACGGCAGGGTGAGGTGCTTGGCATCGCTGCTGCTGCCATAACCGCAGATTTCGCCGTAGATGGTGGCCCCGCGGCGCAAGGCGGATGCTGCCGTCTCCAGCACCAGGGCAGCCGCCCCCTCGCCGAGCACGAAACCGCTGCGGTCCTGGTCGAAGGGCCGGCAGCTGGCTGCCAGGTTGTCGGGGTGGGGCTTGGCCATCACGCGCAGCGCGTTCCAGGCCATGAAGACACCAGGCACGTTCATAGCCTCGGCGCCGACGACCACGATGGCATCGGTATACCCGTGGCGGATGCTGCGATAGGCCTCGCCCAGCGCCATGGCCGAGGAGGAACAGGCCACGCTGTAGGTGTGCGTCGGGCCGCGGAACTGATGGATCATCGAGATGGCGGCCGTGGCGGCATTGGGCATGAGCCGCGGCACGGAGAGCGGGTGCATCACCGTGGGGTTGCGGCCGGCCAGCAGCTGTTCGTGCAAACGGGTGTAGAGGGCTTCGCCGGTGGTCGCGCCCCCCAGACCGATGCCGGCAAACACGCCGACGCGCTCGGGCTCGAGATCCCAGTCAGCAGCCCGGGCGTCAGCCAGTGCTTCCCGGCAGGCCAGCAGGGCGAATTGCGTGGCGCGGTCCAGCCCCTGCTCGCTGCGGTCCAGCGCCTGTTCAAAGGCGGGATCGACATCGGCCGCCAGGGCATGGGGCAACCAGTGGGTGATGCCGGGTGCGGCGGGCCGGATGGCGCTCTCGCCCTGCAGGAGGCGATCAAAGCTGGCCTGGCGTGTGAGGCCCAGTGGCGTCAGCAGACCGATGCCTGTGACGACGACGCGTTGCACGCTCGGGAGGGTCGACATGGGCCGGAATCAGCGCTGCCCGCCGGCGGCCACTCAGGCCTTGCCCTGCAGGGACGCCGGCACCGGAATCTGGCCGTTGTTGGCCGCGCGGATGGTGGTCTCCATATCGGCCACCATCTCGTCAAAGCTCATGCTGCTGTAACGCGCCGGATCGTCCACCTGAAAACCGTAGAGGTCTTCGACCTCGAACAGCATTTCAACCACCCCCAAGGAATCCAGGCCCAGGTCGGCGACCTTGAGACCTGGCTGGTCGAACACGGCCGGGTCGACGTTGAACTGTTGAATGACGAAATCTTTGATGATCTGACGCAGCATGGTGACTCTGTTTCCTCATGGGCTCCTGCGGTCTGGCAGGCAAATCCGTCCGACTGGCGGTCCGGAATTCACAGCTGACGAGCATCCCAGGGAATTTGTTGTTTTATACGGCGCCAGGCAGGAATATCCCTGTCCGGCTACAGCCATGCGCCCCGACAAGTTGGCCCATGGTCAGGTTCAAATTGTACCCAGATTCCCCCAGGATTCGTACGGAAAAGGCAGCCCCGGCGAACGGTCCAGCTCAGCGGCGGCGCCCACCCAGGCGCCCACCCAGGCGCCGTACCAGCAGCAGCGGCAGGCGCAGGGCAAAACCCAGCATCAGGCGCGTGTGCATCCAGGTCAGCAAGGCGTTGTCGCGCAGGTAGTTGAAGTGCGAGACGCCGCCCTCCTCGGGCCGCAGGTATTTGACCGGCGCGTCGATATTGACAGGCCAGACACCGGCCCAGCACAGGCGCACTGCGGCTTCGATGTCGAAATCGAAGCGGCGCATCCAGCGCTGGCCGCGCATGATCTTCAGCAGCGGCGAAACGGGGTAGACGCGAAAACCGTAAAGCGAGTCGCCGATGCCCATCCACAGCGTCTCCAGATTGGCCCAGGCATTGGACACCTTGCGGCCCTGCACGCGCAGCGCTGGCGCGTCGGCAGCAAAGACCGGCTTGCCCAGCACCATGCGGCAGGTGTCGTCGCCCGAGGCCTGCATAAAAACCGGGATCAGTTGCGCCGGGTGCTGGCCATCGGAATCCATGGTCAGCACATGCGTGTAGCCGGCCGCCTCGGCCAGCGCCAGCCCGTGCAGGACCGCGGCACCCTTGCCCTGGTTCTGTGCCAGCACCATGACCTTGAGGTCCGGCTCCTGCGCGGCCAGAGCCTGCAGTTGCGCCCCGGTGCCGTCCGTGCTGCCGTCGACCACTACCCAGACCGGAGCCCACTGACGCAAGGCCTCCTGCACGGTTTCCAGCACCTTGGGACCGGTGTTGTAGCTGGGGATCAGGACCAGATGGGTGCGCGAAGGCGTGGTGCCGGAAGGACGTGACATGGGCGAGGATTATGGCAAACGGCCGTGGCAGACAAGGGAGAAATCGGTATCAGCCGGCCGGGGTGACGCACCAGGGTGCCGTGTCATGCACCAGTCCCATCCACAACGCCCAGGCAGAACTGGCAGCCAGCGCCAGGCCGGCCACTCGCACGCCCCAGTCACCGCGGCCCGTACCGCGCAGGCGCAGCCATAACCAGGGACCGGCCATCATGGAGACGGCCGTGCCCGCGGCAAACAGCGCCATGACGGCCGCGCCTTCGATGGCGCTGCCCGTCATCGCCGCCACCAGCAGGGCCGAATACAGCAGGCCGCAAGGCAACAAGGCCCACAGCGTGCCCACCACCAGCGGTGCGCCCCGGCCCCGGCCGGCGGCCAGGGCGCGGGCACCGCTCCACAGGCGCCGCGCCGCACTCTCCAGCCAGACCGGCTGTTGCGCACGCACCAGCAGCACCAGGCCCAGCATGAAGGCCGCGACGTGAAACAGAGTCCAGACCGGGCGCAGCGCAGCCGACTGGATGGTGAGCCAGCCCAGGCCCTGGATGGAAGCCGCTGCGAGCCCCCCCAGTGCGGCATAACCCAGCACGCGACCAAGCTGGAACACCCACATGGCCTCGTTGCGGCGTTCGCCGGCGGCCTGGCCCAGGCCGGCGCAGGCCGCGCCGCACATGGCGATGCAATGGGGGCCGCCGGCCAGGCCCATGAGCAGGGCCGTGACGGCGAGAGAAGTCTGCATGCGTCGAGTCTAGAGCAAAGCTAGATGATTTTCGAGAAGCGGGCGCGGTTGCGGTCCGCCTGCAGGTAGCGGTCGAAGGCCATGGCTACGGCGCGCACGAAGTACCAGCCCATGGCCGTGACCTGGATACCCCCATCGTCCAGCGTCACCAGCCCCTGGTCGGCCAGCTCGCGTAGGGCCTCCAATTCCGGAGCGAAGTAGGACTTGAAGTCGATCAGGTAGGCCAGGTTGATGGATTCGAACAACACCTCGCCCTGGCACATCAGGGCCATGATGACGGCACGGCGCACCAGATCATCCCGCGAGAGCGCCAAGCCACGCACCACGGCAAAGCGGCCGTGATCGATGGCGTCGTAGTACTCCTCCAGCGTCTTGGCATTCTGGCTGTAGGTAGCGCCGATGCGGCCGATGGACGAGACGCCCAGGCCGATCAGGTCGCAGTCGGGCTGGGTGCTGTAGCCCTGGAAGTTGCGGTGCAGGCGCCCCTGGCGCTTGGCCACAGCCAGGGCGTCATTGGGCAGCGCGAAGTGGTCCATGCCAACGTAGACGTAACCCGCAGCCTGGAAGCGCGCCAACGCGCCGGACAGCATGGCCAGCTTGGCGGCGGCGCCCGGCAGCTCGGCGCTGGCGATGCGGCGCTGCGGCTTGAAGCGCTCGGGCAGGTGGGCGTAAGCGTAGAGGGCGATGCGGTCGGGCCGCAGATCGCAGACTTGCTGAATCGTGCGGGCGAAGGACTCGGGCGTCTGCTGCGGCAGGCCGTAGATCAGGTCGACGTTGACTGAATCGAAGCCGCGATCACGGGCCGCCTGCACCAGGGAAAACACCTGCTCGGCCGGTTGCACCCGGTGCACCGCCTTCTGCACGGCAGGGTCGAAGTCCTGCACACCGAAACTCAGGCGGTTGAAGCCGAGTTCGGCCAGGGTGTCGAGCCGACCGGCATCGATGGTGCGCGGATCGACTTCGATCGAATACTCACCACCGGGCGCCAGCGTGAAGCTGCGCCGCAGCATGGCCATGAGCTCGCGCAGTTCGGCGTCACTCAGAAAGGTCGGCGTACCGCCACCCAGATGCAGCTGCGTGACGGTCTGGCCCACACCCAACTGGGCGGTGTGCAGATCCACCTCCCGGCCCAGGTAGCGCAGGTACTCGGCCGCGCGGTCATGGTGCTTGGTGATGATCTTGTTGCAGGCGCAGTAGTAGCACAGCGATTCGCAGAACGGCACATGCACATAGAGCGACAGCGGCAGCACCAAGGCGGCCGCGCCCGAGCGGCGCTGCTGCAAGGCGCGCACGTAGTCGTCGGGGCCGAAGGCCTCGACGAAGCGATCCGCCGTCGGATAGGAGGTGTAGCGCGGCCCCGCCACGTCGTGGCGACGCAGAAGCTCTGGAGAAAGGGGCTCGACGGTATCGACGTTCATGCGGGGTCCTCGGATCGTTGCCACTGTGCCGGAAAGGGGAATTTCTATCTTGATGTGCATCAAATGCTGCTAAGGTAGAGGCTTAGCGCAGGGGGTAGCTATATGACTGATGTCAAAATACAAAGCATGAATCCGCAAACGATCAAAGTTGCCTGCTCCAACTGCAACCTGCGCGAGCTATGCATGCCCATGGGCCTGAGCACCGAAGAAATCGACCGCCTCGATGGTATGGTGGCCAATCGCCGCAAGATCAAGCGCGGCACCGCCCTCTTCCGCAACGGCGAGAAATTCAGCTCGCTGTATGCCATCCGCACCGGTTTCTTCAAGACCTGCGTGGCCTCCGAGGACGGACGTGACCAGGTGACCGGCTTCCAGATGGCCGGCGAGATCATCGGCCTGGACGGCATCGTCAACGACCACCATACCTGCGACGCCGTGGCGCTGGAGGATGCCGAGGTCTGCGTCATGCCCTTCGACCGCATCGAGGATCTGTCGCGTGAGATCAATGGTCTGCAGCGCCATGTGCACAAGATCATGAGCCGCGAAATCGTGCGCGAACACGGGGTGATGCTGCTGCTGGGCAGCATGCGGGCCGAGGAACGGCTGGCTGCCTTCCTGCTGAACCTGGTGCAGCGCCTGCATGCGCGGGGCTTCTCGCAGTCCGAGCTGATCCTGCGCATGACGCGCGAAGAGATCGGCAGCTACCTGGGCCTCAAACTTGAGACCGTCAGCCGCACTTTTTCAAAATTCGTGGAAGATGGCATCGTCGAGGTCAAGCAGCGCCATGTGCGCATTCTCGACACCGACGCCCTGTCCCGGCTGGTCAACCACCAGACCGAGTGCCACTGAGGCCAAACGACCCCGGTTCTTTCAGCAGCAGCCTTCCTGCTTGGGGCAGCCCTCAGGCCGTTCGTCCTGTGGCAGCGGGCACTGGTTCAATTCGAAGGGAGACATCGCCAGCAGCGTCGTGAGCGCGCTGGAGAGCATGGTGATGCCCCAGAAGACGAAAAAGGCGATGGTGTAGATGCCCTGGCGCGACAGCTCGACCGGCTGGCCGAACCAGTGCAGGTCATGCGGATCGACCATGGCAAACACCAGCATCTCCAGCAGGCCGGCGACCAGAAAGGCCGGCCAGGCAATCCACATGAGCTTTTGCAGTTTCATCGTGCCCTCC
The DNA here is from genome assembly GCA_963512455.1 of uncultured Hylemonella sp. Classification (GTDB taxonomy): domain Bacteria; phylum Pseudomonadota; class Gammaproteobacteria; order Burkholderiales; family Burkholderiaceae_C; genus Hylemonella. The sequence continues at coordinate 300,466 of CAUPMJ010000001.1, read as the reverse complement.
TCGTATCAGGTGGCCGGATTCAAGGCTTGTCCCCCGGACGGGCCGGCGCCGGCGCGCCCGTGGCAGCGTGGTTGCGCGCCTGCACAGCGGGCGCCAGGCTGGCCGGATCGGCCTCGAGCGTCTTGTTGATCTCGATGCCCTTGCGGTAATAGTCCTCGCTCACCACCGGGTCGGGCCGGCTCACGGCCAGGTAGAGGGTGATGAAACCGGCGATCACCACCACGATCGGACCGGCCAGCACCAGCCAGACATGGCCGAACTTCCACCAGGGCGCAGCCGGCGCGGCACTGTTCTTGTCATTCATCTTGCAAGGCTCCTCAACGTGGCACCAGGAACACCGACTTCTCGCGCAATTGCGCGGAGCTATTGCGTGCGGTGATCTCGAAATGGATAGGATGGGTGCCGGTGGCGGCGCCCTCATAGGGCAGCTGCGCACGCACCGCGACCCAACGCGATTGCGTGGCGTCTACCACCACTTCCTCCTCGGAGGCCACCGACAGGCCCGGCAGGCCGCTGACCGTGATGCGATAGTGCTGTTCGGACTCGGTGGCGTTCATGATCTGCAGACGGTAGACGTTCTCGATCATGCCGCCAGACACGATGCGCGCCATCACGCCGCGGTCGCGCACCACGTCCACCTTGAAAGGCGTGCGTAGCGCCAAGCTCACCAGCATGGCAATGCAGACCCCGGCCAGGATAGAGGTATAGACCAGCACCCGGGGTCGGAAGACGTGCCGCCAGGTCTCGGCACTCGTCCATTTGTTCTTGATGGCGTTCTGGGTCGAATACTTGACCAGGCCACGCGCATAGCCCATCTTGTCCATCACGGTGTCGCAGACGTCGGCGCAGGCGCCGCAACCGATGCACTCGTACTGCAGGCCCTTGCGGATGTCGATACCGGTCGGGCAGACCTGCACGCACAGGCTGCAGTCGACACAGGCGCCGAGCTTGAGCGCCAACGGGTCGGCCTTGCGCGAACGTGCGCCGCGGGGCTCGCCGCGCGCTTCGTCGTAGGTGACGATCAGGGTGTCCTTGTCGAACATGGCGCTCTGGAAGCGTGCATACGGGCACATGTACTTGCAGACCTGCTCGCGCATGAAACCGGCATTGCCGTAGGTCGCAAAACCGTAGAAGATGACCCAGAACACTTCCCAGGACGACATGCGCCACTGGATGAACTCCAGGCCCAACTCCTTGATCGGCGTGAAGTAGCCCACGAAGGTGTAGCCAGTCCACAGCGCCACGGCCAGCCAGGCCAGGTGCTTTCCGCCCTTGCGCGTGATCTTGTTCAGCGACCAAGGTCCGGCGTCAAGCCGCATGCGGGCCGAGCGGTCACCTTCGATCCGGTGTTCGATCCAGAGGAAGATTTCGGTGTAGACCGTCTGCGGGCAGGCATAACCGCACCACAAGCGACCCGCCACAGCCGTGAACAGGAACAGCGCGAGCGCGGAGATGACCAGCAGGCCGGTCAGGTAGATGAAGTCTTGAGGGTATAGGACCAGGCCGAAGATGTAGAAGCGGCGCGCGCCCAGGTCGAACAGCACGGCCTGACGCTGGCCCCACTCGAGCCAGGGCAGGCCATAAAAGACCAACTGGGTCAGCCAGACAAAGACCCAGCGCCAGCGGCTGAACAGGCCGCTGACGCTACGGGGATAGATTTTCTGCTGGGCCTGGTACAGCGAAACCATCTCCGCATCATCCGCATCGACGGCCGAAGCCGGCGCCTGCGGGACGATGGGGATGATCTTCTGGCCCTTGGGGTCTGATTCTGTCAACTTGATTCCCAACCCTTACGGGGCCGCCACCTTGTTGCCGCCGGAGCGGCTCCAGACATAGGCCGACAGCACATGGATCTGGGCAGCACTGAGCTTGCCTTCCTGCGCCGGCATCTGGTTGACCTTGCCGTTGTTGACCATGGCGACGATGGCATTCTCGCCATAGCCGTGCAGCCAGGTGTCGTCGGTCAGGTTAGGGGCACCCAGAGCCGGGTTGCCCTTGCCGTCCATGCCGTGGCAGGCGGCGCACGCGCCGAACTTGGTCTTGCCCAGGGAGGCGCGCAGCGAATCGTGCGGGCTGCCCGAGAGGCTCAGCACATAGTGCGCCACGTTCTTGACGTCATCGGGAGTACCCACGGCCGCGGCCATGGGCGGCATATTGCCCATGCGACCCTTGGTGATGGATTCCTTGATCTGCTCGGGCGCACCGCCCCAGAGCCAGTCGCCATCACTCAGGTTGGGAAAGCCCTTGCTGCCGCGGGCGTCAGAGCCGTGGCATTGCGCGCAGTTGTTCATGAACACGCGCTCGCCGATGGCCATGGCCTGCGGATCACGTGCCATGTCCTGCACGCTCATGGCGGTGAAGCGGGCGTACAGTGGGGCCACCTCTTTCTCGCCCTTGGCCATCTCGGCCTCGTACTGGCCCTGCTGGCTCCAGTTCAGCTTGCCCGGGCTCGTGCCCAGGCCCGGGTACATGGCCAGATAGACCAGGCTGAAGACCACGGTGATGATGAACAGCCAGACCCACCAGCGCGGTAGGGGATTGTTCATCTCGCGCAGGTCGCCGTCCCAGACGTGACCGGTGGTGTTGTCATTGGCGGTCATGGCCTTGGCCTTGCCGCTGACCCAGAGCAGGACCAGGCAGGCAATGATGCCGACAAGGGTGACCACCGTGACGAAGACCGACCAGAAGTTGCTTGTGAAATCGCTCATTTTTCTTCCTTTGACGGCGCGTTAGTCCTGCTCGAAAGGCAGTTGGGCGGCCTTCTCGAAATCGGCCGCATTGCGGCTCGACCAAGCCCACAGCACGATGCCGATGAAGCAGATCAGGCCCGCAACGGTAACTGCGGAACGAAGTGTGTTGACGTCCATGATGGGATCTCCGTCTTTACTTGAGGGCTGTGCCCAGAACCTGCAGATAGGCGATCAAGGCGTCCATCTCAGACTTGCCCTTGACCTCCTCGCTCGCCTTGGCGATCTGCTCGTCGGTGTAGGGAACCCCGACCGTGCGCAGCGCCTTCATGTGCGTCGGCAGCGAAGCCGCATCAACCATGTCCTTGGTCAGCCAGGGGTAGGCCGGCATATTGGACTCGGGCACGAGGTCACGCGGGTTGTTCAGGTGGATGCGGTGCCATTCGTCGCTGTAACGACCGCCCACACGCGCCAAGTCGGGACCGGTGCGCTTGCTGCCCCACTGGAAGGGGTGGTCGTAGACCGACTCGCCAGCCACCGAGTAGTGGCCATAGCGCAGCGTCTCGGCGCGGAAGGGACGGATCATCTGCGAGTGGCAGTTGTAGCAGCCCTCGCGGACATAGACATCACGCCCGGCCAGCTGCAGCGCGGTATAGGGCTGGATGCCCTTGATCGGCTCGGTGGTGGACTTCTGGAAGAACAGCGGGACGATCTCGACCAGACCGCCGACCAGCAGCACCAGCAGGATGAGCACGATCATCAGGAAGTTGTTGGTCTCGATCTTCTCGTGCGAGATGCTGCTCGATTTGGTGTTGTTTGCCATGGTGTATTCCTTCTCAGGCGTGGGCAGCAGCGGCCGGGATGGTGACGTTGGTCGCACGACCGGCGGTGGCCGTCTTGATCACGTTCCACAACATGACCAGCATGCCGCCGAGGTAGAGCAGACCGCCCAGCAGGCGCAACACATAGAACGGGAAGGTAGCCTTGACCGACTCGACGAAGGTGTAGGTCAGGGTACCGTCCGGGTTGATGGCACGCCACATCAGGCCCTGCATCACGCCGGCAATCCACATGGCAGCGATGTAGATCACGATGCCGATGGTGGCTGTCCAGAAGTGGACTTCCACCGCCCGCATGCTGTACATCTGCTTCTGGCCGAACAGGCGCGGGATCAGGTAGTACATGGAACCCATGGTCACCAGACCGACCCAGCCCAGGGCGCCCGAGTGCACGTGGCCCACGGTCCAGTCTGTGTAGTGACTCAGGGCGTTGACGGTCTTGATCGACATCATCGGCCCCTCGAAGGTGCTCATGCCGTAGAACGACAGCGAGACGATCAGGAAGCGCAGGATGGGGTCGTCACGCAGCTTGTGCCAGGCGCCCGACAGGGTCATGATGCCGTTGATCATGCCGCCCCAGCTCGGTGCCAGCAGGATCAGGGAGAACACCATGCCCACCGACTGCGTCCAGTCCGGCAGCGCGGTGTAGTGCAGGTGGTGCGGACCCGCCCACATGTAGGTGAAGATCAGGGCCCAGAAGTGCACGATGGACAGGCGATAGCTGTACACCGGGCGCTCGGCCTGCTTGGGGATGAAGTAATACATCATGCCCAGGAAGCCGGCCGTGAGGAAGAAACCCACGGCATTGTGGCCGTACCACCACTGGACCATGGCGTCCTGCACACCGGCATAGGCCGAGTAGGACTTCATCAGGCCAGCCGGGATGGCAGCACTGTTGACCAAGTGCAGCAGGGCCACGGCGAGGATGAAAGCGCCGAAGAACCAGTTGGCCACATAGATGTGGCGCACCTTGCGGGTGCCGACGGTACCGAAGAAGACGACGGCAAAAGCCACCCAGACCAGGGTGATCAGGATGTCGATCGGCCACTCCAGTTCGGCATACTCCTTGCCTTGGGTATAACCCAGCGGCAGGGAGATGGCGGCCAGCACGATGACCAGTTGCCAGCCCCAGAAGGTGAAGGCCGCCAGCTTCTCGCCGAACAGCCGCACCTGGCAGGTTCGCTGCACCACGTAATAGGCGGCTGCGAACAGGCCGCAACCGCCGAAGGCGAAGATCACCGCATTGGTGTGCAAGGGCCGCAAGCGACCATAGCTCAGCCAGGAGATGCCGAAATTGAGTTCGGGCCAGGTCAGTTGGGCGGCGATGATGACGCCGACCAGCATGCCGACCACGCCCCAGACCACCGTCATGATGGCGAACTGTCTGACAACGCTATCGTTATAGACCGTCGCTTGTTGGTTTGAAAATGCCATGTGCACCTCTCTTCTTGATTAACCCTACGAAGTTTGCGCTTTTAACCCTGCAAGGGGTTTGACGAATATCAAAGCGTTCAGGAATCCCTCAGAATTCGCTCGCCTTCGGCTTCGATGTCCTCGAACTGGCCACGCTCGATCGCCCACCACAGCCCGCCCAGGATGAAAAACACCAGGGCAACCGACAGCGGGATGAGCAAATACAGTATGTCCATCAGGTGACTTCCTTGTGACTTGCGTCAACGACCAGCCGCAGGGCATTGAGCACCACCAGCAGCGAACTGGCCGCCATGCCCAGGCCAGCCAGCCAGGCCGGCAGCCAGCCGACCACGGCCAGCGGCACGCAGGCAGCGTTGTAGACCACGGCCCAGGCCAGGTTCTGGCGCACGATGCGCAAGGTGCGGCGTGCCAGCGCCAGCGCCCTGCCCACGCTGGCCAGTTCCTCACCCAGCACCACGAAATCGGACTGTGCCTGGGCCAGAGGGACGGCCTGGCCGAAGGCAAACGAGACATGGGCACCGGCCAGCGCCGGGCCGTCATTCAAGCCGTCGCCCACCACCACCACCTTGCGCCCCTGCTGCTGGGCGGCCCGGAGAAAAGCCAGCTTGTCCTGCGGTGTGCAGGCGCCTCGCGCCCCGCGTATGCCGAGCCGGTCCGCCACGCGGGCCACGGCAGGCGCTGCGTCACCCGAAAGGATGCGCACTTCCACACCCTGGGCCTGCAGCGCGGCCACGGTGGCCGCCGCATCGGGACGGATGTCTTCACCCAGCTCGAAGATGGCCAGCCAGCCCTGCGCATCACTCAGGACTGCATGCGGGCCTGCCGGTGCGGCAACGCTGACACCACAATGCGCCTGGGACCCCAGGCGCAGTTCCTGGGTCACGCCCCCCTGCCCCGGCAGCGGGCTGACCAGCCCCCGCAAGCCCAGCCCCGAAGCCTCATGCACCTGCTCGGACCGCCAGGCCAACACACCTTCTCCCTGCCCGGCCGCGACCAGCGCCCGTGAAACCGGATGCAAGGACTGTTGCGCCAGCGCCATGGCCATGCCCAGTGCCTGCGTTCGGCCCACCCCCTCGCGGGTCTGCACCGACTGCAGCACCATGGCATCGCGCGTGAGCGTGCCGGTCTTGTCGAACACCACCATGTCTGCCTCGGCCAGCGCCTCCAGCGCCCCCAGGCGGCGTACCAGCACGCCCTGCCGGGCGAGCGTACCGGCGGCGGCCAGCATGGCTGCCGGCGTGGCCAGCGAGAGCGCACAGGGGCAGGTCACCACCAGCACGGCCACCGCCACCATCAGCGCATGGCCGGGATCGTGCGACCACCAGAAGGCGGCCGCACCACCCGCCGCCAGCAGCACGCCTAGCAGGAAAGGCCGGGCCATGCGGTCGACCAGCTGCGCCAGTTGCGGCCGGCTGGTGGCGGCTTGCTCCATGAGCGCCACGATCTGGGCGAAACGCGTGTCGGCCCCGATGCGCTCCACGCGCACGAGCACGGCCGCAGTGAGGTTGTGGCTACCGGCAATCACCGTTGCGCCCAACCCCCGCGGCAGCGGACGGGACTCGCCCGTGAGCAGGGCCTCGTCGGCCAGGGTTGAGCCCTCGATCACCCTGCCGTCGGCCGGGAAAGCCTCGCCCGGCAACACCCGCAGGACATCACCGGGCAAGATACGCCGCACCGCGACACGTTCGAACTCGCCGTCGCTGCGCTGGCGCAGCACGCTGTCGGGCAGCCGGTTCATCAGGGCATCCAGCGCGCCGGCGGTGCGCTCGCGCAGCCGCTGCTCGAACCAGCGCCCGGTCAGCAGGAAAAAGACGAACATGGTCAGCGAGTCGAAATAGACCTCGCGCCCGAAGATGCCCTGCGGCTCGAAGGTGCCGACCGTACTGACCACGAAAGTGATGCCCATGCCCAGGGCCACCGGAAGGTCCATGCTGATGCGCCGCTGCAGGATGTCGCGCAGCGCCGCGGAGAAAAAGGGACCACAGGAAAACAGCATCACCGGCAGCGTCAGCACCCAGGACGCCCAGCGCAGCAGCTGCTCCATCTCGGCCGTCAGGTCGCCGGGCTCCGCCACATAGGCCGGCCACGCGTACATCATGACCTGCATCATGCACAAACCCGCCACTGCCCAGCGCCACAGGGCCTTGCGGGTTTCCTGCCGCCGGCGCTCGCTGGCAAATGCGTCGTTGGCCGGCACGGCGCGGTAGCCGGCCCGGCGCACCGCGTCCATCCAGCCCGAGGGCAGCACGGCATCGGCCTGCCAGCGCACGCGTGCGCGCCGGCTGCCCGCACTGACACTGGCGACGCTTACACCCGGCACGCCGCGCAGGGCCTCCTCGACTGTCAGCGCGCAGGCAGCGCAGTGCATGCCCTCGATGATCAGATGGGATTCCCAGCAGCCCGGCCGCTCGTCCAGCGGGCGGCTGAAGGCCGACCAGGCGACCGGATCGTCAAGCAGTTGCCCAGCCTCGGCCGGTGGCACGGGCTGGGACGGACCCGCACCGGACACAGTCTGGCGCTCTCCAGGTACCGACAGGAGTTGCGCAGACACGGCAAGACTGGCAGATTGCATGGTGGTCAAGCGTAGCTGGCAGCACTCGACTCCAGCTTGATATGGATCAAGACCATAACAGAACCCGGTGGAGTAATCTAGAGCCGCTCGAACAACCCAAGGAGATCGAATCATGTACCAACGCATCCTCGTCGCCACCGATGGCAGCACCCTGTCCAAGAAGGCTGTGAGCAGCGCCCTCGCCCTGGCTAGGCTCAGCGGCGCCGAAGTGGTCGCCCTCAAGGTGGTGCCACGTTATCCGCAAAGTTATTTCGAAGGCGGCTTGGCCCTGCCCTTGAGCGACATCAACAAGATCGAAAAGCAATGGGCCGCGCATGGCCAGGCGATCGTGGACACCGTCGCCAAGTCGTCCGCCGCCAAGGGTCTCACGGTCAAGGCCGTCATCGCCAAGTCCGATCTGATCAGCGAGGCCATCATCGCCACCGCCAAGAAGCACAAGTGCGACCTCATCGTCATGGCCTCCCACGGCCGCAAGGGCATCAAGCGCCTGTTGCTGGGCAGCGAGACCCAGCAGGTGCTGACCCACTCGCACATCCCGGTGCTCGTGCTGCGCTGACGCGCTCCCGGGTTCGCGACCTGTTTCTGCAGGCCTGGAGCACAGAAGTGCTCCAGGCCTTGTTGTTTCTTGTCTACGCCACCAGAGAAGCACTCCGCACCTGATAGGATTTTCGACGGTCATGGATGCCATGCATAACCAATTTCAAGGAGGATCCCCGATGCTGAAATGGACAGCCCCCTGGCTGCTCGCGCTGGCCACGCTGCCGGCACTGGTGCAGGCCCAAGACCTGCCCCTCAAAACCGTCACGGGCGGGGACATCGGCATCCAGGTCTTCGGCCACACTTTCGATGCGGACCGCGATGGTGCCTTCGACATGTGGCTGGACAGCAAGAAGATCGGCCTGGCAGGCAGCATTGTTCAGACCCTTGAGAACGGCTGGCACTGGGGCGCCGATGCCCGGCACGCGACCGGCGCCACCACCTATTCCAGCGCAGCGCAAGGCAGCAACAGCGGCAACACCGAAACCCTGACGGAATTCCGCCTGACCCTGGGGCGCGATTTCACCGCGGGCCAGCAGGTGCTCGCCCCCTACACCGGCCTGGGCTACCGCACCGTGCTGAGCTACCTCAAGGGCTACACGAATGCCGGCTATGTCTCTCCCACACGCAATGGCAACCTGGTGTACCTGCCGATCGGCGTGATCCATCGCTACAGCCTGGGCAGCGATGCCCGCCTGGCCACCACGCTGGAATACGATCACCTGCTGCAGGGAACACAGAAGACGCATTACACCGACATCGTCGGTTATGTCAGCGACCTGAGCGTGACACAGAAAAAAGGCAAGGGTGCGCGCCTGAGCGTGGCCTACGAAACCGCGCGCTGGTCGACCAGCGTGTTCTTCCACTACTGGAACATCGCAGAGTCCGAGGTCGGGACCTACGCCAACGCGACCACGGTCTTTTCCGCGACCGAGGCGCACAATATCAGCCGCGAGTTGGGCATCCAGATCAGATACCGCTTTGGCCGGTAGACCGGACCGCATATGGCATGCCCCGGGCATGGCCGAGCCCTACTGTCCACACCAGGGAGCAAAGCATTGAAAACATTCGCCATGATCAGCCTGGCCATGCTGGCCAGCATCAGCACAACGACCACCGCACAGGGCCTGCCACTGCAGACCACCACAGGCGCAGAAATCGGCATCCAGGTCTCCAGCTACAAATACGAGGAAGACCGCAATGGCAGCTTTCTCATGTCGCTGGAAGGCAAGAAGCTCGGCCTGACAGGCAGCTTCACGCAGGCCTACGGGGACAACCAATACTGGGGGGGAGATATCCGGTATGCCAGCGGCAATGCCGACTACACCAGTGCCAGCACGGGTGACAAAAGCGCCAACCCCGACAGCTACGTCGATGCACGCGTCACCTTCGGCAAAGACTTCGACGTCGGCAGCCAGGTGCTGTCGCCTTACGCGGGCCTGGGTTACCGTTACCTCAACAGCGACCTGCGCGGCTACTCCACCACGGGCGCAGTGGGCTACCGGCGCACCAGCAACTACATCTATCTTCCCCTGGGCGTGACGCACCGTTTCCGCATGGGCCCTGACGCACGCTTCGCCACCACCGTTGAATACGATTACCTGCTCCAGGGCATGCAGCGCTCCTACATGACGGACCTGGGTTACGACACCGACCTGAACAACCAGCAGCGCAACGGCCACGGACTGCGCCTGAGCCTGGCCTACGAGACTGAAAGCTGGTCGGCCGGCGTCTTCTATCACTACTGGAACATTGCCGACTCGGACATCGGGGTCTATACCTCACCCGGCCGGGTCTATGCCGGCTACGAGCCACACAACATCACGCGCGAGGTCGGCGTCCAGGTGAAGTACCGGTTCCGCTGAGAACCCGGACCTTTCAAACGAGAACGCCGGCATCGCCGGCGTTCTCGTTTTCCAGTTCAGGCCAGGATCAGGCAAACAACTGCTTGTACTGATCGCGCAGCAGGTTCTTCTGCACCTTACCCATGGTGTTGCGCGGCAGGTCGTCCACCACGTAGCATTTCTTGGGAATCTTGAAGTTGGCCAGCTTGGACTTGAGCACGGCGATGACCTGCTCGCCATCGACGGCCGCCCCAGCCTTGCGCACCACCACGGCCACCCCCACCTCGCCGAAATCCGGGTGCGGCACGCCCACCAACGCACTCTCGGCCACGCCGGGCAGTTCGTTGATGTACCCCTCGATCTCGGCCGGGTAGACGTTATAGCCGCCGCTGATGATCAGGTCCTTGCTGCGGCCGACGATGCTCACGTAACCACGTTCATCAAACTTGCCCACGTCGCCGGTCCGAAAGTAGCCGTCTTCGGTGAATTCTTCCTTCGTCTTCTCGGGCATGCGCCAGTAGCCCTTGAACACGTTCGGGCCCTTGACCTGGATGCCGCCGATCTCGCCCACCGGCAGGGGCCGGCCGGCCTCGTCGCAGACGCGCAGGCTCACACCCGGCAGGGGAAAACCCACCGTGCCGCCGCGGCGCTCACCCTGGGCGGCGAGGTAGGGGTTGGATGTCAGCATGATGGTCTCGCTCATGCCGTAGCGCTCCAGGATGGTATGGCCGGTGCGCTGCTGCCAGGCGGCGAACGTCTCGATCAGCAGCGGCGCCGAACCGGCGATGAACAGGCGCATGTTGCGCACGACGTCGCGGGTCAAGCCTGGTTCGGCCAGCAGCCGGACGTAGAGCGTGGGGACACCCATGAACACCGTGGCCTCGGGCATTTTCTCGAGCACGCGCTTCGGATCGAACTTAGCCATCCAGAAGATCTTGCTGCCATTGAGCAGCGCACCATGCAGGGCCACAAACAGGCCGTGTACATGGAAAATGGGCAGTGCGTGGATCAGCACGTCACCGGGTTTCCAACCCCAGTACTCCTTCAGAACCTGGGCATTGCTCAGCAGATTGCCATGCGTCAGCATGGCGCCCTTGCTGCGGCCGGTGGTACCGCTGGTGTAGAGGATGGCGGCCAGATCATCGGCCTGGCGCTCGACCGGCACGTGGCGGTCCGAGCAGTGCGCGGCACGCTCCAGCAGCGAGCCGCTGCGGTTGTCGTCCAGGGTGTAGACGTGCTGCGTGCCGGCCTGGAAAGCCAGCTTGCTGACCCAGCCGAAATTCTTGCTGCTGCAGACCACCACGGCCGGCTCGGCATTGCCGATGAAGTATTCGATCTCGGCGCTCTGGTAGGCCGTGTTCAGCGGCAGGAAGACGTAGCCGACGCGCAACGTGGCCAAATAAAGCATCATGGCTTCAACCGACTTCTCCACCTGCACGGCCACGCGAGCCCCCTCGGGCAAATTCAGCGACTGCAGCAGATTGGCCAGCATGGCTGTGGCGCGCTCCAAGTCCCGCCAGGAATAGCTCAGGCCATTGTCGGTCTCGACGGCGACGGCATCGAGCTGCGCAGGAAAAGCCGCACGCAGTGCGGCAAACAGATTGGCGTTGGATCGGGACATGGTGCGTTTCACAAAAAATCAGGGCGTCGGAACGGAAAATTCAGCAGGCCGCTTGGCCAGGAAGGCCGTGATGCCTTCGCGATGCTCGGGACTGGCGGCATAGTCGTAGGCCCGGGCCACCAGGGCTGCCAGTGCATCGGGTGCGCCGGCCTGCAGGGTGCGCAAAGTCTGTTTGTTCAGGCGGGCAGCCTGCGGCGCTAGCGCCGCGATGCGCTGCGTGGTACCGGCAATCTCCCCGGCCATGGCCTCTTCGGCGACGATGCGCTGCACAAAACCACGCGCTAGCATCTGCTGCGCCGTCAGCACGGTCGCTTCCAGCAGCATCTCGCGGGCTGTTTGCGCCCCGGCCTCGCGCAGAACCAGCGCGGCTTCACGCGGCGCCATGGGAAACCCGAGCCGGCCGATGGGCGCACCGAAGCGCGACGAACTGGCGGCGATACGGATGTCGCAGCAGCAGGCGATCTCGACACCTGCCCCCATGCAGTTGCCCTCGATCTGCGCCACCACTGGCACATCGCAATCCAGCACGGCCTGCAACCCACCCCAGACATCTCTCTCGTGAAAGTCGCGCAAGCCAGCTTCGCTGAAGCGAAAGTCGGGATACTCGGAAATGTCCCCGCCGGCACAGAAATGTCCACCCTCCCCGCGCAGCACGACACAACGCAAGGCTGCATCGCGCTGCAGGGAAAGGAAGACGGCGCGCAGTTCGCGCCACATCGCACACGACATGGCATTGAACTTGCCAGGATGGCTGAGCGTGACAATGGCCAGCGCGTCGTGCCGCTGCAGCTGGATACCGCCGCTCATGATCGAGGCTGGTCCATCAGACGTTCGCACAGGGATCCGGCGATCCATCAATCGAGCTTGGCGCCCGAGAGCTTGACCACCTGGGTCCAGCGCTTGACTTCCGCGCTGACGAACTGGCCGAACTGCTGCGGCGACATGCTGCTGAATTCAGCACCCTGGTTGGCCCAGACGGCCTTGGCCTCGGGGGTGCTACCGGCCTTGCGGATCTCGTCCACGGCGCGGGCCTGCACTTCGGCGGGGGTGCCCTTGGGCGCCCAGATGCCGTACCAGGTCTGTACCGTGTACTCGGGCAAACCCAGTTCGGCTGCACAGGGCACGTCGGGGAAAGCGGCATTGCGCTTGGTACCGGCCACCATCAGGGCCTTGATGCGGCCGCCCTTGATGTGGGCAGCCGAGGAACCCAGGCCGTCGAACATCATGTCCACGTTGCCGGCGATCAGGTCCTGCAGCGCCGGGCCGGCGCCGCGATAGGGGATGTGGGTGATGAAGGTCTGGGTCTGCTGCTTGAACAGCTCGCCCGCGAGGTGGTGCGAAGTGCCGCTACCAGCCGAGCCATAGTTCAGACGGCCCGGGTTCTTGCGCAGCATCTCCAGGAAGGATTTGAAATCACCCTCGGTAACCTTCTTGGGGTTGACCACGAGGACCTGCGGCACCGTGGCCACCAGCGCCAGCGGCACGAAATCCTTCTCGATGTCGTAATCGAGCTTGGGGTACATCGAGGGTGCAATGGTGTGGTGCACCGCCCCCATGAACAGGGTGTAGCCATCCGGCTGGGCCTTGGCTGCGATGCTCGCGCCCAGCGTGCCACCGGCGCCACCGCGGTTGTCGATGATGAGCTGCTTGCCGGTCAGCCGGGAAAACGATGCCGACAGGGGACGGGCAAAAGCATCGGTGCCGCCACCGGCGGGAAAGGGCACGACCATGGTGACCGGCTTGGTCGGCCAGCCGGACTGAGCCTGCCCCAACAGGGGACCAGCGGCCAGGCCGGCCGCAGCCAGGCGCAGAACGTCGCGTCGGGTGCCGTGGAAGGGAAATGAGGTTGTCATGCTTGTCTCCTTTGGTTATGTGAAAGCGAACCTGGCTCAGAACTGAAGATCCTCGATCGAAGCCGCAACGGCTATTTTGCCTTCTGCCAGCTGGGTTCGCTGACGGTCCAGACGCTTGAGATCGTAGAGGTAGTTGACCATCAGGCCGAAAGACTGCTTGAGCCCCTTGGAGGATGGATCGCCCATCCAGTTGAGCCGCTCGACCCGGGCGCCATTGCCCAGGTGGAAACGCGCCACCGGATCAAGGGGTTTGCCCTCGAGCAGCTCACGCGCCAGGTAATGGGCGGCACAATGGAGCAGCCAGCGCGACAGCACGGATTTCGGGTCCAGCGACTCGACCTTGTCCAGGGCCTGAAGCACATGGGTTGCGGACGGGGGCTCGAAACCCACGGCCCGCCCTAGCTCGACCCGCTCTTTTTCGGGCGTCAGTTCCAGCATGCGAGCCGCGTTCTGCGTCAGCCAGGAGCGCAAGCCAGGAATCGGCGAGAGGGTGGCGAAATGCCTGAGCCGGGGGAATTCGGCACTCAGCGTCTCCACCACCCGCTTGATGAGCGAGTCGCCGAAGCTCACCCCCCGCAAGCCGTTCTGGGTGTTGCTGATGGAATAGAAGATGGCCGTCGTGGCCTTGCCCAGATCGGACGCCGCGGCCTGCTCATCGAGCAGGGGCGTGATGCTGTCGGCCATGTGGTCGATCAGCGCGACCTCGACGAAGATGAGCGGCTCGCCAGGCAGGCGTGGATGGAAAAATCCGTAGCAACGGCGGTCCGAGTCCAGCCGGTTCTTGACATCGTCCCAGCTGCGGATGTCATGCACCGCCTCATACTTGATCAGCTTTTCGACCAGCGAGGCCGGCGAGTCCCAGCTGATGCGCTGCAACTCCAGAAAACCGACATCGAACCAGGTGGAGAACATGTACTCCATCTCCACGTCCAGCGCCTGCAGCCGCTTGTCCTTCTTCAGGAAAGGCTGCATCTCAGCGCGCAGGTCCACCAGGAAACGGATGCCCTCTGGCAGCACGCTGAAACGCTGCAACAGGCGCCGGCGCGGCGACACCGTCGCCCGGCGGTACTGCACCTCGGCAGCCGCTTCATCGGGCGTGCCCACCGCGGCTGCGAACTTGGCCTGGGCGCTTTTGACCTTTTCGGTATCGGCCGTGAACATCTCGCTCATCAGCAACCACATGTCGCGCCGCCGGGCCACGGTGGCGCCCGCATAGCGCTCGATCAGGATCTGGGCACGCCGCCCGCCCTCTACCTCGCTGATGCGCGGGTCGATGGTGGCCTTCAATTCCTCCAGCACGCGGCGCAACATGCGCGGCGACATGGCCTCGTCCCTGTGGCGTCGGCTGGCCGCCAGGCGCTCCCGCGTGGGCCGCTCAGCGGCCTGGCCCACCGCTCCAGCATGACCGGGCCCGCGCACCGCCTGCACAGATCCAGCGACATCGCTTGCCAGCAGGCCATTGCGGTCGACGGGAAAGAGTCGCGCGACGTTGCGGCTGATCCAGCTCGTTGCGTTCATGCCAGCCTCCGGCTTTTTTGATGGCGGGCCAATTCGCGCAGGGCTTCGCGCTGGCGCGTCAGATGCGTACGCATCGCCGCCTCCGCACCCTCGCCGTCGCGCGCCTTGAGCGCAGCGAACACCGCGAGGTGCTCACTCAGGCTCTGCTCCAGTCGCCCCGGTGCGTGCAACTGCTGAAGCCGGGCCAGCTTGAGGATCTTGCGCAGGTCGCCAATGACCTGGGCCAGCCAGCGGTTGTTGGCCAGCGTGATGATGGCCTCGTGGATAGCGAAATTGGTTTCGTAGTAGTCGACGATGCGCTTGTTGCGTGCCGCCTTCTGCAGCTTATCGTGCAAGGCCTCCAGCGCGACCAGGTCGGCATCGCTGGCGTGCAAGGCAGCCTCGTGTGCGCAACGCCCCTCCAACAGGGCGATCACGGGAAAGATTTCATCGAGATCCTGCTCGGTGACCTCGTTCACGAAACAGCCGCGCCGCGGCTCGTGTCGTACCAGCCCCTCGGCCGTCAAGACCTTGAGCGCCTCCCGCAAGGGTGTACGGGAAATCTCCAGACGCACACACAGATCGGCCTCGTCCACGAAGCTGCCCGCCGCCAGGGTGCCATTGAAGATCTCCTGCCGCAGGGTGTCTGCGACCTGTTCGTGCAAGGAGTTGTGGACAACACGCATGGGCAGACCTGCTGGGAAGTGCGAACCCCTGTGGACGCCGAAAACCAAGCTCGGGAACCACAGGACCATGGCTGTAATTTTACGTAATTACGCATAATTACAAAACATGGGAATAACCCTGAGTCTCATGCGCGCCACAGAAAGGCGCCCCCAGTCAGGAAAACGTCCGGTTCAGGACCGCAGCGGCTGACGGCCCGCCCACCACCAGACACCTGCCCCTACGACGATCATGGGCAAGCACAGCCACTGCCCCATGCTCAGGTTCAGGGCCAGCAGGCCGAGGTAGTCGTCGGGTTCACGGAAATATTCGGCCATGAAGCGCAGCACCCCGTAACCCGCCAGGAAAGCCGCCGCCACCTGGCCGGTGCGGCGCGGCTTGCGGGCATAGAGCCAGAGCAGAACGAACAGCAGCAGGCCTTCGAGCAGGAACTGGTAGATCTGGGAGGGATGACGCGGCGCATCACCCGCGCCGCGAAACACCATGCCCCAGGGCAGCGAAGGATCCGCCACGCGCCCCCAGAGTTCGCCGTTGATGAAGTTGCCGATGCGCCCGGCAGCCAAGCCCGTGGGCACACAGGGCGCCACGAAATCGGCGACCTGCAGCCAGTGCTTGTGGCGGGCACGCGCAAACCACAACATGGCAACTACCACCCCCAACATGCCACCGTGAAAGCTCATGCCGCCCTGCCAGAGCGCAAAAATCTCCAGCGGGTGGCTCAGGTAATAGGCAGGCTTGTAGAACAGGCAATATCCCAGCCGACCGCCGATGACCACGCCGATCACGCCGTAGAACAACACATCCTCGACATCACGCCGGCTCCAGGCCCCCGCGCCGCGGGCCGAGGCATAAGGTTCGTGCCGCAGCCGGCGCAGGCCCAGGAACATGAAGAGGGCGAAGGCCGCCAGATAGGTGATGCCGTACCAGTGGATGGCCAGGGGTCCCAGGCGCAAGGCCACCGGATCGATCGCGGGATGTATCAACATGGGCGCCATTGTGCCGCAGCAGCCATTCCTTGCCGGCCACGGCTTACACTCACGGTTTGCATTGATTTTCCGGCTCCCCTGCCGCACACGAACCATGGCCACCAAAGTCATCCAGATCAACCGCCGCTCGGCCAACATCACCGAAGGCAAGTCCCGCGCGCCCAACCGCTCCATGTACTACGCCATGGGCTACGAGGAAAGCGATTTCAAGAAGCCCATGGTCGGCGTGGCCAACGGCCACAGCACCATCACCCCCTGCAACTCGGGCCTGCAAAAGCTGGCCGATGCCGCGATCGCTGGCATCGAGGAAGCCGGTGGCAACGCCCAGGTCTTCGGCACGCCCACCATCAGCGACGGCATGGCCATGGGCACCGAAGGCATGAAGTACTCGCTGGTCTCGCGCGAAGTCATCTCCGACTGCGTCGAGACCTGCGTGCAAGGCCAGTGGATGGATGGTGTGCTGGTCGTGGGCGGCTGCGACAAGAACATGCCCGGCGGCATGATGGGCATGCTGCGTGCCAATGTGCCTGCCATCTACGTCTATGGCGGCACCATCCTGCCCGGCCAGTACAAGGGCCAGGACCTGAACATCGTCAGCGTGTTCGAGGCCGTGGGCCAGAACGCCGCTGGCAAGCTCAGCGACTTCGACCTGCACGAGATCGAGAAGCGCGCCATCCCCGGCACGGGCTCCTGTGGCGGTATGTACACCGCCAACACCATGTCCAGCGCCTTTGAGGCCCTGGGCATGAGCCTGCCCTACTCCTCCACCATGGCCAACCCGCATGACGAGAAGCAGAACTCGGCCAAGGAATCGGCCAAGGTGCTGATCGAGGCGATCAAGAAGGACCTCAAGCCACGCGACATCGTCACGCGCAAGAGCATCGAGAATGCCGTGGCTGTGATCATGGCCACCGGCGGCTCCACCAATGCCGTGCTGCACTTCCTGGCCATTGCCCACGCGGCTGAAGTGGAGTGGACCATCGACGACTTCGAGCGCGTGCGCAAAAAGACGCCCGTGCTGTGCGACCTCAAGCCCAGCGGCAAGTACCTGGCGGTGGACCTGCACAAGGCGGGCGGTATCCCCCAGGTCATGAAGGTCCTGCTGAACGCCGGCCTGCTGCACGGCGACTGCATCACCATCACCGGCCAGACCATTGCCGAGGTGCTCAAGGATGTGCCGGACCAGCCGCGCGCCGACCAGGACGTGATCCGCCCCATCAGCAAACCCATGTACGAAGAAGGCCACCTGGCCATCCTCAAGGGCAATCTCTCGCCCGAGGGCGCGGTCGCCAAGATCACCGGCCTGAAGAATCCGGTCATCACCGGCCCGGCGCGTGTGTTCGACGACGAACAGTCGGCTCTCAAGGCCATCCTGGACGGCAAGATCAAGGCTGGCGACGTCATGGTGCTGCGCTACCTGGGCCCCAAGGGGGGGCCGGGCATGCCCGAGATGCTGGCCCCCACCGGCGCGCTGATCGGCGCCGGCCTGGGCGAGAGCGTGGGCCTGATCACCGACGGCCGCTTCTCGGGTGGCACCTGGGGCATGGTGGTGGGCCACGTGGCACCGGAAGCAGCGGCGGGGGGCACCATCGCCTTCGTCAAGGAAGGCGACAGCATCACCATTGATGCGCACGAGCTCAGGCTGGAACTGAACGTGCCGGCCGCCGAACTGGCCAAGCGCCGAGAAGGCTGGACGGCACCGAAGCCACGTTACACCCGAGGCGTGCAGGCCAAGTTCGCCTTCAACGCCTGTTCGGCCAGCAAGGGCGCGGTGCTGGACAACTACTGAGCCTCTCCGCAAACAAAAAGCCCCGGAAACCCCGGGGCTTTTTGTTGGACCATCACCGCAGGCTCAACGTTTGCGTTTCATGCCCATGGCGTCACGCTGCTTGTTGATGCGGTCCAGACGCCGTTTGTCCTCGCGTTCCATCGCCTTGCGCCGCGTGTAGCCGCTGGCATCGGCCCAGGACCACCAAGCCACCGCGAGGCCAAAAGGCGCCAGCACGACCCACCAGCTCCAGCTCACGACCGGATCGATATCGAGGTATTTCATCAGCAGAAGAATGATGCCCAGTCCCAGCAAATACATGTGCAGCCCTCAGTCTTTGTGCTGCAGGCCCACCACGCGGGTCAACTGCAGCCCTTACAATTGCGTTCATTGATTATGTATTAACCCAAGCCTAGAGGAAATCAATGAAACGCGCCCTGTTCATCCTGTTTGCCGCTACCGCCATCAGCGCTCCCGCGCTGGCCGATCAGGCCTTGGCCACTTCCAAGAACTGCATGGCCTGCCATGCAGTCGACAAGAAGCTGGTCGGCCCGGCGTTCAAGGACGTCGCCAAGAAGTATGCCGCCGACAAGACCGCCGCCGACAAACTCGCCGCCAAGATCATCAAGGGTGGCTCCGGCGTCTGGGGCCCCGTGCCCATGCCGGCCAACCCGCAGGTCAGCGAGGCCGAGTCCAAGAAGTTGGCGGCCTGGGTCCTGGCGACCAAGTAACCCGTCGCCTCGCATGAAAAAGCCCGCTCACGCGGGCTTTTCTGTTTGGGAACCCGGCGCTGGGCGGCGCCGGGACGTCAGATCAGTTGTTCTGCGACAACTGATCCAGGATGGCCGGGTTCTCAAGCGTCGAAGTGTCTGAGGTGATGGCCTCGCCCTTGGCAATGGAGCGCAGCAGGCGGCGCATGATCTTGCCGCTGCGGGTCTTGGGCAGGTTGTCGCCGAAGCGGATGTCCTTCGGTTTGGCGATCGGGCCGATCTCCTTGGCCACCCAGTCGCGCAGTTCCTTGGCAATCTGCTTGGCTTCCTCGCCGGTCGGGCGGGAACGCTTGAGCACCACGAAAGCGCAGATGGCCTCGCCGGTCAGGTCGTCGGGACGGCCCACCACAGCAGCCTCGGCCACCAGGTCGGTCTTGGACACCAGGGCCGACTCGATTTCCATCGTGCCCATACGATGGCCCGAGACGTTGAGGACGTCGTCGATGCGGCCGGTGATGCGGAAGTAGCCGCGGTCGGCGCTGCGTACCGCGCCGTCGCCGGCAAGGTAATAACCCTTGAGTTCCTCGGGGAAATAGCTCTTCTTGAAACGCTCGGGGTCGCCCCAGATGGTACGGATCATCGAGGGCCAGGGCTTCTTCACCACCAGGATGCCGCCCGAGCCGTTGGGCACGTCATGGCCGGCTTCGTCGACGATGGCCGCGGCGATGCCCGGCAGCGGCAGCGTGCACGACCCTGGCACCAGCGGCGTGGCCCCCGGCAGCGGCGTGATCATGTGGCCGCCGGTCTCGGTCTGCCAGAAGGTGTCCACGATGGGACAACGCTCGCCGCCCACGTGCTTGTAGTACCACATCCACGCTTCCGGATTGATGGGCTCGCCCACCGAACCCAGAATGCGCAGGCTGCTCAAGTTGGAACGGGCCGGATGCACTTTCTCATCGCCTTCGGCCGCCTTGATCAGCGAACGGATCGCCGTCGGCGCCGTGTAAAAGATCGTGCACTTGTGCTTCTCGATCATCTGCCAGAAGCGCCCGGCGTTCGGGTAGGTCGGCACGCCTTCGAAAACGATCTGCGTCGCGCCGGCTGCCAGGGGACCGTAGGCCACGTAGGTATGCCCCGTGATCCAGCCGATGTCGGCCGTGCACCAGAAGACGTCGGACGGCCTCAGATCAAAAGTCCAGTCCATGGTCAGCCGGGCCCACAGCAGGTAGCCGCCGGTGGCGTGCTGCACGCCCTTGGGCTTGCCCGTGGAGCCCGAGGTGTAGAGAATGAAGAGCGGGTGTTCGGCGCCCACGGAGGTCGGTGCGCATTCGGTGCTCTGCCCAGCCAGCGCCTCCGCAAAGGTCTTGTCGCGGCCGGCCACCATATGGCAGGCCGTCGCGGTGCGCTGGTAGACCAGCACGGTCTTGATGGACTCGCAACCGCCCATGGCCAAGCCCTCGTCCACGATGGCCTTGAGCGGTAGTTCCTTGCCGCCGCGCATCTGGTAGTTGGCGGTGATCACGGCCACGGCGCCGGCGTCGATGATGCGTTCCTGCAGCGACTTGGCCGAGAAACCACCGAACACCACCGAGTGGGTGGCGCCAATACGCGCACAGGCCTGCATGGCCACCACACCTTCGATCGTCATAGGCATGTAGACCAGGACACGATCGCCCTTCTTGACGCCCTGGGCCTTGAGCGCATTGGCGAACTGGCTGACCTTGGCGAGCAGCTCCTTGTACGTGACCTTGGTCACCGTGCCATCGTCGGCCTCGAAAATGATGGCGGTCTTGTTCTCCGTCGACGTGCCCATGTGCTTGTCCAGGCAGTTGGCCGAGGCGTTGAGTTCACCGTCATCGAACCACTTGTAGAACGGGGCCCGGGACTGGTCCAGCGTACGGGTGAAAGGCTTGTTCCAGGCCAGGTTCTCGCGCGCCAGCCTGGCCCACGTGCCTTCGAAATCCTTGTCGAAAGCATCACACATGGCCTGGTACTGCGCCATGCCGGAGATGCGTGCCGCCTTGACGACTGCATCTGCCGGAGGAAAGACACGGTTCTCGACCAGGACGGATTCGATGGCGGACGAAGGTGAACTCATGGTTTGTTTCCTCTGGTTGAAATTGGATCGCCCCGCAATGTCGGGTTTTGCCCTTACAAGTCACTGACTTGACACCATCTTGCAATGTACCGAATCCTGGTCCGGCTTGAAATGCCGCCTAAAATCATTGGTCTACATAGAAACCCGCAGAACGCCCCATGTCCACCCCCGAACCGTCGAAAACCTCCCCCCTGCGCCCCCTACCCGCCTTGATCTTTTCAAGCCGCTGGCTACAGCTGCCCTTGTACCTGGGCCTGATCGTCGCCCAGGGCGTCTATGTCTATCACTTCCTGTTCGAACTGCTGCATCTGGTGGAGGCCGCCTTCGGCAGCCAGGCCGCCCTCCAGGCCCTGATCACCAGCATCGGCTACAAGACGACGGCGCCCATCACCACGCTGAACGAGACCGTCATCATGCTGGTGGTGCTGGCGCTGATCGACGTGGTCATGATCTCCAACCTGCTGATCATGGTCATCGTCGGTGGCTACGAGACCTTCGTCAGCCGCATGGACCTCGAAGGCCACCGCGACCAGCCGGAATGGCTGAGCCACGTCAACGCCTCGGTGCTCAAGGTCAAGCTGGCCACCGCCATCATCGGCATCAGTTCGATCCACCTGCTCAAGACCTTCATCAACGCGGACAACTACACCGATCGGGTGCTGATCGCCCAGACGGTCATCCACATCACCTTTCTGCTGTCGGCCATCGCCATCGCTTACACCGACAAACTGATGTCCGCCCCCGCCGCAGACCATCACTGACCCACTCCCAGAGCTTTCGCATCATGACCACGCACATCAAGCAAGCCGACCTGATCGAATCCGTCGCCGCCGCCCTGCAGTACATCAGCTACTACCATCCGGCCGACTACATCGCCCACCTGGCCCGCGCCTACGCGCGCGAGCAGAGCCCCGCGGCCAAGGACGCGATCGCGCAGATCCTGACCAACAGCAAGATGAGCGCCACGGGCCACCGCCCGATCTGTCAGGACACCGGCATCGTCAACGTCTTCCTCAAGGTCGGCATGGACGTGCGCTGGGACGGCTTCACCGGCAGCCTGGAGGACGCCATCAACGAAGGCGTGCGACGCGCCTACAACCACCCGGACAACACACTGCGCGCCAGCGTGCTGGCCGACCCACAGTTCGCGCGCAAGAACACCAAGGACAACACCCCTGCGGTCATCTTCACCGAGATCGTGGCGGGCGACAAGGTCGAGGTCACGGTGGCCGCCAAGGGCGGCGGCAGCGAGAACAAGAGCAAGATGGTCATGATGAACCCCAGCGACTCCATCGTCGACTGGGTGCTCAAGACCGTGCCCACCATGGGCGCGGGCTGGTGCCCGCCCGGCATGCTGGGCATCGGCATCGGCGGCACCGCCGAGAAGGCCGTCCTGATGGCCAAGGAAAGCCTGATGGAAGACCTCAACATGTACGAGCTGCAGGCCAAGGCGACCAAGGGCGAAAAGCTCACCCAGGTGGAAGAGCTGCGCCTGGAGCTGTACGAGAAGGTCAACGCGCTGGGCATCGGCGCCCAGGGCCTGGGCGGCCTGACCACGGTGCTGGACGTGAAGATCAACATGTACCCCACCCACGCCGCCAGCAAGCCCGTGGCCATGATCCCCAACTGCGCCGCCACGCGCCACGCCCATTTCGTGATGGACGGCTCGGGCCCGGTCTACCTGGATCCGCCCAGCCTGGACCTCTGGCCCAATGTGAACTGGACGCCTGACACGAAGAAGAGCAAGCGCGTGGACCTCGACAAGCTCACCAAGAACGAAGTGGCGAGCTGGAAACCGGGCGACACCCTGCTGCTCAACGGCAAGATGCTCACCGGCCGCGACGCTGCACACAAGCGCATCGCCGACATGCTGGGCCGTGGCGAGAAGCTGCCGGTGGACTTCACCAACCGCGTCATCTATTACGTGGGCCCGGTCGACCCGGTCAAGGGTGAGGCCGTGGGCCCCGCCGGCCCGACCACGGCCACGCGCATGGACAAGTTCACCGAGACCATGCTGGGCCAGACCGGCCTGATCGCCATGATCGGCAAGGCCGAGCGCGGCCCCGAGGCCGTCGAAGTGATCCGCCAGCACAAGAGCGCCTACCTCATGGCCGTGGGCGGCGCCGCCTACTTGGTCAGCAAGGCCATCAAGACCGCCAAAGTAGTGGGCTTCGAGGACCTGGGCATGGAGGCCATCTACGAGTTCGACGTGGTCGATATGCCGGTGACCGTGGCGGTGGATGCCGGCGGCACCAGCGCGCACGTCACCGGCCCCGCCGAGTGGAGCAAGCGCATTGCCAGCGGCGAGTTCAAGGGCATCGCGCTCGCTACCGCCTGAGCAGCGTGACGCGACCCATCGGCGTCTTCGACAGCGGCATCGGGGGCTTGAGCGTCCTGCAGGCGCTGCGCGCCGAGTTGCCGCACCAACCCTTTGTCTACCTGGCCGACAGCGGCCACGCCCCCTACGGGGAGCGTGAGCCGGGCCATGTGATCGAACGCTCGCAGGCCATCGCGCGCCACCTGATCGAGGCCCATGACATCCAGACCCTGGTCGTGGCCTGCAATACGGCCACGGCAGCTGCCATCAGCCTGTTGCGCGAACAGCACCCCGAACTCCCCATCGTGGGGGTGGAGCCCGCCCTCAAGCCTGCGGTACAACGCAGCCAGACCCGGCGCGTGGGCGTGCTGGCCACGCGCAGCACGCTGCAAAGCGCCAAGTTCCGGGCCCTGCTGGACTCCCTGCACGACGACGTCGAATTCATGCTGCAAGCCTGCGATGGCCTCGCGGATGCCATTGAGCATCAGGACAGCGCACGCATCGAAGCACTGGGCCACCGTTACACACAGGCCCTGGGCGCCTGCGGCCACGAGGCAGGCCAGATCGACACCGTGGTGCTGGGCTGCACCCACTACCCACTGATCTCGGAAAACCTGCAGTCCCTGTTGGGACCCGATGTGGAACTCGTGGCCAGCGGCGCCCCGGTCGCGCGGCAGACACGCCGCGTGCTGCGGCAAGTCGTCGACACGGGTCAGCCCACCTTGCGCTGGCTGACCACCGGCCCGGCGGATCAATTGCAGATCGCCGTGCAGCGCTGGCTGCAACCGCAGGTGCGTGTCGAGACCCTGAAAATCTGACGAGGGCCTGCGCAGCTCAGCCGGGGGACGATGCGGGCCGGGCCCAGTCTATTTGCGGCGGCCTGCCCGGTATTCCCAAGGCGGGATGGGCTTGCTGTCACGCCAGAGTCCGGCACGCCGCTCACGGGCATCGGCCTGCGCGGCGGCATAGGCCTGGCGATCCTGCTCCGCCAGGTCCTGCGCGCGGGACGGGTCGTACCAGGCCGCACCATCGGCTAGCAGCTCCAGGCTGACATCACGCCCGGCCACCACCACCTTGCCCAGACGCGGCGAGCCGCCCTGGCGGGGCACCTCAACCGTCACGTATTTCTGGAACACGAACTCGCGCAAGGCATCCTCCGAGCGCTGGGCATGCTTCTGGAACTTCTCCGGCGCATCAATCCCGGCCAGACGCACCGTGTGCTGGACCTTGCGCTCATCGCGCACGCGGATGGTGTCACCGCTGACGATGGCGACCACCTGGCCCTGCAGGGTCCAGGCCATGGCCATCGGACTCGACAGCAGCAGCAAGAGGACGGTGAAGTGCGTGAGGATGGATCTCATCGAGATCAGACAGAAAGATGGTCGGGGCGATACGATTCGAACGTACGACCCTCTGCTCCCAAAGCAGATGCGCTACCAGGCTGCGCTACGCCCCGACAAGCTGCGTATTCTACCGGCACACCCCTGCCATTCCACCTGACACCACGTCCTTGGGATAAAGTTTCTCCATGCGCACACGCTCCGTTCCCCTGCCCTGGCTCGAACCTGGCGAAGCATTCCCGGCCGCCAGCCAGGCGTGGGGGCCCGGCTCCGAAGCTCCCGGCCTGCTGGCTGCCGGTGGCAGCCTGGATGTCGACAGCCTGTGCCGGGCCTATGGGCACGGCATCTTCCCCTGGTTCAGTACGGGGCAGCCCATCCTGTGGTGGAGCCCGGACCCGCGCATGGTGCTGGAGGTGGGCCAGTTCAGGTTGCATCGCTCACTGCGCAAGACCTTGCAGAAATTCATCTCCACCGACGGATGCGAAATCCGCTTCGATTCCGCTTTTGGCGATGTGATCAGCGCCTGTGCCAACAGCCCGCGCGAAGGCCAGGACGGCACATGGATCGTGCCGCCCATGGTGCAGGCCTATGGCGAACTGCACCGCGCCGGCTACGCCCACAGCGTGGAGACCTGGATCAACGGGCGGCTCGTAGGCGGGCTCTACTGCATGGCCTTGGGCCGCGCGGTGTTCGGTGAATCCATGTTCGCCCGCATGACCGACGCCTCCAAGATCGCGCTGGCCGCCTTGGTGGCCTTTTGTCGCCACCAGGGCATCACCATGATCGACTGCCAGCAAAACACCCAGCACCTCGCCTCGTTGGGCGCCCATGAAATTCCGCGTGTGGATTTTTTGCGCCATATAGCGGCGGCGCAGGCGCAGCCCGGACCTCGCTGGCAGTTCGAGCCCCTATACTGGCATGAACTGATGATGCCCCCCGCGGAGTCGACGTGACGCACCTCAAGGACCTGCCCCTCCAGAGTCTGCAGTTCTATGCCACGGCCCCCTACCCGTGCAGCTACCTGCGTGGCCGTCTGGCACGCTCCCAGGTGGCCACGCCCAGCCACCTGATCAACAACTCCACCTACTCGGAACTGGTCTCCCAGGGGTTTCGCCGCAGTGGCATGTTCACCTATCGGCCTCACTGTGATGGCTGCCAGGCCTGCGTACCGCTGCGCGTGCGTGTGCAGGACTTCCAGCCCACGCGCAGCCAGCGCCGCGCCTGGAAGCAGCATCAGAACCTGCAGGCCCGCGTCTCGCGCCTGTGCTTCGTCCCCGAGCACTACCAGCTCTATCTGCGCTACCAGAACGGGCGGCATGCCGGCGGTGGCATGGACCAGGACAGCATCGACCAGTACACCCAATTCCTACTCCAAAGCCGGGTCAATTCGCGCCTGGTTGAGTTCCGCGAAACGCTGGGTGACGGCTCGCCCGGCCCGCTGCGCATGGTCTCCGTGCTCGACGTCCTAGACGACGGTCTCTCAGCGGTCTACACCTTCTACGAGCCTGGACGCGAGGCCAGTTATGGCACCCACAGCGTGCTCTGGCAGATCGAACAGGCACGCCTGCTGGGGCTGCCGCATGTCTATCTCGGCTACTGGATCGAGGATAGCCAGAAGATGAATTACAAGGCCCGCTTCGGCCCTCACGAACTGCTGTTGCAAGGGCAATGGCAAGCTGTCAGCCCCGCGGGCAGGATGCCGCCGGCCAAAGGGTGATTTCACGAGGTAAAATCGGGGCCAGATGCAGGAGAGTACCCGATGAAGAAAAAAGATCCGGATGCCGTCGTCACGCCGACCGTGCAGGTGATTGAACGGATGTTCACCCTCATGGATGTGCTGGCCTCGCGCGAAGAAGCCATCTCACTCAAGGAAATCAGCGAGAAGACAGGGTTGCATCCCTCCACGGCGCACCGCATCCTCAACGACCTAGCCACTGGCCGGTACGTCGATCGGCCCCAGCCCGGCACCTACCGCCTGGGCATGCGTCTGCTTGAACTCGGCAATCTGGTCAAGGCTCGCCTCAATGTGCGCGACGCAGCCATCACCCCCATGCGCGAACTGCACCGCCTGATCCAGCAACCGGTGAACCTGAGCATGCGCCAGGGTGACGAAAT
The DNA here is from genome assembly GCA_963512455.1 of uncultured Hylemonella sp. Taxonomy (GTDB): domain Bacteria; phylum Pseudomonadota; class Gammaproteobacteria; order Burkholderiales; family Burkholderiaceae_C; genus Hylemonella. The sequence continues at coordinate 273,564 of CAUPMJ010000001.1, read as the reverse complement.
CGTCTACATCGAACGCGCCTACAGCGAACGCTCGGGCATGCAGGTGGTGCGCGCCATCGGCGGACGGGCGCCACTGCACCTCACCTCGGTGGGCAAGCTCTTCCTGGCTGCCGACGACCCGCAGCGCGTGCGCGCCTATGCCACGCGCACGGGTCTGGCCGGCCACACCAAGAATAGCATCACCCAGTTGCCCGTACTCGAGCGCGAACTGGCCAAGGTACGCCAGTACGGGACCGCCCATGATGACGAGGAACTGGAACTGGGTGTGCACTGCATGGCCGCCGGTATCCATGATGATCAAGGCAAGCTGATCGCCGGCTTATCGATCTCCGCCCCCACGGGCCGGCTCGATAAGGAATGGCTTCCCAAGTTGGAAGCGGTGGCCAGTGAGATTTCCCGCATGCTGGGCTATCAGCCGGGGGCAGAAAAGCGCTAGGCGGGCCTGGTGCCCGCCGGCCTTCAGAAGAAGACCGGCGACTTCGCGTCGAGGTGGTTCTCGGTCAGGGGAACGACCGGCCGGGCCGGGATGGACTCGACCCAACGGCGCACGCGCTCAGCATCACCCAGACGGCTGAGCTTGCCAGCTGAATCCAGGAACACCATGATCAGGTTGCGCCCAGCCACCCTGGCTTGCATCACCAGGCACTGACCGGCCTCGGAGATGTAGCCTGTCTTCTGCAGACCGATCTCCCACGTCGGGTTCTTGACCAGTCGATTGGTGTTGCTGAACATGAGTTTGCGACGCCCCACTGCGACCTGGTAGGCAGGAGAGGTGGAGTATTCGCGCAACAGCGGGTCGTCAGACGCCACGTTCACAAGCACCGCCAGGTCCCTGGCACTGGAGCGGTTCTTGCTGGACAGCCCCGTGGGCTCGACATATTGCGTGTCCTGCATACCCAACAGTTGTGCCTTGGCGTTCATCATCTCGACAAACACCTGCAGGCCACCCGGATAGGTTCGACCCAAGGCATGCGCCGCACGGTTTTCGCTGGACATCAACGCCAGATGCATCAGCTCCCCACGGCTCAGGGTGGCGCCCACGCGCAGGCGGGACGTGCTGCCCTTTTCAGTATCCACATCGGCCTGGGTGATGGTGAGCATCTCGTCCAGGGGCAGCTCAGCCTCGCTGATCAGCAGGCCCGTCATGAGCTTGGTCAGCGACGCAATCGGCAGCACAGCCTCTTCGTTCTTGCTGAGCAGCACCTCCTGGGTTTCCTGGTCGATGACGTAGGCCACGCTGGAACGCAGGGACAGAGGATCAGTGGCGCCGTGCAAGCCGGCGCGCATGCCATCCGAAGGACGGGCCGGGCGCACGATGCGGGCGGCGGGGCGCTTGGCGTAAGCCTTGCGCTTGGCCTGGTAGGCAGTCTTGATGACCTTGGGTTTGGCACCGGGCTGGGCACTGCTGCTGCCGGACGGCGCAGCAAAAGCTTGCCCGGATGCAACCGACAGCGTCACAAAGAGCGACGCCGCCAAAACCCAGATAAAACGATGTAAGTGGTTCACCAGTCCGACCCTGCACTAGAAAAAAACGGCACCCTCTCTTCATGGCACCCTCTGAAGAAAGGTTATACCGAAAATCTCATGCAGGATCAACCACTTGTGTGGCTTTTCTCAACAAACTCTTACATATATAGGTAGTAACCCTAGCCCTGCGCCGCTACCCGATCAGCTTTGCTGTGCAACTTGTTGAGGGCACTCAGATAAGCCTTGGCCGAGGCGACCACGATATCGGGATCCGATCCGACACCATTGACCACACGACCACTGTTTTGCAGACGCACGGTCACTTCACCCTGGCTTTCGGTCGAACCACTGATGGCATTGACCGAATACAGCACCATCTCGGCACCGCTCTTGACGTTCGATTCAATAGCCTTGAGCGAAGCATCCACCGGGCCGTTGCCATCCGACTCGCCATGCACTTCCTTGCCCTCCACCGTGATCACGATGGAGGCATGCGGACGCTCGCCGGTTTCGCTGTGCTGTGAAAGCGAGATGAAACCATACTGCTCCTTCTCGCTGGTCACGCTCTCGTCGCTCACCAGGGCCAGGATGTCCTCGTCGAAGATCTCGCTCTTGCGATCGGCCAGTTCCTTGAAGCGGGCGAACGCCGTGTTGAGCTCCCCCTCGCTCTCCAGCGCCACGCCCAGATCCTGCAGGCGCTGCTTGAAGGCATTGCGCCCGCTCAGTTTGCCCAGCACGATCTTGTTGGCACTCCAGCCCACATCTTCGGCGCGCATGATTTCATAGGTGTCGCGTGCCTTGAGCACGCCATCCTGATGAATACCGGAAGCATGGGCGAAGGCATTGGCGCCCACCACGGCCTTGTTGGGCTGCACCACGAAGCCGGTGGTCTGGCTGACCATGCGACTGGCCGGGACAATCTGGGTGGTGTCGATGCCGACTTCCAGGTTGAAGTAGTCGCGGCGGGTCTTCACAGCCATGACGATCTCTTCCAGGCTGCAGTTGCCCGCGCGCTCACCCAGTCCATTGATGGTGCACTCGACCTGACGTGCACCACCAATCTTCACGCCGGCCAGCGAGTTGGCCACCGCCATGCCCAGGTCGTTGTGGCAATGCACCGACCAGATCGCCTTGTCGGAATTCGGCACGCGCTCGCGCAAGGTCTTGATGAAGTTGCCATACAGCTCGGGCACAGCATAACCCACCGTGTCCGGGATATTGATGGTGGTGGCCCCTTCCTTGATGACCGCCTCGACCACGCGGCAAAGGAAATCCATCTCGCTGCGGTAGCCGTCTTCGGCACTGAACTCTACGTCGGCCACCTGGTTACGGGCAAAACGCACGGCCAGCTTCGCCTGCTCCAGAACCTGCTCGGGGCTCATGCGCAGCTTCTTCTCCATATGCAGCGGCGACGTGGCGATAAAGGTGTGGATACGCGCGCGGTTGGCCCCCTTGAGCGCTTCGGCGGCGCGCGAGATGTCGCGGTCGTTGGCGCGCGCGAGCGAGCAGATCGTGGAGTCCTTGATCGCATTGGCGATGTTCTGGATCGCCTCGAAGTCCCCATTGGAGCTGGCGGCGAAACCAGCCTCGATCACGTCCACCTTCAGGCGCTCCAGCTGGCGGGCGATGCGCAGCTTTTCATCTTTGGTCATGGACGCGCCAGGCGACTGCTCGCCGTCACGCAAGGTGGTATCGAAAATGATCAGTTTGTCAGCCATCTCAAACTCCTGTTCGTCTTCCGCAAAAAATCAACAACCGTAAAAGCAAAAGGCCCGCTGCAGATGCATACGGGCCTTTGATGGGAATTTCGCGCGCGCTACTAATTCCGCCCGTTGTGGCGATGCAGCAGTAGTGCTAGCGAGAATTTCTTCATGACTTCAATGTACCACAATCAAAGACACATCGCATAGCCACATTCTATGGCGCCAATTATTGATGCAAGCCCCGCTCTTCGGGCTCGTCGGTCGATGTGCTGATGACGCTGGTCGGCTTGCCCTTGGCCTTGCGCCAGGCATAGACAAAATAACCACTCAGGCCATAGATCACGAAGACACCGAACAGCACCACCGGCGGATGGATGTTGACGACGGCAATGCCCAGGGCGATCAGGACGATGACCACGAAGGGCACGCTCTTCTTCATGTGCACGTCCTTGAAGCTGTAGAACGGCACATTGCTGACCATGGTCAGGCCAGCATACAAGGCCAGGACGAACATGGGCCAGGCCACGGCCGGGCCCGCCACATCCAGTTCCGTCATGATCCAGATGAACCCCGTCACCAAGGCAGCGGCGGCAGGAGAGGGCAAACCCTGGAAGTAGCGCTTGTCGACCACACCCGTGTTGACGTTGAAACGCGCCAGGCGCAAGGCGGCGCAAGCACAGTAGACAAAGGCGGCAATCCAGCCCCAGCGTCCCAGTCCTTTGAGCGCCCACTCATAGGCGATCAGGGCCGGCGCTGCGCCAAAGGACACCATGTCAGACAGCGAGTCCATCTGCTCGCCAAACGCGCTCTGGGTATTGGTCATGCGCGCCACCCGTCCGTCCAAGCTGTCGAGCACCATGGCGGAGAAAACACCGATGGCGGCCAGATCGAACCGGCCGTTCATGGCCATGACGACGGCATAAAAGCCACCAAACAGGCCGCCCAGGGTGAACAGATTGGGCAGGATGTAGATGCCCTTGCGGCGCTTGCGCACCATCACGGCTTCCCCCTCGCCGATGCGATCCTCTGCGCCATCATGCATATCGCACCTCCGTCCTGCAGCGGCAGATCTGTGTATCAAGGTCTTGAGTATTCATGGCGGCAAGTGTAAAGCAGGCCACGCCTGCATGAGACAAAAAACAAGGCCACCGAAGTGGCCTTGTTGCATGCGGTCAAAACCGATCAGTTGCGGGTCTGGTCGACCAGCTTGTTCTTGGCGATCCAGGGCATCATGGCGCGCAGCTGGCCACCCACTTGCTCGATGCTGTGGTCGGCCGTGTTGCGGCGGCGGGCCGTCATGCTGGGATAACCGGTGCGGCCTTCCAGGATGAACATCTTGGCGTAGTCACCGTTCTGGATGCGCTTGAGCGCGTTGCGCATGGCGGCGCGCGACTGCTCGTTGATCACCTCGGGGCCGGTCACGTACTCGCCATACTCCGCGTTGTTGGAGATGGAGTAGTTCATGTTGGCAATGCCGCCTTCGTAGATCAGGTCCACGATGAGCTTGAGCTCGTGCAGGCACTCGAAGTAGGCCATCTCGGGAGCGTAGCCGGCTTCGACCAGGGTTTCGTACCCCATCTTGATCAGCTCGACAGCGCCACCGCACAGGACGGCCTGCTCGCCGAACAGGTCGGTCTCGGTCTCTTCCTTGAAATTGGTCTCGATGATGCCGGCCTTGCCGCCACCATTGGCCATGGCGTAGGACAGGGCGAGATCACGGGCCTTGCCGCTCTTGTCCTGATGCACGGCCACCAGGTGCGGCACGCCGCCGCCTTGGGTGTAGGTGTTGCGTACGGTATGGCCAGGAGCCTTGGGCGCCACCATCCAGACGTCCAGGTCGGCGCGCGGCACGACCTGGTTGTAGTGCACATTGAAGCCGTGGGCGAAGGCCAGCGAAGCACCCTTCTTGATGTTGGGCGCCACGTTGTTGGTGTACACCTCGGCGATCTGCTCATCGGGCAGCAGGATCATGACCACATCGGCCATCTTCACGGCGTCGTTCACTTCCATCACGGTCAGGCCGGCCTTGCCGACCTTGTCCCACGAAGCACCGCCTTTGCGCAGGCCGACCACGACCTTCACGCCGCTGTCGTTCAGGTTCTGGGCGTGGGCATGGCCCTGGCTGCCGTAGCCGATGATGGCCACGGTCTTGCCCTTGATCAGGCTCAGGTCGCAGTCCTTGTCGTAGAAAACTTTCACTTCTTTTCTCCTAGGTAAAACTTGGTTGTTCAGACGCGCAGAATGCGCTCGCCGCGGCCGATGCCGCTGCTGCCGGTACGCACCGTCTCGAGGATGGCGCCACGATCGATCGCCTCGAGGAAGGCGTCGTTCTTGGACTGGTCACCCGTCATTTCGATGGTGTAGCTCTTGTCGGTGACGTCGATGATACGGCCACGGAAGATGTCCGCCATGCGCTTCATCTCCTCACGCTCCTTGCCCACCGCACGCACCTTGACCATCATGAGCTCGCGCTCGATATAGGCGCCTTCGGTCAGGTCGACCACCTTGACCACTTCGATCAGGCGGTTCAGGTGCTTGGTGATCTGCTCGATCACGTCGTCCGAACCGGTGGTCTCGATGGTCATGCGCGACAGGCTCGGGTCTTCGGTCGGTGCGACAGTCAGGGACTCGATGTTGTAGCCACGGGCCGAGAACAGGCCCACCACGCGGGAGAGCGCACCAGGCTCGTTCTCCAGCAAGACTGCAATGATGTGTTTCATAAGTGGATTCCTCTTTTCGTCGCCCTCCCCCGGTCGCGGTAACGACCGGGCTAGGCGAACAATAGATTCGTCTTCAGTTGAGATGGCGCGACCTGAACGGCCGCACCGGCTTACAGGTCTTCGGCCCCCAGCAGCATCTCGGTGATGCCCATACCGGCCTTGACCATCGGGAACACGTTCTCGGTGGGGTCGGTTCGGAAGTCCATGAAGACCGTGCGATCCTTGAGCTTGCGCGCCTCGCGCAGCGCCGGCTCCACGTCCTGCGGCTTCTCGATCAGCATGCCAACGTGGCCGTAAGCCTCGGCGAGCTTCACGAAGTCGGGCAGCGCGTCCATGTAGCTGTGGCTGTAGCGGCCGGAGTACTCAATCTCCTGCCACTGGCGCACCATGCCCAGGTAGCGATTGTTCAGCGACAGGATCTTGATCGGCGTGTTGTACTGCAGGCAGGTCGAGAGTTCCTGGATGCACATCTGCACCGAACCCTCTCCGGTCACGCAGAAAACCTCGCTCTCGGGCTTGGCCAGCTTGATGCCCATGGCATAGGGAATGCCCACGCCCATGGTGCCTAGGCCACCAGAGTTGATCCAGCGACGCGGCTCGTTGAACTTGTAGTACTGGGCCGCCCACATCTGGTGCTGGCCAACGTCGGACGTGATGTAGGTGTCGACGTCTTTGGTCATGTTCCACAGGGTCTCGATCACGAACTGCGGCTTGATCACGTCCTGGTTGCCGCGGTCGTACTTGAGGCAATCGCGCTTGCGCCAGCCATTGATCGCTTCCCACCAGCCACCCAGCGCATTCGCATCAGGCCGGACCGGACTTTCCTTGATCATGGCGATCATCTCGGTCAACACGTCCTTGACGTCGCCGACGATCGGGATGTCGACCTTGACGCGCTTGGAGATGCTCGACGGATCGATATCGATGTGGATGATCTTGCGTTCGTTTTGCGCGAAGTGCTTGGGGTTGCCGATCACGCGATCGTCGAAGCGCGCGCCCACGGCCAGCAGCACGTCGCAGTTCTGCATGGCGTTGTTGGCCTCGATCGTGCCGTGCATGCCCAGCATGCCCACGAACTTGGGATCGGTGGCCGGATAGGCGCCCAGACCCATCAGGGTGTTGGTGACCGGATAACCCAGCATATCCACCAGGGTGCGAAGTTCGGCCGTGGCGTTGCCCAGCAGAACACCGCCGCCGGTATAGATGTAAGGGCGCTTGGCGGTCAGCAGCAACTGCAAGGCCTTGCGGATCTGGCCCGCATGCCCCTTGCGCACCGGGTTGTAGGAGCGCATCGTCACCGACTCGGGGTAACCGGCGTAGGCCACCTTCTTGAAGGAGACGTCTTTCGGAATATCGACCACCACGGGGCCGGGGCGGCCGCTGCGCGCGATGTGGAAAGCCTTCTTCATGGTTTCGGCCAGATCATTGGCGTCCTTGACCAGGAAGTTGTGCTTGACGATGGGGCGCGTGATGCCCACGGTATCGCATTCCTGGAAGGCGTCCAGACCGATGGCAGCGGTGGGCACCTGACCGGTGATGATCACCATGGGAATGCTGTCCATATAGGCCGTGGCAATCCCGGTGATGGCGTTGGTCACGCCCGGGCCGGAGGTCACCAGCGCCACGCCCACGTCGCCGGTTGCGCGCGCATAACCATCGGCGGCGTGCACGGCGGCCTGCTCGTGGCGCACCAGGATGTGCTGGATGGTGTCTTGCTTGTAAAAAGCGTCGTAGATGTGCAGGACGGCGCCGCCGGGATAACCCCAGACGTACTTGACGTCCTCTGCCTGCAGGGCCTTGACCAGGATCTCGGCGCCGCGCAGTTCTTCGGCCTGGCCGGCAGCACTGGCTGCGGCGGCGGAAGTGATTTCAGCCTTGGAAATTTCCATGATGAACCTTTGTGAATTTCTCTGACGAAAAACCTTGGGTGCCCCTTCGCAAATGCTTGTGGCATCGCGTCGGGACTTGAGGTCAAGGACATGGGCGCCATGGATAGCCGCGCCGGACCGTGACCCGTTTGCTTTTTGATTCGCAGTTGGCATTATCGCACTGCAGCATTCAAATTCGCGGCCGTGCGTGCATAAATGTCAGGCTCGATGCCATAATCCTGCCCCAAAGCGGCCTTTTGGGGCCGCCATCCCATCACAGAGACACCCTCGCGCCCCCTGGTTCCAGCCCTTGGCCACCGAACAAGAACTGTCCGACTTCCTCAAAAGCGTGGAAAAGCGCGCTTTCAAGCGCTCGGTCTACCATGTGCGCAATGACGAGTCGGCGCTGGACATCGTGCAGGACAGCATGATGAAACTGGTGGAGCACTACAGCCACAAGCCGCCTGATGAGCTCCCCATGCTGTTCCAGCGCATCCTGTCCAACACCACCCTGGACTGGTTTCGCCGGCAAAAGACACGCAACGCCCTGTTCTCCAACCTAGGCGACTTCGAATCCGAAGGGGATGACGGCGAATTCAATCTATTGGAAAATCTCGACAGTTCGGACGCTTCCACCCAGGTGGAAAGCGCTGAAAGCTCGACCCAACGGGCCCAGATCTTCCGGGAAATCGAGCTGGAAATCCAGGAATTGCCAGCCCGTCAACGGGAAGCCTTCCTGATGCGTTACTGGGAGGAACTGGACGTGGCGGAAACCGCCGCGGCCATGGGCTGTTCCGAAGGCAGTGTGAAAACGCACTGCTCCAGGGCGGTCCAGGCTCTTAACAAAGCCTTGAGGGCCAAGGGAATACAACTATGAAGACCATGTCCGTCACTGCCAATCTGTCCACCCAGGACCGCTACGGCCGCCAGCTGGCAGCCTATCTGGACGCGTCCGCCCAGCAGCTGCCCCACGACATCAGCGAGCGGCTGCGCGTCGCACGCCAGCAGGCCCTGGGTAAATACCGTGAAGTCCAGGTCGGGGAGATCGCCAGCGTTTCCCTCGGTGGTGGCGTGGCGACACTGGGTGGCGGCGACGACGAGCGTGGTCTCTGGCCCCGGCTGGTGTCCCTCATCCCCCTGCTGGCCCTGATCGCGGGTCTGGTGACCATTCAGATGGTGGGAACCGAGCAAATCGCCGAAGATCTGGCCGAGCTCGACGCCGCCATCCTGACCGACGATCTGCCCCCCGACGCCTACTCCGACCCCGGCTTCGCCCAGTTCCTCAAGGCCCGCATCGATCAGTTGCGGCAAGACTGAGACTGCGCCATGGAACAGCTATCCACCCCCACCTCTTCTCGCCGGCATGTCTCCGGACCGGGTGGTCTGGTCGCCGTTCTGCTACTCGCCTTGTGCTTCCCGGCATTGGCCGCGCCGTCCGAAGGCACGGCTGGGCAGACCGTCACCGGGCGATCCCTCTACCGCCACGACAGCACCGCCCGGAGCACCAGCGGTAATGCCCTTGTGGCCGCGGCTCCCCTCCAGAACAAGCCGACCTGGAAGGATCTGACCGCGGCCCAACGCCAGGCCCTGCAGCCCCTGGCCCCGCACTGGGACCGCTTGAGCGAGCAGCACAAGCTGAAATGGCTGGCCCTCTCCAAAAACTACCCGACCCTCAGCGCCGAGGAGCAGGTCAAGCTGCATCTGCACATGAGCAAATGGGCCACTTTGAGCCAGCAGCAGCGCACCCAGGCCCGCCAGAATTTCAAGGAGATCAAGAAATTGACGCCTGAGCAGAAAGCCAGCCAGTGGGAGGCCTACCAGGCCTTGAGCCCGGAGGAAAAACGCCAGCTGGCCAAGCAGGCTAAAACCCAGCCCGCCGGCGTGGCCACCGTCAAACCCGGCACCAGCCCCAAACTGAGCCAGGTGCCCCGCCGGTCGGCGTCGCCGCGTCCCAACCTGGCTGATGCCACTTTGCCGGTCCAGCAGCACACCCTGCTGCCGCGGCCGGAAGCCGCACGCAGCGAGCCTGAACGCTCGCCTTACGAAGACGAGCCCGCCGAAGCGCAGTGACTCCGGACCGCACGACCGCCCCCAAGACGCCGGGGGACGGGAATCCCCCTGTCACCCCCGGCTTGTGGCGACGCATGGCCTGCTGGCTGTACGAAGGCATGCTGCTGTTCGGGGTGGTCTTCATTGCCGGCTACCTTTTCAGCGCCTTGTCCCAGACCCGGCACGCCCTGGACAACCGTTTTTTGCAACAGGCCTTCCTTTTTGTCGTGCTGGGAATTTACTTTGCCTGGTTCTGGTCCAAGGGTCAGACCCTGGCCATGAAAACCTGGCATATCCGCGTGGTTGACTTGGCCGGTCGGCCCCTGACGCAGCGCCGCGCTCTGCTACGCTATGTATTGAGCTGGCTCTGGTTTCTGCCTCCGCTGGCGGCCACCGCGCCCTTCAGCCTCTCGGGGGCCGAATCTGCAGTCATCGTGCTCGGCTGGGTGCTGGTCTGGGCGCTGCTCAGCCGCTTTCATCCTTCCCAGCAGTTCTGGCATGACGCCCTGGCCGGCACCCGCCTGATCGACGCCCGCCCCCGGCCAGCCTGATGTCATCGGGCTGGTGGACAATCAGCGCATGCCCGATTTACACAACACCACCGTCAACCCGCAAAAAGCGCGCCGCGGCCTGAGCCGCATCTGGCACGCCCTGGGTTACTCCGTCGAGGGCCTGCGGGCCGGCTGGCACGAGGCCGCGTTTCGCCAGGAAGCCCTGGCCGCTCTGGTCCTGCTGCCGCTCTCATTCTGGATCGGCCGCAACTGGGTAGAAACAGCCTTGCTGGCTGGCGCCGTCCTCTTTGTCATGATCGTCGAGCTGCTCAACACCGGCATCGAGACCGCCATCGACCGCATCGGTCCCGAATGGCACGACCTGTCCAAGCGCGCCAAGGACATGGGCAGTGCGGCCGTGCTGCTGAGCCTGCTGCTGTGCACAGGCATCTGGTGCGCCGCCCTCTACCAGCGTTTCCTCGCATGACCCCCGCCTTCTCCCTTTGTGTCTACTGCGGCTCGCGCCCAGGCCTGGACCCGCAATTTGCCGACATGGCGCGCACCGTGGGGCAGTGGATCGGACAGCATGGCGGCCAGTTGGTCTACGGCGGCGGAAAGGCCGGCTTGATGGGCATCGCAGCTGAAGCCACCCTGCAAGCCGGCGGCCGTGTCGTCGGCATCATCCCGAAGGCGCTGGTGGAAAAGGAATGGGCGCTGCACGACTGCACCGAGCTGCACATCGTGGACACCATGCATGACCGCAAGCGCATGATGGCCGAGCGTGCCGACGCCTTCGTGGCCTTGCCAGGCGGCATCGGCACTTTCGAGGAGCTGTTCGAGGTCTGGACCTGGCGTCAGCTGGGCTACCACGACAAACCGGTCGGCATCCTGAACAGCGGCGGCTATTACGACGGTCTGCTGGCCTTCCTGGCAGCAACCGTGCAGCAACAATTCATGAGTGACTGGCAGATGAGCCTGATCCAGACCGGCGATGAGCCGGTGGCCCTGCTCAGCAGCCTGGTGCAGGCGGCCGGAATGGCACCCGCGCCGCGCCTTGAGGGGATTTAGATCGCCGAGTTGTCGAGCTCACCGGTGCGGATGCGCACCACGCGCTCGACCGAGGTGATGAAGATCTTGCCGTCGCCGATCTTGCCGGTACGCGCGGCCTTGACGATGGCGTCGACGCAGCGGTCCACGTCGTCGGTCTTGACCACCACCTCGACCTTGACCTTGGGCAGGAAGTCCACCACGTATTCGGCGCCGCGGTAGAGCTCGGTATGGCCTTTCTGGCGGCCGAAGCCCTTGACCTCGGTGACGGTCAGGCCGGTCACGCCGCACTCGGCCAGGGCCTCGCGCACTTCCTCGAGCTTGAACGGCTTGATGATGGCGGTAATCTGCTTCATGAATCTTCTTCCTGTCGGTGAATGAGCTGACGGTCAGCCTGCCTGCGATGCAAGTCAGGCCCGGAACTTGTTGGTAATAGGATAACGCCAATCCTTGCCAAAACTGCGGTGGGTAACCCGGATGCCCACCGGCGCCTGGCGTCGCTTGTATTCGTTGAGCTTGATCAGTCGCGTCACCTTCTCCACGTCGGCCCGTGCATAACCCTGGGCCACGATCTCCTCGATGCCCTGGTCGTTTTCCATATAACGCTCGACAATGGCATCCAGCACCTCGTACTCGGGCAGGCTGTCCTGGTCTTTCTGGTCGGGCCGCAGTTCGGCACTAGGTGGGCGGGTGATGATGCGCTCGGGAATCGGATTGGCGCCGCTGCCGTGCGGGTCATGGGCGTTGCGCCAGCGCGCCAGCCGGAACACCGTGGTCTTGGCCAGGTCCTTGATCACGGCAAAGCCGCCGGCCATGTCGCCGTAGAGTGTGCAGTAACCGGTCGCCATCTCGGACTTGTTGCCCGTGGTCAGCACGATGCGACCGCTCTTGTTGGACAGGGCCATCAGCAGCGTGCCGCGGATGCGGGCCTGGATGTTCTCCTCGGTCGTGTCCTCCGGCAGGCCCCTGAACTCCTGCGCCAGCGAGGCCTTGAAGGCCTCGAACTCGGGCACGATGGAGATCTCGTCGTACTGCACGCCCATGCGGTGGGCCATGTCCCGTGCGTCGATCCAGCTGATGTCGGCCGTGTAGGGCGAGGGCATCATGACCGTGCGCACCCTGTCGGCCCCCAGGGCATCGACCGCGATGGCCAACACCAGGGCGGAGTCGATGCCGCCGGACAGGCCGATGATCGCGCCGGGAAACCCGTTCTTGCCCACGTAGTCGCGCACGCCCAGCACCAGGGCATCCCAGAGGTCGGCATCTGCGCTGCGGTCGGGTTCGATCGCGCCCTGCAATTGCTGCGCGCCTGCTGTGCTGCGCTGCAGGTCCACCACAAAGGCATCCTCTCTAAAACTCGGCGCCCGTGCCGCGAGCGTGCCATCGGCCTGCAGGGCGAAGGAATGCCCCTCGAAGACCACCTCGTCCTGGCCACCGACCAGGTGGGCGTAGACCAGCGGCAGGCCGCAGTCCCGGGCTCGTTGTCGCATCATGTCTTCGCGTTCGCTGCCCTTGCCCACGTGGAAGGGCGAGGCATTGATCACGGCCAGCAGCTCGGCGCCGGCCGCACGCGTTTCGCGCGCCGGCGCTTCGTACCAGGCGTCCTCGCAGATCAGCAGGCCGACCTTGAGACGCGCACCGGCCGCGCCCGCCTCGAACACGCAGGTATCCCGCCCCGGCACGAAATAACGCCGCTCGTCGAAAACCTGGTAGTTGGGCAGCTCGCGCTTGGCATAGCTGGCGATCACCCTCCCTTCGCACAGGACGCTGGCCGCATTGACGCGATTGGGCACGGTGACAGAACGCGTGCGCCGTCCGCTCGCTTCGACGGCAGCAGGATGCCCCACTACCACCGTCATGTCCTTTAACCCGGCCAGCTCGCGGGCCACTGTTTTCACGGCATCATCACAGGCGGCGATGAAGGATGGCCGGAAGAACAGGTCTTCCGCCGCGTAGCCGCAGATGGAAAGTTCTGGCGTGAGCAGTAGCCGAGCCCCGGTCGCGTGGGCCGCGCGGGCCGCTGCAATGATTTTTTGTGCATTGCCCGCCAGGTCGCCGACGACAAAGTTGAACTGGGCAACGCAGATACGCAAGGTCATGGAAGGCAAGGAAAGTCGGGAAACAGCGTGAGCAAAAGCAATTATGTCATCCGGGTGCTTGATTCCCCGTTGGAACTCGATGCCGGGGCCTGGAACGGATTGCTGGCGCAGCAGCCCCAGACCACGCCCTTCATGCAGCACGAATACCTGGCCGCGCTGCACCGCAGCGGCAGCGCCTGCCCGGCCACGGGCTGGACCCCGCGCTTCGTCACACTCTGGGATGCCGCCGGAATCCTGCAGGCGGCATGCCCGCTGTACCTCAAGTCCCACTCACGGGGCGAATACGTGTTCGACTGGGCCTGGGCAGACGCTCACCTGCGTCACGGCCTTGCCTACTACCCCAAAGCCTTGGTGGCTGTCCCCTTCACCCCGGTACCGGGCAGCCGCCTGCTGGCACGTGACGCCGCCTCCCGCGCGGCCCTCATCGAAGCGGTACTGAAGCTGTGCCGCGACATCGGCCTGTCCTCATTGCACCTGCTCTTCGGGCATCCGCTGGATCTCCAGGCCTGCCAGGAGGCGGGGATGATGCTGCGCCACACCGTGCAGTTCCACTGGGAGAACCGCAAACCCGAGCCCTACCGTGACTTCGATGACTTCCTCGCTGCGCTCAACCAGGAGAAGCGCAAGAAGATCCGGCAGGAACGGCGCAAGGTGATCGAGGCCGGCGTGACACTGAGGCATACCCGCGGACCAGCCATCCCCCCGCAGGACTGGAATTTCTTCTACCGCTGCTACGAGCAGACCTATCTCGAGCACGGCAACCCGCCCTACCTGAGCCGGACTTTCTTCGAGGAGATCGCCCGCACCCAATCAGACCACTGGCTGCTCTTCATCGCCGAACGCCTGGGCCAACCCATTGCCTGCAGTCTGATCGCCGTCAGCGACACGGGGTCGGAAAAAGTGGCCTGGGGACGCTACTGGGGGGCGTTGGAGCGGGTCGACTGCCTACACTTCGAGGCCTGCTATTACAGCCCGCTGCAATGGTGCATCGCCCAAGGCTACCAGCGCTTCGAGGGCGGGGCTCAGGGTGAGCACAAACTGGCTCGCGCCCTCCTACCGGTGCGCACCAGCAGCGCCCACTGGCTGTCACATCCGGAATTCGCCAACGCCATCGAACGCTACCTGGAGCGCGAGGCCCTGGGTGTCGCCGACTATGTGGATGAACTGGAGCGGCACTCCCCGCTAAGGCAGGAAGATTAGAAGAAGCCCTTCAGAAGGTTTCCCAGTCGCCGTCATCGCCACCGGCCTTGGCGCTGAGCTTCGGGGGGTCGCGCCGGGCCGCCGGTGCCGCTGGAGCAACCGCTGGAGCAGCGCGTGCGCCTGTTGGACGGGGCGTAGCCGCACGCACAGGCAGACCGGCTGACTTGGCCGCTCTCGCAGCAGGCGCCGGCGCTGAAATCGGAACGCTGAAGTCGCGCTGCTGGGCATCCACCTTGAACACAGCCACGGTCTGTACCAAGTCCTGGGCCTGACTCTTGAGGCTGGAAGCCGCCGCCGCCATCTCTTCTACCAGGGCCGCGTTCTGCTGCGTGGCCTGGTCCATCTGCGTCACCGCCTCGCCGACCTGCGCGACGCCCTGGCTCTGCTCGGTGCTGGCGGCGCTGATCTCGCCCATGATGTCGGTCACCCGCCGGATGCTGGCCACCACCTCGGTCATGGTGGCGCCGGCCTGGTCCACCAGGGCCGTGCCCTGCCCCACGCGGCTCACGCTGTCGTTGATCAGGGTCTTGATTTCCTTGGCCGCTTCCGCGCTGCGGCTGGCCAGCGAACGCACTTCACTGGCCACCACGGCAAAGCCCCGACCCTGCTCGCCGGCACGGGCGGCTTCCACCGCCGCGTTCAGGGCCAGGATATTGGTCTGGAAGGCGATGCCGTCGATCACGCTGATGATGTCGGCAATCTTCCTGGAGCTGTCGTTGATGCCCTTCATGGTGTCCACCACCTGGGCCACCACTTCGCCGCCCTTGACGGCCACCGTGCTGGCGCTCTGGGCCAGCTGGTTGGCCTGCTTGGCGTTGTCGGCGTTCTGGCGCACGGTGGAGGACAGCTCTTCCATCGAGGCCGCCGTCTCCTCCAGCGCGCTGGCCTGGCTTTCGGTGCGCGCGCTCAGGTCGTGGTTGCCCTGGGCGATCTCGGCGCTGGCCGTCGACACCGATTCACTCCCCTGGCGCACCCGGCTGACGATGTCGGCCAGGTTATGTTGCATGGCCGCCAGGGACTGCAGCAGCTGTGCAACCTCGTCGGAACCGTGAGACGCCACTTGTGTAGTGAGATCCCCCTCGGCAATATGCCGAGTCGTGGCCGCGGCCTGCTGGACCGGGCCCACGATGGAGCGTGTGACCAGAAACGCCAGCACCACTCCCAGCAAAACGGCCAACGCGGCTCCCACACTCTGAGTCACCTGGCTGCGCCCGGCAGCCGCCTCTGCCTCTTCTTGTGTATCGTTCAGGATCTCGCGAGCATGCACGGCCACCTGGTCCACGGCCTTGAGATAGATTTCCGCCAGGGGACGAAGATCACTGTCCACGACCCCGAGGATGTCCTCGCCGGCCTGCTGCCGCTTGATGAGGGCCGCACGCGCATCCACATAGGTCTTGCGGTGTTTGGCCACGGTGGCCAGCAACTCCTGCCCGGCCTTGTCCTCCATCATGGACTCGAGTTGCTTCTGGTCATCGCTGATCGCCTTGGACGTGGCGGCCATGTCCTTCTGCAAGGCATCGATATAGGCCGTGTCACGCGTCTTGAGCGCCGCGGATGCACGCACCCAGTTGATCGCAATCTGCGAAGCCCAGCGCTGCGCCAGCAGGCTGCGTTGCAGCTCCACGGTGGCAATCTTCTGGCTCGTGTCCTTGAGCGCACCGATGCGCCAGACCCCCAGAACCGAAACGGTGGAGGTGATCAGCAGCACCAGCGCAAACGCCAGTGCCAAACGTGTACCTATCCGGAATCGCAGCCAGAAGTCCATGCCTATCTCCTCATGTTCTCAAGCTCCCTGCCAGCCTCTGCGGGCTTCGCCGTCCGGTCTCGCCCCAAGGGCGGCCCCGGTCAATTCACCGCCGTGGCAAGCATGCCCATCTCGGCATTGCTCATCAGCGCTTCCATGTTCATGACAATCAGCATGCGTTCGCCCACATTGGCCAGACCGGTGATGAATCGGGTGTCGAGCGTGGTCTCGAACTGGGGCGCCGGCTTGATGGCATCTGCCGACAGCGTGACGACGTCGGAAACCGAATCCACCACAGCGCCGATCACAGTGCCGCGCACATTGAGGATGATGACCACGGTGAATTCGTTGTACTCGACCTTATCCAGGTCGAGCTTCATGCGCAGGTCGACGATGGGCACGATCACGCCGCGCAGGTTGACCACCCCCTTGATGAAGGCCGGCGCGTTCACCATACGGGTCGGCTCCTCGTAGGAGCGGATCTCCTGCACGCGCAGGATGTCGATGGCGTACTCCTCCTTGCCCAGGCGCAGAGTGAGGTACTGACCGGAAACCGCTGTGGCGGTCGCGGTGCCGGAACGGGTTTCACTGCTGGTCTGCATGATCTTTGCTCCTTCCTGGCGTGGTGCGCCAGATTGACCTTCAACTCATGATACACGCGGGGGTTCACGAGGTGTAGCTCAAATTGAACCGGAAAAACCCTGCGATTCTCGCGCGTGCGCAAAAAAAAACGCCGGCAGGCCCATGGGCCTGCCGGCGTGGCTTTCATTGGAGACGATTAACCTTTGGAGGCCTTGCTGTTGTAATTGGCAATGCCATCCATGATTTCCTTCCTGGCCGACTCCGGGCCTTCCCAGCCCAGCACCTTGACCCACTTGCCCGGCTCCAGGTCTTTGTAGTGCTCGAAGAAATGCTGGATGGTATTCAGGCGCATCGGGTTCAGGTCTTCGGGTTTTTGCCACTGCGTGTAGATGGACAGGATCTTGTCGATCGGCACCGCCAGCACCTTGCCGTCCTCACCAGCCTCGTCCTGCATCTTCAGGATGCCGATAGCACGGCAGGGCACGACCACACCGGGAATCAACGGCACGGGCGTGATGACCAGCACGTCCACCGGATCGCCGTCACCCGAGATGGTCTTGGGCACATAACCATAGTTGGTCGGGTAGTGCATGGCCGTGCTCATGAAACGGTCCACGAAGATGGCGCCAGTTTCCTTGTCCACCTCGTACTTGATGGGGTCGGCGTTCATCGGGATTTCGATGATCACGTTGAAGGCTTCGGGCACATTCTTGCCAGGGGTGACGTTGTCGAGGGACATGGTTGCTTCTTGCTAAGTTGAGACAGAAAGAGATCGGTATTAACCCTGATTTTACTTGCTCCGCCCTGACACCCTCTTGAAAGCACCTGTTTTCAAGTTACAGTCCGCCCGTTGGCCAATCGTCCTGTCAGACCCGTGGGCTGTCGCGGCGAGGAAGCAACGCATCGGTGGCTCCGCCCCCTGCGTTGCCACCCCTACGCGATACAACAACACAGGAGTTTGATATGACAGGCAATTCAGCGCTGATACTGGCGCTCGTATGCGGACTGATCGCCGTGGCCTACGGCATCTGGGCCCGCAGCTGGATCCTCTCGCAAGATGCCGGCAACGCCCGCATGCAGGAGATCGCGGCCGCCATCCAGACCGGCGCCGCCGCCTACCTGGCGCGCCAATACAAGACCATCGCCATCGTCGGCGTAGTGCTGGCCATCCTGATCGGCCTCTTCCTCGACGGCCAGACCGCCATCGGCTTCATCATCGGCGCCGTCCTCTCCGGTGCCTGCGGCTTCATCGGCATGAACGTGTCGGTGCGTGCCAATGTACGCACCGCGCAGGCCGCCACCCGTGGCATCGGCCCGGCGCTGGACGTGGCTTTCCGCGGCGGCGCCATCACCGGCATGCTGGTCGTGGGCCTGGGCCTGCTGGGCGTGACCGCCTTCTACTGGTTCCTGGTCGGCAACGGCAACCTGAACGCCAGCAGCAACCTGGCCAAGCTGCTCAACCCGCTGATCGGTTTTGCCTTCGGCTCCTCGCTGATCTCCATCTTCGCCCGTCTGGGCGGCGGCATTTTCACCAAAGGCGCTGACGTCGGCGCCGACCTGGTGGGCAAGGTCGAGGCCGGCATCCCCGAGGATGACCCGCGCAACCCGGCCGTGATCGCCGACAACGTGGGCGACAACGTGGGCGACTGCGCCGGCATGGCAGCCGACCTGTTCGAGACCTACGCTGTGACGCTGATCGCCACCATGGTGCTGGGCGCCCTGCTGGTCACCGGCGCCGGCACCAGTGCCGTGGTCTACCCGCTGGCCCTGGGTGCGGTGTCCATCATCGCCTCCATCATCGGTTGTTTCTTCGTGAAGGCCAGCCCGGGCATGAAGAACGTGATGCCGGCCCTGTACAAGGGCCTGGCGGTGGCCGGCGGGCTCTCGCTGGTGGCCTTCTTCTTCGTCACGATGTGGCTCATTCCGGACAACGCCATCACCGCCAGCGGCAGCCAGATGCGCCTGTTCGGCGCCTGCGCCGTCGGCCTGGTGCTGACCGCCGCCTTGGTGTGGATCACCGAGTACTACACCGGCACGCAATACGCGCCGGTGCAGCACATTGCACAAGCCTCCACCACTGGCCACGGCACCAACATCATCGCCGGCCTGGGTGTTTCCATGCGCTCCACGGCCTGGCCGGTGATCTTCGTGTGCATCGCCATCTGGGTGTCCTTCCAGCTGGCCGGCCTGTACGGCATCGCCGTTGCCGCCACCTCCATGCTGAGCATGGCGGGCATCGTGGTGGCGCTTGACGCCTACGGCCCCATCACCGACAACGCCGGCGGCATCGCCGAAATGGCCGAGCTGCCCTCCAGCGTGCGCGACATCACCGACCCGCTGGACGCCGTGGGCAACACCACCAAGGCCGTGACCAAGGGTTACGCCATCGGCTCGGCCGGCCTGGCCTCGCTGGTGCTGTTCGCCGATTACACCCACAAGCTGGAAGCCTACGGCAAGGTCATCAGCTTCGACCTGAGCAACCCGATGGTCATCATCGGCCTCATCATCGGCGGCCTGATCCCCTACCTGTTCGGCGCCATGGCCATGGAAGCCGTGGGCCGCGCCGCCGGTGCGGTGGTGGTCGAAGTGCGCCGCCAGTTCCGCGACATCAAGGGCATCATGGACGGCTCGGGCAAGCCCGAGTACGACACCGCGGTCGACATGCTGACCACGGCGGCCATCAAGGAAATGATGATCCCCTCGCTGCTGCCGGTGGTCGTGCCGGTCCTGGTCGGTCTGGTACTCGGCCCGGCCGCGCTGGGTGGCCTGCTGATGGGCACCATCGTCACGGGTCTCTTCGTGGCCATCTCCATGTGCACCGGCGGTGGTGCCTGGGACAACGCCAAGAAGTACATCGAAGACGGCCACCATGGCGGCAAGGGCAGCGAGGCGCACAAGGCCGCCGTCACCGGCGACACCGTAGGCGATCCCTACAAGGACACCGCCGGGCCGGCCATCAACCCGCTGATCAAGATCATCAACATCGTGGCGCTGCTGATCGTGCCGTTGATGATGAAATTCCACGGCTGAAGAAAAATCACTCGTTCCAGCAAGCCCGCCATCCGGCGGGCTTTTTTTTGCGAAACAGGCCGCTGGACCGGGACCGGCGCCAGCCGACAAGGCCCCGCCGTGGATGACGATCAGGCGATAAGAATCGTCAATGCTATCACCATGGCGATAGCGCAAACGGGCCCAACGCAGTGCTGCCAGCACCGCGGCAGTGCACGGGCCTGTTTTACAGGGGGCGGGCGTATTTCTCCTGACTCCCACCTGAAATACCTATAATGGTTTTGTTGGTGGTGGAGAGCCCGGGCATCACGGGCAAGGTCGGTTCCGTTTCTGTCTTTCGGAGTGCTCCCATGTTCGAATTGTTCCGTTCTTCGCGCAACCCTGCGTCCCACAGCCCATCGGCTGACAGTCCTTCGACGCTGGGGGCCTCCAATCACTCCCAAAACCCGATCAACTACCGGGATCTGGTGCGCATGGTCTTGCGCGACACCTTGCGTCTCAATGGCATCCCGATCGACTGGATCGGCTGTGAAGTCATTGCACGGCCCCACACCGGCCAGACGCCGAACTTCCAGATCAACCTGGTCGTCTACACCTGGCACGAGGGCCTGTTGCGCTACGCGCCTCTGCTCAAACAGCAGATCCTGCAGGGGCTGCAACACTTCGATCCCGCCAATAATCACAACTCGCATGTGATGGCCTGGGTGTTTGCGCCGACCTGCGGCTTCCCACATACCCGCATGCCGGGACCGGCCTACTGGCGGGTCTCTGCCGAACTGGGCAAATTCGATCTGCCGCCCTCTCGCAACGATCTGCGCCGCGACGACCAGGACCACATTCCCACGGTACCCACACCCCTGCGTTGACGTGCCATTCTGAGTGTTGCCGGGCCGGCTCTGGTCACGTCTTGGTCATGCGCCTTGTCGAGCGGGCTTGGCGCGGCCATGCCGGCCATTGCGCACATCGTTGGGAATTACATTGAAGATTCTGGTAGTTGATGATCACGCCCTGATCCGCGAAGGCCTGCGCCAGGTTCTGCGCGGACTGGAGAATGACGTCGACGTGCTGGAAGCCGGCTCCTGCGCTCGCGCCTTCGAACTGGCGCAACAGGAACCCGAACTCGACCTGGTCCTGCTGGACTACCACCTGCCCGACATGAACGGACTGGAGGCGCTGGACGTCTTTGGCCGTCAACACCCAGCCCTGCCCATCATCGTCCTGTCCGGCTCGGTCAATCCGCGTGTGATGCAACAAGTCATGCACAAAGGCGCGGCGGCTTTCCTGACCAAGTCCGGCATGAGCGATGAGCTGCTCTCGGTCACCCGCCTGGTGTTGGCTGGCGGCATTCATATGCCGGCCCTGCCCAGGCTCATGGACGACGACGTCACGATGGCCCAACTGCCCTCTGCTCTGCTCACACCGCGCCAGGAAGAAGTACTGCAGCTGCTGCTCGACGGGTACACCAACAAGGAGATCGGGCGCATGCTCTACCTCTCCGAGGAAACGGTGAAGAACCACGTCAGCAGTATTCTGCGCAACTTTGGTGTCACCACCCGCACCCAGGCGGTGCTGGCCGCCAAGCGCCATGGTTATGCCAGCACGGGCCAGTCACTGGTGACCCCGGACGAAAACGCCTGAAAGGCCTCTCGCAGCCCGTCACACGCCGGATGCAGGCTGGGGGCGGGCCAGGCGGCGGATCAGGGTGCGAAGCTTGGCGGGCCGCACCGGCTTGTGCAGCAGTGGCAGGCCCGCATCGCGGCAGGACTGGATCAACTCCGGATCGGTGTCACCACTCATCAGACAGGCCGGCAACGACCTCACCAGGGTGGTACGCAGATGCTCCAGGGTCTGCATGCCGCTCTCACCGGCCCGCAAGCGGAAATCACTGAGGACCAGGTCGGGCACGAAACCGCCGTCGACAACGGTCAAGGCGCCCTGCAGCCCCTCGACAACGGCGACCACGCAACCCCAGGAGTCGAGCAGGCCACGCAGCGCCTGGGCTGACTGGCGGTCATCCTCGATCACCAGGATGCGCAGGCCACGCACATCATCCACGGGCAGCGGATCGGCTGCCACCAGCAGGGACTGCAAATCGCCGGGCTGGGCCAGCGGAAGCTCGATGCGAAAGCGCGTGCCGCGGCCAGGTACGGAACACAGTTGCAGCGGATGCCCCAGCAGGCGTGCCGTTCGGTCCACGATATTGAGGCCCAGGCCCAGGCCCTTGCTGCGGTCGCGCTCCGGATTGCCGATCTGGTAGAACTCACGGAAGATGTCCTGCTGGTGCTCGGGCGCAATGCCCACGCCCGTGTCCCAGACCTCGATCCACAGATGGTTGCCACCACGGCTGCGCCGACAACCCACCAGGACGCCGCCGTTTCCCGTGTAGCGCAGGGCATTGCTGACCAGGTTGAGTAGGATGCGATGCAGCAAGGTCGGGTCGCTTTGCACCCATATCTCGCTGCCGCGCAGACGAAGACGCAAGCCCTTGTCACTCGCCACCGGCTGCAGCGTACCGCGTAACTGATCGAACAGGGGCGCCAGCGGCACCGGCTGCAACTGGACCCGCACCGCGTCGGCATCGAGGCGGGAGATGTCGAGTAGCGCGTCCAACAGATCCTGCATGGCACGCACCGAGGCCTCCAGATTACCGATCAGGTGGCGGGTCTCGCGGTCATGCGGCAGTTGAGCCAGCCGCGCAACAAACATACCCAAGGCGTGAATCGGCTGGCGCAGATCGTGGCTGGCAGCGGCGAGGAAACGCGACTTGGCCCGGGTGGCGGTTTCGGCTTCCTCCTTCTTGGCGCGCAGTTCGGAGGTCGCCAGGGCCACCCGCTGCTCCAGTTCATCTCGCCCCTGCTGCAGGTGCTCGGCCATCTGGTTCAGGCCCAGCTGCAAGTCGCGCAAGGGGTCGTCGGGCTGCACCTGTCCGCGCACCGACAACTCCCCCCGGCCGATGCGGTGAATCATGTCGGAAACGCGCAGGATGGGCCGGATCACGCCGCGTCCGATACGCACCGCCAACACAGCGCCGAAGAGCACCCCCCCCAGCGTGACAGCCAGGCCGATGGCCAGCATGTCGTGACTGCGCGAGACCATGGCCGCACGCGAAATCTCCAACACCACGTGTCCCAGCGGCGTTGCATCCAGCTGGTTGACAGGGGTCCCGACCTCAAACAGGTCGTCGAGCCGTAGCTGCGAAGCGTTGACCGGTTGAAGCAGCAGTTCAAGTCCGGTCGCGGCATCGACCCAGCGCTGCTCCTGCGGCCCGAGTGCAGGCAGCGTAGTCAGCCCGGACGAACCCGCCAGTGCCAGCGCCTGCCCTTGGGAATTCAAGATCATGACCGAGCGCACATCTGTCTCGCGCAAAGCACCTGTGGCAATCGCCTGCAGGCTGCTGGTATTGGCGGAGAACAGGCCATATTCGCTGGCGCTGGCCAGCTGGCGTGCCAGGGAACGGGCGCGCTGCTGATGGGCTTCGTCGAGGTCGGCGTAGCGCCCAGCCAGGAAAACACTCGACAGCAGCACGGCCACCAAGGTCACCGGCAACAGCGCCGCCAGCAGCATGCGGTCACGAATATCGAAGAATTTCATGAGCCTCGTTCCTGTCGACGCAGACGCTCGGCCAGGGTGCCGGCATCCAGCTTCAGCCCCAGAGAACGTGCCACGTGCTCGTTGACACTGACCTCGAACTGCGAGGGGTACTGCGGCACCCCCAGTGGCTGCCCCTGCAGCACGCCCCGGGCGATCAAACCGGCCTGCTGACCGATCTGCGCTGGCGTCGAGTAGACCGCCATCAAAGCGCCGGCACGCACATAAGCCGGCGAGAAAGCCAGCATGGGCACCTGAGCCCGGAAGGAGGCCAGCAGGATGTTCTGGATGCTGCTGCTGTTGTAGATCTGAGGATCGGCCAGCGCCAGCAAGAGGTCGGATTCATCGAGGATCTTTTTCAGGCCGTTGAACACCGGCTCGTCCGGCTTCACCGGCACGCCGACCACCTTGAGCCCACGCGCCTGGGCGGCCGCTTCCAGCATGGCTTCATTGGCCTGTGCGTCAGCGCCCCACAACACCCCCACGCGCCGCGCCTGCGGCAGAGCCATGCGCATCAGGTCGAGCTGGCGGCCCAGAGGCTGGTTCAGGTACAGCGCAGAAAGCGAAGCCCCGGCACGCCGGCCGGACTCGCGCAACACCCGCTCGAAACTCGCGCGCGGTAGCAAGGCACACAACACCGGAGCCGGGGCCGGGGTGCGTCCCAGCAGGCCGCAGGCCTCGGCCCCCAGGGCGACGTACAGGCGCGGGGCGGCTCCCCGGTAGGCGGGCAGATCGGCCGCCGTGAGCTGCAGAACCTGACGTCGGGTTTCCGTCGTCAGCCGGCCCAGTTCACTGGCGACCGCCTCGGCCGCCTCCAGGTAGGCCGGGCTGCGTTCACTGCTCACGACCAGCACGGCCGCTTCGTTGGCACGCACGACACTCGCCGCGAACGCCAGCAAAAGCATAAGCGGCAGGCCATGCCGCAACAAGGCGGACAAGGGCATCAGTTCTCCAGTCGCAGCATCACATAGGCCTGCTGATGGAAACGGAAACTCGGCATGAAATCCTGGTACGAAGCCCCCAGGTTCTGAACCACCAAGGACAGTTCAGCCCGCCGGCCTCCCAGGCGCATGGCCCTGGCCAGACGCACATCGGTACGGCTGAAGGCCGGTGCCGCCTCATCGGCACCTGGGAAGTGGCTGGCATCGGCCTGGTAATAGATCAGGCTGAAATCGAAGCCCTGCGGCAGGTGCTGCATGAACATGACGCTCTGGCTGCCGTACAGGCCGACCCGTCCTGTCCCGACCGATTGCGTGCTGTCGACCCAGGCCTGGCCATAGATCAGCTGGCCATCCTGCCAAGGCTTCCATTTGAGCTGGTACTCATAGCCATGGATGTCGAAATCCTCGCCATTGACGTAATCGAAAGCCTCGTTGTTGTTGCCGCTGCCCGGCAAGCTGTAGCTGGGGCGCTTGACGAAGTCGGTGATCCTTTCCTCGAACACCCGCACATCCAGGCTCAATACCTTGCCTGATAGTTCGGCCAGGTAGCCCAGTTCCCGTGTCTGGACCTTCTCCGAGCTCACGTTCCCGCGCGCCACATCGGTCGAATCCGCGAGCGCGCCGCCAAGGTAATAGCGCACGTTGGCGAACTTTTCAAAAGTGCTAGGTGGCCGGAATGCCTGTGTCAGGCCATAGCGCAGCGTATGCCCCTCGGTCATCTGCCAGTTCAGCATGACCCGCGGTGACGTGTGCTCTCCGCCGATGCTGCTGCGCTCGTAGAGGGCGCCGGCATTGAGCACCAGGTCAGGATGCAGACGCCATTCGGCGTTGCTGAAGAGACGGGTGAAGTCTGTCACGAAGGCCGAGTCGGTGTCGTACAGTGGGCGCGAAACGATGGTCTCGCGTCGCAATTCGCCACCCCAGACTAGGCGCAGCGTCGGCGTCGCCCGCAGGGTGTGCTGCAATGAGACGTTCTCATTGGTGGCACGACCACCGAAATCGATGGTCAGCGCCGGTGCCGGCGCATACGGGAAGCGGTCCCGGATGGACTCGGCTGTATGTGACACCTGCAGGGCCAAGTCCTGGTCCACACCCAGGCTGCGCTTCCAATCGAGCTGGATGAAAGCCGTGTCCAGCTGGCGGGACCGGGGCGCATTGCCGTCCTGACCGGCAAAGCCGACGCTGGCCTCGATCACGCTCTGGCCGGTGCGCAACTCCACCATGTCCTGGTTGCTGGTACGCAGGTCGGCACGCAGGTTGACGCGCTGGACGCGGGCACCGCCGCTATCGCCACGCAAGCCGTTGTCAGCGCGTCCATCGGCACTGAGTCGGAAGCGCGCCTGATCATCCCCCCAGCCCAGACGCACCAGCGTATCCTGGATGCCGTTGTCACCCCCGGCAGCCTGGACATGCGTGCCCATGGTATCGACAGGATCCCGTGTAACGATGTTGATCGTTCCCAGAAAGGCTCGCGCGCCATAAGCCGCCGAGTTGGAGCCGCGGTGCACCTCGATGCGCTCAATGTCCTCCAACGCCACGGTCTGCAAACCCGGCCCGGTGCCGCCGCGCAGATAGACCGAATAGACCGAGCGGCCATCGACCAGGATCTGCATGTGATTGGAGTAATCGTTCTGGCTGGTGTGGTAGCTGCCTTGCGGTGTATTGGCTTCGAAGGAATTGCTGACGCGGAAACCCGGCACCAGGCGCAACAGGTCGGCCGCGTCGCGCGCGCCGCTCATGCGGATCATCTGTCGGTCGATGATGGTGACCGCACCCGGCGTTTCGTCCAGTCGCTGTGGCAGGCGTGAGACAGAGAGAACGACGGGCACCTCATCCAAGTAATCCTTTTCCGAGACGGCAGGCAACTGCTGGGCTGCAGCCCAGCCAGACAGCCCCCAGAGGACAGACAGGCAAATGAGATTGTTCTTGCGCTTCATGAACGGGTTTTCCGGGGATTTGTTTTTTTCTTATCCCTTCCCTGATTCTGCCTTGCCGCCAGGGGTATGCCGGCTGGGTCACAATAAGGGTATGTCCGAACGTGTCATCCCCCTGGTCGACCAGCGCATCCCGACGCTGAGAGCTCCTGCGGCCGCCTTCGACCCGGTCACCCGCCTCGCGGCCACCGGCCTGCTGGCCGATCGCCTGGGGCGGCCCCTGCGTGACCTGCGCATCAGCGTGACCGACCGCTGCAATTTCCGCTGCAGCTACTGCATGCCCAAGGAAATCTTCGACAAGGACTATGCCTACCTGCCGCACAGCGCCCTGCTGAGCTTCGAGGAAATCACCCGGGTGGCGCGCCTCTTTGCCGCCCACGGTGTGCGCAAGATCCGCCTCACGGGCGGCGAACCCTTGCTGCGCAAGAACATCGAAGTGTTGATCGAACAGCTGGCCGCCCTGCGCACCGTCGACGGCGAGCCGCTGGACCTGACGCTGACCACCAACGGCTCCCTGCTGGCGCGCAAGGCCAAAGCCCTCAAGGCCGCCGGCCTGCAGCGCGTGACCGTCAGCCTGGACGGGCTGGACGACGCGGTGTTCCGCCGCATGAACGACGTCGACTTCCCCGTGGCCGACGTGCTCGAAGGCATCCAAGCCGCCAAGGAAGCGGGCCTGGGCCCGATCAAGATCAATATGGTGGTCAAGCGCGGCACCAACGAGCAAGAGATCCTGCGCATGGCGCGCCATTTCCGCGGCTCCGGCATGGTGCTGCGTTTCATCGAGTACATGGACGTGGGTGCCACCAATGGCTGGTGCATGGACGAGGTGCTGCCCTCGGCCGAGGTGGTCAAGCTCATCCACGCGGAACTGCCCCTGGTGCAGCTCGGCCACAGCGCGCCGGGCGAGACCGCCGAACGCTGGGGTTACGCCGATGCCGCCGGCCACCATGACAAGTCCGCGGGCGAGATCGGTGTCATCAGCAGCGTCACGCACGCCTTCTGCGGCGACTGCAACCGTGCCCGCCTCTCCACCGAAGGCCGGCTCTACCTCTGCCTGTTCGCGACACAGGGTCACGACCTGCGCACGCTGATCCGTGGCGGTGCCAGCGATGCCGACATCGAATCGGCCATCGGCCACATCTGGGGCGCCCGCGACGACCGCTACTCCGAACAACGCGGTGCCCAGCCGCCCGACAGCGGCCACGGCGGCCAGCGCCGCGTCGAGATGAGCTACATAGGTGGCTGAATGATTCAAGCAGCAGACATCACCGGCCTGATCCTGGCCGGCGGCCGCGGCAGCCGCATGGGCGGCGTCGACAAGGGCTTGCAGAACTTCAACGGCATGCCCATGGCCCTGCACACGCTGATGCGCCTGCAGATGCAGGTGGGCCAGGTCATGATCAACGCCAACCGCAACCTGGCGGCCTACGAATCCTTCGGCGCCGAGGTCTGGCCCGACGTGCTGGCCGACTATCCCGGCCCGCTGGCCGGCTTCCTGACTGGGCTGGAGCGTTGCGAAACGCCCTACATGGTCACGGCCCCCTGCGATTCACCGCGTTTCCCGCTGGACCTCGTGGAGCGTCTGGCCGAGGCCATGGACCGTGAACAGGCCGAGATCGCCATGGCCGCCGCCCCGGAGAAGGATGAGCAGGGCGAGGTGAAAGTACGGACCCAACCGGTGTTCTGCCTGCTGCGCATCGAACTGCTGGAAAGCCTGGTCCAGTTCACCCAGGGCGGTGGCCGCAAGATCGACGCCTGGACCGCACAGCACAAGACCGTGATCGTCCCCTTCGACAGGCCCGGCGACGATCCGCTGGCCTTTGCCAACGCCAACACCCTGGCCGAGCTCAAGCAACTCGAAAATTCCTGATTCGGTCTCCCGCATGAAAAGCATTGAGCAGATCGCCGCCGAGCTGCAAGGTTACGACCCGCAGGCCCTGAGCGCCGCCGCCGTCAACGACTTCCTGGCCCGCCTGGTCGAGCCCGTCACGCAGGCGGAGGAACTGCCTCTCTTCGACGCACTGGACCGCGTGCTGGCGCAGGACGTGATCTCCCCGGTCAGCGTGCCGCCGCACGACAACTCGGCCATGGACGGCTACGCCTTCGACGGCCGCCAACTGCGCGCCGATGTACCGCTCACGCTGACCCCGGTCGGCACCGCCCTGGCCGGCAAGGCCTGGGTTGGCACGGTGGGCCCGGGCCAGTGCCTGCGCATCATGACCGGCGCCATCATGCCCGCCGGACTGGACACCGTGGTGCCGCAGGAGTTCGTCAGGACCGAGGGCGAAGCCATCACCATTCCGCCCGGCCTGCTGCAGCCCGGCGACAACCGCCGACTGCTGGGCGAGGACGTGCGGCAGGGCCAGCCCGCGCTGCGCCAGGGCACCCGCCTCAGCCCCGCCGCGCTGGGCCTGGCCGCCAGCCTGGGCATCCCCACGGTGCGGGTCTGGCGCCGCCTGAAGGTGGCCTATTTCTCCACCGGCGACGAGATCTTGAGCCTGGGTGAAGCGCCGCGCGAAGGCGCGGTCTACGACAGCAACCGCTACACCGTCTTCGGCCTGCTCAAACGGCTGGGCATCGAGGTGCTGGACTACGGTGTCGTGGGCGACAGCCCCGAGAATCTGGAAGCCACCTTCCGCCGTGCGGCGGCCGAAGCCGATGCCATCATCACCAGCGGCGGCGTGAGCGTGGGCGAGGCCGACTACACCAAGGCCATGATGAAAAAGCTCGGCGACGTGGCCTTCTGGCGCATCGCCATGCGCCCGGGCCGTCCTATGGCGGTTGGGCGCATCAGTTCGGGGGCAAGGTCCTCCGTGCTCTTCGGCCTGCCCGGCAACCCGGTCGCGGTGATGGTGACCTTCCTGGCCTTCGTGCGCCCCGCCCTGCTGCAGATGATGGGTTGCACCGCCGCACCAGCCCCGCTGCTGCGCGCACGCAGTCTGGAGGCCCTGCGCAAGAAGCCGGGACGCACCGAGTACCAGCGCGGTTTCGTCAGTGCCGCTCCGGACGGCAGCCTGCAGGTGCGCACCACCGGCAACCAGGGCTCGGGCGTGCTCAGCTCCATGGTGCAGGGCAATGGGCTCGTCGTGCTGCACCACGGCCAGGGTAATGTAGCCATCGGAGACGAAGTCGACGTGATGATGTTCGACGGCGTGATCTGATCAGACCTGACGGGAACCACCCCGACGCGCCAGCACCCGGATCCCCTCGAACCACAGCAGACAGCCCCCCGCCCCCGCCAGGGCGATGCCCAGCAGCCCCGCTGACAGCGGCACCATGTGCAGCACGCCGGTCAGCGGCGGCAGATAGAGTGCCAGCGCGAGCAATCCCAGTGTGAAGACCATCACGCCCCACAGCATGCCATTGGGCACCCACAGCGAGGCCAGCAGGCCACGCGGGCCGGCGCGGTTGGACACGATCAGCGCCAGGTTGCCCAGCACCAGGGTACTGAAGGCCTGTGAGCGCGCCTGCGCTTCATCCAGCTGCTGCGTTCCCCAGAGATAAACCCCCAGCACCGCCCCCAGTACACCCAGGCCCTGCAGCACCGCCTGCACCAGCGTGCCGCCGGCAAACAGGGGGGCGTCGGGGTCGCGTGGCGGCTGGCGCATCACGTCCTCGTCGGCCGGCTCGTTCTCGAACACCATGGCGCAGGCCGGGTCGATGGCCAGCTCGAGCAGTGCGATGTGCATGGGAAACAGCACGATGGGCCAGCCCAGCAAGAGCGGCAGCAAGGCCATGCCGGCGATGGGCACGTGCACCGCCATGATGTAGCTCATGGACTTGCGCAGATTGGTGTAGATGCGCCGGCCCTGGCGCACGGCACGCACGATGGAGGCAAAGTTGTCGTCGACCAGCACGATGGCCGCCGCCTCGCGCGCCACATCCGTGCCGCGCGCGCCCATGGCGACCCCCACGTGTGCCGCCTTGAGGGCCGGCGCATCGTTGACACCGTCGCCCGTCATGGCCACCACCGCACCCGTGGCCTGCAGGGCCTGCACGATGCGCAACTTCTGCGTCGGGGTGATGCGCGCGCAGATGCTGGTCGTGCGCAGGCGCTGCTGCAGTTCGGCATCGGGCAGGTGCTCCATCTCGTCGCCGCTGAGCACCTCCTGCGCATCGAGCCCGGCCTGGCGTGCGATGGCACGCGCCGTGACCGGGTAGTCGCCGGTGATCATCACCACGCGGATGCCGGCCTCGCGGCACTCGCGCACGGCCTGCGGGATTTCCTCGCGCAGCGGGTCCGCCAGGCCCAGCAGCCCGATGAACTCGAAGTTGAAATCATGCTCGCCCGCCGGCCAGGGCGGACCAGGATGCCGGGCGCGCGCCACGCCCAGCACGCGCAGGCCACGCGCGGCCATGGCATCGGCGGCGGCGGTCACCTCGCCTCGACGCGATGCATCGAGATGGCAGAGATCGACGATAGCTTCCGGTGACCCCTTGGCCGCCACCACGTGGGAGTCCTGCGCATCGCCCTTCCAGACGTGGGCCATGGCCCGCAGCTCCGGTGTCAGCGCGTATTCGTGCACCAGTGACCAGCGGGCGTGCAGGTGTTCGGTCTGCGCCAGGAACTGCTGACCCAGCGCATGAAAGGCCTGCTCCATCGGATCGTAGGCATCGATGCGGCTGGCCAGGATGGCGTACTCCACGAGCGTGTGGAAGTCCTCGGGCAAGTCACTGCGCGGCGTCCCGTCCAGCGTCAGTTCGGCGCCGCCCGCGCTCAGGCTGGCCACGCGCATGCGGTTCTGGGTCAAGGTGCCGGTCTTGTCGACGCAGAGCACGGAGGTGGCGCCCAGCGTCTCGATGGCGGCGATGCGGCGCGTCAGGACCTGCTGGTGCGAGAGTCGCCAGGCCCCCAGCGCCGGCAGCACGGTCAGCACCACTGTGAACTCCTCGGGCAGCATGGAAATGGCCAGGGCAATGCCGGCCAGCAGGGCCTGCAGCCAGTCGCCCCGCATCAGGCCCTGGATCACGACCAGCAGCACACTCACACCCAGGCCCAGCCAGGCCAGCCGGTGCACCAGGGTGCGGGTCTGGCGCCGCAGCGGCGACTCCTCAGCCTGCACGGTCAACAAGGCCCGGCCGATCTGTCCCATCTGGCTGCGCGGCCCGGTCGCGCTCACGCGCGCCAAGCCCTGGCCCTGCACCACCAGCGTGCCGGCATGCAGCGCCGACACCCCACCCGTGTTCTTGCTGACCGGCACCGACTCGCCCGTGAGCAGGGATTCGTCCACCTGCAGCTCGCCGGCCGAGAGCAGTTCGGCATCGGCCGCCACGCGGTCGCCTTCGGCCAGCAGCAATAGATCGCCACGCACCAGTTCACGGCCGGCCAGGGTCTGCACCTGGCCATCGCGTATGACGCGCGCGCGCGGGCTGGACAGGTCACGCAGCGCCTGGATGGCGCGCTCCGTCTTGCCTTCCTGGTAGAGCGTGAGTCCGATCACCACACACACCATCAGGGCCAGGCTCAGGCTCTCCTGCAGCTCCCCCAGCAGCAGGTAAAGACCGGCTGCAGCGAGCAGCAGGGAGAACATGGGATCGCGCACGGTCTCGCGCACGATGTGCAGCCAACTGCGGCCACCGTCGCCCGGCAGGGCATTGGGGCCGTCCTCGGCCAGGCGCCGCGCAGCGTCGGCAGAACTCAGGCCACGGTCATCGGTGGAGGGCAGGCTCATGCCGCTGATTGTGCGGCATGGCCTGGGGTGTGGACAGGCCCTACTTGGCGACCAGCTCGGTTTCGGGCTCGGCGGCCTCGCTGACCGCACGCTTGTCGGCCCCGGGCGCATGCTTGCGCGCCAGCAGCGTGTACATGGTGGGTACGACGAAGATGGTCAGCAGCGTGCCCAGCGTCATGCCGCCTACGATGACCCAACCGATCTGGATGCGGCTCTCGGCGCCCGCGCCGGTGGACAGCGCCAGCGGGACCGCCCCCAGCACCATGGCGCCGGTGGTCATCAGGATGGGGCGCAGGCGCTGGCTGGAGGCCTTCACCACGGCCTCGAACATGTCCATGCCCTGCTCGCGCATCTGGTTGGCGAATTCGACGATCAGGATGCCGTGCTTGGTGATCAGGCCTACCAGCGTGATCAGGCCGATCTGCGAGTAGACGTTGAGCGAACCGTTGCTCAATTTCAGCGCCAGCAGCGCCCCGATCATGGACAGCGGCACCGACAACATGATGACCAGCGGATCGACAAAACTCTC
The DNA here is from genome assembly GCA_963512455.1 of uncultured Hylemonella sp. Taxonomy (GTDB): domain Bacteria; phylum Pseudomonadota; class Gammaproteobacteria; order Burkholderiales; family Burkholderiaceae_C; genus Hylemonella. The sequence goes on along the minus strand of CAUPMJ010000001.1, from coordinate 240,921 downwards.
GAACTGGGCCGCCAGCACCAGGAAGATGAACAGCAGCGCCAGCACGAACACGATGGTCAGCGAACCCTGCGAGTTCTTGAACTCGCGTGAGGTGCCGTTGAGATCGGTGGTGTAACCCGGTTTAAGCACGCGGGCACCGACCTGGTCCAGGAAATCGAGCGCCTGCCCCAGGGAATAGTCAGGTGCCAGATTGGCCGTGATGGTGACCGCGCGGCGCTGGCTGAAGTGGTTGAGCTCACGCGGCGAGACCGATTCACGCACCGTCACCAGCGAAGCCAGCGGGATCATGGTGTCGTTGCGGCCGCGCACAAAGATGCGCTCGATGTCGTCAGGCGTGTCGCGTCCCAGGGACTGGGTCTGCACAATCACGTCGTACTGGTCGCCGCCCTTCTTGTAACGCGTCACCAGACGGCCGCCCAGCATGGTCTCGATGGCACGCGCCACGGCATCCACTCCGACGCCCAGGTCCGAGGCCTTTTCCCGGTTCACGTCGATCTTGAGCTCGGGCTTGTTCAGGCGCAGATCTACGTCAGCCCCCTGGATGCCCGGGTTCTTGGCGATCTCGTCGAGGAACTGGCGTACCACCTGGTTCAGGTTTTCGTAGCTCTCGGAGGTCAGGATGACGAAGTTCACCGGGCGCTCGCGGAAACCCTGGCCCAGCGAAGGCGGCGTGATGGGAAAGGCCGACACCCCCGGCAGCGCGGCGATGCGGGGCTGCATCTCGCGCGCCATCTCCAGCGTGGTCCGCTTGCGTTCGTCCCAGTCGACGGCGCGCAGGGTCACATTGGCCTGGCTGACGGTCGGATTGCCGAGCACCACAAAGACCCGGTCGAACTCGGGGTACTGGCTGCCGATCTTCTCGATCGCGCTGGCGTACTTGTCGGTGTAGGCCATGGTGGCACCGTCGGGTGCATTGATCACGTTGAGAATCACGCCGCGGTCCTCCATGGGCGCCAGTTCGCGCTTCATGCCAGGCAACACGACCGCAATGGCCAGCACCACGCCGGTCATCACCAGCAACACCAGCCAGCGCATGCCCAGCACGCGGCGCAGCAGGCGCTCGTAGCCATTGCTCAGCGCCGTCAGCCGGGCCTCCATCCAGCGATCAAAGAACGAAGGCTTGGGGTTGTGCCGCAGCAGGCGCGAGCACATCATGGGCGAAAGCGTCAGCGCGATGAAGCCCGAAACGATCACCGCACCGGCCAGCGCCAGCGCAAATTCGACGAACAGGCGGCCGGTACGTCCCGGCGTGAAGGCCAGCGGCGCATAAACAGCCGCCAGGGTCAGTGTCATCGCCACCACGGCGAAACCCACCTCCTTGGCGCCCTTGATGGCGGCGCTGAAAGGGTCCAGCCCCTCCTCGATGTGGCGGTAGATGTTTTCCAGCACCACGATGGCATCGTCCACCACCAGGCCGATGGCCAGCACCAGCGCCAGCAGGGTCAAGGTGTTGACCGTGAAGCCCGCCAGCGCCATCAGCGCGAAGGTACCGATCAGGCTGACCGGGATGGTGACGATGGGAATGATGGAGGCACGGAAGGTGCGCAGGAAGACGAAGATCACCAAGGCCACCAGCACCACGGCCTCGACGATGGTCTGGAACACGTTCTTGATCGAGCGGTCGATGAAAACCGAGTTGTCGTTGGCGATGGTGATGCTGATGCCCTGCGGCAGGTCGGCCTCCAACCTGGGCAGCATCTCGCGCACGCCGCGGCTGAGCTCCAGCGGATTGGCCGTCGCCTGGCGTATCACGCCGGCGGAGATGGCCGGGCGGCCATTGATGCGCACCGAGGTACGTTCCTCGGCCGCCCCCTCCTCGATGCGGGCCACGTCGCGCAGCTTGACCGGGAAGCCGTTGACGGTGCGGATCACGATCTCGCCGAACTGGGCCGGCTTGATCAGGTCGGTGTTGGAGGTGACCGAGAACTCACGCTGCCGGCTCTCGATGCGCCCGGCCGGTACTTCCAGGTTGCTGCGACGGATCGCGTCCTCGGCATCCTGCGTGGTCAGCTTGTAGGCTGCCAGGCGATCCGGATCCAGCCAGACACGCATGGCGTACTTGCGCTCGCCGAAGATGCGCACATCGGCCGCGCCGGTGACGGTCTGCAGCCGCGGCTTGACGATGCGGTTGATCAGCTCGTTGAGCTGCAGCTGGCTATGGGTGTCGCTGGAAAAGGCCAGCCAGATCACGGGGAAGGCATCGGCCTCGACCTTGGCAATGACAGGCTCGTCGATGGCCTGCGGCAGCTTGTTGCGCACGCGCGAGGTGCGGTCGCGCACCTCGGCGGCGGCGGCGTCGGCATCCTTCTCCAAGCGGAACCGCACGGTGATCTGCGCCTGCTCGGCGCGCGAGATCGAGGTGATCACGTCCACCGCATCGATACCGGCAATCGAATCCTCCAACGGCTTGGCCACCTGCGACTCCACCACCTCGGCCGAGGCGCCAGCGTAACGCACGGTGACGGTGACCACCGGTTCGTCGATCTTGGGGTACTCGCGCACCGGCAGCTTGGTGAAGCTCACCGCGCCGATCAGCAGCACCAGCAGCGAGAGCACGGTGGCAAACACCGGCCGGCGAATCGCAATCTCGGGCAGTTGCATGACGGTCCTCGTTGCGCTTCAGTTGGCCGGGCGGTTCAGTTCCAGCACCCGGACCGGGCTGCCGTCGCGCTGCAGGCGCTGCTGGCCGGCCGTGACCACGGTATCGCCTTCCTTGAGTCCTTCGAGGATCTCCACCTGGCCCGGGCGGCGGATGCCCACCGTCACCGCGACGCGCTGCGACACCAGGCCGTCGTTGTCCGGCCCCGGCACCAGCTTGATGACGAACTGCCGCCCCCCCTGGGGCACGATGGCCTCTTCGGGGATCACGCGAGCTTTTTCACGCGAACCGAACACGGTGCTCACGCGCGCAAACATGCCGGGACGCAGCAGCAGTTGCTGGTTGGTGATGCTGGCACGCACGCCGATGGAACGGCCGTTGGCGTCGATCAACGGATCGACGGCCTGCACCCGCGCCTCGAACCTGCGCCCGGGGAGTGCATCGAGCTCGACGGTGGCCCTCTGCCCCGACTTGAGCAGGGTCTGGTAACGCTCGGGCAGGCGGTAGTCGACATAGACCGTATCGATGTCTTCCAGGTTCACGATGTCGGTGCCGTCCTTGAGGTAGTCCCCTACATTGACGTTGCGGATGCCGGCGATGCCGTCGAAAGGCGCCAGGATCTTCAGGCGAGCGGCAGTGGCCTGCGCCAGCGCCAACTTGGCCTGCGACACTTCAAGGTTGGCCGCGCTCTCGTCCAGGGAGCGCTGGCTGACGAAGTTCTGCGCCAACAACTCCTGGTTGCGCTTGTGGTTGGCCTGGGCAATGGACAGCTCGGCCTGGCTTTGCTTGATCTGCGCCAGTTGCAGTTGGTCGTCGAACTGCACCAGCAGCTGGCCCTTGCGCACGCGCTCACCGTCACGGAAGTTGAGCTGGGTGATGCGCCCGCTGACCTCGGGACGCAGCATCACGCCCTGGCGTGAGCGCAGGCTGCCGACGGCCTGCGCGTCGTCCGTCAGCTTCATGATCTGGACCTTGGCCACCTCCACGGTGACCGGGCGTGCAGGTCCGCCTGCGACCGGCACGCCACCGGATGCCGGGCTGGCACTCTCACGATTTGCTGCCGCAGGCGTCCTGTTCTGGTACCACCACGCGGCACCGGACGCCGCCACGATGCCGACAGCGGCGACCACCGGGTAAAGAAATTTGGAAGCCATGGATGAATCGAAAACTCGGACTGTTTCCCCGCCCGGGATGGAGCGAGACAGCTGAAGACTGTAACAGTCAGCGCCTGTTTCTGCATGCGCAATAGCCCCTACGGCTTGCAAGCCGCGTGCGGCTTTGCGCAAGCTTTACAAACGGCCTAGGGCCTGCTCGACACCCCGGTTGGCCAGCGTGTCGGCCCGCTCGTTGCCGGGGTCGCCATCATGACCTTTGACCCAGCGCCAGTCGATACGATGGCCTGCCCCGGCCACCAGCGCATCGAGCCGCTGCCACAGGTCGACGTTCTTGACCGGCTGCTTGGCCGCGGTTTTCCAGCCCCTGGCCTTCCAGCCGGCCAGCCACTCGGTGATGCCTTTGAGCACGTACTGGCTGTCGGCGTGCAAGACCACGTGGCAGGGACGCTTGAGCGACTCCAGCGCCATGATCACGGCCAGCATCTCCATGCGGTTGTTGGTGGTCTCGCGCTCACCGCCAAACAGCTCCTTCTCCACGCCACCGGATTTCAGCAGCACGCCCCAGCCGCCTGGGCCGGGGTTGCCCTTGCAGGCGCCATCGGTATAGATTTCGACCGTGTTCACGTTTCTTGTCCCTCGTTCATGCGGGCCTGATTGTCGCCGCTACGGCGTACCAGGGGCGCAGTGGCCGCGGCCTTGTTGTTCGCTTTTCTCCAGACCGGCTCCAGCAGCCGCACGCCATACACGCGCTTGACGGCCACCAGGAAGTAGGCCGCGCCAAAGAAGGGCCACCAGCGGGCGCCGACACCGTCCATCCAGCCGTAGCGACCCAGCCATTTCTCGCTGCGCACCAGCGGCCGGTAGCAGCCGTGGTGTGCAACCTCGACCTCGAAGTCAAGCAGGCGCAGCCAGTCGCGCAGTCGCCAGTTGCCGATGAACTCCAGCGGCTGCGGCAGCAGCGGCGTGCCCAGGCCGACACGCCGGCCCAGCTGCTCGCGCCGCTGGCGCAAGCCCCACAGGCTGGCCGGATTGAACCCGCTGAGCACCACGCGGCCACCGGGCACCAGCACGCGCGCCACCTCGCGCAAGGTGGCATGCGGATCCGGGTGGCTGTCCAGCGCGTGCGGCAGGGCCACCAGATCCAGGCTGGCCTCGGGAAACGGCAGTGCCGCGTAGTCGCACAACAGGGCGCTACGCGCATTCGCGGCCGCGGGTGCGACAGGATGGCTGGTCGCCAGCCAACGGTGCGACATGCGGTTGGTGGCCAACGCATCCAGCGCCGGCAGGCCGAGTTGCAGGGCGTGGTAACCGAAGATGTCGGTCACCAGCCGATCGAACTGCTGTTGTTCCCACGCCAACAGATAAGCGCCTGCGGGGGTCTCAAACCAGTCCTGCAAACCTATAATTCCGTCATTCATGACACTGCTTCCACTGCCCGCCTTCGACGACAACTACATCTGGATGCTGCATGACGGGCGCCAGGCTCTCGTCGTCGACCCCGGTGATGAGCAACCGGTGTTGCAGGCGCTGCAGGCCCAAGGCCTGCAACTCAAGGCGATTCTAGTCACCCACCACCATGCCGACCACGTCGGCGGCGTGGCCGCCCTGCGCGCGGCCACCGATGCAACCGTCTACGGCCCTGCCGGCGAGACCGTGCCCGAGCCACTGCAACGCTACACCGAAGGCGACACACTGGACCTGCTGGGCCTGCATTTCACCGTGCTGGACGTGCCCGGACACACCGCCGGCCACATCGCCTGGTACACGGTTGATTGCGACGGCCAGCCCCTGCTGTTCTGCGGCGACACCCTGTTCTCCGGTGGCTGCGGCCGCCTCTTCGAAGGCACGCCGGCCCAGATGCTGGCTTCGCTGGACAAGCTCGCAGCCTTGCCCGGCAATACGCGCGTTTGCTGTGCGCATGAATACACCCTGAGCAACCTGCGCTTTGCGCGCGCAGTGGAGCCCGACAACACGGCGCTGCTGGACTACAGCCGGCAGTGCGAAGCGCTGCGGGCGCGCCAGTTGCCCACCCTGCCCTCGACCATCGCGGTCGAGCGCGACATCAACCCCTTCCTGCGCTCGCGCCAGCCCGCCGTGGCCCGCGCGACGCGGGCCCGTGCTGCAGCAGCCGACGACGACGTCAGCGTTTTCGCGACCCTGCGCGAGTGGAAAAACCAGTTCAAATGAAATTCTTCAGCCACGCCTTCCTGGCCGGCCTGTTCCTCGTCCTGGGCGGCTGCGCCAGCATGGGGCCGAACGACCAGGCCGCCAACTCGCCCCCGACCGAGGCGCCCAAGGTCGCCGACACCCAGCCCTACAACCCGCCGGCGCCACTGTTCAGCCGCAAGCCCGAATACCCGGCCGGCGACCTGACGCCCATCGCCCCGCATGAACCCGCGCCGCGTACCGTGGCCGCGATGACCCCGCCCGCCGACCTCTGGGAGCGCATCCGCCGCGGTTTTGCCATGCCCGACCTGCAAAGCAATCTGGTGCCCGGCCGCGAGCAGTGGTACGCCGCGCGTCCCGAAGACCTGGAGAACATGGCCGAGCGCTCGCGCAAGTACCTGTTTCACATTGTCGAAGAGCTGGAGCGCCGCGGCCTGCCCACCGAGCTGGCCCTGCTGCCCTTCATCGAGAGCGCCTTCAACCCGCAGGCCTACTCGCGCGCACGCGCCGCCGGCATGTGGCAGTTCATCCCCAGCACCGGCAAGCTCTACCAGCTCAAGCAGAACGCCTTTCGCGACGACCGGCGCGACGTGCTGGCGTCCACGCGCGCCGCCCTCGATTACCTGGAACGGCTGCACGGCATGTTCGGCGACTGGCACCTGGCCCTGGCCTCCTACAACTGGGGCGAAGGCAGCGTGGGGCGCGCCATTGCGAAAAACCGCAAACAAGGCAAGGGCACGGGTTACCTGGACCTGAACATGCCCATGGAGACGCGTTACTACATCCCCAAGCTGCAGGCCATGAAGAACATCGTGGCCAACCCTGGTGCCTTCCGCATCCAGCTGCCGGCGATCGATAACCACCCCTATTTCGACACCGTCACCATCACCCGCGACATCGACGTGGCCCTGGCCGCCAAGCTGGCCGAGGTGCCGCTGGCCGACTTCAAGGCGCTCAATCCCTCGCTGCACCGCCCCGTCATCCTGGCTGCTGGCACGCCGCAGATCCTGCTGCCCTGGGACAACGCCGCCATCTTCCAGCGCAACCTCGACGCCTACGCTGGCGACCGCCTCTCGAGCTGGACGGTCTGGATCGCGCCTTCGACCATGAAGACGGCCGATGCGGCCAAGCGCCTGAAGATGAGCGAAGCCGATCTGCGCTACGCCAACAACATCCCGACGCACATGATCATCCGCGCCGGCTCCACCCTGCTCGTGCCGCGCCCGGCCAGCCAGGAGCGCGACGTGACCGTGCGCATCGCCGACAACGGCCAACTGGCACTGGTGCCGGAGACGGTGCTGCGCCGCATCGTGCTCAAAGCTGGCAAGAAGGACTCGGTGGCCACGGTGGCACGTCGTTACGGCCTGGCACCGGCCAAGGTGGCCGAGTGGAACAACGTTGGCACCTCGGCCAGCTTCAAGCCGGGCCAGCAGATCGTGATCCACCGCTGGGTACCGGTGCGCTCCAACATCGGCACCCCCCTGCCGTCGGCCACCAAGGCCGCGGTGCGCACACCGACACGTGTGGCCAATCGCTGAGTCGAAAAGCTAGAGTTTTTCCGTCTCGCCTTGGCGCGGCTGCCATTTCATGAGCCGGCGCTCGATGCGGCCCACCAGGCCGTCGAGCAGCAGCGCAAACGCGGTGAGCACCACGATGCCGGCGAACACCGTGTTGACGTCAAACGTCCCCTCAGCCTGCAGGATCAGGTAACCCACGCCACGTGCCGAGCCCAGGTACTCGCCCACCACCGCCCCCACGAAGGCCAGCCCTACCGAGGTGTGCAGGCTGGAGAACACCCAGGCCGTGGCGCTGGGCAAATAGACGGTGCGCAGCAACTGCCGCTGGTTGGCACCCAGCATGCGGGCGTTGGACAAGACCACCGGACTGACCTCGCGCACGCCCTGGTAGACGTTGAAGAAGACGATGAAAAACACCAGGGTCACCGCCAGCGCCACCTTGCTCCAGATCCCCAGGCCGAACCACATGGCGAAGATGGGCGCCAGGATCACACGCGGCATGGCGTTGGCCGCCTTGATGTAGGGATCGAGGATGGCGCTCGCCAGGGGCGAAAGCGCCAGCCACAGGCCGCAGGCCAGGCCCAGCACCGTGCCGATGCCAAAGGCCAGAAAGGTCTCCAGCAGCGTGGTGCCCAGATGGCGGTAGATGTCGGCATTGCCGCTCAGGCCATCGGGAAACAGGACATTGGGCGCCACCGCCCAGGGCAGGAACCAGGACCAGACGCGCCCGGCCACCTTGACGGGTTCGCCCAGGAAGAAAGCCAACTGCACGTCGCGCGAGGCCAGCTGCCACAGTCCCAGGAAGACCAGCAGCACGCCGACCTGCCACAGTCGCAGATTGCCGGTGCGGGGCTTGAAGCGTTGCCAGAGCATCATGTCAGGCCACCTTCTTCAGTTGTTGCTGGTAGCCCTTGAGCACCTCCTCGCGCAACACACCCCAGATCTGCGTGTGCAGCTCGATGAAACGCGGCGTCGCCCGCACCTCGGCCACATTGCGCGGCCGCGGCAGGTCGATGCTGAACTCGCCCATGGGTCGTGTGGCCGGCCCGGCCGACAACACCACAACGCGATCGCTCATGGCAATGGCCTCGTCCAGGTCGTGCGTGATGAACAGCACGGCCTTCTTCTTGGCCGCCCAGAGCTCCAGCACCTCGTCCTCCATCAGCTGGCGGGTCTGGATGTCCAGCGCACTGAAGGGCTCGTCCATCAGGATGATGTCCGGGTCCAGCGCCAGGGTCTGGGCCAGCGCCGTGCGCTTGCGCATGCCGCCCGAGAGCTGGTGCGGGTAGCGGTCGCCGAAGCCCGCCAGGCCCACGCGGGCCAGCCAGTCCTGCGCCTGGGCACACGCCTGCGCGTCCGGCACACCGCGGTACTGCAGGCCCAGCATCACGTTGTCCAGCGCGCTGCGCCAGGGCAGCAGGGCTTCGGTCTGGAACATGTAGCCGGCGCGCCGGTTGAGGCCGCGCAGCGGCTCGCCGAAAACACACACCTCGCCGGCACTGGGCGCCAGCAGGCCTGCGCCTACATTGAGCAGGGTGGACTTGCCGCAACCCGTGGGGCCGACGACGGAGACGAACTCGCCAGCCGCCACACGCAGGGTGGTATCGGCCACGGCCGTGTAGGACGGCCCGCCACCGGGCGCGGCGAAGGTGCAGGTGATGCCCAGAAGTTCGAGCGCAAACCCGGCGGTCACGGGAGCCAGGGCCTCAGGCCTTGAAACGAGCCTTGGCCCGGGCCGCGAACTGGTTGGTCCAGGTCTTGGCCAGGTCGATCTTGTCAGCCTTGAGCGTGGCGTCGAAGCTGGCCAGCGCGCGCAGCGCCGTCTTGCCCCCCTCTTCGGGGAAGACACCGTCGAGCGCGATGGACTCGCGTACCTTCTCGAAGGAGGCCAGGTAAAGGCCGCGGTCACCCAGCAGGTAGGACTCGGGCACGGTCTTGATGATGTCGCTCGGGCCGGCGGTCTGCAACCACTTGAGGCCGTGCACGATGGCGTTGGTCAGCGCCTGCGCCGTGTTGGGGTGCTTCTGCAGGAACTCCATGGGGGCATACAGGCAGGCCGCAGGCATGGGGCCGCCGAAGACCTCGCGGGTGCCCTTGAGCGTACGGGTGTCGAAGACGATGCGCACATCGCCCTTCTGTTCCAGCATGGTCATGACCGGGTCGATGTTGCAGATGGCATCGATCTGGCCCGAGCGCAGCGCGGTCAGCGCTCCCGCCGAGGTGCCAACGCCGATGAAGCTCACGTCGCCGGCCTTGATCCCGGCACGCGACAGCACCAGGTTGGCCATCATATTGGTGGAGGAGCCCGGCGCCGTCACGCCGATCTTCTTGCCCTTGAGGTCGGCCACCGACTTGTAGCCGGGCAGGGTCTTGTTGGAGATGCCCAGCGCAATCTGGGGCGCTCGCCCCTGCAGCACGAAGGCCTGAAACATCTGGCCCTTGTTCTGCAGGTTGATGGTGTGCTCGTAGGCCCCGCTGACCACATCGGCCGAACCGCCCACCACGGCCTGCAGCGCACGTGCGCCGCCGGCGAAGTCACTGATCTCGACCTCCAGCCCCTCGGCCTTGAAATAGCCCAGTTGCTCGGCCAGCGTGAGCGGCAGGTAATAGAACGAGGCCTTGCCACCGACAGCAATGGCCACCTTGGTCTTTTCCGGCCGGTTCTGGGCGCGCAGGGCTGGCGCGGCCAGCGTGGCCGCGGCCAGTGCCGTCCCGGCCGTGAACACACGGCGGTTGATGAGATTTTTTGACATTTTTAGTGACTCCCGAGGTACAGACGATCTTGATACATCAAGCCTATCAAGACGCAAAAAAACCCGCATCGGGAAACATCCCGAGCGGGTTTACACCTAAACCTCATTGGGCAGCAGCAGCGCCCTGCCTCTCAGCGATAGCCGAGGAAAAGTATGGCGATGTTGACCGCCAGCCCCGCCCCCCAGACCACGGAACGCACCGTGCCCATGCCCGCCACATAAACCATGATGTAAAACAGGCGCAGGAAGACGAAGAGGAAGGCCAGCACATCCAGCCGTGCCTGGTGGGCGCCCAGCTGGTGGGCAATGATGACCGCACCGATGAAGAAGGGCAGCACCTCGAAGCTGTTCTGCTGTGCCGCATTGGCGCGGGCCCGCCAGTCAGTCTGCTGTGCCAGCCAGGCGCGCGGATTGTCGTTGTCGTAGCCACCCTCGCGACGGGGTTTGCCCATCATGCCGGACTTGGCGATGCCGGCGCAGAGGATGGGCAACAGGGCGGCGATCAGGACACACCAGTAGGCCAGGGTGAAACGGGCAAAGGTCATGATGTTTTCGTCGGAGAGTGTGTGTAGCAAGGGCTTTCGAAATCTGCGGCGGATTATCGCCGGTCCACCAGGGCGTGGGCGATGGTACCCAGGTCCACGTACTCCAGTTCGCTGCCGATGGGCACACCGCGCGCCAGCCGCGTGAAGGCCACGCCGCGCACCTTGAGCGCCTCGGCGATCACATGCGCCGTGGCCTCGCCCTCGGCCGTGAAGTTGGTGGCCAGGATGACCTCGCGCACCGTGCCATCGCTGGCACGTTCGAAGAATTGCTTGAGCCCGATATCGCGCGGGCCGATGCCGTCCAGCGGGCTGAGCTTGCCCATGAGCACGTAGTACAGGCCCTTGTAGGCACCGGTGCGCTCCAGCGCCATCTGGTCGGCCGGTGTTTCCACCACGCAGAGCTTGCTGGCGTCGCGCGCCGGGTCCTGGCAGGTGGCGCAGATCTCGCCTTCGCTGAAGGTGTGGCAGCGCGCGCAATGGCGCACGCTGGTGGCCGCCTCCTGCAGGGCTCGCGACAGGAGCTGTGCGCCCTCGCGATCATGCTGCAGCAGGTGGAAGGCCATGCGCGAGGCCGACTTCACGCCCACGCCCGGCAGCCGGCGCAGGGCCTGGATCAACGCGTCAAGGGTATGGGCGTCGGACACGAATCAGAAAGGAAACTTCATGCCACCGGGCAACCCCGGCATGCCGGCAGTCAGCTTGCCCATCTTCTCCTGGCTGGTCTCCTCGGCCTTGCGCACGGCCGCGTTGAAGGCCGCCGCCACCAGATCTTCCAGCATGTCCTTGTCGTCGGCCAGCAGGCTGGGATCGATGGTGATGCGCTTGACGTCGTGCTTGCAGGTCATGAGCACCTTGACCAGGCCGGCCCCGGACTCACCGGTGACTTCGATGAAAGCCAGTTCGTCTTGGGCCTTCTTCAGGTTGTCCTGCATGGCCTGGGCCTGTTTCATGAGGCCGGCGAGTTGTCCTTTGTTGAACATGTCGTTCCTTAAGCGTTGGTGTCGATGGGTTTGATGCTGCCCGGCACGATTTTCGCGCCGAAGTCACGCATCATCGTCTGCACGAAGGGGTCTTCGTAAATCAGTTTTTCTGCGGCCTGCTGCTTCTCTTCTGCAATGGCGGCATTGCGCTTGGCCGGGCTGTCACCCACGCGGCCGATCTCCACGGCCAGGGTCACACTGTGGCCAGCGGCCTGCAGGGCCGCTTGCAGACGCTCGCGGCTGGAGGTGGAATTGAGCGATTCGCGCTCCACCCGCAGCAGCCACTGATCGCTGTCGCGCGCCACCAGTTGTGACTGCAGGGCCAGTTCGCGCACCAGAGCGGTCACGGCCTCGCTGGCGACGAGTCCGCGTACCACTTGGTGCCAATAGCCGCCCTCCTCGGTCGGCACCAGTGGCGAGCCGGCACTGGTGCCTGGCGCATCGGCGCGTGATTCAGGCGCCACCCGCACGGGCACGGCCACCACCTGGGCGGCCTGCACAGCCGTCATCGGCCTGGCCGGCTGCACGGGATGTTCGTCATCGACCACGGACAGAACCTGACCCGGCGGCGTGCCGCCGGCAGGCCGAACCGGGGACGGCACAGGGGCTGCAATAGGGCGGGCTGCCACGGGCGGCGCAGGCACAGGGGGCGCGGGTCTGGGTGCGCTGGCCTGCGCTGGCGTCGCCACAGGCTGGGGCCGCGACGCGGCCTCAGGCGATTTCAGTGTTTTTTTTTCAGCCGACCCGGCAGCGCCGGGCTTGAAAGCGAGCAGGCGCAAGAGCACCATGGTGAGCGCGGCGTACTCATCGGGCGCCAGCCCCAACTCGCCGCGACCGTGCAGGCACAGGCTGTAAAGCAGCTGCGTCTCGTCGGCCGGCAGCAGTGCGGCCAGGCGCGCCGTCTCGGCGCCTTCAGGATCGGATTCGTCGGCGCTGTCGGGCACGGCCTGCAGCACGGCCATGCGCTGCAGCACCACACTCATCTCCTCCAGTGTGGAGGCCGCACTCTGGCCGTTGACGCGCAAGGTCTCGGAGGTCTCCACCACCGTCTTGCCGTCGCCCTGGGCCAGCGCATCGATGAGCTGGAACACATGCGAGCGATCCACGCTGCCCAACATCTGGCGCACCGTCTCGACCTGCAGCTGGCCCGAGCCGAACGCGATGGCCTGGTCGGTCAGCGACAAGGCGTCGCGCATGGAGCCGCGTGCGGCCCGCGCGATCAGGCGCAAGGCCGCCGGCTCGGCCGGCACGTTCTCGGCCGCCAGCACCTTGACCAGATGCTCCAGCACCGTCTCGGGCGCCATGGGCCGCAGGTTGAACTGCAGGCAGCGTGAGAGCACCGTGACCGGCACCTTCTGCGGGTCGGTCGTGGCCAGCACGAACTTGAGGTACTCGGGCGGCTCCTCCAGCGTCTTGAGCATGGCGTTGAAGGCCGTGTTCGAGAGCATGTGGACTTCGTCGATCATGAAGACCTTGAAGCGCCCCTGCACCGGCTTGTAGACCGCCTGTTCCAGCAGGGCCTGGACCTCGTCCACACCACGGTTGGAGGCGGCGTCGAGTTCGGTGTAGTCGACAAAGCGACCCGAGTCGATGTCGGTACACGCCTGGCAGACACCACAAGGCTGGTCGGTGATGCCGCCCTGCCCGTCCGCACCAACGCAGTTGAGCGACTTGGCCAGGATGCGCGAGACGGTGGTCTTGCCCACGCCGCGCGTGCCGGTGAACAGATAGGCATGGTGCAGGCGCCCGGTCTGCAGCGCATTGCCCAGTGCCCGCACCACGTGCTCCTGCCCCACCATTTCGGTGAAGCTCTTCGGCCGGTATTTGCGGGCGAGCACGAGATAAGACATGCGCTCGATTCTAAGGTGTGGGCCGCGCTGAATATTCCGGACCGACGGCCTTTAAGTTTCAGCCCCAGCCCTTACAATAGAAAGCGACGGGCCTTCCCGCATGGTGAAGCGGCCAACCGGGTCAGGTGGGGAACCAAGCAGCCCTAACTGTGGAGCCAGTGCCGGGGTCGAGGTCCGTCACCTCTTATCAAAAAGCCGCATTCAATGCGGCTTTTTTCTTGGCCGCTCAGGCCTGGAGGTAGCGCAGCGCCCCCTCGCCCACCCGCTTGCCGCTGGCAAAACAGGCCGTCAGCAGATAACCGCCGGTCGGCGCCTCCCAGTCCAGCATTTCGCCCGCGCAAAACACACCGGGCAGGGCCTCGCACATCAGGTCCGCATTCAGCACTTCGAACAGCACGCCGCCGGCGCTGCTGATGGCCTCGTCGATCGGCCGTGCCGCGACCAGCTGCAGCGGCAAGGCCTTGATCGCTGCCGCCAGCTTGCAGCCGTCGTGCATGTCTTCCTTGCCCAGCAGCTCGTGCAGGACAGCGGCCTTGATGCCGTCGATGCCCAGCCGGCTCTTGAGGTGGCTGGACAGCGAACGCGAGCCGCGCGGGTGCGACACCTCGGCCAGCACGCGTTCGACCGGCAGGTCGGGCAACAGGTCCAGGTACAAGGTAGCGTGCCCGGTGCGGATGATCTCCTCGCGCAGCAGGCTGGACGCCGCATAAATCAGGCTGCCCTCTACCCCGGTGGTGGTGGCGACAAATTCGCCCTTGCGCTCGAAGCTGCGGCCCAGGCCATCGGTGCAGCGGATGGCCACCGTCTTGAAGGGCTGGCCGGCAAAGCGGCTGGCAAAAAACTCACTCCAGCCCACGGGCACCGGCACCGCCTGCACCGGCAGGGCCTGCCCCTCGGGCGGCAGCTTGCGCTGCAGCGCCACATCGAAACCGCAATTCGCCGGCAGCAAAGGCGCCACCGCCACGCCGCGTGAGGCCAGCAGCGGCACCCAGGCACCGTTGGAGCCCAGCCGTGCCCAGCTGCCGCCGCCCAGGGCCAGCACCACCGCGTCGGCCTGCGCACGCACCTCGCCTTCCGGCGTTTCGAAACGCAGCTCGCGTCCGTCATCGGACCAGCCGATCCAGCGATGCCGCATGTGGAAAGCCACACCCGGGCCACCCTGCGCTGGATGGCGCAGGCGTTGCAGCCAGGCGCGCAGCAGCGGCGCGGCCTTCATGTCTTTGGGAAACACGCGACCGGAACTGCCGACGAAGGTTTCGATGCCCAGGTCTTGCGCCCAGGCGCGCAGCTCGGGCGCGCCAAAGCCGCGCAGCAGCGCCTCGATCTGCGTGCGACGGGCGCCATAGCGTTCGGCAAAACGGTCTGCCGATTCGGAATGCGTGAGGTTCATGCCGCCCTTGCCGGCCAGCAGGAACTTGCGGCCCACCGAGGGCATGGCGTCATACAGGTCCACGACCACACCGGCGTTCACCAGCACTTCGGCCGCCATCAGGCCGGCCGGGCCACCGCCGATCACCACCACTTTTTGTTCTGCATTTCAATCATTCCATTCACCGGCGCGCGACACCCACGCCATGCATCCACCCAGACCAGGGGCACCACGGAACCGGCTCAGCCGGGCCGTTGGTGCCGCCCCCCTCCCGCCACAGGCGAGAGAGGGGGGAGACGCGTAGCGGCTCAGGGGGTGTTTCACCTTATTTGATCTCTTCAAGGGTTCCCTGTGCGCTCAGAAAGGCGGCGCGCACCGGCTCGCCCGGACAGGCCGCCTGCACCGCGGCACGGTAATCGCGCAGCTGCGACTGCAATTCTTCCTGGATCTGCGGCTGCGCGGCCGACTTGTAATCCAGCACCCACCAGCTGCCGTCGGCCCGGCGCACCAGCCGGTCTATGCGGCGCACGCTGCCCTGCAGCGTGACGGGCACCTCGTTGCCTTGCCAGGCCACCTCGCCCGAGCGCCAGGCCCAGGCGCCTTCGCCCTGCAGGATGCACAGGGCCATGGCGGCGGCATGCCGGGCCTGCGCTTCGTCCAGGCTGAACTCGGCGCCAGCACGCTGCACCTGGGATGCAGACCAGCCCGTGGCGTCCAGCGCCGCCCATTCCAGCAGGCGGTGCATGGCCTGGCCCACCCGGGCCTCGGGGGTGGAGGTATCCTGAGAAGCTACATTTTTGATAGCAAACGGCGCCGGCGCGGAAAACACCGGCAGCACGGGCAGGCTGATCACCCCCGGCGTGCGGGCCGTGGCGGGACCCGCCAGCTCGGGAATGTCCTCCCGCGCCAGGGGATCGCAGCCAGCCTGCAGGCGCTGCCACCAGCTCGCACCATTGGCTTGGTGCGGCTGGACCGACGACAGCACCAGGCAGCGCTGAGCACGTGTCAAGGCCACGTAGAGCGCATTGAGCTCCTCGCGCTGACGTGCCTGTTCCTCCACCTGAAGCGCCTCGCGCACGCTGGGCGGCACCCGGCTCTCGCTGGCCAGGAAGATGAAACAACGCGGCACTTCGTCCTCGCCCGGCCAGTCCAGCAGGACCCCCATGCTCTGGGCGCGCTGGGCCGGTGCGTCGGTGTCGAGCAGGAGCACCAGCCCGGCCTCCAGCCCCTTGGCGCCGTGCACGGTCAACAAGCGCACCGCATCGGCATCGGCCAGTGCAGGTGCCGGCACCCCGCCGGCCTTGAGCGCCCGCACGAATGCGTACGGCGTGGCGTAGCGTGCGCCATCCACCTGCAAGGCTGCCGCCAGCAGGGCCTGCAGGTTGGTGCGCGCGGTCTCGCGTTGGGTGGGCGGCGCGGCGGCCACATAACGCGCCAGCACGTCACCATCGTCGTAGATGGCATGGAGCGCGTCGTGCGGCGGCAGCGTGTCCAGCCAGTGCTTCCAGCGCAGCAGCTGCGGCACGACAGCCTGCAGCGCTGGCGGCAAACCCTGGCCTTGCTGCAGCAGGTCGAACCATGGCGCCCGGTGTTCACGCTGGCGCAGCGCCAGCGTTATGAGATCGTCGTCGCGGATGCCGAACAGCGGCGACTTGAGCGCGCGCGCCAGCGACAGGTCGTGCGCCGGCGAGACCAGGGCGTCGAGCAGGGCCACCAGATCCTGCACCTCGGGCGCATCGCCCAGGTCGCTTTTCTCGGGCTGCTGGGCCGGGATGCCCAGCTCGCGCAATTCCTCCTGCATGACGGCCAGGCGATCGCGCTTGCGCGCCAGCACCATGATGTCTTTCGGAGCCAAGCCACCGCGTATCTGCGCGGCCAGCCAGCGCGCCGCCTGCCGGCATTCCAGCGTGCGCAGCGTTTCCTCGGGCGTGACGCGCGGCTCAGTCAAGCTGTCGCGCCAGACCGCCGGGGCTTCCACCCCCTTCTCCGGCTTGTCGGGCCGCGGGATCTGCGGCAGGGCCCGCACGCTGCCCGTCTCTTGCGATTCGGTGGTGTGGGCCCGAAAACCTTCGTAGTCGTTCTGTGCCTGGGCCTCTCCCATCGCCTGGTTCACCAGGGCCAGCACAGCGGGCGCATTGCGCCGTGTGTGGTCGCAGCTCAGCAGCTCACCGCCCAGTTCGCGCACAAAGGCCTTGGCCGCCTTGAAGACCTGCGGCTCGGCGCGACGGAAGCGGTAGATGCTCTGCTTGGGATCGCCCACGATGAAAAGCCGCGGCGCCAGCGCGCCGCCACCGCTGCCCGCGTAGCTGCTGAGCCAGGCGTGCAGCGCCTGCCATTGCAGGGGGTTGGTGTCCTGGAACTCGTCGATCAGGAGGTGGCGGGTGCGCGCGTCCAACCGCTCCTGCACCCAGCCCCCCAGCACCGGGTCGGCCAGCAGGTGCAAGGCGGCGCGTTCGATGTCGCTCATGTCGACCCAGCCGCGTTCGCGCTTGAGCATGGCGTATTCATCGATCAGCAGGCGCGTGAGCCGCGTCAGCCGCTGCTGGTAACGCCAGGCCTCGTGCTGTTGCTGCGCGGCGCACAGGCGCTGCAGCTCGGGCTCGGCCTCCTGTGCCGCGCCCACTTTCAGCAGGTGCTGCGTCAGGCGGTCCTCGTCCTTGACGAAAAAGCCTGCGCGCAAGGTCTGCAGCGCCTCGTCGAGCTGGGCTGGGCTGGCCTCGGCGTCCAGCAGGGCATAGGCGTCGATGACGGCCGCCGCCGCCTTCTGTGGTGTCTTGTTCTTTTCCTGGCCCAGGGCCTGGGCCCGGGCCAGCCACCGCGCACGCACGGCCGGCTGGCATAGCACGTGCACCGGCGTGCCCTCACCGCCCAGCTCGGGATAGAGCACCTCAAAGGCCGGCACCGACGCTTCCACCGTGCCGGCCCCATCGGCCAGCAGGAACTCCACACGGCGCTGCAGGGCCGCGGTCAGCGCGTTCTCGGTCTGGAAACGGCCATGGCCGGCCACCACGGCCTCGTAGTCGGCCCGTGCCTCGGGTTCGCGCAGCAGGCGCGCCTGGAACGGCCGCCAGACTTGGGTTATGGCCGGGGCATCGTCCTCCAGCAGTTCGTAACCCGCCGGCAGGCCCAGCGTCTCCAGCACCGACATCGGCGCGTTGCGCAGCAAGGCCGCGAACCAGCTGTGGAAGGTCCGGATCTGCACCGGCCGGCCCTGGGCCAGCAGCTGGGCGTAGAGCTGGCGCAGGGGTACGCAAAGTTCCCGCGCCCGCGCCGGCTCGACACCGCGGACCAGCAACTCCTTGTGCAATTGCTCATCGCTGGCGTGGGCAAACTGCTCCAGCCACTCCATGAGGCGCTGGCGCATCTCGCCGGCAGCCTTCTTGGTGAAGGTGATGGCCAGGATCTCGTGCGGCGCGGCGCCGTCGAGCAGCGCACGCAGGATGCGCGAGACCAGCATCCAGGTCTTGCCGGCGCCGGCGCAGGCTTCTACGGCCACGTGACGGTTGGGGTCGCAGGCGATCTTGTAGAAGTCTTCTCTGGCGACTGGGTCGCCGTTGCGTTCGTAGGCAGGGGTCATTGTTTTTGCCTCCGGCGCGGATTTTTACCCTCCCCTATCCCCCCCCGCCCCCTTCCCGCCCCCGCCGGGGCGGGAAGGGGGAGCTGGATTTGGCTTCTGGTTGCTGGATACGCTTCTACGACGCCAACGTCGCCACCGATTTTTTGGCACCAGCATTCCAGGCTGGCGGTCGTAGAGAACGCGGATGGGTGTGCATGCCCCCGGCTGGCCGCTGCGCGCCAGCTATCGAGCCATTGACTACGACAGTAGCCGAGCAATCTCAGCACACCAACTGCCGTTGCGCCGCCTCCCATGTAGAAGCCTGGCCGGCGCGACGCACTCAAATGAGGCTCCCCCTTCCCGCCCCGGCGGGGGCGGGAAGGGGGCGGGGGGGGATAGGGGGGGGAAGAGTCAGCCTTGCGGCAGCAAAACCAATTCATGACTCACTCCAAAAATCCCGCCGACACAAACCCCGCGCCGCACAGAACTCGCAAACAGCCCCCTCCCCCAACGCCGGCATACCCGCCCCCCCCGCAATGCGCTGCAAGTCATCCACGATGCCGTGGATCAAGGCATCGCGCACCTCCACCACATCGTTCTGCTCGAACGTCCGCGTGCCGTCCTTCTCACCCACGTTGACATAGGCCGCGCGCAGCGTGTCCTGCGGCAACAGTGCTGCGTAGAAGGCCAGCTGCGTGTCTTCCAGCGGCGTCTTGGTGCGTTCCCGCGTGACGCTCTGCGGCTCGGTCTTGTAGTCGATCACCATGAGCTCATCGCTGCCGGAACGGTCAACTCGGTCGAGCCGGCCCACCAGCGTCAGGCTGCCCAGCGGCTGCGTCGACTCGCGCTCGCCCTCGTTGAAGCGCAACCCGGTGGCCTCGTGCCCGGCCAGCCAGTCCAGGTAGCCCTCGCGCACCCGGGGCCAGGCGGCCTGGAAAGGCAGGAACTCGTCCTCGGCCAGGCGCATGGACTGCGTCACCTCGAGCGCGGCCGCGTCGATCAGCGCACGCCGCTGCGCGGCATCGGCGCTGGGGTCCTCGTGCAAACCATCGTGAAAAGCCTTGAGCACGGCGTGCAGCCAGAGGCCGAAATCGCGCTTGTCGAGTTCGCCTTCGATCTCCTCCGCCTCCTTCAGGCCGAGCTGGCGCAAGGCAAAAAAGCGGTAGGGGCAGTGGCGCAAGTCCTGGTAGGCGCTGGCCGACAGGCGTGCCACGCCCAACTGCGGCGCCATCGGCAGCGGCCGTGGCACCGGGGTGGGCACGATCTCGCGCCTAGCGCGCGGGTCGTCGGCCTGGCCAGCGCCAGAGTCGTGGCGGATCTGCTGCACCAGCGGGCTGGGCAGCAAGGGCTCTGCCCCCTCGTCGCTGGTGCGCCAAAGCAGGTCCACCTGCGCTGTGCACAGTGCATCGCGCCAGGCGGCGCGCAAGGCGGCATCCAGCGTCTCGCGGGCGGGCAGGCCCAGGGCGACACGCTGGGCGGCCGTCCACAGGCCGGGCGGCTCGGGCGAGGGGTTCAGGCGGATCTCGTCGCAACCCGGCAGCACCGCGGCCGCGAAAGGACGGCCCAGCATCTGCGCCAGCGGCAGGATCACGACCTGCTCCTGTGGCGGGTAGTCGGGCTTGAAGCTCACGGCCTCCAGCACCTGGTCTACCCAGTGCGTGAACTCGGGCAGCGCCAGGCGGCGACGGGCCCACAGCGCATCGGGCGGCAAGGCCGCGCCACCCGGCCCCAGTCGCAGCGCGCTCAGGACCGCCTCGCCGGCCACGTCGTCCTGCAGCAAGGCCCACTGGCCGCTGCCCTGCAGCAACTCGTGCAGAGCCGTGAGCCATTGCGCCAGCGTCCGTCCGCGTTGCAGCGGCTCGCGGGCCGCATCGACCTGTGCCAGCAGGGCGGCCAGCGCGGGCTGTTCGCGCGCGTCCAGCGTGGCCGGAACATGGCGCCAGGCGCGCTGCGGCTGGCGCCGCAAGGCGGCTTCGAGCTGGCGCACGGCCGCGGTGTCGCGGACGGGAGAGTTCTTGAGCCAGTCCAGCACGGCGTCGCTGCTGGCATTCCAGGCGCAGGCGCGCAAGGCGCCCATGAGCTGGGCCCCGGCCCGGCTGGTAGAGAGCTTCCAGCCGGTTTCGTCGCGGATCTGCACGTCCTGTCCGGCCAGCATGGCGCGCACGCGGCGCGTCAGCGAACGGTCGGTGACGACCAGCGCCACCGGCGCTCGCCCGGCCTGCAGATGGCGCAGCACACAGGCGGCGGCAAGCTGCGCCTCGTCCTGCGCGTCGCGCGCGCGATGCAGGGCCGGCGTGGCCGGCGAAACCTGCGCCGCCTCGCACGCCAGCACGAGCATGCGGTCGCCCCATACCGAGCGCAAGGCCGCGGGCAGCGGATCGGGCTGGAAACCGGGCACGGCAACCAGGCAGTCGGTGGAGTCGATCACGCGCGATTCAAAAAGCACATCACTGGGATAGGAAGAATTTGCGGCCCAGGCCACGGCCAGCTGCGCCACGGCCACCTCCAGCGCCAAGGCGCCGGCATCCATGCCGGTCATGGCCGCAGTGCGGGCCTGCACAGCCCAGGCAGACCGCTGCGCCGGCGGCACGGCCGCGGCCAGGGGCGCCAGCTGTTGTGCGGCTTCAAGCAATAAGGGGGTGGCGGCCTGCGCGCGGGCCCCCAGGCCGGCCTGCTCCAACAGCGCCTGCGCCGTCAGCACATCGAGCGCGGCATCGAAGCTGACGTCGGCGGGGGCCGGTTGGTGCCCGCCCAGGCTGCGACACCAGTTCTGCGTGGTTTCAAAGCGCGGCGCAAAACCGTCCGGGTGCAGACGGGCCCACAGTCGCGCGGCCTGCGGCATCAGCTGCGCATAGGGCAGCAGGACCACGGTGCGGGCCGGGTGCGCGCCGCGTGCGCGCATGTGGGCCTCGATGCCGGCAAGCCACTGTTGCCAACGAAAATCCGTGGTTTCTGTCACAATGCCGCAACTGTAGCCGCATTGCCACATCGAACAAGGAGCCCTCATGGCCAGCGACCTGATCAAGCATGTTTCCGACGCGTCCTTCGAAGCCGACGTCCTCAAGGCCAGCCAGCCCGTGCTGGTCGACTACTGGGCCGAGTGGTGCGGCCCCTGCAAGATGATCGCCCCCGTCCTGGACGAAGTGGCCGGCACCTACCAGGGCAAGCTGCAGGTGGCCAAGATGAATGTCGACGAGAACCGCGACATTCCCGCCAAATTCGGCATCCGTGGCATCCCCACGCTCATGCTGTTCAAGGGCGGCCAGCTGGCTGCCACCAAGGTCGGCGCCATGAGCAAGGCCCAGCTGACCGCCTTCATTGACCAGCAACTGGCCTGAGGTCGCCCGATCCGCTCTGAACAGGGCCGCCGACGCAATACTGCGCGGCGGCCCTTTTTCCTGTCATAATCTCCTGCAATCGCCGGTTCCATCCTGAACCGGTTCGAGTTCCCGGCTGGCAAGACCCCGGCGTCTGCTCAGTCGCACACCCCCCCGATCGATAGCCACACCCCACTGGGGCTCCATCCATGCACTTAAACGAACTCAAGGTACTGCACGTATCTGAAATCCTCCAGCAGGCCGAGGCCCTCGAAATCGAGAACACCGGCCGCATGCGCAAGCAGGAGCTGATGTTCGCCATCATCAAGAAGCGCGCCAAGACCGGCGAGCAGGTGTTTGCCGACGGCGTGCTGGAGATCCTGCCCGACGGTTTCGGCTTCCTGCGCAGCCCGGATTCGAGCTACACCGCCAGCACCGACGACATCTACATCAGCCCCAGCCAGGTGCGCCGCTTCAACCTGCACACCGGCGACATGATCGAAGGCGAGGTGCGCACGCCCAAGGATGGCGAGCGCTACTTTGCCCTGAACAAGCTGGAGAAGGTCAACGGCGGCTCGCCCGAGACCAACAAGCACAAGGTGATGTTCGAGAACCTGACGCCGCTGTTCCCCAAGGTGCAGATGAAGCTGGAACAGGACATCAAGGGCGAGGAAAACATCACCGGCCGTGTCATCGACATCATCGCCCCCATCGGCAAGGGCCAGCGCGCCCTGATCGTGGCGCAGCCCAAGAGCGGCAAGACCGTGATGATGCAGCACATCGCGCACGCGATTTCTGCCAACTACCCCGACAGCTACCTGATGGTGCTGCTGATCGACGAGCGTCCGGAAGAAGTGACCGAGATGCAACGCACCGTCAAGGGCGAGGTGATCGCCTCCACCTTCGACGAGCCCGCCGCCCGCCACGTGCACGTGGCCGAGATGGTGATCGAGCGCGCCAAACGCCTGGTCGAACTGAAAAAGGACGTGGTGATCCTGCTGGACTCCATCACCCGCCTGGCCCGCGCCTACAACAACGTGGTGCCCTCCTCCGGCAAGGTGCTGACCGGCGGCGTGGACGCCAACGCCCTGCAGCGACCCAAGCGTTTCCTCGGTGCGGCGCGTAATGTGGAAGAAGGCGGTTCGCTGACCATCATCGCCACCGCGCTGGTCGACACCGGCAGCCGCATGGACGAGGTGATCTTCGAGGAGTTCAAGGGTACCGGCAACTCCGAAATCCACCTGGACCGCCGCCTCTACGAAAAGCGTGTCTTCCCCTCCATCCAGCTCAATCGCAGCGGCACCCGCCGCGAAGAACTGCTGCTGCAGCCCGAGATCCTGCAGAAGACCCGCATCCTGCGCCAGTTCCTCTACAACATGGACGAGATCGAGGCCATGGAAATGGTGCTCAAGCAGATGCGCGCCACGAAGAACAACAACGAGTTCTTCGACATGATGCGCCGCGGCGGCTGACGATATTGCGCAAGTCCTTGATTTGCTTGTATAATTTGCGTTTTTCGCGGAAAGTAGGCTGGATGGTCCGGCCCGGCTCCCGCACCTAGAGGAAGAATCATGAAAGAAGGCATCCACCCGAACTACCGCGAAGTCTGCTTCGTGGACCTGTCCAACGGTTTCAAGTTCGTGACCCGTTCCTGCGCCAACGCCAAGGAAATGATCAAGATGGAAGACGGCCGTGAACTGCCGCTGTACAAGCTGGACACCTCCAGCGAGTCGCACCCCTTCTACACGGGTACCCAGAAGTCCGTGGACAACATGGGCGGCCGCGTGGAGAAATTCCGCAACCGCTTCGGCAAGACCGCTGCCAAGTAATCTGGCAGCCGTTTTCCAGTCGAGGGCAGCCCGGTACGCCGCGCTGCCCTTTTCTTTGACTGAACCCCTTGTGCCCTCTGGCATGATCTCAGCGTGAACCAGCCCAGCCCCGCCATCGTCGCCCAAGGCGCCGTGCGCCGCCTGCCCCACCTGGCGCTCTGGCTCTTCTCCCTGGCCTATCTGCTGCCCGGCTTCATCGGGCGCACTCCATGGCGCAGTGCCGACATCACCGCCTACGGCTATATGGCCGAACTGGCCGCCGGCCGCGCCAGTTGGCTGGCCCCCACGCTGATGGGCCAACCGCCGGAGGTGGACGCCCTGCTGCCCTACTGGCTGGGCGCCTGGGCGCTACAACTGGCGCCGTCATGGATCGCGACCGACTTCGCCGCCCGCCTGCCCTTCATCGGCCTGCTGGCCCTGACCCTGATCGCCGTCTGGCAGGGCATCTACTATCTGGCGCGCAGCCCACGCGCTCAACCCGTGGCCTTCGCTTTCGGTGGTGAGGCCCGCCCCAACGACTATGCGCGCGCCATGGCCGATGGCGGCATGCTGGCCTTCATCGCCTGCCTGGGCCTGGCCCAGCTCTCGCACGAAACCACACCCGCGCTGGCCCAGCTGTGCTTCACGGCGCTGAGCTTCTACGCTTTCGCCGCCATGCCCTACCGGCGCTGGACGCCAACCCTCTCGGCCCTGGTCGGTCTCACTGGCCTCACGCTCTCGGGCGGCCCTTCCATGGCCATGCTGCTGGCCCTCGGTGCCCTGCTGGCGCAAGTGCTGGACCGCAGCCAAGCCATGGAAAATGCCAGCCACTACCGGCGCGACCTCAAGCGGCTGCTGGTGCTGACCGTGGGCGTGGCCGTGCTGGCCAGCGCACTTGACCTCTGGCGCTGGCGCATCGGCCTGCCCGAGCCCACCTGGGCCGCCTGGCATGGCCTGGGCAGCCTGATGCTGTGGTTCACCTGGCCGGCCTGGCCCCTGGTGTTGTGGACCCTGTGGCGCTGGCGCCGCCAGCTCTTCGACCGCCGGCCCAGCCGCCACCTCTCGCTACCCCTGTGGTACACCGCGATCACCATAGGCGCCACGCTCATCACGCCGGCCGGGGACCGGGCCCTGCTGCTGGCCCTGCCAGCCCTGGCCACGCTGGCGGCTTTCGCCCTGCCCACGCTGGGGCGCAGCGTCTCGGCCCTGATCGACTGGTTCACGCTGTTGTTCTTCACCACCTGTGCGCTCGTCATCTGGGTGGTCTGGGTCGCCATGTTGACCGGCTTCCCGCCCCAGCCCGCCGCCAACGTGGCGCGCCTGCTGCCTGGTTTCGAGCCGCGCTTCGTCATCCTGCCCTTCGTCTTTGCCACCCTGGCTACGCTGGCCTGGGGCTGGCTGGTGAAATGGCGCATTGGCCGGCACCCCGCCGCACTGTGGAAAAGCATGGTGCTGCCCGCCGGCGGTGCCGCCCTGTGCTGGCTGTTGCTGACCACGCTGTGGATGCCGGCACTGGACTTCGCTCGCAGTTATGCCCCCCTGATGCGTCGGGTCGAGGCCATCGTGCAGCCGGCCGGCTGCCTGGCACACTTCGGCCTCTCACGCGGCCAACTCGCGGCCTTGCAGCTGCATACCCGCCTGCGCCTGGAGCCGGCCAACGACAGCACCCGCTGCGACTGGCTGGTCATCGATCGGGGCATCGTGCGGCAGACCCCCGAGATCATCAGCCCGTCGCAATGGCAGTTGCACCGCGAACTGGGCCACCCGCGCGAAGGCGAAGAAGACCTGGCCATCTACCGCCGCATCACGGTTTCACCGGCCGCGCCGGCGCGCTGACCCGTGCCCGAATTCAAGACCATCGCGCGTCACGCGGGCACCGTTCTGGCAGGCCAGCTGGCCACCATGGCCTATGGCGTGACCGACACCATCGTCGCCGGCCGCTACGCCGAGGCCTCGCTGGCCGCGCTGTCGGTGGGCTCCGCCATCTACATGAGCGTGTACGTCGGCTTGATGAGCGTGCTGACAGCCCTGCTGCCGGTCTGGTCCGAGCTGCACGGAGCCCGCCAGCCCGCACGGCTCGGGCACTCCCTGCGCCAAGCCCTCTACCTTTGGCTGGCGCTGGTGCTGGTCGGCCTGTCGATCCTGCTGAACCCGGGTTTCCTGCTGGACTGGGCCGACGTGCCGGCGGCGCTGCGCGCCGAGGTGCTGGCCTACCTGGGCGTGTTGGCACTGGCACTGCCCGCTGCGCTGATGTTCCGGCTCTACAGCACCTTCAACCAGAGCCTGGGCAAGCCCCAGCTGGTCACTTGGCTGCAGCTGGGCTCGCTAGCCGTCAAGGTGCCGCTCTCGATCTGGTTCGCCTTCGGCGGCCTGGGCCTGGAGGCACGGGGAGCCGAAGGCTGCGCCTGGGCCACGCTGGTCGTGCACGTGGCCATGCTGTCCCTGGCCCTGTGGCTGCTGCGCACGCGTACCCTGTATGCGCCCTACCAACTATGGCGTCTACCCGGTCGTCCCGACTGGAAAGTCCTCGCCGCGTTCGCGCGTCTGGGAGTACCCAGCGGCCTGACCATCCTGATCGAGGTGACATCCTTCACGCTGATGGCCCTGTTCGTGGCACGCCTGGGCACCACGGCGGCGGCCAGCCACCAGATCGCTGCCAATCTGGCCGCCGTGCTTTATATGGTGCCACTGGCCATCGGCATCGCCACCAGCGCACGCACCAGCTACTGGCTGGGCGCAGGCCATGCGAGCAAGGCGCGCCATGCAGTGGGCGTGGGTTTCGTGCTCGTGCTGGGCAGCGCCGTTCTGCTGGCCACCACGCTGGTGCTGGTACGCGGCCCGCTGGCCCGGCTTTATGCCAGCAGCCCCGAGGTGGTGGCGCTCGCCGTGCCGCTGCTGTTCTGGACCGCGATCTATCACCTGTTCGACGGCCTGCAGGCCCTGGCAGTCTTCGTGCTGCGCTGCTGGCGCATCACGCTGGCGCCCTTCCTGATCTACGGCGTGCTGCTGTGGGGCCTGGGCCTGTATGGCGGCTTCCTGCTGGCCTATCGCGGTCTCGGTCCCTGGCCTGCGCTGCAGACCCCGGCAGCCTTCTGGATGGCTGGCGCCGCGGCGCTGGCCCTTGCGGCCCTGAGCTTCTGGCTCATGATCTGGCAGGTACTGCGGCGCGAACGCCACCCCTGACATCGCCAGCCTAGACGGCGACTGACGCTCAGGACAGTGGGCGAACCCGGCTCGCCGGAAACACGATGGAAAAACGCGAGCCCTTGCCCGGCGTGCTCTCGATGTGCAATTCGGCGCCATGGCGCTGGGCCACGTGCTTGACGATGGCCAGGCCCAGGCCAGTGCCGCCGGTGTCGCGCGAACGGCTGCGGTCCACCCGGTAGAAACGCTCGGTCAGGCGCGGGATGTGCTCGGGGGCGATGCCCGGGCCGCTGTCCTGCACGTAAAACTCCACGCGGCCGTCCTCCAGCATCAGCCAGCCGCAGCGCACCTCGCCGCCGGCCGGCGTGTAGCGCACGGCATTGCTGACCAGGTTGGACAACGCACTGTGCAGCTCCGAAGGCCTGCCGGCCAGCTCTCGGGCCGGCGCCGGCTCGAACACCAGCGTTTGTGCCGGGCCGGTCATGGGCGGATTCAGCACCACCGACAGGACTTGTGCTTCCTGCTCCACCTGCCCCATCAACGCGGGCAATGCTGACCACTCAGCAGCCCCGGGCAAGGGGCTGCCCTCCAGACGCGAGAGCATCAGCAAGTCGCTCACCAGGGACTGCATGCGCCCGGCCTGCTGCGCCATCAGGTCCAGGTAACGGGCGCGCTCGGTGGCGTCCAGCGGCAGGGTCTGCAGGGTCTCGACAAAACCCGAGAGCACGGTCAGCGGTGTGCGGATCTCGTGCGAGACGTTGGCCACGAAGTCGCGCCGCATGGCCTCGGCCTGCTCGAACATGGTGACGTCACGCGAGAGCAGCAGGCGCCGACCCTCGCCGTAGTCATGCAGGTGCACCGCAAGGCGTGAAGGATGGGCGCTGCTGTGGTTTCGTCCCTGCATGACCACACTGGACTGGTAATTCCCCCCGGACACATAGGCCGTGAAAGCCGGATCACGCACCAGATTGACCATGTGCTGCAGCAGGTCGCGGCCCGAGTCCAGGCCGAAGTGCTGGGCTGCCGTCTGGTTGAACCATTCGATGCGCCCGTGCGCGTCCAGCAGAACCACCCCGTTCGGTGAAGCCTGCAGGGCCGCCAGGAAATCCTGAAGGCGGCGATCGCTGTCGCGTGTTTCGTGCTCGCGATGGCGCACCAACCGTCGCGCGCGCTCGGCAACTTCGCCCCACAGGCCCAGCCTGAGCGGCACATCCGAGACGTCGCCGTTGCGCAGCCAATGCAGCACCCGCAGGCCACGCGTGAAATCGACCAGAACCCACAACAGGCCCATGACCAGCATGCCGGCCAGCCCGCCCCGGATCTGCAGGTCCTCAGGCGCCAGCCAGATGCCGATCACCGCTCCCAGGAGCTGGAGCAGCAGAAAAAGTATGAGATGCAAGAGCATGAAACGACGCCCCCGGGGACGGGACCGTTCTCAGCCGCGCAGCGCGGCAGGCACCGGCGCGGGTTGCGCCGACAGGCGATAGCCGGCACCACGCACAGTCTCCACCATGGCGGCCGCCTCGCCCAGTGCTTCGCGCAGGCGCTTGATGTGCACGTCCACCGTGCGTTCCTCGATGAAGACGTGGTCACCCCAGACCTTGTCCAGCAGTTGCCCCCGGCTGTGCACGCGCTCGGCATGGCTCATCAGGTATTGCAGCAACTTGAATTCGGTCGGGCCCAGCTTGAGCGCCTGCTCCGCGTAGCTCACCCGGTGCGTGGCCGTGTCCAGCTTGAGGCGGCCGATCTCCAGCGTCACCACCCCCTGGTCGGGCGCGCGCCGGCGCAGCAGGGCGCGGATGCGCGCCAGCATCTCCTTGGTGGAGAAAGGCTTGGCCATGTAATCGTCGGCACCGGCGTCCAGGCCGGCCACGCGGTCAGCCTCGTCACCACGCGCCGTCAGCATGATGATGGGCACGGCCTTGGTCCGCGGATCGTTGCGCCAGCGGCGCGCCAGGCTCAGCCCGCTCTCGCCGGGCAGCATCCAGTCCAGCAGCACCAGGTCGGGCAGCACCGCGTCGATCTCGCGCTGCGCGGTCAGACCATCGGGCGCCACGGTGGGCTGGAAACCGTTATGGCGCAGGTTGACAGCGATCAACTCGGCGATCGCCGGCTCGTCTTCCACCACGAGTACAGCAGGTTGTTTCATTTGAGGACGGATTCGATCTCTTCGATCGAAGAATGGCGCACGTCGGCACCCTTGACGATGTAGATGATGAGCTCGGCGATGTTCTTGGCGTGGTCACCGACACGCTCGATGGCCTTTGCCAGAAAGAGCAGATCCAGGCTGGGCGAGATGGTGCGAGGGTCTTCCATCATGTAGGTGATCAGCACGCGCACGAAGCTGTCGAACTCCCTGTCGATCAGATCGTCTTCCTTCAGGATGGCCACCGCATTCGTCGTGTCGAGCCGGGCGAAGGCATCCAGCGCCTTGCGCAGCTGGCCCGCGGCCAGATCGGCCGCCGTACGCAGCTCGGAGGCCGGCAGGGCGCGTGGCGCGCCGTTGTGGATGATGGACAGTACCATGCGCGCCATCTTCTCGGCCTCGTCGCCGGCACGCTCCAGGTTGGCGATGGCCTTGGAGATGGCCATCAGCAGGCGCAGGTCGCGGGCGGTGGGCTGACGACGCGCGATGATGGAGGAGATCTCGTGATCGAGTTCGATCTCCATGGTGTTCACCCGGTGTTCCAGCTCGATCACCTGGCGGGCTTCCTCGGCGTTGAACTGGCCCAGGGCCTGGACCGCCTGCTGGACCTGGGCTTCGACCAGGCCGCCCATTTCCATGACGCGGCTGGAGACGGAACTCAGTTCGCTGTCGAACTGGGTGGAGAGATGTTTTTCGGGCATGTGCATTTCCTCCTTAGCCGAAGCGGCCGGTGATGTAGTCTTCAGTTTCCTTGCGCGTCGGCTTGAAGAACATCTGCTCGGTGGAGCCGAACTCCACCAGATCGCCCAGGTACATATAGGCCGTGTAATCGCTGCAACGCGCCGCCTGCTGCATGTTGTGCGTGACGATCACCACCGTGTAGTCGTCCTTGAGCTCGGTGATCAACTCCTCGATCTTGGCGGTGGAGATCGGGTCCAGCGCGGAACAGGGCTCGTCGAGCAGGATCACCTCGGGCTTGATGGCGATGCCGCGTGCGATGCACAGGCGCTGCTGCTGGCCGCCCGATAGGCTGGAGCCGCTCTGCTTGAGTTTGTCCTTGACCTCGTTCCACAGGGCGGCCTTGCGCAAGGCCCATTCGACGCGCTCTTCCAGATCGGTGGCGCTGAGCGATTCGAACAGCTTGATGCCGAAGGCGATGTTGTCGAAGATCGACATCGGGAACGGTGTGGGCTTCTGGAACACCATGCCGACCTTGGCGCGCAGCAGGGCCACGTCTTCCTTGCTGGTCAGCAGATTCTCGCCGTCGAGCAGCACTTGCCCCTGGGCACGCTGGTCCGGGTAAAGCTCGAACATGCGGTTGAACACGCGCAGCAGGGTGGACTTGCCGCAGCCGGAGGGGCCGATGAAGGCCGTCACCTTGTTCTGCGGAATGTCCAGGTTGATGTTCTTGAGCGCATGGAATTTTCCGTAGAAGAAATCCAGGTTGCGCACCGAGATCTTCGGGGCAGGCGTTTCGGCCGGGTTGGAAATCGGTTCCATGTTTTGCCTTGCAGGAGAGTATTCGCTGGTGTACACGTGGTCAGCCCTTGTGGCGCGTCAGCACACGCGCAATGATGTTGAGCCCGAGCACGGTCACGGTGATCAGCAGCACTCCGGCCCAGGCCAGTTGCTGCCAGTTCTCGTACGGGCTCATGGCGAACTTGAAAATGGTGACCGGCAGGCTGGCCATCGGGTCCGACAGGTTCGAGGTCCAGAACTGGTTGCTCAGCGCCGTGAACAGCAGCGGTGCCGTCTCGCCCGAGATGCGGGCCACGGCCAGCAGCACGCCGGTGACCACACCGGCGCGCGCAGCGCGCAGGGTGATCATCAGGATGACCTTCCACTTGGGCGTGCCCAGCGCGTAGGCGGCCTCGCGCATGGCAGAGGGCACCAGCTGCAGCATGTTCTCGGTGGTGCGGATCACGACCGGGATCACGATCAGCGCCAGTGCCATCACGCCGGCCCAGCCGGAGAAGGACTTGAAGCGCGTCACCACCACCGCATAAACGAACAGGCCGATCACGATGGAAGGGGCCGACAGCAGGATGTCGTTGACAAAACGTGTCACCTCGGCCAACCAGCCCTTGGGCTCGTACTCGGCCAGGTAGATGCCCGCCATGATGCCGATGGGCGTGCCCACAAAGGTGGCGAGCAACACCATGAGGAAGGAGCCGTAAATGGCGTTGGCGATGCCGCCCGCTTCGTTGGGCGGCGGGGTCATCTGCGTCACGGTGGCCCACACCAGGCCGTCCAGGCCCAGGCGGAAGGTTTCCCAGAGGATCCAGAACAGCCAGAACAGGCCAAAAGCCATGGCGCCCATGGACAACGCCAGGGCCAGGAAGTTGACACGCTTGCGGCGCTGGAAGGCGCGGCTGCGGATCTGGTCTTGCGCGTTCATGACTTGGTGCCTTCGCTCTTCTTGAGTTGCTGCAGCAGCAGCTTGGACAGGGTCAGCACGACAAAGGTGATGAAGAACAGCACCAGGCCCAGATAGATCAGCGACGCCTGGTGGATGCCGGCGGCTGCCTCGGCGAACTCGTTGGCCAGGGCCGAGGTGATGCTGTTGGCCGCATCGAACAGGCTCAGCGTGTCGAGCTGGTTCATGTTGCCGATGACGAAGGTGACCGCCATGGTCTCACCCAGGGCACGACCCAGGCCGAGCATGATGCCGCCGACCACACCGGCCTTGGTATACGGCAGCACCACCTTGGAGACCACCTCCCAGGTGGTCGAGCCCAGTCCGTAGGCCGACTCCTTGAGCAGCGGCGGCGTGACCTCGAACACATCGCGCATCACCGCGGCGATGAAGGGGATGATCATGATGGCCAGGATGATGCCGGCCGACAGGATGCCGATACCCACCGGCGGCCCCGACACCAGGGCGCCCAGATAAGGCACGCCGGCAAACAGCTTCTGCAACGGCACCTGCACATAGGTGGCCAGGATGGGACCGAAGACCAGCAGGCCCCACATGCCATACACGATGGAGGGCACGGCCGCCAGCAACTCAATGGCGGTGCCCAGCGGGCGCTTGAGCCAGGCCGGGCACATCTCGGTCAGAAACAGGGCGATGCCGAAACTGACCGGAACGGCGATCAGCAGCGCGATAAAAGAGGTGGCCAGGGTGCCATAGATCATCACCAGGCCGCCAAAATTTTCCTGCACCGGGTCCCACACCGGGCTGGTCAGGAAACCCAGACCATAACGTTCGATGGCGGGCCAGGCGCCGACCATCAGGGAAGCAATGATGCTGGCCAGCAGCGCCAGAGTCACCCACGCCGCCCCTTGGGCCAACCAGCCGAACAGGACATCGAACCAGGCACCGGTCCGGGACCGGGGAGCAGACGGGAGTGAACTCATGGCGTACGGACGCTTTCTCTCTACTTACTTGTAGGCGACGGGCTTGCCGGAGGCGTCCTTGATCTGGCTCCAGGACTTCTCAATGGCGGCCTTCACGCTGGCGGGCATGGGCACATATTCCAGGTCGCTGGCCATGGTGTCGCCATTCTTGTAGACCCACTGGAAGAACTTCAGGGTCTGGGCGGCGTTGGCCGGCTTGTCCTGCACCTTGTGCATCAGGATGAAGGTGGCGCTGGTGATCGGCCAGGCATTCTTGCCCGGCTTGTTGCCCAGGACCTGGAAGAAGGTCTTGTCCCAGTCGGCGCCTGCAGCGGCAGCCTTGAAGCTGTCGTCGCTGGGCTGGACGAACACGCCTTCGCGGTTCTGCAGCTGAGTGTGGGCCATCTTGTTCTGCTTGGCGTAAGCGAACTCGACGTAACCGATGGAGTTGGGCAGGCGGCCAACGAAGGCGGAGACGCCTTCGTTGCCCTTGCCGCCGGCGCCCACGGGCCAGTTCACAGCGGTGCCTTCACCGACCTTTTCCTTCCACTCCGGGCTGACCTGGCTCAGGTAGTTGGTGAAACCGAAGGTGGTGCCGGAACCGTCGGCGCGACGCACCGGAGCGATGGCGGCGTCGGGCAGGTCCAGGCCGGGGTTCAGGCTGGTGATGGCCTTGTCGTTCCACTTGGTGATCTTGCCCAGGTAAATGTCAGCCAGCACCGTGCCGGTCAGCTTGAGCTGGCCCGGGGCAATGCCCTTGATGTTCACCACGGCCACGGTACCACCCATGACAGTGGGGAACTGCAGCTGGCCCTTCTTGGCCAGCACGTCGTCGGTCAGCGGCATGTCGGAAGCGCCGAAATCAACGGTCTTGGCGTCGATCTGGCGGATGCCGGCACCGGAACCCACCGACTGGTAGTTGATCTTGATGCCGGTGGCCTTGTTGTACTCGGAAGCCCACTTGGCGTAGACAGGCGCCGGGAAGCTGGCGCCGGCGCCGGTCACGTCCTGGGCGACTGCGGCACCCGCCCACAGAAGGGTCGAACTGACAGCGAGGCCTAGAAGGGAAGATTTCAGGCTGGTTTTCATGGGATGGCTCCTGGTTGGTTACTTGAAAGCAAACCAAATTTACGAATCTTTTGTGACAGGATCGTGACATGAGCCGACACATGGAGTGTAGCGCGGCCCACACTTTTCAAATTACCGTCATCTTGCTGTCACAGGCCTCCGATAGCCTTCGGACTTTCTCACCCAAGGAGCCTGCAATGAACAAGACCGCCTTCACCCGCCGCCTGATGCTTGCCACCGCCGTGGCCTGGGGCCTGGCCGGCTGTGCGAGCATGAACCAGCCCGTCACCCTGGCCGACACCCTGGCCCGTGACCCCCAGCTCAGCACCCTGAACAGCCTGGTGGAAAAGGCCGGCCTCGCGGACACGCTCAAATCCGGCAGCTACACCGTCTTCGCCCCCAGCAATGAGGCCTTCAAGGCCGTCCCGGCCAAGACCCTGGAAGAGCTCGCGGCCAACCCGGCCCGCCTCAAGGAGGTGCTGACGTATCACGTGGTGGCCGGCAAGGTCATGGCCGCCGACGTCAAGAACGGCCCGGTCAAGACCGTGCAGGGCGCCAACGTGGCCCTGGCCCGCGCCGGCGCCTTCGTCACCGTGGAAGAGGCCATGGTGATCAAGGCCGACATGACGGCTACCAACGGCGTGGTGCACGTGGTCGACCGCGTGCTCATGCCGCCCGTGCGCCGCTGAAGCTCGTCCCGCAGGCCCGCCGTGGCCGGCACGCCTTCCCTCTCGTGCAGGCCCACCCCCCGGTGGGCCTGCGCACTTGCGATACCCGAATTCAGTGCCCTCATCGTGACCCGACTGCCCCCGCCCCCTGCCCCCACCCGCCGCCAGCTCCTGCTCGCCGCCGCCAGCCTGCCCCTGCTGGGCGTCGCCCAGGCCCAGCCGGCACGGGCTACCCCCGCCACGCGCACCCCGGAAATCGTGCAGCTGGTCGACAGCGCCGCCGACCAGCTCGATGTCTCGCGCGACTTCCTCATCGGCTCTCGCGCAGCCTGGCAGGAGTTCAACGCCCGCGGCGGCTGGCGCGGCCGAGCCGTGCAGCACACCGTGCTGGAGGTGGACGGCAGCCCCGCCAGCCTGCGCCAGGCCGTGGAATCCGTGCGTGCCCTGCCCAACTGCCTGGCCTTGTGCGGTACCGCCGGCGACCGCACCGCCGCGCAACTCGTCGAGTTGCTGCGGCAGGATCCGCTGGAGATCGCCCATGCCGCGCCCTGGCTGCACCAGGACCTGGCAGCCGGCGCCGAGCAGCGCACCTTTCCCATCTTCGCCTCCCGCCAGGAGCAGATCGCGCACGCGCTACGCTCACTCTCCGTCATCGGCGTGCCGGAACTTGGGGTGGTCTATGCCTCGGCGCAGGAACAGCGCCTCTACGAAAACGAGGTCCAGCGCATCGTGCGCTCGCTGCAGCTGCGCCTGCAGACCTATGCGCCCGGCGGCAGCCTGCAGGAGCTGGGGCGCAAGCTCACACCCCAGACGCCGCCCATCCTGCTGTTCGTCGGCGGCACACCCGAGCTCGCCCAGTTCACCCTGGGCCTGGGCCGGCAGGAGCGCCAGCGTTACGTCATCGGCCTGGCCGACGTGAACCTGCAGACGCTCAACCAGCTCGGTGCCTCGCGCAACACCCCCGTCATGGCCACCCAGGTCGTGCCCATGGTCACGGCCGGCCTGCCCATCGTGCGCGCCTACCGCGAGACCCTGGCGCGCCTGTTCGACGAACCCCCCACGCCGCAAAGCCTGGCCGGCTACATCGCCGCGCGCTACGCGCAGGATGTACTGCAGAGTGTGGAGCCCACGGCCACCCGCGCCCAGGTGCTGCAGGCTTTCCGCCAGCGCAGCCAGCTTGACCTGGCGGGCTTTCGCATCAGCTTCCAGGCCCAGCGTCGCAGCAGCGCCTACGTCACACAAAGCATGCTGACCGCCGATGGCCGCATCCTGGGGTGAACCTGTGAATAGCTCCACTGCGCGACCCGCTCACTGCGATTTCTTCACAAGTTCAACAGCCGGGTACCATCGACCCGATGAAGCTTGAGACCCGCGCATGAAAAACGGAACCGAACTCGCCGCCATCGACCTGGGCTCCAACAGCTTCCGGCTTGAGATCGCCCAGCTCGACCACGGCCTGCTCAAGCGCCGCGAATACCTCAAGGAAACCGTGCGCCAAGGCAACGGCCTGGATGCAGACCGCAACCTCGGGGAAGACGCCATGCAGCGCGGCTGGGACTGCCTGGGCCGTTTTGCCGAACGCCTGGCCGGCTTCAAGAAAAACCAGGTACGCGCCGTCGCGACCCAGACCCTGCGCGAAGCCCGCAACCGCGAGGTCTTCCTGGAGCGCGCGCAGAAGATCCTGGGCTTTCCCATCGACGTGATCTCCGGTCGCGAGGAAGCGCGCCTCATTTACCAGGGCGTGGCCCATCTGCTGCCGCAATCAGACGAACGCCGCCTGGTGGTGGACATCGGTGGACGCTCCACCGAACTCATCCTGGGTCAGGGCTACCGTCCGCGTTTCATGGACTCCTACCGCGTGGGCAGCGTGGCCTGGTCCATGCGTTATTTCCCCGAAGGCACCTTCAGTGCCGAGGCCTTCGAGACCGCCGAGGTCGCCGCCCAGGCCGTGCTGGACGAAGCCCTCACCAGCTGCCGGCGCGAAGACTGGGATCTGGCCTACGGCTCCTCAGGCACCGTGGGCGCCGTCGGCGACGTGCTGCAGGCCGCCGGCTGGGCCGAGGGCCTGATCACGCAGGAGGGCCTGGACTGGCTGCTGGAGCGCCTGCTCAAGGCCGGCAGTGCCGAGCGCCTGCGCATCGAGGGCATGAAGGATGACCGGCGCGCCGTGATCGGCGGCGGCGTCAGCGTGCTGCGCGCCCTCTTCGCCCTGCTGGGCATCGCGGAGATGCACGTGGCCCAGGGCGCCCTGCGCCATGGCGCGCTCTACGACCTGCTGGACCGCGAACACGAACAAAGCGACCAGCGCAGCACCAGCGTGGCGCGCCTCGCCCGCAACTTCAACGCCGACCCCGCCCAGGCCCGGCGCGTGAGCCAGGTGGCGCACCACCTGTTGCGCCAGCTGGCCGGCCCAGGCGAACCCGAGGAACTGGAACGCGCCCTGCGCAAGCTGGGCTGGGCCGCGCAGCTGCACGAGATCGGCAGCGCCATCTCGCACAGCGACTACCACAAGCACGGCGCCTACATCCTGGACAACGCCGACGCCGCCGGCTTCACCATGAACGAACTGCATCGCCTGGGCCAGCTCGTGCTGGGCCACCGCGGCAAGCTGCGCAAGCTGGACCTGGCGTTCGACGACGCGGCCTTCGTGCTGCAGCTGCTGGCGCTGCGCCTAGCCGTCATCCTCTGCCATGCGCGGCGTGATCCGGATCTGCAGGGCTTGCGCCTGGACTGGGACGGGGAGCGTGAAGTGCGGCTCGACTGCCGCGCCGACTGGGTCGCCAAGTACCCGCAGTCGGCTTATCTGCTGCAAGAGGAAATGCAGGCCTGGCAGAAGACGGCCTGGACGCTGGACGTCCTGAACGCGGGCTGAGTCGCTCCGGCACTGGCGCCCGACGGCGCCGGTGTCGATATCGCTGGACAGGCTCCTAGCGCGATATCTTGCGCTCGATTTCCACCACCACCCCCGACCGGAAGGAGATGACCGTCAAGGTCTCCGGATCCTGCGGATGCGGGAAGTAGGTCCAGGTCTTCTCCTCGGGCAGGCCCCTGAGGGCGTTGTTGGCGACCACGGATTCGTGATCCGGCTTGCCCACACGCACGAGGACTTCGCCCTCGGACATGCCCCTGCGGATGAAACCGCGGTCACGGGCATCCTGGGCCAAGGCCGCAAAGCTGGCGATGAGGAGCAGAGGCAGGAGGAAAACTCGGAAGATGTTCATGTGCGATTCCCCTTGATTGCGCGTTGGAGAGTGCACGGGAAGAGTCTTGACACCATGGCCAGACGGTCATCGCGTGTTCCTCCCATGCTTTGGGCAAGCGCTTATTTATATCTGAAATCTGCCACACGCAGGCCGAGTCGCGCCGGCCTTCAGGCCAGCCAACCCACCTTGCGTAGCGCCTGCATCAGCCCTTCGGCAAACTGGCGATAGCCCTGGGCGTTGGCATGCACACTGTCGGCACGCAACTCGGGCTTGGACAGCACGGCAGCCCAGCCACCCTCATGCAAAGGCAGCTTCAACTCCTGCGCCAGTTCAGCGTAGAGCGGGTGGTCTTTCAGACTGCCTGTGCCGGCCGCCAGCAACGAGACTTGTGGCACACCCACCAGCAGCACCTGCGCGCCACCGGCGCTGGCAGTTCGGCTGATCTCGCGGAGGGTGTCTTTGGCAGCGGCCGCGCTCAACTGGCGCAGAAAGTCGTTGCCGCCGATGCTCACGATGACCAGCGCGGGTTGGTGCTCCTGCAGCAGCGCAGGCAAACGCGACAAGGCCTGGGCCGAGGTGTCGCCCGAGACGCCGCCGTTCACCACCTGCCAGCCCGTGAGTGACTGCAGCACAGCGGGATAGGCCGCGTCCGTTGTAGCGCCGACGCCGGAGGTCAACGAATCGCCCAGGGCCAGCACGATGCTGCCTGCGGCCAGTACCTGGGCCTTGGGTGCGCGCTTGCTGCAGGCGGGCAGCAAGGCGGCGAGGGCAAAGGCCCCAAGCAGATGGCGGCGGGACCGATGAAGATGAAAGAGCATCATGGGTAACGTAGAGGTGACCGGCGACCAACAGGAGCGACCGGAGGGAGCGAACGATGTTGGGCGTCCGCGTCGACCGCCATGTTAGACCTTGGGGGCGTGAGCCAACGACTACTGGACATGCCCTCTCCCTGCATCCATGGCGTACCGGCGCAGTTCTTCCGGCGGCTTCGCCGCGACGAGGTATCTGTCAATGACCTCTTCCACGCGCTCAGGGTATGAGGAATGGATGTGCCCCAAGCCATGCAGGCCACTCTCCACACATGCCCGATTCGGCGACGTCAACGCGTGTTCCAGGACGTCGCAGACGGCACGGTAGAAGATGCTTCGTTCAGGAGATCGCTCCCAGTTGGAGAGCGGAGAGATGTCCCAAAGCATGTAGCAGGTGTAGTTCAGCGCATTGTCGCCAGGCTCGCTGGAGTGGCCAAGGACGGGTGCACACCGGCGTTCGAAGACCTGTGAGTAGACGTGCTTGAGCCCCGCGATAGCTCGCAACCGCAATTCGGCGGGGACATTCTCGGACATGAGCGCAAACACGACATCGGAGGCACCGCTATCGACTATGTACGAGAGCCCGTAGCGCAACTGCTCATTGGAGTACGGAGCCAAATCGCAAGCGCAGTTTTCGAAGGTAGTCGCCACAAGCTCCACCAACTCGCTCGGCTCGGCTTCAAATGGCTCCAGATCCTCGATATCGAAGTACCAGCCATTGGGCGTAGCGGGCCGATCGAAAACGTACTTCAGCCACTCGGTATAACGCGGGTGCATAGCGAGGTCTAACGTTGGCGCTGCCCGGCGGGCAACATGCGCCGCGAAGCGGCAACCTGATGTTGGCTGTCCGTGCCGAGCAACCTGTTAGACACTGCACACCCTCCTGAAGATTTCTTCGTCTCGCGTGGCGAAGAACATAGTGGGAGTTCCGGCACCAAGCACATGCAGTGGTCGGAGCCGCTCAACTTGAGCCCAGAAGTCTTGTGTCTCTGAGTTTCCTTCGTCGAGTGGCGCAAATCCCCACCGATTTACAAATGACCTGAGATGGTCAGTTGGGGCTTCGAGATCGTACACGTACCACTCATCGAATCCAGGCATTGGTAGGTCCGAGGTGTCGTGAAGCCTTGGGCTGATCGCCACTTCGTTTCGCGTAGACCAACCCTTTTCCAGTTCAGTTGGGGTTGGCACAAAAGGACCGCTGTCGCAGGAAGCAATTGCTATTCGGTGACCTACCAATATTTCCGGGAAACGCGGTACAAGGTCTGCCAAGGATGGATCAAAGCCGTCCGCCCATTCAACAACCCAGTACCCTGATCTGGAACCTGTACGCATCACGTCTAACGTCTCATCAGCTGCCAAACGCACTTATTGCAGGCACAAGCCAGACGGCCAGACACAAAGCGATCAATATCAGCCCCTTAGTCGCCAGCTCCACCCCAGGAAATGGAAAGGAACCGTCCTGATTGGACCAACCGCCCGGTGCGTCATCATCGGCGGTAACTAGATGACCGAAGAAGGCCCAAGCAGAAAAGCCTATGACTGTGTAGATGTATGGCACACCCCACGCCAAGGACAAAACGATGCCGGTAGAAACAACAATCGTGGCGAGGATGAAAAGTTGCTTACGCATAACGGATCATGCCGTCCAACGTTGAAGTTGAGCCGTGAGCGGAAAACTGCCGACGCTCGTCGGCTCGAGCGGCTGGTTAGCAGTCATCACCACCGCCTCCGAACGGGCTGCTCAATTC
Source organism: uncultured Hylemonella sp. (assembly GCA_963512455.1). Classification (GTDB taxonomy): domain Bacteria; phylum Pseudomonadota; class Gammaproteobacteria; order Burkholderiales; family Burkholderiaceae_C; genus Hylemonella. Next base: position 201,221 of record CAUPMJ010000001.1, on the reverse strand, counting down.
GTAGATGCGGCGAAGGCGAACTGTCGACCAGCGCTCAGTAAGGTGAAAACAATGCGCTACAACCGATTCTCTAGGCCAAGTGTTACTCAAGTCGGCTTCAACGGTCCGGCCGGTAACAAGCCGGACTGAGACTTGTCCGCTTCTTGGGAAAACGGATGGTTCCTCCAGCACCTCTACAACACGGCCTTGATGAAACGTTGGCGTCAGCTCTTGGCGCACGTACGTGGCGCTTACGGCAAGGGGGAGCACAGCGAGCACGCTCATTGGGAAGGCACGGCCAACAAATGGAAACGCCGGGTTTCGATAGATAGCCATCCACCAGAACACGAATCCAATCACCGCGCCCAGGCTCACATAGGTAACATTGTTCGCATTGACTACACGATCAACGTCTGGCGCATAGCTCAGCGCTGTGTCGAATGCGACAAAGAGGACTCCACAGATCGCGCCGGCGAGAAGGGCGTGCCACCACTCAAGCCAACCCTTCCTACGGAAGAGAAGAAAAAGTGGCAAAGCCGCACACAGTGTCACAAGCAGCATGAACGGATAGACGAGAACGGCAAATAAGCCAAAGCACAGGCTTACCGCAAGCGGGGCAAGAAGGAGTGCGATCAACACACGGCGCATATGACGGCTAACGTGATATGGACCGCAAAAGTGCGGAATAACATGGACGGATGTTCATCCTGGCGCCTCCCTTGCTGCAAGCTAAGTGCTTGTTTTGTTTGAAAAATTCGACCAAATATAGCGCAGAGCCGCGCTCATAACAAACCGTGAAACCCCGCAAAAGTGCGGCATAACATCGGCGCTACGCTCGCAGCCATAAGTCCGGACGGACGCAAGTGCTTGTCGGCACAGCGTTTTTCCCACGTCAGTCATCAACACGGCCAAATAAAAAGCCGACAAACCCCGCAATGTTTCCGCGCCCGCACCGATACGCCACTGCCTGGCGCGGGTCCATTCTTTCTCAAACCTGTCGCAGCAAAGCCTGCCCCGCCCTCACCTCCTTCCCCGTCTCGATGCCCTCTACCAGTTCCACCCCCTTCGGCGCCAGCACCACGATGGTCGAGCCATGTTCGAACCAGCCCATCTCCTGCCCGCGCCTGAGCGGTGCATCACAAGCGATGACCTGCTCACCCCGGTAGTCGTGGTGCAGGTTCAGGTCGAGAAAATGCAGCCGGACGCTGGCCACGAGGATGGCGCCCACGGGCACGATCGTCAGGGCCTGGCCTGAAGGCAGCTCGGCCTCGATCACGGCGCGGTCGTTGCGACAGTAGAGGCTGGGCACGCGCTTGAGCGCGATGGGGTTGACGTTCCACATATCGCCCTGGATGTGCGTGACACGTTTCACCGCGCAGTCGGTGGGCGCGTGAAAACGGTGGTACATGCTGGCGCGCAGGCGCAGGGTGACGTAGCTACCACCTTGGTGTTTTGCGGCCAGCTCGGCGCTGCCAAGCAGCTCGGTGAGGCTGTAAGGCATGCCTTTGATCTGCAGCAGTTCATCGCCGGCTATGCGGCCGTGGCCGCCAAGGATGCCGTCGCTGGGGCTACAGATCACTTGCGGGTCCGCGTCGAAGGGGCGCGCGCCCTCTTTCAGTTCACGTACGAAACAGTCGTGCAGGCTGTCGAAGTGCTGTTTTTTCGCCTCGCTCAGGTCCAGGTCGCCGAAAAACTTGAACGCAGCGATGGAGGCCTTGCGCACCAGCGGCTGGCGCACCTTGCTGAAGCGGCCCATGAAACGCGTCAGCGCCACGCGGGGCAGGCGGTTGGTAAGCACGAAGTTCAGGCCTTCCTGTTGCAGGAGGCGGTCGAGCAATGTCTTGAATGTCATCTGGTTTTCACATGCCTGTCAAATGGTTTGAATACAAAGAGTCATCGTCGTTTCACACGGCTGCCCCAAAGGAAACCGAAGGACCATGACTTACGAACTTGCCTGGATTGCCGGCGCCGCCGGCCTCACACTCCCCGCGCTCAAGCGCCGGCTGGAGCTCTCGCGCGCCAAGCACCCGTCGCTGGCCGGGCATTCGCGCATGGCCAAGCGGCTGGCGCGCTGGATCCCGGGTTACGCCTACGACGAGGCCACCTTCTATGCCTGCGATGGCGCGCCCGATGCCGTGGCGCAACAACGCCGCGCGGGCTTCTTTGCGCTGGCCGGCCGGCTGCAGGCCAAGGCGCCGCAGTCGATCGCGCTGACCAAGGCAGCGCGCGAAGGCCTGCCGGATCTGCGTTTCACGGGCGCCTACCGCGTGCCTTACCAGTTCAGCCCCTACCTGCGCCAGCACCTGCAGGTGGGCGGCTTCGTGCAAGCCAGCGAGGGCGTGAGCGTGATGGACCTGGACGGCAACCGCTACATCGACCTCACCGGTTCCTACGGCGTCAACGTCATGGGCATGGACTTCTACAAGTCCTGCATCGCGGCGGGTGCGCGCATCGCGCAGGACCTGGGCCCCGTGCTCGGTGCCTACCACCCTTGCGTGGCCGACAACGTGACGCGATTGAAGGCCATCTCGGGCCTGGACGCCGTGTCCTTCCACATGAGTGGCACCGAGGCCGTGATGCAGGCCGTGCGCCTGGCGCGTTACCACACGGGCAAGCGCCACCTGGTGCGCTTCTGCGGGGCCTACCATGGCTGGTGGGAAGACGTGCAGCCGGGCCCGGGCAACCCCCTGCCCCCGCGCGAGACCTACACCCTGCGCGACATGCACGAGGCCAGCCTCAAGGTGCTGCGCACCCGCCGCGACATCGCCTGCGTGCTCATCAACCCCCTGCAGGCCCTGCACCCAAACAAGAACGCCCCGGGTGATTCCACCCTGCTCGACAGCAGCCGCAGTGCGGGCTACGACCGCGCGGCCTACACACGCTGGCTGCAGCAGGTGCGCGAGGTCTGCACCGCGCGCGGCATCGTGCTGATCTTCGACGAGGTCTTCCTGGGCTTCCGGCTGGCAGCGGGCGGCGCGCAGGAATACTTTGGCGTCAAGGCCGATCTGGTCACCTACGGCAAGACCCTGGGCGGCGGCCTGCCCGTGGGCGTGGTTTGCGGCAAGCAGGCGCTGATGCAACGCTTCCGCGAGGACAAGCCCGCCGACATCTGCTTTGCGCGCGGCACCTTCAACGCCCACCCCTATGTGATGGGCGCCATGAACGAATTCCTGCGCCGACTGGAAACGCCCGAGGTGCGCGCAATCTACGTTGACCTGGACAGCACCTGGGACCAGCGGCGCGAGCGCTTCAACGACCGCATGCTGGCCGAGGGCCTGCCCTTGCAGGCCGCGAACATGAGCAGCGTCTGGACGCTGAGCTACACCCGCCCCTCGCGCTACAACTGGATGCTTCAGTATTACCTGCGCGATCATGGCCTGGCCCTGAGCTGGGTGGGCACGGGCCGTTTCATCTTCAGCCTGAACTTCAGCGAAAGTGATTTCGAGGACATGCTGGAGCGTTGCGTGCAGGCCGGTCTGCAGATGCAGCGCGACGGCTGGTGGTGGCAGGCCCCGGGCCAGACGAACAAGACCATCAAGCGCGGGCTGTTGCGGGAGATGCTGCGCCATCTGTGGCGCTAGGAAAGAAAAAACCCGGTGCGACGGAACTCGCCGCACCGGGAACATGGCATCAGGCCTGGTGACGGGCCAGCTCAGCCTCGTGCTCGGCACGTTCCTCGATCAGGTGCTCGGGCTTGGCGATCAGCTCGCCCTGCAGCAGGTACAGCGGCGACTTCCAGTACAGCAGGATGTCATGGAAGGGGTCGGTAATGATCTTGGTGGCCCAGACGATGCCGGTATAAAGACTTTGGGTCACGGCCAGTTGCAGCACGCGGAAGGCCAGGCCACCCACCCCCAGCCAGAGCCAGAGCCAGCCGACGTTGAGCACGTAGCCGCTGGGCTGGGTGTGCGCCTCCAGCAGGCCGAAGAAGTCCGGCTGCAGCCAGAGCACCACGGGCAGGCCGGCCCAGACGGCCATGAGCACCACCTTGCGCTTGAGGTTGTAGCCCACCTTGATCTCTTCCTTGTACTCGTGGGTGGCGTGGTTCACCTCGTCATAGCCCTTGGGCTCGAAGAAGAAGTGGCCCGACTGACGCGAGACCATGGAGATCAGCCAGGCGATCAGCGCGGCCACCGGCGGCTGGATGAAGAGGAAGGCATAGGCCACCAGGAAGGACACAGCGCTGATGAGGTGCAGCGACTGATTGATGCGGCTGTGGTGGTAGTAGCGGTGGTCGTCCCAGCGCTGGACCTTCAGGGCTTGCAGAAATTGGCTCACGGAGGCTCCTTGTATCGAAGATGCTGGACGTGGAGAGGCCACGCCCAGGGCGCATGCTCGGCCCGCTTCATGAAAAGTCGATGACAGCGCACCCCCTGTCATCAAAAATTCATGTGCCGGCACAGCCAGGCGACCGTCGCTGTCATCGAACTGAGATAAACGCAGGCCAAGATGTCGGCATGAAACCCGACACCACCGACATCCTGGTCGAAGACCTGCCACCGGCGCAGGCCCATCTGCGCATCGCCGTGGTCACCGAGACCTACCCGCCCGAGATCAACGGCGTGGCGCTCACGCTGCAGCGCGTGGTGGAAGGCCTGCGCGAGCGCGGCCACCAGGTCCAGCTGGTGCGCCCGCGCCAGGCCAGCGAAGCCCCGGCGGGCGAATCGGGCGACGTGCTCATGCGCGGCATGCCCATTCCGCGTTACCCGCACCTGCAGCTGGGCCTGCCCTCGCGCCGCCAGTTGGAGCCGCTGTGGACGCTCAAGCGGCCGGACCTGGTGCACATCGCCACCGAAGGGCCGCTGGGCTGGTCGGCGCTGCGCGTGGCGCGCAAGCTGCGCATCCCGGTCACCTCGGACTTCCGTACCAATTTCCACGCCTACAGCAGCCACTACGGCATGGGCTGGTTGAGCAAACCCATCATGGCCTACCTGCGGCGCTTCCATAACCAGACACTGTGCACCATGGTGCCCACACGCGGCCTGGCCGATCGCCTGAGCGCTGCCGGCTTGGAGCGTCTGCAGGTGGTGGCGCGCGGCGTGGACAGCAGCATCTTCGATCCGGCGCACCGCAGCGAGGCGCTGCGCGCGAGTTGGGGTGCCGGGCCGGACACCCCGGTGCTGCTGTGTGTGGGCCGCCTGGCCAAGGAGAAGAGCCTGCCGCTGCTGGTGCGCGCCTACGCCCAGGCGCGGCTGTTACGACCCGACCTGAAACTGGTGCTCGTGGGCGACGGCCCGATGCGCTCCGAACTGCAGGCACTGGCGCCCGACGCCATCTTCACCGGCACGCTGGCGCGTCCGGCGCTGGCGCAACACTACGCCTCGGCCGACCTCTTCGGTTTTCCGAGCCAGACCGAGACCTTTGGCAACGTGGTGCTGGAGGCCATGGCCAGTGGGTTGGGTGTGGTCGCCTTCGACTACGCCGCCGCCTCGGAAAACATCCAGGCCGGCCGCAATGGAATGCTCGCACCGATGGACGACGACGAGGCCTTTGTGCGTCAGCTGGTCGAGCTGGTGCAGGACGGCGCCCTGCTGCAGCGCCTGCGCACGGCCTCGCGCGACGCGGCACGGCAGAACGACTGGGCCGGCATCGTGGCGCAGATCGAGAGTGTCATGAAGCTGGCCATCGCCACCAGCATGGTCGGCGACGAACGCCTGCCCTCAATCGCGCCGCAGCAGATGGCCTAAGAGCGAGCGCCGCCCAGGCGCCCCGCGGCGTTGCCACAGGCTGCGCCCGATGAAGGCGGCCAGCCCCAGGCCAGCCAGTCCCATGATGATCTGCACCGGCACCTGCAGGGCGATCAGCCCCGCGTAGAGCCCCAGCATGACGAGGACGCTGAGGTTTTCGTTGAAGCCCTGCACGGCGATCGACTGCCCCGCCGTGAGCAGGCGGTGGCCGCGGTGCTGCAGCAAGGCGTTCATGGGCACCACCAGCATGCCGCCCAGCGCTCCCACCATCAACAGCGATGGCACGGCCCAGGTCCAGTCCGGCACCCAGACCGTCAGCGCCATCAGCCCGCCCATCAGCAGGCCCAGGGGCAGCACGCTGGTGGCGTGGCGCAGACGCAGGCGGCTGGCCACCAGCACCGCGCCCGCCACCACCCCGACGGCGACGATGCCTTGCAGGTAGGCGGCCTGATCCAGGCTCAGGCCCAGCACCTGCACGGCCCAGTGCAGCACGGCGAACTGCAGCATGGCCCCGATGCCCCAGAAGGTGGTGGTGACCGCCAGCGAGAGGCCACCGCTGCGGTCGCGCCAGAGCGTGGCATTGGCATGCCGGAAGTCGGCCAGCATGCGCAGGGGCGCACGGTCGCGCACCGGGTAAGACTTGCCGCTGGGCACGATGCCCAGATTGCACAGCGAGGACAGCGCGTAGAGACTGACGACCAGCAGCAGGGAAACGTTGAGCGCGGGCGAGGAGGCGCCGGCCGACACCGGCCACAGGGCACCGGCCCAGCCCACGGTGCCGGAGCCCAGCCACAGCGGCGAGATCAGGCCGCCGCCCAGCACCGTGCCCAGCAGCACGGAGATCACCACCGTCGATTCGATCCAGCCATTGGCGGCCACCAGCGCCGCGGGTGGCACGCTTTCGGTCAGCAAGCCGTATTTGGCCGGCGCATAGGCCGAAGCCCCCAGCCCCACGAGGGCAAAGGCCAGCATGGGATGCACGCCATACAACAGTGCCAGCGCACCCAGCAGCTTGAGCGCGTTCATCCAGGCCATCAGGCTGCGCTTGCACACGGCGTCGGCCAGCGCGCCGATGAAGGGCGCCAGGAGGACGTAGGACAGGGTGAAGGCGAACTTGAGCAGCGGCGCCCACCACAGCGGTGCGCCCAGGTGATGTAGGTGGGCGATGGCGACGATGAGCAGCGCGTTGTCGGCCAGCGAGGAAAGAAACTGGGTGGCCATGAGCCACCCGAAGCCGCGCGGCAAACGCCTAGACATTCGCCATGGAAGGGGCGCTCTCGGCCGGGTCGGCGGCCAGCTGGACGCCGGGCACGGCCTGGCTGGCCAGTGCATTGCGCCGGCCGATGCCCTGGTAGGCAATGCCCTGCTCCTGCAGCTGCTGCGGGTCGTAGAGATTGCGGCCATCGATGATGAGCGGATGGCGCAGGGCCTGGCGGATCAGCCCGAAATCCGGGTTGTGGAAGAGCTTCCACTCGGTCACCACCAGCAGGGCGTCGGCACCGTCGAGGGCTGACATCGCGTCACCCACGAGCTTGAGGCGTGACAGGCCGTCCGGAATGTCGGCCAGGTCCTCGGCCAGCACGGCCTGCGCCGCCTCCATGGCCACCGGGTCGTGGGCCACCACCTCGGCGCCGCGCAGGATGAGCTGGCGGATCAGGTGACGGCTGGGGGCCTCGCGCATGTCGTCGGTCTGCGGCTTGAAGGCCAGACCCCAGAGGGCGAAGCGGCGCCCGCGCAGATCACTGCCGAAGTGGGCCATGACCCGGCGCGCCAGGATCTGGCGCTGGGCCTGGTTGACACGTTCGGTGGCTTCCACCAGCTGCATCTGGCTGCCATGCTGCTGCGCCGTCTGCATCAGAGCGCGCGTGTCCTTGGGGAAGCAGCTGCCGCCGTAGCCGGTGCCCGCGTAGAGGAAGCTCGGGCCGATGCGGCTGTCGCTGCCGATGCCGCGGCGGATGGCATCCACGTCCGCGCCCACCAGGTCGGCCAGGTTGGCCATCTCGTTCATGAAGGAGATGCGCGCGGCCAGCATGGCGTTGGCGGCGTACTTGGTCAGCTCGGCGCTGCGCACGTCCATCCAGACCGTGCGTTCGTGGTGGCGGTTGAGCGAAGCGTAGAGCCGTGTCATGGCGGCGCGCGCCATCTCGCCTGGGGCACCGGCGGGCAAACCGATCACGATGCGGTCCGGGTGCATGAAGTCGTCGATGGCCGCGCCTTCCTTGAGGAACTCGGGGTTGGAGATCACCGCCAGGGGCAGCGAGGACAGGCCGCGCTCGGCCAATGCCTCGGCCAGCACTGCGCCGACGCGCTCGGCCGTGCCCACCGGCACGGTGGATTTGTTCACGACGACCAGCGGATGCGTCAGGCTGCGGCCCACCTGGCGCGCCACCTCCAGCACGTGGACCAGATCGGCCGAGCCATCTTCCTTCGGCGGCGTGCCGACGGCGATGAACAGCACCTCACAAGCCTCCAGTGCATCGGGCAGGCGCGTGGTGAAGAACAGGCGCTGGTCGCGGGTGTTGCGCTGGATCACGCTGTCCAGCCCGGGTTCGTAGATCGGCACCACACCCGAACGCAGCAGCTCCACGCGCCGCGGGTCGCTGTCCATGCAGACCACCTCATGGCCCATGTCGGCCAGACAGCTCGCCGTCACCAGGCCCACATAACCCGCACCGATCACTGATACTTTCATGGTCACCCCGCTAGTTTGTTGGGACGATCATGGAAGCGTCATGTGACCGCGGCGTGTCCGTGCCATGAATAATCGGTGACCGGGCCGATGGCCCGCGCCTACTGTTCAGGCCGGGACCGTCGCGCGCCGCGGCATCACGAACAGGCCGCTGCCCGCGAGCTTCGCCTCGCGCTTGGCCAGCGCGGCCTGGGTGGCGACCTCCTCCGCATCGCGAAAGGCCAGCTTACCGATCTGCACCGCACCGATGGAGACCGTGGTGCAGGGAAAGAAGCGCATGACCCCGTGCCGGTCTTCGGCGTGGATGCCGCCACACAGGCGGGCCGCCTCGTCGAAGAGCTCGCGTGCCTGCTGGGAGAATTCGTTGACGATGCGCTCGCAGCGCTGCGCCCAGTCGTCGCTCTGGAACAGGATCATGAAGTCGTCGCCGCCCACATGGCCGACGAAATCGCGCTGCGGATCGCTGTGCGCCACGGCCAGGCGCGCCAGCAAGCGGATCATCTCGTCGCCGCGCCAGTAACCATACTGGTCGTTGAAGGGCTTGAAGTTGTTCATGTCGATGTAGCAGGCGACGAACTCGCCCTGGCTCTCGATCAGGCGCTTGATGTGCAGGCTGATGGGGATGTTGCCCGGCAGCGAGGTCAGCGGGTTGGCATGACGGGCCGCCTCCAGGCGCAACTCGGTGACCGATCGCACCAGCTGCTCGCCCGTGCCCAGGCCCACGTAACGACCGTTCTCGGTGACGATGAAACCGTCGCTCAGGTAGCGCTGGTCCTGCGAGGTCAGGATGCCGACCAGCTCCTCGATGTCGTGGCTGCGCTCGATCAGCCGCGGCTGCTGGTTGGCGTGCAGCAGGCAGGACTTCTTGCCGAAGATCTCGCGGAAGTACAGCGTGGCGTAATGGTCCATGAACTGCTGGCGGTTGATGATGGCCTGCGGACGTTCGTCGTCCACCACCGCCACCGCGTGCAGCTCGGGATAGGCTTGGAAGATGGCCGCCACTTCGTCGTTGCTGGCACGGCAGCCGATCGCCGGCGCATGGATGAGCGACAGATGGCGCAGCTGCCCCATGCGGGCCACGTAGCGCTGCTCGGGCATCACGGCCACCCGCGTGTCGTGCAGCACCTCCACCGCCGGAGCAAGGATCTCGGGCTGCACCTCGGCCCCCGGACGCCCCAGGAAATAACCCTGGCCATAGGCGATGCCGAGATCGCGGATGACACGCAGGTCGGCCTCGTTCTCAATGCCCTCGGCCACCAGCGCCGTGCCGAAGACATCGGCGATCTGCAGCAGGGCCTGCAGGGTCTTGAGCTTGTCGGCGCTGCAGCTGATGTCGCGGCTGAAATACTTGTCGATCTTGACGATGTCGGGCCGGATCTGCGACCACAGGCGCAGGCTGGAGCGGCCGTCGCCAAAATCGTCTAGCGCCAGCGACAGGCCCACGGCATGCAGCGCACGAGCCACCTCGACCAGTCCGTCCATGTCGTGCACGCGTTCGTGCTCGGTGATCTCCAGCACCACCATGCGCGGCGACACCTCCAGCCCTCGCATGGCCCGTGCCAGCGTCTGGGTGCCGTCCACTGCCACCAGCCGCTCCAGCGCATGGGCACTGATGTTGAGAAACAACCGGCCCGGCTGGCGCTGGCGCCCCCAATCCCGCAGCGCGAGGTAGATGCAATAGAGCTCGAACTCGTAAAGCAGGCCTTCGGCCTGGGCCGCGCCCAGCAGCGCATCGGCCGACTGCAGCAGGCTGCCCTGCGGCCCGCGGATCAGCGCCTCATGCGCGTGCACCGATGCGCCCTTGAGATCGATGATGGGCTGGAACACCGGGTAGAGGGCGTCACCACGCATCAGGCTGGCCAACGGTCCGCCCCGCTCACTCAAGGTGGACAGGAATTCGTGGGCAAAAAGACGGACATGATCGATCATGGGGTGGTGGTGCGCAGCGTGCGCATCCTCCGGATCAGCGAGCAGAGTTTCCAGCATTCCATTCCAGGGACCGCAGTTCCGACGGCATTCAGACAGCCACTGTGCCGCAACAGCGTGACAGGTTGGTGACATTCGGATTTCTGTTTCATGACAGAAACAAGACAGATCACCCGACCACGATTGCAGCGATGCCTGAAACTATATAAACTGTTTCGATCACAACCTCATCGGTACCTGTTCATGCAAGAAAACGTCAAGTCCACCGCCAGCCGTCCTGCCGCCAAACGCGCGCGCCCGGCTCCCACGAAGAAGCCCTCCCGCAAGCCTGCCGCCCAACCCGCCGCCAAGGCCGGCAAGAAACCCGCGCCTCCGGCAAAGCCCGACAAGGTCAAGAAGCCCAAGCTGGTGCGTGACAGTTTCACCATTCCCAAGGATGAGTACGGTGTGTTGGCCGAACTCAAGCAGCGCTGCGCCAAGCTGGAACACCCGGCCAAGAAAAGCGAACTGCTGCGCGCGGGCATCAAGGCGCTGGCGGGTTTGAGCGACAAGAGCCTGCTGACTGCGCTCAAGGCCGTTCCGTCGATCAAGACCGGCCGTCCGAAGAAAGCCTGAACGGTCTTACAAGACGTCGGGCGACTGCACCGACACCAGGGTGGTCTGCGAGATGCCGTCGCGCAGGCGGTGGCGCAGCCACCAGACGGCGCCCTTTTTCACGCTGCACTCGCTGCCATGGATGGCGAGCAGGCGCGCGATGGTCTGTCCCAGCACCGGCTGGTGCCCGACCACCACAGTGACACCACGCCCGTCGGGCCATTGAACGGCCTGCAACAGTTGTTCGACCGTGGCACCAGGCCCCAGTTCTTCGCGAAGCTTGTACTTGCGGCCCAGGGCCAGCGCCGTCTGCTCGGTGCGACGCGCCGGGCTGACCAGGATGCGGGCACCTTCGGGCAACTGGCGGTCCAGCCAGCCCGCCATGCGGGCCGCCTGTTTTTCGCCGCGCGGCGTCAACGCGCGCGCAAGGTCATCCCCGCCCGGCTGGGCCTCATGCGCTTCCGCGTGACGCCACAGCAGCAAATCCATTTCAGGCTCCACGCGGCTCGCGCAGCGCGTAACGCGCCATGAGTGCGTCCTGGGCGCTGATGGCCGGGCGTCCGGCCGCGGGAACCACCTTGATGTAGCGCCCGTCCGGCTGCAACTCCCAGCTGCCCAGGGTGTCGCCCATGGCAGCCACCAGGCATTCGTCGACGATGCGCTGGCGCAACAGCGGGTCCAGCACTGGCCAGGCCAGCTCGACCCGGCGCAGCATGTTGCGGTTCATCCAGTCTGCGCTGGAGAGGTAGAGCTCCTCGGTCTCGCCGGCTCGGAAATAGAAGACCCGCGCATGTTCGAGAAAACGTCCGATCAACGAGCGCACGCGGATGTTGCCGGTCTGTCCGGGCAGCTGCGCGGGCAGCATGCAGGCCCCGCGCACGATGAGGTCGATCTTCACGCCTTGCTGTCCGGCGGCAATCAAGGCGCGAATGAGGGCCTCGTCGGTCAGGGCGTTCATCTTGGCGACGATGCGCGCCGGCTGGCCAGCTGCGGCCGCGGCCCCCAGGCTTTCGATCTTTTCCAGCAGCTTGCGGTGCAGCTGGAAGGGCGCCACCCACAGGTGCTTGAGGCGCGGCAGGCGGCTCTGGCCGGCCAGGTGCACGAAGACGTGTTCGATGTCGGCGGTCAGCCCCGTGTCGGCCGTCAGGTGGCTGAGGTCGGTATAGAAGCGTGCCGTCGCCGGGTTGTAGTTGCCGGTGGATAGATGGGCGTAGCGCCGGAAATGCCGGCCTTCGCGCCGTGTCACCAGCATCATCTTGGCGTGGGTCTTGAGGCCGACCACGCCGTAGAGCACCTGTACACCGATGGATTCGAGCTGCTCGGCCCAGTTGATGTTGACCTCTTCATCGAAGCGTGCCTTGAGCTCCAGCACCACGGTCACTTCCTTGCCGCGGCGCACGGCTTCGCGCAGCAGGTCCATCAGGACGGAGTTGGCACCGGTGCGGTAGATGGTCTGTTTGATGGCCAGCACCTGGGGATCGTCGATGGCCTGGCGCAGGAAGTCCAGCACCCCGTCGAAGCTTTCGTAGGGCTGGTGGATCAGCATGTCGCCACGCTTGAGCTGTTCGAAGATGGACTGCCCGCTCACCAGCTGGACCGGGTAGGAGGGTTTGTAGGACGGGAAGCGCAGGCGCGGCTCGTCCACCAGGTCCACGAGCTGGCCCAGGCGCACCAGGTTCACCGGCCCGTGCACGCGAAAAAGCGCGCCGTCGGGCAGCTCGAACTGGCGCAGCAGGAAACCAGCCAGGTAGTCGGAGCAGCCGGCAGACACCTCCAGCCGCACGGCCTGGCCGTAGTGGCGGTGCTGCAGACCCTGGCGCAGTGCGGTGCGCAGGTTCTTGACATCGTCCTCGTCCACCGCGAGATCCGAGTGGCGCGTGACGCGGAACTGCGAGAACTGGCTCATCTCGCGCCCGGGAAAGAGCTCGGCCAGGTGCGCGCGGATCACGCTGGAGAGCGAGACGAACAGCCGGCGCTTGCCGCACAGGTTCTCGGGCAGGCGGATCAGACGCGGCAGGGCGCGCGGCACTTTGACGATGGACACGTCGTTCTCGCGGCCGAAGGCGTCGTGTCCGCCCAGGCGAACGATGAAGTTGAGCGACTTGTTGGCCACCTGCGGAAAGGGGTGCGAGGGATCGAGCCCCACCGGAATCAGCAGGGGCCGAACCTCCTGCTCAAAGTACTGCTTGACCCAGCGGCGCTGTGCGGTGTTGCGATCGCCATGCGAGATGATCTTGATGCCCTCCTTCTCGAAGGCCGGCATCAGCTCGTCGTTGTACAGGGCGTACTGGCGCTCCACCAGGTCGTGGATGGCCACCGACATGGCGTCAAAAGAAGCCGCGGTGTAGATGCCCGACTGGTCCTGGCCCTGCTTGGCGCTCAGATGGGGTTCGGCGCGCACCTCGAAGAATTCATCGAGGTTGGAGGACACGATGCACAGGTAGCGCAGCCGTTCCAGCAGCGGCACCTCGGGTCGGCAGGCCCAGTCGAACACACGCTCATTGAAGGCCAGGATGCTCTGGTCGCGGTCCAACAGGGCGGGCACGGTGATGCGCTGGGCGCTTTCGGCAGGCACGGTCAACTCCAGGCTGGAAGATTGCAAAGTCATGACAGATTGTTTACAGCATAGATGACATTGATGTGACAGTATCGTCCGATGACCCGTTCAGGACCGTGTCCTGCCGCACATGCACCAGATGGGCCAGGAATTGCTGCGCTGCCTGTTCCCAGCTGAACACTTCGGCCCGCTGGCGTGCCGCTTGCCGCGGCACGGCCTGCGCCCGGTACCAGGCCTGTTGCAGGTCCTCGTCCAGCACCCCACCCCGGGCCCGGCCTTCGTGCTGGCCCAGCACCTCCAGCGGGCCATCGACCGGATAGGCCGCCACAGGGGTGCCGCAGGCCATGGCCTCCAGCATGACCAGGCCGAAGGTCTCGGAGCGGCTGGGCATGACAAACACATCAGCCGCAGCGTACACCTGTGCCAGTTCGGCCCGCGGCAGGATGCCCAGCCAGTGCACATGCGGATAGCGCGCCTTGAGCGCGGCCTCCAGCGGCCCGACGCCGCAGACGATCTTGCAACCCGGCACATCGAGCTGCAGGAAGGCCTCGATGTTCTTCTCGTAGGACACCCGCCCCACGAAAAGCGACACCGGCCGGGGCAGATCCTGCAGACCGGCATACCGGCGCACCTCGTCCTGGTAGGGGAAGAGCCTGAGGTCCACGCCGTGCGTCCAGGGCCGCAGGTTCCTGAAACCACGCTGTTGCAACAGGTTCAGAACACCCTGCGTGGGCACCAGCACGCCCGAGGACGGACGGTGGAAGTGGCGAAACAGGGCATACCCCAGGGCCAGGGGAATGCGCAGTGCAGCCTGCAGGATCTCCGGGAAACGGGTGTGATAGGCCGTGGTAAAGGCCAAGCCATGCTTCAGACAATAGGCCCGCGCGGCCCAGCCCAGCGGGCCCTCGGTGGCGATGTGGATGGCCTGCGGCGCCAGTGCGTCCAGCCTCAGACCCAGCGCCTTGCGCGGTCGCACGGCCAGGTCGATGCCGGCATACCCCGGACAGGGGCGCGTGCGGAACAGGCCGGGGTGGATCACCTCGACCTCGTGGGCGGCGGCCCGCACCTCGCGCACCAGTTCCACCAGCGTGGTCACCACGCCGTTGACCTGGGGCTCCCAGGCGTCGGTCACCAGCGCGATCTTCATGCGGTGGCAGCGCGCACGGCGTTCTGCAGGGCCACGGTCGGTGTCGTGTCGCCCCAGCGCACCAGTTCAAGCCGGCCGTCGTGGTGCTCGACCAGGGCAGTCAGGCTTTCGACCCAGTCGCCATCGTTGCAATAGAGGATGCCTTCGATCTCGCGAATCTCGGCATGGTGGATGTGACCGCAGACCACCCCCTGGTGGCCGCGCTTTTTCGCCTCGTGCGCCACGGCCTGCTCGAAATCGCTGATGAAGTTGACCGCCTTCTTGACCTTGTGCTTCAGGTAGGCCGAGAGCGACCAGTAAGGCAGGCCGAACTTGGCTCGCAGGTGGTTGAGGTAGCGGTTGAGCTTGAGCGTGAACTCGTAGAGGTTGTCACCCACATAGGCCAGCCACTTGGCGCACTGGATCACGCCGTCGAAATAGTCGCCGTGGGTGACCCACAGGCGCTTGCCATCGGCCGTGAGGTGCACGGCATCGTCCACCACCTCGATGCCACCGAACTGGTGGCCTATGAAACCGCGTGCGAACTCGTCGTGGTTGCCCGGCACGAAGACCACACGGCAGCCCTTGCGCGCGCGGCGCAGCAGCTTCTGCACCACGTCGTTGTGGGCCTGCGGCCAGTACCAGCGCCGGCGCAGCTGCCAGCCGTCGATGATGTCGCCCACCAGATAGAGGTGCTCGCTGGAGCTGGCCTTGAGGAAGTCCAGCAGATCCTCGGCGCGGCAACCGGGCGTGCCCAGGTGCAGGTCGGAGATGAAGACGGCGCGGTAGCGCTTGCCGCCGCCCTTGTCGTCGTCGTGCTCGTCGTCATGTCCCTGGCGTGCCATGGCCTGACCCAGCCAGCTGCTGCGGTGTTCGAGCGGGCTCTTCATCAGGCACCGAAGAAGTGTTTGCGGTAACGCGCCGGCAGGTCGGCGATGCGCATCAGCATGGGCAAGTCCGCGCTGTTGAAGTCCGGGTCCCAGGCCGGCGCGCCGAGCACCTTGGCGCCCAGGCGCAGGTAACCCTTGATCAGGGCCGGCGGCTCGACGTCCAGGCTGCCGTCGAGCTCATCGACCGGCAGCGCCAGGCGCGGCCAGACCTGGTGCTCGATGGGCGCCATATGGGTCTCGCGCACTTGGCGCCAGATGCTGGCCGCCACATCGCCGCTGATCACACCGTTGTGCAGCATGGGGATGCTGGCGCAGCCGATCATGGTGTCGAGCTTGTTGCGCACCATGAACTCGGCCAGCGCCCCCCACAGGGCCATGATGATGCCGCCGTGGCGGAAATCCGGGTGCACGCAGCTGCGGCCCAGCTCCACCATGCGCTCGCGCAGGGCGCGCAGGCGCGTCAGGTCGAACTCCAGCTCGCTGTAGGTGCTGCCGATGCGTTGGGCCTGTTCGGGCGTGAGCACGCGGTAGGTGCCGATGACCTGCTGGCTTTCCTGGTCACGCACGATCAGATGCTCGCAGTAGTCGTCGAACAGGTCCACGTCGTGGCCGGGCACCGTGGTGGACAGGCGTGCACCCATCTCACCGACAAAGATGTCGTGCCTCAGGCGCTGCGCCGCACGGACTTCATCGAGGTGGCGCGCCCACGAAACTTCAAAACCGCCGCGCTCTTGCGCAGGGACAGACTGATCAGGGCGGTGAAGTGACCCCCGAGGCATGGCAACGGGTGACAGCGGGAAAGTGGGGTTCGGTAGTTCTTTCATTTTTTCTCTCCTGTTTTTGATGGCTATGGATCGGTTGGGCGTGTAAAAAAGCCCCGGCTCGGCGGGGCTCGCAAGAGGTCAGGTGGCGACGGCGCCTCCATCGCGGCGCCGTTCGACCAGGGTGGCCGTTTCGCCGTCGTGTTGGGTGTTGAAGAAGATGAAACGCCGGTCCGGCGTGCCCACGATGGCGGAGCGCAGAGCAGTACGCTCCCCTGAACGGGCCAGAGCCGCTACCGCCAGCGTGCGTGCGCGCAGGCTGTCGGGCATCACCAGCCAGCGCCCCTGGCGCTCCAGGATCTCGATGGCGCCGTGCAATTCACCGGGGTCGGCGAACAGGGACAGCACGCCATGACGAGGGTTGCCGTCCAGCGGCTGGAACAGCAGGCCGGCGGCGCGCTGCCCGGGGCTCAGCGCCCAGCGGTGCAGCACCTGGGTACGCCCGGTCTGCGGCAGCCCCTCGTCTCCCTGGAACACAGGCCACCAACCGGCATCGCGCAGGCGGCCGACCTCCCGGCCCATGGCCGGGCCGGGCCAGGCTTCGCCGGGTTCGCGTGGGGTGGGAGCGCCGTAGTTCTGCATGCCTTGCAGTGTGCGCAGGCTTGATGACGGCTTTGTGGCTGTCGCATGACATCTCCATGACATCGGCCACCCGAATCCGAAGGGGCTTGCCATTCATTCAATATTTCAAGTATTATTGAACCATGAAAAAAACCAAGACCACCGAAAGCGAGGCCCTGCGATCCCTGGCGGCACTGGCCCAGGCGCAGCGCCTGCGCGCCTTCCGCGCACTGGTGGTGGCTGGCCCGGCCGGACTCACGCCCGGCCTGCTGGCGGTGCAGCTGGACATCAGCCCCAGCGCCCTGTCCTTTCACCTCAAGGAGCTGGTGCACGCCGGCCTGGCCAGCAGCGAACCCGATGGCCGGCACCTGGTCTACCACGCCAATTTCGCGCAGATGGATGCATTGCTGGCTTATCTGACCCAGCACTGCTGCCAGGGCGCCAGCTGTGAAGTCACACCGGCAGGCCGCAAGGCCTGCACACCCGCCGCATGAACCTGGCCGACACCCTGAACCTCGCATGCGCCTGTCGCACCCTGGACGCGCAGCAGCTGCGCGCCGAGCTGGAGACCACCCCGGCGCTGAACGGCCTGGTCGATCAACTTGCACTGAGCCATCCCCACCTGTTCGCAGCCACCGTCGTCTTCCTGGATCCGAAGACACGCGACGAGATCGCGCAGGCCGTGGCTGCGCTCGATCGCGTCTGCGCCCTGCCCGCCTGGCAGGACCACGCCCTCGCGGGCGCCGATGCCCAGATGCGCGAAGACCACGGGCCACAGGGCGTGTTCATGGGCTACGACTTCCATCTCAGCGCCGAGGGACCCCGGCTGATCGAGATCAACACGAATGCGGGGGGCGCCTTCCTCAACGCAGCGCTCGCGCGTGCGCACCGCGCCTGCTGCAGCGCCATGCCGGCTTTCATGGACCCGAACGACGAACTGGACCAGACCGAGGCCGTGATCGTGGACATGTTCCGCAGCGAATGGCAGGCCCAGCGCGGTGAGCGCCCCTGGCGCAATGTGCTGATCGTCGACGACGAGCCGCTGGCCCAGTACCTGGCGCCCGAATTCACCCTGGCGCGCAACCTCTTTGCCGCGCAGGGCCTGCTGGCCGTGGTGGCTGATCCCCGGGAACTGCAGTGGCGCGACGGTGCGCTGTGGCACCCGGCCCTGCCCGCAGACCAGCCGGTGGACCTGGTCTACAACCGCCTGACGGACTTTGCACTGGTCCGGCCCGAACACGCCGCCTTGCGCGCGGCCTGGGCCGCGGGTGCGGTCGTGCTCACCCCACACCCGCGCGTCTATACCGTCGCCGCCGACAAGCGCCGCCTGATCGACCTGTCCGACCCGGCCCGCCTCGAAGCGCTGGGTGCGGCCCCGGCCGACCGTGCCCGGCTCGCACGCGTGGTGCCAGCCACCGAGGCTGTCACGGCCGAAGGCGCCGAGGCGCTTTGGGCGCGCCGGCGCAGCCTGTTCTTCAAACCCGCCACTGGCTTCGGCGCGCGCGCCGCCTACCGCGGCGACAAGCTCACGCAACGCGTGTGGCGCGAGATCGTCGCGGGCGACTACGTGGCCCAGGCCCTGGTGCCGCCCAGCGAGCGTCTGGTCAACGTCAACGGCCAAGCCCAGCGTCTCAAGCTGGACTTGCGCGCCTACGCCTACCGGGGCCAGGTTCAACTGCTGGCCGCGCGCACCTGGTCCGGCCAGACCACGAACTTCCGCACCGAAGGCGGCGGTTTCTCGCCCGTCGTGGTGCTGCCCGATTCCCTCCAACCCGACGGCTCCGCCGTTGCCATGTCGTCTGACTCCGCATGAACTCACCTGCCCTGAACGTCCTCTTTCTCTGCACGCACAACTCCGCGCGCAGCATCCTGGCCGAGGCCACACTCAACCACATCGGCGGCGGCCGCTTCAAGGCGTATTCCGCCGGCAGCAGCCCGCGCGAGAACCAGCAGCCCAACCCCCTGGGCCTCAAGGCCCTGCAAGCCGTCGGCATCGACACCACCGGCCTGCGCAGCAAGAGCTGGGACGAGTTCGCCGGCGCGAACGCGCCGCAGATGGACCTGATCATCACGGTCTGCGACAACGCCGCAGGTGAGGTCTGCCCCATCTGGCCCGGGCACCCGGCCACCGCGCACTGGGGTTATGCCGACCCGTCCGAAGTACAGGGCACGGAGGAACAGCGGCTGGAGGCCTTCCGCCAGACCCTGCTGGCCATCCGCCGTCGCCTGGACCTGCTGGTCAACCTGCCGCCGGAGAAACTGGCGCGCCAGCTGATCCAGACCACGGCCCGTGATCTGTCCGGGAGAACTTGAGATGAGCGCGCAATGTGAAGTGACGGCCAAGCAGGCCGCTGGCGCGCCCATGAGCGTGTTCGAGCGCTACCTCACGGTCTGGGTCTTCCTGTGCATCGTGGCCGGCATCGCGCTGGGCCAGCTGATGCCCGAACTGTTCCAGTCCATCGGCCGCATGGAACTGGCCCGGGTCAACCTGCCCGTGGGCGGGCTGATCTGGGTGATGATCATCCCCATGCTGGTCAAGGTGGACTTCGGCGCGCTGCACGAGGTGCGCCAGCATGTGAAGGGCATCGGTGTCACGCTGTTCGTGAACTGGCTGGTCAAGCCCTTTTCCATGGCCTTGCTGGGCTGGTTCTTCATCCGGTATCTGTTCGCACCACTGCTGCCGGCCGAGCAGATCGACAGCTACATCGCCGGCCTGATCCTGCTGGCCGCCGCGCCCTGCACGGCCATGGTCTTCGTCTGGAGCCGCCTGACCGGTGGCAACGCGCTGTTCACGCTGACGCAGGTGGCCGTGAACGACAGCATCATGGTCTTCGCCTTCGCACCGCTGGTGGCCCTGCTGCTGGGCCTGTCGGCCATCACGGTGCCCTGGGACACGCTGCTGACCTCGGTGGTGCTCTACATCGTGGTGCCGGTCATCATCGCCCAGCTGTGGCGCCGGGCCCTGCTGGCCCGAGGCCAGGCCGCCTTCGATGCCGCGATGCTCAAGATCGGCCCCTGGTCCATCGCGGCGCTGCTGGCCACGCTGGTGCTGCTCTTCGCCTTCCAGGGCGAGGCGATCCTGAAACAGCCGCTGGTCATCGCCCTGCTGGCCGTTCCCATCCTGATCCAGGTCTTTTTCAACGCCGGCCTGGCCTACTGGCTCAACCGCGCGGTTGGTGAAAAGCACGAGATCGCCTGCCCCTCGGCGCTGATCGGGGCCTCCAACTTCTTCGAGCTGGCCGTGGCCGCCGCCATCAGCCTGTTCGGCTTCAACTCCGGGGCCGCATTGGCCACCGTGGTCGGTGTGCTGATCGAGGTGCCGGTGATGCTGCTGGTGGTGCGCATTGTGAACCAGTCCAAAGGCTGGTACGAGCGCGGCGCCGCCGCCTGAATCTCAGGCGCGCAGGGTAGTGGCCAGGCGCTCGGCGCAGCCCTGGGCCTGTGCCGCATCACGCGCCTCCACCATCACGCGCACCAGGGGCTCGGTACCGCTGGCACGGATCAGCACCCGGCCGCTGTCGCCGAGTTCGGCTTCCACGGCTTTCGTCTCCGAAGCAAGTCGCGTGTTCGCCTTCCAGTCCTGACCGGGCTGCAAACGCACATTGATCAGGGTCTGCGGGAACAGCGTGACGTCGGCCAGCAACTGGGCCATGCTCTGGCCGCTGCGCACGCAGGTCTGCAACACCTGCAGGGCCGAGACCAGACCGTCGCCGGTGGTCTGCTTGTCCAGCGCCAGCAGATGGCCCGAGCCCTCGCCGCCCAGCAGCCATTTGTGCTTGTTCAGCTCTTCGAGCACGTAGCGGTCGCCGACCTTGGCGCGCACGAACTGCACGCCGCGTTTCTTTAGCGCGACTTCCACGGCCATATTGGTCATCAGCGTGCCCACGACACCGGGCACGTGCTCATCGCGGCCCAGCCGGTCGTCCACCATCAGGTAAAGCAGCTCGTCACCGTTGTACAGGCGGCCGGTGGCGTCGACCATCATCAGGCGGTCCGCATCGCCATCGAGCGCCACGCCGTAGTCGGCTTGGTGGGCCTTGACTGCGGCCACCAGGGCTTGCGTGTGCGTGGCCCCGACCTCATGGTTGATGTTCAGGCCATCGGGCGCGCAGCCGATGGCGATCACCTCGGCACCGAGTTCGTGGAAGACCTTGGGCGCGATCTGGTAGGCCGCACCGTGCGCGGCATCCACGACGATCTTCAGGCCCTTGAGCGTGAGGTCCGTCGAGAAGGTACTTTTGCAGAATTCGATGTAACGACCGGCCGCATCGTCGAGCCGGCGCGCACGCCCCAGGCTGGCCGAGTCCACCCAGACCGGCGGCTCGTCCACCGCCGCTTCCACCGCCAGTTCCCAAGCATCGGGCAGCTTGCTGCCCTGGGCGCTGAAGAACTTGATGCCGTTGTCGGGATAGGCGTTGTGGCTGGCGCTGATGACCACCCCCAGCGAGGCACGCTGGGCGCGCGTCAGGTAGGCAACACCCGGCGTGGGCAGAGGGCCGAGCAGCACCACATCGACACCGGCGGAGTTGAAGCCGGATTCGAGTGCACTCTCCAGCATGTAGCCTGAAATGCGCGTGTCCTTGCCGATCAAGACCACGGGACGCTCTTCCGTGCGCTTGAGCACACGGCCCACGGCATGCGCCAGACGCAACACGAAATCCGGGGTGATGGGGGCCTGCCCCACCGTGCCGCGGATGCCGTCGGTACCGAAGTATTTCCTGCTCATGTTGTTATGCCCCTGCTCTGTCTTCGTTATTCAATGCTATTCATTTTATAGCTGCCAGCACCTTCAGGGCCTGCGCGGTTTCCCGCACATCATGGACCCGAACGATGGCCGCGCCGCGCTCCACCGCCAGCAGCGCGGCCGCCACGCTGGGCGCCATGCGCTCGTGCTGGCCAGCCGGCACCACACTGCCCGATGGTATGCCAGCCACCGCCCCCAGGGAGGATTTGCGGGACCAGCCCGCCAGCAGAGGATAGCCGCTGGCCAGCAGCTCGCCCTGGCGCGCCAGCAGCGAGAAGTTCTGCGCCACGGTCTTGCCGAAACCGATGCCAGGATCGAGCACGATGCGCTCCCGGGCCACGCCCAGCGCGCGCAACGCCTGCGCGGCGTCGTGCAGGAAAGCCTGGACGGCCGGCACGACGTCGCCCTCCATAGGCCTGATCTGCATGGTGCGGGGCTCGCCATGCATGTGCATCAGGCAGACGCCGCAGTTCGGATAACGGGCGACGACCTGGCGACCGTCCAGCGGATCGGCCGCAGCCTGCCAGCGCAGGGCCCAGATGTCGTTGACGATGTCAGCCCCCAGATCGAGGGTGGCCTGCATGAGCTGCGGTTTGTAGGTGTCGATGGACAGGGGAACGCCCAGCTTGAGCGCTTCGCGCAGCACCGGCAGCACACGCGCCAGCTCTTCGTCCAGCGGCACCTGCACGGCCCCAGGGCGGGTCGATTCGCCACCGAGGTCCAGGATGTCAGCGCCGTCCTTGAGCAGCTGTTCGCAGTGGACCAGCGCCGCGCGGGTGCTGGCATGCCGGCCGCCGTCGGAAAAGGAGTCGGGCGTGATGTTGACGATGCCCATGACCTGCGGCCTGCACAGGTCGATGGCGTAACGGGTGGTTTGCCAGATCATGGGCATCACTGTACTTGCGGGGCAAAGCAAAACGGGGCAGCAAGCCCCGTTTTTTCATATCAGACCGACACTCAGGCCGCGGTAGGCGAGGGATCGGTCTTCACCGCCGGTGTGCCGCCGGCATCGCCGCCGCCGGAGTTCGGCGTACGCGGTGTCCAGTCCTTCGGGGGGCGAGGCTCTTTGCCGGCCATGATGTCGTCGAGCTGCTCGCCGTCGATGGTCTCCCATTCCAGCAGGGCCTTGGCCATGGCGTGCATCTTGTCGGCGTTGTCCTCGATCAGCTTGCGCGCCTGGGCGTACTGTTGGTCGATGATGCGGCGCACTTCCGCGTCGACCTTCTGCATGGTCTGCTCGCTGATGTTGGTGGTCTTGGTGACCGAGCGGCCCAGGAACACTTCACCTTCGTTCTCGGCATAGACCATCGGGCCCAGCGCGTCCGTCATGCCGTAGCGCATGACCATGTCACGCGCGATGTGGGTCGCACGCTCGAAATCGTTGGAGGCGCCGGTAGTCATCTGGTGCATGAACACCTCTTCGGCGATGCGGCCGCCGAACAGCATGCTGATCTGGTTCAGCATGTACTCGCGGTCGTAGCTGTAACGGTCCTGCTCGGGCAGGCTCATGGTCACGCCCAGGGCACGGCCGCGCGGGATGATGGTGACCTTGTGCACCGGGTCGCACTTGGGCAGCATCTTGCCGATCAGCGCGTGGCCCGACTCATGGTAGGCCGTGTTGCGGCGCTCTTCCTCGGGCATGACCATGCTCTTGCGCTCGGGGCCCATGAGGATCTTGTCCTTGGCCTTCTCGAAATCCTGCATTTCGACCACGCGCGCATTGCGGCGCGCGGCCATCAGCGCGGCCTCGTTGCAGAGGTTGGCCAGGTCGGCGCCGGACATGCCGGGGGTGCCACGGGCGATGATGGCCGGGGCCACATCCTGGCCGATCGGGATCTTGCGCATGTGCACGTTGAGGATCTGCTCGCGGCCGCGGATGTCGGGCAGCGTGACGTAGACCTGGCGGTCGAAACGACCCGGGCGCAGCAAGGCGGCGTCCAGGATGTCCGGGCGGTTGGTGGCCGCCACCACGATCACACCCAGGTTGGTCTCGAAGCCGTCCATCTCGACCAGCATCTGGTTGAGGGTCTGCTCGCGTTCATCGTTGCCGCCGCCAAGGCCGGCGCCACGCTGGCGACCGACGGCGTCGATTTCATCGATGAAGATGATGCAGGGCGCGTTCTTCTTGGCGTTCTCGAACATGTCGCGCACGCGGGCTGCGCCCACACCGACGAACATCTCAACGAAGTCGGAACCCGAGATGCTGAAGAAAGGCACCTTGGCCTCGCCGGCAATGCCCTTGGCCAGCAGCGTCTTGCCGGTCCCCGGAGGGCCGACCAGCAGCAGCCCGCGCGGGATACGGCCGCCCAGTTTCTGGAATTTCTGCGGGTCCTTCAGGAAGTCCACGACTTCCTTGACTTCTTCCTTGGCCTCGTCGCAACCCGCGACGTCGGCGAAGGTGACCTGGTTGTTGTTCTCGTCCAGCATGCGCGCCTTGCTCTTGCCGAAGCTGAAGGCGCCGCCCTTGCCGCCGCCCTGCATCTGGCGCATGAAGTAGATCCAGACGCCGATCAGCAGCAGCATGGGGCCCCAGCTGACCAGCAGGGTCATGAGCAGGGAGCCTTCCTCACGCGGCTTGACGTCGAACTTGACGCCGTTGTTGATGAGGTCGCCGACCAAGCCACGATCGAGATAGGTGGCGGTGGTGCGCACCTTGCGGTCGTCGGTGGTGGTGGCGAGGATTTCGGTGCCGCCGGGGCCTTCCTGGATCAGCGCGCTCTTGATGCGGTTGCTGCGCACTTCCTCCAGGAAATCGGAGTAACCCAGCGTGCCGGTCGCGGCGCCACTGCGGGTGTCGAACTGCTTGAACACCGTGAAGAGTACAAGCGCGATCACCAGCCAGACGGCCACTTTAGAAAACCACTGATTATTCAAGTGCAGCTCCAGTAGGGATGCCAGGGAAAAACATAGCTTGTAGCCATTTTAGGCGTTTCAAGCCTGCGCCCGATTGATTTTGTCCGCTACAGCCATTGATCATGGAGGGGATTTGGGGGCGATTTCACGCTTTACACGTCGCTCCCCTGCGCCCCAGGGGGAAGATCAACCCGCCGCCACCGGCTTCAGGCCCACGCCCACCAGGAAAGTTTCAGACGAACGGTCGCGTGACGCCTTGGGTTTGACGGGTTTGACGGTCTGGAAATGGGCCCGGAAGTGCTGGATGATCTCTTCGTAACCCCGGCCGTGGAAGACCTTGGCCACCAGGGCGCCCGAGGGCTTGAGATGGTGCTGGCAGAAATCAATCGCCAGCTCGATCAGGTGCTCCATGCGGGCGGCATCGACCGAGGACACACCCGAGAGGTTGGGCGCCATGTCCGAGACCACCACATCGGCCTGGCGGCCCTGCAGCAACTCTTCCAGCCGGGCCAGTACCTCGGGTTCGCCAAAGTCGCCCTGGATGTACTGCACGCCCTCGATGGGCTCCATGGGCAGCAGGTCTAGGCCGATGATGGTGCCCTTGAGCTCCCCCACCGCCGCCCCGCCGGGCGCCATGCGCCGGCGCAGGTACTGGCTCCAGGCGCCGGGCGCGCAGCCCAGGTCCACCACCACCTGTCCGGGTTTGATCAGGCGCAGGGTTTCGTCGATTTCCTTGAGCTTGTAGGCCGCCCGCGCCCGATACCCCTCCTTCTGCGCCAGCTTGACGTAGGTATCGTTGACGTGGTCGTTGAGCCAGGCCTTGTTGACCTTTTTGCTCTTCGTATTGACTTTCATTTTGTCTTTCAAACGGCAACCGGCGCCAACCAGCTGCTTACAGAGGATAATAACGACATGCCAGCGATACAACTGACTCCTGCCGAACGCAAGGAATTCCGTGCCGAAGCCCACCATCTCGACCCCGTCGTGATGATCGGCAACGACGGCCTGACGGCCGCCGTCAAGAAGGAAACCGACTCCGCCCTCAAGGCCCACGGCCTGATCAAGGTACGGGTCTTTTCCGACGACCGCGCCGCGCGCGAAACCATCTTCCAGACCCTGGCTGAGGAGCTCAGTGCGGCTCCCATCCAGCACATCGGCAAGTTGCTGGTGCTTTGGCGCCCCAAGCCGGAGAAAGAACGCGTCGAGGACGAGGACCGCATGCCCGGCCCGCGCGACGTCAAGGTCCTCAAATTCAGCAAACGCGGCGGTCAGCGCCCCGAAGTCCAGGTGCTGCGCGTGCTGGGCAACCAGCGCCTGACGCCCGGCGGCAAGGTCAAGCGGGCCAAGCCCAAGCAGACCAGCGTCAAGAAACGCAGTCAAACCTGAGGCTTCCCCTCAGCTCTTTCGGCCCAGGCGCCAGAAAGTAAGGGCCGCACAGGCCCACTGCAGAAAATACATCACGCTGCCTACCCGGTGCCACAGCGCCAGGTTTTCGCGCGCCACGATACGCGGCGCCACTGCGAATTCCGCCAGCAAGGCCAGCAGCAGGCCCCCCACGAGGAACAGCCGCGCCGCGCGCAGGGGATGGGAGTACCCCTCACTTTCTTGCGGACGTGAGGCCAGCAAGAGCACCAGGATGCAGGCTATCGAGACCCAGGTCTGCGCCGTGAAGAACCTGGCCGCCAGCGGCCCGGCCATGGTGCCGGGCAAATGCGCGAACAGCAACGGCACCACCAGGAAACCGACGGTCGTCAGGCTACCCCACCAAAGGGCGGCCGCCCAGCGCGGCAAGGCCTGAACGAAGCGGAACAGGGGCGCGGAAATGGCGTTCACCGGTAGCTGACGCCCACGATCTCGTAGCGCTTGATGCCACCCGGCGCCTGCACCTCGGCCGTGTCGCCCTCTTCCTTGCCGATCAGGGCGCGGGCAATGGGACTGCCCACGTTGATCAGGCCCAGCTTGAGATCGGCTTCGTCCTCACCCACGATCTGGTAGGTCACCGCGTCGCCGGTGGATTCGTCCTCCAGTTCGACCGTGGCACCGAACACCACCTTGCCGCCGGCGTCGATGGAGGTCGGGTCGATGACCTGGGAGGCGGAGAGCTTGCTCTCGATTTCCTGGATGCGGCCTTCGATGAAGCCCTGGCGGTCCTTGGCGGCGTCGTATTCGGCGTTCTCGCTCAGGTCGCCCTGGGCGCGCGCTTCGGCAATGGCATTGATCACCCCAGGGCGATCCACCGTCTTGAGACGGTGCAATTCGGCCTTGAGCTTTTCGGCGCCGCGGGTCGTGATCGGAATGGTGGCCATGTCTCTGAGTTCTTAAGGGATAAAAGTAAAGAGGGCAGACCAGCGCATGACGCGGGCCTGCCCCAGGGGGTTCGGAAGATTATGCCAGTTGGGCGTGCAGTTCCTGCACCGAATACACGTCCAGATTGTCCATGTACTTCATGCCCTCGACGGCCGCTTCCGCGCCGGCGATGGTGGTGAAGGTGGTCACACGGGCCAGCAGGGCCGAGGTTCGGATGTAGCGCGAATCGGCAATGGCGTTGCGGCGCTCCTCCACCGTGTTGATGACCAGCGCGATTTCCTCGTTCTTGATCATGTCCACGATGTTGGGACGGCCCTCGGTCACCTTGTTGACGACCTCGCAGGCCAGGCCGGCGGCCTCGATGGCCGCCGCCGTGCCCTTGGTGGCCACGATGGTGAAACCCAGGGCGATCAGGCCCCGGGCCACCGCCACGGCGCGCGGCTTGTCGCTCTGCTTGACCGACAGGAAGACCCGGCCGGAGGTGGGCAGGCGGGTGCCGGCACCGAGCTGCGACTTGACGAAGGCCTCGCCGAAGGTCTTGCCCACGCCCATCACCTCGCCGGTGGACTTCATCTCAGGGCCGAGGATGGTGTCCACACCGGGGAACTTGACGAAGGGGAACACGGCCTCCTTCACGCTGAAGTAGGGCGGCGTCACTTCCTTGGTGATGCCCTGCGAAGCCAAGGTCTGGCCGGCCATGCAGCGGGCCGCCACCTTGGCCAGCTGGATGCCCGTGGCCTTGGAAACGTAGGGCACCGTGCGCGAGGCGCGCGGGTTCACTTCGAGCACGAAGATCACGTCCTGGCCGTCCTGTTTCTGGATGGCGAACTGGACATTCATGAGGCCGACCACGTTCAGAGCGCCCGCCATGGCGGCCGACTGGCGCTTGAGCTCGTCCACCGTGGCCTGGGACAGCGAGTATGGTGGCAGCGAGCAGGCGGAGTCGCCGCTGTGCACGCCGGCCTGTTCGATGTGTTCCATCACGCCGCCGATGAAGGTCTTGCCTTCCGGGTCGCGCAGGCAGTCCACGTCGCATTCGATCGCGTCGTTCAGAAAGCGGTCCAGCAGCACCGGGCTGTCGTTGCTGACCTTGACCGCTTCGCGCATGTAGCGCTCGAGGTCGCGCTGCTCGTGCACGATCTCCATGGCGCGGCCACCCAACACGTAGCTGGGGCGCACCACCAGAGGGTAGCCCAAGGTGGCTGCCTTCTCCAGGGCTTCCGGCTCGGTACGCGCGGTGGCGTTGGGCGGCTGCTTGAGGTTCAGGGTGCGCAGCAGGGCCGAGAAGCGTTCGCGGTCTTCGGCCGCGTCGATCATGTCCGGGCTGGTTCCGATGATGGGCACACCCTCGGCTTCCAGGCCCAGGGCGAGTTTGAGCGGCGTCTGGCCGCCGTACTGGACGATCACGCCGGTCGGCTTTTCCTTGTCCACGATCTCCAGCACGTCTTCGAGAGTCAGCGGCTCGAAGTAGAGGCGATCCGAGGTGTCGTAGTCGGTGGACACGGTCTCGGGGTTGCAGTTGACCATGATGGTCTCGTAACCGTCCTCGCGCATGGCGAGCGCGGCGTGCACACAGCAGTAGTCGAACTCGATGCCCTGGCCGATGCGGTTGGGACCACCACCCAGCACCATGATCTTCTTCTTGTTCGTCGGCTCGGCCTCGCACTCGTCCTCGTAGGTCGAGTACATATAGGCGGTATTGGTCGCGAACTCGGCGGCACAGGTGTCGACGCGCTTGTAGACCGGGCGCACGCCCAGCTTGCGGCGCGTATCGCGCAGCTGCTTCTCGGTGGTCTTGAGCAGCTTGGCCAGACGGCGGTCCGAGAAACCCTTCTTCTTCAGGGCGCGCAGCGTGACGGCATCCAGCGCGGCCAGAGCCTTGTCGCCCTTCTCAGCGGTCAGCTTGTCGAGGTCGAGTTCGATCTTCACGATCTCCTCGATCTGCACCAGGAACCATTTGTCGATCTTGGTCAGGTCGTAGACCTCGTCCACCGACAGGCCCATGGCGAAGGCATCGCCCACGTACCAGATACGCTCGGGGCCGGGCTCGCCCAGTTCCTTCTCCAGCACCTCGCGATCCTGGGTCTTTTCGTTCATGCCGTCCACGCCGACTTCCAGGCCGCGCAGGGCCTTCTGGAAGGATTCCTGGAAGGTGCGGCCCATGGCCATGACTTCACCCACCGACTTCATCTGCGTCGTCAGGCGGCTGTCGGCCGTGGGGAATTTTTCGAAGGCAAACCGCGGGATCTTGGTGACCACGTAGTCGATGCTGGGCTCGAAGCTGGCCGGCGTGGCGCCGCCCGTGATGTCGTTGCGCAGCTCGTCCAAGGTGTAGCCCACGGCCAGCTTGGCCGCGACCTTGGCGATCGGGAACCCCGTGGCCTTGGACGCCAGCGCCGAGGAACGGCTCACGCGCGGGTTCATCTCGATCACGATCATGCGCCCGTCTTTCGGGTTGATCGAGAATTGCACGTTGGAGCCGCCCGTGTCCACACCGATTTCCCGCAGCACCGCCAGCGAGGCGTTGCGCATGATCTGGTATTCCTTGTCGGTCAGGGTCTGGGCCGGGGCGACGGTGATGGAGTCACCGGTGTGCACGCCCATGGGATCCAGGTTTTCGATCGAGCAGACGATGATGCAGTTGTCGGCCTTGTCGCGCACGACTTCCATCTCGTACTCTTTCCAGCCCAGCAGCGACTCTTCGATGAGCAGCTCCTTGGTGGGCGAGGCCTCAAGGCCACGCTTGCAGATCACCTCGAATTCTTCGGGGTTGTAGGCGATGCCGCCGCCCGTGCCGCCCAGCGTGAAGCTGGGGCGGATGACGGTGGGGAAGCCCACGGTCTTCTGCACCGCCCAGGCCTCTTCCATGCTGTGGGCAATGCCCGAGCGCGCCGAACCCAGGCCGATCTTGGTCATGGCCTGCTTGAACTTCTGGCGATCTTCGGCCTTGTCGATGGCCTCGGGCGTGGCGCCGATGAGTTCGACCTTGTACTTCTCAAGCACACCGTGGTGCCACAGATCCAGCGCGCAGTTCAGCGCAGTCTGGCCGCCCATGGTGGGCAGGATGGCGTCGGGCTTTTCCTTGGCGATGATCTTCTCGACTGTCTGCCAGGTGATGGGCTCGATGTAGGTGACGTCGGCCGTGGCCGGGTCGGTCATGATCGTGGCGGGGTTGCTGTTGATCAGGATGACCTTGTAACCCTCTTCACGCAGGGCCTTGCAGGCCTGCACGCCGGAGTAGTCGAACTCGCAGGCCTGGCCGATGATGATCGGGCCGGCGCCGATGATCAGGATGCTCTTGATGTCTGTGCGCTTGGGCATTTACTTCTTCTCCATCAGCGCCGTGAAGCGATCAAACAGGTAGGCGATATCGTGCGGGCCGGGCGAGGCTTCCGGATGACCCTGGAAGCAGAAGGCCGGCTTGTCGGTACGGGTCAGGCCCTGCAGCGTTCCGTCGAACAGGCTGACGTGGGTGGCGCGCAGGTTGGAAGGCAGCGACTCCATCTCCACGGCGAAGCCGTGGTTCTGGCTGGTGATGCTCACACGGCCGCTGTCCAGATCCTTCACGGGGTGGTTGGCTCCGTGGTGGCTGTTCTGCATCTTGAAGGTCTTGGCGCCCGAGGCCAGGGCCATGATCTGGTGTCCCAGGCAGATGCCAAAGGTCGGGATGCCGGTGTCGATGATCTCGCGCACGGCGGTGATGGCGTAGTCGCAAGGTTCCGGATCGCCAGGGCCGTTGGAGAGGAAGACGCCATCGGGCTTGAGTGCCAGCACATCCTTGGCGGGCGTCTTGGCCGGCACCACAGTCAGCCTGCAGCCGCGCTGCGCCAGCATGCGCAGGATGTTCTTCTTGACGCCATAGTCATAGGCCACGACGTGGAAGCGCGGGGCGGTCTGCTTGCCGTAGCCCGCGCCCAGGGTCCACTCGGTCTGGTCCCAGGTATAGGGCTTGGCGGTCGTCACGACCTGGGCCAGGTCCAGGCCCTTCATGCTGGGCGCGGCCTTGGCGGCAGCCAGGGCTTCGTCGATGCGGGCCTGGGTCACGGCCTCACCGGCCTTGAGCGCCACGATGGCGCCGTTCTGCGCGCCCTTGCTGCGCAGCAGACGGGTGAGCTTGCGGGTGTCGAGGTTGGCAATCGCCACCGTCTTCTCGCGCACCAAGTACTGCGAGAGCGTCTCGGTGCAACGAAAGTTGGAAGCCAGCAGGGGCAGGTCCTTGATGATGAGGCCGGCGGCATGGATCTTCTCGGCTTCGACGTCCTCGGGGTTGATGCCGTAGTTGCCGATGTGCGGATACGTGAGGGTCACGATCTGCCGGCAGTAACTCGGATCAGTGAGGATTTCCTGGTAGCCGGTCATGGCGGTGTTGAACACCACCTCGCCGACCGTGGTGCCGGTGGCACCAATGGAATTGCCGATAAAGACCGTGCCGTCTGCGAGCGCCAGGATGGCGTGAGGGGTGGTTCCCTGGAGAGACAAAAGCACTGGGTACTCCGTTGGTTACGGGCGCGCCCACGCACTTACAGGAAACGGGTCCTGGCTGCTGCTTTGAAGAGGGATTGTTCGGCCTGAAATGCGCTGGGGCGGCTGGATTTCTGAACAGTTCAAGATTATAGCTTAGGGTCGATGCCCCCTCGCAGCCTTCGCCTTGTATGACGGCCTTGAACCCGCTTTGAGAAAATTCAGGTCGCAGCGACCGCCACGGCGCTGGCGTGCAGGCAGATGGCGGCGGCCGCGGCCACGTTGAGAGACTCCTCCCCGCCGGGCTGGGCAATGCGCACCGAGAGCGCAGCACGCGCCATCAACTCGTCGCCCACGCCCTGCCCTTCATGGCCCAGTGCCCAGGCACAGGGCCAGGGCAAGGACTGCCGGTGGATCAGCTCACCCTGGTGCGAGCTGGTGACGATGATGGGCATGGCCAGATCGTCGAGCGCCGCCGGCTCCACACTCTCGACCAGGCGCAATGCAAAATGCGCGCCCATACCGGCGCGCAGCACCTTGGGACTCCAGAGAGCAGCGGTGCCCTTGAGGGCAATCACCTGCTGGAAACCGAAGGCCGCTGCACTGCGCAGGATGGATCCCACGTTACCGGCATCCTGCACACGGTCGAGGATGACCGAGGCTAGGCCGGGCTGCAGGACTGCATTGGCGGGCAAGTCGAACACGAAACCCAGTCGAGAGGGCGATTCAAGGCCGCTGATGCCGTCGAACAGCGCATCGGGCACCAGGACGGTCTTGGCCGCAGACGTGCCGAACTCGGCCGCAAACAACGGCCAGGCAGCCTCAGCAAATACCGCAATGGACGGCCGGCTCCCGCGCAACGAGGCCGCGCGGCAGAGATGATCTCCCTCGACCCAGAAACGTCCCGTCTTGCGATAGGCCGTGCTGTCCTGGCTGAGCTTGCGCAGTTCCTTGAGCAGCGGGTTATCTCGTGCCGTGATATGGATCGGCTGCTGCATGCTCATTTCAACACCTCCGTCACCGGCGCAAAGGTCTTGCGATGCTGCGGACAGGCGCCGTGCGCGCGCAGCGCCGCCAGATGTTCGGCCGTGCCGTAACCCTTGTGGGCAGCAAAGCCATACTGCGGAAACTCGCGGTCGTACTCGGCGCACCAGCGGTCGCGGTGCACCTTGGCCAGGATGGAAGCGGCGGAAATCGCCGGCACCGTGACGTCGCCTTTGACGATCGCCTCGGCCAGCACATCCAGCACCGGCAGACGGTTGCCGTCCACCAGCACCTTGGCAGGCTTGAGACGCAGGCCTTCGACGGCACGGCGCATGGCCAGCAGCGTGGCCTGCAGGATATTCAGCGTGTCGATCTCCTCCACACTGGCTTCGGCGATGGAACAGCACAGGGCCTTGGCCCGGATCTCGTCGTACAGCTTCTCGCGACGCGCGGGCGTGAGCTTCTTGGAATCGGCCAGGCCCTGGATGGGGTTCAGATCGTCCAGTATCACCGCGGCTGCCACCACTGGGCCAGCCAAGGGGCCGCGGCCAGCCTCATCCACCCCGGCGATCAGACCCGGCGTGTCCCACATAAGCGTGGCCTGTTCAGCCTGCAAGAACTTGCGCGATCGCATCGGCCGCCAGCTTAGGTGTGTCGCGCTGCAGTTCGGCATGCAGTGCCATGAAGGTCTGCTCCAGGGCCGCGACACGCTCGGGCGCATCCAGCCACTGCAGCGTGGCCGCAGCCAGTTTCTCAGGCGTGGCGTCATGCTGCAAGAGCTCGGGCACGACGAAATCGCGGCACAAGACGTTGGGCAGACCAACCCAGGGCTGCAGCTGCTTGCGCTTCATGAGCTGGTAAGTCAGCCAGTTCACGGCATAGGAGATCACCATGGGTCGTTTGAACAGGGCGGCCTCGAGCGTAGCCGTACCGCTGGCGATCAGGGTCACGTCACAGGCCGCCAGCACGGTGTGGGACTGACCATCAAGGATGCGCAGTCGCCCTTGCATGCCCGCAGCGCGCGCGGCTTGCTCGATGCGCGTTCGCAGGGCGGGAATGGCCGGCACGAGGAATTGCAGCTGCGGGCGGGACTGGAGCATCAGGGCCGCCGCGCGGAAGAAGCGTTCAGCCAGCTGTTTGATCTCGCCCGCCCGGCTGCCCGGCAGGATGGCCACAAGCTGCGCGTCGACCGGCACCCCCAGCGCCGCGCGCGCGGCAGCGCGGTCCGGTTGCAGGGGAATCACATTGGCCAGCGGATGGCCGACATAGGTCGCGGCGATGCCGTGCCGGCCCAGCAATTCCACTTCAAACGGGAAGATGCACAGGACGTGGTCCACGCTGACTTTGATCTTGTGTACGCGCTCGGGACGCCAAGCCCAGATGGAGGGACAGACGAAGTGCACGGTTTTCACGCCAGCGGCCTTGAGATCACGCTCCAGATCCAGATTGAAATCGGGGGCGTCGACGCCGATAAAGACATCAGGCCGGTCCTGGAGCAGTCGCTCGCGAAGCTGGTCACGGATGCCCACGAGCTCACGGTAATGGCGCAGTACCTCGACATAACCGCTCACAGCCAGTTTGTCGCTGGGCCACCAGGCCTGAAAGCCGCGTCGGGCCATCTGCGGCCCACCGATGCCCAGGGCTTGGGCTTCAGGCCAACGTGCACGGACACCATCGAGCAGGAGGCCGGCCAGCAAGTCCCCGGAGGTCTCGCCCGCCACCATCGCGACGCGCGGCTGGGACATCATGTCTGGTCTCTCAGCGGGCAATGCCGTTGGTGGCGCTGGCGAGGAAGGCTTCCATCTGCGCCACGTCGTCCGCCGCTTCGGGCCAAGTCTGCGGCAGCGCGGCGATGGCCGTGCGCGCCTGCTCCAGCGTGAGGTTCTGGCGGTAGAGGATCTTGTGCATCTCACGGATGGCCGCGATGCGCTGGTCAGAAAAATCCCGCCGCCGCAAGCCGACCAGGTTGACGCTGCGCACCGTCAGCGGATTGCCATCCACCACCATGTACGGCGGGATGTCCTTGGCGACGTGACTGGCAAAGCCGATCATGGTGTGGGCACCGATGCGCATGCGCTGGAGGATGCCGGTCAGGCCGCCCACGGTGGACCAGTCGCCGATCTCGACATGCCCGGCCAGGGTGGCGTTGTTGGCCATGGTCACATGATTGCCAATGATGCAGTCGTGAGCGATGTGCACATAGGCCATGATCCAGTTGTCGTTGCCGATGCGGGTTTCGTTCTTGTCCTGCGCCGTACCGATGTTGAAGGTACAGAACTCGCGGATCGTGTTGCGGTCCCCGATGTGCAGTTCGCAGGGCTCGTCCTTGTACTTCTTGTCCTGCGAGATGGCGCCCAGCGAGTTGAACTGGAAAATCCGGTTGTCCCGACCGATGGTCGTGCGTCCCTCGATCACACAATGCGGACCGATGGCCGTGCCTGCCCCCACCTTTACGTGTGGGCCGATCACCGTGTAGGGCCCCACCGTGACAGTGCTGTCGAGTTCGGCCCGGGGATCGACGATAGCGGTCGAATGGATCTGCGTCACGCTGCGCCCTCAGCTGACCTTGCGCATGGTGCACAGGATATCGGCCTCGACAGCACGTTCGCCGTCGACGCTGGCCCAGACCTTGAACTTGTAGATGCCGGCCTTGGAGCGTTCCAGCTCGGCTTCAAGGATGAGCTGGTCGCCGGGCTCGACCGGGCGCTTGAAGCGCGCGTTGTCGATGCCGGCAAAGTAGTACACCGTGTTCTCGTCGAGGGCATGGCCCAGGGTTTCGAAGGACAGCAGGGCCGCCGTCTGCGCCAGGGCCTCAAGCATCAAAACCCCCGGCATGACGGGGCGGGTGGGGAAATGACCGTTGAAGAAATCCTCGTTGATCGTGACGTTCTTGACCGCCTTGATACGCTTGCCCTTCTCCAGCTCCAGCACCCGGTCCACCAGCAGGATGGGGTAACGGTGCGGCAGCAGCTTGAGAATTTTGTGGATGTCCATGGCGATCATTTTTTTGTTTCCTTGAGGTCTTTTTCCAGCGCGCGTACGCGTTCGCGCAGGGTAGAGAGCTGCTTGAGGGTAGCGGCATTCTTTTCCCAGGACGCATTGTCCTCCAGCGGATAGAAGCCGGTGTAATGCCCCGGCTTGTTGAGCGAACGCGTGACCAGCGAGAACGAAGACACGTTCACCCCGTCCGCGATGCTCAGGTGGCCCAGCACGCCGGCGCTGCCGCCGATGGTGCAGTTGGCCCCGATGGTGGCACTGCCGGCTACGCCCACGCAGCCCGCCATGGCGGTGTTGCGGCCCACGCGCACGTTGTGGCCGATCTGGATCAGGTTGTCGAGCTTGACGCCATCCTCGATCACGGTGTCGCTCAAGGCACCGCGGTCAATACAGGTGTTGGCGCCGATCTCGACGTCGTTGCCGATGCGCACCGCGCCGAGCTGCTCGATCTTCTCCCAGCGCTCGCCGTCCTTGGCAAAACCGAAACCGTCGGCCCCGATCACCACCCCGGAGTGCAGAATGCAGCGCCCGCCAATCACGCAGTCCTCGCTGACGGTCACGCGAGATTTGAGCACCGTGTGCGCCCCGATGCGCGCGCCGCGTTCGACCACGCACAGCGGCCCGATCTGAGCAGTCGGATCGACCTGCGCCGCGGGGTCAACGACCGCACTCGGATGGATGCGCGGGCTGGCCGGGCGTTGGCGCGAGCGCTGCCAGAGCTGGGTGACGCGGGCGAAGTAGAGGTAAGGATTGTCGGCAACGATGCAGGCGCCGCGGGCAACGGCCTCGGCCTGCATCTGTGGTCCGACAATCACGCAGCCGGCACGCGACGCTGCCAGTTGCTGGCGGTATTTGGGGTTGCTGAGGAAGCTGAGGTGTTGAGGTTCGGCCACATCGAGAGGGGCCAAGGCCTGGATTTCCAGCGCAGGGTCGCCAAACAGTTCGCCCCCGAGCTGCTCGACGATGTTGCCTAGACGCACTGCCACACGCGATCTGCCCGCAAATATCCGTGTGACCTTACTTGGTCACGGTGGCATTCAGGGCCTTGATCACCTTGTCGGTGATGTCGTGCCGGGGGTTGACGTAGACCGCCTCCTGGAGGATCAGGTCGTATTTCTCAGCGTCGGCCACCTGCTTGACCACACGGTTGGCACGCTCGAACACCTGCTGCAGTTCCTCGTTGCGACGGGCGTTGAGGTCTTCCTGAAACTCGCGGCGCTTGCGCTGGAAATCGCGGTCCAGTTCGACCAGCTGCTTCTGGCGGTTCACGCGCTGGCTTTCCGACAGCGTGGGCGCCTCACGCTCCAGCAACTCGGCCTGGCTCTTGATGCTGGCGCCCTGGGCCTGCAGCTCTTTCTCGCGCTTGGAGAACTCCTGCTCCAGCTTGGCCTGGGCATTCTTGGCCGGCACCGCTTCCTTGATGATGCGGTCCAGGCTGACGAAACCCAGCCGGAATTCCTGGGCCAGCGCCGGCACGGCCAGCAGACTCAGACCCAGCAGCAGATATGCAGGACGTATGAAGTACTTCATCAGAATGTGGTCCCAATCTGGAATTGCAGATACTGGATTCTATCGCCTTCGAATTGCCGGATGGGACGGGCAAAGGCCAGGCGCAAGGGGCCCATGGGCGAGATCCAGCTGATACCGACGCCACCGCCCACCCGGAAGTTGGCTGCATCGATCGGATCGTCCGGCCCATAGACGTTGCCGGCATCGACAAAGGTATAGACGCGCAGGGTCCGGTCGTTGCCGGCACCAGGGAACGGCGCCTGCAGTTCGAAGTTGAAATTGATCTTTTTCGGCCCACCGTAGGTCAGGCCGGTGGCCGAGTCGCGCGGCCCCAGACTGCCCGCCTCGAAACCACGCACCGAGCCCAGGCCGCCACCATAGAAGTTCTTGAACAGCGGATAGGGTCGGCCGTCGATCCCCTGGCCCAGGGCCAGATCCGAATTGAAGGCAAAGGTGTACTGCTTGGTCAGCGGCACATAGTGCTGGTAGTTATAAGTGCCACGGACATAACGCACCTCACCAAAGGTGCTCCACTCGGCGGTGGCGCGCTGGAGGTTGCCACTGGTCGGCACCAGGGCGCTATCGCGGTTGTCCCGCCCCCAACCCAGGGTCAGCGGCACGGCGGTGCTGGCATAACCGAACTGGTCGGCGTAACTCTGGTAGGCCACCGGCAGGTAGGTGCCCGGCACGATGGTGGTGCGCTCGACGCCCGCCCCCAGGTAGACCGTATCGCGCTCGGTGAAGGGGATGCCGAAGCGCAGGCTGGTGCCAACGGTCTCCAGCGCGTAAGAATCTTCGTAGTAATAGGGGCGCGAGACCCGCTGGTACAGGTCAATCGTGCGCGACACCCCGTCCTGCGTGAAATACGGGTCGGTCGTACTGACCACAATCACGCGATTGATCTTGCTGGTGTTGAGTTGCACGCCCAGCGAGTTGCCACTGCCAAAAGCGTTCTGCTGGCTGATGCCAAACGTCAGCCCCAATCCCTCGCTGGTGGAGAAGCCGGCACCCAGCGTCAGACTGCCGGTGGGCCGCTCGACGACCTTCATGGTCAGGTCCACCTGGTCGGGCGTACCTGGCACTTCCGAGGTCTCCATCGTGACTTCGCTGAAATAGCCCAGTCGGTCCACCCGGTTGCGCGACAGGCGGATCCGTTCGCTGTCGTACCAAGACGATTCAAACTGGCGGAACTCGCGGCGGATCACCTCGTCACGCGTGCGGTTGTTACCCGCCACATTGATACGGCGCACATAGGCACGGCGCGAAGGTTCGGCCTGCAACACCAGCGTCACCCGGCTGGTGCTGCGGTCGATCTCAGGCACGGACTGAACGCGAGCAAAGGCGTAGCCGAAACGGCCGAAATATTCAGTGAAGGCCTTGACGGTCTCGGCCACCCGGTCGGCGTTGTAGGCTTCGCCGGGGCGTATCGATACCAGGGCCTTGAATTCATCCTCGCGCCCCAGATAGTTGCCGGCCAGACGCACCCCGGCCACGACGAAACGCTCCCCCTCGGTCACATTGTGGGTGATGGAAATATCCTGCTTGTTGGGGGCGATGGCCACCTGGGTCGAGTCGATCCGGAACTCCAGATAGCCGCGCGCCAGATAGTAGGAACGCATCGTCTCGATGTCGGCATTGAGCTTGGCACGTGAATAGCGATCCGACTTGGTGTACCAACTCATCCAGTTGCCGGTGTCCAGGTCGAACAGATTGCGCAGGGTCGATTCGGAAAACGCCTTGTTGCCGACAATACGGATTTCGCTGATCTTGGCCGGTTCGCCTTCGATGACGGTGAAGGCCAGGCTCACGCGGTTGCGCTCCACCGGCGTCACGGTCGTCACCACCTCGGCTGCATAGAGACTTTTATTGATGTACTGGCGCTTGAGCTCCTGCTCGGCCCGGTCCAGCAGGGCCTTGTCGAAAGGACGTCCCTCGGCCAAACCGATGTCTTTCAGCGCCTTCGTCAGCGCCTCCTTGTCGAACTCGCGGGTTCCGATGAACTCGACGCCAGCCACGCTGGGCCGCTCCTCGACCACCACCACCAACACGTCCCCGTTGATCTCCAGGCGCACGTCGGTGAACAGGCCCAGGGCGAACAGCGCACGGATCGAGGCCGTCCCTTTCTCGTCGTTGTAGGTATCCCCCACGCGCAGCGGCATGGAGGCGAAGACGGTCCCCGGCTCGATGCGCTGCAAACCCTCGACCTGGATGTCGCGGATCTTGAAAGGTTCGGCGGCCCAGGCCATGTGCGCGGTCAGCAACAGGGCGGCCACCAGGGAGGCGGCGCGCAGGCTATATCGTGTGAATTGCATCGGTCAACTTGAAATTTGGCTGGGGCACACCGTCGGGTCCGGTGGTTCAGCCCAGGAGACGGGTCAGGTCATTGAACAGCGCAATGGACATCATGAGCGCCAGCATGGCAACGCCAGCACGCTGCAGGCGCTCCAGCCAGGCTTCCGACACGGGCTTGCCTGTAACACCCTCCCAAAGATAATACATCAGGTGTCCGCCATCGAGCACCGGCAAGGGCAGCAGGTTGAGCACGCCCAGGCTGACGCTGATCAGGGCCAGAAAGACCAGATAGGACGTCAGCCCCAGGCTGGCAGAACGGCCGGCATAGTCGGCTATGGTCAGCGGACCACTGAGGTTCTTCAGCGAGGCCTCACCCACCAGCATACGGCCCAGCGTGCGCAGCGTCAGCAGCGAAACGTCCCAGGTCTTCTCGACACCCAGCCACAGGCCTTCGAACACACCGTGCTGGACCGTGATCATCTCGGGAGCCACACCCACATAGGCCCCGATGCGGCCGATCGCCACCCCGCCCTGCTGCTGGACCTCAGGGGTCACGTCAAGGTTGGTGATGGCACCCTGTCGCTCGATGCGCCAGTTCTTCGTGAGGGGCTGCCCTTCCCGCACCGAGGCGCGGATCATCTCGCGCAACTGGCGGCCGTCCATCACGACCACCCCGCCGAGGTTCAGCACCAGATCGCCCGGACGCAAGCCTGCCCGCTCAGCAGCGCTGCCCGGCGTGATCTCACCGATTTCCGGTCGGCTCAGGGGTGCAACGATGCCGATGCGCTCGAACAGCTGGGCATCCGCGTCGCTCACCCCCATGCTCGCCAGCGGCAGCACCAACTCGGTCGTGGCCTGCCCACGCGCATCGAGCAGGACCAGGCGTACGTCACGCCCCTCGAGGGCCCCGCGCGTCAGCAGCCAGCGCACATCCTCGAACGAGGCCATGGGCTTGAGTTCGCCGCCCTCGAAACCCGCGCGCTCAACCCGCTCGCCCCCGCGCAGTCCGGCGCGCTCAGCCACAGAAGCGGTCACCGGAGCGCCCAGCACTGGGCTGGCCATCTGCACGCCACTCCAGTTGACCACCGCATAGAGCAGCACGGCCAGCAACAGATTGGCCAGCGGGCCGGCGGCGACAATCAGTGCGCGCGATCGCAGCGGCTGGGTATTGAAGGCCAAGTGACGTTCGTGCGCGGCCACCGGCGCTTCCCGTTCGTCGAGCATGCGGACGTAACCGCCCAACGGGAAAGCCCCCAGCACGAATTCGGTCGCAGAACCCCTGGGCTGCCAGCGCAGCAGGGTGTGGCCAAACCCGACCGAGAAACGTAGCACCTTGACGCCGCAGGCCACGGCCATGCGGTAGTGCCCGTATTCATGGATGGCGATCAGCAGCCCCAGAGCGACGATAAAAGCAACAACGGTCAGCATGTTTGTCCTTTGGGGCTCAGGTCGTCAGCCCACGCAGGCAGGCCTGCGCTGCCGCGCGCGACTGTGCGTCCAGCGCCAGCAGATCGTCCAGCGAACCGGGGGCTGCCGGCACAACGGCCGCCAGCGTGCCCAGGTTGACCGCATGGATCTGGTCGAAACGGATGCGCCGCTCCAGGAAGGCCGCCACCGCCACTTCGTTGGCCGCATTGAGCACCGCCGTGGTGCCCGCCGGGCCACGCAAGGCATCCCAGGCCAGGCGGATCCCGGGGAAACGCTGGGCGTGCCCGGGAGCGTCCATGGGCTCGAAGGTCATGGCCGCCAGCTTGTGGAAATCCAGCGCGGCAGCGCCCGAAGCCATGCGCTCGGGCCAGGACAGGCCATAAGCGATGGGCACCCGCATGTCGGGTGTGCCCAGTTGTGCCACCACCGAGTGATCGCTGTACTGCACCATGGAGTGGATCACGCTTTGCGGGTGGATCACCACCTCCAGCCGCTCCGGCCCCAAGCCGAACAGGTAACGCGCCTCGATCACCTCCAGCGCCTTGTTCATCATGGTGGCCGAATCGACCGAGATCTTGCGCCCCATCACCCAGTTCGGGTGCGCGCAGGCCTGTTCGGGCGTGACCTCGCGCAGGGTCTGCGGATCGCGCGTACGAAACGGGCCGCCGGAAGCAGTGAGGATAATCTTGTCGACCCGCTGCGCCCAGGAGGCCGGGTCTTCGGGCAGGGACTGGAAGATGGCCGAATGCTCGCTGTCGATCGGCAGCAGCGTGGCGCCACCCGTACGCACCGCCTGCATAAAAAATTCGCCGCCGACCACCAGCGCTTCCTTGTTGGCCAGCAGCAGGCGCTTGCCCGCGTGCGCCGCGGCCAGGCAGGGCGCCAGACCCGCGGCCCCGACGATGGCCGCCATCACGACATCGACCTCCTCGTGCGCTGCCACTTCGGAGAGGGCCACCTCGCCCCCCAACACCTGTGTCTTCGCGCCGGCCTGGCGCAGGCGCTCGGCCAGTTGCTTGGCGTGGGCTGCGCTGGCCATGACGGCGAACCGGGGCTGGAACTGCAGACATTGCTGCAGCATCAGGTCCACCTGCGTAGCGGCCGTCAGCGCATGGACCTCAAAGCGCTGCGGATGGCGCGCCAGTACGTCCAGTGTGCTCGTGCCGATGGAACCGGTGGAGCCGAGGATGGCCACCCGCTGACGTGTTGGCTGCTTCATCAACGCAGTACCGAATAAAACATCATCGCCAGGGGCAGCGTGGGCAGCAGGGCATCGACGCGGTCGAGCACACCACCATGGCCGGGCAGCAGGCGGCTGCTGTCCTTGGCGCCGGCGCTACGCTTGACCAGCGACTCCACCAGGTCACCCACCACGCTCATGGCCGCGAGGAACAGCACGGCCAGCAACAGCAGCAGCCAGCCGCCGCGCGACTGCAGATGGCTGTAGAGGCTGGGCGATGCCAGCACGCCGGCACGCTCCAGGGTCAGCCAGACCAGCGCCAGCACCACCACGCCCACCATGCCGCCCCAGACCCCCTCCCAACTCTTGCCCGGACTGATGGCCGGCGCCAGCCTGACCGCGCTGAACCGCCCGCCCCAGGCCTTGCCGGCAAAGTAGGCGGCGACGTCCGCCATCCAGACCAGCAGCAGGATAGAGAGTAAAAAGGCCACGCCGACCTCGCGCGCCTGCACCACAGCCAGCCAGGCCAACCACAGCACCAGCCAGCCCCCGCCCAGACGCAAGGCCTGCGGCAGTTGCCCCCAGCGGCTCACGCCAGTCTTGATCAGGGCAGCCCCGACCAGCACCCAGATGCCACCCGCCAGCGTCCACAGCAGCGGCTGGGGTGCGGCCAGCAAGCCCAGATCCCAGGCCATGACGCAGGCCACCAGGCAGACAAAAGCACCGATCCAGGCGCCGAACTGGCCCAGGCGATTGAGACGCCCCCACTCCCAGGCACCCGCCGCGATCAGGACCAGGGTGACCAGGCGCCAGTACAGCGTGTCCTGGTGAAAGAGCGCCGGCAGCAGGATCAGCAGCAGGACGATGGCGGTGATGATGCGCTGCTTGAGCATGGTTGATCCTCAGGCCGCCTTATGGCCCGGGCCTGGTGAAGCGACCTGGTCGGAGGTCTGGCCGTAGCGGCGCTCGCGCCGCTTGAATTCGCCGATGGCACGGTCGAGTTCGGCCTCATCGAAGTCGGGCCAGAGCTTGTCGCTGAAGAAGAGTTCGGCATAGGCTGCCTGCCAGAGCAGGAAGTTGCTCAGGCGCAGCTCGCCGCCGGTGCGGATGATGAGGTCCGGGTCGGGGACATGGGCCATGGCCATGGCCTGGTGCAGCGCCATCTCGGTGATGGGCTGTCCCTGGGCCGCCAGCCGGGCTGCCGCCTGGGCGATGTCCCAGCGCCCGCCATAGTTGAAGCACACGTTCAGAACGAGCTTGCTGTTGGCTGCCGTCGCCAGTTCGGCCTGGTCCAGGCCGGTGCGCACCTTGTCGGACAGACCGGCCCGATCGCCGACAAAATGCAAACGCACGCCATCCTTGAGCAGCTGCGGCACTTCCTTGGCCAGGGCCGTGGCCAGCAGGTCCATGAGGCCCGAGACCTCGTCGGCCGGGCGATTCCAGTTTTCGGAGGAAAAGGCGAAGACGGTCAGCACCGACACCCCGCGGTCCAGGCAGGCCCGGATGCAACGGCGCAGGCTCTCCATGCCCTGGCGGTGGCCCGCCAGACGCGGCAGAAAGCGTTTGGTGGCCCAGCGGCCATTGCCATCCATGACGATGGCGATGTGGTGCGGCAAGCCGCCGGGCGAGTTCATGATGATCAAGTGGACGGTGTGAGCGCCGCCGGGCCGCCCCAAGGCGCGAGGCCCCCCTTGGGGAGCAGCGCAGCACACGGAGTGGCAAGCGTGGGGGCCACTTTTATACCGCCATCACTTCCTGTTCCTTGCCTGCGACCAGCTGGTCGATCGTGGCGACGTGCTTGTCGGTCAGTTTCTGGATGTCGGCTTCGGAACGTTTCTGGTCGTCCTCGGACGCGGTCTTGTCCTTGACCAGCTTCTTGACCGCCTCGTTGGCGTCACGACGCAGGTTGCGCACGGCGATCTTGGCGTTCTCGCCCTCGGTACGTACCAGCTTGGTCATCTCCTTGCGGCGCTCCTCGCTCATCGGCGGC
Organism: uncultured Hylemonella sp.; assembly: GCA_963512455.1. GTDB lineage: Bacteria > Pseudomonadota > Gammaproteobacteria > Burkholderiales > Burkholderiaceae_C > Hylemonella. Next base: position 157,646 of record CAUPMJ010000001.1, on the reverse strand, counting down.
ATGGGCACGCGGATCAGGTCGCCCATGGAGGCCGGATTCAGGCCCAGCTCGCTCTCGCGGATAGCCTTCTCGATCTTGGCACCCATGCCCTTTTCCCAGGGCTGCACGCTGATGGTGCGGGCGTCCAGCAGGTTCACGTTGGCCACCTGGCTCAGCGGCACCGTGGAGCCGTAGTACTCGACCTGCACGGAGTCGAGCAGCGACGGATTGGCGCGGCCGGTACGGATCTTGGACAGATGGTTTTTCAGGGCCTCGATGGACTGGTCCATCTTGGTTTCCATGGTCTTCTTGATGTCTGCAATCGTCGTCATGCTTTGCTCCTCTGCGGGCACCGGTGTCTGCGCTAGGCGTAGACCAGCGTGCCCTCGTCTTCACCCATCACGACACGCTTGAGCGCGCCGTGCTTGAAAATGGAAAACACCTTGATCGGCAGCTTCTGGTCGCGGCACAGCGCGAAAGCCGTGGCGTCCATGATGCCGAGATTCTTCGAGATCGCCTCGTCGAAGGAAATCTTGCTGTAACGGGTGGCTGATTTGTCCTTGTTCGGATCGGCGCTGTAGACGCCATCCACCTTGGTGGCCTTGAGTACCATCTCGGCGCCAATCTCGGCGCCGCGCAACGCGGCGGCCGTGTCGGTGGTGAAGAAGGGGTTGCCGGTGCCGGCCGCGAAGACCACGACCTTGCCCTCTTCGAGGTACTGCAGGGCCTTGGGACGCACATAGGGCTCGACCACCTGCTCGATGGCGATGGCCGACATCACGCGGGCGGTCAGGCCGGCCTTGTTCATGGTGTCGGCCAGGGCCAGCGCGTTCATCACGGTGGCCAGCATGCCCATGTAATCGGCCGTGGCCCGGTCCATGCCGACCGAACCACCGGCCACGCCGCGGAAGATGTTGCCGCCGCCGATGACCACGGCGACTTCCACCCCCAGGCGCGTGATCTCGGCCACCTCCTGCACCATGCGTTGGATGGTCGCATGGTTGATGCCGAAGGCATCGTCGCCCATCAGGGCCTCCCCGGACAGCTTAAGCAGAATACGCTTGTAGGCTGGCTTGGGGTCGGACATGAAGGGCTCCTTGCAGGTGATGGTGATACGCGATCCGGACAGACGGAATTTACAGGATTTCCCCGGCCGAGCCGTCGCTCGGCCAGCAGGCATCAGCCCGCCTGCTTGGCGGCAGCGACCTGGGCCGCCACTTCGGCAGCGAAATCGTCGACCTTCTTCTCGATACCCTCACCCACCACGTACAGGGTGAAACCCTTGAGGGTGGTGCCGGCGGCCTTGAGCATCTGCTCGACGGTCTGCTTGTCGTTCTTCACGAAGGGCTGGTTGAACAGCGAGACTTCCTTCAGGAACTTCTGCACACCGCCCTCGATACGCTTGGCCACGATGTCGGCAGGCTGTGCGGGTTTGCCAGCCGCCTCGGCGGTCTTGCGATCCTCTTCGGCTTTGCCGGCGGCAACGGCACGCTCTTTCTCGATCAGTTCAGCCGGCACGTCAGCGCTGGTCAGCGCGACGGGCTTCATGGCGGCCACGTGCATGGCAACGTCCTTGGCAGCGGTCTCGTCGCCGTCGAACTCCACGACCACGCCGATGCGCGTGCCGTGCAGGTAGGCAGCCAGCTTGGCGCCCGAGGAGAAGTGCTTGAAACGGCGGAAGCTCATGTTCTCGCCGATCTTGCCGATCAGGCCCTTGCGCACGTCTTCCAGGGTGGGGCCGAAACCGTCCTGGCTGTAGGGCAGCGCGCCCAGGGCGGCCACGTCGGCCGGCTTGTGCTTGGCGACCAGGTCGGCAGCGGCCTTGGCCAGGGCCAGGAAGCTGTCGTTCTTGGTCACGAAGTCGGTCTCGCAGTTCACTTCGATCAGGGCGCCGGTGCTGCCGCTGATCGAGCTGGCCACCACGCCTTCGGCGGTCACGCGCGAAGCGGCCTTGCCCGCCTTGGTACCCAGCTTCACACGCAGCAGCTCTTCGGCCTTGGCCATGTCGCCATCGGCCTCGGTCAGGGCCTTCTTGCATTCCATCATCGGGGCATCGGTCTTGCCACGCAGTTCGGCAACCATGCTTGCGGTAATTGCAGCCATCTTCTTACTCCGTCATCAATTCAAAATCAGATTGGGACTAAAAAAAAGGGGCACAGCGCCCCTTTCTTCGGGTCGGGCGTGGATCAGGCGGAAGCTTCGTTCACTTCCACGAACTCGTCGCCGCTCTCGGATGCCACGGCCTTGACCACGTCATCCACGGCATTGGCACGGCCTTCCAGGATGGCGTCGGCAATGCCGCGGGCGTACAGGGTCACGGCCTTGGACGAGTCGTCGTTGCCCGGGATCACGTAGTCGATGCCTTCGGGCGAGTGGTTGGAGTCGACCACGCCGATCAGCGGGATGCCCAGCTTCTTGGCTTCGGCAATGGCAATCTTGTGGTAACCGACGTCGATCACGAAGATCGCGTCCGGCAGGGTGTTCATGTCCTGGATGCCGCCGATGTCCTTCTCGAGCTTCTCGAGTTCACGGGCGAACATCAGCTGCTCTTTCTTGCTCATGGCGTCCAGGCCGGTTTCCTGCTGGGCCTTCATGTCCTTCAGGCGCTTGATCGAGGTCTTGACGGTCTTGAAGTTGGTCAGCATGCCACCCAGCCAGCGCTGGTCAACAAAAGGAACGCCGGCGCGCTGGGCTTCGGCAGCCACGGTTTCGCGGGCGGTGCGCTTGGTGCCCACCATCAGGATGGTGCCGCGCTTGGCCGCCAGCTGCTTGGCAAACTTGGCTGCGTCCTGGAACATCGGCAGCGACTTTTCCAGGTTGATGATGTGGATCTTGTTGCGATGGCCGAAGATGAAGGGGGCCATCTTGGGGTTCCAGAAGCGGGTCTGGTGGCCAAAATGGACACCGGCTTCCAGCATTTGACGCATGGTCACGGACATGTGAATAACTCCGAAGGTTGGGTCTAAAATCCGGTCCTCTTTGCAATCGGCGTCTTACGCCGGCTGCAACACCTGGATGGACCGGTTTGCGATTTGCTCTGCGGCTGCTTGCGCGAGATGCGCAGGCCCTTCCAGCAAAGCCCGACGAGTATAGCACAGACCCACTTCCCAATGCCCCCCGCCACCGACCTCCACGCCATCCGCCAGCGCCTGCTGGCCGGCCAGACCAGCCCAGAGGCCGAGATCGAACAGGCCATCGCCCGCGCCGTAGCCCCAGCCTGCGCGCACGCTTTCCTCCAGACCGACTTCGACGGCGCCCGTGCCCAGGCCGCCGCGGCCGATCCGGCCCGCCAGCCCCTGGCCGGGCTGGCAGTCTCGGTCAAGGACCTGTTCGACGTAGCCGGCCAGGTCAGCCGTGCCGGCTCCATCGTCCTGAAAGACGCACCCTCGGCAAGCCAGGACGCCTTGGCCGTGGCCCGCCTGCGTGCCGCCGGCGCCGCCCTGATAGGCCGCACCAACATGTCCGAATTCGCCTACTCCGGCGTCGGTATCAACCCGCATTACGGCACCCCTGCCAATGCCGCGGCCACCGACCAACCACGCGTGCCGGGCGGCTCGTCCAGCGGCGCGGCCGTTTCCGTAGTCGCGGGTGCAGCCTTCGTCGGCCTCGGCTCGGACACCGGCGGCTCGATCCGCATCCCGGCCGCCCTGCAGGGCATCGTGGGCTTCAAGAGCACCCAGCGCCTGGTGCCGCTGGACGGCACGGTGCCCCTGTCCTTCACGCTCGACACGGCCTGCGCCATGACGCGCTCGGTGCGCGACGCGATCACCGTGCACGAGATCCTGGCCGCACGCCACGTCACGCGCAGCCAGGCCCCGCTCTCGCACTACCGGCTGGCTGTCGTGCCGCAAGTCATGTTCGACGGCATCGACACCCATGTGGCGCGCGCCTTCGAACGCACGCTGCGGACGCTGCGCGATGCCGGCGCCCGCATCGAAGAACTCCCCCTGCCGGCGCTGGGCGAATTGGCTGGCCTGCAGGCCAGCGGCGGTTTTGCCGCAGCCGAAAGCTACGCCTGGCATCGCCACCTGCTGGCAGGCCACGCGGCCCAATACGACCCTCGCGTCCTGTCGCGCATCCAGCGCGGCGCAACCATCAGCGCAGCAGACTACATCGACCTCCTGCAGGCACGACGCGGCTGGATCGCTCGCGTCGAGCAGGCCCTGGCCGGCTTCGACGCGGTGCTCTCGCCGACCTTGCCCATCGTGGCGCCAGCGCTGGCCGAGGTGCTGCCAGGGCCCGAGCGCGACGAAACCTTCTTCCGCATCAACGGCCTGCTGCTGCGCAACCCCAGCGTAGTGAACATGCTCGACGGCTGCGCCATCTCCCTGCCCTGCCACGCGCCGGACGAATTGCCCGTGGGCCTGATGGTCTGGCAAGGCGCGATGCGCGATGATGTGGTCCTGAACATCGCGCAGCAGATCGAAACCCTGCTGCGCCCCCAACAACCATAATCCCCCATCCCGCCAGCCAGCCCGGCCAGCGGGAACCCACTCCCGATTCATGAAAATTGCAGTCATCGGCGCCGGCATCATCGGCGTCACCACCGCCTGGGAACTGGCCCGCGACGGCCACGAGGTCACCGTGTTCGAACGCCGCATCGCCGCCGCCGAAGAAGGCAGCTTTGCCAATACCGGCATCCTCGCGCCGGGCTATACCGCCCCCTGGGCCGCCCCAGGCATGCCCTTCAAGATCCTGCGCCACCTGCTGCTGCGTCACGCACCTGTGCATTTTTCCCTGCCCCTGCGCGGCAGCGACCTGGCCTGGATGTGGAAGTCCTGGCGCGCCTGCGGCAGCGAAACCTATCTGCGCAACCGCCAGAACCTCCAGGGGCTGGCCCGCTACAGCCGCACGCGCCTGCACGAACTCGCTACCGAACTGGAACTCGATTTCGACCGCAGCCAGGGCCTGCTGGTCCTGCTGCGCTCGGAGCGCGACCACACACTGCTGCGCCCCGGCCTGCAGCTGCTGCGCGATCAGGGCGTGGCGCATCGCGAGCTCACGCCCGAAGAGGCGCGCGCCATCGAGCCGGCCCTGAATCCCGACACCGCTTTCCACGGCGCGCTGCACCTGCCCGAGGACGAAGTTGGCAACTGCCGGCAATTTGCCTTGCTGCTCAAGAACGCGGCGCTGGCCCGCGGCGTGCAATTTGCTTTCGGCACCACCGTCGAACGCCTGACACCCGGCCAGGGTATGGACGTGCAGCTGGCCGGCGAGTCGCAGCCACGCCGCTTCGATGCCGCCGTGCTGTGCGCCGGGGTCGACTCGGCCCGGTTGTTGCGCCCCCTGGGCGTGAAGATTCCGATGGCTGCCGTGTACGGCTACTCGGTCAGCGCCACCGTGCGCGAACCGTTGAACGCCCCGCGCAGTGCCGTCATGGATGAGCGCTACAAGGTGGCCATCGCTCGCCTGGGCAACCGGGTGCGCGTGGGGGGCGGCGCCGAACTGGGCGGGCGGCCCGAGCGGCAGCGCAAGGACGCCCTGCAGACCCTCTACAAGGTGCTGCAAGACTGGTTTCCCGGCGCGGCCGTGCTCTCCAGCGGCGTGCAGACCTGGAAGGGCGCTCGCCCCATGCTGCCCGACGGCCCGCCCCTGCTGGGCGCCAGTGGCATCCCGGGCCTGTGGCTGAACTGCGGCCACGGCTCCAGTGGCTGGGCCCTGGGTTGCGGCTCGGCCCGCGCCCTCGCCGACCTGGTGGGCGGCCATCGACCCGAACTCGCGCTGGACGGCTTCGGCATCGAACGGCTGCGCACCTGAGGGGGGATTGTGTACAGTAGGCGCACTCCCGGTACACAATGCAATCATGAGTCCTGAACTGTCGCAAAAACTGGCCGCTGCCGTTGATGGCATGCCGGCCTTCCCAAAAAGCGTGCAGGCCATCCTGGATCTGACCAGGGACGTCAATTGCACCCCCAAGGACTTGGTGCAGGTGATCGACAAGGACCCGGTGGTCACGGTCAAGATCCTCAAGGTCATCAACTCGGCGTACTACAGCCTGCCCAAGCAGGTCACCTCGATCAACCACGCCGTGGTCTTCCTGGGTTTCAACACCATCAAGAACCTGGCCCTGGGCATCGCCGCCATCGGCATGCTGCCCAAGAGCAATGCCGCCGGCTTCGACGTGCAGCAATACCTGCTGCACTCGCTGGCCACGGCCAACATTGCCAAGAAAATCGCCGGCGATGTGGATGGCGCGGACCCGATGGATTGTTTCATCGCCGGCCTGCTGCACGATTTCGGCAAGGTGGTCTTCGCCCAGTTCATGCCCAACGAGTTCCGTCAGGCCCTCGAAGCCTGCAAGGAGAGCGGCAGCTCGCTGCACGCGGCATTGCGCCAGATCATCGGCGTGGACCACGCGGTGGTGGGAGGCATGCTGGTGGAGAAATGGCGCTTCGCCCCCAACCTGGTCGAGACCATCCAGAACATGCACGGCCCCGAAGTGCTGGACACGCCCATGGTGGCCTGCGTCTTTGCCGCCAACCAGATCAGCAAGAAGCTGCAGTTCGGTTTCGGCGGCAATCCCTTTGCGGAGCCGCTCCCGCCGGTCATCGCCAGACGACTCGGCGGCGACCTCGACCACGTCATCGCCGAACTCGGCGATCTCCAGGCGCTTTTCGAGGAAGCGCAGGTCTTTTCCAAGCTCGAATCATGAAAGTCAAATTCTGGGGTGTGCGCGGTTCGATCGCCTCGCCGGGGCCGCACACGGTGCGTTATGGCGGCAACACCACTTGCATCGAGGTGCGTACCGACAGCAACGAACTCATCATCCTGGACGCCGGCACCGGCATCTTCCCGCTGTCGCAGACCCTGCTGGCCGAACTGCCGGTCCAGGCCAACGTGCTCATCACCCACTCGCACTGGGACCACATCCAAGGTCTGCCCTTCTTCATCCCCAACTTCATCCCCGGCAATGTGCTGCGCCTGCACGGCGCCCACGACCCGGTCTCGGGCCAGGGGGTGGAGCAGGTCATGTCGGTGCAGCTGCAGTACAGCTATTTCCCGGTGCGCGAAGCCGAGATGAAAGGCACCATCGAGTACGTGACACTGATGCCTGAACAGAGCATCCAGGTCGGCAGCGCCACCGTCACACCCTACCTGCTCAATCACCCGGTCATCAACTTCGGCTACCGCATCGAGGCCAACGGAAAATCGGTGTTCTTCACCGGCGACCACGAGCCGCCCTACAACATCTACGATCCGGGCGACGCCGAGTACGCCGAATACCAATCCTTCGTGGACGAGAAGCAGGCGTCCATCATCCAGGCCATGCGCGGCGTGGACGTGCTGATCGCCGACACCTCCTACACCGCCCAGGAATATCCGGCCAAGGTCGGCTGGGGCCACGGCACCTTCAAGACCAGCATCGAGGCCGCCTGCCAGGCCGGCGCCAAGGTGCTCTATTGCACGCACCACGAGCCCACCCGCAGCGACGACGCGCTGGAAGCCGCCTTCGCCCAGGCCCTGGCCGACAACCCCGTGCCCGCGGGCGGGCCGGAGATCCGGCTGGCCTTCGAAGGCCACAGCTACGAATTCTGAGCCGGGCCGGCTCCATGCAACGCGTCCCTTCCGGCCCCTCCCAGCCGCTGTACAGCGCGGCCGCCACGCGCACGCTGGAAGCCGCGCTGGCCGCCACGCTGCCGCCCCACACTCTGATGCAGCGCGCTGGCCTGGCCACGGCACGGCTGGCCCTGGCCATCGCTCCGCACGCGCGCAACTACTGGATCGCCTGCGGTCCGGGCAACAATGGCGGCGACGGCCTGGAAGCGGCCATGCACCTGCAGCAGTGGGGCAAGACGCCGCTCGTGACCTGGCTCGGCACCGCTGACACCACCCCCACCGACGCCCGCGCCTCGCACGCACGCGCCCTGGCAGCCGGGGTGCGCTTTGTAGACGCCCCGCCCGCCGACTGCGGTATCTGCATCGACGCCCTGCTCGGCACCGGCACGAGCCGACCACCCGAGGGACGGCTCGCCGACTGGATCGCACACATCAACACCCTGCGCTTGCCGGTGCTGGCCGTGGACCTGCCCTCAGGACTGCAGGCCGACACCGGCACCACGCCCGGTCCTTGCCTGCGCGCCAGCCACACTCTCAGCCTGCTGACGCTCAAGCCCGGTCTCTACACGGCACAGGGCCGCGACCAGACCGGTGAAGTCTGGTACGAGTCCCTCGGCGCAGAGTTGACGTCCGCGGCGCCCCAGGCGAGCCTGGCTGGCGCGCCCGCCGCGCCGCCACGCCGGCACGCCACGCACAAAGGCAGTTACGGCGACGTGGCCGTCATCGGCGGTGCCCGCGGCATGAGTGGTGCCGCCCTGCTGGCCGCCAGCGCAGCACTGCACCATGGGGCCGGTCGCGTTTATGTCGGTCTGCTCGATGAGAGCGGCATGGCGGTGGACCCCACACACCCCGAGTTGATGTTCCGCGCGCCTGCAGCGCTGGACGCCGCCGCCTTGACCGTGGTAGCCGGCTGCGGCGGCGGCCACGCCATCGCCGCGCAGCTGCCACGCCTGCTGTCGACCGTGCCGCGCTTGGTGCTGGACGCAGACGCTCTCAATTCGATAGCAAATGACAGCCAGCTCGCAACCCTCCTGGCGGCGCGCGGTGCGCGTCAGCGCCAGACCGTGCTGACCCCGCATCCACTGGAAGCGGCGCGCCTGCTGGCTTGCACGACGGCGGCCGTGCAGGCCGACCGGCTGGCGGCTGCGCAGCAGTTGGCGCAGCGATTCGGCTGCACCGTGGTCTTGAAAGGCTCCGGCACGGTGATGGCTGCACCGGGCCGGCTGCCGGTCATCAACCCGACCGGCAACGCGCGCCTGGCCACAGCCGGCACCGGCGACGTCTTGGCCGGCCTGATCGGTGCGCGCCTGGCGCAGGGAGAAAGTGCGTTTGACGCCGCCTGCGCCGCCGTCTGGCTCCATGGCCAGGCCGCGGACGCCTGGCCGCAGGACCGAGCCCTGACAGCTGGCGCACTGGCGCAAACCATCGTCTGAGAACAGGGACTCAGCCGCGGCCCACGAAGGGCATCTTGGTGGCCATCACCGTATGGAACAGCACGTTGACTTCCAGCGGCAGCTTGGCCATGTAGAGCACCGACTGGCCGACGATGTCCACGTCCATCAGCGGCTCCACGGCGATCTCGCCATTGGCCTGCGGCACGCCCTTGGCCATGCGCGCGGCAAGATCGGTGGCGGCATTGCCGATGTCGATCTGCCCAACGGCAATGTCGTAGGGACGACCGTCCAGCGAAGCCGCCTTGGTCAGGCCCATCACACCATGCTTGGTGGCGGTGTAAGCGATCGAGTTGGGGCGCGGTGCATGCGCCGAGATCGAGCCGTTGTTGATGATGCGGCCACCGCGCGGGCTCTGCGCCTTCATCACGCGAAAGGCGTTCTGGATGCAGAAGAACATGCCGGAGAGGTTCACGTCCACCACCGACCGCCATTGCTCGACGGTCAGCTCCTCCAGCGGCACCCCGGGCGCGCCCATGCCGGCATTGTTGAACAGCACATCCACCCGCCCCCAGGCCTGCACCGTGGCGTCAAACAGCGCACGCACAGCCTCCGGCTTGGCCACGTCGGTCGGCAGCACCAGGGCCCGCGCACCGGCACCACTGTCAGCGGCGACCGCCTCCAGCGGTTCGCGCCGGCGTCCGGCCAGGGCCACGTTGTAACCGTCTTTCAGCAGTGCAAGTGCTGCTGCCTTGCCGATGCCCGTGCCCGCGCCGGTCACGATGGCCACCCTCTTCATCCCACTCATTTGCTTGTGTCTCCCTGGTTCAAAACATCAACGGCGCGTCTTGCGCCCCTTGCCCCTGGCCTTGTCTGTGACCTTCTTGGCCGCCGCCTTGACCGAGGCTTTCAGTGCCTGGATCGGCGAAGGCAAGGCGCGCTTGCTCGCATCCCCGGCCTTTTTGTTGCGGGTCTCCCGCTTGAGTGAGGCCTTGCGCGGCGCCCCGGTAGGCTCGCCAGCCTCCTCAGGCGCCAGTCCCTTGTCGCGCAGGGCGCGGTTCGTCAGCTCCTCGCCCTCGCGCACCAAGCGGAAGTCGATGCGCCGACCGTCCAGGTCCACGCGGCTGACCTGCACCCGCACTCGCGTGCCGATGGCGTAGCGGATGCCCGTGCGCTCGCCGCGCAATTCCTGGCGCGCCTCGTCGAAGCGGAAGTACTCGCCGCCGAGTTCGGTGATGTGAATCAGTCCCTCCACGTACATGGCGTCGAGTGTGACGAACAAGCCGAAGCTGGTGGCCGACGTGACCACACCGCCGAATTCCTCACCCAGGTGCTCGCGCATGTACTTGCACTTGAGCCATGCTTCCACGTCGCGGCTGGCCTCGTCGGCGCGGCGCTCGTTGGCGCTGCAATGCAGGCCGGCAGCCTGCCAGGCCATGAGTTCGGCGCTCACCTTCTTGGGCTTCTCGCCCGAGATCTTCATCTTGGCGGCTTCGCTCTTCTCGATGCGCTTGGAGAGCTTGGCGTGCGCCTCGCCCGGCGTGGGCAGGACCGGCAAGTGGTAACGCGTCTTGCCCAGGATGGCCTTGATCACCCGGTGCACCAGCAGGTCCGGGTAACGCCGGATCGGGCTGGTGAAGTGGGTGTAGGCCTCGAAAGCCAGGCCGAAGTGCCCGCTATTGTGCGGCGTGTAGATGGCCTGCTGCATGGAGCGCAGCAGCATGGAATGGATCTGCTGGGCGTCCGGACGCTCCTTGGTGGCGATGGCGATGGCCTGGAACTCCGCCGGCGAGGGGTCCTCGCTGATGGTCAGGCCCACGCCCGTGACCTTGAGGTAGTTGCGCAGCAGCTCGTTCTTCTCGGGTGTCGGTCCCTCGTGCACGCGGAACAGGCCGGCGTGCTTGCTCTGGCCGATGAAGTCGGCACTGCAGACATTGGCCGCCAGCATGGCCTCTTCGATCAGGCGGTGCGCGTCATTGCGCGTGCGCGGCACGATCTTCTCGATCCGGCCGCTCTCGTCGCAGATGATCTGCGTCTCGGTGGTCTCGAAATCCACCGCCCCGCGCTTGGCGCGCGCGGCCAGCAGGGCACGGTAGACGTCGTGCAGGTGCAGCAGGTCCTGGATGCGATCCTTGCGCTTGGCGGCTTCCGGTCCGCGGGTGTTGGCGAGAATGGCAGCCACCTCGGTGTAGGTGAAGCGTGCATGGCTGTGCATCACGGCCGGGTAGAACTGGTAGGCCGTGACCTCGCCCTCGCTGCTCACGAACATGTCGCAGACCATGCACAGGCGGTCCACATCCGGGTTCAGCGAGCACAAGCCATTGGAGAGCTTCTCCGGCAGCATGGGAATCACACGACGCGGGAAATAGACACTGGTGGCCCGTTCGTAGGCATCCACGTCGATCGGCGTTCCGGTCTCCACGTAGTGGCTGACGTCGGCAATCGCCACCAGCAGGCGCCAGCCCTGCTGGGCGCTCCTGCCGCGGCCCTGGGTGGAGGGCTCGCAGTAGACGGCATCGTCGAAGTCGCGCGCGTCCTCGCCGTCGATGGTGACCAGCGGCACGTCAGTCAGGTCGACGCGGTGCCGGCTGTCCTGCTCCCTCACCCTGTCGGGCAGACCGCGCGCCTGGGCGATGCAGGCCTCGGAAAACTCGTGGGGCACGCTGTACTTGCGCACCGCGATCTCGATCTCCATCCCCGGGTCATCGACCTCACCCAGCACTTCCTTGATGCGCCCCACGGGCTGTCCGAAGAGTGCCGGCGGCTCGACCAGTTCGACCACCACCACCTGGCCGGCCTTGGCCTGCCCGGTGGCACTCTTGGGGATCAGGATGTCCTGGCCGTAGCGCTTGTCCTCGGGCGCCACCAGCCAGACGCCGCTCTCCTGCAGCAAGCGACCGATGATGGGTTGCGGCGCGCGCTCCACGATCTCGACCACGCGCCCCTCGGGCCGCCCCTTGCGATCCAGGCGCACGATGCGCGCCTTGACACGGTCCTTATGCAGCACGGCGCGCATCTCGTTGGGCGGCAGGTAGATGTCCGGCTCGCCGTCGTCACGCACCACAAAACCATGACCATCACGGTGTCCGTTGATGGTCCCTTCAATTTCTTCCAGCAGGCCGCTGGAGCGTTCTAAATTTCTGATATACTTCTCTCTTTCCTGAGATGCCCAGATGGCGGAATTGGTAGACGCACTAGTTTCAGGTACTAGCGAGTAACATCGTGGAGGTTCGAGTCCTCTTCTGGGCACCACAAATATACGGTAAAACCCATCGGGTTCTACCAACGAAAGCCGCTGAGACCTCAGCGGCTTTTTTCATGGGCCGGCCCACAGGGAACCGACCGCTCTGACACATGCCGGTCAAATCGGCACCGCCACCAGGTCATGGCCTTGCGTGCCGACGATGCGCGCACGCGTGAACTCCCCAACCTTCAGCGTCTTGCTGATCTTCTCCGGCGGCAGCAACTGCACCAGGCCATCGATCTCCGGCGCATCGGCATAACTGCGGCCGACGCCGCCCTTGCGGCCCAGGGCCGGCGCCGAATCGACCAGCACCTGCATGGTGGCGCCGATGCGGCGCTGCAAGCGCGCGGTGGACACTTCCTCGGCCACGGCCATGAAACGCGCGCGGCGCTCCTCGCGCAGCGCCTCGGGCAGCATGCCCGGCAGCTCGTTGGCCGCCGCGCCCTGCACCGGGCTGTAGGCAAAACAGCCGGCCCGGTCGATCTGCGCCTCACGCACGAAGCCGAGCAGATGCTCGAACTCCTCTTCGGTCTCGCCCGGGAAACCGGCGATGAAGGTGCTGCGGATCACCAGTTCCGGGCAGATCTCGCGCCAGCGCTGGATACGCTCCAGGTTGCGTTCACCGCTGGCCGGGCGCTTCATGCGCCGCAATACCTCGGGGTGACTGTGCTGGAAAGGTACATCCAGGTAGGGCAGCACCTTGCCCGCCGCCATGAGCGGCAGGATGTCGTCCACATGCGGATACGGATAGACGTAATGCAGGCGCACCCAGGCGCCATGCGCCTCGGCCAGTTCGCCCAGGGACTGCACTAGGTCCAGCAAGCGGGTCTTGACCGGCTTGCCGTCCCAGAAACCGGTGCGGTACTTCACGTCCACGCCGTAGGCCGAGGTGTCCTGGCTGATCACCAGCAACTCTTTCACGCCGCCTTCGAACAGGGCCTTGGCTTCCTTCAGCACATCCCCCACAGGGCGCGACACCAGGTCGCCGCGCATCGAGGGGATGATGCAGAAGGTGCAGCGGTGGTTGCAACCCTCGCTGATCTTCAGGTACGCATAGTGGCGCGGTGTGAGCTTGAGTCCGGCCTCGCCGAAGGCGCCCGGCACCAGGTCGATGAAGGGGTCGTGCGGCTTGGGCAGGTGGGCGTGCACCGCGTCCATCACCTCCTGCGTGGCATGCGGGCCGGTCACGGCCAACACACTGGGGTGCATCTGCTTGACCATGTTGCCGCCGCCCTCACCGGTCTTGGCGCCCAGGCAGCCGGTCACGATGACCTTGCCGTTCTCGGCCAAGGCCTCGCCGATGGTGTCCAGGCTTTCCTTGACGGCGTCGTCGATGAAACCGCAGGTGTTGACGATGACCAGGTCCGCGCCCTGGAAGGTCTTGGCGGTCTGGTAGCCCTCGGCGCTGAGCTGGGTAAGGATCAGCTCGGAATCGGTCAGGGCCTTGGGGCAACCCAGGCTGACAAAACCGATCTTCGGCGCAGGCGCGGTGGTATTCGGGGACAGGACTTCACTCATGCCCGTATTGTCCCAGTATTCGGTGACCTCAGCGTTTCAAGCCGAAGGACTCCATCATCTGCTCGGTCTGTTTCTGCATCTGCTCCTGCATCTGCAGGTACAGGTTCTTGGATTGCTCGAGGTTCTGTGTCACCAGGCCCTGCATCATGGGCGTCTGCATGGCCATGAACTGCGTCCACATTTCGGGGCTCAGTCCCTTGGACTGCTCGGCAAGCTTGGTCTGCACGTCCTGCAGGGACTGGATGTTCTTCTCCAGATAACCGCCCATGAAACCCTGCATGGCGTGGCCGTAGAAGCGGATGATGTTGGACAGCACCGATGCGCTGAACATGGGGGACCCGCCTGCCTCTTCTTCCAGGATGATCTGCAGCAGGATGCTGCGCGTGAGGTCTTCACTGGTCTTGGCGTCGCGCACCACGAAGGGGGCGCCTTCCATGACCAGCTGCTTGATCTCCGTCAGCGTGATGTAGCCCGACGTGCGGGTATCGTACAGACGGCGATTGGGATATTTCTTGATGATCCGCTCAGCGCCTGCAGCGGCCTCACCCTTTTTTTCTTTCATACCCTGATCTCCTCTCCTCGGTCCTGCGGACCGCTTTCATGTATTGCGCTGCAACACATTCTAGGAAGCCGGTTGCGCCACCGCCCCAAGGTTTACCCTGAGAGCGGATGGCGACAAGACGGAAAGGGATTTTGGTAGGCGCGATTGGACTCGAACCAACGACCCCCACCATGTCAAGGTGGTGCTCTAACCAGCTGAGCTACGCGCCTGAGAATTCGTTCGAGACCGCGAGTATAGCAGCAAACTTCGCCCCCCTTTTCACTTCGTCTCCGGAACACGAGAGAAAGGAGGCGCTGCGCCATAATTGACGTTAACGTCAACGTCAAAACACAGGAGCATTTCATGCAGATTGCAGGCAAGGTATTCATCGTCACCGGCGGCGCCTCGGGCCTCGGCGAAGGCACGGCACGCATGCTCGCGACCAACGGCGGCAAGGTCGTCATTGCCGACATGCAGGCCGACAAGGGCGAGGCCGTCGCCAGGGAGATCGGCGGCGCCTTCGTCAAGTGCGACGTGAGCCAGGAAGCCGATGCACAGGCCGTGGTGGCCAAGGCCGTCTCGCTGGGCAAGCTGATGGGCCTGGTCAACTGCGCCGGCATTGCCCCGGCCGAGAAGACCGTGGGCAAGAACGGCGCGCACGCGCTGGCCACTTTCAGCCGCACCATCACGGTCAACCTGATCGGCAGCTTCAACATGATCCGCCTGGCGGCCGATGCCATGTGCAAAAACGAGCCGGAGTCGACCGGCGAGCGCGGCGTACTGATCTCCACCGCATCGGTCGCGGCCTACGACGGCCAGATCGGCCAGGCCGCCTACAGCGCCTCCAAGGGCGGGGTGGTCGGCATGACGCTGCCGATCGCGCGCGACCTGGCGCGCAACGGCATCCGCAACATGACCATCGCCCCCGGCATCTTCGGCACCCCCATGCTCTTCGGCATGCCGCAGGAGGTGCAGGACGCGCTGGCCGCCAGCGTGCCCTTCCCCAGCCGCCTGGGCACGCCCGAGGACTACGCCAAGCTGGCGAAACACATCTTCGAAAACGACATGCTCAATGGCGAGGTGATCCGCCTGGACGGCGCCATCCGCCTGGCCCCGCGCTGAGCCCGCACGCCACAGGAGCCCCCATGCGCAGCACATGGCATCTCCCGCTCCTGCTGCTCGCGGGCCTGCTCCTGGCGGCGCCTCACGCCCACGCGAAATCACCGGCCCCGGCGACAGGCGTCCCGGCCCAACCCGAAGCGGCCAGCGCCCAGCGTGCCAAGTCCGGCTGGTCCAGCAAGAAGTTTGCGGTCGCGGCGGCGCACCCGCTGGCCGTCGACGCGGGTTACCAGATCCTCAAGGCCGGTGGCAGTGCCGTAGACGCCGCGGTGGCCGTACAGATGGTGCTGACCCTGGTCGAGCCACAGTCCAGCGGCATCGGCGGTGGCGCTTTCATGCTGCACCACGACGGCCTGATCACCGAGGCCTACGACGGCCGCGAAACCGCCCCCTCGGACGCCGATGAAGATTTGTTCCTCGACGCGCAGCGCCAGCCCCTGAGTTTCCGGGCCGCGGCCGTGGGCGGGCGCGCGGTCGGCACGCCCGGCGTGCTGCACATGCTGGCGCTGGCCCACCGCCAGCATGGCCGTCTGCCCTGGCGCCAGCTTTTCGAACCCGCCATAACCCTGGCCGAAGAGGGTTTTCCGGTCGGCCCGCGTCTGCATGCGCTGCTCGCCGACGCTGCGGCGCTGCGGCAGGACCCGGCCGCTGGAACGTATTTCTTCGACACGACCGGCCGGCCCTGGCCGGTCGGCCATCTCCTCAAGAACCCCGAATTGGCCGCAGTACTGCGTCGCATCGCCGCGGAAGGGGTGCGCAGCTTCTACGAGGGTGAGTTGGCCGAGACCATGGTGCGCAGGGTACGCGAGCACCCGACCAATCCAGGGCGTCTCACGCTGGCCGACTTGGCCGAGTACGAGGCCACGGTACGCGCGCCCCTGTGTTTTGTGCACAGTGCACGCCCCGTACGTCCCAAGGGCGTACGCCAGCGCGACGTCCGCATCTGCGGCATGCCCCCTCCCAGTTCGGGCACCCTGGCCATGGGGCAGATCCTGGGCCTGCTGGCGCACACGCCCGCTTCCCGATTCCAGCTGCAACGCAGCCCCTCGGGCCCGGTCCCCGGGCCCGACTGGCTGCACCTCTACGCCGAAGCCTCGCGCCTGGCCTTTGCCGATCGCGCCGTCTACGTGGCTGATCCGGATTACGTGCCGCCGCCAGGCAACAGCTGGATGAGCCTGCTCGACGACGACTACCTGGCACAACGTGCCAAGCTGATCAGCAGCGGCCCGCGTTCGCGGCGCATGCCCGAGGCACCCGCGGGCATCCCGGCCGGCGTCCAGCAAAGCCTGGGACCCATGCCCGAGCAGGTCGAGTACGGCACCTCGCACATCAGCATCGTCGATGGCCAGGGCCACGCCCTGGCCATGACCAGCAGCATTGAAGCCGCCTGGGGCGCCCACCTCATGGTCAACCGTGGTCAGGGACTGGCCGGAGGCTTTCTGCTCAACAACCAGCTGACCGACTTCAGCTTTGTCCCGCGCAGCGAATCCGGCGCTCCGATTGCCAACCGCGTCGAGCCGCGCAAGCGGCCACGCTCGTCCATGACCCCGGTGCTGATGTTCGAGCGGCCCCGCGGCGACTTCCTGCTCAGCGGCGGCAGCCCGGGCGGTGCCTACATCATCCATTACACGAGCAAGCTGCTCTATGGCACCTTGCACTGGGGACTGGATGTACAGCAGGCCATCAACCTGCCCAACTTCGCGGCCTTTGGCGGCCCGGTCCTGCTGGAGGAGGAGCGTTTCCCCCCGGGCACGGCAGCCGCCCTGCGCCAGCGCGGCCATCGCGTACAGGAGCAGTCGCTGACCAGCGGTGTGCAGGCCATCCAGGTGCGCGGCAAGGGCCTCTACGGCGGCGCCGACCCGCGGCGCGAGGGCGTGGTCAAGGGCGACTAGGGCCGCCTCCCTACAATCGAGGCCACACCATGGCCATCCCCCAGTCCTTCATCCAGGAATTGCTTGCGCGCGCCGACGTCGTCGAGATCGTCGGCCGCACCGTTCAGCTCAAGAAGGGCGGCGCCAACTTCATGGGCCTTTGCCCCTTCCATGCGGAAAAGTCGCCGTCCTTCACGGTCAGCCCGACCAAGCAGTTCTATCACTGCTTCGGTTGCGGCAAGCATGGCGACGCGATCAATTTCCTGATGGAACAGACCGGCATGAGCTTCATCGAAGCCGTACGCGATCTGGCCCAGCACTACGGCCTGCAGGTGCCTGAAGACGAAGCCAGCCCACAGGACCGCGCGCGCGCCGCCGAGCAGCGACAGAAACAGGCGACGTTGAACGACGTCCTGGAAAAAGCCGGCGAGGCTTGGCGCAAGCAGCTCAGGAACTCACCCAGGGCCGTCGATTACCTCAAGGGCCGCGGCCTGTCCGGCGAAATTGCCAAGCAATTCGGCCTGGGTTACGCGCCCGAGGGCTGGCGCAGCCTGGCCAGCGTGTTTCCCCAGTACGACGACCCGCTGCTGGTGGAGTCCGGCCTGGTCATCACCAATGCCGACGAGAACAGCGGCGAGGAGAAGCGCTACGACCGCTTCCGCGACCGCATCATGTTCCCGATCCGAAACGTCAAAGGTGAGTGCATCGGTTTCGGCGGCCGGGTGCTGGGCGACGAAAAGCCCAAGTACCTGAACTCGCCCGAGACGCCGGTCTTCAGCAAGGGGCACGAGCTTTACGGCCTCTTTGAGGCCCGCAATGCCATCCGGGACGCCGGCTACGTGCTGGTGACCGAGGGGTACATGGACGTGGTGGCCCTGGCCCAGCTCGGTTTCCCCAACGCGGTAGCCACGCTGGGCACGGCCTGCACCACCGACCACGTGCAGAAACTGTTCCGCTTCACCGACTCCGTCGTCTTCAGCTTCGACGGCGACAGCGCCGGGCGGCGCGCCGCGCGCCGCGCACTCGACGGCGCCCTGCCCTACGCCACCGATGTGCGCAGCATCAAGTTCCTGTTCCTGCCGGCCGAGCACGACCCGGACAGCTACATCCGCGAAAACGGCAAGGAGGCCTTTGCCCGCTGCGTCGGCGAGGCCGTGCCGCTGAGCCGCTTTCTGATCGAGGCCGCGCGCGAGGGCTGCGATCTCTCCAGCGCCGAGGGCCGGGCCCGCCTGGCCAGCAACGCCAAGCCGCTGTGGAGCCAGTTGCCCGATGGCGCCCTCAAGCGCCAGCTGCTCAAGGAGATCGCCGGACAGGTCCAGGTGGAAACCCAGGAGCTGCAGGAACTGTGGGGCAGCGCCAAAAGCAAGGAAGCCCCTCCCACCGCAGGCGCGGGCGCCCCACCGCGGCGCGACTACCGGCCGGCCCCCCGCAACTCCCGCCGCCTGCCCATCCGCCCGGCCATGGAAGCCGGGGCGAGCAATATTGCGCGCCTCGTCTTCCGCAACCCGGGCTTCTGGGAACAGCTGACCGCGGCCGACCATGAGGTCCTGTGCCAGCTCGAAGGCGCTTTCGGCGACCTGTTCCGCTGGATCGACAGCCAGGTGCACGAACATGGCGCGCAACCCATGGCGGCCCTGCTGGCGGGCATGGCCGGACAACCTTTCGAGGCCCAGGCGCGCCAGCTCATCGAATTCGACAATCTGCAACCGCTGGGGCGCCAGATCGAAGACCCGGAAACGCCGCTGTCGGACCTGCGGGTCGCGGTGACCCGGCTGCACCTGGAAGCGATCGACATGGAGCTCAAGCAGGTCCAGGCCCTGCCATCGGGCGATGGCACCCGCATCGAGCAGGAAAAACAGCTGATCCAGCAGCAGCTGGCCTACAAGAAATCGCTGCATGACCTGGGGAAATCCGCGCGGACATGAGCCGCCAGAGCCCGCACCGGCATTGAATTTCCGGAATCACCGGGTATAATCCATTTCTGATTTCGGCAAGAGCGACAGCAGCACCTCCGGGCCAGGCCAACCGTAGCCTCCGCGCACGACCGGCCACCTTACCGCAAGGACTGCACCCCAAATGTTCGCCCTCTCATCTTGCCTCTGAGGATTTCTCCTCTGTCCCCCAACCGCGCCGGTTTTTCGGTGCTGTGTTTGTTTCTTTGTGTCAGTTTTTGATGTTTCGAGGTTGATCCATGCCCGCTCAAAAGTCCAAGAAGCCTGCAAAGCCCGCCGCCAAAACCGTCGCCAAGGCTGCATCCAAACCCGCCGCGAAGGCCAAACCCGTTGCCAAACCCGCCCCCAAGGCGGCTGTAAAGGCAACGGCCAAGCCGGCGCCCAAGGCCAAGGTACAGCCCGCCACGAAAGCCAAGCCAGTGCCTGCTTCCAAGACCCCTGCCAAGACGACCGCCAAGAATGAAAAAGCCGAGAAGGCCAGCAAGCCCAGCGCTGCCGAACTGAAAAAGGCCGCCGCGCCCGCTGCTGAAGCCGTGGTCGCCAAGAAAAAACCCGGCCGCCCGCCCAAGGCCGCCATCGCCGAAACCGGCGCACCGGCCAAGACCGGCGCCAAGCGCGGCCGCAAGCCCAAGAATGCCGTCGACAAGCCCGAGGGTGACCTGGACCTGTCGGACATCGAAGCCGAATTCGCCGAAGAACCCGCAGCCGCGCCTGGCGAAAAGGTCAAGCCCCTGCGCATGAAGATCAGCAAGGCCAAGGAACGGGCCTTGATGAAGGAATTCGGCCTGGACGAGACCGTGTTGTCCGAAGAGGACATGGCCAAGCGCCGCCAGCGTCTCAAGCAGTTGATCAAGCTGGGCAAGACGCGCGGTTACCTGACGCACGGCGAAATCTCCGACCACCTGCCCGACAAGCTGATCGATGCCGAGACGCTGGAAGTCGTGATCTCCATGCTCAACGACATGGGCGTGGCCGTCTACGAGCAGACCCCCGATGCCGAGACCCTGCTGCTGAACAACACCGGCCCGACCGCTGCCACCGAAGAGGAAGCGGAAGAGGAAGCCGAAGCCGCCCTGTCCACCGTGGACAGCGAATTCGGCCGCACCACCGACCCGGTGCGCATGTACATGCGCGAGATGGGCACGGTCGAGCTGCTGACGCGCGAAGGCGAGATCGAGATCGCCAAGCGCATCGAAGGCGGCCTGATGGACATGATGGAGGCCATCTCGGCCTCCCCGGCCACCATCGCCGAGATCCTGCGCCTGGGCGAGGAAATCCGCGAAGGCAAGATCGTCATCTCCACCGTGGTCGACGGCTTCGTCAGCATCGGTGAAGCCGACGACTTCGTGGCCGAGGAAGACTTCGACGAATACGACGAAGCCGACGACGACGACGGCAAGGGCGGCTCCAAGGCCCTGACCAAGAAGCTCGAAGAGCTCAAGAACCAGGCACTGGAGCGTTTCGACCGCCTGCGCAGCCTGTTCGAGAAGGTGCACAAGATCTACGACAAGGAAGGCTACGGCACCCCGGCCTACCAGAAGGCGCAGAAGGCCTTGTCCGAGGAGCTGATGACCATCCGCTTCACGGCCAAGACCATCGAGAAACTGTGTGATCTGGTGCGTGCCCAGGTAGACGACATCCGCAAGAAGGAACGCGAGCTGCGCCGCATCATCGTGGACAAGTGCGGCTACCCGCAAGACCACTTCATCGCCGACTTCAGCGGCCGCGACAAACACGGCCACCCGGCACGTTCGCACCTGCTCGACCTCAAGTGGATCGAGAAGCAGGCCAATGCCGGCAAGCCCTGGAGCGCCGTCATGGCGCGCAACGTGCCGCCGGTGCAGGACCTGCAGCAAAAGCTGATGGATCTGCAGTCGCGTGTGGTGGTGCCGCTGGACCAGCTCAAGGACATCAACAAGCGCATGAACGAGGGCGAGGCTTCCTCACGCGCCGCAAAGAAGGAAATGATCGAGGCCAACCTGCGTCTCGTGATCTCCATCGCCAAGAAGTACACCAACCGTGGCCTGCAGTTCCTGGACCTGATCCAGGAAGGCAACATCGGCCTGATGAAGGCCGTGGACAAGTTCGAATACCGCCGCGGCTACAAGTTCTCGACCTACGCCACCTGGTGGATCCGCCAGGCCATCACCCGCTCCATCGCGGACCAGGCCCGCACGATCCGCATCCCGGTGCACATGATCGAGACCATCAACAAGATGAACCGCATCAGCCGCCAGCACCTGCAGGAGTTCGGCTTCGAGCCGGACGCCAGCCTGCTCGCGCAGAAGATGGAGATCCCCGAGGACAAGATCCGCAAGATCATGAAGATCGCCAAGGAGCCGATCTCGATGGAAACCCCCATCGGCGACGACGACGACAGCCACCTGGGCGACTTCATCGAGGACACGGCCAACACCGCCCCGGTGGAAGCCGCCATGCAGGCCGGCCTGCGCGACGTGGTCAAGGACATCCTGGACAGCCTGACCCCGCGCGAAGCCAAGGTGCTGCGCATGCGCTTCGGCATCGAGATGACCAGCGACCACACGCTGGAAGAGGTGGGCAAGCAGTTCGACGTGACACGCGAGCGCATCCGCCAGATCGAGGCCAAGGCGCTGCGCAAGCTCAAGCATCCGAGCCGTTCGGACAAGCTGCGCAGCTTCACGGACAACATCTGATCCGGGGAAACCCGCAGCCTGGAAAGCCCGCCTCGCGCGGGCTTTTTCTTTTTATGGATTCCAGCGCATCCGATGAAAAATACACTTCCCATCATGGCTACATTGCGAACTGAATAACTAAAATCAAACTCATGTTTTCCCATCTGCGCCTGCACACCGAGTTCTCCGTCGTCGACGGCACCGTCCGTATCGAGGACATCGTCAAGGCCGCAGCCAAGGATGGCCAGCCGGCGCTGGCCATCACCGACCTGAACAATCTATTCGGGGCCATCAAGTTCTACAAGGAAGCGCGCGGCAAGGGCGTCAAGCCTTTGATCGGCGTCGAGATCATGCTGGAGGGCCTGGGGCAGGACCCGCTGGCCACCTCGCGCCTGCTGCTGCTGGTGCAGAACAAGCAGGGTTACCTCAACCTTTCCGAGATCCTGGCGCGCGCCTGGACCGGCAATGTGGTGAAGGCCCAGGCGGTGGTCAAGCTGGCCTGGCTCAAGGAGTTGCATGAAGGTCTGATTGCCCTCTCTGGAGCCCAGGCCGGTGCCGTGGGGCAGGCCCTGGTGCAGGGTGACGCCGAGCGTGCCCATGAGGCAGCGCTGCAGCTGTCCACCGTGTTCCCGCATCGTTATTACCTGGAACTGCAGCGCGCGGGCCGCCCGGACGACGAGGCCCATGTGACGGCCGCCGTGCAGCTCGCCGCGCGCATGAAGCTGCCCGTGGTGGCCACGCACCCGGTGCAGTTCGCCACACCCGACGACTACGAGGCGCACGAGGCGCGGGTCTGCATCTCCGAAGGAGAGATCCTGGGCAACCCGCGCCGGGTGCGCAAGTTCACGCGCGAGCAGTATTTCAAGAACGCCCAGCAGATGCAGGCGCTGTTCGCGGACCTGCCCAGCGCCGTGGCCAACACCCTGGAGATCGCCAAGCGCTGCAACCTGACGCTGGTGCTGGGCAAGCCGCAACTGCCCAACTTTCCCATCCCCGGCGGCCTGAGCATCGAGGAATACTTCCGCCAGGTTTCGTTTGAGGGCCTGGAAGAACGCCTCGCGCATCTGTACCCCGACGCAGCCAAGCGCGATGCCGAACGGCCGCGCTACGTGGAACGCCTGGAGTTCGAGATCAACACCATCCTGAAGATGGGTTTCCCGGGTTATTTCCTGATCGTGGGTGACTTCATCCAGTGGGCCAAGGCCAACGGCTGCCCGGTCGGCCCGGGCCGCGGTTCGGGCGCCGGATCACTCGTGGCCTATGCACTGAAGATCACCGACCTCGACCCGCTGGAATACAAGCTGCTGTTCGAGCGCTTCCTGAACCCGGAACGCGTCTCGATGCCGGACTTCGACATCGACTTCTGCCAGGCCAACCGCGACCGCGTGATCGACTACGTGAAGGACAAGTACGGCAAGGAGGCGGTGAGCCAGATCGCCACCTTCGGCACCATGGCCGCGCGCGCCGCCATCCGCGACGTGGGCCGCGTGCTCGACATGAGCTACACCTTCTGCGACGGCATCTCCAAGCTCATCCCCAACAAGCCGGGCCAGCACATCACGATTGCCGACGCCATCCAGGCCGAGCCCATCCTGGCCGAGCGGCTGGAGAAGGAAGACGAGGTCAAGACCCTGCTGGCCCTGGCCCAGAAACTCGAAGGCCTGACGCGCAACGTCGGCATGCACGCCGGCGGCGTGCTGATCGCCCCGGGCAAGCTGACCGACTTCTGCCCGCTCTACCAGCAGCCCGGCAGCGACGCGGCGGTGAGCCAGTACGACAAGGACGACGTGGAGGCCGTGGGCCTGGTGAAGTTCGACTTCCTGGGCCTGGCCACGCTGACCATCCTGGAGATTGCGCGCGAATTCATCATGGCGCGCCACCCGGGCCAGGAGAATTTCGCCTTCGAGAACATCCCGCTCAACGACAAGCCCACCTACCACCTGTTCCAGGAAGGCAAGACCGAAGCGGTGTTCCAGTTTGAAAGCCGCGGCATGCAGGGCATGCTGCGCGACGCCAAACCCACGCGACTGGAAGACCTGATTGCCCTGAACGCCCTGTACCGCCCGGGCCCCATGGACCTGATCCCAAGTTTCGTGGCACGTAAGCATGGGCGAGAAGAAGTCGAGTACCCGCACCCGGCGGTGGCCGAGATGCTCAGCGAGACCTACGGCATCATGGTCTACCAGGAGCAGGTAATGCAGACCGCGCAGATCCTGGGCGGCTACTCGCTCGGCGGCGCCGACCTGCTGCGCCGCGCCATGGGCAAGAAAAAGGCCGAGGAGATGGCCGAGCACCGGGAGAAATTCCGTGTCGGCGCACTCAAGACGCACAACATCCCCCAGGACAAGGCCGACGAGGTCTTCGACCTGATGGAGAAGTTCGCCGGCTACGGTTTCAACAAGTCGCACGCCGCCGCCTACTCCCTGCTGGCCTATCACACGGCCTGGCTCAAGGTGCACTACACGGCCGAGTTCTTTTGCGCGAACATGACCGTGGAAATGGACGACACCGACAAGCTCAAGGTGTTGTTCGAGGATGCCCTCAAGATGGGCATGAGCTTCGAGTCGCCGGACGTGAACCGCGGCCATTACCGCTTCGAGCCCATCTCCGACAAGGCCATCCGCTACGGTCTGGGGGCCGTCAAGGGCACGGGCCAACAGGCCATCGAGGCCATCGTCAAAGCCCGCGAAGAAGGCGGCCCCTTCACCAGCCTGTATGACTTCTGCGTGCGCGTGGACCGCACCCGTCTCAACAAGCGCAGCATCGAGGCGCTGATCAAGGCCGGCGCTTTCGACTCCCTGCAACTCAACCGGGCCTCACTGGTGGCCTCGGTCGACCGCGCCTTCGACTTCGCCAACGCCACGGCGGCCAACGTCAACCAGGGCGGCCTGTTCGATCTGGGCGACGACAGCCATGGCGCCAGCACGCAGGAGCCGGACCTGGTGGAGGCGCTGCCCTGGGGTGTGAAGGAACGCCTGACGCACGAGAAGACGGCGGTCGGGTTCTACCTGTCGGGCCACCTGTTCGATGAAGTGGCGCTGGAGGTACGGCGTTTCGCCAAGCGCGAGCTGGCCGACCTGATCGACACACGCGAGCCACAGCTGCTGGCCGGCATCGTCAGCGATTTCCGCGTCATCAACGGCCAGCGCGGCAAGCTCGCGCTCTTCAAGCTCGACGACAAGACGGCCGTGCTCGACGCCCGCGTGGACGAGGCGCTGATGAACGCCAACCGCAACCTGCTCAAGGACGACGAACTCATCATCGTCATGGCCAAGGTCATGCCCGACCGTTTTTCCGGCGGCCTGCAGCTCAACATCAACCAGGTCTGGAGCCTGGAGGCCGCGCGCTGCCGCTTCGGCAAGTACCTGCGCGTGACCGTCAACGGCCGTGCGCCCGACGTGCAACGCCTGGTGGCCGAGCATCCGCCCAAGAAGGAAATCACCGAGCAAGGGGAGCTCGTGCGCGGCCTGGGTGTGCGCCTGTCCTTGCGCCGCCAGGGCTCCGGGCTGGGTGCTGCGGCCGAGCTGCAGCTGGGGGAGGATGCGAAGTTTTATCCCAGTGATGCGGCCTTGGCGGGGTGGATGGCACAGGCAGATCAGGGTAAGGCTGTGATCGTTTACGAATGACTTCTTTGCTCTGTCTTGCTGGTTGAGCTACCTGTCGGGATGTGCGCCCGACCGCGCAGTAACTTTCTCTTGCGTGCCCAAGAGAAAGTCACCAAAGAGAAGGGCAGCCGAAGTCAGGGCCCCTGCGGGGTACCTTGCGCTGCTCGCATCGGGCGGGGTCGGGCTAAACTCGCTGCGCTCAAACAACGCCCGCCCTGATCCGCCCGCTGCTGCGCTGCTCAGCCCTGCCACACGGCATAGGGGTCCGAACAGCCGGGAACCCAACAGCCGAACCCTACAAGGACGCGCCATGGCGCGTCCTTGTTTCTTGGGTATCTGGTATTCGGTCCCCCGCCGTAATGAGGAGGCGAGTAGCGCAGGGAGCGGCGGATCAAGAAGCGCAGATGTTTGAGGCGCTAGCCGAGTTTCTGCGCTTCCCGCCGGTCCCGAGCAACGCAGCGTGCCCGTAGCGCAGCGGAGGGTCGACGAATCCGGCTCGCCTTTTCTTTGATGACTTTCTTTTGGCGAAGCAAAAGAAAGTTACTGCCCTGTCGGGGGCACATCCCGACAAAGCCACGCAAGCAAGCCCACACCTTAAAGCCAAAAACCTAAAATCACCCCCGTGAACGACATCCTCAACATCTCCGCCTACAAATTCGTCCCCCTCCCCGATGCCCATGCCCTGCGCGAAAAACTGCACGAACAGGCGGTGGCGCTCGACCTCAAGGGTACGGTGCTGCTGGCCGAAGAGGGCATCAACCTGTTTCTCGCGGGACCGGGCGAAGCCGTGCGCGCCTTCGTGGCGCAACTGCATGAAGATCCACGCCTGTCCGATCTGACACCAAAGGAAAGCTGGTCGGCCCGCCAGCCCTTTCGCAAGATGCTGGTCAAGGTCAAGCGCGAGATCATCCGCATGAACCATCCGACCATCCGGCCTGCCGAGGGCCGCGCACCAGCGGTGGCAGCGCAGACTGTCAAGCGTTGGCTCGACCAGGGTCACGATGACGAAGGCCGGCCAGTGGTGACACTGGACACGCGCAATGCCTTCGAGATCGACCACGGCAGCTTCGAAGGCGCCATCGACTGGCGCATCCACAAGTTCTCCGATTTCCCGCAGGCGCTGCAGGCGCACCGGGATGAACTGGAAGGCAAGACCGTGGTGAGCTTCTGTACCGGCGGCATCCGCTGCGAAAAAGCGGCCATCCTCATGCAGGAGAGCGGGCTGGAACACGTCTACCAGCTTGAAGGCGGCATCCTCAAGTATTTCGAGGAAGCCGGCGGCGCGCACTTCAGAGGCGAATGCTTCGTATTCGACGAACGCGAGGCCCTGGGGGCCGATCTGCGCGCCCGGCGCGACTAGGACGGCGCGGGTGCGACTTATTTCACCCCCGCCATCCCGTTCTCGCATGCAAAGCCTTTCGTCCTGGCATGGGGTCGATTACCATGTTCACAAGCCCGCCCTCATTCCATGACGATGGCTTGCCCACCCCATGCGCCCAGAACGGTCTGCCAACTCATCCTGTAGCCGTCGTCCACCACCGAACGTAGGGCGCAGAGCATTGCTGGCCGCCTCCGTCCTGCCCTGCTTGCTGCCGCTGTCTGCCTGCAGTCCCCGGCGGCCGCTGGTGCTGTCCGGCCATCCCTGGCCCGGTTATGAGTCCATGTTCCTGGCCCGCGCGCTGGGGTACATGCCTGAAGACCTCCGCTTGCATGAAGTGCCAACGGTGCAGGCCTCGATCGACGCGGTCAAACAAGGGACGGCCGATGGCGCCATGCTGACCCTCGATGAGATCCTCATGCTGCGGGATCAGGGCATCCCCTTGCAAGTCGTGCTGGTCTTCGACGTTTCCAAGGGCGCGGACGTCCTGCTGGCACGCCCGGCACTGCAGCGCCTGGCCGACCTCAAGGGGCGGCGCATCGGCGCCGAGGACAGTGCCCTGGGTTCCCTGATGCTGTCCATGGTGCTGGAAAAAGCTGGCCTGCAGGCCCAGGATGTGCAAGTGCAGCGCATCCTCTTCGAGGAACAGGAAGCAGCTTGGTCCCGGGGCGGCATCGATGCACTGGTCACGTATGAGCCAGTGGCAACACGGCTCAAGAAAAACGGCGCACGCCAGCTGCTCAGCACGCGCGAGATGCCCGACACCATCTTCGATGTGCTGGCGGTACACCCCGCGGCCCTGGAGTCGCACGGGCATATCCTGCGCAGCGCCATCGCCGGCTATTTCAAGGCCCTGGGCTACCTGCGCCAGAACCCCTGGGACGCGGCCTATCAGGCAGCCCCTCGCCTGAATGTGACCGCGGAAGAGATGATCGGCTCGCTGCGTGGACTGGAGCTGCCCGACCTGATCGGCAACCAGCGCTACCTCTCGGCACAGGATGGTGATCTGCAACGCGTCACGAACAAGCTTTCCTCCATCATGCTGCAGGCCGGCATCATCCGCCAACCCGTGGACGCCAGAATGCTCTACAGCAGCGCCTACCTGCCCACCACTGAGGCATGATGATGAAACGCGCGCTGCTCCGCTCACTGACCGGTCTGCTGCTGGCCCTGACCGGTTGCCCCTTGTGGGCCAGCCAGGAAACCATCGTGGTGGGTGTCCTGTCGTTCCGTCCTGAAGCCCTTGCCCTGGCCCAGTGGAAGCCCCTGACGGACTACCTCAACCGTTCGGTCCCCTCGGCCCACTTCGAACTCAGGGTGTACGAATACGGACCCATGCAGGAGGCCGTGCGCCAGCAGGCGGTGGACCTGGTGATCACCCAGCCCGGCGAGTACGTACGCATGGTGCACCAGAACGGTCTCTCCACGCCTCTGGCCTCCCTGATCAATCTGGAGAACCGCCAGCCGGTACGTGCCATGGGCGGCGTGATCCTGTCCCGAAGCGAGCGCCAGGACCTGCGCGACCTGAAGGATCTGCAAGGCCAGCGCATCGCCACCGTCTCGCGCCTGTCCTTCGGCGGCTACCAGATCCAGGCCACCGAGCTGGCGCGCCTGTCGATCAGCCCCGGACGCCTGGTGGAAACCGGCTTGCCGCAGGACCGCGTCATCGATGCCCTGCTGGCCAACGAGGCCGATGTCGCCTTCGTGCGCACCGGTCTGCTCGAAACCCTGGTGCGCGAGGGACGGCTCAAGCCGGGGGAACTCAAGGTCCTGGGACAGCAGAACTACCCCGGTTATCCCTACGCCCTGTCCTCCCGGCTCTACCCGGAATGGCCGGTCGTCGCCATGTCGCACCTGCCGGAAGATCTCTCGGTGCGCATCGCTGGCGCCCTGCTTTCGCTGCCGCACGGTGGCGACACGGCGCGGCGCATGGGCATCTACGGCTTCACCGTGCCGGCCGACTACGAACCGGTGCGCGCCATGATGCGCGAGCTGCGCGCCCCGCCCTTCGACAAGCCGCCGGTCATCTCCTGGCGCGACATCTGGCAGCAATACGGCCTGCTGCTCGCCAGCACGGTCCTGACCCTGCTGCTCCTGGTGATCATGGGTCTGCGCGAGATGGTGTTGCGCCAGCGCATGGACTCGTTCAGCAACGCCATGGGTGAAGGCATGTTCGTGCTGGACCGCCAGGGCATCGTCACCTACATCAACCGCGCCGCCTGTCGCCTGCTCGGTTACCAGCGCGAGGCCCTGCTGGGGCGGCAACTGCTGCCCCTGATCGTCTCGCCCACGCCCCAACCTTCCCCCCCGGGCGGCATCAGCCCCCCCCTGCTCGATCCGCAGCGCTGGCAGCAGCCCTACGAAGGAGAAAGCACCTTCGTGAGCGCCAGCGGCAAGACTTTCCCCGTCGAGATCAGCAGCCGGCCGGTACGGCGCAAGGACCGTTTCGTACGCATCGTGACCGTGTTCTCCGACATCTCCGAGCGCAAGGCCCACAGCGAGCACGTCTACCACCTGGCCTACCACGATGCCCTCACCGGCCTGCCCAACCGCCGCCTGCTGTTCGAGCGCCTGCAGGAAAGCCTGGGCCGCAGCAACGGGAGCAGCCGCGG
Source organism: uncultured Hylemonella sp. (assembly GCA_963512455.1). GTDB lineage: Bacteria > Pseudomonadota > Gammaproteobacteria > Burkholderiales > Burkholderiaceae_C > Hylemonella. The sequence continues at coordinate 128,225 of CAUPMJ010000001.1, read as the reverse complement.
TGCCTTGCTGTTCTCGGACCTGGACCGTTTCAAGCAGCTCAACGACACCCTGGGCCACAAGGTCGGCGACGCGCTGCTGCAGGCCGTGGCCGGCCGCATGCAGCGCATCGTCGGCGGCCATGGCATGGTGGCGCATACCGGCGGCGACGAATTCGCGGTGCTGCTGGAGCAGCTCGATACCGACCCCGAACGCGCCAGTGCCCAGGCACGCAGCCTGGCCGAGAAGCTGCGCAGCAGCATGCGCGAACCCTTCGGCATCGACAGCCAGTACCACCAGATGTCGGTCAGCATCGGCGTGGCGCTGTTCGATGGCCCCGCAACCGGTGCCGACGAACTGATCAAGCGCGCCGACATGGCCATGTACGAGGCCAAGGCCGGCGGACGCAATGCCATCCGCTTCTTCGACCACGATATCGCCGTGCAGCTCAGCCAGCGCGTGACCCTGGAGGCAGACCTGAACCAGGCGCTGTCCCTGCAGCAGTTCCGCGTGTTCTACCAGCCGCAGTTCGACAGCGAGGGCCGCATGGTCGGCGCCGAAGCCCTGGTGCGCTGGTTGCACCCGCAACGCGGCCTGGTGACGCCGGGACACTTCATCCCCCTGGCCGAGGAAACCGGCCTGATCCTGCCGCTGGGCCAGTGGGTGCTGGAGCAGGTCTGCCAGCAGATCGAGCGCTGGCGCGGCCAGCCGGTGCTGGGCGAGCTGGTGATCTCCGTCAACCTCTGCGCGCATCAGCTGCTGCAGGCCAACTTCGTCGAAAGCGTCACCTCCGTGCTGATGGCCACCGGCGCCGACGCCCACAAGCTGCAGCTGGAGCTAACCGAGAGCGTGCTGGCGCACAACATCGACGATGCCACCCAAAAAATGCGCCGGCTGGTGACGCTGGGCGTGCAGTTCGCGTTGGACGATTTCGGCACCGGCTACTCGTCACTGAGCTACCTCAAACGTCTGCCCATCCAGCAGCTCAAGATCGACGCCTCCTTCGTGCGCGACCTGCAGACCGACCCCAACGACGTGGTCATCACCCAGACCATCATCGCGCTGGGCCGCAGCCTGGGGCTGGAGGTGATCGCCGAAGGCGTGGAAACCGAAGCCCAGCGCGACATCCTGCTGCAACAGGGTTGCCGGCTGTTCCAGGGTTATTTCTATGCCCGGCCTCAAGCGCTGGGGGACTTTGTCAGGCTGGTCGAGCCGGGCCGCCCGCTGAGTCTGACCTCACCTGATGCCTGAGCCGCACGCGACCTGCCAGCCTCAGGAGGTCAGGCGCGTCCCAGGCAGGGGAATGAACTCGGTCTCGCCCGGCACCTGACCCAGGCGCTGGGCCTCCCAGTCATCGGCCGCCTGAGTGATGCGCTCCTTGCGACTGGAGACGAAGTTCCACCACATATGGCGCGGCGCATCCAAGGGCGCGCCGCCGATCACCACCAGGCGGGTGGCCTCGCTGGCGATCAGCTCCGCGCCCGCCGGGTCCGGCACGACCATCTGCAAGGCCGCCAGCGGCTGGCCATCCAGTGCCAGCGCACCCTGCACCACATAGGCCGCCATCTCGGGCGCCAGCGCGGGCAGCTTGAGGCGGCCGCCGGCCGGCAGCTGTACATCCAGGTACAGCGTGGGCATCAGCGTATGCACCGGCGAACGCAAGCCGAAGGCTGTACCCACCAGCACGCGCACGGTCGCATCATCGATCCGCCCTTCGGGAATCGCCGCGGCCGGTGTGTGCTCGAAAGAGGGCTCGGCCTCCTCGTGCTCACGCGGCAGCGCCACCCAGAGCTGCAAGCCATGGTTGGTATAGGTGCTGCTGCGCAACGACTCGGGGCGACGCTCGGAATGCACGATGCCACGCCCGGCCGTCATCCAGTTGATGGCGCCGGGCTCGATCAGCTGCGAGGAGCCGATGCTGTCGCGGTGCATCATGGCGCCCTCGAACAGGTAAGTGACCGTGGCCAGGCCGATGTGCGGGTGCGGCCGCACATCGTGCTCGGTCTCGGGCGTTTCCAGCGCGGGGCCGAAGTGGTCAAAGAAGATGAAAGGGCCGACCGAACGCTGCGTCGCAGCGGGCAGGAGGCGCCGCACCAGGAAACCGCCCCCCAGATCCTTCTGGTGGCCCGTGAGGATATGCAGTGGCGATGTCATGGTTGGGGCCTGTTCACGCTAATTTCTCAAATGCGAATGGGGTGCAAACCGCGCCAATCTAGGCGGGCGACGATGCCCAGGCTAACCGCCTGGGCGAGGAGTACAACAACGAGTGGCGCGGTTTGCACCCCATTCCCTTCGGGTTGCGACCAAAAAGGCCATGCGCGGCGTTGCGAAGCCTTGCCGGGGGGCGATCCCGGCTGCGTTTCGCGCCTTGCGCATGGCCTTTTTGATTCGCAACGCATCTTGAGAAATTAGCGTGAACAGGCCCCAGGCCCTCCTGGAGCCCGACTCTACGCTTAGCCGCGCAGCTTGGCAGCGACGGCAGCAACGCGCTGGCCGAACAGGCGCGCGGTTTCCAGGTCGCCGGCTTCCATCTTGTCGGCCGGCGCGTCGGAGGCCGTCTGGCCCATGAGGCCGGCATTCGCGGCCAGGTAGTTGACGTCGCTGCGCTTGGAGTCCTTGGTGTTGTGGTACGCCATGCCCAGGCCGACCCACAGGCCGCCATGCTGCATGGCCAGCGTGTGCAGATAGCTCAAGGTGGAACCCTTGTCGCCGTTGACGTTGGAGCTGTTGGTGAAACCCGCGAACACCTTGTCCTTCCAGGCCTGGGTGTACCAGGGCTTGCTGGAAGCGTCGGCGAACTTCTTGAACTGCCAGCTCACGCTGCCCATATAGGTGGGCGAGCCCATGATGATGGCGTCGGCGGCAGCCAGCGTCTCCCACGCAGCTTCGGGCAGGTTGCCATCGGCATCAATGGTGAGCAGTTCGGCACCTGCGCCCTCGGCCACGGATTGGGCCAGGCGTTGGGTATGGCCATAACCCGAATGAAAGACAACAGCAACTTTTGCCATGAAATGACTCCAGAAAAACGATTTGAGAAATGACACCTGCCGGATCTCGTGTGTCACGAGACCCGGCACATAGGCTAAAGATCAGCGCTGACGCTTGGCGTCCAGGCTCCAGGCGCCGGCACCGTGCGCGGCCAGCACCAGCAGGCCGCCGACCACCGCGATGTTCTTGTAGAACATCAGCTGCTGCACGAAGGCCTGGTCAGCCGGCACGCCCCAGTAGTTGTGGAAGATGAAGGTGGCCACCAAGGTGAACAGGGCCAGCGCCAGGGCGGCCAGGCGGGTGCCGAAACCGAGGATCAGGGCCAGGCCACCGAGGATCTCCACCGCGATGGCGATCGCAGCGCCCACTTCCGGTAGGGGCAGGCCCTTGGAAGCGATGTAACCGGCGGTACCGGCAAAGCCGCCGATCTTGCTGATGCCAGCCGGCAGGAACAGCAGGGCCAGCAGCAGGCGACCGATGAGGGACAGGGGGTTTTGCAGTGTGTTGAACATGGGAAGCTCCTTGGGTGAAAAAATGAAACAGGGTGAGAAAAAAAATCAGTCGGCCAGGTCGAAAACCAGCACTTCGGCGTCCTTGCCGGCCTTGAGCTCGATGCGGCTTTCGCCGGCCAGCAGGGCGGCATCGCCACCACTCAGGCGCTGGCCATTGACGTCGAGTTCGCCGCGCACCAGGTGGACATAACTCTTGCGCGCCGGGTCCAGGGCCAGCGTGGCGGTTTCGCTGCCATCGAACAGGCCGGCATATAGGCGCGCATCGGCGTGGACGGTCACCGATCCCTGCGCCCCGTCGGGCGAGGCCACCAGGCGCAGCGCACCGCGCTTCTCGGGCGTGGCAAAGGTCTTCTGTTCGTAGCTGGCCGGAATGCCGGTCACGTTCGGCTCGATCCATATCTGGAAGAAGTGCGTCGTGTCCTTGGGCGCATGGTTGTATTCGCTGTGCATCACACCGTTGCCGGCGCTCATGCGCTGCACGTCGCCCGGCGGGATGGCGCGGCCATTGCCCATGTTGTCCTTGTGCGCGAGTTCACCGGACAGCACGTAGCTGATGATCTCCATGTCGCGGTGGCCGTGCGTGCCGAAGCCGGTGCCCGGGGCGATGCGGTCCTCGTTGATCACGCGCAGGTTGCCCCAGCCCATGTACTGCGGATCGTAGTAGCCAGCAAAGGAAAAGCTGTGGAAGGACTTGAGCCAGCCGTGATCGGCGTAGCCGCGGTCCTGCGATTTGCGTACGGTCAGCATGGTGGGCTCCTTCCAGGGTTCAGCAGGACAGGCCTGCGATGGGATGAACTTTAGGCCGGGCCACGGGTTTTGCGATCCATGCGCTTTGATGGCATCATTCAAATTAATTGAATTTAAGATGATCCACCATGCAAACCGCGCGTGACGTTCTGACCCCCGACGCCCTGGCCATGCTGCAGACCATCGAGCACGCCGGCAGCTTTGCCGCCGCCGCGCGCGCCCTGGGCGTGGTCCCCAGCGCCCTGACCTACCGGGTGCGCCAGATCGAGGACGCGCTGGACGTGCTGCTCTACGACCGCAGCTCGCGCCAGGCCCGGCTCACCGCCGCCGGCGCCGAGCTGCTGCGCGAGGGGCAGCGCCTGCTGACGGAAATCGACGCCGTGGCCAACCGCGTCAAGCGCGTGGCCACGGGCTGGGAATCGCAGCTCACGGTGGCGCTGGACGGCATCATCCACCGCACCACGGTGATGGAGCTGTGTGAAAGCTTCTTCGCCCTGGGCGCACCGACCCGCCTGAAACTGCGCGAGGAAACCCTCTCGGGCACGCTGGAGGCGCTGACCGCCGGCCAGGCCGACCTGGCCATCGGCGTGACCCTGGACCCCAGCACCAACGCCGGCGTGCACGGCAAGCCCCTGGGGCCGGTCAGCTTCGTCTACGCCGTGGCGCCGCATCACCCGCTGGCGGCCGCGCCCGACCCCCTGACCGACGAGCTGCTGCTGCGCCATCGCGCCGTGGCGGTAGCCGATTCCGCGCAACGCGGCAGCGGCCTGACCATCGGGCTGCTGGCCGGGCAGGACGTCTTCACCGTCGCCACCATGCAGGCCAAGCTCGATGCGCAGCTGCGCGGCCTGGGCGGTGGTTTCGTGCCAGAGTGCCTGGCGCGCCCCCACATCGAAGCCGGCCACCTCGTGGTCAAGAAAACCGAACGACCGCCGCGGGTGGTGCGCGTGAGTTACGCCTGGCGCGGCGGCACCGAGCACCAGCAAGGCCGCGCCCTGCAATGGTGGCTGCAGCAGCTCGAAAGCCCGGCCACCCGGCAGGCGATGCTCGGGCCAGTACACACCCATTTCTGAAGCCCGGCGGCGGGATCAAACGGGGCCGGCCGCCGCTCCGGTACAGTGGAAGCGAAGTTGCAACTGAAATATCGACAAGAACGGAGACTGCCGACATGAAAAAACCCGCGCAACACTACGCCGTCATCGGCGCCGGCATGGCCGGCGTGGCCTGCGCCCGCACCCTGGTGCAGGCCGGCCACCAGGTCACGCTGTTCGAAAAAAGCCGCGGCGCCGGCGGCCGCATGGCCACGCGCGACACCGAGTTCGGCAGCTTCGACCACGGCACCCAGTACTTCACGGTGCGCAACCCGATGTTCGCGCGCGCCCTGGAGACCGTGCCCGGTCTGTGCCGGCCCTGGAGCGCCAACGCCGTGCGCGTGCTCGATCCGCTGGGCCGCGTGGTGGCCGCGCCGCTGCCCACCCGCGAATCGCACTGGGTGGCCACCCCCGGCATGAACGCGCTCGTCAAGCGCTGGGCCGAGCCGCTGCTGGCCCAGGGTGCGGTGGAACTGCAGACCCGGGTGGTCAAGATCGAACGTGATGCGCTCAATGAGCGCCGCTGGCAACTGCACACCGAAGGCGTGGACGACAGCCGCCACGTGCATTCCGGTTTTGATGGCGTGCTGCTGGCCATGCCCAGCGTGCAGGCGCACGAACTGCTGCGCAACTCGAAGCAGGCACCGGCCCTGGCCGAGCGCATCGCCGAAGTCCGGGTCGCGCCCTGCTGGACGCTGATGGTGGCCTTTCCGCAGGCCATGCAGCCGGGCCTGTCGGCGCTCGGGCCGCAGTGGAACGCGGCGCGCAGCACGCACCACCGCATTGCCTGGCTGGCGCGCGAATCGAGCAAGCCGCAACGCGGCCCCATCGAACGCTGGACCGTACAGGCCAGCCCGGCCTGGTCGCAGGAACACCTCAACGACGACGCCGAACGCGTGCAGTCCAAGCTGCTCAAGGCCTTTGCCGAAGTCACCGGCATCCGCGCCGAGCCCAGCTACGCCAACGTGCACCGTTGGCACTACGCGCAGACCCTCCAGCCCCTGGACCAGAGCCACCTGTGGGATCCGGCCTCGCGCATCGGCGCCTGCGGCGACTGGTGCATGGGCCACCGCGTCGAGGATGCCTTCATCTCCGGATTGGAGCTGGCGCTCAAGGTGGCATGAAGGGCTACGTCGGCAGGTTTGCCCCCTCGCCCACCGGCCCGCTGCACGCCGGCTCGCTGGTGGCAGCACTCGCCAGCTGGCTCGATGCCCGCGCCCACGGCGGGCGCTGGCTGGTGCGCATCGAGGATGTCGACGTGCCACGCTGTGTGCCCGGCGCCGACCGTGTGATCCTGCAGCAGCTCGCCGACTGCGGCCTGCTGCCGGACGAGCCTCCCCTTTACCAGTCGCAGCGCAGCGCGCTCTACCAGCAGGCGCTCGATGCGCTCGTGGCGCGCGGCCTGGCCTACCCTTGCGCCTGCTCCCGCCGCGACATCGAGGCCGAACAGCAGCGCCTGGGGCGCGTGAAACCGCGCCACGGCGAACTGGTCTACCCCGGCACCTGCCGTGCCGGTCTGCACGGCAAAGCGCCACGCGCCTGGCGCCTGCGCGTGCCCGCCAGCATCGTGCCCTGGACCGACCGCCGCCTGGGTCCCCAGACGCAGGACGTAGAGACCGACGTCGGCGACTTCGTGCTGAAACGCGCCGACGGCTGGTTTGCCTACCAGCTGGCCGTGGTGGTGGACGACGGCGCCCAGGGCATCACGCACATCGTGCGGGGTGAGGACCTGGCCGACAACACGGCGCGCCAGATCCTGCTGCAGTTCGCTCTCGGACTGCCCACGCCCGCCTACCTGCACACCCCGCTGGTGCTGGGCGCCAACGGCGAAAAACTCAGCAAGCAGAATGGCGCCCTGGCGCTGGATACACGCGACCCACTGCTCGCCCTCAAGACCGCCGCCGCCGCACTAGGCCTGCAGGTGTCGGGCACGACCGTCGGCGACTGCTTGACGGCGGCCACGGCGCAATGGGCTGCTGTCTGGAGAGCGACCGCTAAAATCCAGGGGTGACCGATACCCCCAAGCCCCCCGAACAGGACGCCGCAGCGTCAGCCCCACCCAAAGACCGGCGCCGCCTGCCGCCGCCCGGTGTCGACTTTCCCAAGACCATCAAGAGCTTCGTCAAGCGTGCCGGGCGCACCACCACGGGCCAGGCCAAGGCCTTTGAGCTGTATGGCCCGCGTTTTGTGTTGCCCTACAGCGCTGCGCCGCTGGACCGTGTGGCCGTCTTCGGCGCTGAAGCCGCGAAGCGCCCGTTGATCCTGGAGATCGGCTTCGGCATGGGCGACGCCACGGCGCACATCGCGGACCTGATGCGCGAAACCAACTTCCTGGGCTGCGAGGTGCATGAGCCCGGGGTGGGCGCGCTGCTCAAGCAGATCGGCGAACGCGGCCTGACCAACCTTCGCATCCTGCAGCACGATGCGGTCGAGGTGCTGGACCACATGCTGCCCGAGCAGAGCCTGGATGGCGTTCACATCTTCTTCCCCGATCCCTGGCACAAGACCAAACACCACAAGCGCCGCCTGCTGCAAGCCCCGCTGGTGGCCAAGCTGGCGACACGCCTCAAACCCGGCGGTTACCTGCACTGTGCCACCGACTGGGAGCCCTATGCCCAGCAGATGCTGGCGGTGCTGGGCGCCGAGCCGCTGCTGAAGAACACGGCCGAGGGCTACGCCCCCAAGCCCGACTATCGCCCGCTGACCAAGTTCGAGAAACGCGGCCTGCGCCTGGGCCACGGGGTCTGGGACCTGGTCTTTCAACGCGTCTGATCTTCCATGAGCCGCCCGCCGCATCGCAGCAAACCGCCGATGCGCGACGGCGTCGGTGCCAGTTGCGTGGCTCTGCCGCACGGCCCCTGGACAAGGCTGCTCGACTTCCTGGCCGAACGTCTGCCGGCGGTGAGTGCCGAACAATGGCAAGAACGCATGGCGCAGGGCCAGGTCCTCGATGAGAGCGGCGCCCCACTGTCAGCGGATGCGCCCTATCTTCACGGCACGCGTGTCTACTACTACCGTGCGCTGGACGCCGAACCCGTCATCCCTTTCGATGAAGTCATCCTCTACCAGGATGCGCACCTGCTGGTGGCCGACAAGCCGCATTTCCTGCCCGTCACCCCCAGCGGCCGTTACGTGCAGCAGACCCTGCTGGTGCGCCTCAAGCGCCGCACCAGCATCGAAGACCTGAGCCCCATCCACCGCATCGACCGCGAAACCGCCGGCCTGGTGGTGTTCAGCGTGCGGCCGCAGGACCGCGGCGCCTACCAGGCGCTGTTTCGCGAGCAGTTGGTGGACAAGACCTACGAGGCCGTCGCCCCGCTGCGCCCCGATCTGCCGCTGCCGGCCGTGCACCGTAGCCGCATCGAGCCCGACGAGCGCTTCTTCCGCCAGCGCGAGGTGCCGGGTGAACCCAACAGCGAAACACAGATCGAGCTGATCGAAGCGCTCGGCGATCTGGCGCGTTACCGCCTGCGCCCGCGCAGCGGCAAGACGCACCAGCTGCGCGTGCACATGGACGCGCTGGGGCGCCCGATAAGCGGCGACCTGTTTTACCCCGAGGTGGTCCATGGCCCGGGCCACGCCGAGGAAGACTGGAGCCACCCGCTCCAGTTGCTGGCGCGCGCACTGGCCTTCACCGACCCCGTTACCGGCGAGCCGCGGCACTTCGAAAGCCGGCGCCAGTTGGCGGTGGAGTGATACGTCTTGAAACAGCGCAAGCGTCACGACACGGCGATACTGCAACGCATCTCCCGCTCCATCACACCATGAAAAAACTCCTCACACTGCTCGCCTTCACCGCCACCCTGGCCCAGCCCGCCCTGGCAGGCGACCTATCGGCACTCGGCAACCTCAGCCAGTCGGAATTCCGCCGGGTCTCCGAAGACCTCGGCGCGGCCTTCAGCTACAAGCCCATCGCCCCGACCGAGGCGCAAGGCATCACGGGCTTCGACATCGGCCTCGAAGTCACCGGCACCGACATCTCCCGAAGCGCCGGCGCCCTGTCCCGGGCCGGCGCCAGCGACAGCAGCATGAACACGCTGCTGATCCCGAAGCTGCATCTGCACAAGGGCCTGCCGCTCGGGCTGGACGTGGGAGCCTTCGTCGCCAACGTCCCGGCCATCAATGCCCAGCTCTACGGCGCCGAAGTGCGTTATGCCCTGCTCGGTGGCGGCGTGGCCATGCCGGCCATCGGCGTGCGCGGCGCCTACACGCGGCTCGACGGCGCCAGCCAGCTCGCCCTGAGCACACGCAGCGTGGACATCTCCATCTCCAAGGGCTTCACCGTGCTCACGCCCTACGCCGGTGTCGGCCAGGTCTGGGTCAACAGCTCGCCCAATGCCGGCAACCTCGCGGGCGAGAGTTTCAGCCAGGGCAAGCTCTTCATCGGACTCAACCTGAATCTGGGCCTGCTCAACTTGGCCCTCGAAACCGACAAGACCGGCGACACGACCTCCTGGGGCATGAAGGTCGGCCTGCGTTGGTGATCGCCCGACGCCATGGGGCTATCACTTTTTCCGATAGCTGTTAAGTAAAAACCAGCGGCCGCCGGTAGTCGCTGCTCCCTATACTGGCAGATTGCATCGGCCCGCCCGGCGGGCTGCATCCACCTGAGGAGATTCCATGACCTTCAAGATCAAGACGCTCGCCCTCGCGCTGGGCACCTTGCTGGCCACCGGCCCCGCCCTGGCCCAGGCCAACTGGCCGACCAAGCCCCTGACCATGGTGGTGGGCTTTGCCGCCGGCGGCGCCACCGACGCGGTGGCCCGCATCATCGCCAAACACCTGGGCGACGAGCTCAAGCAGAACGTGGTGGTGGACAACAAGGCCGGTGCCGGCGGCAACATCGCCACCGACTTCGTGGCCCGCGCCGAACCGGACGGCCACACCCTGCTGCTGGGCAGCGTGGGTTCGCTCACGGTCGCCCCGCACATGAATGCCAAGCTGCCCTACAAGCCCCTGCAGGATTTCGCCCCGGTCACCATGGCCGTGGTGTTCTCCAACGTGCTGGTGGTCAAGGCCGACCTGCCCGTGAAGACCCTGGCCGACTACGTGAAGCTGGCCAAGGCACAGCCCGGCAAGCTGACCTACGCATCGCCCGGCATCGGCGGCGCCGGCCACCTGGCGGGCGAACTGCTCAAGATCAAGGCCGACATCGACCTCACCCACGTCGCCTACAAGGGCGGCGGCCCGGCCATGCTGGGCCTGCTCGGCGGCGAGGTCGATTCCTTCATGTCCACCCCGCCCACGGCCGGCCCGCACATCAAGAGCGGCAAGATCCGCGCCCTGGCGACCACCGGTGCCAAGCGCGACCCGCTGATGCCCGACGTGCCGACCGTGGCCGAACAGGGTTACCCCGGCTTCGACACGCTGAACTGGTACGCCTACGTGGTGCCCGCCAAGACGCCTAAGGCCGTGGTGGACCGCCTGAACCAGGTGCTGGTCAGGATCCTCAAGGATCCTGACGTGGTCAAGGAACTCGAGATGAAGGGCCTGTCACCCAGCCCCAGCACCCCGGGCGAACTCGCGGCCTACATGAAGCGCGAGTACGACACCTGGGGGCAGGTGGTCAAGAAGGCTGGCATCAAGCCCGAGTAAACCTGACCGGGCTGATCCTGCTGCGGGCCTGCACAATGCAGGCCCGTTCTGTTTCTGGAGCGCTCAGACCCGCTTGGAGATCGCCGCGACGCCCTCCCCGCCAGTGATAAGCTGGCCGGGTCTGTCTGTTAACCACGGAGTTCCCCATGTCCAGCCACGTCCTGGTCGCCGGTGTCGGCATGATCGCTTTCGCCAAGCCGGGCGCCAACCGCCCCTACCCCGAGATGGCCGCCGAGGCCGTGCGTGCCGCGCTGGCCGATGCCGGCCTGGACTACGCGCAGCTGCAACAGGCCTATGTGGGCTACGTCTACGGCGACTCCACCGCCGGCCAGCGCGCACTCTACGAAGTGGGCATGAGCGGCATCCCCATCGTCAACGTCAACAACAACTGCTCCACCGGCTCCACCGCCCTCTACCTGGCGCGCCAGGCGGTGGCCAGCGGTGCGGCCGACTGCGTGCTGGCCCTGGGCTTCGAGCACATGAGCCCCGGCGCCCTGGGCGCCGTGTTCGGCGACCGCCCCACCCCCTTCGACCGCTTCGACGAAGCCACCCAGGAGCTGGTCGGCCACGCCGAGATCCCGCTAGCCCTGCGCTACTTCGGCGGCGCGGGTCTCGCACACATGCAGCAGTACGGCACCAAACTCGAAACCTTTGCCGCCATCCGCGCCAAGGCCAGCCGCCACGCCGTCAACAACCCGCTGGCCCTGTTCCGCAAAGAAGTGACAACCGACGACGTGATGGCCGCGCCCATGCTGTGGGACGGCGTGATGACACGCCTGATGGCCTGCCCACCCACCTGCGGCGCCGCAGCGGCCGTGATCTGCTCCGAGGCCTTCGCACAGAAGCACGGCCTGGACCGCTCGGTACGTATCCGCGCCCAGGCCATGACCACCGACACGGCCCAGACCTTCGAAGCGCGCGACATGCGCGAGGTCGTGGGTTACTCCATGGCGAAGGAGGCCGCGCGCCAGGTCTACGAGCAGGCCGGCGTGTCCCCGCAAGACGTGGACGTGGTGGAACTGCACGACTGCTTCGCGCAGAACGAACTCATCAGCTACGAGGCCCTGGGCCTGTGCCCCGAGGGCGGCGCAGAGAAGTTCGTGATGGACGGCGACAACACCTATGGCGGCCAGTTCGTCACCAACCCCTCGGGCGGCCTGCTCAGCAAGGGCCATCCTCTGGGCGCCACGGGCCTGGCGCAATGCACGGAGCTCGTGCAACAGCTGCGCGGCCAGGCCGGCGCACGCCAGGTGCAAGACGCCCGGCTGGCCCTGCAGCACAACCTGGGCCTGGGCGGCGCCTGCGTGGTGACGCTGTACGAGCGGGCCTGAACACCACGCCCAGACGCCAATCCATCGAAACGGTCGTGCCATGGTCGGGATCTGCTCAGATTTGCTCAGACAAATGGCAGCCTCGGCATTTACAGGTCAAGCGCGGCATGACCAATTCCTGCTGCCCAGGCCTGATCCCCACCACCCGGAATAGCTGATCCATCATGCATTTTCTGGATGTCCGAACCATCGTGGCCATCACGGGCGTGATGGCATGCCTGATGGCCCTGGTCCTTCATTTCCAGCGCCGCAGCTATCCGGCGTCCATCCAGGGCCTCGATCACTGGACGGCAGCCCCGCTGCTGGCTTTTGCCTCCACGGTGTTCTTCGGCCTGCGCGGCATCATTCCCGATGTGATGTCCATCATGGCCGGCAATGCCCTCCTGTTCCTGGCCGTCGGCGTGCAGCTGTCCGGCACCAGCCGTTTCTTCGGCCAGCCCTTGCCTCGCCTCTTTTTGCCTGCTCTGCTGGCGGCATCCCTGCTCGTGCTGTGGCGGGTGGGAATTCATCCGGGCCAGTACGCGGATCGCGTCGTATTCATCTGCTTGGTGCTGTCAGCTCTGTATGTGTGGCATGCGCTGGTCATCTGGCAGCAACCCGTGCAGAGTTTTGCGAGCCGCTTCACTTTCACCGTCCTGGCACTGCTGACGCTCGTCATGCTCGCCCGCGCCTTGACGACCCTGCATGCGCCACCCACCAACCTGTTCGATCGCTCCCCGATCCAGATGATCTACCTCGTCAGCCTGAGCTTAGGCCTGCTCCTGCTGACCATCGGCGCCGTGCTGATGGCCTCGGAGCGCGTGCGGCAGGAATTGCAGCAACTGGTCACGCAGGACAGCCTCACCGGCGCGCTGACACGCCGCGCGCTGTTCGACATGGGCGAATCCGAATTGCTCCGCAGCCGGCGCAACGGAACGCCCATCTCCGTACTCATGCTCGACCTTGATCACTTCAAGGCGATCAATGACCAGCATGGCCATGGTGTGGGCGACCGGGTCATCACGGATTTTGTCCAGCGGGCTCATACCCAGCTGCGACGGCCTTCGATTCTGGGCCGCTACGGCGGCGAGGAATTCGTGGCCGTTCTGCCAGACACGGACAGCAGCCAGGCGATGGCCGTGGCAGAGCGCATCCGCAACAGCGCTGTCCTTCAATCCGATCTTCCACGCTGCGGGGTGAGCATCGGCGTGGCCAGCACTTCCCCCCAGGGCACGGAAACCCTGGCCGACCTGATCGACCGGGCCGATGCCGCCTTGTACCGAGCCAAGGAGCTCGGGCGCAACCGGGTGGAACTCAGCGCTTAGGGCCTGTTCAAAACCGCGTCGAAGCACCCGGCCGTTCAGTGCTTGGGCGCGCCGCCGGCCTGGGCCGCTGCGTCGAAGCCGCCCTTGGCCTTCCACTCGCTCATGCCACCCTGCAGGATGCGCACGTTCTCGTAACCCGCCAGGCGCAGCGCCAGGCCAGCCTGCGCCGACAGCGTGCCCTGGTTGCAATAGATCAGCACCGGCTTGTCCTTGGGGATCTCGTTGCGCTTGGCCAGCACCTGGCGCCACTCGATGTTGTGCGCGCCGGGGATGTGGCCCTTGCGGTACTGGCCGGCGTCACGCGCGTCAATGACGAAGAACTTCTTCCAGTCGTCCTTGGGGATCTGCTCGGGGAAGATGGTGGCGCCGCCGTAGTCGACGAATTCAAAGTAGCCCTCCATGGCATCGATGGTGGCTTTGTCGTCGGCATGAGCCGGCAGGCTGGCCACACCGGCAGACAGCGCGAACAGAGAAATCGTCAGTAGTTTTTTCATGGATTTCATTCCTTCAGTTTGAATCGGTTCAGGCGGGGTTGATCCGCGGGTGGGTTTCTTCACCGAGCAGCCACAGCAGGCCGCCCGAGAGAGCCATGGAGAGGGCGACGAACCAGAAGGCGCCCTCCATGTGGCCGGTGAAATGCGCCACCGCACCCAGGCCCAGCGCGCCGAGGCCATAACCCAGGTCACGCCAGAAGCGGTAGATGCCGATGGCCGAGCCGCGCCAGCGGGGATGCGAGATGTCGGCCACGGCTGCGGAGAGGTTCGGATACAGCAGCGCCATGCCCAGACCCGACACCGCCGCCGACAGCGACCACCAGGCCACGCCCGAGCCCAGCAGCATCATGGCCACGCCGGCGCCGCAGAGCCACATGCCGGCCACGTTGGGCAGGTGTCGCCCGATGCGGTCCGACAGCTTGCCGGTGAACAGTTGCGAACCGCCCCAGACGAAGCCGTAGACGCCGATGACCCAGCCCACCTGCGGCAGGCTCAGGCCCTGCTGGTAGAGGAAGACCGGGTAGAACACCCAGATCAGCGCGTCGACGAATTTCTCCACCAGGCCGGCCTGGCACAGCGCGGCCAGGCGGCGGTCGCGCCAGCTCATCAGGGCAAAAATCTCCCAGGTGCTCGGCTGCGCCGGCACGTTGAGGGGAAAACGCGGCACCGGGCCGCTGGCCTTGCCGGCCGCATGGCGCGCGCCTTCGGCCTGGGCCCAGGGCAGCGTCTCCTTCACAAAGAACAGCGTGAGCAGCAGCGCCGCCACGATCACCACCCCGCCGAAGATCAGCAAGCCCAGGCGCGGGCCGAAGGCGGTGGCCATGTAACCGGTGACGATGCCGGCAATCGCCACGCCCACATACCCGGCGAACTCGTTCAGGCCGATGGTCAGGCCGCGCTGGTCGGCTCGTGTGATGTCGAGCTTGGCGGTCTGCGTCATGGACCAGGCGAAACCCTGGTTCATGCCCAGCAGCACGGTAGCCACCACGATCCAGCCCCAGCTTGGGGCCCACAGGATCATGAAGGGAATGGGCAGCGCGCTGAACCAGCCGATCAGCAGCACCTTCTTGCGCCCGATCTGCTCCGACAGGCGGCCGGCCACGAAGTTGAGCGTGCCCTTGACGAAGCCGAAGGCGACGACAAAGGAGATCAGCAGCATGAAGGAGCCCTGGGGCACGCCGAACTCGGCACTGGCCAGCGCCGGCACCACGGTGCGCATCATGCCGAGGGTCAGGCCCACCAGCAGCACCTGCAGCAGCTGGTGGACGAATTGCGCCAGGTTGTGGCGGATACCGTGCAAATAGTCTTGCACCTCGTGACGCGCCACGCTGAATTCACTCACGATGGTTCCCCGTTCAGGCCGCGATATTGGCCGCGACCATGCGGTCCATGTCGGCCGGGCGCGGCGGGATCTCACGCGTGAGCTCAGTGATGAAGTCCTCCCGGCGCATGGAAAGCGCCGGGTTCCAGCGCTTCTCGAAGCCGATGGTGGACGAGGGCTTGCCCGACAGGCCAACCCCGCAGGCGCTGCCGGCCTGGTGGCCGGGGTAGATCTCCAGATCGGCGGGCAGGCTCATCAACCTGGTTTGCAGCGAGTCATGGAGCTGGCCCGCCATCACGCGCTCCTGCCCTGCCAGGTCCGGGCGACCGACGGCACCGACAAAGAGCGTGTCGCCCGTCAGCACAAACCAGGGTGCGCCGCCGCGGCGCAGATCGGTGACCAGCAGGCAGATGCTGTCGGGCGTGTGGCCCGGCGTGTGCAGCACCTGCACCTGCACATTGCCCAAGTCCAGTTTCTGGCCGTCGCGCAGCGGCTCGAAGTCGAACTGCACGACGCCGTGGTCGGCCTCGTGCAGGCAGTAGGGCGCGCCCAGCATGGCGGCGAGCTGGCGCCCGCCGGAGTAGTGGTCGGCGTGGACGTGGGTGTCGATCACGTGCGTGATCGACACCCCGGCCTTCTTCGCTTCTTCGATGAACCAGGGCTCATCCCCCGCCACGACGTCCACGGCCACCGCCTTGGCGGCCGTTGCGCACCCGAAAAAATAGGACAGCGAGGCTTGCTTGCTCGCCAGTTGCTTGAAGAACATGCCGTTTCCTCTTATCCGCGCGCCAGCGGCAAACCGGCGGCCTGCCACTCGACCACGCCGTCGAGCAGCTTGCGCACGCGGTAGCCCTTGCGCGTGAGCAGTTGCTGCGCTTCCTCGGAAAACAGGCAGAAAGGGCCGCGGCAATAGGCGACGATCTCGCGCCCCTTGGGCAGTTCGGCCAGGCGTTTCTCGATCTCTGCCACCGGCATCGAGCGCGCATAGGGCAGGTGCGCCACGTCGTACTCTTCCTGTGGCCGCACGTCCAGCACGATGACTTCGCCGCGCTTGGCCTGGGCCAGCAGTTCCTTGCGGCTGGCCTGGGTCAGCTGCTCGGGCGCGGCCACCATCTTCTGCAGCGCCAGCTGCAGCTCCACCAGATGCTCCTCGGCCACCAGGCGCAGCGTGACCCAGAGCTGGCCCACGTCTTCACCGCTGAGACGGTAGACCATGTACTTGCCCTCGCGCCGGTGCTCCACCAGGCGCGCAGCCTTGAGCGCCTTGAGGTGCGCGCTGGCCAGCTTGACGCCGATGGACAGTTCTGTGGCCAGCACCTCCACCGTCTTCTCGCCCTGGGCCAGCAGTTCCAGCAGCTCCAGCCGCTTGGGGCTGGAGACGGCCTTGCCGATGCGGGCCACCTGTTCGTAGAGCAGGTCCTTGAGTTCGCGCTTTTTCATGCGCACATTCTAACGTCTGTTTGAATGATGTAAACCTCGGGAAAGCACGAGCGGCCTCCGGCCCCGGCCGCTTCAACCGCAGCGCAAGCCTGTCGCACAATCGGCAGCACACGCGCCGCCCCCTCCCGCCCACCCCCGAAGGAACCCCATGCTGCCGCAACTGCACCGCCACCCCTGGATGGACACGGACATCGAAGCCTTCCGCGACCAGCTGCGTCGTTACGTCAACGCCGAACTGCTGCCGCACCTCGCTGGCTGGCGCCAGCAGGGTTACATCCCGCGCGAGGTCTGGCGCCCGTTCGGTCAACTGGGTTTCCTGCTGCCCGAACTGCCCGAGGCCTATGGCGGCGCCGGCGCCAGCCTGGCCTACCAGCTGGTGGTGGCCGACGAACTGGCGCGCGCCGAAATCCCCGGCACGGTGGCCGTGCACACCATCGCCGCGCACTACATCCTGGACTACGGCACCGAGGAACAAAAGCAGCGCTGGCTGCCCGGGCTGGCCAGCGGCGAGCTGATCGCCGGCATCGCCATGACCGAACCCGGCGCCGGCTCCGACCTCAAAGCCATCCGCACCCGCGCGCGCCGCGAGGGCGATGACTACGTGGTCGACGGCAGCAAGGTCTTCATCACCAATGGCTACACCGCCAACCTGCTGGTCGTGGTGGTGCGCACCGGCGGCGAAGGCAGCAAGGGCGTCTCGCTGCTCGTGCTGGAAACCGAGCAACTGCCGGGCTTTCGAACCAACATCCTGGAAAAGGTGGGCCTGCATGCCTCGGACACCTGCGAACTGTTTTTCGACGGCGTGCGCGCGCCCGTGACCAACCTGCTGGGCGGCACGGAAGGCCAGGGTTTTGCGCAACTCATGAGCCAGTTGCCCTTCGAGCGCATGCTGCTGGCCGTGGCCGCGGCCTCGGTCATCGAGCGCGCAGTGGAGATCACCGTGGAATACACGCAGCAGCGCCAGGCCTTCGGCCAGCGTGTGATCGATTTCCAGAACACGCGCTTCAAGCTGGCCGAATGTGCCACGCTGGCGCACGTGGTGCGCAGCTTCGTGAACGACTGCACCCAACGCCTGCTCGACGGCACGCTGGACGTGGAGGCCGCCTACATGGCCAAGTGGTGGACCACCGAGCAGCAGTGCAAGGTCACGGACGAATGCCTGCAGCTCTTCGGCGGCTACGGCTACATGGCCGAATACCCCATCGCCCGCCTGTGGGCCGACGCGCGCGTGCAGAAGATCTACGGCGGCACCAACGAGATCATGAAGGACCTGATCGCGCGCAAGGTCTGCGGCTGAGCGAATGACACCGTGGTGCAGCCTGGCGTGGATAATCCCGGACACCCTTCACGCACAAGAGACCTGCAGCATGCCCGCCACCGAGATCAAAGTCACATCGGCCGGCATCGTTGCAGGCAAGGAGCTGCTCATCCCGACGGGTGAGCAAGGCAGCACGCTGCCGCATGTGCAGGACTGGGTCACCAGCAGGCTCAAGGCCAAGTCAGCCCTCAAGGACGTCAGTGCCTCGGTCCTGGTCAAAGGCATCAAGCAATGGGCGGCCTACGAGGAAAAAACGGGTTCCAAGAAGACAAGAACCGTCTTCAAGATCACCTAGGGACCCTCTGCATAACTCCCGCCATGCGCGTTCGAGTCAAAAACGGGATGATTTGACCGCCAACACCGCTTGCGTGTGCCCGTAGGCACACGCAAGCGGTTTGGTGGGCAAAGGGCCCGTCGGCACATCCGGTCGGATGTGCCCGCCGGTCCAGCCGTATAGGCCCGCAAACGCGATCGCGTTTGCTCTGGGCCGAATCCCTTCGGGGGCGCGGTTCTGCAGAGGGTCCCTAGGTGGCGCGCCGGGCCGCCCCGCGCGGCATCGCGGCGCCGGCGTCACAACGACATGTGGGGATGCCGGGCCAGCAGTTCGGCCACCCACTCCACGAAGGCCCGCACCTTCGCGCTGAGATGCCGGTTGGGCGGGTAGACCACGTGCAGCGGAACCGTGGAGCAGGTCCAGCCCTCCAGCACCTGCACCAGCTCGCCACGCTCGATCAGGGGCGCGGCGGCGAACGCGGGAATCTGGGAAACGCCCAGGCCGGCCAGCACCGCCGCGGTCAGCGCATTGCTCTCGTTCACCGACAACTGGTAGTGCCCCGCCACCTCCACCGTCTCACCGTCCTTCATGAAAACATGCGGGTAGGGCCGGCCCGTGCGGGCGGAAAAGAAGTTCACCGTGGTGTGCTGGCGCTCAAGTTCGGCCGGGTGCACGGGCTTGCCGTGCGCCTGGAGGTAGGCCGGCGACGCCACGGCCACCAGCGCCACATTGCCCACGCGCCGGGCGACCAGCGACTGCTCCAGCAGGTCCCCGCCGCGGATCACGCAGTCCACGTTGTCGGTGATCAGGTCCACCGGCCGGTCGGTCACGCCCAGGTCAAGCTGGATGTCGGGGAAGCGGCGGTAGAAGTCGGCCAGCGCGGGGATGATGATCGCGCTCGCCACCGAGGTGCCCACGTCCACGCGCATGCGGCCGCTGGGCTTGGCCTGGGCGTTGGTCATGCTGGCCTCGATGTCGTCCAGGTCGTTGAGTAGCCGGGTCGTGCGCTGGTAATAGGCGGCGCCGTCGGGCGTGACGGTCACGCGCCGGGTGGTCCGGTTCAGCAGCTTGACCTTCAGACGCGCCTCCAGCTGCTGCACGAGCTTGGTGACCGTGCCCTTGGGCAGGTCCAGCGATTCCGCGGCCTTGGTGAAGGTGCCCGCCTCCACCACCCGCGCAAACACGCGTATTGATTGGATCTGATCCATGCCCTCACTCCCGGATATGCTGGTTTCAGGCCCGATTGTTCACGAATTGGAAACAGACAACTGGTCACAGCCCGCTTTATCCGCTTTGGCCACATGTCTATAGTCACGTCTATGGTTGCCAAAAAGCCCACCCCCGCCCTGCCTGCCACGGTGCAGACCCTGTCCGTGCCGGGCCAGCCGCCGCTGGAATTGCGCGTCTTGGGCCAGAAGGTGCGCGGCAGCGCATTGCCGCTGGTGCTGCACTTCCACGGCGGCGCCTTCATCTCGGGCGACCTGGACAGCGGCGCCTGCCTGGCCGATCTGCTGGCCAGCGCGGGGGCCGTGGTGGCCTCGCTGGCCTACCCGTTGGCCCCTACCCACCGCTTCCCGCAGGCCGTGGAGGCGGGCTACACCGCACTGGAGTGGCTTTACAAGCAGCGCACGCGCCTGGCCGGAACGGGCGCGCCGCTGTTCCTTGCCGGTGAAGAGGCCGGCGGCAACCTCGCGGCTGCCGTGGCGCTGATGGTGCGCGACCGCGCCCACCCGCCGCTGGCCGGTCAGATCCTGGTGTCGCCCATGCTGGACCCATGCAACGCCACGGCCTCGCTGCGCGAGACCTTGGGCGAGGCCACCGGCTGCAAATGGGTTGATGGCTGGCAGCAATACCTGCGCGGCCCCATGGACGCCGAGCATCCCTACGCCGTACCCGGCCGTGCGCAGCGCCTGGCCGGCCTGCCGCCCGCGCTGATCCTCACGGGCGGCGACGACCCCATGCGCGACGAGGCCCTGGCTTACGCCGAACGCCTGCGCGCGGCGGGCATCGCCGTCACGAGCCGCATGCTGCCGCCCACTACCGGCTGGCCCGATTCCCTGGCCGGGTCGCCGACCGAGTGTCCCTGCGCGGGCGAGGTGCGCGAACACCTGCGCGTCTTCTTCCAGGCCGCGGCGCCGCCGCCCGCCTGACGGCCCCCTTCCCCTGATCCCACCCACCCCCGCCAACCCCGGCCACCCGCCGGGGGCGGCCCTGCTCACCCTCAAAAAGGAAAAACCATGTCCAACCTGCCCAAGCTGTCACGCCGCCGTCTCTGGTGGCCCACCACCGCCGCCCTCACCGCGATCACCGTCGTGGTGATGGCGCTCGTGCAGAAATCCTCCCCCGCGCAGGCCAGCGCGCCCATGGGCGCGCCGCCGCCCATGCCGGTCTCGGTGGCCACGGTCACGGAAAGCGACGTCGCCGCGTGGGACGAGTTCTCGGGCCGGCTCGACGCGGTCGACCGCGTGGACATCCGTCCCCGCGTCGCGGGGGTGGTGCTGGCCAAGCATTTCCACGAAGGGACCCTGGTGGGCAAGGGCGACCTGCTGATCTCGATCGATCCCGCGCCCTATGAGGCCGAGGTGGCGCGGGCCGAAGCCCAGGCCAGCGCCGCCCAGGCGCGCGTGACCTACACGACCAGCGAATACGCCCGCGCGCGCCGCCTGTGGGACGACCGCGCGATCTCGCAGCGTGAGCTCGACGACCGCCAGAACGCCCTGCGCGAGGCCGAAGCCAACCTCAAGGCCGCCCAGGCCCAGTTGCAGGCCACCCGCCTCAACCTGGACTACACCCAGGTGCGCGCGCCCGTGGCCGGGCGCATCGGCAAGCTGGAAGTGACCGTGGGCAACCTGGTCGCCGCCGGCCCGGGTGCGCCCGTGCTCACCACCCTGGTCTCCGTCAACCCGATCTACGCCAGCTTCGACGCCGACGAAAAAACCGTGGTCCGTGCGCTCAAGGGCATCACCGGCTTCGGCAGCAGCGCACGCCAGGCGCTCGAACGCATCCCCGTGCAGATGGGTACCTCCGACGTGAACGACACCCCCTACACCGGCAAGCTGCAGCTGATCGACAACCAGGTGGACGCGCGCAGCGGCACGGTGCGCGTGCGCGCCGTCTTCGACAACAAGGACGGCCGCCTCATCCCGGGGCAGTTCGCCCGCATCCGCATGGGCCAGCCGCAGTCCATGCGCGCGCTGCTGGTGAGCGAGCGCGCCGTCGGCACCGACCAGAACAAGAAATACGTGCTGGTCGTGGGAGAAGGCAACAAGACCGAGTACCGCGAAGTCACGCTGGGCGCCGCCGTCGACGGTCTGCGCGCGGTGCAAAGCGGCCTGCGTCCGGGCGAACGCATCGTCGTCAACGGCCTGCAGCGCGTGCGCCCGGGCGACGTAGTGCAGCCGCAACCGGTGCCCATGGGTACCGCCCGCTCGACCGCCGCCAAGGCCGCGCAAGCCGTGGCCCTGGCCAAGCCCTGAACCCCGCGAGCGAACCCCACACCATGAACTTCTCGAAATTCTTCATCGACCGGCCGATCTTCGCCGGCGTGCTTTCGCTGCTGATCCTGATCGCCGGCCTGGTCGCGCTGCGCGGCCTGCCCATCTCCGAATACCCCGAGGTCTCGCCGCCCTCGGTGGTGGTGCGCGCGCAGTACCCGGGCGCCAACCCCAAGGTCATCGCCGAGACCGTGGCCACGCCGCTGGAGGAATCCATCAACGGCGTCGAGGGCATGCTCTACATGGGCAGCCAGGCCACCACCGACGGCGTGATGACGCTGACCGTGACCTTCAAGCTCGGCACCGACGCCGACAAGGCCCAGCAGCTGGTGCAGAACCGCGTCTCGCAGGCCGAGCCGCGCCTGCCCGAGGAAGTGCGCCGCCTGGGCGTGACCACGGTCAAGAGCTCGCCCGACATCACCATGGTCGTGCACCTGGTCTCGCCCAACGACCGCTACGACATCAACTACCTGCGCAACTACGCGGTGCTCAACGTCAAGGACCGGCTCGCGCGCATCCAGGGCGTGGGCCAGGTCCAGGTCTTCGGCGGCGGCGACTATTCCATGCGCGTCTGGCTCGACCCGCAGAAGGTCGCGCAACGCGGCCTGTCGGCCGGCGACGTCGTCAACGCCATCCGCAGCCAGAACGTGCAGGCCGCCGCCGGCGTGGTCGGTGCCTCGCCGGGCCTGCCGGGCGTCGACATGCAGCTGTCCATCAACGCCCAGGGCCGCCTGCAGAGCGAAGAGGAGTTCGGCGACATCATCGTCAAGACCGGCGCCAACGGCGCCGTGACCCGGCTGCGCGACATCGGCCGGCTCGAGATGGGCGCGGCCGACTACTCGCTGCGCTCCCTGCTCAACAACCAGCCCGCCGTCGGCATGGGCGTGTTCCAGGCGCCGGGCTCCAACGCGCTCGACATCTCCGCGCAGGTGCGCTCCACCATGGACGAGCTGCAGAAGAACATGCCCGAAGGCGTGGAGTACCGCATCGCCTACGACCCCACGCAGTTCGTGCGCGCCTCCATCCGGTCGGTGATCCACACCCTGCTTGAGGCCATCGCGCTGGTGGTGCTGGTGGTCATCCTCTTCCTGCAGACCTGGCGCGCCTCCATCATCCCGCTGCTGGCCGTGCCGGTCTCGGTGGTGGGCACCTTCGCCGTGCTGCACCTGCTGGGCTTTTCCATCAACGCGCTCTCGCTCTTCGGCCTGGTGCTGGCCATCGGCATCGTGGTGGACGACGCCATCGTGGTCGTGGAAAACGTGGAACGCAACATCGAGGCAGGCCTGAGCCCGCGCGAGGCCACCTACCGCGCCATGCGCGAGGTCTCGGGCCCCATCATCGCCATCGCCCTGGTGCTGGTGGCCGTGTTCGTGCCGCTGGCTTTCATCAGCGGTCTGACCGGCCAGTTCTACAAGCAGTTCGCGGTGACCATCGCCATCTCGACGGTGATCTCCGCCATCAACTCGCTCACGCTCTCGCCCGCGCTCTCGGCCCTGCTGCTGCGCGGCCACGACGCGCCCAGGGACGCGCTCACGCGCGGCATGGACCGCGTCTTCGGCGGCCTGTTCCGCGGCTTCAACCGCTTCTTCCACCGCGGTTCGGAAGCCTACAGCGGCGGCGTGCGGCGCGTGATCTCGCGCAAGGCGCTGATGATGGCCGTCTACCTGGCGCTGGCGGGCCTAACCTTGGGCCTGTTCAAGGTCGTGCCCAGCGGTTTTGTACCCGCACAGGACAAGCAGTACCTGATCGGCTTCGCGCAGTTACCTGACGGCGCCACACTGGACCGCACCGAGGAGGTGATCCAGCGCATGGGCGAGATCACCAAGCTCAACCCCAACGTGGAAGCCGCCATCGCCTTCCCCGGCCTATCGATCAACGGCTTCACCAACAGCTCCAACTCGGGCATCGTGTTCGCCACGCTCAAGCCCTTTGCCGAGCGCACGCGCGCCGACCAGAGCGGCGGCGCCGTGGCCGGCCAGCTCAACCAGGCCTACGGCGAGATCCAGGACGCCTTCATCGTGATGTTCCCGCCGCCCCCGGTGGCGGGCCTGGGCACCACGGGCGGCTTCAAGCTGCAGCTCGAAGACAAGGCCTCGCTGGGCTACGACGCCATGGACGCGGCGGTCAAGGCCTTCATGGGCAAGGCCTACCAGACGCCCGAACTCGCAGGCATGTTCACGAGCTGGCAGGTCAACGTGCCGCAGCTCTACGCCGACATCGACCGCACCAAGGCACGCCAGCTCGGCGTGCCGGTGACGGAGATCTTCGACACCATGCAGATCTACCTGGGTAGCCTGTACGTGAACGACTTCAACAAGTTCGGCCGCACCTACAGCGTGCGCGCCCAGGCCGACGCGCCCTTCCGCGCGCGCGCCGAAGACGTGGGCCTGCTCAAGGTGCGCTCGAACACGGGCGAGATGGTGCCGCTATCGGCGCTCATGAAGGTGAACTCCAGCTTCGGCCCCGAGCGCGCCATGCGCTACAACGGCTACCTCTCGGCCGACATCAACGGCGGCCCTGCCCCCGGCTACTCCTCGGGCCAGGCCCGCGAGGCCATCGAGCGCATCGCCGCCGAAACGCTGCCGCAAGGCATCGGTTTTGAGTGGACAGAGCTGACCTATCAGGAGATCCTGGCCGGCAACTCCGCGCTCTGGGTCTTCCCGCTGGCCATCCTGCTGGTCTTCCTGGTGCTGGCCGCGCAGTACGAAAGCCTCACGTTGCCGCTGTCCATCATCCTGATCGTGCCCATGGGCCTGCTCGCGGCCATGACCGGCGTGTGGCTCTCGGGCGGCGACAACAACGTTTTCACGCAGATCGGGCTCATCGTGCTCGTGGGCCTGTCAGCGAAAAACGCGATCCTGATCGTCGAGTTCGCGCGTGAGCTCGAGTTCGCGGGCCGCACACCGGTGCAGGCCGCCATCGAAGCCAGCCGCCTGCGCCTGCGCCCCATCCTCATGACCTCGCTGGCCTTCGTCATGGGCGTGCTGCCCCTGGTGCTGGCCACCGGTGCCGGCGCCGAGATGCGCTCGGCCATGGGCGTGGCCGTGCTCGCCGGCATGATCGGCGTGACCGCCTTCGGCCTCTTCCTCACGCCGGTGTTCTACGTGCTGCTGCGCCGCCTGGCCGGCAACCGCCCGCTCAAGCTGCACGGCGAGATTCCCCATCTGGAGGGTTTTGCCTCCGGCGGTGGCGGTACGGTCCACGCCGTGCCCGCCGCGCCCCTGAAATATTGAAGGTGCATTCCATGACAACCATCCCCCGCCTCCTGCCCCTGGTCGCCACCCTGGTGCTGGCCGGCTGCGCCACCGCGCTGCCGCCCCTGCCGCCCGCGCCCGAGACGCCGAGCCAGTTCAAGGAGAACAATGAACGCTGGACCGTCGCCCAGCCCGCTGAAGTCCAGAGCCGCGGCACCTGGTGGAAGGCGTTCAAGGACCCCGTGCTCGACGATCTGGTCGAGCGCGCCGGCGCCAGCAACACCGGCATCCAGGAAGCCGCCGCCCGGCTGGCGCAGGCGCGCGCGCTGGTGCGCGGCGCCCAGGCCGACCGTACGCCGCAGGTCGGCGTGAACGCCGGCGCCAATCGCGCGGCCGGGGCCAACACAGCCAACGGCGCCACACCGGCCACCCTGCTGCAGGCCGGGGCCACCGTCTCGTACGAGGTCGACCTGTTCGGGCGCCTGGCCGGTGCGCGCGATGCGGCCGCGCTGGACGCGCAGTCCCGCGCCGCGCTGCTGCAAAGCACCCGGCTGCTGGTGCAGGCCGAAGTGGCCCAGACCTACCTGGCCCTGCGCGCCGCAGACACCGAACGCACGCTGGTGCAGGACACCGCCACCGCCTACGCCGACACGCTGCGCCTGACCCAGCGCCGCTACGAGGCCGGCGACGTGGCCGAGCTCGACGTGATCCGCATCCAGACCGAACTCGCCGCCACCGAGGCCGAGGTCTTCGCCATCAGCCGCAGCCGCGCCGAGCTGGAGCACGCGCTGGCGGTGCTGGTGGGCGAACCGGCCTCCGGCTTCACGCTGGCGCCGGCTGTCGCCAGCACCGCCCTGCCCGTGATCCCGGCCGGCGTGCCCGGCACCGTGCTGGCGCGTCGCCCCGACGTGGCCGCTGCCCAGGCGGCACTGCTGGCCGCGCAGGCCCGTGTGGGCGTGGCACAGGCCGCCTGGTTCCCCAGCGTATCGCTCACCGCGGCCGCCGGCTACGCCTCGCCGGACCTGGACGATCTGTTCAAGTGGTCGGCCCGTGCGTGGGCGGTCGGCGCCCTGGCCTCGGCCCCCCTGTTCGATGGCGGCCGGCGCGAAGCCGGCGTACAGTCCGCGCAGGCGCAGCTGGACGCGACCGCGGCCAGCTACCGCGGACAGGTGCTCAACGCCTTCCGGGAAGTGGAAGACCAGCTCTCGGCGTTGTGGCTGCTGCAGGAACAATCGCTGGCCCAGGGCCGCGCAGTGAGCGCCGCGCAGCGCGCCAGCGTGATCTCGGAAACGCGCTACCGCAACGGCCTGGTGAGCCAGCTGGAACTGCTGGACGCGCGCCGCAACGAGCTGCTCAACCGCCGGCAGGCGCAGCGCGTGGAAGCCACCCAACGCCAGGCCACGGTGCGGCTCATCCGTGCCCTGGGCGGCGGCTGGGACAGCGGCACCAGCCCGACCCCGCTCCAGACCGGCGACCCGACGCCGGACGCCAGCGGCACGAAAGGTTAAGTTCGCCGCGGGCGCCGCCGTGCGCTACGCTTGCGGACGATCCGCAGCGGAAGACCCGCGCGCCAGGAAGGAGGCAAGATGGCTGGAAGGACACTCGGCTGGGCAGCGGTCGCCCTGATCGCGCTGCTGCTTCTGGCCACCGCGGCCTATCTGTGGGACATGCGTCGTGCCTATGAGCGGGTTCTCGCCAGGGGCACGGTCATCGCCTCGCCCTACGGGAATATCGAATACACCAAGGGCGGATCGGGCCACCCCGTGCTGGTGATCCACGGCAGCGGCGGCGGCTACGACCAGGGCGAACTCATGGTGCGGGCGTTGCTGGACGACCGTTTCCGCTGGATCGCGCCTTCGCGCTTCGGCTACCTGCGCTCGACCTTTCACCCCGGCGCCACCTTTGACGACCAAGCCCACGCCTACGCCCATCTGCTGGACCACCTGGGCATCCGGAAGGTCGCGGTCGTCGCCCTGTCCCACGGCGGCCCCTCGGCCCTGCTTTTCGCCCTGCTGCATCCCGAGCGGGTATCGTCGCTGACGCTGCTTTCCGCGGGCGTAGCCTCCTCGCCCGACCCGGAGCAGACGCAGGCCAACCGCAAGGGCGACATGCTGACGACCATCTTCAGGCATGACCCGCTGTACTGGGCCATCAGCAAGGTGTTCCGGCGGCAGTTGATGGCGCTGATGGGCGCGGACGAGGCGGTCGTTGCTGGCCTCACGCCCGCGCAGCGGGAACTGGTCGACCAGATCATCGATTTCATGAACCCGGTCTCTTTGAGGTCGGCCGGCACCGCCTTTGACAACAAGGCGGCCATGCCCAATGAGCGGATTGCCGGCATCCGCGCACGGACACTGGTCATCCACGCCGCGGACGACACCCTGCAGCTCTATCGCAACGCCCGGTTTGCCGCGTCCACCATTCCGGGCGCGCAACTGCTGCGCTTCGAGCACGGCGGCCATCTCGTCATTTGTATCGAACAGACCACTCTGCGCGCAGCCATGCACAAGCACATGCTCGCCGCCGATGGCAAATAGTGCCCACGGCGGCCGCGCCGTCCCGATCCGCGAGGCGGCGCAGGCTGCGTCGGTCTACGCCGGCGCCGAAGCGGCCTCGGCCTCCGGCAGACGCACCTGGTTGTCGGTGCTGAACTGGTAGTCCTCGAAGACGTGCTGCGCGCTCAGCAGCTGGTAGCTGCCGTCGGCGTGGCGCAGGCTGGTGTCCTTCAGGCGCCAGGCCAGCTGGCCGCAGGTCCAGATGTCGAAGTTGCGCATATGGGTGCACAGGCAGGTCTTGTCCCACACCTTGATCTTGCGCTCACCCGGGTGGGCCGCCACTTCGCGGTTGTAGGCGTCGATGTAGGCGCACTTGCCGTTGGCGTCCAGCAGGTAGCCGTAGGCCTCGCAGTTCGGGCGGATGCCGTCGCCGATGCCCGGGCTGCCCTTGATCATGCGCATCGGGTAGCCGGTGGGCGAGATCTCGTTGACCTCGATGTCTTCTTCGTTGGCCTTGAAGTATTCCTGCTTGATGTCGTCGGGCAGGCCGCACTCCCTGGTGACGGTGAAGCGCGTGGCCACCTGCACGCCGGCCGCGCCCATCTCCATGAAACGCACCGCATCGCTGCCGGTGAAGATGCCACCCGCGGGAATGACGGGAATGTCGAGCTGCTCGGTCTTCAGGTAGGCCAGGATCTCGGCCACGATGGTGGCCAGGTCGTACCTGGCCCAGTCCATGCCGAAACCCAGGTGGCCGCCGGCCAGCGGGCCTTCCACCACCACGTAGTCGGGCAGGCGGTTCAGGCGGCTGTTCTTCTTCAGGAAGAGCTGCAGCGCGCGCAGCGAAGAGACGATGATGCCCAGCTTGGCGTCGCGAAAGCGCGGGTTCTGTTCGATCAGCGGAAAGGAGCCCAGGTGCAGGCCGGCGGCCAGCGTGATGCCGTCGATGCCCGCGTCCAGCGCGGCGTTCATGCGCACGCTGAGCGTCTCCTTGGGCCCGTTCATCGTGAGCTTTTCCATGCAGTTGATGAATATCTGGCCGCCGCCGGTCTTGCGCTCCATGGTCTTGCCCACGTGCAGGCGCGTGGCTTCGGCCAGGTCGCCCAGGTCGAACTTCACGGCCGACTTGTCGGCTGATTCGACGTTGTACTGGTACTGAGCCTGCTTGGCCTTGACGAACTTGGTCTTGTAACGGCGGTCGCTCACCGTCTTGACCATGGCATCGGAAATATGCCCCACCCCGCCCAAACGGGCCGCCTCCAGGGCGAGGTCGGCGGAGGAAATGTCCACCCCCATGCCACCGATCATGATGGGTACCAGTTCCTGGCGACCCAGGCGCATACGGAAATCATCCAGACGTTTCATCTGCATTTCTTGAATAGTCGGCCCAACCCGGCCGGAGCCCAGGCCCCGGCACCTTTGCCTGCGATTATGTGCCGGCTCGCTGCCACCCGCCTTACATCAGGGGAAATCCGGCAAATGATGATCTAGCGCAGTGCCAGAGGCCCGCACAAGCGCACAATCGACCTATCGATTCAGCTCTAGCGGCCGATGAGCCAGAACTTGGCTGATCTCCCGCACCCTCTACCTGTCATGCTCAGTTTCCTGCCTTCCCTCGTCAAAGGCATCCTCGCCTCCCTGCTGCTGGCGATCAACACGCTCTTCTGGTGCTCGCTGCTGTTCATGTTCGCGCTGGTCAAGCTGGTGCTGCCCTTCCAGGCCGTACGGCAAGCCATCGACCCGGTCCTCAACGCCATCGCCACCGCCTGGATCGCCTGCAACAGCGGCTGGATGTGGCTCACGCAGAAGACGCGCTGGGATGTGCAGGGCGTGGCCGAGCTGCCCTACCAGGGCTGGTACCTGGTGAACTGCAACCACCAGTCCTGGGTGGACATCTTCGTGCTGCAGCATGTGATGAACCGGCGCATCCCCATGCTCAAGTTCTTCCTGAAGCAGCAGCTGATCTACGTGCCGGTGATCGGCCTGGCCTGGTGGGCGCTGGACTTTCCCTTCATGCGCCGGCACGGCAAGGCCGCCTTGCGCAAGAACCCCGACCTGCGCCGGCAAGACCGCGAGACCACGCGCCGCGCCTGCCAGAAGTTCGCGCGCGTGCCCACCAGCGTGATGAACTTTGCCGAAGGCACGCGTTTCACCGCGGCCAAGCACCAGTCCTCCGGCTCACCCTACCGCCACCTGCTCAAGCCCAAGGCCGGTGCGCTGGCGCTGGCGCTCAACGCCATGGGCGAGCAGTTCCACGCCATGGTCGACGTGACCATCGTCTACCCCGCTGGCGCCCCCACCTTCTGGCAGTTTCTCTGTGGCCGCACGCCCAAGGTGATCGTGCGCGCGCGGCAGCTGCCCATCCCGGCCGAGTTCTGCGCGGGCGACTACGAAGGCGACTCGGAATTCCGCGGCCAGTTCCACCGCTGGCTGGCAGCCATCTGGGAAGAAAAAGACCAGCAGATCGCTGCGCTATTGCGCGGCTGAGCGGGCGGCGCGCCCGTCACCGGCCGGCGTCGTCCCCACTCACCGTGGACGCCGCGTGGCTGAGGATGAAGTCCTTGAGCCGCACCAGTGACGCGTCTTCCAGCGACTCCGTGCGGCACCACAGATAGATATTGCGCGGCATCGAAGGCGCAGCGACCTCCAGTTCCCGCACACCCGAGCCGGGCCCCAGCAGGCGCATCGGGTACTTGGGCAGCACCGACAAGTGCCGTCCCTGCGCCAGGATGCGCAGCAGCATGGCGGCGTCGCCCACCATCGTGATGCTGGGGCGCGCCCGCTCCACGCCGGCTCGACGCAGCATCTCGCGCACGTTCTCGTCGATGAGCGAAGCCGCGCCCAGACTCACCCATTCCAGATCCAGCGAGCGCGCCTGTGCCAGCCCCCCCGCCTGCGCCAGCGGGTGCGCGTCGCCGTAGAAGATGCCGATCTCGTCCTCCACGAGCAGGAAGCGCTCCACGCCGGGCGGCGGCTTGTCCAGCCAGGACGGCGCGATCACGAAGTCCTGCATCCCGTCGACGAGCTGGTCCACCAGCAGGTGAGGCCGGTCGCTCTGGATCGTCATGGCGTAGCGGGGATGCGCGGCCGCCAGCGCGGCCACCAGGCCGGGCACGAAGGCCATGCCCACCAGCGGCCCGGTGCCCAGCCGGATGGTGTGCCGGAAGCCGCTGCGGTGGCGCGCGCAGGCTTCGTCCGCGTCGCGCATGCGTCGCGCAATGGCCCGGCCCTCCCGCGCCAGCACCTCGCCCAGGGCCGTGCTGCGCACGCCGAAGCGGCTGCGCTCAAACAGTTTGCCGCCCGCATGCACCTCCAGCGCCTGCATGCTGTGCGTCAGGGTGGGTTGCGTCAGGTGCAGCCGCTGGCTGGCTTTGCTGAGTGAGCCGCACTCCAGGATGGTCGCGAGTTGGACGAGTTGTCGTGGCTCCATAGATTATTTTTAATTCAATGCATTAAAAATCAATTTTACGTATGTCAGGCGCACTGTTACCTTCGGCTCCCATGGCACCCAACATCATTTATATCGTGGCCGACGACCTCGGCTTTGCGGACCTCGGTTGTTATGGCGGGCGCAACGCGCAGTTCGGCCCGGTCTCGCCCCATATCGACGCACTGGCCGCCGCCGGCCTGCGCCTGACCGAGGGTTATTCGAACTCCCCCGTGTGCTCGCCCACGCGCTTCGCGCTGATCACCATGCGCTACCAGTACCGCCTGCGCGGCGGCATGGAAGAACCCATCAACAGCCGCAGCAAGGGCAACCCGCGCCTGGGCCTGCCGCCCGAACTCCCCACCCTGCCCTCGCTGCTGCGTGATGCGGGCTACGCCACTGCGCTCGTGGGCAAGTGGCACCTGGGCTACCCGCCCAGCTTCGGGCCGCTGCGCTCGGGCTACGACGAGTTCTACGGCATCATGGCCGGCGGCGTGGACTACTTCTCGCACTGCTCGGGCAAGGGCGACCACGACCTGTACGCCGGCGAAGAGGAACACCACGAAGTGGGCTACCTCACCGACCTGCTGTCGCAGCGCGCCGTGGACTACGTGCAGCGCCGCGCCGAAGCCGCCCGCGGCGGCCAGCCCTTCTTCCTGAGCCTGCACTACACAGCGCCCCACTGGCCCTGGGAAACCCGCGACGACGCGCACCTGGCCGAGGAGGTGAAGGACAACCTCTTCCACCTGCACGGCGGCAGCGTGGAGACCTACCGCCGCATGATCCACCACATGGACGAAGGCATCGGCAAGCTGGTGGCCGCGCTGCGCACAGAGGGCCTGCTGGACAACACCCTGATCGTCTTCACCAGCGACAACGGCGGCGAGCGCTATTCCGACAACTGGCCCCTGGTAGGCGGCAAGATGGACCTCACCGAAGGCGGCATCCGCGTGCCGTGGATTGCCCACTGGCCGCGTGTCATCCCCGCCGGCAGCAGCAGCGCGCAGCACTGCATGACCATGGACTGGTCGGCCACCCTGCTCGATGTCGGCGGCGGCAAGCCATCGCCCGACGTCCCCATCGACGGCGTCTCGCTGGCCCGCGTGCTGCGCCAGCCGTCCGACACCTTCGAACGCCCGTTGTACTGGCGCATGAACCACCGCCAGCAGCGCGCCCTGCGCCAGGGGCCGTGGAAGTACCTCAAGGTGGACGAGCACGAGTACCTGTTCAACATCACGCAAGACGCGCGTGAGCGCGCCAACCTGGCTGCCCGCGAGCCCGAGCGCCTGGCCCGCATGCGTGAGGAATGGTTGCGGTGGGAAACCACCGTGCCCGCCATCCCCGAGGACGCCACCGTCAGCCTGGGCTACTCGGTCAAGGACATGCCGCAACGCTGACCAGTTCAGACCACCCCATACACAACGACGAGGAGACCCCATGAACCGAACCACCATCCTGCCCGCCCTGGCCGCCGCCCTGCTGCTCGGTCTGGCCTCGCTCAACGCCCCGGCCCAGCAATGGCCCGAGCGCCCCATCCGCATCATCGTGCCCCTGCCGCCAGCGGGCCCGAGCGACATCGTGCTGCGCGGCGCCGCGCCCAAGGTGCAGGAGATCCTCAAACAGCCCCTGGTCATTGACAACAAGCCCGGCGCCAACGGCAACATCGGCACGGCCGAGGCCGTGCGCGCCGCACCGGACGGCTACACCTGGCTGTGGACCACCGACACCACGCTCACGGTCAACCCGCACGTCTACGAGAAGATGCCCTTCAAGGCCTCCGACCTGCAGCCGGTGATCCGCGCCAGCGCCTTCAGCCAGACCCTGGTCTGTTACCCCGGTGTCGGCGTGCGCACCGTGACCGAGCTGGTGAAGAAGGCGCGCAGCACGACGATGACCTACGCCTCGGGCGGCGCCGGCTCGCCCGGCCACCTGACCACCGAACTCTTCAGCACCGCGGCGGGCATCCAGATGACCCACGTGCCCTACCGAGGCCCCGCTCCCGCCGTGCAGGACATGCTGGGCGGCCAGGTGGAATGCGGCTTCCTCGCCGGCCCCACCGTGCTGCCCCATGTGAAGGCGGGCAAGCTGGTCGCGCTGGCCGTCTCGGGCGCCAAGCGTTCGCCGCTGCTGCCCGACGTGCCCACCGTGGCCGAGGCCGGCTACCCCGGCTTCGACGCCACCTTCTCGCTGGTGCTGTTCGCGCCCAGGAACGTGCCCGCCGCCATGGTGCAGAAGATGCACGACGCCATGGCCGTGGCACTCAAGAGCCCGGAGCTGGTGGAGCGACTCGCGCAGTCGGACCAGAGCGTGGTGGCCGGCGACGCCGCTGAAACCGCCGCGCGCCTGGCGCAGGACACGCAGCGCTGGGGCGAAGTGGCCCGCCGCATCAAGCTCAAGCTGGACTAAGCCGACCCCCGCCGCGCTCAGCGCGTGATCACCACCAGCACGCTACAGGGCGCGTGCTCGATCAGCGCCTTGGAGACCGAGCCGCGCCACCAGCGCGCCGCCCAACTGCCCTGGTGCTGGTGCCCCAGCACGATCAGGTCGGCCCCCAGGCGGCTGGCGGCCTTGGCCAGCTCGTACACCGGGTCGCCGCTGAGCACCTCACCGCGTGCCTGCAAGCCTGCCTGCGCCAGGCGCTCCACCCCGGCCTCGAGGATGGCGCGGTAACGCTCCCGCTCGATCTCCTCCACCTTGGGGTCGTAGAGCCCGCCCTCAGGCCCGAGGGAAGCGATGGGCAGCGGCATCACGGCCACGAGCACCAGCTCGGCCTGGCTCCACTGCGCAATCTCGCGGCTGCCCAGCAGGGCCTGCTGCCCGGACTCGGAGCCGTCGTAACCCAACAGGATGCGCTTGTACATGGCAGGATTCCTTGGTATGGATAGGGGAACGGACAAATCTTAAGGTGATCCGCGCGCTCTGCCAACCTCGCAATCTCGGAGTCGCGGATCGGCGCTGACCACTCAACCTCCCGCACGGGAAATCGCCAAGCCGAAGCGGGCCGGGGCGCCGCCCTACTTGCCGCTAGCCGGGGCCACCCCTTCGCCGGCGTCCTGATCGATCGGGTCCAGGCGCTGGCCGCGCAGCAGGGCCAGCGGCGAACGCCAGTAGATCGCAACGTTGTGGAAGGGATCGAGCAGGATCTTGGCCGCCCAGGCCAGGCCCCAGACTGGACCGCGCAGCCAGAACAGGTGCAGGGTGCGCAGCAGCAGGCCGCCCGCGCCCAGCGCCAGCCAGAGCAGGCCGACGTCGTGCACATAGCCCTTGAAGCCGATGGCCGGCTCGATCAGGCCGAACAGGCTGGGGGTGACGTAGAGCAGCAGCGGCAGCGAGAGCCACACGCCGATGAGCAGGGCCTTGCGCTGCATGTTGTAGCCCACCTTGATGGACTCCTTGTGCTCGTAGCTCGCGTCGTTGACGTAGTCATACCCGCGCGGCTCGAAAAAGATGTGGCCGGACTGGCGCGTCACCATGCCGACCAGCCAACCCACGAGGCCGGCCAGGGCCGGGTCCACGAACAGCAGCGCGTAGGCGACCAGAAAGCTGAAGGCGCTGAGCAGATGCAGGGTCTGGTTGATGCGGCACTGGTGGTAATAACGATGGTCATCCCACTGCAACATCTCTATCTTCTTCAGGAAATCGCGCATGTCGGAACTCCACAAGGGTTGAGGGACAGCCGCCGCGGCGGCATGTCGGCCAATCTAGAAAGCCCGCGTGACAGTTGCGTTACGGGGAAGGCGCGACGTGCATGACTTTTGCGTTACGTCAAACGCACGCTCTGTGACAGGGATGACATATGCGCTGGTTATAAAGACCGCACATCCCGCAGTCGAGCGGTCCGCGCCCGCCAACACCTTCCCTCTTCCTGTTTTCCCGCGATGCAATCCACGCCCGCCACGACGCTCGTACTGCTGCCCGGCCTCGATGGCACGGACATCTTCTTCCAGCCCCTGCTGGCCGCGTTGCCCCCGGGCGTGTTGCCGCTGGTCATCCCCTATCCGCAGACGGGCGCACAGGACTACGCCACGCTGCTGCTCCTGGTGCGCAACGCCATCGCCGAACTGCCCGCCTGCCATGTGCTGGGCTGGTCCTTCTCCGGGCCGCTGGCGCTGATGCTGGCCGCCGCCGAGCCGGACAAGGTGCGCGGGGTCATCCTGGCGGCCAGCTTCGTACGCGCGCCCAACCGGCTGGCCGCGCGGCTGCGCTACGCGCTGGTGGGCCCGGTGATCTGGAGCTGGCGCGCCGCCCGGCGCCTGCCGCTGTGGCTCTTCAAGCCGCCCACCGACCCGTGGCGCCAGGCCAAGACGCAGACCTGGAAGCAGGTCAGCGCCCGCGTGCTGGCCGCGCGGCTGCGCACCGTCATGGCCGTGGACGTGCGCGCGCTGGTGCGCGACATTCCGCAGCCGGTGCTCTATCTCGCCTCGCGCCAGGACGCCGTCGTGCCGCCGCGGCATGTGGACGAGATCGTGCGCCTGCGGCCCTCGGTGCGCGTGGCCACCCTGCCGGGGCCGCACCAGGCCATGTACAGCCATGCACAGGCGGCGGCGCAGATGCTCACGGCGTTCATCGACACGACCGCCGGCAGCCCGGGCCAGCCGGGGCGTTAGCCGGCACAGCCGTGCCGCGCGCGCCGCTCAGGGCTTCCTGCCGCCCAGGCGGCTCTCCAGCGTACCGTCGGTGGCGGCTTTCATCAGGCGGCGAAACGAGGGGCATTCCATGTGGCTGGGGGCCGGGCAGTTGGCCGCGTGCCGCAGGCCCTTGCTCATGGCGCGCAGCCGCTTGATGACGGAGTCGACCTGGTCGGCCTTGCTTTCCAGCATCTTGCGCTTGATGTTGGGCCGCTTGTCGGGCGTGAACATCTGCGCGATCTCGTCCAGCGAAAAACCCGCCGCCTGACCCAGCGAGATCAGGGCCAGCAGCTCCAGCACGCCCGGGTCGAAGGTGCGGCGCAGGCCCTGGCGACCGACCGAGGCGATCAGGCCCTTCTCTTCGTAATAGCGCAGCGTCGAGGCCGGCAGGCCGGAGCGTCTGGCGACTTCCGCAATGTCCATGTTTCAAAAATGCCTTGACTTCAAGTCGACTTGAATTCGTAGATTAACGGTACCGAATCACTCCGTCAACCGAAAGGACGCCCTTATGACCCCCTTCGATACAGACTTCCCCCGCGCCCTGGCCATCGGCATCGGCGCCACCGCCGTGATGGACCTGTGGCTCATGCTGCTCAAGGCCTTCGGCCTGCCCACGCTCAACTTCGCCCTGCTCGGCCGCTGGGTCGGGCACATGCCGCGCGGCCGCTGGGCGCACGACGCGATCGCCAAGGCAGCGCCCGTGCGCGGCGAGACGATGCTGGGCTGGGCCGTGCACTACGCCACCGGCATCACCTTTGCCCTGCTGCTGGCCGCACTGGCCGGCCCCTACTGGCTGCGCGCCCCCAGCCTCTTGCCGGCGCTGTGCTTCGGCATCGGCACGGTGCTGCTGCCACTGCTTGTCATGCAGCCCGCCATGGGCGCGGGTTTCGCGTCATCGCGCACCAAGACCCCCGCCTTGAACGTGCTCAAGAGCCTGGCCAACCACACGGTCTTCGGGCTGGGCCTGTATGCCGCGGCCCTGGCCTTCGCTACCTCCACCGGGGCCTGAAGCCCCACCCTCCAACCCACTAGAAAAGGAAACACGATCATGAAAAACATCGCCGTCATCTACCACAGCGGCCAGGGCAACACCGAGCACTTCGCGCGCCTCGTCGTCACCGGCGCGCAGAGCGTGGCCGATACCAGCGTCAGCCTGCTCAAGGCAGAAACCGTCACCAACAACCCCTCCAGCCTGCTCGACTACGACGGCTACATCCTGGGTTCGCCCACCTACCTGGGCGGCGTGAGCGGCCCCTTCAAATCCTTCATGGACGCAACGGGCGGGCTCTGGCGCAAGCAGCAGCTCAAGGGCAAGCTGGCCGCGGGTTTCACCGTCTCGGCCCTGCCCTCGGGCGACAAGCAGAGCACGCTGATCTCCATGTTCACCTTCGCCATGCAGCACGGCATGGTCTGGGTGGGCAACCCCTTCCTGCCGGAGCAGAGCAGCGGCGTGCCCTATGAGCAGGCCATCAACCGCCTGGGCTCGTGGACGGGGATGATGGCCCAGGCCGGCCACTCGGCCCCGGGCCAGTCCTACGCGCCCGGAGACCTGCGCACCGCCGAGGCCTTTGGCCGCAACTTCGCCAGCGTGCTGGCCCGCGTGGCCGTGCAGGCCGAGGAGGTGGTGTGATGCTGCCCGCCCGCTACGCCCCCGCCCTGTTCGGCTTCATCCTCTCGGGCCTCATGTCGCTGCTGGTCTCGGCCATCTCCACGCTGCGCGCGGCCGGCCCCGGCGCCGAACTGCTGCCCCTGTGGATCGGCGCCTGGCTCACCGCCTGGCTGATTGCCTTTCCCGTCGTGCTGGTGGTGGCGCCGCTGACGCGCCGCATCGTGCAGCGACTGGTGCGGCCGGCATGAACACGCACCGTCGGGCCGAGCCAGGCCGGGACCGCAGTAGCCCGTTCGCGTGCGGCCCGCGCATCTGGCGCCGCCAGAGCGGTGCTTCGTCGCAAGGCCCTGGCCGCTGCGCCCCCGGGCGCAGATAGTCCGCCGGTCTTCCACAAGAACCCTCCACCCGAAAGAACCTCACCATGTCTGCCCCTTCCCACTCTGGTTTGCGCACCCTCCCCTATGTTTTGGCCCTGGCCGGCATGGCACTGCTGCAGCCTGCCGCCCAGGCCACCGAGGCGGGCTTTCGTCAGCTGACCGTGATGCCCGCCAGTGCGGATACCAAGCCGGCCCACGCCGCCCTGTATTACCCGACAGCTGATGCGGCCCGGGTCATCCCCATGGGGCCGTTCCCGCAGAACGTGGCCATCAACGGCGCACCGGCCCCGCAGTTCAAGGGCCTGATCGTCATCAGCCACGGCACGGTCTCCACCCAGATCGGCTTTGCCACGCTAGCACAAGCCCTGGCGCGCAGCGGCTACCTGGTGGCCAGCGTGGAACACGTGGGCGATACCTGGCAGGACCAGTCGCTGCGCGCCACGCCGGCACGCTACTTTGCCGAGCGGCCGCGCCAGGTCTCCCGCGTGATCGACACCGTGCTGGCCGACCCGCAATGGCGCGCCCGCATCGCCAACGGTGCCGACGGGCAACCCCTGGTCGGCGCCATGGGCCATTCGGCCGGCGGCTACACGGTGCTGGCGCTGGCCGGCGGCAAGCCCGTGCTTTCGCAACTGCGCAAGCATTGCGAAACCGAAGCGGCGCAGGATCCCGTGCTGTGCGACCTGTCCCATGCCCTGGGCAACGGCACAGCGCTGGCCGGTGCCGCCGACGGACAAGAAGAACCCGTGCAGGCCGACCCGCGCGTGCGCGCGGTGATGGCCATGGCACCGCTGGGCGTGCTGTTCAGCGCGTCCTCGCTGGCAGCCATCACCGTGCCGGTGGCCATCCACACCGGCGAGAAAGACACCTTCCTCGTGCCCCGCTTCCATGCGCAGTGGATCAAGCAGAACCTGCGCGGCGCCAACGCGACGCTGCAGACCGTGCCCAACGCCGGGCACTACGCTTTCATGAACACGCCCACCATGGACCTGCCCTCTCCCGACGGCAGTGTGGCCGGCAATCCGCAGGGCTTCGACCGGGCGGCCTTCCTGGACCGCTTTGCACAGGAGTCGGTCGCGTTCTTCGACAAGAACTTGCGATGAACGGGGCGAGCCGCACTGAAAACCAAACGAAGGCCAGTTGGCTGGTGCCGGCCGGCCTGCTGGCCCTGGGCATCGTGCCTGCCATCGGCGGCGCCATGCGCCTGGCCGAGCTGGGCAGCGGCACCGCCATCACGCCGGAAAACGCGCGCTTCTTCGCCGCCCCGGCGCCCGTGATCATCCACATCGTCAGCGCGGTGTTCTTCAGCGTACTGGGCGCCTTCCAGTTCTCAGCCGGCCTGCGCCGCCGCCGGCCGCTGTGGCACCGATACACCGGCCGCCTGGCCGCGCCCCTGGGCCTGGCGGCCGCCCTGTCCGGGCTGTGGATGACGCTGTTCTATCCCAATGCCGATGCCAACTTCGACGGCCCCGCCGTCTACGCCATGCGCCTGGCAGCCGGCGCCGGCATGGTCGCCGCCATGGTGCTGGCGCTGGCCGCCATAACCCGGCGCAACATTCCCGCCCACCAACGCTGGATGACCCACGCCTATGCCCTGGGCATGGGGGCAGGCACCCAGGTGTTCACGCACATCCCCTGGTTTCTGTGGCCCGAGCTGCAGGGCGAGCTGCTGCGAGCGGTGTGCATGGGGGCGGGGTGGGTGATCAACATCTTCG
This sequence comes from uncultured Hylemonella sp., assembly GCA_963512455.1. Lineage (GTDB taxonomy): Bacteria > Pseudomonadota > Gammaproteobacteria > Burkholderiales > Burkholderiaceae_C > Hylemonella. The sequence continues at coordinate 88,894 of CAUPMJ010000001.1, read as the reverse complement.
TGGCGGAATGGGTGCTTATGCGAGGTCGGCGCAGTCCGGCCCTGGCGCATTAGCCGGAGATGGGGCTTCATCTGATGATGAAGAGGATCGAGATCTTGCATTACGACAACGTATGGCTAGCTGAAATAGGGCAGAACGGAAATGTCGGAATGCAAGACTTAGCCTCAGTGCCCCTCCAGTCTTCCAGCCGGGCGACGAGCAGCCTGGCCGTGTGCGCAACGCAAAAGGCAAGACCTGACACCGAGTCTCGCGTTCGAGGCTCGCGTTAGGCTGATGAAGGAAACGAATCAATGCACGAGCTATAGTTCTTCCAACGAATTCGATCACCTGCATGGCCAAGCCAGCGCCGAAAACGCAAAAACAGGGAGGGTAAGTCAACATGGCCAGTCTTATTGGGCTCGTTTCAAACAATTCCCCGGACCTTTTGGAAAAGGTTCGTGAAGCTATCGGTCACGGAGTCGATGTCAACAAGGTGACCGAATACGGAGAATCGGCACTCAGGATTGCTTCAAGGAACGGCCGGTTTGACGTCGTCGCCGCATTGTTGAGTGCCAATGCGGATCGCACCCAACTGCATGGGAGCAGCACAATATTCGAGGTTATCTACGGCACATCTGAGACCATTCAAAAATCGGTCCACGACAATGGCGACCTTGAATCAGTCGACTATTGGCAAAGAACGCCGTTCCTGTTTGCTGTCCAGCTAGGTGACACGGACAAAGCACAACTGCTGCTTGACCTGGGCGCAAACCGAAATGCAGTGGGTCGCTGTGGCAAGACACCCATGCAATATGCGGTGCAACAGGGCAACGTGCCCATGCTGCGATGGCTGCTTGATCGGGGTTTTGACATTGATGCTACGGATGAATTCCTGCAAACGCCGCTGATTTTCGCTGCGGAAGAAGGGATGTCTGATTGCGTGTCGTTCCTGATAGAGGCCGGAGCAGACATCCACAAAACCGACCACATCCCCCAGCGGGCAATTCAAGTTGCCGCGAACTTGGATATTGTTCGCGTCCTCGTGAGCCATGGCGCTGATATCAATGACATCAATGCGGAGATGCATGCCAAATTGCTCGGCATTGCGCATGAAGCCGATCCCCAGGTGTCAGTTGAAGACTTTGCTGACGGAAAAAATAGACGGTTCGGCATTAGAAACCCGGACCGGATGGATGCCCCCTTCTGGCTTGCGATGGTGCGCTCTGGTGCATCCGGGTGGCAAGCGGGTGAAAAGTTTTCTGAACCAGGCGGCACAGAACGCCTTCCAATTTGGTCATATCAACGGTTTGGCAGGTCGACTACCGTACTGGATGACGGCCGCATCATTGAAATTGCCGGCGAGCATGAGGATAGCTACGATCCTGATTTCTGCATCTACAACGATGTAACAGTATTCGGTACCGATGGCTCAATCAGTATCTATGGTTATCCAGAGGAAGTATTCTCGCCAACTGACTTCCACACGGCCACGCTCACTGGTGGCTTTATCCTGATCATCGGCTGCCTAGGGTATCCCCAAGAAAGGCGGTTTGGCAGTACGCCGGTCTACCGCTTGAATGTCCAGACTTTTGAAATCCAGAAGATCGAGACTACTGGCGCCTGCCCTGGATGGATTCACGGACACAAGGCCAAACTTGACGGGCTCAGTCGCATCGTCATCTCAGGTGGAGAGATCGAACAAGGTCGAAATGATCTCTCCAATGAAAATATAGATGAGTGGGCGCTTGATCTAGCTAGCTGGAATTGGACGCGCTTGACAGATCGTGCTTGGCCGCAATGGGCGTTTGTGCGAGCTGATGGCAAGCCAAATCACTTGTGGCAGATTCGCCAGGCACTTTGGACACGCGATGCGAACTGGACAGAAGAGTTTCAAAGAGACATGGGCCGTCTCTCGGAGTCGTTGGGCCATGAACCGGACCTTGATGCTGTTGGATCACTCTATGAAGTGAAAGGTTTGGCGTCCGGCGGTCTAGGCAGCAAATCTGAAGCCAGGACTCCAAAGGTCTATGTCGACGGCATTGCCATCCGCATTCGGGAAAGCAATTGGCTTGTTCAAGTAATGGCCGAAGGAAACCTTGCAGACGACAGGGTAGAGGCTTTTCAAGAAGGAGTTCTGGCCAACCTTGCACGTTTGGAAGGCGTAGCCTGGAGTGTTCGACGTCCCCCAAAATTCGAGTAACAGCGGGGTCTAGAGAGCTGCGGTTGAAAGACTGCTTTAACGTTTTTTGTGGACCGCATTGGGTCGATTTCCGTCGTCTAACCGGGTTGTCAGACGGATGCAAACCCTAGCTCAACTGCCCCGCCAGCAACTTCGCCACATGCACCGCCTCCCGCTGCGCCCCATCCGCAATCTGGTGCCGGCAGCTGGTGCCGTCCGCCACCACGATCGCATCGGCCTTGGCGCGCACGGCCGGCAGCAGCGCCGCCTCGGCCATCTGCATGGAAACGTCGTAGTGCTCGGCCTCGTAGCCGAAGCTGCCGGCCATGCCGCAGCAGCCGGGTTCGATGAGATCTGCCTGGATCCCTCAGGTCTGGCCCACGCCCTGGCCCCGCGCCAGATAACCCCGCACAAACCAGTCCACACTCTCGGGCTGGGCCAGCGCGTCGCGCTTGAGCACTTGCTCAGGCGGATGCCCCTGCAGGAGCTTCTTGATGGGCACCTCAACCCTCACTGAAGGGTGACACGCTTATCCGTCAGCGTGGCATCGAACATCAGCGTGGACGGCCATCGAGGCCAGGCGACACCCAAGTCGGCATGATTTGGATCACCATTGCGAGCGAACGCCCCAACACTTCTCATCATCGCGTTGGACAACGCCAAACGACCCGGCTCATTGGCTTTCGTAAAAGAGATATTGGCATACAGCGAGGGACCGAAATTGCCAAATACAAAGGGAAGGTCAAAGGTGTGGGCGGCACCATAGATGTCATCGAATGGAGCGGGCAGCTTATCCCAGTCAAACCGGTAGTACCACACGCTGGCTTGCTGCGTTTTCAGCGCGTTGAGCACATCATCACGCAAAGCCATGAACCAGATTCTGGACAGTTCTTCGCTGCGTGCGTTGAAGCCTGTTTTTGATGCGTCAACCGGCAGATACTGCCGCGGGATCCATTGCTCGACCGTCGTGGCGGGCGGCATGTCCGGCTTGTAGCGGTGGGCCAGGGCAAAAACGGCCGCGTCGTCCAGCAGGCGTCCGCTCACGCCACCCAGGCTGGGGCGCAGCGCAAAAAACGAGGGGAACAATTTGCCTTCATCGCGGGTGTTTCCCGCCAGCACAGGCACCTTCAGATACCGCCCCGCCTTGATAGCGGCAATGGGGTCGGCTGCGACGATCGTTCCATCGGGCATGACATTGGAGGCCGCCATACCGCGCGGTGCCAGTCTGGTACGCACCGTTGTAAGCAATTCGTCGGCGGACTTGCCCCGGAGGTAGTCCGCCAGCTGCTGTGATGTGCGCGAAGCAATCAAGGCCTTCGCAGCAGTTTCGTCAGACGCAGACCCGTCGCTCACCAGCGATTCCGCCAACAGGGTCTTGCCACGTTCAGCCCAGAGGGCGTTCGGTTGCACAACCGGAAAGGAACCGGCCGGCAGGCTGGCTGCTGTGGAAATTCCGCCGCTCAAGGCGATGAGCCGATGGAACAGTGCGGTGGATCGACCTGCGACAGCGGGCGATGTCAACAAGGCATAGATATTGACTGCTCCGGCAGATTCACCCATCAGCGTCACCTGCTTGGGGTCGCCCCCGAAACTCGAGATGTTGCGCTGGACAAACTCCAGCGCCTTGACGATATCAAGCAGCGCAAAGTTGCCCGAGTCATCGGCAACGTCGCCTGTCTTGAGTGGCGCCAGATTCAGGAAGCCGAAAATACCGAGCCTGTAGTTGACCGAGACAACCACGGCATCGGCTGTCTTGGCCAGCATGCTGCCGTCATAAACCGGGTCGGCTGTGTAGCCTGTGATGTTGCTGCCCCCGTACACCCAGACGATGACTGGGCGGGGCGTTTTGGACGGCTTTGATGGCTCCCAGATATTCAGGTAGAGACAGTCTTCGGAACCGACCGTCTTTCCCAGCGTGTTACCAATCGTGGCATCGTAGCGATTGTTCAGACCTGGTCCATACAGACGCCCGCTCTGGACGCAGGCGTTGCCGAAGTCGACGGTACGCCTCACGCCCGACCAAGGCTGCGGATCGGCCGGGGCTCGCCAGCGCAGCGGACCGACCGGCGGCCTGGCGAATGGCACGCCCTTCCAACTGAAAGTGCCGTCGGCAGCCGTGTTGTCTGCCCCCAGCACGGCCCCGAGGGATGTGGAGCGCTGGGTCGCAGGAAGGTTGTTCATGTGGTGGGCGCATCCCTGCGCAAGCAGCAGCGCAGCCAGAATGCAGGCACGGGAAGCCAGGCTCATGGAACGGATCTCCTAAGGTTATACAGGCAAAGGTCTGTCAATGCTCAGTCCGCGAATGGTGAAGGTCTCATCCTATGTGCGCAGGATGCCGTCGGGCGAATAGACACCCAGCGACACCGATTTCATCCCGACGTAGGGTGCTCCACTCGGGAAGTTCACACGCATCTCGTCCATCATGAAGTCACGCGTGCCGGCCAGCGCGGCACGGAGCTTTTCGCGCGTCAGGTCACGGCCCGCACGGCGCAAGGCCTGGGCCAGTACCTGCGCGTTCCACCAGCTCTCGAGCGCGGAGTTGGCCTGGCTGTCCTGATTGGCGGCGCGCATCGAAGCCCAGAAACGGCGAACGATGGCGTACTTCTCGCTCTTGAAGGGTGGGAAGACGAGCGTCGAGGCCAAGCCAGTCGTGTTCTTGCCCAGGCGGACGCCGTCGTTGAACGTCAAGGACAGTCCAATCATCGGCAGACCCATCGCGAGGCGCCGCATCGCCAGTACGAAGTCCGTATTGGCAGCTCCGGTGGTGGCGAGGATCACGGCCGTCGCCTTGCTGCGCAGAATCTGCTCTGCACACTCCTGCGCGTTCTTGCCGTCGCCCGCCAAGGCGACCTCGGCCAGCGCTCGGCTGTTCGCGTTGGCAATGGCCTTCTTCGCGTAGCCCAGGATCTCCTTGCCAAAGGCGTTGTCGATGTAGACCACGCCAAAATCACGAGTCCCTGAGAGTGCCAACTGATTCACCATGTACTCCACCTCGTCGAAGTAGCTTGGACGAACGTGGAAGGTGTAGCGCTGGTCGGCTTTGCGAAGCGACTCCGCGCCGGTGATCGGCCCCAGCAACGGCACGCCGGCCTTCTCAATCATGGCGTTCGTGGCGAGGTTGTTGCCCGTACCGACCGTGGACATCAAAGCGAACACGCTGTTGCCTTCAAGCATGGCCGTGATGTTTTCGACGGTTCGCTTGGGGTCATAGCCATCGTCCCGGCAGTCCAGGCGCAGCGTTCGGCCATGGATGCCGCCGGTGCGGTTGATCTCGTCGAATGCCGCTTGGATTCCAGCCACATGCCCTCGCCCGCCCACGGCCGTGGCGCCGCTCAGCCCCATCGACGAACCTATCGTGAGGGTGTCGGAGGTGAGGCCCTGCGCCGCCACAGGTCTGGCGCAGACCCAGGTGGTCACGCCGAGGACTGCAGTTTGACCGAGGTTCGTCAGAAAAGGGCGACGGCCGATCATACGGATTCCTTCCTCGTGCACCATGCACAACGCGATCGCTGTTGCAACGTCACTTGGGCGCACTGAGACATGAGCTGACTCATTCACCGGTGATGTTTGCCGCCTTGACGATCTGTGCCCATTTGCGCGCTTCGCCGTCGATAAACATGGCGAACTCGGCGGCCGTGCCGCCGCGCAATTGCAGCCCGGCTGCATCGGCCTTCTTGCGGATTTCGGCGTCGGCGATGGCTGCGTTGGTTTCGGCGTTGAGTCGTTGGATGATCGGGGCGGGGGTTCCGGCAGGCGCCATCAGCCCGTACCAGCCATAACCGACGACATTGGCATAGCCCTGTTCGCGGAAGGTGGGCGCCTGCGGATAGACGGAAGTCCGCTCTTCTGTCGCGACTGCCAGAACGCGCAGCTTGTTGGCCTTGATGTGCGGGAGGGCGGTGGAGATGGCCGTCAGCGTGGCATCGATCCGGCCGGCCAGCAGTTCGGTGTAGGCCGGCGCGTCGCCGCGAAACTGGACCACGATGCCCTTGAAGTTTGCGGCGCGCAGCAGCAATTCGGCCGTGAGGTGGGGTGCCGAACCCGTGCCTGGCGAGCCGAAGTTCAAGCCATCGGGCTTACTCTTGCCGTAGCTGATGAACTCCGCCAGCGTCTTGTACGGCGCGTCGGCGTTGACGATCAAGAACAGCGGCGCAATGGCCGTGCTCGCGATCGGCGCGAAGTGCTTGCGAACGTCGTACGGGAGTTTGGGGTACAGCGCCTCGCCGATCGCAATCGGCGCAGCCGCATGAAGAATCGTGTAGCCATCGGACGGGGCGCGCGAGACGTACTCGTTTGCAATGCGCGTGCCGGCACCGGCCTTGTTCTCGACGATGATGTTCTGACCAAGCCTGCGCGAGATGTACTCCCCGAGCAGGCGCGTCAGCAGGTCGCTGGGGCCGCCCGGGGCATAGGGCGACACCAGCTGTATCGGTTGCGACGGCCAAGCTTGCGCGAAGGCCGGGAGGCACAAGGGAGTAGCCAGCGTGGCGACACTGGCGCCCAGGAGGTGGCGGCGTTTGAGGATCATGCAGGTTTCCTTTGGGTGTTCTTGTCGTGTTACAGGCGTCGCAACGGCGGATAGACGTAGCGGTAGTCAAGGTGATCGGTGTGCGGCTGATAAAGCCGCAGCACGACGTAGAAAAGCTCGCCGGGGGGTGGCGTCGGCAGCCAGTTGAAACCGGGCCCGGGGTCGTTCGCTTGCAGTCGGATGACGAGGCTTCCATCGTCGTCGAGGCGCAGGCCTGGCGTGCGGTCGCCAATCGAGTAGCGGCCGATCGGGTTGCTCACAAGCAGGCAGTCGCTGCGGCGGTACATCGTCAGCGACCAGAACGCGCCGACCTTCGGGCCGGCGCCGGGTTCGAAGCGCAGCTCGTAGGCGTGGGTGCCATCGAGCGGACGGCCATCGGCATCCACTTCGGCGGTGGGGTACATGGCTTCATCGACACCCAGCGCGCCGATGAAGTTGCGAGCCACTCGGGCCCGGGTCAGGTGGTCCTGGCCCCAGTGGCTGCGAACCGTCACCGGAATCGCCCAGCCGGCACCCAACCCGTGCGGCTGCTCGCGCTGTCGCAACCCCTCGTACACCCGTGGCAGCAGCGATGTCAGGGCCTGCTGCGTTGGCGGCCAGGCCAATTGCTCGCCCGCAGGCGGTGGGTTGCGCGCCAGCGCCTGGTTGATGATCTCGCGGTACAGATTCGCAGTGGGCACCGCGGTGCTGCGATCTTCGATCCAGGTATCCACGCACATCGCCGCATCGGCCCCGTCGAGCCGGCGTATGCGCAACTGCGACTGCAGCCCGCGCACCTGCTCCAGATCAGCAGCGCTATCGTCAACGAGAATGCGGCCGATCAGCCAGACGTCGGCGCCCGGCGCTGAGATCACATGGGTGACGGTATCCGGCACGCTGCCGCGCCAGCCCGGCCCGTGCACCAGCGTGCACTGCCGCCGGTTGCCCGTGGTCCGGCGGCCGACGTAGTCGAACGGATTCGTCCATGCGTCGAGCAAGCCCAGCGTCCAGTAGCGATCGGCCATGTCGGGCGAGTCGATCAGCACCGGGCCTTGCGACAGGTCCAGCCAGGCGTTGCTGAAGACGGTGTCGTTGTTCGGGCTCACGACCTCTCGGTCGGCCGGGCCGAGCCTGCGATGCGTATGCGTGAAGTGATTCACCCAACGCAGGGGCGAGTTGCGGTCGTCAGAGGCGAACCCGAGCAGCGGGTGCCGCCGCGCCGTCGTGGCCGCCCGCATGCGCATCATCTCAAAGAGCGGCAGCGTCTGGACGATGATTTTGCGAGTTACCGTCGTATCGGCGTTGTGTGTGGTGTCCATCGTGTGCGTGTGCGGTATGTGGGTCAGGCTACGGCGCCGGCGCGCCGCAGCGCCGCAACCTCGTCAACGGAATAGCCGACTTCGGCGAGCAGGCTGTCGCTGTGCTCGCCGCATGCGGGCGCGGCGTCAGGCGCGGCCGGCAGTGCATGTCCGAGGCGGTAGGGCAAGCCCAAGGCGCGGTAGTGGGTGCCGTCGGTTGCAGCGGCTTCAACCACGATGCCGCTCGCCGCGATGTCCGGGCTCGCCAACACCTGGCCGTAACTGCGCACTGCGCCCGCGACGATCTGGTTGTGGCCCAACAACGCCACGCACTCCTCGCTGCTCAACGGGGAGAGGCATTCGCGCAGCACAGCGCGCAATGCGGCGCGGTGCTTGACACGGCGTTCGTTCGTGGAAAACCTCGGGTCAGTAGCCAGTTCTTCGCGGCCCATGACGCGGCAGAAGCGCGCCCAGTGCTCGTCGGCATAAGCCGACAGCACGATGTACCCGTCGCGCGTGGTCACCACCTCGGCGGCCGGCGCGTTGTGGGGCTGCCCATCGCCGATGCGCTTGGGCTCCGGTGCGCCGTTCAGGTAGTCGCACCAGGTAGCAGCTTGCAGGTGCATCGCGACTTCGAGCAGCGAGCTGTCGATCGTTTCTCCCACGCCACTGCGCTCGCGGCCGTACAGGGCAGCAAGCACCGCCTGCGCACCGAGATGCGCAGCTGCAGCATCCACGATGGGCACCCCCACTTTTTGCGGCAGCCGGTCGGGCTCTCCGGTCACGGACATCAACCCGCTCTCGGCCTGCGCCGCAACGTCGTAACCCGGACGATCCCGCGACGGTCCACGGCTACCGAATCCGGAGATCGAGAGGTAGATCACGCGCGGATATCGCTCGCGCACAACCTTGGCGCCCAGGCCGAGTTTGTCGACGACACCAGGACGCAGGTTCTGGATGACAACATCACTGCGCGCGATCAGGCGCATCGCCACTTCATGGCCGGCCTCGCACTTGAGGTCGAGCGCGATCGAGCGCTTGCCACGGTTGTAAGCGCGAATCATCGATTCCCCGTAGCGGCCGATGTGTCGCGCCTGATCCCCCGCGATCGGCTCGATCTTTACGACGCTGGCGCCCAGCTCCGCCAGCACCATGGCTGCACCCGGGCCGGCGATGTACTGACCAAGGTCGACTACGCGCACGCCTTCCAGTGGTGCGGATGAGCGGGACGATGCGAAAGTTTTCATGGTTGATCGGACGATACCCGGGCTGTTTATCGATGGAAATTCGTATATCCTGATCGTGTGATCACTTTCTGTGATCACTGAGAACCCAGGCGTTTGGATACGAACGCCCCGTCAGAAGGAACAGCCTATGACAGTCGGAGACGACTACCTCGTGCGTCGGTTGCGTCTGAGGCATCTCGAGCTGCTGGTCGCTCTGATCGAGGCAGGCTCCGTGAGGGCCGCGGCCCATCGGATGAGTCTGAGCCAACCAGCGATCAGCAAGATGCTTAGCGAGATTGAGGGTGGCCTGGGCGCTCAACTGTTCGAGCGCAGCCGCCAGGGCATGAGCGCCAATGCATCAGGGCGCGCGGCCGCTTATCGCGCCCGCGTGATCCTGAGTGAACTCACGCGGGCCCGGGACGAAATCACTGCGCTGCGCGTGGGCGCCGCTGCGGTGCTGCGAGTGGGAGCGCCTTCGGTCACCGCGACAGTGCCAGCGGCTATTGTGCAGTTGCGCTTGCGCATGCCGCACACCTTGGTGCAGATCCGCGAAGGCCGCGTGCAGGAGCTTATTCAGCGCCTGCTCGACGGCGAGCTCGACTGCGTTTTCGGCGCCATCACGCCGGAACTGCTGACCAGCGACACGGTACCGCTTCTTCGGTCGGAGGTGTCCATCGCTGATCAGCTTTGCGTTCTCACCTCTTCGGCAAATCCCCGTCTGCGTCGACGCGGCTTGCGATGGGCCGATCTGCGATCAGAGGCTTGGGTGTTGCCGCCCAAGGACACGCTGGTGCGCCAAGCTTTCATGACAGCCTTCCTCAACGAGGGCGTCGAACCGCCGGAACCTGTCATCGAGGCGATGTCCTCGGTCACGGTAGGGTCTGTGTTGCGCATGGACTCGACGCTGCTGTGCGCGGTGCGCTTCGAACACGCGAGAGACGAAGTCGTACGCGGCGGGGCGCGCAGGGTGACCGTGTCTCCAGTGATGCTGTTGCCGTCATTCGGCCTGTTCACGCGCCACTGCGCAATTGAGCAACCTGCAGTTGTGCAGGAGTTTGCGCGCGCGATTCGCAAGGTGGGGGCTGCCGCCGGATCTTGAAGGAAGGCCCTTGCCCCTGAAGAACGTACTCCTTAGCTGATGGGTAAAAATCAGTTCTAGGAGAGAGAGATGAGCGAATCGAAACGACGGGCGCGGATGCCGTGCACCCCGTCTTCCATATTGATGGTCTCGGTCATGGCGACCACGGCGTGCTTGCTGCCGTTGTAGGCCGGCCCGGTGAGCTTGGGGTGATGGACGCCGGCCCACGACGAGACGTTGATGACCAGGCCGCTGCGGCGCGGGCAGGGCTGACGCGCACTATCCCCCGCCCTTGCTGCAATCCACCACCACGACTCACACCAGCTGGACAGGACACCAAGGCCTGTTCACACCAATTTCCCGGTGTGAACAGCCCCTAGCCGCCCGCCATGCGCCGCAAATGCCGGTCGAGCGCCAGGCGCACCTGCTCGGCGCTCTCCTTCGTCCAGGCACGGAGCCCCTGGCCGGCCTTCATGCCCACATGGCCCTGGGCAATCAGCTTGTCCAGCAAGGGCGATGGCGCCGCATTCGTCCGGAGCGCCGGGAACAGGGTGCGGTGCACGTCGCGAGTCAGCTCCAGGCCGACGAGGTCGGCGTTCTCCATGGGCCCCAGCACGGGGCTGCGCAGGCCGAAGCTGTGCTTGACCACGGTGTCTATCGCCTCGGCATCGCAGATGCCGTCTTCCACCAGGCCGATCGCCTCTCGCCACAGGGCGTGCTGCAGGCGGTTGCCGATGAAACCGGCCACGTCGCGCAGGACTTTCACCGGGCGCTTTCCCACCGACTCGATCAGTGCGTAGGTCTGCTCGAACACCTCGTCCCGGGTGAATTCGGTGCGCACCACTTCCACCAGGGGGACCAGATGGGGCGGGTTCCACCAGTGCGTGCCCACCAGCCGGGCGCGCGCGGCCGGCTCCAGCGCGGCGCCGATGTCCGTGATGGGAATGACGGAGGTGTTGCTGGCCAGGATGGCGTGGGCCGGTGCGGCCTGCGCGATGTCCCTGAACAGCTGGCGCTTGAGTTCCAGCCGCTCCGGCACCGCTTCGATGACGACGTCCGCCTGCGCCACGGCGGCGGCAAGGCGCGCTTCGGTGGACATATTGCACAGCACGCGCTCGGGGTCCAGCCCTTCGTCGAGCAGGTGCTGGCGCACGCTTTGCAGCGCCGCCTGCAAGGCGCCCTCGCTGGGGTCGGTGAGCACTACCGCGTGCCCCGCGCGGGCAAACACCTGCCCGATGCCATGCCCCATCAAGCCCGCGCCGACGATGGCGACGGTGATTGCCTTGTCCATGTCTCCTGCCCTATGCCCGCGTTCGCGGCGTCTCATTGTTTTGAAAGTCTCTTGCGGCGGGCGCCGTCCCAACGCCGTCCCGCCCCGCTCATAGATCGTTGACGTACATCCGGTTCCAGGTGGGGCTGACGATCAGCTGGTTGATGCACACGCCGGGCGGCAGCTCCGCGATGAAGCGGATGGTTCGCCCCAGGTCGTCGGGCTGCAGCATGCGCCCGCGCTCTTCGGCGCTGGGCGGCGAGGGGCGCGTGTCCAGGATGGGCGTGGACACCTCAGCCGGGCACAGGCTGCAGGCGCGGATACCGTGCACCCCGTCTTCCATATTGATGGTCTCGGTCATGGCGACCACGGCATGCTTGCTGCCGTTGTAGGCCGGGCCGGTGAGCTTGGGGTGATGCACACCGGCCCACGACGAGACGTTGATGATCAGGCCGCTGCGGTTCGCACGCATGGCCGGCAGCACTTCATGCGTGGTGTAAAAAATGCTGTCGAGGTTGGTGCCTATCACCTGGCGCCACCCCGCCACGGATTGGTCGCGCCAGAAACGGGCCGGGGTGTTGGTGCCCGCGGAGTTGAGCAGCACGTCGATGCGCCCCGCATGGCGCGCAAGGATGCGTGCGGCTGCGGCGGCCACGGCTGCGGCGTCGGTCACGTCCAGCACCTCCACTTCCGCCACGCCGCCCTGCGCGCGTATGGCGTCGGCCGCGGCCGCCAGAACCGCGGGCCGGCGGCCCGAGAGCACCACGGTTGCCCCGGCGGCGGCCAGTGCGTGCGCACCCGCCAGGCCTATGCCCGACCCGGCGCCGGTGATCCAGGCCACCTGGCCTTGCAGCGTATTCATGCGGCCACCTCCTGAACGGGTGTGCCCTTGCGCAGTTCGTGCGCGTATTGCTCCCAGCCCGATTCGGGCACGTTTTCACCTTGCCGGTCCAGCACCTCGGCCAGGCGCCCGCACAGTTGCGCCCCGACGTCGGGGCCCTGGGCGATGTGGATGCCGTGGGTCATGGTGATGTGCGCCGCCTCGAAGCTGCCGGCGCCGGCCAGCATGATCATGCGCGTGGGCGCATCCTCCACGACCAGCGGGATCAGCGCGGGGCTCACCTGCTCCGGCGCCAGCTGGGCCAGCGCCTCGGGCGGCAGCACGTCGTGGGTCATGCCGGTGGCGGCGGATGGCGCCAGGCAATTGACCCGCACGTTGCGCTTGCTGCCTTCAAGCGCCAGGGTCTGCATCAGGCCGACCAGGGCCATCTTGGCGGCGCCGTAGTTGGACTGCCCGAAGTTGCCATACAGGCCCGAGGACGAGGTGGTCATCACGATGCGGCCGTACTGCTGCGTCTGCATCTGCTCCCAAACGGCCTTGGTGGCGTTGACTGCCCCCATGACGTGCACGTCCAGCACGAGGCGAAAGTCGTCCAGCGGCATCTTGGCAAAGCTCTTGTCGCGCAGGATGCCGGCGTTGTTGATGAGGATGTCGATGCGGCCCCAGGCGGTCATGGCCTGGGCGGCCATCTGCCGCATGTCGTCGGCGCGGGTGACGTCGCCCAGATGCAGCAGCGCTTCGCCGCCGGCGGCCTGGATTTCGGCGACGACGCCGCGCGCCGCTGCGCCGAGGTTGGCGCCGGCGAGGTCGTTGACGATGACCCGGGCGCCCTGGCGGGCCAGCTCCAGGGCATGGGCGCGGCCCAGACCCCCGCCGGCGCCGGTGACGATGGCAACGCGATCTTGAAGAAGTTTTTTCATGGTGGCTTGGTTCCTGGCGTTCAGAAATTCACGGCGCCGGCGCCCTTGAGGGCCAGCATGGCGCGGGCTTCGGCGGGCGTGGCGACTTCGAGCGAGAGCTCGTCGAGGATGCGGCGGATCTTGCGCACCTGATCGGCGCAGCTGTGGGCCAGCTGGCCCTTGCCCAGGTAGAGGCTGTCTTCCAGCCCCACGCGCACATTGCCGCCCATCACGGCGGCCATGGTGAGCAGCGGCATCTGGTGGCGCCCCGCGCCCAGGACCGAGAAGCGGTAACCGTCACGGCCGAACAGGCGGTCCGCCGTGGTGCGCATCGTGACGAGGTTTTCCGGATCGGCGCCGAGCCCGCCCAGGATGCCGAAGATGCATTGCAGGAAGATGGGGCCGTCGATCAGGCCCTCGTCGCGGAAGTGGGCCAGGGTGTAGAGGTGGCCCACGTCGTAGCACTCGAACTCGAAGCGCGTGCCGCGTTCGCGCCCCAGGACCTGCAGGATGTGCTTGATGTCCGCGAAGGTGTTGCGGAAGATCAGGTCTTCCATGCCCTCCACATAGGGCTTTTCCCAGTCGTGCTGCCACTGCGTGATCTTGCGCGCCACGGGGTGGATGGTGAAGTTCATCGACCCCATGTTGAGCGAGCACATCTCGGGCGCAGCCTGCAGGGGATAGGCCAGCCGCTCGGCCAGGGTCATGCGGGTGCTGCCGCCGGTGGTGATGTTGATGACGGCATCGGTGGCGGCCTTGATGCGGGGTACGAATTGGTCGAACACCGCGGGGTCCGGCGTGGGGCGCCCGTCGCCGGGGTCGCGTGCGTGCAGATGCAGGATGGCCGCGCCGGCCTGGGCCGCTTCGATGGCCTGCGTGGCGATCTGGTCGGGCGTGACCGGCAGGTACGGCGACATGGTGGGCGTGTGCACCGAGCCGGTGACGGCGCAGGAGATGATGACTTTGTCGGACATGTGCTTTCTTTCTAGACCGCCAGCCACTGCGCGAGCAGGGCCGGATCGGATTTCAGTTGTGCGGGCGTGCCCTCGAAGACGATGCGGCCGTGGCCCATGACGCAGACGCGGTCCGAGACCTTGAGGGCGATGGCGAGCTTCTGCTCGACGAGGACGACGGAGACGCCCCGGGCGCGCATGTCCCGGATGCACTCGCCGACCTGGGCCACGATCATGGGCGCCAGGCCCTCGGTGGGCTCGTCGATCAGGATGACGCGGGGGTTGCCGAGCAGGGAGCGGCAGATGGTGAGCATCTGCTGCTCGCCCCCGGACAGGCTGCCGGCGCGGGTGTGGCTGCGCTCCTTGAGGCGGGGGAAGTAGTCGAACATCTGCTGCACCGTCCAGCGCGGCGCGCCCGGTGCCGCCGGCTGCTCGCCCATGCGGAGGTTTTCGTCCACCGTGAGGTTGGCGAACACCTCGCGCTCCTCGGGCACGTAGGCGATGCCGGCGCGGCAGATGCGGCTGGGCGGGGCGCCGGCCAGCTCTTGCCCGGCCAGGCGCACGCTGCCGGCGCTGGGCGGCACCAGGCCCATGACGGCCTTGAGCGTGGTGGACCGGCCCGAGCCGTTGCGGCCCAGCAGGCTCAGCACCTCGCCCTCGCCGACGCTGAAGGCCACGCCCTGCAGGATGTGGCTCTTGCCGTAGTGGGCGTTCAGGTTCTCGACTTGCAGCAGGGACGTCATGCGGCCACCTCCTCGCCGAGGTAGGCCTCGCGCACGCCCTGGTGCTGGCGGATTTCGTCCGGGGTGCCGGTGGCGATGACCTGGCCGTAGACCAGCACGCTGACGCGGTCGGCCAGCTTGAAGACCACGTCCATGTCGTGCTCGACGATGAGCAGGGCGCGCCCGGCGGTAACCTCGCGGATGAGGTTCAGGGTGTAGTCGGTCTCTTCGCTGGACATGCCCGCCATGGGTTCGTCCAGCAGGATGAGTTGGGGGTTGGAGGCCACCGTCATGGCGATCTCTAGCGAGCGCTGCTCCGAATAGCTCAGCTCGCCGGCCAGTGTGCCGCTGCGGGCTTGCAGGCGCACGCGCTCGACCAGCTGGTCCGTGGCCTCGCGCAGCCCGGGGATCCGGTCCACGCGGCGCCAGAACGCGGTGGGTTGCGGCTGCTGGGCCAGCACCGCCAGGCGGATGTTCTCGAACACCGTGAGCTTGGGAAAGATGTTGGTGATCTGGAAGGAGCGCGCTAGCCCCAGGCGGTTCACGCGCTGCGGCGCCCAGCCGGTGACGTCGCGCCCCTGGAAGGCGATGGTTCCGGCGCTGGGGTGGAGGTTGCCCGAGATGAGGTGGAACAGCGTGGACTTGCCCGCGCCGTTGGGGCCGATCAGGGCGCGGCGCTCGCCGGGCGCGACGTCGAGGTCCACACCCCGGATGATGTCGGTGTCGCCGAAGGACTTGCGCAGCCCCTGCAGCTGCAGAATGGGGGCGCTCATGCCTGTTCTTCCTTGAGTTGAAGACGTTTTTGCGTATAGGCCAGCAAGGCGCCGCCCACGGCCAGCAGGCCCAGCGGCCAGACCCAGGTGGCCGCGCCAGCCGGGTCCCACTGGCGGCCCCACAGGCTCAGCGGCGGCAGTGCTGGCGCCTGAGCGGCCAGCGCCCGGTAGTCCAGCGAGAACAGGCGTTGCAGCAGTTCGACCAGGAAGACCGCGCCCACCGCGAGCAGCACGGTGGCCAGCAGCCAGGCCAGCAGGAGCGGCAGCGCCCGCGCCGCGCCCAGGTTGCGGACCCGGCGCGTGGCCGCGCCACCCAGGCCGACCAGGCCCTCGGGCATGAACATCATGACCAGTACGAACAGGACGCCCTGGTAGAGCAGCCAGGCCTGGGTGGTGTCGGACACGGCGTAGCCGAAGAAGCTCATCAGCGCGGCGCCCAGCGCCGGACCGAGGAACACGCCGACCCCGCCGATGTAGCTGTTGAGCACCACGCCGGCCGAGACGCCCGGATCGAAGACGACGTAGTTAGCCACCTCGTTGGCCAGCACCTGCAGGCCGCCGGCGACCCCCGAAAAGAGGCCCGATATCGCGAAGGCCGACACCCCGAGCCGGTGCACGTCGTAGCCCAGGAAGCGCAGGCGGTGGCTGTTCTCGCGCAGGCCCAGCGTCAGCCGCCCGGCCGGTGTCTGCGTGTGGAAGTGCAGCAGCAGCAGCGAGATCAGCACCCACACCAGCGTCAGGTAGTACACCTGCGTGGTGGAGCCGAAGTTCAGGCCCCAGGCCGGCATGCGCATGGCGGAGATGCCGGACTCGCCGCCAAACAGGCCCTTGAGCTGCGGCGCCAGCGCGTGCAGCAGCTCGGCAATGGCCAGGGTGATCATGGCAAACGCCGTGCCGCTGCGCTGGGTGGCGAACCACCCCGCCGCGACACCGAATGCGAAGCCCGCGGCGGCGCCGACCAGCGGCAACAGAGGCGTGGGCAGCAGGCCGGTGCCGCCCAGCGCGTTCATGGCGTGGACCGTGGCGAACGCGCCCACGCCGAAATAGGCCGCATGGCCAAAGGACAGCATGCCGGCGCGGCCCGCCAGCAGGCTGTAGGCGCTGGCGAACAGCGCGGCGATCAGCATCTGCACCGCGGCATTGAGCAGCCCCGCCGAGAGCAGGACCGGCAGGGCCGCGAGCAGGCCCACGCCGCCCAGCAGGAGGAGGATGGTTGTACGCATGAGGAAGATCAGGTCTTGTCGCCCATCAAACCCTGCGGCCGCAGCAGCAGGACGAGCAACATCAGTGCGAAAGGCAGCGTGGCGGCCAGGCTGGAGAGCTTGAGCGTGAGCAGGCCGCCCACGCCTTCGGCCCAGGCCCGCGCGCCCACGAGCGCCAGCAGATCGGCCAGGCTGCGGTCGATGCCGACGGCCAGCGAGGTGAGCACCCCGATCAGCAGCGAGGCCAGCATGGCGCCGCCCAGCGAGCCCAGGCCCCCCACGACGACGACGACGAAGACCATGACGCCGATCTCCAGCGCCATGTTCGGGCTGGTCGTGTAGAACGCCCCGGCAATGGCGCCCGCCAGTCCGGCCAGCGCGGCGCCCACCCCGAACACGCCCATGAAGACGAGCTGCACGTTGTGCCCCAGCGCTTCGACCATGCGCGGCTTGTAGATCGCCGAGCGCACGATGATGCCCACGCGGGTTTTCGTCAGCAGCAGGTAGAGCAGCCCGAACATCACCAGCGCCACGCCCCCCATGAGCAGGCGGTACAGCGGGTACAGCTGCCCGCCAAGGGAGAAGGCCGGTCCGTCCAGCGAAGGAGGCACGTGGTAGGCGACGGGGAAGTTGCCAAACAGCAGCTTGATGGTCTCGGCGATGATGAACGACAGCCCGAAGGTGAGCAGCAGTTCGTGGGCGTGGCCGTGGCGATGGACGCGCCGCAGAAAGAAGCGTTCCACCACCGCGCCCACGCCCCCGGCCAGCAGCGTCGCCGCCACGATGGCCGGGCCGAAGCCCAGCAGCCCCTGCAGGGTGTAGGCGAAGTAGGCGCCGAGCATGTAGAACGATGCGTGGGCGAAGTTCAGCACCCCCATCATTCCGAAGATCAGCGTCAGCCCAGCCGACACCATGAAGAGCAGCAGCCCGAAGATGATGCCGTTGAGCAGCCCGAACAGCAGAGCGTCCATGGATCAGGAGGGACGCTGCATCTTGCAGCTCGGCTGCACGGGCATGGCGGCCTCTTCGGCGCTGAAGACCCTGACGGGCTTGAAGCCCATGTCCGTGCCGTCCACCTTGTAGCGCGCATCCTTGCTCACGATGGAGACGACCAGCGGCAGCAGTACCTGGTGGTCGGCGGCCCGCATGCTGGCTTCGCCCATCGGGGTCTTGATGCGTGCCGTCTCCATGGCGCGGGCGAAGGCGTTGACGTCGAGCCGTCCACCCACGGGGCTGGTGCGCTTGAGCGCGTCGGCCACCATGTCCAGCCCAAAGGCGGTCTGCGGTTCGACGAAGACGGGCGCATGCCCCATCTTGGCCGTGTAGTCGGCCACGAAACGCGGCCCCTCGGCGCCGCCGGCTTCGCCGTTGAAGGCGTGGGCGACGAAGTGACCGATGGCGGTGTCACCGGCGTTGCTGACGTTGCCGGGCTGATCCAGGAACACGGTGCCGAAGGTGGCCTTGAGGCCGGCCGCCTTGGCAGCCTTCATCATCAGCAGCAGATCGTTGGACCAGTTGCCGGTGATCACGGTCTCGGCGCCCGAGGCGCTGATCTTGGCGATGTAGGGCGCGAAGTCCTGGATCTTGTTGGTGTCGTGCAGGGTCTTCTCGACCACCTGGTAGCCGCCGGCCGCCGCGTTGTCGGTGATGGCGCGCTCCATGTCCTGGCCCCAGGAGTAGTTCTGGTTGATCGAATAGACCTTGGTGCCCAGGGCCTTGGCCTGCTTCATACCCTGCACCAGCACCTTGGTGCGCACCTGGGCGTTGCCTGTCAGCCGGAAGTGGTGGAAGTTGCACTTCTCGCCGGTGAGTTCCAGCGCCTCGGCCCCGACGTTGATGTAGACGATCTCCTTGCCGGGATTGCGCAGGTTGTGCTTGCGCACGTCCTCGGTGATCTGTCCGCCGATGGCGGACGAGGCGCCCTGCACCACGATCTGGACGCCGTCGGCGATGGCCGCCTTGAGCTTGTCGGACGCGCCGGCCGGCCCACCCTGGTTGTCGTATTCGACGAGCTGCACCGGCTCGCCATTCCAGCCGCCGGCCGCGTTCATCTTGTCGATCGCGTAGCGCACCCCGGCGCGGAAGGTCTGGCCGGTCGAGGCCTGCGGGCCGGAGAGGGTCTCCAGCAGTCCGATTTTCACGGGGGCTGCGCAGGCAGCCGATGCGATCAGCAGTGCGGCGGGCACGACGGCGTAGCGAAATGAGGTCATCTGATGTCTCCTTTTATGGTTGGGGGGATTCGGGCCTGTTCTCACCCATGGCTCGAGTACGCACCGGCCCTAGAGGTACTCGACGTTGCCGTCCACGCTGATGACCTGTCCGGTCAGGTTGCGCGCGCCCGGCGAACACAGGAACAGCGCCATGGCGGCCACGTCGTCGGCGGTCACCATGCGGCGCAATGAAATCTTGTCCAGGTACTGCTGGCGCATCGCCTCGACGCTGATGTCGAGAGCTGCCGCGCGCGCCGAGATGACGCCGTCCATGCGGGCGCCTTCGACCACGCCGGGCAGGATGGCGTTGACGCGCACGCCCTGCGGCCCCAGCTCGATGGCCAGCGACTTGGTCAGGCCGACGACGGCCCACTTGCTCGAGGCATAGGGCGTGCGGTAGGCATACCCCAGGCGTCCGGCCACCGAGCTCATGGCGATCACGCACGGGTTGGCGCCCGAGGCCTTGAGCAGCGGCACGGCGCGGCGCGCGAAGTAGAACTGGCTGTTCAGGTTGACGGCCAGGGTGCGCTCCCACATGGCGCTGTCGATGTCTTCAATGGCCCCGGTCGGCCCCGCGATGCCCGCGTTGTTGATCAGCACGTCCAGCCCGCCGAGATGGCTGCGCACCCCTTCGAAGACGGTGTCGACGTCCGCCGCGACGGAGGCATCCGCCGCGCTGCCGGTGATGCCCGGCGTCTCGGTCAGGAAGCGGTCGAGCGCGACGCGGTCCACGTCGCAGACGTGGACACGGGCGCCGGCGGCGTGAAAGGCGCGGGCGATGGCACCGCCGATGCCGTTGGCTCCGGCGGTGACGAGCACGCGCAGGCCGGGTACGGGGCGAAGGTTGTCATGAAGGGCCATGGGCGAAGGTCGTCTATGAGTTGTCGGAAACTGGCCACAGTCTCCGCAATCACTTCGCCTTAATCTATGTGTAGATCACACATAAATAGCCCCTAATTTATGTAGTATCCGTCCATACAATTCCGTTCATAGCGTCGGCACGCCCTGATAACCTCCCTGGGACGAAGAAGGCACCGTGGAATCCAACGATCTGATCGCCAGTACCCTGATCGACCTGCTGCACCAAGGTGCGGCGGCGGAGGACTTTGCTCAGCGACTTGCCGAGGTAGAGGCACTGCCTTTCAGCCGCACAGACAAGGCCGGCCTTGTTGAGACCGTGCGCATGGCGATGGCGGTGCGCAACCGCCTGGAGCTGCTGCAGCAGCGCGAGCAGGGCATGATGGCGGTGATGGAATCGGCCCAGGATCTGTCCGAGCGGCTGGACCTGGCCAACCTGCTGGCGGCCATCGTTGCGCGCACGCGGCACCTGCTCGGCTCCGACATGGCCTGGATCTCGGAACTGGACGAGGCCCGCAGCGTCTTTCAGGCGCTGGCGTCGGAAGGCGGGCTGACGCCGGGCTCCGTGGCCATGAACATACGCAGCGACCGCGGCGTGGCCAGCGTGGTGATGGCCACACGCATGCCCTTCACCACGCCGGACTACCTGCACGACACGCGCTTCAGTCATGACCCCCGATTCGACGACATCTTCCGCGGCGAAGGCATTTGCGCGCTGGTGGGTGTCCCGCTGATCTGGCAGAACGAGGTGATCGGCCTGCTCTTCGCTGCCGACCGCTACCCCCGCGTTCACACGACGCAGAGCATCGCCATTCTTCGCACGCTGGCCACCCACGGGGCCGTGGCCCTCAGGAACGCGCGCGACTTCGAACGCATCAACGCGGCGCTGCGCAAGGCGGACGAGGCGCGCGCGGAGCTGGAGCGCCACGTGCGCGGTGTCCAGGCAGCCGCCGATGCGCATGAACAGATCACCTCCTTGTTGGCGCATGGGGCATCGCTGGCCACCCTGTGCCAGACGGTCGCCGGCCTGCTCGGCGGCAGTCTGCTGGTGCTGGATGAAGCCGCCCAGGTGATCAGCCGGGGCACGGCCGAAGGCTACGGCGGACTCGGCGCGCAACGCTACCAGCCGCATGGCGAGCACAGCGCCGAGCTGACCCGAGCGCTGCGCCAGGCACGCCTGTCCGGGCGCTCCGTGACGGCCTTCGAAGTCGACGGCGAGATCTGCCGCGTCATGCCCGTGATCGGTGGCGACGACGCGCTCGGCGCCATTGCCCTGTTCCACCAGACGCCGCTCGAAGAGGTGGCCGAGCGCACCTTCGAGCGCAGCTCCAGCG
This sequence comes from uncultured Hylemonella sp., assembly GCA_963512455.1. Taxonomy (GTDB): domain Bacteria; phylum Pseudomonadota; class Gammaproteobacteria; order Burkholderiales; family Burkholderiaceae_C; genus Hylemonella. The sequence goes on along the minus strand of CAUPMJ010000001.1, from coordinate 67,565 downwards.
TGATCGGCATCGTGCTCCTCTCGCAGGAACGCCAGGAAGCCAGCAACAGCCGGGACATGTCGGCCCTGATGCGGGCCCTGGTCTCACCGCGGCAGGATGAGCTGGCCGTTCTGCGCAACCGCTCCGAGCGGTTCGGCATCGACCTCACGCAACCGCTGTCGCTCATGATGGTGGAGCTGGACGGCCCCAGCACCGGCTTTGTGGCCCGGCGGCTGCTCCAGATCAGCGCGATGAAGCACACGTTGATCGACGATATCGACGGCGTCCTGGTCGTCCTGTGCAGCGCCGCGCGCGCCCCGGACGTCCGGCAGGCGCTGTCCACCTGGGTTCGGGGCGAAGCCGGTGCCGACCATCGCGGCGTGCTGTCGCGCCCCATGGCGTCCCCGGCCGAGCTGCCTTCGCTTTACGCCATGCTCAAGCGCTCCATGGCCGTGCTTCGCCGCCTGGGCGTGCAAAGGCAGCTGATCGACCAGAATGAACTGGCGCTCTACTCCTCGCTGTTCGAGACCCATGACGCGGCCAGCCTCGGGCAGTTCCTGGAGGCCAGCATCGGCCCGCTGCTCGATCACGATCGCGCGCGCCATGCCGAACTCGCCCCCACCCTGCTGTGCTTCTTCGACTGCAACCAGAACGCCAAGACCACCGCGCAGCGCCTCGAGATACACGTCAACACCGTGCGCCAGCGCCTGGCCACCGTCGAGAGGCTGATCGGCCACTGGGGTCAGGCCTCCCGTGCCCTGGAAGTCCACATCGCCCTGCGCCTGTGGAGCCTCCGGCACTAAGGCTCGACCCGAACCCCGCCAGGGACTCAGCCCAGCTGCGACGCCAGCAGCCTGGCCACGTGCACCGCCTCGCGCTGCGCCCCATCGGCAATCTGGTGCCGGCAGCTGGTTCCGTCGGCCACCACGATGGCATCCGCTTTGGCGCGCACGGCCGGCAGCAGCGCTGCCTCGGCCATCTGCATGGACACATCAAAGTGCTCGGCCTCATAGCCGAAGCTGCCGGCCATGCCGCAGCAGCTGGATTCGATCAACTCCGGCTTGGCACCGGGAATCAGTGACAGCACTTCCATCACGGGTGTGACGGCCGCAAAGGCTTTCTGGTGGCAGTGGCCGTGCAGCAGCACGGGCTGGCTCACGGGTTTGAGTTTGGCCTTGAAGGATTCCAGCTTACCGGCCTTGGCTTCACGGGCCAGGAACTCTTCGAACAGCAGGGCCTGTTTGGCAATGGCCTGCGCGGGTTCGCCCAGGCCCATGACCAGCAGCTCGTCGCGCAGCGTCAGCAGGCAGCTGGGCTCCAGGCCGACGATGGCGATGCCCTTCTCTGCAAAAGGTAGCAGGCTGTCCACCACCTCACGCGCTTTCACCTTGGCCTGGTCCACCATGCCGGCGGAGAGGAAGGTGCGGCCGCAGCAGAGGTGCTTGCCGTCTTCCGTCTTCTTGCTCGCCACATGCACGGTGTAGCCGGCCGCCTGCAGCACCTGCAGCGCGGCGTGGGCGTTTTCGGATTCGAAATAGCCGTTGAAGGTGTCGACGAAGAGCACCACGGGTTTGGTGGCGGCCAGCACCTCATCACGGCTGGCGCTCTGCACCGGCGTGTTGAAGAAGTGCCGGGTCTTCCACTGCGGCAGGCTGCGTTTGGCGGAGAAGCCGAAGAGCTTTTCGCTGAGCTGGGCCATCAACGGAATCTTGTCCCGCAGGTTCAGCACGGGGGCGATCTTCGCGGCGTGGCGTGCGTAGTCGGGCAGCTGGCCGACCAGCTTGTCTTTCAGCGTGTGGCCGTGTCTGGCCTTGTAGTGCTGCAGGAATTCGACCTTGAGCTTGGCCATGTCGACACCGGTGGGGCAGTCGCGCTTGCAGCCTTTGCAGCTCACGCACAAATCCATGGCGTCTCTGACCGCTTCGCTTGTCAGGACGCCGGCGGCGGCATTGTTGCTCCCCCCACCCCCGTCCCCTCCCCTCAAGGTGAGGGGCTCTAACTGCCCTGAGAGCGCGAGGCGTAAGGTATTGGCACGACCTCGCGTTGAGTGCTTCTCGTCACGCGTGACGCGGTAGCTCGGGCACATGGTGCCGGCGTCGAACTTGCGGCAGTGGCCGTTGTTGTTGCACATCTCCACGGCCTTGGCCAGGCCCTGGGCCGGGTCGCCGCCGGTGCCGGGGGCGGTGGTCACTTCGGTCACCGGGTCGGCCTGCACGTTCCAGGCGCTCCAGTCCAGCGCGGGCTGGATGGGCACGACGCGGTACGAAGGCGGGAAGCGCATCAGCGTGGTGTCGTCCATCTTGGGCGGGTTGATCAAACGCTTGGGGCTGAGCAGACAGGCCGGGTCCAGATACTCCTTGATCTGGGTGAAGGCCTGCGTGAGGCGCGGGCCGAACTGCCATTCGATCCATTCGCCGCGGCACAGGCCGTCGCCGTGTTCGCCGCTGTAGGCACCCTTGTACTTGCGCACCAGTTCGCTGGCCTCTTCGGCAATGGCGCGCATCTTTTTGGCGCCGTCACGGCGCATGTTCAGGATGGGCCGCACGTGCAGCGTGCCGACCGAGGCGTGGGCGTACCAGGTACCGCGGCTGCCGTATTTGCTGAAGACCTCGGTGAGCGCGTTGGTGTATTCGGCCAGGTGCACCAGGGGCACGGCGCAGTCTTCGATGAAGCTCACGGGTTTGCCGTCGCCGCGCAGGCTCATCATGATGTTGAGGCCGGCCTTGCGCACTTCCCACAGGTTCTTCTGCGGGGCGTCGTCGATCATTTCCACCACGCTACCGGGTAATCCCAGCTCACCCATCAGGTCCACCAGCTCCTTGATCTTGGGCGCGATGTCGGCCTTGGACGCGCCCGAGAACTCCACCAGCAGCACGGCTTCGGGTTTGCCGCCGTTGATGGCGGGCGACAGCGCGGTGCGGATGGTGGGGGCGAAGGCCGGGTTCTGCAGCGAGAGCTCGATCATGGTGCGGTCGACCAGCTCCACCGCGGTGAGCGCCCCGCCCTGCATGTTGTGGCCCAGCTTGACGATGTGCTGGGCGCTGTCCATCGCTTGATAGAACGTGGGGAAGTTCACCACGCCCAGCACCTTGGCGCGCGGCAGCTCGCTGAGCTGCAGGCAGAGCGAGCGCGTGAGCGCCAGCGTGCCTTCGCTGCCGATGAGCAGATGGGCCAGGTTGACCGAGCCGTCGCTGGTGTAGGGCTTCTCGTTCTGGTTGTGGAAGATGTCCAGGTTGTAGCCGGCCACGCGGCGCAACACCTTGGGCCAGCGGGCTTCGATCTCGTCGCGGTGCAGGCCGGCCAGGCCGCGCACGTAGTCGCCGATCTGTTTCACGCGGCCGCTGGCCTGGTCGTAGCGGCCAAAGGTCAGCAGCTCGCCGTCGGCCAGCCAGGCCTGGGCGCCGATGACGTTGTGCACCATATTGCCGTAGGCAATCGACCGGCTGCCGCAGGAGTTGTTGCCGGCCATGCCCCCCAGCGTGGCCTGCGCGCTGGTGGAGACGTCCACCGGGTACCAGAGGCCGTGTTTTTTCAGGTCGGCGTTCAGGTGGTCCAGCACCAGGCCGGGCTCCACGCGTGCGGTGCGCTGCTCGACGTTGACGTCGAGGATCTTGCGCATGTGTTTGCTGTGGTCGATGACCAGCCCCGCGCCCACGGTCTGGCCGCATTGGCTGGTGCCGCCGCCGCGCGGCACGATGGGCACCTTGAGGTCACGGCAGATGTCGATGGCCAGCCGCACATCGGCCGCCTCGCGCGGCAGGAACACGCCCACGGGCATGGCCTGGTAGATGGAGGCATCGGTGGCGTAGCGGCCGCGGTCGGCCGGGCTGAACAGCACCTCGCCCTTGGTCTCGGCGCGCAGGCGCGCGGCCAGACGGCCGGCGACTTCGTTACCGAGACGGGAGACGGCCTCGTAGGTCTGGCTGGCGGAGGTTTGCGTCACGCTGGCGGGCAGGGGAGCGTTCATAGATCGGTACTCAGTGTTTCGCGTTCACGGCCTGGGCCGTGCGCATCTGTTCAACCACCACATCACGCTTGTGGCCCAGGTGGGCGACCAGCTCGGCGCGCAGGGCAGCACCGTCGCGTTTTTGCAGGGCCTCGATCATGCGGTCGTGTTCCTGCATGGCGCGCGCCCACTTCTCGCCGTCCTGGTTGGAGCGGAAGCGCAGGGCCTGCAGGCGGGCGTTGACCTGCTGGTAGGTGGCGGTCAGCACCGGGTTGCGGGCGGCGGCGTTGATGGCGCGGTGGATGGCGGCGTTGAGCCGGTAATAGGCCGAGAGGTCGCGCCGGGTGTAGGCGGCTTTCATCTCGTAGTGCATGGCCTCGATCTCGGCCAGTTCCTCAGGCGTGATGCGTTGCGCCGCCAGTTCGCCCGACAGGCCTTCCAGGCCGGCCATGACCTCGAAGGTGTTGAGGATGTCGTCCTCGCTCAGCTCCACGGCAATGGCGCCGCGGTTGGGCAGCAGCTCCACCAGGCCTTCGGCGGCCAGGGTCTTGATGGCTTCGCGCAGCGGGGTGCGCGAGACCTTCATCTGTTCGCACAACTCGCGCTCGTTGAGCTTGGCGCCGGGGGCGATCTGGCCCTCGACCAGCAGCTGGCGCAGGCGCTGGGTGACCTGCCCGTGCAGGGCCGTGGGCATGGACAGGATTTCAGCCATGGATATGCTTTGTATTCAAAAAGATCGTGATTTCAAGCGATTTTAGGGTCTTTCTGATTGACAAACAAATTTTGTATGCAAAAAATGCGTCTGTCCTTTACCTCTGATTTGCCATGCTGACCACCGATTTCCACCCCACCGGCCGCCACTTCCTGCAGATTCCGGGCCCCTCCCCCGTGCCCGATCGCGTGTTGCGCGCCATGAGCCTGCCCACCATCGACCACCGCGGCCCCGAGTTCGGTGCCATGGGCCTGAAGATCCTGGCCGACATCCAGAAGATCTTCCAGACCAAACACCCGGTCATCATCTATCCGGCCTCGGGCACCGGCGCCTGGGAAGCCGCGCTGACCAACACCCTCTCCCCGGGCGACCACGTGCTCATGTACGAAACCGGTCACTTCGCCTTCCTCTGGAACCGCCTGGCCACGCGCCTGGGCCTCAAGGCCGAGGTCATCGCCCTGCCCGGCACCGACAACGGCGTGCCCGCCAGCTGGCGCCGCGGCGTGTCGGCCGAGCTGATCGAGCAGCGCCTGAAGGCCGATACGGGCCACGCTATCCGCGCCGTGTGCGTGGTGCACAACGAAACCTCCACCGGCGCGACCAGCAACATCGCCGCCGTGCGCAAGGCGATCGACGCCGCCAAGCACCCGGCCCTGCTGCTGGTGGACACCATCTCCGGCCTGGCCTCAGCCGACTACCGCCACGACGAGTGGGGTGTGGACGTCTCCATCAGCGGCTCGCAAAAGGGCCTGATGCTGCCACCGGGCATGAGCTTCAACGCGCTCTCGCCCAAGGCCATCGAGGCCAGCAAGACCGCCAAGCTGCCGCGCAGCTTCTGGGCCTGGGACGAAATCATCGAGATGAACAAGACGGGCTACTGGCCCTACACGCCCAACACCAACCTCATGTACGGCCTGAGCGAAGCGGCCGACATGATCCTGGGCCAGGGCCTGGAGACCGTGCTGGCACGCCACCAGCGCTGGGCGGCCGGCGTGCGCGCTGCGGTGAACGCCTGGGGCCTGCCCATCCAGTGCGCTGACGCAGGCGTGTACTCGCCCATCCTGACCGGCGTGATGACACCCGAGGGCGTGGATGCGGACGCCATCCGCAAGATCGTCTACGAGCGTTTCGACTGCTCACTGGGCACGGGCCTGGGCAAGATCAAGGGCCGCATGTTCCGCATCGGCCACCTGGGCGACAGCAACGACCTCACGCTGATCGGCACCATTGCCGCCTGCGAGATGGGCCTGAAGCTCGGCGGCGTCAAGCTGGCCGGCTCGGGCGTGCAGGCCATCATGGACTACTACGCCGGCCACCCGGCGGCGCTGCCGCAACGCAAGGCGGCCTGACCCTGTTTGCTGGGGACCGCGCGGAGTCCGCCGCGCGGTGCATCCTGTGTGAGTGACGGACAACCATAAAGAGGAGACAAGCATGACCACCGATACCCGCAAGACCCCGGGCGCGCGCGCGCGCCTCCACGCCATCGCGGCTGCTGCCGTGCTAGGCGCCACCGCCCTGCTCGGCGTCACGCCGGCGCTGGCCCAGATCGAGATCAAGCTCGGCCACGTGGGCGAGCCCGGCTCGATGTTCCAGAAGAGCGCGGACGAGTTCGCCCGCCGCGCCAATGCGAAACTGGCCGGCAAGGCCAAGGTCGTGGTCTACGGCTCCAGCCAGCTCGGCGGCGACAAGGAGATGGTGCAGAAGCTCAAGCTGGGCACCATCGACATGGCCCTGCCCTCCACGGTGATGTCTTCCGAGGTCGACCTGATCGGCATGTTCGAGATGCCCTACATCGTCAAGGACCGCGCCCACATGAGCCGCATCGAGCGCGATGTGTTCTGGCCCGGCATCGCCCCGGCCATCGAGAAGAAAGGTCTGAAAGTGCTGGCCGTGTGGGAAAACGGCGTGCGCCACATCACCAACAACAAGCGCCCGATCAAGGGACCGGACGACCTCAAGGGCATCAAGCTGCGCGTGCCCGAGGGCAAGTGGCGCGTGAAGATGTTCCAGGACTACGGCGCCAACCCCAGCCCCATGAAGTTCTCCGAACTGTTCACCGCGCTGCAGACCGGCGTGATGGACGGCCAGGAAAACCCCTTCACCCAGATCTACTCGGCCAAGCTGCATGAGGTGCAGAAGTACCTCTCGCTCTCCGGTCACGTCTACACGCCGGCCTACCTGACCGTGGGCACGCGTCGTTACAACGGCCTGCCGGAAGACGTGCGCAAGGTGCTGGAAGAGACGGCCAAGGAAACCCAGGCCTATGTCTACGAGACGGCGGCCAAGGACGAGACCGATCTGCTGGCCAAGCTCAAGCAGAGCGGCATCCAGGTGAACGAGGTCGACAAGGACGCCTTCATCGCGGCCAGCAAGGCCATCTACGAAGAGTTCGGCAAGGAAGTCGCTGGCGCCAAGGCGCTGATCGACAAGTCCGTGGCCCTGGGCAAATAAGAAGGCACGACGGATATGCACGACAACGTGAAACAAGCGGGCGGCGGCGCCCTGGACCGTTTCCGACAGCGCTACGGCCTGGTCCTGGAATGGGTGGTGATGCTCCTCATGGTGGCGCTGGCCGTCGAAGTGACGCTGGGCATCGTCTTTCGCACGCTGGGCCACTCCCTGGTGTGGTACGACGAGGTGGCTTCGGTGCTGCTGGCCTGGCTGACCTTCTACGGTTCGGCCCTGGCCTCGGTCAAGCGCGGCCACATCGGCTGCCCCGAGGTGGTGGACCAGCTGCCGCCGCAGGCCAAGTACTGGGTCAACGTCTTCAGCCAGGTGCTGGTGTTGGCCTTCTTCGCCCTGCTCGGTTGGGTGGGCCTGTCCATCCTGCCCATCCTGGCCACCGATGCACTGGTCAGCCTGCCCTGGGTGCCGATGAGTTTCGTGCAGTCCGTCATCCCTGTCTCCTCGGCCCTGATCCTGCTGGCTGAGACGCTCAACCTGGTCGACCTGCTGCGCCACCAGGGCGCAGCGGCCGACCCGCTGGCCGAAGGCCTGCACTGAAGCCCCGAGGAAAGAAGAACCATGTCCACCATGCTCATCCTCTTCGGTGCCGTGCTGCTGCTGGTGCTGATCAACGTGCCCATCGCGGTGTCACTGGGTATCGTTGCCGTCGTCGCCATGCTGACCAGCCACGGGCTGGATTCCCTGCCCAATATGGCGCTGGTCATCTACAACGGCGCCACCAACTTCCCGCTGCTGGCCATCCCGCTGTTCATCCTGGCCGGTGCCATCATGAACGCCTCTGGCATCTCGCAACGCCTGATCGCCTTCGCCTCGGCCATCTTCGGCTGGGTGCGCGGCGGCCTGGCGCACGTGTCCATCGGCGCCTCGCTGTTCTTCGCCGAGATTTCGGGTTCCGCCGTGGCCGACGTGGCCGCGCTGGGCTCCATCCTGATCCCCGGCATGAAAAAGAAGGGTTATCCCGGCCCCTACGCCGCAGCGGCCATGTCCTCGGCCGCCACGCTGGCGGTGATCATTCCGCCCTCCATCCCCATGATCCTGTACGCGGTGATGGCCGAGACCTCGGTGGTGCAGATGTTCGTGGCCGGCGTGGTGCCCGGGCTCATTGGCGCCTTCGGCCTGATGGCCATGGCCAGTTTCCTGGCACGCCGTTACAACCTGCCGCGTGACGAACGCTTCTCGATGCAGCGCATCCTGAAGACCGGGCGCGAAGCGCTGTGGGCCTTTGCCCTGCCCATCATCATCCTGGGCGGCATCTTCGGCGGCATCGTGACCGCCACCGAGGGCGCGGCGCTGGCCGTGCTCGCCGCGCTCTTCGTCGGCCTGGTGATCTACCGCGAGCTGGACCTCAAGCACCTGCGCGCCGCCGTCATGGAAGGCGGTTCGCAGACCGCCGTGGTGATGCTGCTGGTGGCCACCAGCGCCCTGCTGGGCACCTACCTGACGGAAGTGCAGGCACCGCAGGCGCTGGCGCAGGCGGTGTCGGACTTCACCTCCAACAAGTGGGTGGTGCTGGCCCTGCTCAACGTACTCTTCCTCTTCCTGGGCATGTTCCTGCACTCGGCGGCGGCCATCATCCTGGTGATCCCCATCGTCATGCCGCTGGTGCGCGCGGTGGGCATCGACCCGGTGCACTTCGGCCTGATCGTCACCATCAACCTGGGCATCGGCCAACAGACACCGCCGGTGGCCAGCGTGCTGATGGTGGCCAGCTCGATCGCCAAGGCCTCGGTGTGGGAGGTGACGCGGGTGAACATCTGGTTCATCAGCGTGCTGTTTGCCGTGCTGATGCTGGTGACCTATGTGCCCTTCGTCGGCCTGGGTCTGGTCGAATACTTCTACAGGTAAGGTCGTGACATGAGTGACGGTGCCGTGCACCTGAGCATCGAGGCCGGCGTGGCCTCGGTGCTGTTTGACCGACCCCAGGCACGCAACGCGATGACCTGGGCCATGTACGAGCAGTTGATGGCCATCTGCCGCCAGCTCAAGGACGACCGCAGCGTGCGTGTCGTCACCTTCCGCGGCGCCGGCGGCGAGGCCTTCGTGGCCGGCACCGACATCGCGCAGTTCCAGAACTTCGGCACGGGTGCGAAAGGCGGCGAGGACGGCGTGGCTTACGAGCGCCAGATCGACGCCTGCATGGAACTGCTGGGCGCCCTGCCCATGCCTACCTTGGCCGTGGTCGAAGGCTGGTGCGTGGGCGGCGGCGTGGCCATCAGCACCGGCTGCGATTTCCGCATCGCCACGCCCGCCTCGAAGTTCGGCGTGCCGATTGCCAAGACCCTGGGCAACTGCCTGTCGGTGAGCAACCTGGCGCGCCTGAGCGCTGCCTTCGGCATGCAGCGCGTCAAGCGCATGCTGCTGCTGGCCGAGATGATCAACGCCGAAGAGGCGCTGGCCTGTGGTTACCTGCAGGAGCTTGCCGCGCCAACTGAACTGGATGCCGCCGTGGCGCGCCTGACGGGCAAGCTGGCGGCACTGGCCCCGGTGACGCAGCGCGTCAGCAAGGAAGGCCTGCGCCGCCTGACCGTGCACAGCCTTCCCGAGGGCGAAGACCTGGTGCGCGCCGCCTATGGCAGCGCCGACTTCCGCGAGGGCGTGAGCGCCTTCGTCGAGAAGCGCCCCCCGGCCTGGAAAGGAAAGTGATGAGCCACAAGACCACACGCCCCGGCCCGTTGCACGGCCTGCGCGTGCTCGAACTCACGCAGATCATGTCGGGCCCGACCTGCGGCCAGCTGCTGGCCGACATGGGCGCGGACGTGATCAAGGTCGAGAAGCTGCCCGGTGGCGACGATGCGCGCGCCTACCGCGATCCGCTGGTGAACGGGGTTTCGGCGCCCTTCATGATGATGAACCGCAACAAACGCGGCATCGCCATCGACCTCAAGCACGCGGACGGCAAGGCCGTGCTGCTGCGCATGGTCGAGAAGTCCGACGTGCTGGTGGAAAACTTCCGCGGCGGCACCATGGACAAGCTGGGCCTGGGCTACGACGTGCTCGCCAAAGCCAACCCCGGCCTGATCTACTGCGCCATCACGGGCTACGGCCGCAACGGGCCGTATGCCGGCAAGGGCGGCTTCGATCTGATTGCCCAGGGTTTCGCCGGGCTGATGTCCATCACCGGCGAGCCCGGCGGCGCGCCGGCCAAGAACGGCAATGCGGTCTCCGACATGAACGCCGGCATCCTCGGGGCGCTAGGCATAGTGGCGGCCTACGTACACAAGCTCAAGACGGGTGAGGGCCAGATCGTCGACACCTCGCTCAGTGATGCGGCCCTGCAGCAGCTCTACTGGCATGCAGCCATCTTTTTCGCCACCGGAAAGTCGAGCGAGCCCACGGGCTCGGCCCACATCCTGACCGCGCCCTACCAGGCCTTCGAGGCCAGCGATGGCTGGATCAATATCGGCGGCGCCAACCAGGCCAACTGGGAGCGCATCGCCGAGGTGCTGGGCCACCCCGAGTGGCGCAGCGACGCGCGCTTTGTCACCAACAGCGACCGCATGGCGCACCGCGAGGAACTGGCGGCCTTGATGAACGCGGTGCTGCGCACGCGCACACGCGCCGAGTGGCAGTCGGCCTTCGACAACACTGGCGTGCCGGCCGGCCCGGTGCACACCGTGGCCGAAGCCCTGAGCCACCCGCAGACCCTGGCGCGCGGCATGGTGGTGGAGCTGGACCACCCGCAGGCCGGGCTGACGCGCGCCCTGGGCTGCCCCATCCATTTCTCCGCCACCCCGGCGCAGGTCACGCGCCCGGCCCCCCTGCTGGGCCAGCACACGCGCGAGTTGCTGAAGGAATTTGGTTACAGCGACACACAGGTAGATACGTTCATAAGTACCAACGCAATAGTCGAAGCGTAAAAATCTGTCATCATAGAAACTAGTCGCGAGTTCCAGCGGCACTTTTATGAGTGATGGCTTATGCGTACAACCATATCCGCGCTGCTGTGCGCGTTGGGAACATTGATCGGTACGACAGCATCGGCCCAGAATGCCTGGGTCGTCGGCCAATCTGCACCGCTGTCCGGCGGCAATGCCGTGTTCGGCAAGGACATCCGCGACGGCGCCCTGGCCTATTTCAAGATGGTCAATGCCCAGGGCGGCGTGGGCGGCGTGCCCATCGAACTCGTCACGCTGGATGACCAGAACCAGCGCAAGATCGCCGGCGAGAACACCACCAAGCTGCTGCAGAACCGCAACCTGGTGGCGCTGTTCGGCTACGCCTCGGCCACGCTGAGCCTGGACGCCATGCCCCAGGCAGAAAAGGCCGGCATGCTCTTCTTCGCCCCCTTCTCCGGCGCCAATCCGGTGCGCAAGCCCAGCCCCGTGGTCCACACCCTGCGGGCCTCGTATGGCGACGAGCTGGAAAAGATGCTGGCCTTCTGGACCGGGCTGGGCATGAAGCAGGTGGTGGTGGTGCACTACGACGACGAGGTCGGCATCCAGAACCTGGGCGTGGTCAAAGAATATCTCGCACGCCAGGGCAAGCAGCCGCAGGCCTTCCCGCTGCAGCGCAACGCCCAGATTGACGATGCCCGCTTCAATGAGTTGGTGGCCCTCAAGCCCGATGTCATCATCAACACCGTGCTCTCCGGCCCGGCCGCCGAGATCAGCAAGCGCCTGGTAGCGCGGGGGCTCTTCGTCCCCATGTCCAGCCTGTCCTTCGTCGGTGCGCAGCAATACATCGACGCCGCCGGCGATGCCGGGTCCGGGGTGTCCATCTCCCAGGTCGTCCCCAACACCTCGGCTTCACTGCCCATCATCCGTGAATGCGACAAGGCCCTGGAGGACATGGGCGTGCCCAATATGAACAGCACCCACCTGGAAGCATGCATAGGCGCCAAGGTGCTGACCGAGGCCATGCGGCGCAGCAAGAAGCCGGGCGACCACAAGGCCCTGCTGGCCGCGCTGCGCAATCTGGGCAGCTATGACACCGGCGGTTTCACCGTGAGCTACGGACCAGAGCAGAACCACGGCAGCAAGTACGTGGAGCTGGGCATGGTCGCGCGCGGCGGCAAGCTGCGCAAGTAAGCGGTATCACGCTGCTGAAAAAAAAGGCGCCATGGGCGCCCTTTTTGACGCCGTCACAGCTAGGGCCTGTTCACACTAATTTCTCAAGTGCGAACGGGCCCTAACTCAGGCCGTGAGTTCGCGCGCCGTGATCTGGTACTTGAAGGCGTCGGGCGAATAGGAGTCCAGGCGCTCTTCGGCGGTCTCGGCCACCGGGTACATCAGGAAGCCCAGCTTGGGCCCCTTGGCGCCGGGCAGTACCACGTCATGCGCCATGTTCCAGGCCAGCCAGTTGCCTTCCCAGCCGCCGAACAGGGCCTGGTTGACCGGCGCCACCACCGGGTCGGTGGTGTTCTTGATCCACTGCGGCGTCTCCAGCCGCATGACCTTGGCCACATCGGCCGGGTCCATGGCCACCCAGCCATGGTCCTTGAGATAGACCTCGGCGCGGCAGTGCTGGGCACCCTTGAGGCTGGTCGGGTTGCCGCTGAGCTCCTTGTAGCCGAAGGCCGAAGGCACCAGGCGCAGGCCGTAGACGTCGCGCGCGGGCAGGCCCACGGCACGGCACAGGCCGACGAAGATAGCGTTGAGGTCGGCGCACTTGCCGCCCAGGTTGCCAGTCTCCAGCATGGTCTTGATGTCGCCCTCGCCGCAGCCGCGCACCTTGGGCTCGCGCCAGGTATTGGCCACCACCCAGTCATAGATCTTCTTCGCCTTCTCGGCGTCGGTCCGGGCGCCGCGCGTGGCTTCCAGCGCGGTCTTGCGCACGATGCCGTCGGTGGGCAGCAGGGCCGTGGGCCGGGTCCAGAAACGCAGACTGGCGGCCGTTTCCGGCGCGGGCTTTTTCGCCGCCCAGTTCACGGCGCGGTTGTTGGTCTGGATGCGGCTGGTCAGTTCGACCCAGGGCTTCTTCTCGCCGGGCGTGAAGTCCACCTGCAGCAGCCGGGCACCGTAGACCGAGTCGCTGCCCATGCGGGCCTGGCCATTGCTGGCATAGCTGTTGCCCAGCGAACGCTGCCAGTCGGTGTCGACCGAAGGCACCGGCAGCCAGACACGGGTGGCGCCTTCGGCCTGCAGGATGTCGACGCGGGTCGTCACCTCGAAGGTGCGCCAGGCGCCGGGCTGGGGGTTGAACTGGCGCTGCGCCGGCGCGGTCTGCGCCAGGCCCAGGGCCGGCAGCGTGTAGGCGGCCGACAGGCCTGCCGCGTTCTTCAGGAAGGTTCGACGTTCGGTGGTCATCAAGAGAGCTCCGTCATGGTGTGTGAACGCCGCCGGCGCAGGTCAAGGTGCTCCGGAACGGCGTGCGCACGGCTGGGATGCCGTGACAGCCGAGATTATCGGGCCCCTGGGGTCCCGCTGCATGACGGAAATTACGCAGAGGAGGGTCACTGACCCCGGAGTAATCCCCAAGCTAATCCCCACGAGGCTTGGGGTATATTGATCGCCACACCTATGAGAAAGCTGCTGGAGACCTTCAATACGATGGAGCAGACAGGGCAAGGACCCGCCAGTCGCGGCATCCTGCTGCGCGGCGTGGGCAGCCAAAGCACCGAAAGCGTGCGCCGTGTCTTCCTGGAGCGGCTGGGCGCCAGCGACCTGGCCGCGCACATCCATGCCGAACCCGGCCAGGACGCACAAGGCCAGGGGGTGCGGCTCTGGCTGGACCACCCCGCCAGACAGGCCTGGGCCCCAGGCCACAACACCATGCAGCTGGCCAGCACCCTGGGCTTGCGCGCGCTGGACAGCGTGACCGACCTGCAGCGCGAGATCCTGGTGACCCTGCTCATGAGCCCGACCGGCCTGGACTTCCCCAGCCTGGAGGAGTTCGAGTCGGCCATCCACATCCGCCGCAACATCGTGCAGGCCGCGCGCCGCACCACGCTGGCCTTCGACACCGATGCCGCGGAGCGCCCGCAGGACTGCTGGACCTACGACGAAGACCGGGGTTTCACCCTGCTGCCGGACGTGCCGCTGATCGACGCGCTGGTCAAGACCACGCAGCCCGAAGTCTCGGGCCGGCTCTACTCCTTCTCCTGTTACCGTGCCACCGAGTACGTGACGCTGCTGGGCATCGCCCAGGAGCTGGCGCGCAGCAACGCCGAGCTGTTCGAGCGCCTGCAGGGCGTCTGGCGCCAGCGCGCCATCATGTCCGAGGAGTTCCACACCGTATTCCTGCGCGAGCAGGGCTCGATGGAAGCACCGGTGCCGCCGCTGTATTACGTGCCGGGCGACCGCGTCTGGTTCCGCAACCCCGACGAGGCCTCGGCCGACGCCTGTGGTTTCGAGGGGTCCTGGGTCATGTACCTGGGCAACGGCCTGTTCACCAATTTCTGGAAACAGCACCAGCCCTACACCCTCACCCGCAAGTGTGTCGAGATCTACCATTGGCGCCACGGCCTGTACCGTGATGCGGCCGGCGAAGCGCAGATCGACGAAGGCCGCATCGAGCCCATGATCGAGGCCACGCTCGCCAACCCGGACGAGCTGGCGCAGGTCATGGCGCGCATGACCCGCTGGCGCGAGCCGCGCGGCGTCTACACCGAGGCCGGCGGCTGCATGGACACCACGCGCGAGTTTGCGCGCTGGGTGCGCCCCGGCACCTCGGACATGCCCATCCCCAGGACCTGAGCGTCACGCGCAGACGCATGCAGGTTCGGCACACCTTTGTCGACGGTCTCAAGACCCTGGGCGCGCAGCTCATCGTCTTGCACCATCTCTCGGCCTATGGTCCGCTGGCCGAGGCCGTGCACCGCGTGGCACCCGCCGTCGGCGGCTGGCTTTACGACTACGCTCGCATGGCGGTCCAGTTTTTCCTGGTGCTGGGCGGTTTCCTCGCGGTGCAGCACCTGGGGCGCATGGCCAGTGCCCAGTCCTCCTTGCGCATGGCCCTGGTGCGACGCTACCAGCGTCTGGTCCTGCCCTTCTTCGCCGCCCTGCTGCTGGCCATGGCCGGCGCGGCGCTGACACGGCTGAGTCTGAATGACGAGTTTGTGCCGGCCGCACCGGGCTGGGGCCAGGTCCTGGCCCATGCCCTGCTGCTGCAGGATGTGCTGGACATCGAAGCCCTGTCGGCCGGCACCTGGTATGTGGCCATCGACTTCCAGCTCTTCCTGCTGCTGGCCCTGCTCATGCGCCTGGGCTATCGGGTTGATGCCAGCAAGACCGTGACGGTCCTGCTGGTGCTGGGCCTGATGCTGGCGTCGCTACTGCTCTTCAACCGGCAGCCCGAGCTGGAGCCCTGGGCCCTGTACTTCTTCGGCTCCTATGGCCTGGGCGCTGCGGCCTGGTGGGCCGGGCGCTCGCGCCACCCGCTGGCCGCGCTGGGCTTGCTGGCGCTGATCGGCATCGCTGCGCTGTGGCTGGAATTTCGTGAGCGCATCGCGCTGGCGCTGGTCCTGGCCTTGCTCCTGGGTACCCTGGTATGGCACCGGCGCCGCCATCCGCGACGGGGACATCCGCTGCCCGAGCCCTTGCGGCAGCTGCTGCACCGCGGCGCGCAGACGTCCTATGCGCTCTTTCTGATCCACTTCCCCGTGCTGATGCTGGTCAATGCCCTCTACGCGCAGCTGGGTGCTACGAGTGCCGCCACGCTGGCCTGCGTCGTGCTGGGCTACTGGCTGGCCAGCATGGCGCTGGCCTGGGCTTTCGAGCGTTACGTCGAAACACCGCTGGCGCGCTGGGGCTTGCCGCGCAGGAGCGGCTCGACCAGTGCCGCGGCCTCGCGACCCGACCAGTCCACCTCACCACGCACGCGTTGACGCGGACGCCCTTCAGCGTCGATCAGGATGGTGGTGGGCAGCACATTGGCGCCCCAGCCCTTGGCGGCCTCGCTCTGCGGATCGAGCAGCACCGTGAGGTTCAGGCCGCTGGACTGCAGGTACTGGGTGATGCGCCGTGGCCCCTCGCCCACATTGATGGCCAGCACCAGCAGCTGCTCGGGGCCGTAGATCTCGGCGAGCTGCTGCAACGAGGGCATCTCGGCGCGGCAGGGCGGGCACCAGGTAGCCCAGAAGTTCAGCAGCACGGCGCGGCCGCGCAGGTCGGCCAGGGTCCACGTCTTGCCCTGCAGGTCGAGCGCACGCAAGGCCGGCGCCGGCTGCCTTGCCGGCCAGGGTGTGACGTCGTAACCGCGCTGGGCCAGCACCGGACCGGCCAGCGCTGCCAGGGGCAGACCCAGGAAATCGCGTCGCTGCATCAAAGTTTTTCCGCCACCCAGCCCTGCACGCTGGCCAGGGCCGCGCCGAGCTTGCTGGCGTCGGTGCCGCCGGCCATGGCCATGTCGGCCTTGCCGCCGCCCTTGCCACCGACCTGCTGGGCCACGAAGTTGACCAGCTCGCCGGCCTTCACCTTCGCCGTGCTGTCGGCCGTCACGCCGGCGGCCAGCTGCACCTTGTCGCCGTCCACGGCAGCCAGAACGATGGCGGCTGTCTTGAGCTTGTCCTTGAGCTTGTCCAGGGTGTCGCGCAGGGTCTTGGCATCCGCGCCTTCCAGGCGCGCGGCCAGCACCTTGAGCCCCTTGACGTCCACGGCCTGGGCCATGAGTTCATCACCCTGGCTCGACGCCAGCTTACCCTTGAGGGCAGCGATTTCCTTTTCCAGCGCCTTGACCTGGTCCAGCACCTGGCCCAGACGGGCGTTGAGTTCCGTGCTCGGGGCCTTGAGCGTGCCCGCGGCCTGCGTCACCGTGTCTTCAAGCTGTTGCAGGTAGCCCAGCGCGCCTGCGCCCGTCACCGCCTCGATGCGGCGCACGCCGGCGGCCACGCCGCCTTCGGCCACCACCTTGAACAGGCCGATGTCGCCGGTGCGCTCCACGTGAGTGCCGCCGCAGAGTTCGCGGCTGCTGCCGATGTCGAGCACACGCACGCTGTCGCCGTACTTCTCGCCGAACAGCATCATGGCGCCGGTCTTCTGGGCAGACTCGATATCCATCACGCGCGCGTGGGTGGCGCTGTTGGCCAGGATCTCTTCATTGACCTGGGCCTCGATCGCGCGGATCTGCGCCTCGGTCACCGGCGCGTTGTGCGCGAAGTCGAAGCGGGTGCGCTCGGCGTTGACCAGCGAACCCTTCTGCTGCACGTGGCTGCCCAGTACCTCGCGCAGGGCCTTGTGCATCAGGTGCGTGACCGAGTGGTTGCGCTCGGTGGCGGCGCGCGTTTCCAGATTGACCAGTGCCGTGACGTGGTCGCCCACGTTGAGGGTGCCCTGCGCGACGATACCGTGGTGGCCGAACACGTCGGCCTTGATCTTCTGCGTGTCGGCCACCTCGAAGCGCGCGGAACCCGAAGTCAACAGGCCCTCGTCGCCGAC
The DNA here is from genome assembly GCA_963512455.1 of uncultured Hylemonella sp. GTDB lineage: Bacteria > Pseudomonadota > Gammaproteobacteria > Burkholderiales > Burkholderiaceae_C > Hylemonella. Next base: position 50,149 of record CAUPMJ010000001.1, on the reverse strand, counting down.
CTGGCCGCCGCTTTCCGCGTAGAAGGGAGTGGTGTCAAGCACCACGACGCCCTGCTGGCCGGCCTTCAAGGCCGCCGTGGGCGTTCCATCCACATACAGCGCGACGATCTTGGCCTGGGCTTCCATCGTCTCGTAGCCGACGAACTGGTTGCCGGCGCCCGTGTACTCCAGGGCCTTGTCCATCTTGAACTTGCCGGCGGCACGGGCCTGGTTCTTCTGCTTCTCCATGGCGGCCTTGAAGCCGTCTTCGTCCACGCTCAGGCCGCGCTCGCGGCAGACGTCGGCAGACAGGTCCAGCGGAAAGCCGTAGGTGTCGTGCAGCTTGAAGGCCACCTCGCCCGGCAGCACCTTGGCACCGCCGCCCAGGGCCGCGTCCAGGATCTCCATGCCGTTTTCCAGGGTCTCGAAGAAGCGCTCTTCCTCCGCCTTCAGCACCTCGGTGATGCGCTTTTCCTCGGCCTTGAGGCGGGGATAGGCGTCGCCCATCTGGCGCACCAGCTCGGCCACCAGTTTGTGGAAGAAGGGTTTCTTCTGGCCCAGCTTGTAGCCGTGGCGGATGGCGCGGCGCACGATGCGGCGCTGCACGTAGCCACGGCCTTCGTTGCTGGGGATCACGCCGTCGCTCACCAGGAAGGCGGTGGCGCGGATGTGGTCGGCAATCACCTTCAGGGACGGGTTCGTCAAGTCTTTGGTGCCGGTCTCGCGGCCGGCGGCCTTGATCAGCGCGGCGAAGATGTCGATCTCGTAGTTGCTGTGCACGTGCTGCAGGATGGCGGCCAGGCGCTCCAGGCCCATGCCGGTGTCCACGCAGGGCGCGGGCAGGGGCGTGACGGCGCCGGTCTCGTCCATGTTGAACTGCATGAACACGTTGTTCCAGATCTCGATGTAGCGGTCGCCGTCTTCATCGGGGCTGCCCGGGGGGCCGCCGGCGATGTGGTCGCCGTGGTCGTAGAAGATTTCCGAGCAGGGGCCGCAGGGGCCGGTGTCGGCCATCATCCAAAAATTGTCGCTCTTGTAGCGCCCGCCCTTGTTGTCGCCGATGCGGATCACACGCTCGGGCGGCAGGCCGATTTCCTTGGTCCAGATGTCGTAGGCCTCGTCGTCCTCGGCGTACACGGTGGCCAGCAGGCGTTCCTTGGGCAGCTTGTAGACCTCGGTCAGCAGCTCCCACGCCCACTTGAGCGATTCGCGCTTGAAATAGTCGCCGAAGCTCCAGTTGCCCAGCATCTCGAAGAAGGTGTGGTGGCGCGCGGTGTAGCCCACGTTCTCCAGATCGTTGTGCTTGCCGCCGGCGCGCAGGCAGGCCTGCACCGAGGCGGCGCGCACGTAAGAGCGCTTGTCGGTGCCAAGGAACACGTCCTTGAACTGCACCATGCCGGAGTTGGTGAACATCAGGGTCGGGTCGTTGCCCGGCACCAGCGGGCTGGAGGGCACGACGGTGTGGCCCTTGGCGGCAAAGAAGTCCAGAAAGGTCTTGCGGATGTCGGCAACGGAGATGACGGGTTGGCTCATGGTTTTCCTGGACCGTGCGCTCGCTCCCCGGGGGATCGCGGCGCGCACGTAACTGCTTGATTTATTTGAACTATCGATTATAGATTTTGTGCCCCGCGGCAGGTGTGGCGCCCTGGCCTCAGGCGGACGAAAGCCCCGCCCAATCATCGTACGATTGACCGAAATGGCCCCACAAGCCTGTAAGATCAAACGCATGCAAACGCCGACCTCCCTGCAGGTGATGCAGGATGCCCCCGTCATCCCCGTTATCGTGCTCGACCACGTGCAGGACGCCGTGCCACTGGCGCGCGCGCTGGTCGCCGGCGGCATCCGCATGCTGGAAGTCACGCTGCGCACGCCGCAGGCGCTGGCCTGCATCGAGGCCATCGCGCGCGAGGTGCCGTTGGCCGTGCCCGGCGCCGGCACGGTGCGCAACGGCGCCGACGTCCTGGCGGCCCAGCGCGCCGGTGCGCGCTTTCTGGTGAGCCCGGGCTATACCAGCGCCCTCGGCCGGGCGGCGTGCGCCAGCGGCCTGCCGCTGCTGCCGGGTGTCGCCACGGGCAGCGAGATCATGGCGGCGCTGGACGACGGCTACACCGCGCTCAAGTTCTTCCCGGCCCTGGCAGCGGGCGGGACGGCCATGCTCAAGGCCTGGAGCGGCCCGTTTGCCGAGGTGCGCTTTTGTCCCACCGGTGGCATCGGCCCGCAAAACGCGCGGGACTTTCTGGCGCTGCCCAACGTGGCTTGCGTGGGCGGCTCCTGGCTGACGCCGGCACAGGCCATCGCCGAGCGGAACTGGGACGAGATCACCCGGCTGGCCGCCCAGGCAGTGCAGCTGCGCGCATGAAACATGAAAAGCACAAAACCAGAGGAGATCAAACAAATGCTGAATCCATTGACACCTGAGACCTGCCTGCCGCGTGATGCGGAACGCGCCACGCTGGTGGGGCGCGTCTGGATCGAGGGCACCGGACCGGTGCTGGTACAGGTGCGCCCCGATGGCGTGTACGACTTGGGTGCGGTGGCCCCGACCATGTCGGACCTGCTGGAGCGCCCCGACGCGGCCGCGGCCGTGCGCGAGAACAAAGGCGCGCGCTTGGGCGACACGGCGGCCATCCTGCGGAACTCGGCATACGACGAACGCAAGACGGCCCTGCCCTGGTTTCTGGCGCCCAACGACCTGCAGGCGATCAAGGCCACCGGGGTCACCTTCGTGAACTCGGTGCTGGAGCGCGTGATCGAGGAGCAGGCGCGCGGCGACGCCGAGAAGGCCGAAAGCGTGCGCCGCGCCGTGGTGTCCGTCATCGGCGACAACCTGAGCAGCGTGAAACCCGGCTCGCCCGAGGCGGCGAAGCTCAAGGACGTGCTGGTCGCTCAAGGCGCATGGTCGCAGTACCTGGAAGTGGCCATCGGCCCCGATGCCGAGGTCTTCACCAAATCGGCCCCCATGAGCGCGGTGGGCATCGGCGCCGAGGTCGGCATCCACCCGCGCAGCCACTGGAACAACCCGGAGCCGGAGATCGTGCTGGCCGTCAACAGCCGCGCCGAAGTACAAGGCGCCACACTGGGCAACGACGTGAACCTGCGCGACTTCGAGGGCCGCAGCGCCCTGCTGCTGGGCAAGGCCAAGGACAACAATGCCTCCTGCGCCATCGGCCCCTTCATCCGCCTGTTCGACGAACACTTCAGCATGGACGACGTGCGCCGCTGCGACCTGGCCATGGAGGTGCGCGGCGCCGGCGGCTTCGTCATGCGCGGCAGCAGCTCCATGAGCCAGATCAGCCGCGACCCGCTGGAACTGGTCAAGCACGTGATCGGCCCGCACCACCAGTACCCTGACGGCGTGATGTTCTTCCTCGGCACCATGTTCGCCCCCATCCAGGACCGCCATGGCCCGGGCCAGGGCTTCACCCACGAGATCGGCGACATTGCCACCGTCTCGACCCCCAGCCTGGGCATGCTGGTAAACCGCGTCAACACCTCGGACCAGATCCCGCCTTGGACCTACGGCACGCGCGCGCTGATGCGCGACCTGGCGCGCCGGCGCTGAACCCCACGCGACAGCTACGCCAACGCAAAGGCCGCAGGGGCAACCCCTGCGGCCTTTGCGTTGGTGGTTCGTGCCGGGCTTACTTGCCGCCGCGCACCTTCTTCAGCTCGTCGAACACGACGTTGATGGCCTCGGTGCCGATGGAGGCACCGTGCTTGTCGTACACCGGCTTGACCTTTTCGAACATGCGGCGTTGCTCGAAGGGCGAGATCTCGTTGATCTGCATGCCCTTGGCCTTGAGTGCGGCCAGGGCCGTGTCGCTCTGGGCGCGGATGGCGATGCGCTGGGCCTTCTGGCCTTCGATGGCGGCCTCACGCAACACCGCCTGCTCTTGCGGGTTGAGCTGGTCCCACAGCTTCTTGCTGTAGAGGATGAGGTAGGGCGTATAGGCGTGACGCGTGACGCTCAGGTACTTCTGGACCTCGTAGAACTTGGAGCTGTCGATGGTCACGAAGGGATTTTCCTGGCCGTCGATGGTGCGGGTCTCCAGCGCGGTGAACACCTCGCCGAAGGCCATGGGCACGGCGTTGGTGCCCAGGGTCTTGAAGGTGTCGAGGAAGATGTTGTTCTGCATCACGCGCACCTTGACGCCGTCGAAGTCCTCGACCTTGTTCACCGGGCGCTTGCTGTTGGTCAGGTTGCGGAAGCCATTTTCCCAGTAGGCCAGGTTCACCAGGCCGGCGGCTTCGAGCTTCCTGTTGAAGTACTGGCCGGCCGGGCCGTCGAGCACCGCGTCGGCCTCCTTCTCGTTGGCGAACAGGAAGGGCAGGTCGAACACGCCCAGCTCCTTGACGATGCCCACCAGCGGCGAGCTGGAGGTGCAGACGGCCTCTTGCGTGCCGGCGCGCAAGGCCTGCGTGGCCTGCAGGTCGCCACCCGCCGAGCCGCCCCAGAAGACGTTGAGCTTGATCTTGCCGCCGGTCTTGGCGTCCAGCACTTCCTGCATGCGCTTGACGCCCGCACTCACCGGATGGTCGGCGTTGACCCCATTGGTGAGCTTAATCGTTCGCTCGGTGAATTGAGCGTAGGCCGAGGTGGCCACGACGAGGAAGGCGCCTGCGAGCACCGAGGCGATAGTTCTGCGTTTCAACATGAATGTCTCCTTTTAGTAGTTACAGCAGAGGGTCGGGAAAATTGTCATTGCATCCACCACTTCAGCGGGACGAGGACGATGTCGGGCACCAGCACCAGCAGGAACAGCACGGCCAGTTCGGCCAACAGGAAAGGCAGCACGCCCCTGAAAGCCTCGCCCATGCTGATGCGGGCCACGCCACAGACCACGTTGAGCACCGTGCCCACCGGAGGGGTGATCAGGCCGATGGCGTTGTTCATGATGAACAGCACACCGAAATACACCGGGTCGATGCCCGCCGCCTTGACGACCGGCATCAGCACGGGCGTGAGGATGAGCACCGTGGGCGTGAAGTCCAGCGCGGTGCCGACGATGACGATGAGCACCATCATGACCAGCATGAGCTGGATCTTGCTGTCCATGAAGGGCCGCAGCAGCGCGGCGACTTCATCGGGGATGTTCGCCACCGTGATGAGCCAGGCGCTGACCATGGCGGCCGCCACGAGGAACATGACGACGGCGGTGGTCTTGCCGGCGGCCAGCGTCAGACCATAAAGCTCCTTGAGCTTGAGCTCGCGGTAGCAGAACATGCCGACCACGAAGCTGTAGACCGCCGCCACCACCGCCGCCTCGGTGGGCGTGAAGGCGCCGATCTTCATGCCGCCGATGATGACCACGGGCAGGGCCAGCGCCAGCGACCCCTCGGCCGTGACCTTCAGGCGCTGACCCAGGGGCATGCGCGGCGCGGGCCGCACCTTTTCCGCCCTCGCCACCCACCACCAGGCCAGCCCGATGGCCACGCCCATCAGGATGCCCGGGACGATGCCGGCCAGGAACAGCTTGGTGATCGAAACGTTGCCGGCCACGCCGAAGATGATGAAGCCGATGGAGGGCGGGATCACCGGGGCGATGATGCCGCCGGCCGAGATCAGGCCGGCTGAACGGCCGACGTCGTAACCGGCCGAACGCATCATGGGGATCAGCAGCGCGGCCAGTGCGGCGGTATCGGCCACAGCGGAGCCGGACAGCGAGGCCATGATGATAGCGGCGATCACGGCGACGTAACCCAGCCCGCCGCGGAAGTGGCCGACCCAGGCCATGGCGAAGTTGACGATGCGCCGGCTCAAGCCGCCCGCGTTCATGAACTCGCCAGCGAGCAGGAAGAAGGGCACGGCCAGCAGGGGAAAGTTGTCGGCCCCGTCGACGAAGCGCTGCGCCAGGATCTGGCTGTCGAAACTGACCAGATTGGTGGTCGCCCCGAGAAAGGCCATCAGCGCGACGCCGCACACCAGCAAGGCGTAGGCAATGGGCATGCCGATCGCCATGGCGCCCAGCAGACTGAAAACGAAAACAGCGACGGTCATGGCGGGCCTCAGGTCTTGACTTCGCGCAGCTGTTCTTCGACGTCGGCCAAGCCCTCGGCCTCCCGCACCTGGATCAGCTCGTCAGCGCGCAGACGGCCGCTCAGCAGCCCGTACAGCACATGCAGATTGATCAGCCCCATGACCACGCTGACCACGTAGCCGATGCCGTACACCCAGATCATGGACAGGCCCAACACGGGCGACTGGTTGGTCACCTGCAGCTCGTGCATCTTCCAGGTCCCCAGCAGGAACAGGCCGTTGCAGAACAGCATGAGGCATTCGCTCAGGAACAGGCAGGCCTTCTTTCCCAGCAGCGGCAGGTGCTGGACCAGGGTGTCCACGCCCAGGTGGCCGCCTTCGCGCATGGCGATCATGGCGCCCAGGTAGGTGAGCCAGACGAAGCAATAGCGCGACAGCTCGTCCGACACGTCGATGCCGGAGTTGAAGCCGTAGCGCAGCACGACGTTGCCGAACACCATCACCACCATGGCCACCAGGCAGGCGACGACCAGGAACTCCAGCAGTTTGAAAAAAAGATGGACCAGCTTCTGCATCGGTATCTTCATGGGATAGGTTTCAGACGGCCTTGAGCACCGAGGCCGGCGTGTTCAGCCGCGGCAGCCGGCGGCGCGAGGCGAGGATTTCCTCGATGTCCTCGTGCGCGCCGTCGATCAGGACCAGAATGGCTTTCTCGGCCTTGGCGGGTTGGTGCGCGATCACCGCGTCCAGCACGGCCCGGTGCAGCGGCAGCGAACGCGCGGGACCATCCTTCTTCTTGGTGGCCAGCTCGAAGCTGGTGTGCAGCAAGGCGCCCAGGGCCTTGCTCATCTGCATGAGCATGCGGTTGCGGCTGGCGCGCAGCAGGCCCTGGTGAAAGCGCAGGTCGTGCGTCACGTAGTCGCCGCCCTCCTTCACCGCGCGGGCCATGCCGGCGTACGCCTCCTCCACAAAGGCGATGTCCTCGGGCATGGCGCGTTGCGCCGCCAGCCGCATGGCGGCGGGCTCGACCACGCGTCGCAGGTCCATCAGGTCGCGCAGGAATTCCGGCGTCAGCCCCGCCTGGGCCTGCCAGGCAATGATGTCGGGGTCGAACCAGTTCCACTGGTCCTGGGCCAGCACGCGCGTGCCCACCTTGGGCCCCGCGCTCACCAGCCCCTTGGCGATGAGCGACTTCACCGCCTCGCGCACCACGGTGCGGCTGACACCGAGTTCTTCGCACAACAGGGGCTCGGGCGGAATGGAAGCACCCGGCGCATAACGGCCTGAAACGATGGCCGCTCCCAGGTGATCGACCGTATTGCCGTGGACATTCTTGATCATGGTTTGTACTGAGCCTTTTTTTCAATGGTATGACCATAATACGTTTTTCAGTCCCGGATTTACCCTATGTCGAACGCCGACCGACCCAAGAAGAAGCCCCAGGAACTCCGCAGCCAGCAATGGTTCGGCCGACAGGACCGTGATGGTTTTGCCTACCGCAGCTGGGTCAAGGGCAAGGGGGTGCCGCACGACCAGTTCGATGGCCGGCCGGTCATCGGCATCTGCAATACCTTCAGCGAACTCACCCCCTGCAACTCGCATTTCCGCACCCTGGCCGAGCAGGTGAAGATCGGCGTCTACGAAGCTGGCGGCTTCCCGCTCGAGTTCCCCGTGATGTCGCTGGGCGAGACCCTGCTGCGCCCTACGGCCATGCTCTACCGCAACCTGGCCAGCATGGACGTGGAAGAAAGCATCCGCGGCAACCCGATTGACGGCGTGGTGCTGCTCATGGGCTGCGACAAGACCACGCCCTCGCTGTTGATGGGCGCCTCCAGCGTCAACCTGCCCACCATCGGCGTCTCCGGCGGTCCCATGCTCAACGGCAAGTGGCGTGGGCAGGAGCTGGGCTCGGGCACCGGCGTGTGGAGCATGAGCGAGCAGGTGCGCGCCGGCACCCTGAAGCTGCAGGATTTCTTCGAGGCCGAAAGCTGCATGCACCGCAGCCACGGCCACTGCATGACCATGGGCACCGCCTCCACCATGGCCAGCATGGTCGAGGCCCTGGGCATCGGCCTGCCCGGCAATGCCGCCTATCCGGCGGTGGACGGCCGGCGCAACGTGCTGGCGCGCAACGCCGGCCGGCGCATCGTCGAGATGGTGCATGCCGACCAGACCATCTCCCAGGTGCTCACGCGCGAGGCCTTCGAGAACGCGATCAAGACGCTGGCCGCCATCGGCGGCTCGACCAATGCCGTCATCCACCTGATCGCCATCGCCGGGCGACTGAACATCAAGCTCACGGTGGACGATTTCGACCGCCTGGCCAGCGAGCTGCCTTGCCTGGTGAACCTGCAGCCCTCGGGCCAGCATCTGATGGAAGACTTCTGCTACGCCGGCGGCCTGCCCGTGGTGATGAAGGAGATCCTGCACCTGCTGCACCAGGACATCGTCACGGCCAACGGCAAGACCGTGGCCGAGAACGTGGGCGACGCGCAGAACTACGACCCGCGTGTCATCAAGACCTTTGCGGCGCCCTTCAAGGACAAGGCCGGCATCGCCGTGCTGCGCGGCAACCTGGCACCGCGCGGCGCGGTCATCAAGCCCAGCGCCGCCACCCCTGCGCTGATGGTGCACAAGGGCCGCGCCGTGGTGTTCGAGAACAGCGACGATTTCCACCGGCGCATCGACGACGACCAGCTCGATGTCGATGAAAGCTGCATCCTGGTGCTCAAGAACTGCGGCCCCAAGGGTTACCCCGGCATGGCCGAGGTCGGCAACATGCCGCTGCCCCCCAAGGTCCTGAAAAAAGGCATCACGGACATGGTGCGCATCAGCGACGCGCGCATGAGCGGCACGGCCTACGGCACCGTGGTGCTGCACACCGCGCCCGAGGCCGCCGCCGGCGGCCCGCTGGCGGTGGTGCAGAACGGCGACATGATCGAACTCAACGTGCCCGAACGCCGGCTGCAGCTGCTGATCAGCGACGAGGAGCTGAAGGCCCGCCTGGCCCGCTGGAAGGCGCCGGAGCCGCCGCTCAAGTCCGGCTACTGGAAGCTGTATGTGGACCATGTGCTGCAGGCCGACGAAGGCGCCGATCTGGACTTCCTGGTCGGGCAGCGCGGCGCCTTCGTGCCCAAGGACAATCATTGAAACGCCATGCGTATCCATGATTGCGACGCAGGCTCACCTGGCGCAGCCAGGTTAAGGCACGAAGTGCCGGCCGTAGTCACAAGCACTGACATGCGCGGCGAACTGTCCGGCTGAGGCTCCATGGAAAAAACAGTCGACGTGGCCGCCCTGGGTGAGGCCATGCTGGAATTCAACCAGACCGAGGCCGGCCGGCCCAACTATTTGCAGGGCTTCGGCGGCGACACCAGCAATGTGGTGATCGCCGCCGCCCGCGCCGGTGCGCGTACCGCATACCTCAGCCGCGTCGGCGCCGACCCCTTCGGCGCGCGCCTGCTGGAACTCTGGGCCGAGGAGGGTGTGAACACCCGTGGGGTGGAGCGCGACGCGCAGGCCCCCACCGGCATCTACTTCGTCACGCACGGCGCCCGCGGCCACGAATTCAGCTACTACCGCGCGGGCTCGGCCGCCAGCCGCATGACACCCCCGTGGCTGCAGGCCGGGCCGGCCGCGCAGACCATCGCCTCGGCGCGTTTCCTGCATGTCTCCGGCATCTCGCTGGCGATTTCCGACAGCGCCTGCGAGACCGTCTACGCCGCCATGCAGCTGGCGCGCGAGGCTAGCACCCGCGTGGCGTTTGATTCAAATCTGCGCCTCAAACTCTGGCCGCTGGACAAGGCCCGCACCTGCATCCAGGCCGCCATCGCTTTGTGCGATGTATTCCTGCCCAGCCTGGAGGACGTCACGACGCTGACCGGACTGAGCGACCCCGATGCCATCGCCAACTGGGGCCATGCGCTGGGCGCCCGCCAGGTCGTCCTCAAGCTGGGCGATCGCGGCGTGCTCACCAGCATGGATGGCGAACGCCACCATCTCCCTGCCCTGCGCGTGCCCCTGGTCGACGCCACCGGCGCCGGCGACTGCTTTTGCGGCAACCTGCTGGCGCAGCTGTCGGCCGGTGCCCCGCTGCAGGACGCCGCACGCTACGCCAATGCCGCGGCGGCCTTGTCCGTACAGGGCTTTGGCGCGGTGGCCCCACTGCCCCGCCCGGCCCAGGTGAAGGCGCTGCTATGAATCCCTTGCCGGTACGCGATGTTTCCATCGACAATGGCGATTCCGGCCTGGACCAGCGCTGGCATACACGGCTGGCGCCGTCTCGCGGGCCTGCCCCGTCTGTGACAGGTTTCCACGCACAGTCGCGCTAAAGTTGCTCACTCTCCGACCCCACAGGTGTACACCATGGACATGAAAACCTCCCCCCTGGCCCTGCTCAAGGACCCCACCCTGCTCAAGACCGACGCGCTGATCAACGGCCAGTGGGTCAAGGGCGCCGCCGCCAAGCGTTTCGACGTGCTGGACCCGTCCAACGGCCAGAAACTGGCCGATGTGGCCAACCTGGGCCCGGCCGACGCCGAACTCGCCATCCAGGCGGCCAACGCGGCCTGGCCGGCTTGGCGCGCCCTCACCGGCAAGCAGCGCAGCATCATCCTGCGCAAGTGGTTCGACTTGCTGATGGCCAACCAGGAGGATCTGGGCCGCATCATGACGGCCGAGCAGGGCAAGCCCTTCCCAGAGGCCAAGGGCGAGGTGGCCTACGGTGCGAGCTTCGTCGAGTGGTTCGCCGAGGAAGCCAAGCGCGTCAACGGCGAGACCCTGCCGCAATTCGACAACAACCGCCGCCTGATGGTCATCAAGCAGCCCATCGGTGTCTGCGCGGCCATCACGCCCTGGAACTTCCCGCTGGCCATGATCACGCGCAAGGTGGCCCCGGCCCTGGCCGCGGGCTGCCCGGTCATCATCAAGCCGGCCGAGCTGACCCCGCTCACCGCCCTGGCCGCCGCCGAGCTGGCCATTCGTGCCGGCATCCCGGCCGGTGTGCTCAACATGCTTACCGCCGACGGCGACAACTCCATCGCCGTGGGCAAGGTCTTCTGCGCCAGCGACGTGGTGCGCCACATCAGCTTCACGGGCTCCACCGAAGTGGGACGCATCCTGATGCAGCAGAGCGCCCCCACCGTCAAGAAGCTCAGCCTGGAGCTGGGCGGCAACGCGCCCTTCATCGTCTTCGACGACGCCGACATCGACTCGGCCGTCGAAGGCGCCATGGCCAGCAAGTACCGCAACGCCGGCCAGACCTGCGTCTGCGCCAACCGCATCTACGTGCAGGAAGGTGTGTACGACCAGTTCGTGCAGAAGTTCGCGGCCAAGGTTAAGGCCGTCAAGGTCGGCAACGGCTTCGAAGAGGGCGTCTCGCAAGGCCCGCTGATCGAGGACGCCGCCGTGGAAAAAGTGCAGCGCCACGTGGCCGACGCCGTGGCCAAGGGCGGCAAGGTGGTGACCGGCGGCAAGAAGCTGCAGGGCCAGTTCTTCGAGCCCACCGTGATCTCCGAGGCCAATGCCAGCATGCTGTGCGCCACCGAGGAGACCTTCGGCCCCTTCGCGCCGGTGTTCCGCTTCAAGACCGAGCAGGAAGTGGTCGCCGCCGCCAACAACACCATCTTCGGCCTGGCCACCTATTTCTACACCCGCGACGTCGGCCGCATCTTCCGCGTGAGCGAGGCGCTGGAGTACGGCATGGTGGGCATCAACGTCGGCGTGCTGGCCACGGAGCACGTACCCTTCGGTGGCGTCAAGCAGTCCGGCCTGGGCCGCGAGGGCTCGCACCACGGCATGGACGACTACGTAGAGCTGAAGTACCTCTGCCTGGGCGACATCCTCAAGTGATGGCCGCGTGAACACCGCCCTGCTCCGGATCGGCCGTCGCCTCGCGCTGGCTGCCCTGCCCCTGCTGCTGGCCGGCTGCGCCGCGCTGGCGCCCGACAATGCGCCCAAGGTCGAGGTGGCGGCCATCGAGCCGCTGCCCTGGCGGGGCCCGGAGCTGCGCATGCTGGTCCGCCTGCGTATCGTCAACCCCAGCGACGTGGCCATGCAGTACGACGGCGCCTACCTGGAAATCAACGTGAACGGCCAGAGTTTCGCCAGCGGCGTCACGGACGCGCAGGGCAGTGTGCCGCGTTTCTCCGAGACGGTGCTTGAGGTCCCGGTCACCGTGACAACCATGGCCCTGGTGCGCCAGGCCCTGGCCATCACGTCGGTCGAGAACAGTTCGACGATGAGCTACCAGCTGCGCGGCAAGCTCTCCGGCCCCATCTTCCGAAGCCACCGCTTCGACTCCACCGGCGAGTTGAAGCTGCCGATGCCACCGCACTTGCGCTGAGACCACCCGCGGCGGGTCCGGCCGCCGGCCTTCCGCTAGAATCACGCACTATCGCGGGTGTCGTTCAATGGTAGGACTCTTGCTTCCCAAGCAAATAACGTGGGTTCGATTCCCATCACCCGCTCCAACCAGCTTCCATGTCCAGCACACCATCCGGCGCATCCGAACCCGAGTTCGATGCGCCGTTTGTTTTTACGGCGGACGGCCACAAGTCCCTGTACTTCACCCTCGACCAGCTGCAAAGCCGCATGTGCAGCGAGCACCCCACGCAGCTGGACGTGGACTACACCCGCACCATGATGGGTTTCCTGCTGCTGGACAGCCAGCCGGCCCGCATCGCCATGATCGGACTGGGTGGCGGCTCGCTGCTCAAGTTCTGCCACCGGCACCTGCCCCAGGCGCAACTCACGGCGATCGAGATCAACCCTCATGTCATCGCGCTACGCCACGAATTCCAGGTGCCCGACGACGAGCGCATCCGGATCATCTGCGCCGACGGGGCCGACTTTGTCCGCGCCCTGCCCGAAGAGAGCGCCAACCGCTACGACGTGCTGCTGGTGGACGGCTTCGATGGCCAGGGACAGTCAGCCAGCCTGTGCTCGCAGCGCTTTTATGACGACTGCTTGCGGGCGCTTTGCCCCGGCGGTGTCTTGGTCGTCAACCTGCATCACGACCACCCCGATCACGACGTGTACACGGGGCGTCTGCGGCTGGCGTTCGACGGCAACGTTCTGGAGGTTCCGTCCAAAGAGAAAAGCAACAGCATCCTCTTTGCCCGCAAGAACCAGCGCCTGTGCATCGATGAACTGCGGCAAAGCCGCGCGCTGGAGCACGTCGACCCCGAAATGCGCGCCCAGCTCCAGCAGGAGTTCTCGCGCATCGGCTGGGACATCAGGCACGCCGGCTAGTCCCCGGCTTCGGCCGCCGTTACCATACCGCCATGGTCCACAAGCCGCGCATCCTTATCGTTGAAGACGAATCCGGCATCGCCGATACGCTGCAGTACGTCTTGGCGACCGACGGGTTTTCCCCGGTCTGGTGCAGCACGGCAGCGCAAGCCATGCACCAGTTCGAAACCGAGCTGCCGGCGCTGTGCGTGCTGGATGTCGGGCTGCCGGACCTCAACGGCTTCGACCTGTTCAAGCGCCTGCAAGCGCTGCCGGGCGGTGCACAGGTCCCCATGCTGTTTCTTACCGCGCGCAGCGACGAGATAGACCGGGTGGTGGGCCTGGAGCTCGGCGCCGATGACTACATCGCCAAACCCTTCTCGCCGCGCGAACTGGTGGCGCGCGTGCGCAGCATCCTGCGGCGCAGTGTGCGCCAGGGGTCGGTCCCCGCTGCGCCCGCCGCCGCGCCGCTGACGCGTCCTTTTGCACTGGATGAAGAGCGCCACCAGATCCGCTTCTACGGGCAGCTGCTGGAGCTCTCGCGCTACGAATACGGCATCCTGCGCCTGCTGGTCCAGCGCCCGGGCCGCGTGTACACGCGCGACGAGTTACTGAGCAAGGTGTGGGATGAAACGAGCGCGAGCTTCGACCGGACGGTGGACGCCCACATCAAGACCCTGCGCGCCAAGCTCAAGGTCATCGCCCCCGGTACGGACCCGATCCGCACGCTGCGCGGCACGGGCTACGCCCTGAACGAGAGCCTGCCGGACTCGGTATGAGCAAGCGCAGCCGGATCTTCGTCGGCATCATCCTGATCTACGCGGCCAGCATCGCCTTCATGCTTTACCGCGTGGTCGCCGACCTGGACCCGCGCTACCGCGAATCGGCCGAGGAATCGCTGGTGGAAACCTCGCAGCTGCTGGCCAGCCTGATCGAGCAGGACGTGCGCGATGGCGCCCTGGACACGGCACGTCTCGAACCCGTGTTCCGGTCGCTGTACGCGCGCCGCTTCAACGCCCAGATCTTCGGCGTCACCAAGACCCGCGTGGAGCTGCGGGTCTATGTGTCGGACCGCAGCGGGCGGGTGGTGTTCGACTCCACCGGACAGCTGCCGGGGGCGGACTTTTCCCAGTGGCGCGACGTGCGCATGGCCCTCAAGGACGAATACGGCGCGCGCACCACGCCGGACATCGCAGGCGATGCCAATAGCTCGGTGATGTACGTCAGCGCCCCGGTGCGCTCCCTGCCAGGGGGGAATGGCGAGATCATCGGCGCGGTCACGGTGGGCAAGCCGGTGCAGAGTTTCGGGCAGTTCGTGGTGGCCGCCCGCAACAAGACCCTGTACGTCGGACTGGTCTCCGTGGTGGCCGTGCTGGTGCTGGTCGTGATGGTCTCGGTCTGGCTGGTGCGCCCCTTCGGCCTGATTTCAGACTATGTGCGCTACGTGCGGACACAACGGCGTTTCAGCCCGGCACGCCTGCTGCGCCGCGCCATGGATGTGTTCAGTGCGGCCTACGACGAGATGCGCGATGCCCTGGCCGGGCGCAACTACGTGGCCGACTATGTGCAGACCCTCACCCACGAGGTCAAGAGCCCCCTGTCGGCCATCCGTGGCGCCGCCGAACTGCTGCAGGAGCCCATGTCCGAAGCGCAGCGCCAGCGCTTCCTGGACAACATCCAGCGCGAAACCGGGCGCATCCAGGAGATGGTGGACCGCATGATGGAGCTCACCGCGCTGGAAACCCGGCGCGTGCTGGAGCGCGTCCAGCCGGTCGACATGAAGCCCCTGCTCGAAGAGCTGGCCGCCTCGGCCCAGGGCGCCGCAGCCCAGCGCAGCATCCGCATCGAACTGGACGCGGCCCAGGACGCCACGGTGGAAGGCGACCCCTTCCTGCTGCGCCGCGCCCTGAGCAACCTGCTGGACAACGCCCTGGATTTCTCGCCGGAGGGCAGCGTCGTGCAACTGTCGCTGGCGGTTAGGCGACGCCACGTGATCATCACCGTGCGCGACCAGGGCGCCGGCATACCCGGCTACGCGCAGGACAAGGTGTTCGAGAAGTTCTACTCGCTGGCGCGCCCGCATACGCAAAAAAAGAGCACGGGCCTGGGTCTGGCCTTCGTCAAGGAAATCGCAGCGCTGCACCACGGACGCATCGAACTGCACAACCGCCCTGACCCCGAGGGACCGGGCGCGGTCGCCAGCCTGACCTTGCCCCGCGCGCCCGGCTAGGCGCGAGCCGCCCCCGCGGGGCCAGTCGGCACTTCACACGGACTTCACGCCGTTTTCACACAAGGCCGCCGCACTTCCAATTGTCTTCTCACTGGCCCCGGATGCTAGGGACACCGTGCACTTCCGCACGCATGTTCAGGAGCAAGCATCATGGCCACCATCTTCCGCCACGCCATTCACGACAGCGCCAGCACCGCCCTGGCCCGCTGGACCTGGATGGCCACCACCAGCCTCTCGGTCGCGTGTTTCGTGGGGCTCATCGCCCAACCCGTCCATGCGCGGGACGACGACAGCCCGCGCCTGAAAACCGAGAGCCCGTACTTCTTCGTCAAGAGCGACGACCCCGAGCTCGACCAGCTGCCGCTCAAATCCACCAAGGTGGATGTGCGCATCTCGGGCGTGATCGCCGATGTGACGGTGACGCAGCACTACAGGAATGAAGGCCAACGCGCCATCGAAGCCCGGTACGTGTTTCCCGGCTCCACCCGGGCCGCTGTGCACGGGATGAACGTGCGGCTGGCCGACCGCCTGATCACGGCCCAGATCCGCGAGAAGAACCAGGCCCGCATCGACTACGACAAGGCGAAAAGCGAGGGCAGAACGGCAGCCCTCCTGGAGCAGCAATTGCCCAATGTGTTCCAGATGAATGTGGCCAACATCCTGCCCGGCGACGACGTGAAGGTCGAGCTGCGCTACACCGAACTGCTGGTACCCACCAGCGGCAACTACCAGTTCGTATTCCCCACCGTGGTCGGCCCGCGCTACAACAGCCCACAGTCCGGCCAGGCCCAGGCGCCCTGGGTCGGCCAGCCTTATCTGACCGCTGGCAAGGCCTCCCCCGCCGGCTTTGACATCCGCGTGGCGCTACACACCCCCATCGGCATCAAGGAAGTGCGTTCCTCCTCGCACGACATCACCAGGGACAAGGAGGAAGGCAGCACGATCGAGGTAGGCCTGAGCCAAACCACCCGCCCCGCCAACAACCGCGATTTCATCCTGGACTACCGTCTGGCGGGCGACCGCATCGAATCCGGCCTCATGCTCTACAAGGGCGGCGAGGAGAACTTTTTTCTTGCGATGATCGAGCCCCCCAAGGCCGTACCTGCCACTGCCATCTCACCGCGCGAGTACATCTTCGTGGTAGACATCTCGGGCTCCATGCATGGTTTTCCGCTGGACACCGCCAAGACCCTGCTGCGCGAGCTGATCGGCAACCTTCGCCCCAGCGACACCTTCAATGTGCTGCTGTTTTCCGGCAGCAACCGTTTCCTGAGCCCCCACCCGGTCCCGGCGACGGGCGCCAACATCCAGCAGGCCATCCGCACCATCCAGGAGATGGGCGGTGGCGGCAGCACCGAGCTGATCCCCGCCCTCAAGCGCGTCTACGCCGAGCCCAAGGCGGCCGACGTGTCGCGCACCGTGGTGATCGTGACCGATGGGTATGTGACCGTCGAGCGGGAAGCCTTCGAGCTGATACGCAAGAACCTCTCGCAGGCCAATGTGTTCTCCTTCGGCATCGGCTCCTCGGTCAACCGCCATCTCATGGAAGGCATGGCGCGCGCGGGCATGGGGGAGCCCTTCATCATCACCCGGCCTTCGGAAGCCGCCGCGCAGGCGGCCCGCTTCCGCAAGATGATCGAATCGCCGGTGCTCACCAGCGTCAAGGCGCGCTTCGACGGACTGGATGCCTACGATGTGGAGCCGCAGCAGTTGCCCGATGTGCTGAGCGAGCGTCCGGTCATCATCTTCGGCAAATGGCGCGGCGAAGCCCGGGGCACGCTCACCATCGAAGGCCAGACGGCCGACGGGCCTTTGCGGCAATCCCTGCCAGTAGGCAGCAGCGGCGACACCAGCCCATCCAGCAGCACGGCGGCCCTGCGCCACCTGTGGGCACGCCATCGCATCGCCAGTTTGTCAGACCAGGAGGCACTCGAAGGCGGTGGTGCCCTGGGCCAGCGCATCACCGAACTGGGTCTGAAGTACAAGCTGCTCACGCAGTACACGAGTTTTGTCGCGATCGATCAGCTGGTGCGCAACCCGTCCCCGCAAGGCAGCACCAGCGTGAACCAGCCCTTGCCCCTGCCGGAAGGTGTGAGCAACCTGGCGATCGGTACCGAAGTGCCCGGCACGCCCGAGCCGGCGACCTGGGGCGCCGTCCTCGTGCTGCTGTCGGTGCTGGCCCTGCTGGCCCGTCGCGCCCGCCGCCATCACCCCCACCGTTACACGGCCTGATCATGGCACTGCCCCGCCTGCTCCAGATGCCGGGTTTCGTGCGCTTCGGCATCCGCATCGACACCGCACCCGAGTGGCGCTGGCTGGCCCTGCTGGCCGCCGCGCTGTGGCCCACTTGGTTGTGGATGGGCCAGCGCATGCTCGACGGCTCGGATGATCCGCTGGGCCTGCTCGCCCTGGCCGCGCTCGGCGTGCTGGTCTGGCAGCACCGCCAGCGGCTGCGTCCGGCCCCCCGGCTGGGCTGGCTGGCCATCGCACTGGCCGGCGCACTCGCGGCGACGCTCACGCGCACGCACTTGCCGCCCCTGGCCAGCGCCCTCGTGGCCTTGTTGGCGCTCTCGGCCGCCCTGGCGGCCTTTCTGCCCCCGCACATCGCCACCCTGCCCGTGCTGGGTTTGTCCGTGCTGTCGCTGCCCCTGCTGGCATCGCTGCAGTTCTACGCCGGTTACCCGCTGCGTGTCGTCACGGCCGAAGCCTCGCGCTGGCTGCTGGGCCAGCAGTACGAGGTGGCCCGCAGCGGCAGCAGCCTGCTGGTCAATGGACATCTCGTCATCGTGGACGCGCCCTGTTCCGGCGTACAGATGGTCTGGCTGGGTTATTTCACGGCCTGCGTCGTCGCTCTGCACGGCCCTCGCCCAGGCGTTGCCGACCCCAGGCTCGGCAACCGGGCGTTCCTGGCGCGGCTGCCTGCCGTGAGTGCGCTGGTGCTCACCGGCAATGTGGTGCGCAACACGCTGCTGGTGGCGGCCGAGGCGAGCGGCCGGCATCTGCCGGGCTGGGCGCACGACGCGGTGGGCCTGCTGGTGCTGGCGGTCGTCTGTGGCGGCATTGGATGGGTCATGGGACGCCCCGCCGTGCTGCAAGGTTCAGGAGGCCGGCATGCGTCTGTTTGACAACCTCTTCCTCAACCGCGTACTGCACAAAAGCCTGTGGCTCCTGCTGCTGCCCCTGTGTGCACTCTGGGGCGTCGTGCAGACTTTCGGCGACAGCCTGCCGAATGGCACTGCGGAGATCGACACTGACCTGCACACAGAATTCCCCGCCCAGTGGAACGGGGCCACTCTGCGCCCACTGGCTTTGAGCGAAGTGGAGCACCGGTTTGCACAACGCTTTCCCGGCACGATCGCGCGCCTGACCGATGGCCGGCATGTGCTGGTGCTGCGCTCGGTGCGCCGGCCCACCCGCATGCTTCACCCTGCCGCCGACTGCTACAAAGGGCTGGGCTACCGCATCAGCGACGAAAGGCTCGAAGCCATGGCAGGCGAAGCCAGGTGGCGCTGCTTCATCGCCGAACGTGCTGGCCGGCAGTTACGCGTGTGCGAGCGTATCGAGGACGCACAGGGCCAGACATTCACCGACACATCGGCTTGGTACTGGGCCGCCGTCGCCGGAGAATCCACCGGCCCGTGGCGGGCAGTGACGGTGGCAAGGCCACTATGAAGCGATCCCGATCCAAGTACCGAACACTCCGCCCGGACTCGGGACCTACGGCATCGGGAACCGTGATGACACGGCGCCCGGGTGTAGCCCCTGGAACAGCTCGGTCAGCTCGGCCAGGCACTCCTGCGCCCTCGCTTCGCCCTGCCTGCGGGCGATGGCGCTCATGATCTCCGGACGCAGGTACCACAGGCCATCGATATCCGTCGCAAGGTGAACGCAGCGCTTGAGCTCCCGCCCCTCCGGGCCGAGATGTTCGCTCAGGGCGCGCTGCATGGCATCGCGCATGCACTCCACCACTGCCCTGGGGGCATCGATGTCCTGCTGGCCCCACAGGAACCAAAAGCTGTTTCTCAAACGCATGCGATGGACGTCAGGCTGGATTTCAGGATGAAACGTCATCATGGTGAAATCCCTTCCGGTCGATGCGCGCAGGAGCGGCCCGATCACAGGCCAATTCCACCCTTCGGCAAGCGACCGCAAAAAAAAGGCCCCGGAAGGGGCCTGGCAGGGAAGTCCGGAGGGCTCAGACCAGCGGCACGCCCGTCTTGGACTGGATGAATTCGCGTGTCACGCCCGGGGCCAGCTCCACCAGCTTGAGGCCTTGCGGGGTGATGTCCATCACCCCCAGGTCGGTGATGATACGGTCGATCACAGCCTTGCCGGTCAGGGGCAGCGTGCATTCGGGCAGGATCTTGAAGTCTTCCGTGCCGTCCTTCTTCTTGGCCACGTGCTCCATCAGCACGATGCAGCGTGGCACGCCGGCCACCAGGTCCATGGCACCGCCCATGCCCTTGACCATCTTGCCGGGGATCATCCAGTTGGCCAGGTCGCCCTTGCCGCTGACCTGCATGGCGCCCAGGATGGACAGGTTGATCTTGCCGCCGCGGATCATGGCGAAGCTCTCGTGGCTGCCGAAGATGGCCGAGCCCTTGATGGTGGTGACGGTCTGCTTGCCGGCGTTGATCAGGTCGGCATCCACCTCGTCCTCGTAGGGGAAGGGGCCGATGCCCAGCATGCCGTTCTCGCTCTGCAGCCACACCTCGATGTGGTCGGGCACGTAGTTGGCCACCAGCGTCGGGATGCCGATGCCGAGATTCACATAGAAGCCGTCCTGCAGCTCCTGCGCCGCACGCGCGGCCATTTGGTCTTGGGTCCAGGGCATGATCAAGCCTCCTGCCGAGCCGCCTCAAAGGAGGCTTGCGCCCCCTTGGGGGGCAGAGAGAACACATAGTGTCGAACGTGGGGGGTCATATCTTTCTCCTCAAACTTTACGGTCGCGGGTGGTGCGCTTCTCGATGCGCTTCTCGGGCGTGGGGTTGTGCACGATGCGGTGCACGTAGATGCCCGGCAGGTGGATGTCGTCGGGCGCCAGCTCGCCGGTGGCGACGATGCGCTCCACTTCCACGATGCAGATCTTGCCGGCCATGGCGGCGGCCGGGTTGAAGTTGCGCGCCGTCAGGTTGAAACGCAGGTTGCCCGAGCGGTCGGCGATGTCGGCCTTGATCAGCGCCACGTCGGGCAGCAGGGCCCGCTCCATCACATAGGTCTCGCCGTCGAACTCGCGTAGCTCCTTGCCCTCGGCCACGATGGTTCCAACGCCGGTCTTGGTGAAAAAGGCCGGGATGCCGGCGCCGCCGGCGCGCAGCTTCTCGGCCAGCGTGCCCTGGGGCGTGAACTCCAGCTCCAGCTCGCCAGCCAGGTACTGGCGCTCGAACTCCTTGTTCTCGCCCACGTAGCTGGAAATCATCTTCTTGACCTGGCGGGTCTGCAGCAGCTTGCCCAAGCCGAAATCGTCCACGCCGGCATTGTTGGAAATGGCGGTGAGGTTCTTGGCGCCGCTGTCGCGCACGGCGTCGATCAGGGCCTCGGGGATGCCGCACAGGCCGAAGCCGCCCACGGCGAGCAGCTGGCCGTCGCGGATCACGCCTTCGATGGCCTTGGCCGCACTCGGGTACACCTTGTTCACGCTGTTCTCCTTTTAAAAATGTTTGAAGCAGCAAATCGGCAACGATACTACTTATCAGAATACGTAGTTATGCCTAGAATGCGTCCCCTATGGACATCGACTACCGACTCGCTTTCGAATACGCCCCCATCGGCATGGTGCTTTCGCGCAACCGCATCATCATGGACTGCAACCGGCATGTCTGCGACATGTTCGGCAGCAGCCGCGAAGAGCTGGTGGGCCAGTCCTTTCTTGTGCTCTACCCCAGCGCCGACGAGTTCGAACGCACCGGCGCGCGCATCACCCCCATCATGAACCGCCAGGGCAGTTATGCCGATGACCGCATCATGAAGCGGGTCGATGGCCGTTTCAAGGGGGAGGTGTTCTGGTGCCACGTGACCGGCCGCGCGCTGGACCCGGCCGAGCCGCACGGCGCCGGCATCTGGACTTTCGAAGACCTCAGCTCGCGCCGTCCGGTCAAGGCCGAACTGACCGCACGCGAGCGCGAGGTGGCCGCCCATCTGCTCGAAGGCCTGACCTCCAAGGAGATCGGCAAGGCCCTGGCCATCAGCTACCGCACGGTGGAGATCTACCGCGCCCGCCTGATGCGCAAGTACAAGGCCAGCACCACAGCCGACCTGGTGCACAAGCTCACCGCCGGCTGATCCCGCCATGACCGCCCCCGCCCCACCCCTGCGCCTGTTGCTGGTCGGCGCCACCGGCGCCGTCGGCCACGAGGTGCTGACGACCGCCCTGGCGGACCCACGCTTCCATCAGGTCGTCGCCCCCACGCGCCGGCCGCTGCCCGCCCACCCCCGGCTGCTCAACCCGGTGCTCGACTTCGCCGCCCTGCCCGCCGATGCTCCCTGGTGGCAGGTGGATGCCGTCATCTGCACCCTGGGCACCACGATCAAGACCGCCGGCTCGCAGGCCGCCTTTGCCGCGGTAGACCGCGACCTACCCATCCAGGTGGGCCGGCTGGCCCGCGCGGCCGGCGCCAGCCGCTACGCGCTCAACTCCTCGCTGGGCGCCAGCCCGCAGGGCAATTTCTACCTGCGCACCAAGGCGCAGGCCGAGGCCGGCATCCGCGCCCTGGGCTACCCGGTCTACACCGTGGTGCGCCCTTCGCTCATCGACGCCGAGCGCGAGGAGTCGCGCCCGGGCGAGCGCATCGGCCTGGCCATCGCGCGTGCGCTGCGCCCGCTGATCCCGCGCCGTTACCGGGCCGTGCCGGCGGCACGCATCGCACAGGCCCTGATCGCCGGCGTGCTGCGCGGGCAGCCGGGGGAAGACATCGTCGAATCGGAACGGCTGCAAGCCTGAAAGCAAGACCTCAAACGACCGTGACTTCTTCACCCTTTTTGCCGGTCGCGCAGCCCCGTCGCATCAACGCAACCGGGGTTATGCCTTAGAGTGCCTGCAGGTTCTAGGGTAGTCCGGCGGAGCAACCATATGACGTGCTCGGACGGTGATGAATTGAATTCGAGCAGCTGTCCACGGAAAACTGCATCGGGGGCGCGTCGGTGCGGGTCGAATGCATGCGCGCGGCCATGGCCGAGCTGCAAATCGCCGGACTGCCGGGTCACATCAGCGTCAGCGCCGGAATGTCCCGCCTGAAGCCATGCCCTGGCACCCAACAGGGTTGATCCGGACCACAAAACGACATGGTGCAGAATTTCCCCTTAGCAGCTCGAAAGAGCACAGGGAGCCACAATCAATGCATGCGAACGCCAGCCTGGAAGCCAAGCTGCTGACCGCCTTCGCTGTCGCCATGCTGGTGGTTGCCGGATTGACTGTCGCCACCTGGCGTATCGCGGGCAACGCCTCGGCGGCGGTCGAAACGGTGATGCATACGCACACCGTCCTCGACGGCTTGGCCAGCGTGCGGGGCCACACACTCCAGATCGAGTTCTCCACACAGAACTTCCGTCTCACGGGCGATCCGGCCCGGCTTGCCGAACGTGATGAAACGATCCTCAGGCGGGAATCCGCGCTGGGGCGGATCCGGCAACTCACCATGGACAACCCCGGGCAGCAAGCGCTTTGGGGGCAATTGCGCCAAGTCATCGATGAACGCCTGGCGATTTCGCGGCGGGTGGAGCAGTTGCGCAAGACCCAGGGGCAGGCTGCGGCCAACGCCTACGTGGCCACAGCGCCGCTGCAGGGGACGCGCCTGCGCACCTACGACTTGCTGCGCCAGATGGAGGTCGTAGAACTGAATCTGCTGGAGGAGCGCAACAACGAATACCAAGGGGCGCGCCAGAACATGGCAACCACGGGCGCGGTCGTCGCCCTGCTCCTGCTGGTGCTGATGAGCTCCACATATGCCTTGATCCGGCGCCAGCTGCGCACGACCGAGGCCAGCCGGCGCGCCCTGGCCGACAGCGAGGAGAACCTGTCCATCACGCTCGACTCGATAGGTGACGGCGTGCTGGTGACGGACCGGCAGGGACGCATCACGCGCATGAACCCGGTGGCCGAGCAGCTCACCGGCTGGACGCAGGCCCTGGCGCTGGGGCACCCGGTCTCGGAGGTCTTCCACATCGTCCACGAAGAAACCAAGGCACCGGCCGAAGTGCCCGTGGACAAGGTGCTTGCCACCGGTGCCCCCCAGGAGCTGGCCAACCACACCTCGCTCATCGCGCGCGACGGCCGCGAACACCCCATCGCCGACAGCGCCGCCCCGATCCGCAGCGCTGCAGGCCAGATCACCGGTGTCGTGCTGGTCTTTCGCGACGTCAGCTCCGAGCGCCAGGCGCAGCGCACGATCCGCCAGCAGAACGAGCAGTTGGAGAAGCGCGTCCAGGAACGCGCCTTGCAGTTGCGCGAAAGCCAGGACCACTTGCAGGGCATCATCAGCTCCGTGCCCGTGCTGATCGCCTATATCGATGCGAGCCAGCGTTATGTCTACGTGAACGAACAGTACAGGGAGCGTTTTGCCCCCGATCGACCGGACATCACCGGCTGCACGGTGCGGGAGATCCTGGGCGAGGAGCGTTACGCCATCGCCGGCCCCTTGATCGCGCGCGTGCTGCAGGGGCAGCCCCAGGGTTATGACTGGCAGCCATTCCCCGAGGTTTGGCAATTCATCAGCTACATCCCGAAGCTGGATGAACAGAAGCAGGTCACCGGCTATTACGTGCTGGGCACGGACATCAGCGAACGCAAGCAAGCCGAGGCGGAGATCGGCAAACTCAACACCGAACTGGCGCACCGGCTCGACGATCTCGAACACACCAGCCGTGCGCTCAGGACGCTGAGCGCGGGCAACCGCGTCATGGTCCGCGCCACGGACAAGCCGGATCTCCTCAACAGCATGTGCGAGGTCATCGTCACCCGTGGCGGTTATCGCTACGCCGCCGTCTGGTACAACAACGACGACGAGCAGCACACCCTGCGCCTGATGGCCCAGAACGGCTACCCGGACGGCAGCGAGGCCCTGGCCGCCCTGGCACCGAGTTGGGCCGACAACGAACGCGGGCGCAGCGTGGTCGGAACCGCCGTCCGCACGGGGCAGCCCACCGTCGCCCGCGACCTGCAGCACAACCCGGCCTATGCGCCCTGGCGCGAACGCCTGTTCGGCGTGGCCGCCGGCCTGGCCTGCCCCCTGCATGTCGGCGGCCGGGTCATCGGCGTGCTCTCCATCTATTCGGACCATGCCGACGCCTTCAACGACAAGGAGCTCGAACTGTTGACCGAGCTCAGCGACGACCTGGCCTTCGGCATCGGAACGATGCGCGCGAGCCTGGAGCAGCAGCGTACCCAGGAGGCCATGCGGCACCTGACCCACCACGACGCCCTGACCGGACTGGGCAACGAGACCCGGTTCACCGAGCTGCTCACCGCAGCCATCGAGGACGGCCTGCGCACCGGGCAGCATTTCGCCCTGCTGCAGACCAATATCGAGCGCCTGGGCGACATCAACGATGCGCTCGGCTTCAGCCACGGCGACCAGCTGCTGCGCGAATTCGCTGCGCGCCTGCGTCGCGTCGCCCCCGAGGGCGCCACCGTCGTGCGCCTGCGCGGCGACGAATTTGCCATCCTGCTGCCCGGTGGCCGGGCCGAAGCCGCCGAACTCGGCCAGTGCGTCAGCGAGGCGCTGGCACAGCCCTTCCCCATCGCCGATCTCGCGCTGGACGTGGCGGTCCGGATCGGCGTCGTCACCTTCCCCGAGCATGGCCTGAACCCGCACGACCTGTTCCGGCACATGGACATGGCGGTGCGCCAGGCCAAGAAGTGGGGCAGTGCCTATGCCGTCTTCGACCCCCTGCTCAACCCCAATCCGGCGCAACGCCTGACCTTCGCAGGCGAGCTGCGCCGCGCCATCGAAGGGGGCGACCTGGAGCTCTACCTGCAACCCAAGGTGGAGATGGCCAGCGGCCGGGTCTGCGGCGCCGAGGGACTGGTGCGCTGGCACCACGCCACCCGCGGCATGATCCCGCCCGGCGAGTTCATCGACCTGGCCGAACGCACCGGCCTGATCCAGCCGCTGACCGCCTGGGTCATGGAGACCGCTTTCCGCCTCAACCACGCCTGGGCCCGCCAGGGCTGCGCGCTGCCCATCGCCGTCAACCTGTCGGCGCGCAATCTGCGCGACGAGCATCTCCTCGCGAAAATCCAGAAGCTGCAGGCCGACTGGCGCCTGGAAGCCGGCCTGTTCGAAATCGAGATCACCGAAAGCACGGCCATGGAGGATGCAGAGTTCGCGCTGCGCGTGCTGGACGGACTGCGCGAGCAGGGCATCCCCCTCTACATCGACGACTTTGGCACCGGCTACTCCTCGCTCAGCTACCTGCAGAAACTGCCCGTGGACTACATCAAGATCGATCAGTCCTTCGTGCACAACATGCCCATCAGCAAGGATTCCCTGCTGATCGTGCGCTCCACCATCGACCTGGCACACGACATCGGGCGCAAGGTGGTGGCCGAAGGCGTCGAGACCCGGCAGCACTGGGATCAGCTCGCCGCCTTCGGTTGCGATATCGCCCAGGGCTATTTCGTCGCCCGGCCCATGCCGGCCGAGTCCTTCCAGGCCTGGGTCCGCGACTACCGCCCGCCACCCGCCAAGGTCTCCTAGCTCCGGCGACGGGACGCCGATAATGGCCGCACGATTCCACCTGGAGACCGCATGAGCCGCTACCCCCATCCCGAACTCAAGGACCTGCCCGAGGACATCCGCACCCGTATCCTGGAGGTGCAGGAAAAATCCGGTTTCATCCCCAACGTGTTCCTGGCGCTGGCGCGCCGGCCGGCCGAGTGGCGCGCCTTCTTCGCCTACCACGATGCGCTCATGCTCAAGGAGGACTCGGGCCTGAGCAAGGGCGACCGGGAGATGATCGTCACCACCACCAGTGCAGCCAACCAGTGCCTATACTGCGTGGTGGCACACGGCGCCATCCTGCGCATCTACGAGAAGAAGCCCCTGGTGGCCGACCAGGTGGCGGTCAACTACCGCAAGGCCGACATCACGCCGCGCCAACGCGCTATGCTGGATTTCGCCATGAAGGTCTGCTTGCGCTCGCATGAAATCGGCGAGGCCGACTTCGCCGCCCTGCACGCGCACGGCTTCAGTGACGAAGACGCCTGGGACATCGCCGCCATCACGGCCTTCTTCGGCCTCTCCAACCGCATGGCGTCATTCAGCAACATGCAGCCCAACCCCGAGTTCTATCTGCTGGGCCGTGTCCCCAGGGAAAAGAAGTAGCTACCGGGTCAGGTATGTCCACCCGATGGACGGCCCTGCAGACAAGCGGCGCATTCGCTATGCTGGGCTGCCGACGTTGAGCCGCGGCCATCCCGCCGCCGTCGTGCAGGAGGAGCCTGTCATGAAACACCACGCTTTGCTCGCCACCCTGCTGCTGTGCAGCCAGCTGGCCTGGGCGGCCGACATCCCGACGGTCACGCCCGCCGCCGACGAACTGAAACCGGCCCGCGCACTGATCGCGAAAAAGGACTGGGCCAGCGCCGCCGAAGCGCTGGCCACCTACACCCGCGCCAACCCGACCAACGCTGACGGTTTCAACCTGCTGGGTTACAGCTACCGCCATCTCAAGCGCTACGACGAATCGCTGGCGGCCTACAACAAGGCCCTGGAGCTGGACCCCAAGCACCGCGGCGCGCACGAGTACATCGGCGAGGCCTACATCCAGCTGGGCCAGCTTGACAAGGCCAAAGTGCACCTGGACGCGCTGGACAAGATCTGCACCTTCTCCTGCGAGGAATACCGAGACCTGAAAAAGTCCTATGAGGCCGCGCTCAAGGCGAAGTAGTCCCGGCCGAAGCGTGCACGGCCCGAGCTACAGGCGGGCTGCCCACCGCTGACGGTTCAGAAGGTTTCCCAGTCGTCGTCCTTGGTGGTTTTCGCCATCGGGGCCGACGGCATGGGGGCCGCCTTTGCCAGCGCCGCCGGTGCCGCCTTCCTCGGCGCTGGCGCCTTGGGAGCGGGCGTGGGCGGTGCAGCCGGACGTACCGCGGGCGCGGCGGCCATGGGCAGGCTGGCGTCCTCGTTGCCCAGTCGGAACACCGATACCACATGCGCCAGGCTCTGCGCCTGCTCGCGCATGCTGTTGGCGGCAGCGGCGCTCTCCTCCACCAAGGCCGAGTTCTGCTGCGTCATCTGATCCAGCTGCGCGACGGCCTGGTTGACCTCGGCAATGCCCTGGCTCTGCTCCGCGGTGGCGGCGTGGATCTCGGCAATGATGTCGCTGACCCGCTTGACCGAGGCCACGATCTCGTCCATGGTCTGGCCAGCGTCCGCCACCAGGCGGGTACCGCTCTCGACCTTCTCCACCGACGCGCCGATCAGCCCCTTGATCTCCTTGGCCGCCTCGGCTGAACGACCGGCCAGGCTGCGCACCTCGCTGGCCACCACGGCGAATCCCCGGCCCTGCTCACCCGCGCGCGCCGCTTCCACCGCCGCGTTGAGCGCCAGGATGTTGGTCTGGAAGGCGATGCCGTCGATCACGCCGATGATGTCGCTGATCTTCTTGCTGCTGTCGTTGATGTCGTCCATGGTGCTGACCACCTGGGCCACCACCTGCCCGCCGCGCGAAGCGACGTCGGCCGCCGTGGACGCAAGCTGGTTGGCCGTCTGCGCGCTGCTCGACGTCTGCTGCACCGTACCGGTCAGCTCTTCCATCGAGGAGGCCGTCTGCTGCAGGTTGCTCGCCGTCTGTTCGGTGCGGTGGGACAGATCCGTGTTGCCCTGCGCGATCTCACTTGACGCGGTGGCGATGCTGTCCGTCGACGAACGCACCTCGGCCACCAGGCGGCGCAGCGAGGTCACCATCTGCCCCAGCCCGTCCATGATGCTGCCGGACTGGGCTGCCGGCAGGCTCACGCCGAGATTGCCCCTTGCCACCTCGGACATCGCCGCATACGCCACGCTGGGCTCACCGCCAATCTGGCGGATGACCGAACGGAAAACCACCCCGCCGATCCCGCCGATGATGAGCAGCGCCACCAGCAGCATCACGCCGCCCTGGATGATCCTGGTACGCACCAGGGCGTCCAGGTCGTCGGTGTACAGCCCCGAGCCCACCATCCAATTCCACCCGTCCACCTTGACGACGTACTGCAGCTTGGGCACCGGCACCTTCTCGCCCGGCCGCGGAAACATCGTGGGCACAAAGGCCTTGCCATCGCGGCTGTTCTTTATGCCGTCCATCAGGGCCACAACAATGTCCACCCCGGCGGCGTCCTTGACCTTGCCAACCATGTTCTGGCCATTCCACTCGCGGCGCAGCGGGTGCATCACGCCCATGCCGTCCAGCGTCCAGACGTGGAAATACTCGGTCTTGCCATCGGCCCCGCCGTAACGCGCCAATCCGACGGCTTCGGCCGCCGCCTTCTGCGCATCGGCCACCGGCATGGCGCCCGAAACGGCCAGCGCCTGATACCCCGCCACGATGCCATGCGCCGTCTGGACCGCGGTGACCAGCTGCTGCATGCGGGCTTCGGTGGTCAGCGTGCGCGACTGCAGCGTGGCGGCCACGGTCAGCACAGCGACGGCGATCAGGGCCACAGCGACCAGCAGACCGATTTTCAGTTTGAAACTCAGCTGATTCAGCATAGAAAACCTCCTGAAACACTCGACTTCTATCGAGCCCGTCGGTTGTTCTTCTGGCTACAGGCTCGGTCGCCATCCCAGCGACCTTCGTGGGAGACACGATACACACATTGCCGGTAAATTACCCATACCAGCAGCCGTATAAAAAAAGAATATCGGCACAGATTGTGCCAGTCTTGAGCGCTCGCCGCTACTTCAGCGTGCGCGGCCGGCGCTCGGGTTTGGCACCCGAAGCCTGGCAGGCCTTGCGGTAGTCCTGCAGCGTCTTCTGCGCACGGCCCAGCACCGTCTCGGCCGGGTAGCCGCCGGCACCGAGTTCGCCAAAACGCTGGCCGCAAAGCAGTTCCATGCCCTCGCCA
Source organism: uncultured Hylemonella sp. (assembly GCA_963512455.1). Lineage (GTDB taxonomy): Bacteria > Pseudomonadota > Gammaproteobacteria > Burkholderiales > Burkholderiaceae_C > Hylemonella. Next base: position 20,689 of record CAUPMJ010000001.1, on the reverse strand, counting down.
GCGCTGTCGGCCGTCCAGATCTGGAAACGCCCCTGCTCCACCGCCTCCACCACGCGGCGCTCCAGCATGAGGTGACGGCGGTTGCGCCGCGGGATCAGCACGCCCTGGCGACCCGTGAGGCCCATCAGTTCGCAGCTGCGGAAATAGCCCTCGATCTTCTCGTTGATACCGCCCACCGGCAGCATCTCCCCATGCTGGTTCACCGCGCCGGTCACGGCGATGCCCTGCTGCAGCGGCAGGCCAGACAGCGAGGACAGCAGGGCATAGAACTCGGCGCAGGAGGCCGAGTCGCCCTCCACCCCGCTGTACTCCTGCTCGAACACCACCGCCGCGTTGAGCGCCAGCGGCGCGATGTGCGCGAACAGCGCTGCCAGGTAGCTGTTGAGGATCAACACGCCCTTGTCGTGGATGGGACCCGAGAGCTCCACCTCACGCTCGATGTTGAGCAGCCCCTCGTCGCCCGCGTGCGTGCGTGCCGTCACCCGCACGGGAAAGCCGAAGCGGTAGTCGCCCAGGTCCACCACGGTCAGGCCGTTGACCTGCGCCACCTTCTCACCGTCCACATCGAGCAGGCGCTCGCCATCGGTGATGGTCTCCTGCAGGCGCTGCTCGGGGTAGTCGTGGCGGTGGATGCGCGAGCGCCGTGCGGCCAGCACGTCGACGGCCTCCACCAGCGCCGCGCCGCGCGCGCGCGCCATGGCGGCGGCCTCCATCACCAGCGCCTCGCTGTGCGCGAAAATTGCGCTCTGGCGCGCTTGGTCCTCGGCCTCGCGGTGGGCCTCCTCCAGCAGCGCGGCCACAGCAGGCGCGCTGAAGTGCGGCAGGCCCAGCTTTTGGCAGGTATGGGCCACGAAGATGGCGGTGGCGCGACGCGTCTGCTCACTGGCCGTGAAGCTCTCGGCGAAGTCCACCTTGCAACGGAAACGCCGGGCGAACTCCGGATCGCCCTCCTGCACGGCGTAGTACTCCTCCACCGAAGCCACCAGGATGATCTTCACGTCCACGTCCACCGGTTCGGGCTGCAGCGAGACCGCGGCAATGGGGGCGTAGAGCATGCCCGGCTCCTCGATCTGCAGGCGGGCGCTGCGCAGGAAACGGCGCAGCTTCTCCCACACCGGCTCGTCGGCCAGCAGGTCGCGCAGATGCAGCATGAGGAAACCGCCGTGCGCGCGCAGCAGGCTGCCCGCACGGATGCGCGAATAGTCCGTCACCAGCACGTCGTTTTCGTTCTGGTACTCGATGCTGCCGTACAGGCTGCGGAACAGCGGGTTGTCCTCCACGATCACCGGCGCGCCCGCGCGACCCTGGTTGTCCACCACCAGGTTCACGCTGTAGCGCGTCAGCACGCTGGCCAGCGCCACGGCACGCACGCCGTCCTCGTCGTTGTCGCCAGGTTGGAACAGCTCCAGGTTTTCCAGCACGTCGTGCGCCACCTGGTCCAGGTAGCTGCCCAACTTGACCGTGTCCTTGATCTGCTTGCGCAACTCGTTGCGGATCTCCTGCAGCTCATGCTCCAGCAGCGGCTTGATCACCTGGCGGCGCAGCGCGGCCAGACCCTCGTTGAGCACGCGCTCCAGCGCGCGCGTCTTCTCCAGGTAGCGGGTGATCTCGCCGCGCAGCTCTTCTTCGAGCCGGTCCGTCTCGGCGCGCTTTTCCTTGGGCAGGGCCAACAGCTTGCCTTCGGTCATGGGCTCGCCCTTCTCGTCGCGCAACGTCAGCACGAGGTGACCCTCGTCGCGGATAACGGCGAAGCTGCGCGCCTCGGCGTAGGCGTCGAGCTCGGCGAAGGCCCGCACGTCCTCGGCCTTGTAGGTCTTCTGCAGGCGCTCGCTCTCGGCGCGGAAATCTCCCCCGCCCAGCTGCTTGGGAATCTCCGCCTGCAGCGTCTTGACCAGCTGCTGCATCAGGCTGCGCAGCTGGCGCCCCTGGCCGGGCGGCATGCGCAGCGCGCGCGGGCGCTCGGGCGCGTCGAAGTTGTGCAGGTAGCACAGGTCGGGCGGCACCGGCCGGCCGGCCGCCACCTCGCGCATCATCTGCGCCAGCAGCGTGGTGCGCCCGCTGCCCACCTCACCCAGCACGAAGAGGTTGTAGTCCGGCGCGTCCATCTGCAGGCCGAAACGCGCCGCCTGCTCGGCCCGCTCCTGGCCGATCCATGGCAGCGGCTGGCCCAGCAGCTCGGAGGTGTCGGCAAAACCCAGCGCCTTGGCATCGACGGCCAGGCGCAACTCGGCGGGCGGAACTTGGGTGATCGGCATGGCGGCTATTGTGCGCCGCCGGGCGGGGCCGGGCTTGACGAGGATCAAGGAACGCCGGCCGCGCCGCGGCTGTCAGCCCAGCCGCCTGGCCCAGGGCTGTTGCGCCTGCCACTGGCTGAGCCAGCGCGGCACATCCGCCGCCGGCATGGGTCGCGCGATGCCATAGCCTTGGCCCAGCGTGCACCCCAGGGAGAGCAGCATGCGGCCGTGCGCCACGGTTTCCACGCCTTCGGCGATCACCTTGCGGTTGAAGGCCTTGGACAGGCCGATCACGCCCTCGACGATGGCCAGGTCGTCCCGGTCTTCCAGCATGTCGCGCACGAAGCTCTGGTCGATCTTCAGCAATTGGGCGGGCAGCTTCTTCAGATAGGTCAGGGACGAGTAGCCGGTGCCGAAGTCGTCCAGCGCAAAACGCACGCCCAGCCCGGCGCAGGCATGCATGAGGCTGGAGACCTGGGGGATGTCCTGCAGCGCGCTGGTCTCGACGATCTCCAGCTCCAGCCGTTCGGGCGGGACGGAGGGGTGCGCCGCCAGCAGCGCTTGCAGCTTCTGCACGAAATCCTCCTGCTGCAACTGCCGGGAGAACACGTTCACGCTCACGGGCAGAAGCAGGCCCATGCCCTGCCACTGTTCCATCTGCACCAGCGCCATGTCCAGCACCATGTCGCCGATGGCGATCGCCAGCTCCTGGTCCTCGATCACCGGCAGGAAAATGCCCGGCCCCAGCAGGCCACGCTGCGGATGCAACCAGCGGATCAGCGCCTCCACACCGACCACCTCGCCGGATTCCATGTTGACCTGCGGCTGGTAGAACAGCACGAACTCCCGCCGCCGGTAGGCCACCTTGATCTGCTCCAGGCTCTCGCGTTTGGTCCGGATGGCAGCATCGTTCACCACGTCGAAGACGTGGTAACGGTTCTTGCCGGCCTGCTTGGCCAGGTACATGGCCTGGTCGGCATGCCGCACCAGCTGCTCGGAACTCGAACCGTCCGCCGGGTAGAGGGTGACACCGATGCTGGCCGACACCTGGAGCGGGTGGCCATCGATCTGCACCGGCTCGGCCGCGACCTGCAGCAGCCGGCGCAGCAGGGGCTCGCAGTCCTGCTCGTTCGCCAGGTCCGTCATGACGGCGACGAACTCGTCACCCCCGATGCGGGCCAGCGTGTCGCCGTCGCGCAGCACGGACTTGAGCCGCCTGGCAATGGCCACCAGGAACTCGTCGCCCGTTGCGTGCCCGTACCGGTCGTTGATCTCCTTGAACCCGTCCAGGTCCAGGAAGGCGATGCCCACGGACTTGTCCCGCCGCGCGGATTGCGCCATGGCCTGCTGCAGGCGATCCGACAGCAGCACCCGATTGGGCAGGTGGGTCAGCATGTCGAAGTGGGCGACTTCGGCCAGCTGCTCGTTGATGCGGCGCATTTCGGTGTTGGCGGCTTCCAGCTCGGCCTGGCTGCGCAGGCGCTCGCTCATGTCGCGCAGGATCATGCTGCTGTAGCGGCCACCCTGGCTGTCCTCGTAGAGGCTGGAGGTGATTTCCGCTGTGAACCGGCTGCCGTCGCCGCGGATCATGGTCAGCAGGCCGGCCGCCCGCCCCGTTGCCGAGCGCTTCGCCAACAGTTCCTGGAGCCGGGGATCGGCGGCGTCCGTCAGGCCCGCCCGCCCCTTGGCGATGATCTGCGCCTCGCTCAGCCCGAAGAGCTGGCACGCCGCCCGGTTGGCGGCGAGCACCCGGCCATCGGGCACGGTCAGCAGCACGGCATCCATGCTGTTCTCGAACAGGGCCTTGAACTTCAGCTCGCGGTCCTCCAGTTCTGATGTCAGCTTGCGCCGCATGGTGATGTCGACAAAGGTCACGACGATCTGGTCCAGCTGACCGGCTGCGCTTATCCAGGGGTCGGCACGGCACAGCACCCAGCGGATGTCGGCGCCCTCCGCTTTCACGATGCCGGCCACAAGGTCCTTGACGGGCTGCCGGGTCGTCAGCACCCGCGACGCCGGGTAGTCGGTCACCGGCATGGTGCTGCCGTCTTCGTTCAGAAAACGCCAGGCCGGATCGATCAGATGCTTGCCCGTCATCTGCTCGAACGTCAGGCCCAGCAGCTTGCTGGCTTCGTTGTTGCAGCGCAGGACGGCGCCTGTCGCGTCATGGACGACGACCCCCGTCATCAGGTTGTCGATCAGGAAACGCTGCTCCGCCTCGCTCGCGCGCAGTGCCGCATCGGCGGCCATTCTTTCGGCTTCGCTCCTGCGCGCCTGCTCGACCAGTTTCCAGGAGACCAGCTTGATCGACACCAGCAGCAGGATCAGCATGACCAGCGGGGTCCCGATACCCGTGAACCACTGGTAGACGATCTGGTGCTCGGGCTGGGCAATGAAGGCCGTCACCGGGAAGCTCTCCAGCCGGTAGAAAACGTTCACGAAGTCGTCCCCGCCGGAGAGCGCGGTGGGCCCCGTCACCCGCCCGTACCAGGGGAAGTCGTGCTGCTTCAGATAGCTGTAGAGCGCTCCCGTGCGCGGTTTGCCGAACACGTCTTCCTTGCGGATCGTCGTGGGCAGGGGGTAGCGCGACAGCAGGTAACCGTCGTCCCGCATGACGCCCACCATGAGCCGCTCGACCATGGGCACCTCTTTCCACACCGAGACCAGGAAGTCCGTGGGAAAGACGTCCGTCAGCACGGCGACACCCTTGCCCGTGCGGTCACGCAGCACATAACGCAGCGAGAAAGCCCATTGCCCCGTCAGCATCCCCAGCTGCGGCCGCCCCAGGTAGACGCCACGTGAGTTGTCGTACTCCGACAGAAAAACCTGGAAGGAGGGCTGGTCGCCGATGCTCGGGAGCTGGCTCAACTCCCGCGTATGGGACGAGGCCAGGAACTGGCCGCGCATGTCCGTGACGAAAGCCAGGCTGATGTCCTGCCGGTGCTTCTTGTAATCCTCCAGCAGGTGCTGCATGCCGGCGCGGTTGCCCGGACCGCCGGGCAGCTTGTCGATACCCTCGGCCAGGGTCAGCATGCCGGCCTGCTTGGAAAGTAAATAGCTGTCCAACGTCCTCGCCATCAGCACCAGGATGGACTCCATGTGCTGGTCTTCCCGGGCCTTGACCTTCCGCCATGAATCGACCGCGTAAAAAACAAACAGCAACAGGACCAGGGCGATGACCACATTGGTCACCCGGTTCAGGGTATGCGAGGCGCCACCGCTCTGCAGAGGCTGGTTCATGCGAGCGAGGCGCGGGAACTCATGTAGCAATGCCGCTTGTTGTGGGTGTGGATGACGTCGCGCCTGTTATATCGGCAATCAGGGCGCGTGACAATAAGGAAGTGCCGCCAGGCACAGGCCCCACCCGGCGCCCACAGGCCTCAGACCGCGAAACCGTCGTCGGCCTGGATCACCGCGCCATTGATGAAGTGGCTCTCGTTGGAACACAGCATCACCAGCACCGCGTCCAGGTCGGCCGGCTGGCCCACGCGTTTGCGCGGCAGCATGGCGATGAGCTTCTGGCCCTGCTCGGTCTGCCAGTGGTGGTGGTTGATCTCGGTGTCGATGTAACCCGGGCACAGCGCGTTGACGTTGATGCCGAACTTGCCCCACTCCATGGCCATGGCGCGCGTCATGTGCACCACGGCGGCCTTGCTCATGCAGTACACGCCGATCTGCGGCAGCACCTTGAGCCCGGCCATGGAGGCAATGTTCACGATGCGCCCGCCGGTGAACGTGCCCGGTGCCGCGCCCTTGGCGCGCGCCAGCATGCGCTTGCCCACTTCCTGCGCCACGAAGAAGGCGCCCTTGGTGTTGGTGTCCAGCACGAAGTCGTAGTCTTCTTCCGTCACGTCCACGATGCGCTGAGTCGTGGACACACCCGAGTTGTTGATGAGGATGTCGATGGAACCGACCTCTGTCTCGGCGTGCGCCACCGCCGATTTGATGGAGCCGATGTCCGTCACGTCCAGCTCCACCACATGGGCGTCGCCGCCCTCGCCCTCGATCTGCGCGCGCAGCTCCTTGAGCTTCTCGATGCGGCGCGCTGCCAGCACCACGGCCGCGCCGGCGCGCGACAGGGTGCGCGCAAACTGGGCACCCAGGCCGCCCGAGGCGCCGGTGATGAAGGCCACGCGGCCGGAAAGATCGATGCTGTAAGCCATGACAGGCCCTTTCTGAGTCAGATCAAACAAAATAGAACGACCGTTCTATTTTTATCTCAAACCGGCATAAAATCAGTCGCAAATCCGACAGGCCGGGTGAGCGTTTACCCCTAACATCCGGCCCCGAGACAGCCCCATTATCAAGCGACTTCATACGAAAGCAGCCGCCATGACGAACGAAGAAATCCTTGCCCAGTTCGGCCCCCGCGAGGCCATGGAATACGACGTGGTCGTCGTCGGCGGCGGCCCCGGCGGCCTGTCCACCGCCATCCGCCTCAAACAGCTCGCGGCTGAAAAAGGCACGGACGTCTCCGTGGTCGTGCTGGAAAAAGGCGGTGAGCCCGGCGCCCACATCCTCTCGGGTGCGGTGATGGACCCCATCGCCCTCAACGAACTCTTCCCCAACTGGAAAGAGATGGGTGCCCCGCTGCACCAGCCCGTGACCGGCGACGACGTGCTCTTCCTGTCTGAGACCGGTGCCAAACGCACCCCCAACTTCCTCGTGCCCGACTGCTTCCACAACGACGGCAACTACGTCATCAGCCTGGGTGTGCTCACCAAGTGGCTGGGCGAACAGGCCGAGGCCCTGGGTGTGGAGATCTTCCCCGGCTTCACCGCCGCCGAAGTGCTCTACAACGAGGACGGCTCCGTCAAAGGCGTGGCCACGGGCAACCTCGGCATCGGCAAGAGCGGTGAACCCACCGAGAACTTTCAGCTCGGCATGGAACTGCACGCCAAGTACACCGTGTTTGCCGAAGGCGCGCGCGGCCACCTGGGCAAGCAGATCATCGCGAAGTACAAGCTCGACGAGGGCAAGGACCCGCAGAGTTACGCCCTGGGCGTCAAGGAGCTATGGGAAGTGCCGGCGGCTCAAGCCAAGCCCGGCCTGGTGGTGCACACCGCCGGCTGGCCCATGGACAACAGCACCTACGGCGGCGGCTTCCTCTACCACCTGGAAGGCAACAAGGTCACCCTGGGTTTCGTCACCGGCCTGGACTACCAGAACCCGTACTTGAGCCCCTTCGAGGAAATGCAGCGCTGGAAGACGCACCCCGCCATCCGCAAGCACATCGAAGGCGGCAAGCGCATAGGTTACGGCGCGCGCGCCATCACCGCGGGCGGCCTGCTGAGCCTGCCCAAGGTGGTCTTCCCCGGCGGCGCCCTGGTGGGCTGTGATGCCGGTTACCTGAACGCCAGCCGCATCAAGGGCAGCCATGCCGCCATCAAGAGCGGCATGCTGGCCGCCGAGGCCATCTACGACGCCGTGACCGGCGGCCGCGCGCACGACGAGGTGAACGCCTACCCGGTGAACTTCGCGCAGAGCTGGCTGTACGACGAACTGCACACCTCGCGCAACTTCAAGCAGTGGTTCAAGAAGGGCAACCTCATCGGCGCCATCATGACCGGCATCGAAAACTGGTTCCTGCCCAGGATCGGCATCAAGACCCCGCCGTGGACCATCCACCGCAAGGAAGCCGACCACACCCGCCTCAAGCCGGCGGCCGAGTGCCCGCAGATCACCTACCCCAAGCCGGACGGCAAGCTCACCTTCGACCGCCTGAGCAGCGTGTTCATCAGCAACACCAACCACGCCGAAGACCAGCCCGCCCACCTGACGCTCAAAGACGCCAGCGTGCCGGTGAGCATCAACCTGGCCAAGTACGCCGGCCCCGAGAGCCGCTACTGCCCGGCCGGCGTCTACGAGTTCGTGAAAAACGCCGATAACAGCGACCGCCTGCAGATCAACGCGCAGAACTGCGTGCACTGCAAGACCTGCGACATCAAGGACCCGACGCAGAACATCGTGTGGGTCACGCCGGAAGGCGGTGGGGGACCGAACTACAGCGGGATGTAATTCCCGGCGTCCAGGCGTACGGCGAGCGGGGTGCAAAGCCGCCCACGCCCTCGATCACCCCCCAGTTCCCCAAGGACCTTGTCCCTTACCGGCGCAGCTCCGCTTCGACAACGTCGACGAAGACCTCGACCGGCTGCGCGCCCTCGATGACGTGGCCGTTGACGATAAAGGCGGGCACGCCGTCGAACTGGTAGCGCTGCACTTCCCGCAGGTCGTCGGCGAGGCGTTCGCGCACCACGGGGCCGGCCAGGTCCTGGTCCAGCTGTTGCATGTCCGCGCCAAGATCCCCCGCCAATCGGCGCAAATAGGGCTCCCCGCCGCCCAGTGCGCTCAAGTTTGCGAACAGACGATCGTAGTAGGCCCAAGCCCGGGCTGCGCTCTGCAGAGACAGAGCCTCGAAGTATTGCGCCGCCGGTCTGGCCATGGGATGGAACTGCAATGGCGCATGCTTGACGACCAGTCGCACCTGTCCTTCATAACGCGCCAGCACCTCCTCCACGGTCTTCGCCCCGAAACCGCAATAGGGGCACTGGAAATCGGTGTACTCGATGAGGGTGATCGGTGCATCCACGCGGCCGCGCACGATGCGCCGGCCATCGATGACCGGCATCCGGTCGGCAGGCAAGGACGCCGCACCAGCACGCCGTGGCGCCTGCGTCGGGGCTGCCGACGCACTGCTGTCGGGCACCTTGCCCGCCAACAGCATCAGCACCGCGTTATCGGCCCCCCGCTGGCGTGCCAGCTCCAGGGCGGTCGAACGGTCGAGGCCCGTGACACCCGCATTGGCGCCGCGTTCGACCAGCATCCGGATCACCGTGGCGTCGTTGCGGTTCGCGGCCCACATCAGGGCCGTCCAACCCAGGTTGTCGGTGCGGTCCAGCGCCGCGCCCCCCGCCAGCAGCAAGCTGGCGGCCTCAACATTGCCGGTCTGCGCGGCGGCAATCAGGGGCGTGATGTCATTCTTGTTGGCCGCATTCACGTCCGCCCCGCGCGACAGCAGCAGGCGTATGGCTGCCGTATTCCTCAGCTGCGTGGCCACCAGCAAGGGCGTGCGGCCCCAGGCGTCCGTGATCGAGATGTTGGCGCCACGCTCGATCAGCAGTTCGGCGATGGCCGCCTTGCTCTGCTGCAGGGCAACGATCAGGGGCGTGCGTCCCCAGTTGTCGCGGGCGTCGACCGCGGCACCCGCCATGATCAGCTGCCGCACGGCCTGCACGTCGCCCGAGCGGATGACCGTGTGCAGGTCCACCGCGGTCGCTGCGGGCTGTGCGCTGGCCAGCCCGCCGGCCAGCGACAGCATGATGGCGAGCAAAGTGGATTTGATGGGGTTCATCGGTACTTCCTCAGATACATGCCTTCGAACCAGCGTTTGGCCCAGTGGAACAGGCGGCTGGGCGGCAGGATGATGTTGCGCGTGGGGGTGCGCCACACCAGCGTGCCTTGGCTCAGGGCATCGATGATGCACATCAGTTCCACCTTGAAGGTGGCCGTGGGTGTCTGACCGCGCAGGCCGGCCAGCACGTTTTCAGCCGCGGCGGCGGCCTGCAGGTCGGCCATGTGCGCCTGCTTCGGCATCCAGTCGGGGCCGGGGAAGCTGCCCGAATCACCCACCACGTAGACGTGCTCGGCGCCTTGCACGCGGCACTGCGCGTCAGCTTGGAGCAGGCCGCCGGGGGAGCGCGCCAGCGGCGTCTGGTCGAACCAGGCATTGCCCGTCATACCGGGCATAAAGAGGATGAGGTCGGCTTTGAGCTCGCCGCCTTCGGTGACAACCTTGTCCGCCTCGAAGCGCAGCATCTTGTGGCCCAGGTGGATGCGGATCTTGCGCCGCGCCATCTCGTCCAGCAGGTGCTGCACGGCCTTGGGGCCCAGGCGATTGCCGGGCTCCTGGCTCGGGTTGAAGAACACCAGCTCGAAGCTGTCGCGCCGCCCTTCCCGCTTGAGCTGTTCGTCGATGCCGAAGAGGAACTCGAACATCGGCCCGCCGCGCACCGCGCTGGGCTCGTTCGGGTTGCCGGCGAAACCCACCGCAATGGTGCCGCCTTTCATCGCGCTCAGGCGGTCGCGGATCTGCTCCGCTGCCGCAATGCCCTCGCAAGGCGTGATGGCGTGTTCGATGCCCGGCAGCTTCTTGATGAAGCGCCCGCCGCTGGCAATCACCAGCGCGTCGTTGTGCACCTCTCCCGCCGTGGTGTCCACCAGGCGCCCCCCTTCGCGCAGGCCCGTCACTTCGGCGGCGACGTGCGTCACCTGCATACGGGCGAAGAAGTTGGCCAGCGGCAGCACCAGCTGCTCGCGCGTGCGCAGGCCGCTGGGAATCCAGATGATGCCGGGCAGGTAGTGCAGCTCGGCCCGCGGCGAAACCAGCGTGATCTGCACCGCCGGGTCGCGCCGGCGGATCTCGCGCACGCTGGACAGGGCGCCGAAGCCGGCGCCAATCACGGTGATGCGGTGGGGTGAACTCATGCTTCGACTCCTTCGGGATGATCTGTGGTCTCGCCACGCCGGTCCGCCAGCGCCGCGACCCGCGCCAGAAAACCGTCGCGGGTCTGGCCCGCAAAAAACGGATGCCAGCGCCGCTGCTCCAGCACGGTGCTGACGGCACGCGCACGACGATCGTAGCCGGCAAACAGCAGCATCTCGTCCGGCAGCGCGAACACGCGCTGCGTCACGCTGTCCCACAGGGCCTCGGGCGCCGCCGGCTGCGGCTGGTGCGGACAGGCGTCCACCGCCAGCAGTCCACCGCAGAACAGGCGGTCACGCCAGGCAAAACTCAGGCAACCGGTCGTGTGGCCCGGCGTGGCCAGCACGCGCAGCAACTCGTTGCCGAATGGCAGGACCTCGCCGTCGGCCACGGCCGGCCCCTGCAGCAGCGGGACGCCCAGGCCCAGCAGGGCCTGCGGCTCCTGCGGCTGCAGCACGTCATGCTGATGCGTACGCAGGATCCAGCGCAACTGCAGACTGTGTTCGGCCAGCAGGGCCCGCAGCACTGACAGATCGCGCCCGCGCGGATCCACCAGCACGGCCTCGCGGGCGTCCAGGTCGGCCAGCAGGTAGCTCAGCTCGCCGCTGGCCGCGTCGTGCAGCATGCGGAAATACATCTCACACGCCCCAGCGCAAGGCGGCCGCCAGCAGCAGCCCGGCCAGGCAGGACCAGCCCGAGAACAAGAGCCGCCAGATGCGCGCCCGGGGCACAAAGCCCACACCACGGACAAAACCGGCGCTCATGGCCCAGAACAGCGCCAGGGCCAAGCCATGGTCGACGCGACCGTCCGCGCCGGCGAAGAGCAGCGGGTAGATGCTGCCGGCCAGCATGATGGCCAGGCCCGCCAACAGGCTGGGCAGGTGCACCGCCGCGCCCTGCGGCCGAGGCGTCGCTTCGTCCGCACCGTCCCCGGGGCCGGGGACGGCGGGCAATTCCTGCCTCATGGCACATCCTTGCCGTGCGACTGTGCGCGGGCTTCCTCGTTCTCGCCCCACATGGCGTTGAGGATGGCCAGCAGCACGGCAAAACCGACACCAAGCATCCAGGTGAAATACCACATAGCGTTCTCCTTCAGGGGCGGGCTCAGGCGGTGCCGGCATCGTCCTCGCCGATCAGCAGCTTGCTGTCGGCCAGGTACTTGTAGGGCGGTACTTCCAGGTTGGTGGGTGCGGGCTTGTTCCTGAACACACGGCCTGCCAGATCGAAGGTGGAGCCATGGCAGGGGCAGAAGAATCCGCCCGCCCAGTCGCTGCCCACGGCGGGGTTGTTGGTGCCGGCGGGCAATTGCGTCGGCGAGCAGCCCAGGTGCGTGCAGATGCCCACGGCCACGAACACCTCGGGACGGATCGAGCGCTGCGGGTTGCGCGCGTAGTCGGGCTGCTGGTCCTTGCGCGAAGCCGGATCGGCCAGCTCGGCGTCGTGCGCCGACAGGGTGGCCAGCATCTGCGGCGTGCGGCGCATGATCCACACCGGCTTGCCGCGCCACTCCACCGTCCTGGTGCCGCCGGGCGGTATGTCGCCGATGTCCACCTCCACGCTGGCACCCATGGCGCGGGCGCGTTCGCTGGGCGCCAGGCTGGAGACAAAGGGCACGGCCGTGGCGGCCACGCCCACGCCGGCCGTCACCGCCGTGAGCAGCAGCATGCGGCGGCGCTCGTCATCGTGCCCGTGCACATCGCCGCCGGGCACCGGAATCGCTGGATTGGATGTCATGGTTTTCTCTTCTGGTTGGTGGGATGGCCTGGCCATCCTTGTCTATGAACTCAATACGCGCCGTGTTCGTTTTCCCGGATGTAGGCGACCGTCACCTTGCCGCGCATCACGCGATAGGCCCAGCCGGTGTACAGGACGATCAGCGGCATGAAAATCAGCGTGGCCCAGAACATGATGCCCAGCGTCAGGTGGCTGGAGACGCTGTCCCACACGGTCAGGCTGACCGCGGGCATGGAAGACGAGGGCATGATGAAAGGAAACATCGAAGCGCCCGCGGTGCCGATCACGCCCAGCAAAGCCAACGCCGAGGCCACGAAGGCCGCAAGCGTGCGGCGCGCCAGCAGCAGCCCCGCCGCCAGCAACGCGCCCACCACGCCCATCAGCGGCAGCAACCACAGCAGCGGCTGGGTACGGTAGTTGGCCATCCAGGCCCCGGCTTCGCGCACCACGGTCTTGGCCATCGGGTCCGGCAGGGCGGCCGGGTTGACAAGCGAGGTGATGCGGTAGCCGTCGATGAACTGCAGCCACACACCGGCCGCCACGAAGGCCAACACCATCACCACGGCCGCGCCCACGGCGCCCTTCACCGCACGCGCCTGGATCACGCCCTCGGTGCGGTGCGCCAGGTAGGCGCCACCGTGCATGGTGATCATGGCGCTGCTCACCAGACCGGCCAGCAGCGCAAAGGGGTTGAGTAGTTGCCAGAAGCTGCCGCTGTAGGTGGAGACCATGTAGCCGTCGAACTGGAAGGGCACGCCCTGCAGCAGGTTGCCAAAGGCCACGCCGAAGATCAGCGGCGGCACGGCCCCGCCGACGAACAGCCCCCAGTCCCAGGTGCTGCGCCAGGTGGCGTTGTGGATCTTGCTGCGGTAGTCGAATCCCACCGGTCGGAAGAACAGCGCCCACAGCACGGCCAGCATGGCCCAGTAGAAGCCGCTGAAGGCCGTGGCATACACCAGCGGCCACGCCGCGAAGATGGCGCCGCCGCCGGTGATGAACCAGACCTGGTTGCCGTCCCAGTGTGGGCCCACGGTGTTGATCACCACGCGCCGCTCCACGTCGCTCTTGCCGACGAAGGGCAGCAGCGTTCCCACGCCCATGTCGTGGCCGTCCATGACGGCGAAGCCGACGAGCAGCACGCCCACCAGCAGCCACCAGATGATTTTGAGGGTCGGATAGTCGATCATGATGAATCCTTGTGCGTCTGTGCTTCTCAGGCCCGCGCAACGGCGTGATGCACCGGCTCGTTCTCGTAGCGACCAGTGCCCAGGCTGCCCGGCCCCATGCGCGCGAACTTGACCATCAGGTACATCTCCACGATCAGCAGCACCGTGTAGAAGCCGATGAAACCGGCCAGCGAGCCATAGAGGCTTTCCACGCTCAGCGTGGACACGCTCATGTGCGTGGGCAGCACGCCGTAGATCGTCCAGGGCTGGCGGCCGTATTCGGCCACGAACCAACCCAGCTCGCAGGCGATCCAGGGCGCGGGCAGCATCCACAGCGCCCACTTGAGCAGCCAGGGCTTCTGCATGCAGGCGGTCTTGAGCGTGCTCCAGAAGGCCAGGGCGAACAGCGCCAGCATCGCAAAGCCCAGGCCGACCATGATGCGGAAACTCCAGAACATGGGTGTCACGCGCGGCACGGTGTCGTTGACTGCGCGCTCGATGATGTCGGGTGTGGCCTGGTTCACGTCGTTCACGTACTTCTTGAGCAGCAGGCCGAAACCCAGGTCCTCCTTGTGCTGCTCAAACACCTTGAGCGCCACCGTGTCGTCGCGGCTGGCGCGCAGCGCCTCCAGCGCGTTCACGGCCACGATGCCGCGTTCGATGCGTTCGCGGTTCTTGGCCTTGATCTCGTGGATGCCCGGGATCTCCTTGCTGATCGAGCGCGTGCCGATCAGGCCCATGACCCAGGGAATCTCGATCTCCCAATCGTTCTTCTGCGCCGCCTCGTTGATGCCGGCCACCAGCGTCAGTCCGGCCGGCGCGGGTTTGGTCTCCCACATGGCCTCCAGCGCCGCCATCTTGGTCTGCTGCGCCTCGCCCACGGTGTACCCCGATTCGTCGCCCAGCACGATCACGCTGAGCACCGAGGCCAGGCCGAAAGCCGCCGCCACGCGAAAACTGCGCTTGGCAAAGGCGATGTCGCGCCCCCTAAGCAAGTACCAGCTGGAGATGGACAGCACGAACATCGCGCCGGTCACGTAACCGGCCGACACCGTGTGCACGAACTTGGCCTGGGCATCGGGGTTGAACACCACGGCCCAGAAATCGGTCATCTCCATGCGCATGGTCTGGTAGCTGAACTCGGCGCCCACCGGGTTCTGCATCCAGCCATTGGCAATCAGGATCCACAGCGCGCTGAGGTTGGTGCCCACGGCCATGAGCAGCGTCACCATCAGGTGCTGGGTGCGCGACAGCCGGTCCCAGCCGAAGAAGAACAGGCCGATGAAGGTGGACTCGAGGAAAAAGGCCATCAGCCCCTCGATGGCCAGCGGCGCGCCGAAGATGTCGCCCACGTAGTGCGAGTAATAGGCCCAGTTGGTGCCGAACTGGAATTCCAGCGTGATGCCGGTGGTGACGCCCAGCGCGAAGTTGATGCCGAAGAGCTTGCCCCAGAAGCGCGTCATGTCCTTCCAGACCACCTTGCCCGTCATCACGTACACGCTCTCCATGATCACCAGCAGCCAGACCATGCCCAGCGTCAGCGGCACGAAAAGGAAGTGGTACATGGCCGTGGCCGCAAACTGCAGCCTGGAAAGATCGACCAGCTGTTCCGAAATCATGTTTTCACTCCTTGTTTGGGCTCTGCTGCGGCCCCAGCACCCGGGCAGCGGCGGCCTCGCCATCCACCACCACGCGCTGCTCACGGACAAAAAACCACCACAAGGCCAGCAAGACGGCCAGCTTGACCACCAGCACGGCGGCCAGTTTCCTGACGAGGGTCTTGTCGAGTGGTTTCATGGAAATCGCCTGGGCGACTACTCCTTCACAAGAAACGTGCCACCCCCATCGACCTGAAAAACCCTTTTGATTCAAAGACTTGCAGCTCGTCCCCGAGCTGCCCGCCATAAACAGACTGCCGCGTCATGTCAAATTTGGCAGTTTTTGGCAGCCCCGGCCTATACTGGGGCCGGATGAAAGGCCGCCCATGAAACCCCTGCCCGAACTGGTGTCCTTCCTGGAAAGCCTGACCGAGCCACATATCCTGTTCGACCGGGACTACCGCATCCTCGCGGCCAATGCAGCCTATCGCCAGCAGTACAGCGCCGGGCACAGCGTGATCGGGCGCACCTGCTACGAGGTGTCGCACCACTTTCACGTGCCCTGCGACCAGGCGGGCGAATCCTGCCCGCTGGCGCGATCGCGCGAATCCGGCCAGCGTGAACGCGTGCTGCACCTGCACCACACGCCCAAAGGCGAGGAATACGTCAACATCGAACTCACCCCCCTGCTCGACAGCGAAGGCCAGCAGGCCTTCTTCGTCGAGAAGATGGCGCCACTGCCGGTGGCCCAGGGCCAGCCCGACGCGCAGAGCCTGATCGGGCGCGCCCCCGCCTTCCAGCGCATGCTGACGTTGGTGGCGCGCGTGGCGCCCGCGCAGGCCGCGGTGCTGCTGCTGGGCGAATCGGGCACGGGCAAGGAGATGGTGGCGCGCGCCATACACGCAGCCAGCGCGCGTGCGGCCAAGCCGCTGGTAGCAGTGGACTGCTCCAGCCTGCCGGAAAACCTGTTCGAGTCCGAACTGTTCGGCCACGAGCGCGGGGCCTTCACCGGCGCCAACAGCGCGCGCGCCGGCCTGGTGGAAACCGCCAGTGGCGGCACGCTGTTCCTGGACGAGGTGGGCGACATCCCGCTGACCATGCAGGTCAAGCTGCTGCGCCTGCTGGAGAGCGGCACCTACCGCCGCGTGGGCAGCACCGAGCTGCGCCACGCCGACATCCGCGTTGTCTCGGCCACGCACCGCGACCTGGACCACATGGTGGGCGAAGGCCGCTTTCGCGAAGACCTGTACTACCGGCTCAGCACCTTCCCCATTCACCTGCCTGCCCTGCGCGAGCGGCGTGAAGACATCGCCCTGCTGGCCGGCGCCCTGCTGGAGCGTGTGGCACCGGCCCGCCGGCTGACGCTGGCGCCCGAAGCCCTGCAGCTGCTGCAGGCCCAGGACTACCCCGGCAATGTGCGCGAACTGCGCAACCTGCTGGAACGCGCCGCCCTGCTGTGCGATGGCCAGGTGCTGGACGCCGGCCACGTGCGCGAGGCCCTGCAGTCCGGCCGCCGGCCGCCGGCACGCGCCAGCGCGCCTCCGGCCACGCCCCCCCCGGCCGCCTCACTGGCATCGCTGGAAAAAGCCGCCCTGCAGCAGGCGCTGGCCACCCACCGGGGCAGCCGCGCCGAACTGGCGGCCCAACTGGGCATCAGCGAACGCTCTCTCTATCGCCGCATCAAGAGCCTGGGCGGGAATTGAGGCAGCGTGCTGCCCGGATCTGGTGATGTGGCACAGGCGCGGGGGCGCGAGCCCCGGCCCTCGCGCGATCAGCGAAACACCCGGCGGGTGAACTCATCGCGGTCGGCCTGCGCGCTGTTGGCCGTGCGCCGCATCTGCTCGGCGAGCGCAAGTTCTTCGGCGCTCGGCGCTGCTCCCTTGCCTTCGGCAAACGATTTGTAGCGCAAGAGGTTCTTCAGCTCCTGGCGCTTGGCTTCCTGGTTGACCGCGACCCAACGCTGGTGCAGCTCTTCCCACTTCAGACCTGCTTCTTTCAAATCCATGCTGCGTCTCTTCTTTTTCGGGACCAATGCATACCTGGGAGAAGCTCCCGAGGTGTCTGCGCCTGGCCGAGTGGAATCTTAAATCCAATCATCTTCATCGAAGCGGGCAAGAGCAGGGCCAAATTGCAACGGGATGTGAGGTGCCGACGTCCCCGGGAACACGGGGCCCGGCTTTGCGCCGGGACCCCGTCCCTGCTGCCCGCGTCTTCAGGCCGGCGCTTCGCACAGCGCCTTCAGGCGCTGCAACGCACGGGGCCAGGCCGCGCGGATGTAGGGCTCGTACTCGACGCTGATGTCCTGGCTGATCAGCAGCTCCGTGCCGCCGGGCACGGCCTTGAAGCTGCAATTCTCGTACGCCGGGACCCAGACCCTTACCGCCGGGCTGTCGTAGTCCTCCGCGCCCTGCACGATATGGCCCAGGTGGCGGATCGAGAGATAGGCATGGCGCCGGTACTCCGCGATCTCGGCCACCATGCCGTCGCCCGAAGGCGCCAGGAAACGGATGCGCGCGCCCGGCTCCCAGGAACCCTCGTAATACGAGCCCTCGACAAACGCCGACGTCCAGTCCCGGTAACTCTCCGCGCCCAGCATCAGGTCCCAGACCCGCGCCACCGGCGCCGCGATGGTGATCGTGAACTGCAGTCGTTTGACGGGCATGCCGGGCTCCCCGCTGGGGTGTGCGTGGCCTCCAGCCTAATGCAAAGGACCGGCTGCGCGCAAGCCTGCCACGCCTGCGCAAGACCGGCGACGGCAAGGCTCCGGGAGTCCGGTGGGGCATGCCGGAAGGCGGCGATGGGTTGGGTGCCTGCGGGCGGTGGTCTGGCGGAGGAGACAAGGGAAGGCGCCGAAAGGTCCGCTGACTCTGCAGATCATCGTTCGAGCTGAAGCGCTCATTCATCGAGCAGAGGCCAGTGTCCGATTTGCAGCGGTTGCTGCCAGTCGCGGCTGTGCCGCTTGGCCACGGTATTCCACTTAGCGGTCATCCGTGTGCTCGCGCCCTCGCCGACCCGACGGCCGGTTTTACCTGGCCATCTGACATTGGCGGCGCATTGCATCGCAATGGCATCTTGAAGGTCCGCTGCCGGTGATTGCGCACAGGTGCTCTCGACCCACAACCGCCATATTTAGGCTCTAAATTTCTCCGCATCCTCAACCTCCACATCCACAAAGAGCGTCAGCTTAGCCCCAGCACCCCCGTCTTCTCCATCGCGTTGGTCGCCCCCCCTGGGCGGCTCTGTTCCGCCATCGCCCTGCCCCTCATCGCCATTCCCATCTCCCGACTTGCCTTCCGCCGCATCCCATTTCTCCCTCATAGCCATCGACAGATCAAATTTGGGCTGGTACCAGTCAAACCCGGTCGATATCGACGAATAGAGAATCTCCTTCAAGGGCGTGTCCGGAAAACAGATGTCGCAGGCGGCCCAGCAGTAGCGGCCTAGGGCATCAATCCACATCAGCGTGCCTGCATCGCTCTCCGCCAACATTGCACACACTAGGACGTCAGCTTTCTGCCCCTTGACCATGGAAGCATGTCCGAACTGCGGTTTCAACTGGGCTTTGTGCAGGATCTGTCGCGCCAGCTTGTCCCACTCGGGATGACGCGCCAGGGGCGCGCCATAGACATTCGCCGGTACCGGGCGCACTGAGAAATGGGTGACCAGCTCCAGCAATTCGTCGCAGAAGGACGTCACAGCAAGTCCGCTCGACGAGGACCCGGGCCAGCGCACATCGACGAACTTGTTGCTAGAACGCGGCTGGGCCTTCTCCCGGAAGCACAGGAAAGACCAGTGCTTGTAATCCGCCGCCGGGCCCGGGAAATCTCTTTTCAGCTGGAAATTGAATCCCAGCGACTGTTTGCCGTGCCAGGTGAAATCCGGCATGGATTCGTACAGATAGATCTCCCTGGCCGTGGAGTTCCCGGCCGGCAGCGGGCTGCTGGAATTGCTCACCACCTTTGCCTGCAGCAGCCACATCCAGGCGCTGGCCTGGCTATTCCGAGCATCCCGCACGATGACAGCCAAGTCTGCTACTTCCTGGTAGCTGTACTGTTGCCCAGGCGCGAGGGGATTCGGCACCACATTCCCGTATTTGTCCTGCCAGACCGAGGTGAGCCGGATATTCGAACCGCTATTCGCCTGCAGCCAGTTCCTCAGCAGTGTGAGGCTGGCCAGATTGTGGAAGCCACGCAGGAAATCGAGTTCATCCGGATTCCCAGGGCTGCGTGCGTTGTTGAAGCCAGAATCCCAGAGGTCGGTGTCCATGGTTGTGGCCGGGGGAGTGGGGAGGGGATGCGGCATGGTGTCGGGAAAACAAGTGTCGGGCCTGTCAGTTTATTCGGCCGGTGTCGCGCCAGGCCTATTGCTAGGCGGTGAAGGACGGGGTTCATTGCCGCCAACAAAAGGACTGGCTTGGCTACCGAGCAAATTTAGAATTTTTAGGTGTGCCGTCTATCTTGAGATCGTGGGCTATGGCACGTTACTGCAGGGTCTGCGTGGACAGCGACCGTCATCAATGTAGGCGCGTGCAGGTCCGTTGCTCTCTCAAACTCTTAATGTCTGCGGACGGAGGAAGACGGTCGATAATTGCTAAAAATCCACGTAGAGGAGGTCAAATGTCATACCATGGCAGCCTACAGGCCGCAGCGGGGCAACAGCCGACCGCGGGCACTGGCGCAGTTCTCAGGCAACTGCACGATCAATGCACCCAGACGGTGGAGTCGTCGCTGCAAGAAGAATACGCCGCACGACTCGGCGAGATCTACCTATTCGCAAGTGACCTGGATGCCTGGCGGACGGCCATCGAGGAGCAGCAGGAGGCCGGTTTGCTTGAGACCGCTGCCAGTGAGTATGTCTTGGCGGCCCTTAACGTATGCCAGGGGCAGTATCGGAACGGATTCAAGGGCCTGCGATTGGTTCTGGAGCTGTGCCTGCAAAGCACACATCTGTCTGCCAACCTTGTTCTTCGGGCAGAGTGGTTGAAAGGAGAGAAGGACACAGTGTGGGCGACGTTGATCGATGCAGAGAATGGTCCACTGAGTGTCCGTTCATGTCGTGCATTCTTCCCCGATCTTTCGGAACACGTTGCGCACTTTAGGCAGTTGGCTCAGACGCTTTATCGCGAGCTTTCTGAGTGCATCCACGGCAATATTCCCAATCATATTCCCCTGCCGGGCAGCCTAAATTTTTCTAAAGACACATTCGAGCTGTGGCAATCGAAGGCGGGGGCGGTACGACTTGTCGCGCACTTTGCATTCGCGCTGAGATACCTTAATGGTCTGCCCTTGGCGAGGAGGTCTTCTCTGGAAGCCGCTGTGACTCACCAGTTGGGGCGGCGGATTCAACCGGTCGATGCAACACACTAACCACCGCATAGGCGGAAGGAGTGTTGCAAATGAAGCAGCGACCCAGGATCTACTACTCGGATAGCCAGAAAGCGCTGATGTGGGAGCGCTGGAAGCAAGGCTGGACGCT